>CAMYNW010000001.1 GCA_947259885.1 uncultured Gammaproteobacteria bacterium
CAAGGAATTAACACAAATTGTCTTAGAAAGAGGGTCCGTCGGTTCGGGCGTTGTTTTCGATAAAGTTGGAATTCCGAGCATCGGGTTCGATAATAGATTTGAAAAATTATTTGATCAATATAATTCGATAAATGTTTTCCCAAACTCCAAGGGTGAAGACAAAACAATTTACGAATTGTTACAGGATGGTGTTGATTTCGAGGATGCAGTAGACAAAATTGGACCGCTGGAAGATCCAGAACTAGGGCGTTGGAGGGTTGTAAACCATTTTTACGACCCGCAAAATGGTGGGAGAGCATTAACACAAGACGGGTATGTACCTGGAGAGTCATCGCCGAAATGGATTCTCGAAGACCAAGGAGAAATGTTTGGTGTTACCTCTGGAATCCCTTCTGTAACCGTTCTCACTAAAACTACTCCACAACTATTTTCCTACAAAGATGCTCGAAACTACTTTCATGAGTCCTTAACAGAGCCGACAAAAACGCAGCGAGACTTGAATTCCGGTTTAATGTTTCAGAGCTTGGGCCATCTTGTGCACCACATTCAGGATATGGGCCAGCCACAACATGTTCGGAATGACGATCACTTGCCATACATAGACAATGATTTTGTGGAAAAGTATGTGGACAAGAACTACAGCAAAGAAGGAGGTGATGAAGGTGGTGTTCAGACTTCGTCATTCGAATCGATTGCGGATGCAAGCCCCCAATATGCTGGCGTATCCATAAAGTTACCTCGAGCTCGCGACTATTGGGATTGGGCGGGCGATACTGGTGATCAAGGGCTTCATAGGGTTGGGATGGCAGAATATGCGTCAACTAATTTTGTGACCGACGATACAAATTTTCGTTGGGGAGGCTCTTCATTCGAACCTGATCCAGAATATCCCCAACCTGAATTAGAGACGGTGCCTACTCAGTTTGAAGAATTCGCTGCAGCGGTGGCTGGTTGTCGCGCGACGTATTTCACTTCGAATGGTGTTGACCCTATTACCGGAAAACTTGCCTGGTTTAGTACCAATGTCATTGACAACTATCTCGATCCAAACGATCCCAACTCAGGTCATACACAATCCAATCCCCAAGCCAGTGCTTATTCAGTTTGGTCTGAAGAGCTATTGACGATCCCTGATTTTACTGATGATCACGGCGCTGGATTTACGGTGAACGAATGTGTGATTGATAAGAGATTGGATTTTGTCATACCCAGGATAATCGCTTTTTCAACGGGAATGATCGATTATTTTTTCCGGGGCGAAATGGAAATTTCCTCGCCCGAAGAAGGCGTTTATGCATTCAAAGACCACAAAGTAGGGGCAGGGCAATCGATCACATTAGATCCAGATGGAAAAACCCAGGTGAACGGCTCTCGATTCGGATACGACAAGATACGCCTGAAGCTAAGAAACACGACAGCTAATATTGATTTGCCAGATCATCCGCCTTTTATTGCGGGCCCTGTCTCGATTTCACAGGATATGTTTGATGGAACCCTGCAGGCTATCGTGAAATATTCTCTCAATCATTGTTACCAGGAGGATGGTAGTGGAGGCTTCGGACCCGGGGCACTGGAAAATGCCGATAGCAGTGCGCTGAATGACGATTTTATCTCTCTGTCTACACGGTCTGCATCTGGTTGCACTGGTTCGAACTATTTCAGCAATGGTTCTGTCACAGATAGTGATGAACTAAGGTTGGATATACGTCGAAGAAGTTTCGAACATATCTCGAAATCGTTGACTAAAACTATTGGGCCGGACGCCGAAGATGATTTTGTAAGGGTAGAGAAAAATACCCCGATGTTGATTGACTTTGATTTTTCTTCAGATCCAATTCCACTGAATGCTATCGATGTGCGGCTACAGGTGATATACCGCGGCAAATTGGGTCCGGAAGACGAAACAGCGCTGCCTTCAGGCGCACCCACCATGGTTGAACAGGATGCCGTGGTGGTGACTACAAAAGACATATCCGAACCCAGCGACATCGTTGTCGCTAATTTAACCGACCATATTTTAAATCTACCGGTTCGACGTTGGGTGACATTGGAGCCCGCTGCAGACGGAGACGGAAATCGACCCGATCTTTTTAACCTCACGATTGATCAAACCTATTTGAATCCGGGTAACTACAAATACTATTTTTATGCTGATAGACCCGGAAGCGTGCCGCCACCTATCTTGAATGTAGATCTGACGGTTCCATCCAGGTATGAAATTCGAAAGGACGATGGAATTACACCATTGTCAACGGACCAAACCGTATCCGGAGAGCTCGCTCTTGAACTATTTCCAAAGGATGCTGATAGCGACCTTGTCACTTATACGCTGGAAGACGGCACTAATCTGTTCAAAGAAAGCACTTATCAATTAAGCTTGGACACAAGCAAATTGGATGAAGGAAAACATACCATCACTGCCACATTGCGCTACCTTGGAAAATTGATATCGTTCGATACTGAATTCATTGTTCATAATAAATTGAGCAACACTGCTCCAGATCTTGCGGAAATAGCGGATGTGGACCAAGTGGTTAATGTCAACACGTTTCAGGCGATCGATATCCCTCTGACAATCATAGATTCTCAGACACCTATTCAGATCGAAGATATTACCCTTGCCAGTGATATCGAAGGATTGATCAATCCTGGTCGATTTATGGAAGTCAGACCTGATCAATCTGGTGGTTTTCTGCTGCACTTTTTTGACAGTGTGGAGTATTCACAGCAGCCGGGAGCGTTACCCTTATTTTATGAATATAGTCATATCAAGGTTAACGTCACCGTATCGGACGGTGAGTTGGAAGATACGGAAAGCTTTGTTTTTAGAAGGGTTATGCAGGACTATACCTCCCAAGGGTACTTTCAGCCGCGCGAAATTGTCATAACCACTGATCAGGTTCAAACGATTCCGATAACATTGGCAGATATAGTAGGACCGGGTGCAGTATCGGGAGCTAGCTATGATGTTGGGAACGACATGGATTTGGCGGTGTACCATGACATGGTGGCTGAACTAGGAATCGATCAATCCGGCAATGAAGGAGTTAAAACGGTTGATCAGATTAATACCCAGCTCTATACCGAGTGGAGTCTTGCGGGGGGTGAATACGATAATCTGGTGCCGACAGATTTACTTAAAAAAATGATTGACGAACAGGGGTGGGTGAATTCAATGCCAGTCGGCGTTGAGCCTGGGCATGAATTTATTACTTCCTACGACAACTTGTCATTTACCTTCAAAGATTCTGACGCAACATCAAATCTGGTGGAAATTGACGATTTGGATATTGATCAATTCACACGTTTCAGTTTTCTTAGCGACCTGAATAATACCTTCACGTTAACGGGCGGCGCGTTGGGGTATTTTTCGTCCTGTACTTCGGTAAAACCAGAAATCCATCAATGGGATGAATCGATTGGGGCCTATATACAGCGAGGAAGTGTGCGAAAAGTTGGAAACGTCTTTACGGCCAACCGTGATTTGAATTCAATGTTATGCCAGATACAGTTGCCCTCTTTGGGAAATCTGGGACTAGTCAATCAGGCTGATTGGACCGCCAATATAGAGACTGTATTGGATAGCAAGAACTTGACTCAAAAGCCGTTGGATCTGATTGACAGTGACTACTGAGGTAGTTCTGATTAAAGTAAAGTTTCTCTGATAATTTTTGCAATCCTACTGATATCCTATTTCAGCTGGATTTCGATCTGCTCCACCTTCTCCGCATTCGGCTACGCGGGGTCCTTTGGATCTAATTGAGAACAGTCAGGGGCTTGATATTTGAGCAATGACTTCGGAAAACCGCACAAATAGGTTAATTAGGATAAGGAGTTAGGACTTGCATTTTTGGTCGTTTAAATTGACGGTCGCTCATGACATAAAAAAAGCCGCCTATTCGGGCGGCTTTCTGGGTGTTTGGTGGAGGTGGCGGGAATTGAACCCGCGTCCGCTGATCCTACACACACCGGCAGCTACATGCTTAGTCTGCGCTTTAAGTTAACCGTTCAGCCAGTAGGCAGACAAACTTACTGTTCGGCGAGTCCGCTTACCTTTAGCAGCCGACTAACAGACACAGCCGGCGAGCGATCCTGTCTAAGATGACCTTTCAAGCCCAAGCCGACAGGAGAGCAGGGTGAAAGGACCAGCGGGATTAAGCCGCTAGTGAGTAGTTGTCGTCGTTGGCAACTATAGTTTTGCAGCTGGTTTTACGAGGAACTCTGCACCTCGGCATGCTCCGATGGCTTCGCGACCGACGTCGAAGCCAGTCACCCCCATGGAAGTTACATTATATCTTTATATGGTGGTGTTTTGGGTAAATTATAGGGGCCGGAAGGGGACCTGAATCCGTCATGATAAACCTGATTTGGTATCAGGACGATATAACACTGAGCGCTTACATTTTTAACAATCGCTGTTTATCGCGGTCCCATTCCCTTTGTTTTATAGCCTGACGTTTGTCGTGTTGCTTCTTTCCTTTAGCCAGGGCGATTTTGAGTTTTGCGCGCCCTTTTGACCAATACATGGACAGCGGTACCAGGGTATAACCCTCACGATCGACGGCGCCAATCAATTTGTTGATCTCTTTACGATGCAATAAAAGCTTACGACTGCGGGTAGGAGTGGGGTGGATATGTGTGGAAGCCTGCTTGAGTGGAGAGACATGGGCACCGACCAGAAAAATTTCACCGTTCTGCACAATGACATAACTCTCTTTCAGCTGTAAGCGACCGTCCCTGAGGCTCTTGACCTCCCAGCCTTCGAGTGCGATACCGGCTTCGAACTGCTCTTCAATGAAGTAGTCGAAGGTCGCCTTGCGGTTGACCGCAATGGTGTTGGAGTCCTGTTTTTTTGCCTTGGCCATGAGCGTGGTTTGCCACGGTGATTGCAGACCCTGAAGTATAATCGACGCAGTAATCTATATGGTGATGTGGGAATCTCCCCAATGTACAAAGTAGAACGTTCAGCGCTCGTGATGCATTCCGCGGCCCAGATGTATGAGCTGGTGAATGATGTGGATCGTTATCAGGAATTCCTGCCTTGGTGCGGCGGATCAAGAGTGCTTGATCAAGACCAGTATGCGTATACGGCTTCCGTGGATATCGCCTTCAAAGGTGTGAGTAAAACATTCACCACGCGCAATCGGGTAATACCTGATCAACGTACTGATTTGACCCTGATAGATGGACCATTTAGCGATTTGTCCGGATTCTGGGCGTTCAAGGAGATTTCGCCGGAGGCATCGAGAATCTCCCTCGAACTGAATTTTGGTTTCTCGAGCAAAGTGGTGGAGGCCGTGCTTGGACCGGTTTTTCGGATAATTGCCGATTCCATGGTGGACTCGTTCAGAAAACGTGCAGACCAGGTATATTCAAAACAAGGCGCATGAGTATTTCAATTGAGGTCGTGTACGCATTGCCGGAGGAGCAGAAGGTGATCGATCTGGAATGCGAGTCTCCAGTTACTATCGAGCAGGCTATTCGCCAATCCGGCATCCTCGAGGCGTTTCCGGAAATTCAACTAGAGGACGATATGGTCGGTGTGTTTGGTTATGGGCGTCCTCTTGATCACCTGCTTGAGCACCAAGATCGGGTGGAGATTTATCGGCCTCTTTACCTCAGTCCGACAGAAGCGCGCAAAATGCGAGCCGCATCCCGAAAAAGGCGACAAAAAAGGGGATAAACCAAATTAAGGGATAGTCGGTTAACACATTGAAAAATATAGAAATATCTTAATCAGAAAATAACTAAAAAAAGGCAGTCAATACTATTCGGATCGCGTTTGCATTGACACCTTCGTTTTGGTATAAAGCGGCGCCTGATTTTTTATCGGCTTGCGTAATTTAGGGCTTGCGCAACTCAGGACCTCGTTCAAGCGTATTAGAGAAACCAAACATCAATATGGCAACCAGAAAGAAACCTGATCTGTTAATTCACGGCGTAGCACCATACAAACCAAAAAAGAACGAAGAATACATGGGGCCGGCACAAGTAGAGCATTTTCGTCAGATCCTCGGAGGATGGCAGGCCGAGCTTAAAGATGAGACCGATCGAACGATGCATCACATGCAGGATGAAACCGCGAACCACCCGGATCCCACAGATCGGGCCAGCCAGGAAACTGATATGGCACTCGAACTTCGGGGCCGTGACCGTGATCGAAAGCTGCTGAAAAAAATCGAAAACACAATTACTCATCTGAAATCTGGAGATTTCGGTTTTTGTGAAAGCTGTGGTGTAGAAATCGGCCTCAAGCGCATGGAGGCCCGGCCTACCGCGACACTGTGCATCGACTGCAAAACCATAGACGAAATTCGCGAAAAGCAGCTTTCCTGAGCGATTGAGATTTTTCTGCGGGCTTACTGATAGAGTTCGGGATAGCGACGTATAAAACGTCGATTAGTGGCGTAGGGAAACACATCATGGCGTTTGTGCTCCTGAATGTCTTTTTGCACCTGCTTCCAGTAGCACGGATCCAGTAATTCAGGGTGGTGCTCGAGAAATTTCTCCCGCACTTTCGGGTGGTTGATGACAAAATGCTCGAACTGCTCTGGGAAAAAATCATCCTCCCCCACATGGAACCAGGGTTCGCTGGATAGTTCCTGCTCTTCAGTCTGCGCTTTTGGAATAGCGCGGATCCTAATCTCGTTCATATGACAGATCTCGTCGTAGTCGTAAAACACAACTCTTCCATGGCGCGTCACACCAAAGTTTTTAAGGAGCATATCCCCCGGAAATATATTGGCGGCAATCATTTCTCGAATGGCGTTGCCGTAACTGATCACTGACGCTTCCAGGAGCTCCTCATTGGCATGGTCGAGGTAAATGTTGAACGGCACCATGCGTCGTTCGATATACAGATGGCGGATGATCAACTGGCGGTCATCGATGACCAGGCTGGAGGCGATGGATTGCTTAAGCTCTGTCAGCAACTCGTCAGAAAAACGGTGCAACGGAAACGCAACGTGAGAAAACTCCAGAGTATCTGCCATCCGCCCGACCCGGTCATGCATTTTGACCATCTGGTACTTTTCCTTGACGGTTTGACGATCTACATCTTTAGGTGGGGCAAAATGGTCTTTGATCACCTTAAACACATAAGGGAACGAGGGCAGGGTGAACACACTCATCACCATTCCCTTGATTCCCGGTGCGATGATCAGCTTGTCATTGGAGTGTTCGAGGTGATGCAGGAACTCACGATAAAACAAGGTTTTACCCTGCTTTTGAAAACCAATACATGTATAAAGATCTGCGTTCGATTTGGTCGGCAGTATAGATTTCAGGAAACTGACCAGGCCCGACGGAACATCGGTATTGACCATGAAGTAAGCGCGGGTAAAGCTGAATATCAGCGCCAGATCGTTGATGTCGGTCACCACGGTATCGACATAAAGTTCCAGATCGTCGCTGATCAATATTGGTATTACGAAGGGCAGCGCTTCAAGCCCCACAAAAGCCCGGCCAACGATGTAGGCGGCCTTATTACGAAAGAACAGCGAGGAGACAACATGCAGCTGTCGATAGGGTGCGGGACGCAATGAAGAGGTCAGGACAGATTCCATGTTCTGCGCCGACAGGCGCACATCCCGTGCGATGTCCTGCCAGGGCCGCTCCAGGCCGAAGCTGAGGAGCATCTGGCGTAAACAGGATTCGAGGCCTTCGTTATCAGGATAAAAACTGGCATATACCGGATGATCCAGGTCGAGGAATTCCACAGCTGTACCCGGCTTAACGAAGATGTAATCGTTGTTATAGTAACTACTATCAAACAGCCTGCAAAATACTGAATTATAGAAACTTTCAGCGAGCTCTGGTTGAATGTGGTCGTACAACAACCAGAGATACCATCGTTTGACATCCTGCCAAAGGACCTGGTCAAACTCCTCTAGTTCGAAGTTTTCCTTTAAGGTTTCAAGAGACTCGGTGACCCGCAAATCATAGTAATAAATCCTTTCTTTTCTCGCGGAGGATTCGCCTTCCCAATCAGCCTGCTCGAAGCGTGTTTTCGCAGCTTGGGTGATTTCTCGAAACAGCGTGAAGTGTCGATTGAATCCTTTTAGGATGGCCTCGGCAATTTTGCCGCCAAGTCCAGCATTATTATTGACGCGCATAGTGGTTACAAATTAAAACTCGAACATCAGGGTCAAAGGGCCGTCATTCACCAGCGAGACCTGCATATCTGCACCAAACACCCCGGTGGCGACTTCTTTGCCCAGGTTCCGGGCGAGCGTGCTATGAAAATGGTCAAAGGCCCGTGAAGCGAAGTCAGGTTCCAGCGCATCAGTGAAGTCAGGACGACGGCCTTTAAGGCTCTTGCCGTAAAGTGTGAACTGCGGTACTGCCAGCACTCCGCCCCCGATATCTATCACCGAATAATCTAATTTGTTCTCAGGATTGGAAAAAACACGCAGATTCAGCAGTTTATTGCTCGCTTTCTGGATTTTATGATCAACATCGCTGCGATCAGCTTCTCCGAAGCCGGCAAAAAGCAGCAGTCCGCGATCGATCTGACCCACCATTTGCGCGTTTACTTCCACACTGGCACTGGACACTCTCTGCAACAGCACTTTCATTTAATAAATACGTCCGGCCAGTTATCGTTGCCACTATGAAAAGTCAGCCGAATAACGTTCTCCATTCCGCTATCGATTGGCCACAAAAACAATTCGTAATCCGCGACATCATGTTCATGTTCACCCCGGCTTGCTCCGAATACCAGGAAGCGACCGTCGTTTGAATCTTTGGGCCAGTATTCGTGGCTGAATTCTCCAGGTAGATCCAACCATGGTCTGGCCTCTAAAGAAACAGGGTCGATGCGGTAGAACATAGTCTCCTGTCTGCCGCCGTGCCCCACCTGGTATAACCATTTACCATCACTCGACCAGTTAAGTTCGCAGCCATCCAGCACCCCGCGAATCTGACCCGTACCTTGGCCGCTATTCTGCCACAAGGCAGTGCCCCAGAATCCGGTATTCATACCAATCGCTGACTGCTTGGCGGTAAATACAAGTTCACCTGTTTGCGGATTCAGTTCTGGAGAAGTGATTGGCGCGCCTGCCGGCATGCTGTTGTTTTCACCAGAGCGATAGGCCAGTTTCGTGTTACCGGTTGATAGATCATGTTGCGTCACCTGAACCCCGTGGTGCAAGTACCCCACAGTTCCGTTATTGATCCAGAAAGGATAGGTGGCGGATTCGGCCAGACGTTGTTCTTTGCCGCTCTGAAGATCCAGCAAAATGACGTCCCATGCAATAGTGTTACGCTGCGATACCCAGGGTTGTTGTGATCTTGAGAATACGATCCTGTTGCCGTCCGGTGAGATTCTTGGCAGGGTTTCGGTATGGGGGTGATTGGTGACTTGAGAGATTTGCCCCCCGGGTAGCTCCATTCTCAATATATCGTGATTGCCGAATCGATTTGAGCTCCATATTACAAATCCGCTTACCCCTGCCTGGTGCAAGGCCTTGATTGAGTCGTTGGCAGGGCCGCTCTCGACGGTGCGTAAATCTTTCCCGGCCGCAGGTGCAGAAATAGCGCCCAGTTTCTGGTTGGCGCGATACTGCCAGGCCAGGGATAACCCGCCCACGATCAGTATTATCGCGGCTATTCCAAGCGCCCAAACCGGTCTGTTCGATTTATTTGGCTCCGCGATTTGACGTTTGCCGCGGCGGCCCAGCAGAATAACAAAAACCAGGCAGCATCCACCGAGGCTATAATCGAAAATCTGGCTCCAGATATGTACACCTAGGAGAGCTAGCAAACCTTGTTGCTCGGATATACCTAGTAGTGAAAACACCAAGGTGCCCCCTGCTTCATAAGTGCCAAAACTCATGAATGTGGGGATTGGCAGACTGGCTCCGATCTCCGCACCGACGATTGCAGCAAAAACATTTACATGCGCAATTTCGGCAATTGCCGGTAAACTCGGTTTTGCTACCGCCATGAATAACAGGAAAATACTGCCGTATTTAAAGCTGCGTACAAGCACCGACAGGAGCAACACTTTACCGAGTGCGCCGGAAGAACGTGTGGTTTTTATCGCATTGTCCAGTTGCTCGACCAGGTGAGTTACGCTAGCGAAGAGTTTCCCCAGGCGGCCTCTTAATTTAACTGATTGCATCCATTTCGCCGTCCAGGGCAATAACGTGGTTAGGGTTGCCGCACCGACCGCAGCTGCCGTTATCGCCACAATCAAGGCACCCCAAAGCCATCCCTGGACACCACTTCCGATCAAATAACCGATGATGGCCAGGAGCACAATGATCGCCAATGCAATAAAATCAAATATCATCGCGATTGCCAGTGACGATAGACAAGTGGCGGCGCTGACCTGGTAAACACGGTTGAGGAGCACAACATACCCAAGCTCACCGAGCCGGGACGGCAGCATGTCTACAACCATGTTACGAAATCCTGTGACCAGCAACATATGCCCAAAGCCTGGCACTCTGGTTTCACCAGCAGCCTGCAGTAATATACGGTAACGTATTGCTCTTACTAACACTCCGATCAGATGCAAGAGCAAAAACAAAAGTATTCCTGAGCCAACGGTATTCGACAGTAGTTTAAGAATGTGCGGGCGCTCGGCGGGGGGGTGACCGCTTGAAACCAGAACGATTAGAATTGATAGAATCAGCGCCGACACCCCCGCGGCCAATACAAAGCGCACCAGGTGGGTGCTAATTGTGTCCTGCAGGGTCATGATATTAGTGCGCGAATGTTGGGAATAATTGGCTTTACCGCCAAGGCTGTGGATGCCATTCATGATAGTAGAAGACTTGTTAAATTATACTCGATGTGTCCTTGTTTCATTGTCGCTCAAGAAGGACTGGCGTATAGTTTGGTTTAACAAATTAAAGGTTAACCTCGCATGAAAGCAGATAAATGGAAATCCGTGCTTGTTGTTCTGATTGGGTTAATACCCGCGGCATTGTACGCACAGGAAATGCGTTCCGGACTGAAAGATCAGACTGCCCTGGCAGTCACGATTTATAATGAAAATTTAGCGCTGGTTAAGGATCAACGCCGAGTTACGATCGAGTCAGGAGAACTCGACTTGGCTATACGTGACGTGAGCGCTCAAATTCGGCCGGAAACAGCTTTACTGACCGGACTGGACTCTAATTCGAAGCTTGAGTTGATAGAACAAAATTTCGATTTTGATCTGTTGACGCCAGAAAGTCTGTTAAAGAAATATGTGGGTAAGACAATTAGGACCGTCACCGTCAATCCATCCAATGGAAATGAGACGATTGAAAATGCCGTGGTGCTTGCGACCAATCAGGGGATCGTGTTGCAGTTTCCTTTCAGGATCGAAACTCAATTTCCTGGCCGGCTCATATTCGATGAGGTGCCGGGAAATCTGCGTGATCGTCCGACCCTGGTTCTGAAGTTAGTAAATGATAATCCGGAGCCACAAGAGATACAGCTCAGTTATCTGACTGCTGGATTGTCCTGGCGCGCGGACTATGTTGCCAGCTTGAACGATGATGAGACCCGATTTGATCTGAATGGTTGGGTTACGCTGACTAACCACAGCGGCACAACCTATCCCAAGGCCCTGCTGCAGCTGGTCGCCGGAGATGTACAACAGGTACAACAAGTTTTACCGCGGATGCGTTCAACCGCAGTATTGGAAATGGCGGCGGCACCTGCCGCTATGGACGAAGAGGCTCTGTTCGATTATCACTTGTATACCCTGCAGCGGCCTACCACAATTGCTAACCAGCAAACTAAACAGGTGGCGTTGATGAGCGCGGGCGATGTGCCGGTGTCAAAGCAATACCTTGTTGATGGCCACGGACAGTTTTTTGGCGGTAGAAGTGCAGGGTCAATAAAGCAGGATGTGGGTGTTTTTATAGAGTTAGAAAACTCTGAGCAGAGTAACCTCGGCCTACCGCTGCCGGCGGGAATTGTCAGAGTGTACAAAAATGATTCCGCGGGAAGAATTCAGTTTATCGGAGAGGACCGAATTGACCACACTGCAAAGGATCAGGAGATCCAACTCAAGCTCGGGAACGCTTTTGATGTGACTGCCGAACGCGTGCAGACCAGTTTCAGAAAAGTTGCGAGCCAGGGTCAATACAACTTTTCCGCAGAAATTGGCCAGAGAATCACTCTAAAGAACGCCAAGCAAGAGGCTGTTGAAGTAAAAATTCATGAAATGATTCCAGGCGACTGGAAGATCAATTCTGAATCCAGCCCTCACAGTAAAATTTCTTCAACCCTGGTGGAGTGGCGCGTTAGCGTACCCGCGGGGGCCACGGTCAAACACGAATACGAAACTCTGGTGAGGTATTGATGCAGCGTTTTGAGGAACTGCGTTTCGACAATATATACGCAAGACTTCCCCCGATTTTTTATTCGCGGCACCAGCCCGCTGGATTAAACAATCAGTTCCTGATTCACTTCAACAGAAGTGTGGCCGAAATGCTGGGCATTGACCCGGTCGAAGCCGGTCGTCAGGATCTGGTTGATCTGGTCACGATGAACAAGCCGGTGCAAGGATTTGATCCCGTCGCTATGTGTTATTCGGGACATCAGTTTGGGCAATATGTGCCGCGGTTAGGAGATGGCAGGGCGATTTTGCTCGGTCAGCTATTGAACGATCAGCAGGCGCGCTGGGATCTGCAGCTAAAAGGTGCTGGCAGGACACTGTATTCGCGTCAGGGAGATGGTAAGGCGGTGTTACGATCCACTATTCGCGAACATCTTTGCAGTGCCGCAATGCATGGCCTCGGTATACCGACTACCCACTCACTCGCGATGTTCGGCAGTGATGAAGAGGTTTACCGAGAGCAGATCGAAACAGGAGCCATGCTGATTCGCGTGGCACCGAGTCATATCCGCTTTGGTAGTTTCGAATACTTTTTCTACACCCAACGATACGAGGACTTGAAAACTCTCGCCGATTTCACCTTGGAGCACTATTTTCCTGAATGCTGGAAAGAGCAAGATGGGTATCTTGGACTGCTGAAGCGGGTGATTGAGAGCACAGCGGAGCTGATCGCGAGCTGGCAGGGGGTAGGGTTCTGTCACGGTGTCATGAACAGTGACAACATGTCGATTCATGGTATCACCATCGACTACGGACCATTTGGATTTTTAGACGCTTATGACACAGGGCATGTCTGTAATCATTCTGATTACCAAGGTCGTTATGCCTTCGATCAGCAGCCCCGAATTGGCCTGTTTAACTTAAGCTGTTTGGCGCAGGCGATGCTGCCACTGTTTAACGAAAATCCCGAATCAGCGGCGGAGCTCGCTACTGCCGAATTGGCGAAGTATGAGCAAATTTTTGAAAAAGCATGGACTGCACAAAAGCGCAGAAAACTTGGCCTTGTGGCAGAACGACCGGAAGACGCTACTTTGTTTGACCAACTATTGGATATGATGCAGCAAAGTCAGACAGATTTTTCGCTATTTTTCAGGCAGTTGAGCGAATCCAATCCACAAGCGTGTCGCGATAACTTTATTCAACGGGATCGGTTTGATGACTGGTCTCGTCGCTACGCAAAGAGGCTGTCGCAAGAGTCTAGGTCTGAAACTGAACGACGAGCTTCGATGCAGAAGATCAATCCAAAATACGTACTCAGAAACTACCTTGCGGAAAACGCAATTCGCATGGCCGAAGATGAACAGGATTACACTGAGATCGATCGCCTGATCAGTCTGCTATCATCACCCTTCGATCCGCAACCTGGTATGGAGCATTACGCTCAACGTCCGCCAGACTGGGCAAACACATTGTCAGTCAGTTGTTCAAGCTAACGCCGCAGACCATTTTATTTTGACGCGCCTAAATTGATCGCCCGTTGCTGCCGTGATTCTGGTTCTTCTTCTTCGTTGTTCCAGCCCTGGGTGTGCGTTGTAACCAGGGTTTTCATAAGTTCTATATGCGTGGGTTCGCTATTTAGGCAGGGGATATATTCATAACGTCGTCCGCCGGCCTTTAGAAATACATCCTTGTTTTCCATCGCAATCTCTTCCAGGGTCTCCAGGCAGTCTGCACTGAAGCCCGGACAGATAACCTGTACAGAGTGAATCCCTTCATTGGCCATGGACTCAAGCGTATAATCTGTATAGGGTTGTAACCATTGTTTAGGTCCGAGCCTGGATTGAAAACTGACCTGGTATTGTTCGGTGGTGATGCCCAGGCGTTGGCCAAGAAGGCGCGCCGTTTTCTGGCATTCGCAATAGTAGGGATCGCCATTATAAAAATAGTCCTGGGGAATACCGTGGAACGACATCAGCAGCCGATCGGCCTGGCCATGTTGCTTCCAATGGTTTTCCACGCTTTTTGCCAAGGCGTCAATATAAAGCTTGTGATCGTGATAGTGATTAATAAATCGCAGCTCAGGAATCCAGCGCCATGATTTGAGTTCTGCGGCGATGGCATCAAACGTTGTGGCAGTGGTGGTAGCGGAATACTGCGGGTAGAGCGGTAAAACCAAAATGCGGGTGGCGCCCTGTTCCTTAAGTCGTTGCAAACCATGCGCAAGCGAGGGCTTGCCGTAACGCATGCCGAGTTCAGCGATGAGGTCAAGATCGGCTAATGATTCTCTCAAATGCGCGACCTGTTCCATCGCAATTGTCATGAGTGGCGATCCTTGTTCGGTCCATACCTTCTGATATGCCTGCGCGGACTTCCTGGGTCTTGTATTCAGAATCACTCCGTTGAGCACCAGCCACCAAACAGGGCGGGGTACCTCGACCACCCTCGGATCCCAAAGAAACTCCTTTAAAAAGCGTCTTACCCCACGAGTGTCGGGGCTTGCTGGCGTGCCGAGGTTGGTTAACAGTACGCCAATACGCCGTCTGTGTGAGTGATCAAATTTTAGGGTGGTTTGATTATTCAATTTGCTATTTAGTTGCTAGTGCACTTTAGACTCAGATTATCCTCAAAAATACAGATGAGCGGTAAAAAACTACCTTCCGTCTGAAAGATTTGACGCACTCGGTAGAAAGTAGTCTACTTCAACCACGGGTGGCGAAAGTTGTCCATTAGCCGGGTCTTTACCCCCTTCAGCAGAACCCCCATTCTGTGTGACCCGCTAAGAAGATTTCAGCCCCCTGCTCTGCAGGGGGTTTTTCATTTTCGGATCCAGTTCAACAGAATTATTCTAATAAATCCACCGATTATTGATTATCAGTCAATGTACGACTTCCGCAGGCTGCCTGTGACTGCTCGAAATTTACGACTACCGGACTAGTGCGTTAATCAACCCTATAATAAGTAAAATCAATCCGGGAAAGATAGTGAGTGTGCCTGCAGCATAAAGTGCAAAAACCAATTTGTTAGTGGGTGAACCGCTCCATTTAAATCCTGGTTTATCGCTGAGCGCTCTGATTAACATCGCTAAAGTAGACGTCCACACAAAGAATATAATAAACCAGACGGCTATCGATAATAGTGATAAGGGGAGGGCGACTAGGTCGATAATCGCTGCTAATGCGATAAGCAGTATGCCTCTCGCGGTACCGCCGGCGTGCAGCAAATGCCATGAGGCCTCTCCTTCTTTTTTGAGTATCGATCGATACAGGAGCAGACCACCCGCAACACTAATTATAAGTATCAGCGCGCCGTGCAGGGCTAGATGGGTGGCTAAGTTGTGCATGGCGAGATGGAATAAAAAGTGATTTAGCTTGGCCTAACGGGCTATAGAGTATAGAACCCACGCTTGGGCCCCTTTCTGAGTTCAATCAATGCCGGCATAATTTAGCTGATCGTGCATTGAGCTAGCCATCAGGAACATAACGAGACTCTGACTTTCGTCAGGAAGACAGATGGGACGTTTTAATGCTGATTCGATGCCTATAAGTTCGGTCGGGAATACCGATCTGCGAACTGAAACATAGATGAAAAAAAAGCGCCCCGAAGAGCGCTTAAATTACCAGTGGAGGAAGTTAAAATAATTTACATTACAGATCAAGTGAATTCCGGATAAGCTTCGATGCCGCAATCGATTTTGTCCATTCCTTCATACTCGTCTTCTTCGTTGACGCGTATACCGACGACTGCCTTCAGAACCAACCAGACGATCGCGCTTGTGACAAACACCCATATGAATATTGTAGCGGCGCCAACTAGCTGACCGAAGAAGGACGCACCATCATTAGTCAACGGCACAAGCATCAGACCAAGCAGACCACAGGTGCCATGTACAGATATAGCCCCTACCGGGTCGTCGATCTTGAGCTTATCCAGCACGCGAATACTGATCACGACTAAAATACCTCCTGCTGCACCAAAAATTGTGGCGATTAATGCAGTGGGCGTAGAGGGTTCTGCAGTAATCGCGACTAAACCGGCCAGCGCGCCGTTGAGCAACATGGTCAGATCCGCCTTACCGTAGAGAATTTTGGCTAACAGCAGCGCTGCGACCGCGCCGCCCGCGGCGGCGGTGTTGGTATTGAGAAAGACCATCGCCACAGCGTGTGCACTAGAAATATCTCCGAGTTTTAATACAGATCCGCCGTTAAATCCAAACCAGCCCATCCACAACACGAAGGTTCCCAGGGTTGCGAGGGGCATATTCGCGCCCGGCATGGGTGTTATCGAGCCATCTTTACCATATTTACCTTTGCGTGCACCGAGAAAGATAACGCCAGCCAATGCGGCCGCCGCGCCTGCCATATGTACAATCCCTGATCCGGCGAAGTCACTGAATCCGAGATCGCCGAGATTAAATATGCCAAACACATCATTACCGCCCCAGGTCCAGCCGCCTTCCATGGGGTATATGAATGCGGTCATGACCACGGCAAATGCAAGGAACGCCCACAGTTTCATTCGTTCGGCTACTGCCCCGGAAACGATCGACATCGCGGTTGCAACGAACACAACCTGAAAAAAGAAATCGGAGGCGCCAGAGTAAATTGAGCCGCCGGTAAAACCGTCTTCGCGGGCTGCGAAGTCTCCCAGCACAGAGTCTGTGTCAACGTCCCCCATACCTGCGAGGAACCACTCTCCACCGTACATAATTGCATATCCACATACCATATACATGATGCAAGAGATCGCATATAAAGCGACGTTTTTGGTCAGTATTTCGGTGGTGTTTTTCGCTCGCACCAGACCCGCTTCGAGCATGGCGAATCCAGCTGCCATCCACATGACCAGGGCGCCACAAACTAGAAAGTAAAATGTGTCTAAGGCGTACTGAAGATGAAAAAGATTTATTTCCACTTTGATTTTCCTCCGAGTTAAATTGCGTGGATGCCGGTTTCACCGGTGCGGATACGAACGACCTGATTTATGTCATAAACAAAAACTTTACCGTCACCAACCTTGCCGGTCGATGCGGTGGCCGTAATAGTTTCCACCACCTGGTCGAGAATAGAGCTGTCGATCGCTATTTCTATTTTTACCTTGGGCAGGAAATCGACCACATACTCCGCACCCCGATAAAGTTCCGAATGGCCCTTCTGCCGGCCAAATCCTTTCACTTCTGTGATGGTCATACCGCTCACCCCGACTTCGGAGAGAGCAGAACGGACATCATCCAGTTTGAACGGTTTGATGATTGCTACCACGAGTTTCATTTTGTTACTCCGAGATTTAAATAAATGCCCTGCTTATAGGGCTCATGCAATCTTCTTAGCAACCCGCGTGCCAGTTATTTATATCTCGAAATATCAGTGAGATATCGTTGAATTTGATAATGGACTGTATTTAGTCGCACCAAGGAAGTGCAATTTAAGCGCTGTTTGGGTTGATGTGGTGCAGTGTAGACAACCCAGTTTGTCTAGGGACCGCGGGCCGTATCCCTTGATAAGTCTTGCTTGTTTAATCTGTGAAGCACCAGCAATAGGACTTTCTTGAAAAGTTTTCCGAGCAGGCTGGGTATGTCAGGTGCAGTCTATTTCGGTGACTTCACGCGTTTATTTTGAAACCAGAAATCGTGTAGTAAAGCAAACTTGGGCTGGATATAGGTGTTTGTGATCCGGGACTTTGGACCAATCTTAGTGAATCAAAACAGTTAGAATCGGAGGACCTTTAATTTGCCGCACGTATGACCATGATTGATATGCAACCCGACCGAGCGGTGTCGGCAAGAGATCTGTTTGGAATAGACAGCGACCTGGTGGTGCCCGCATTCAGTCAGCGTGATGAGCATGTACCGGAGGTTGACCAAGCCTATTGCTTCAATCATGACGTTACGTTGGCTATTCTGTCTGGCTTCGTCAACGATCGGCGGGTAATGGTTCAGGGTTTTCATGGCACCGGGAAGTCAACCCATATCGAGCAAGTCGCTGCGCGGCTTAACTGGCCCTGTATTCGCGTCAATCTGGATGGCCATATCAGTCGTCTAGATCTCGTTGGCCGTGATGCGATCGTCATCCGCGAGGGCAAACAGGTGACCGAATTTCAGGAAGGGATTATCCCATGGGCCTTGCAGCGGCCGGTGGCACTTATTTTTGATGAATTCGACGCTGGACGCCCTGACGTTATGTTCGTCATTCAGCGGATATTAGAGCGGGATGGAAAATTTACCTTGCTAGACCAGAACCGGGTCATCAGGCCGCATCCGGCATTCAGGTTATTTGCCACGGCAAATACAGTTGGTCTGGGTAATCTCAATGGTCTTTACCATGGCGCTCAAGTATTGAACCAAGCCCAGGTAGACCGTTGGAATATTGTCACGACTCTAAATTACCTGGGTCGCGAAGACGAAATGGCGATCGTATTGGCGCAGGTTCCCGGATTCTCAAATAAGAAGGAACTCATTAATAATATGGTAGGGGTGGCGGATATGACGCGCAAGGGATTTGCTGCTGGCGATATTTCAACGGTGATGTCCCCACGCACTGTGATCACCTGGGCTGAGAATACGGAAATATTTGGCGATGTAGCGCGAGCCTTTCGGCTCTCGTTCCTGAACAAATGTGATGATGCTGAACGTTCCATTATCGCTGAGTACTATCAGCGGGCCATGGGAGAAGAGCTTGAATATTCTATCGCGTTTGATATTGCCGGAGACGGCTGAACGTCTTATGGAACTTTGAACGAGCAGGTACGTAAGCGCCAGGTTGAGCGTCACTGCGCGGCATCGATCCGGGCGCTGAGCGGGCATCCGAGGGCGGAGTATCGGCGTGAGCTGCTATTTGAAGACGGCCACGGAATCGATCTCTATAGCCCTCACCTCGCAACAGACGTATTGAATCATTCTCTGCAACGCTGTCGCGGTGTTGCTGATGCGATGGCGTTACGACTGACCCACACGGATTTCACTCTACATCGTTTGTTACAACCTGATGACGATATTGGTCGTATGGTGTTCGATATTCTAGAACAACTCCGCGCTGAGAGCCTGGCGCCGGAAGCGATGAAGGGACTTCGACTAAATCTGGATCGGGCTTTTAGCGAATGGTGTCAGGAAAGTCGCAACAACGGTCTTACCGAAAACGAACTTGGGCTCTTGATCTATTCAGTGAGTCAGATCGTTAGATCCCGGTTAAATGACCCGCAACAAGATAAAGAGGTTGAGGGCTTGATCGAATCTACACGGTTCAAGCTTGCGCCACTAATTGGCGATCAGCTTGCGAAATTGCGGGCAGCGCGCCTGGATCAGAAGGCATATGCTGAACTTGCACTAAATATTTCCCGGGTCGTCAGTGAGATGGCTACGGCAGCTGCCGGAGAGACGTTGGATCAGGAACTTTCAAAGGCCCGGCACCGATTGCTGATGCCGCGGCAACATGAATCAGATGATCGTTACGTTGAAGAGGGTGCATCAGGTGTGGGTCAAACCCAAGCTATGGAGGATGAAGGCGACCCATATCCGGTTTTTTGTAGAGACTTTGATCGTGAAGTTGAAGCTCGTTCATTGTATCGTCTTGCGCAACGAACTCAGCTCCGCCAACAGCTCGATAAACTGGTGGCTGCGCAGGCAATCAGCGTGCCGAGACTGGCGCAAAGATTAAAAGAATTGTTTGCGGTGGTTGAACGGTCGGGGTGGAATTTTGGCGAGGAAGAGGGTTATCTCGATGGTCGCCGCTTGAGCCAGCTGGTGGCAAACTCGAGTTACACCCGGATATTCAAGCAACAACGTTACTCACCGTGGTGCGATACGGTTGTGACGTTCCTGCTGGATAACTCAGGTTCAATGAAGCGGCAACGTTTTGAGGCGGTTGCGGTGATGGTGGACATTTACAGCCGCGCTCTGGAACTGGCGGGTATTCGCAGTGAAATACTTGGATTTACCACAGGAGGGTGGACCGGCGGCGAATCGATCAAGGCGTGGCGCGCTGCAGGCATGCCAGAACAACCAGGACGCCTCAACGATCGATTACATATCGTGTATAAAGACGTGGATACCTCATGGCGACGTGCACGCTATAGCATTTCTTCGCTCCTCAACACTAATCACTTTCGTGAAGGTTTAGATGGCGAAGCCTTGGAATGGGCAGCGCAGCGTTTGAAGAGTGTGAATGAGTCTCGAAAGTGCTTGGTTGCGGTGTCTGATGGTGCACCGATGGACTCTGCTACCGCGCATTACAATGATGAGTATTTTTTAGAGCGGCATCTGAAGCATGTTATCAATAAATTCGAAAGGGACCCGTCGATCGAGTTGACCTCAATCGGTATCGCTTTGGATATGAGTGAATTTTTTAACCGATCTGTAGCCCTCGATTTGACGGGCACTCTGGGAAACCGTGTATTTCGAGCACTCGAAGATTTATATGGCTTCAAGCACGGTTAGGACTGAACATGCGCAGGCGGGCGCGCATAAATAAGGTGTTTAGTTTTTATCCATAACCTGCATCCTGCATTGTCCGTTTGTGCCCTGAAGGCATATCCATCGGGTAGGCGACACCAGGAATGTTTAACCAGTTGGTCTCCAGACTCTGTAAGACTGCCATCCAGTACCAGAAACTCCGCGCCACCAGTACAGTCAATTTCTACAGTGGCGTTAGCTTGCCAATGTTGCACATATACACGTTCCCGATGATCCTGATAAAGGTAAAACGGCTCATCGCTTGACTCGTGAATGTTGATTCGAACCTGAGTGCGGTCTTCAGGATCAAATTGCCAGAGTTTCACGAAAATTGTACATCCAGAGGTGGAGCCTGGTGTATGGCCGGAAGTCGGTGGATTTCGAATGTAAGTGCCGGCCGGGTAGCTGCCATGTTCGTCCTCAAACACCCCCTTGAGCACTAGAAACTCTTCTCCACCAGTATGGGTATGTGGCGAAAAACGACTGTCCGGTGCGTAACGAACAATGGATGTTGCCCGTGCAACTTCATCGCCGAGACGATCCAGCATGCGTCGATCAACCCCCTCAATCGGTGACGGCTGCCACGGCATGTCACGGGTATGAATAACAATTCGTTGGCTGAAATCTGAGTGAATATCCGGCATAGTGCGTAATGTGCTTGAGAGATAAACATGCAGGTTGCGACAGGTGATCATACCAGTACTCGAATTAGAGCTTGTGCTGGATTAGTAATTTGGGCTATGACAATGAAACGCGGTTGTATCGCGGATGTTTTATAGCCGGCTGTTCGTTTAAGAAAAAGATCAGAAATACCCTATACGGGTATTTGAGATACTTAAATTTACGCTGAATTGACCATTTTTAGTCGTCCCTGTTCTCGCCTTGCTTTTGACGAGAATGGCGTTTCAAATTAAGATACAGAGTAATAACAATCTATCCTGATTATATTGTTCTAGATATTTATCCATGGCTCAACGATTATCAATGCGGATTCTGCTAGGGTGTTTCCTGGCAAGCGTAATTCTTACTAGTGTTCACGGCCAAGAAATATACAAAACCGTTGATGAATCTGGCAACGTATCCTATTCCACGAACCCTCCTAAAGCGGCAGAAGAAAGTGATGTGATTGATTTACTTCCCGAGCCATCAGAAGCGGAAGTTTCGAAAGCCCAGCGCCGGCAAATAAAAATTCAAGAAAAACTTGAGAAGGCAAAACAAGCTCGCGAGGAAAAATCTACAAGACTGGCAAAAGCTGGTGCCTCAACGGGGCCGGGGACCGTCATCATTATGCAACCCAGCCCAGCTGTCCTTCTCAATCCCTATTCTCATTACGGCGGCTATCGCTGGCATTATTCGGCTAGACCCGGATATCGGAACGGTCCACATAGTTATCGGCACAGTCAGCAGGGTCACCGGCGCGGTCGTATGGGGCATAAGCCTCGAGGATCAGTGAGACCGGTTCCATATAATTAAAAGACCAAGCGCACCAATACCGAAAGTATCTTTCCTCATATGGTTCAGATCTAAATGCCTGCTGTTAATATTATGGTTACTAGGTTGTGGTCGCACTTTAGTTGGCGCGAAGATTGTCGTCGTGTCCACGCCAATTTTGCGCCTCGATAAACACTCGTGTGATTTCTGGATGAGCTGATTTGATATCTATTTCGAGTTTCGAAATCAAAGCTTCTACTTCGCTGGCAGATATTCCGTCGACGAAATCTATGCTCAGATTGAGTAGAATGTCATGAAAGCCAAAATGCATTGTCAGCAATTCATTACCTGAATTGGGGTCGGGTGCCCATGACCTGAAGGACAAATCAGGTTGCTGCATCAATGTTTGAGCGCTCAAGCGGATTCAAATTGCCACAGCGGGTGCTTTTGCATGGCGGTTTCAAAAAGCCTGGAGTGTGTCAGTAGGTTGAGCCATCGACTCAGGTGGTTGAGGCCGCATTGGTTGAACCAGGTGAGATCGACATTTGCAAATTGCCGGACGAAGGGCATGATGGCAATGTCAGCGATGGTAATTCGATCCGCTAGCAGGTCTTGCTGTTGTGCCAGACGTTGATTTAGTTGTTTGAGAAATGCCATTCCCTGATCACGGTATTTCTCCTGCGTTAACGGGTATCTATCGGCATATTTATAGTGATCCAATGCGGACTTAAACTCTCCGTCGCATCTGTCGACAAGCGCATGCGCCTGATCCAGATAGATCTGATCCTCTCCTAACCAGTTGTCTGGATCGTTTCGTGAGACGGCCCATTGCATAATTTCCCAGCTTTCATCAAGTACCGCCCCGTCCTCCAATATAAGCACGGGCACAGTGCCCTTGGGGGATGCCTCAAGCATTGAAGGGGGCTTGTTTTTGAGCAGAATTTCGCGGTGCTCCAGAGCAATACCCGATTTAATAAGCGCCATTCGCGCACGTATAGCGTAGGGGCAACGTCTAAAAGAGTAGAAAATTGGAACCGATATCATTGCCAGGCTGCGAGGAGAGATTTAATGGTGCTTGCAGAAGTACCAATTTTTCTCAGTTGCATGGCAGTTCGATACGTATTCTTTCAACTCAGTGTTTCAAGAAAAGCAGCTGCGCCAGCCTCTGCCACCAGCTCATCCTGATCAGGTGTTCCCGAGCTGCATCCTACACCTCCGACAATCTGAATATTTACAAATATAGGAATTCCCCCTGGGACAGTGCTGAAACGTCCGTTGTTGGAGGTGTTGATGCCGTATGCTGGCAGCCCTGGTTGTGATGCGCTCCAGTAGTCTCTGGTCGATTTTCGTGCTGCCGCCGCGGTCCACGCTTTGTCTATAGAAATCTGGATGCTGGTAATTCGGGCACTATCCATACGCTCAAAAGCGATCAGGTTGCCACTATCATCGGTAATAGCGATATCCATATCGACTTCAATTTCTTTAGCTTTCAGTTTGCAGGCGGCAATTATTTGCCGCGCATCATCTAGGGATAGTCTAGGAGCGTTAATCATTTTCTAAGTGTGTTAGTAGTTTGTTTCAGGTTGTGAGTTTGCGATAGATGTCGGCAACTTTTAGGGGCAGTTTGCGTACTTCGTCAACGACTACGTAGCTGGCGGGACCATACATATGAGGCAAATACTCTCCAGCTTCTGTATCAATAGTAATGCAAAACGGGTGAATGCCGGTGTTACGAGCTTCAAGCAGTGCTTGGCGTGTATCTTCAATTCCATAGTCGCCGCGGTACCCATCATAGTCGTCTGGCTTGCCGTCAGACAGCGTGATCAGTATGCGGGTTTTTGCTTCGACCTGGTTCAATATGCAGGTCAGATGGCGAATGGTGACACCCATACGGGTGTAATCCTGGGGGCGTAAACCGCTAATTCTGGCCCGCACGTCGTTGTCGTAAGGTTGATCGAATGTCTTGATTTTATAGACTTCACAGCGATTTCGCGTCATACCGGAAAAGCCATAAATTGAATACTGATCGCCTAGTATTTCCAGGGCTTCGCACAAGAGGATTAAACTTTCTCTTTCGGCGTCATTAATCCAGCCTTTGGTCGATCCACTGACATCTACCATAAACACGACTGCCAAATCCCGATCAATTTTTTGCTTACGAGTAAACAGGCGGTCGCTCATCTCCACCCCCGTCTGCATATCTGCATAGGCAGTGATCAGTGCATCAATATCCACGTTGTCACCGACTGGCTCCGCCTTCAGAATCTTGTCCTCACCGCGCAGAGCCTCAAAGTGTCGTCGGATTTCGCCGACCAGATGATGGTAGCGTTCTATCGTTTTTTGATAGAAGTCGTCATAGACCGGGTGGGTCGGCATTTCGCGCAACACACACCAATTCTTGCGGAATGTCTGACGACGATAATCCCATTCATCGTACAAAAATGCACCTTCTTCATGGTATGCACCTTTCCACACATCTTCCGGGTTTCTGCTTTCATCCTGAGGGCGGTAACCGCCATCGCCAGCCGGAACCAGCCAGTCCTCCGGCAAATCATCAAGATCCTGAAGCATGGACTGGAGCAGGTTATCGATATCTGACGGCGCTGTTATCTGCTCCCCGTCCAGAGTAAGTTGGGGACTTCCAGTCTTGGGATCCTGGGTCATTTCCAATTTGCCGTCCTCCATACCTTCAGGATCGAATTCCTGGTCCTGACTGACCTGTTTCATCATGTCGGAAATCAGCATTTGCAATTCGAGTTTTTCCTGTTCAAGCCTTTGTTCGATGCCGGTTTGGGCGGCTTCAAGGTCGAACCCGGCCTGATAAAGTAAGGCATCGGGCCAAGGTGTCTGCAAAGCATATAGTTTCTCAGTGGCCGCGATGGTATCCGCGACCATGGCGCCCTCTGATTCCAACAGAGCAAAATAGTGTTTCCAGGTCGCGTCGTGTAGCGGGACCGGGGGATTGAGTGTCAACATTTCTCTTGCAAGCCCCGGCAATTCCCGTCGAATGCAGGCATTCAGCCTCACCGTCTCGAGAAGATTGAATAGTTTCAGTGCGCGCCCATTGTCTGGAAATTCCGCAATCTGCTGAACCAGGTGTGGGGCGTTCGGAGAAGGGCGCTTAAATGTGCCGAACCAGGTCTGTGCCCACAAATGAACCGCAGTGGCTTTAAACAGCTGGTAGTTTTTTTCGCGGTCGTTGAATCGATTGATACTGGCTGGAAGATAAAGAGTATTAGTATCCGTATAAATACTATTTCCAGCTTCGAGTTTCAGGGTTCTTCCAGCCAGTCCGCAAATGAACGTCTCGAGTACTCCTCGAATCTGGTCGAGACTGACGGATATATGACTAAGACGGTACTTTGCTGCAAACGATTCGAGAGCATCCAGTGAGGCGCTACCCGGATACAGACCCTCCTTATCGTAGATGTCCATGGCATCGAGTAGCCACTGGCGCGTGCCATCAATTCCCATAAGGCGGATTGCTTTCGGGGCATGACTGACAAATTGATATGCCATCTCCGAGTTGGACTTGCGAACTACATCAGTCCAGTGAAGAGCAAATTTCTGTTGTTCAGTGGTCAGCGGCAGAAGGCCCCGGGTCGGTTCTTCCGAGGTTCGCCTGGAGGACAGAACCGGGTCCAGGAATTCATCCAATGCCGATTCAATAGTTTCGTAGGTGAGTGAAATACGTTCCTCCTTAAACGTTAAACCGGAAATGCATTACATCGCCATCGCGCACTATGTACTCTTTTCCTTCCAAACGTAATTTACCAGCCTCCTTAGCCCCTTGTTCTCCCCGGCAATCAATGTAATCAGTAAATCCGGTGGTTTCGGCACGGATAAATCCACGCTCGAAATCGGTATGGATAGCGCCTGCCGCCTGGGGTGCGGTCGCGCCAATTCTGACTGTCCAAGCACGGACCTCTTTTTCTCCAGCGGTAAAGAAGGTATGCAACCCAAGCATTTGATATCCTGCCCGTATAACTCTATTGAGTCCAGGTTCACTGAGTCCCATATCTTCGAGAAACGCCACAGCTTCTCCAGGATCAAGCTCCGATAGCTCCTGTTCAATGGCTGCGCAGATTGCGATTATCTCAGCCTCTTCAGAGGCCGCAGTTTCAACAATTGCATCTAGGTGGGGATTATTATCGAATCCGTCTTCGCTGACATTTGCAATATAGAGAGTTGGCTTTATAGTGAGAAAGCATAGTGGTTTAAGACGCTCCTTTTGGTCGTCTTCCAGACCCATTGAGCGCAAAGTTTTGCCTTCATCCAGATGGTCTTTTACTTTGCTCATAAGTTCGCGCATCGCGATCTCTTCTTTGTCTCCCGATTTGCTGTTTTTTTCCGCTCTTTGCAATGCCCGGTCTGCGGTTTCCATGTCGGCAAGAATCAGCTCAGTATTGATAATTTCAATATCCGACGTGGGGTCAATCTTTTCGGAGACGTGCGTAATGTTTCCATCATCAAAGGCCCTAACCACATGGGCAATGGCGTCGACCTCACGTATATGGGCGAGAAATCTATTGCCCAAACCCTCTCCTTTGGACGCACCTTTAACTAATCCAGCAATGTCAACAAATTCGATCGTGGTTGGAATGGTCTTTTGCGGTTTAACCAGTGCCGCAAGCTGATTAAGTCGCGGATCTGGAACTTCAACTATGCCGATGTTCGGATCGATCGTGCAAAAAGGATAATTTGCCGCCTGTGCGGCGGCCGAGCGGGTAAGGGCATTAAATAAAGTAGATTTTCCAACATTAGGCAAGCCCACAATTCCACATTTGAATCCCATGATTAGTTATCGGTGTGCAGGAAGTTCATGGCACGAGTGAAGTCACCGTCTAGGATTTCTGGTAAAGCAATCAGCGAACGTGCGATAGCGGATTCGATCGACAGGCGGTCGTTAGAAGAAGGTTTGGATAGTACGTACCCAGATACCCCGCGGCTATCGCCTGGATGACCGATCCCGATTCGCAGTCTCTTCATGTCTCGAGCACCTGATTTCTGCATGATATCTCGAAGTCCATTATGACCTCCATGACCGCCTTCCAGCTTGAGTCGGACGACACCAGGCTCAAGATCGAGTTCGTCATAAGCGATCAACATCTGACTCGTTGGCACGCGAAAAAAGCGAGCGAACGGGATAACGCTATCACCGCTAAGATTCATAAAGGTCTGCGGCGCAATAATCCGAATGGTGCGACCGGGGAGCTCAAAACTGCCGGTTAGCGCTTTATACCGTTTGTCATCCTTAAGAGTAAATCCATACTGCTGCTGTATGGCCTGAATAAGCCAGAAGCCTGCGTTGTGGCGGGTTTCTGCATACTTATTGCCAGGATTGCCAAGTCCTGCAATCAGTGTAACACCTGCTTGCGCCATGGTTCAGTTTGCAAGGGGATCTGGATTGTAGCTGGGTCGGTTCAGCACCATTGCGAACCGACCATTGAGAACCTATCCTTCGCCAGGTTCCTCTTCGGAAGCTTCAGTTGCCTCTTCGCCCTCTGCGGTTACTTCGCCTTCCTCGGCTTCGCTGACCTCTTCTTCGATTTCCTCCTCAACTCGCTGGGCCTGAATCGCGACAACTGCGTTGTCGTGTTCGTGCTCATCTCCGTGGGAAAACGCAGTGATTTGCACGCCTTCTGGAAGTTCGATGTTGGACAGGTGCAGCGACTCACCTAAATGCAGGTTGGTGACATCAAGTTGAATATTTTCCGGTAGATCTTTTGGCAGGCATGTCACTTCAACTTCGTTCATGAGGTGAGAGATCATGCCGGCGTCTTCTTTTACGCCGACACATTCTTCTTCGCCGATAAAGTGAATCGGCAGAGACATTGTAATTGGCTTTAGATCATCGATTCGCTGAAAATCGGCGTGCAGTATCTTTATCTTGTGCGGATGTCGTTGCACGCTGCGCAGGATTGCCTGCTCCCTGGTGCCGTCGGTATCAATAGTAATAATAGCGGAGTGGAACTCTTCCTTATCGAGGCTATGGAAAAGAACATCGTGATTTACCGCGATACTTAGATTTTCCTTACCGGCGCCATACAATATTGCGGGCACTTCGCCTTCATTCCTTAAACGACGCACTAAACCGGTACCAGTCCGAGCGCGAACTCGTGCGCTTAATACAAATTCTTCACTACTCATTTTGTTGCTCCTTTGACCGCGAGGTCGATAAATATCAATCAATAAACAGGTTGCTAATTGAATCGCCCGTAGAAATTCTGCGGATCGATTCGGCTAATAGTTCGGCCACGCTTAGTTGCGTGATCATTTCGCACTGCTTGGCTTGCGCACTTAGCGGTATCGAGTTGGTGACCAGCAGCTCATCCAGCTCGGAACTGGTTATGCGTTCGATGGCAGAACCGGATAACACCGGGTGCGTGCAGGTCGCAACAACCTTAACAGCACCACACTCTTTCAACGCCCGGGCAGCCTCACATAATGTATTGGCTGTGTCCACCATGTCATCAATCATGATGCAAGAACGTCCTTCTACTTCACCAATGATGTGCATGACTTTTGCCTCGTTGGCTTTGGGCCGCCGCTTATCGATGATCGCAAGGTCGGTCTCAAGCTGTTTGGCCATGGCCCGGGCTCGCACAACGCCCCCTACATCTGGTGATACCACAATCGGGTTAGGCAGGCGCTTGCGCCATAGCTCCCCCATTAGCACGGGGGAACCATAAATATTGTCACAGGGAATATCAAAAAACCCCTGTATCTGGTCGGCATGCAGGTCCATAGTCAGAACCCTATCGGCTCCGGCTACCCGAATCATCGACGCCACAAGCTTCGCCGAAATAGCCACTCGGGCGGTACGCGGCCGGCGATCCTGACGCGCATACCCAAGATAAGGTATGACCGCTGTGATCCTTCCCGCTGATGAACGACGCAATGCATCGAGCATCACCAATAATTCCATCAGATTGTCGTTTGAAGGTGCACAGGTCGGCTGCACTACAAACACGTCACGACCACGGACATTTTCCATGATCTCTACATTCACCTCGCCATCGCTGAAGGTGCTCACCACGGCTTTCCCCATGGGGATGCCAAGACAATGAACCACCTCACGCGCAAGTTCGGGATTTGCATTGCCTGCAAAGACCGATAAATTGTCAGGGGACACGAACATTCCTCTTACAATGGATGGCTGGGGTGGGAGGATTCGAACCTCCGAATGCCGGGATCAAAACCCGGTGCCTTAGGCCACTTGGCTACACCCCATCTATCGTTTATTTAAAGTCATCTGCCGATGTGATCGGAGACTAGCTAACCGCGTTAGCCGACGGACCTCAAGGTCGGCCTTCGGGATCGGGATACTATCGCATTTTCGGTTTTATTTCAGGCACAAAGGGCCATTTCGCCAGTTTTGCGGCCCACCAGAAAAACGAGGTATTTTCTTTGGCGATGGGGGTCGTGTCAATCCATTCCGGGGCAAAATAAGGCCTATTCCCAGCGGTGCTGAATTGTGACTCCACTGTAAAGGTTTCAGGAGCGTCCTGCCCGGCCCATTTCTCAGGAAATTACTATCCGCATCGCTATCACGCCGGTAACCTGCAAATCTGGGCTGAGTTCGATCAAATTATGGCCGTGGACAAAAAAAAGCGCCCCCAATAAATTGGGGACGCCAGAATAGCCGTAATAGTCAGTGAGGTAAACTATTTCGGCTTTGGGTAAAACGGTGTCGAGCCAGAAAACTGGCAATTGGGTGATAAGTTGCGGTCATCTCACTGTGCAGTAATGTTTATATCTACTTGCCTTACCTTTAGGACAAAGGATAGACCAGGCACGCTGAATTGCTTCTGAAGTTTTGCTGAACCCCAGATAAAGATTTTCTGAACCAGAATTAACAGGGGGCTGAATCAACACTGAACAGCTCGATGTTGCGCTAAGAGTTTGAGATTGCGCGCATCGAGAAATTGGGTTTAACTTGAGAGTCCAAACCCAGCTACTGAAACGATGACCAAAGAAGTTATTGATTACGGCTTTACCGCCGAAGAATTCGGTCCTGTAACCACTGAACCAACTTATAGCGGGGCGCTTAGCTTTGCACGGCGGATGTATTCTAAGAATCTTGAAAGTGCTGAGCTAGCGGTGTCTGGAGTGCCGTTCGATACCGCAACCAGCAACCGGCCAGGGACCCGGTTCGGTCCAAGAGCTATACGAGCCGCTTCGGTAGAAATTGCATGGCAGCGAAACTGGCCTTGGGAATTTGATCCGTTTCAGCTGTTAAACACGATTGACTATGGTGATTGTTACTTCGATATGCGACGACAAAATCAAGTACCAGCCGTGATTGAAGCCCATGCAAGTCACATCCTCGATTCTGATTGCGCTATGCTGACTCTCGGTGGGGATCACTTCATTACGCTCCCACTTCTGCGTGCCCATGTCAAAAAACATGGACCGATTTCATTACTCCATTTCGATGCCCACACCGATACCTGGGAAGATGAGGACGGGGGGATCGATCACGGCACCATGTTTTTTCATGCGGTGAAAGAGGGATTGGTAATTCCCGAGAAATCAGTTCAGATCGGCATCCGGACAACTAACGATAAAGCTCTGGGTTTTAATATTCTTGACGCAGGTTGGGTACATGCTCACAGCGTGCGAGAACTGACCGGTACCATCAGGCAGATCTTGGGTAATCGCAAAACGTACCTGACATTTGACATCGATTGTGTGGACCCAGCCTTTGCTCCTGGCACCGGCACGCCCGTATGTGGGGGATTGTCTTCAATCCATGCATTGCAAACCCTGCGGGGGCTGCGTGGAATAAACCTGGTAGGTATGGATCTTGTTGAAGTGTCTCCAGCTTATGATCACGCAGAAGTAACCTCGCTGCTTGGAGCGACGCTGGCTTATGAAATGATCTGTCTGTACGTCGCAAGACATAAACTTGGAGAGGTCGTTGACTCCCGGGATTGAGCGGTTAAGGGCCGCTTAGCTGTTTTAGAACTGGGTTGTGATTAATTGATCGGGCAGCAAAGCCGGTAAAAGAACGCGGAATAAGTTTCAGCAGTTCTTCCGCAAGTTTATGAGTCTGCACCGCGACAAACACGGCAGAACCGGTTCCGCTCATCCTGGCAACCCCAAAGTCAGAAAGATAATTAAGTGCCGTGCCTACATCGGGATATCGTGCAACGGTGACTGTCTCGAGATCATTGGTTGTTTCTCCATCAATAAACTGCTGGAAGTTGACCGGTTCGTGGTGGCGATTTAGATGTGGGTCGGCAAACACCTCGGCAGTGGAGACATCTATTCCAGGGATAATTACACAGTACCAGCGTATTTCTGGGTAGTAGGCCTGAAATGTATCTCCTATGCCTTCTGCCCAGGCTGATTCACCATGCAGGAACACCGGGACGTCTGCACCTAGTTGCCTGCCAAGTTCAATCAGCTGTTCCTGATTCAGGTTTGTATTCCAGATTTTATTGAGCGCTAACAGTGTGGTCGCAGCGTTAGAGCTGCCTGCGCCAAGCCCGGAACCGGGAGGTACTTTCTTATTCAGCGTGATTGAAGCTCCAAGATGTTTGTGCCCAACAAATTCTCTAAGCATATGTGCTGCACGTATGCATAGATCTTGATCGGGCAAGGGAAAAGAGTGCTGATCAATTCGCTCAATCAAGCTATCCTGGTTAGCGCAGAAACTGATCAGATCTCCGTAGTCCAAAAACTGAATGAGTGTCTGCAGGAGATGGTACCCGTCAGCTCTCTGCCCAGTGATATGCAGAAACAGGTTTATTTTGACCGGTGACAGCAGTGTTATCTCATGACGGGTCAACTTCAATCTCCCACCAGCGTTTAAGAATCACTTTGACGTTTAGTTGATCACCGAGGTACTCACCTCGGTCAGAAAACACCTCCATTGTACCGGGAATTGCCGATACCGTAATCCTGGAGGGCAGCACTAGATCATTTATGGTGCTCTCTATATCGCGATAGCTCTGGTACTCGACCTCCCAATTGTCCTGAACCAGGTGCTTTAATCGTCCTTGTCCGTCTATCACAACATCGGTCGCGCCTTCTCCTGGTAATCCTCGCGCCCAATCGGCAAGGTGATCAAATGGGACCTGCCACCCGAGCCTTTGATAGAGAACCTCAGAAGCTGTCTCGCCGTGGATCACCACACCCTTAGTGTCGCGCAACACCGCGCCATTAGAATCGACAGAAATAATCACCCGGCCACCGCCAAAAGGCCCATAAAGCTCAATACGCTGTCCAGAATTGCTGTAATGCCATTTGAGGGTGGCAGCACCTCCTTTTGGCCCGGTTCGTACCCCCATTTTCCCCTGCAGGTTCCAGCTTTTTATCGTGGCCAGCCGATCTTTGTTTTGCTGCCATATTTTTAGCTTCTGCTGGTCGGAAAGGCTTTCAGCCGGGGGGTGTAGCCCTGCGCATCCGGTGACCGCGAGCACAATCACTAATGTTGCCCAAAACCGAGGCTTTCTAGACAGCATCTTACAAACGGAAGGTTTCAGGCAAACATCGAGGCGCGTGGCGGTACTCGAAATTCGATTGTACGGGTTTGCAGCAGTGTGTCGTCCTGGTGTAACGCCGATTGTTGATCACCCTGACTCTCAAGAAACTTGTCAATAGTTTTCAGCAGGACGGCATTTTCCGGCCCCCATTCCATGCCTTGGTTCCATATTATCTCTGCTTCGGTCCGCTTGCCTGTAATCCATAGCACTTCTCCCAGGTGGGCCGCGATTTCGGCATCCTGTTTTAACTCCAATGCACGCTCTAGATAACTGATCGCTTTGTCATTATTGCCGATTCGATAGTGTACCCATCCCATGCTGTCGAGTATGAAGGGGTCATCCGGTCGATACTCGAGTGCTTTAGAAATTAATTCCAGTGCCTCATCGTAGCGCTCCGTTTGGTCCGCCAGTGTGTAGCCCAGCGCGTTGTATGCATGAGCATTTTCCGGCTGTATCTCGATTAACCTTCGCATATCTTGTTCAATGAGTTCAATTTTATTTAATTGAGCTGCTAACAATCCCCGGCTATAAAGCAGATCGGGTTGCTCAGGTCGTTCCTCAAGGGCGTCGGTCAATAGTTCTAGAGAACGATCCTCTTGGTCAAAATCTCGTAACAGGGAATCTTGCTCAAGTATAAGTCGCACAGAATCTTCTTCACCAAGCGCGTCGATATTTCTTAAATAATTAAGTCCCGCATCAACATTGCTTTGCCGAGCGATTACCCCAGACAGGGCGATCTGCGCGTCGAGATAATACTGCCGAGATTGAATTTGTCGGAGTAATGGCGACGCTTTATCATAGCGTTCTTCCTCAATCAGAATCTCTGCCAAATAAAGGCGCGCCTGGTCACCATTATTGCTGGCCTCAATATATCGAGTGAATAGACTTTTAGCTCGTTCGTATTCCTTCTGATCCATATTGACCACTGCAGAAGTAAACAGTGCATCTTTGGATTCCGGATTTTGCTTGATCACGATATCAAGCTCAGACAGCGCTCGATCAAACTCGTTACCCCTTATGAGAAGGCGGGCAAACTGTACACGGAATTGCTCTGAGTCAGGATACCGTTGCAGGAAACTCATCGCCCAGGCATCCATTTTTGAGCTTGCGTCTTCATTATCTGCAAGATCGGTTAATTTGAGTATAGCGGCTACCTCCCATGCTGGGTTGAGTTCCAGTGTTTTGTCCAGGCGCTTGCGGAACTCTTCGTCTTGATTCAGTCTCGCAGCCAGCAGTGCAGAGGTAAAAACCAGGGAAGGGTGATCTTCTTTGGCTGCTTCCAAAAAGCGGTGGCTGACTTCTTCCCTTGTACCTTCTCCCTGGCGCGCAATCAGTGCTGCAATTTCCTGCATCACCGACTCATTCCCAGGTTTCTGATCACGGCCGAGCTGGACCAGTGTGTCTGTGGCGTCCTCGATCTTTTCACTCTCCATCTGGGCGCTGGCAAGGGATAAGATGACACGATAGTTCTGCGGCTCATCCGCAAGCATCAACCGCGCAAGCTCGATTGCTTTTTGGAAATCCTTCAGGCGCAGCGCAAGTTGAATAGCAGTCGCATTTAAGCGTTTGTCGTGAGACGCATAGACCGCTCTTGATAAAGCCTCAAGAGCCACATCAGGTTGTTGGCGCTGCGCGGCGATAGAGGCCAAAAGGACATCATACAATAGCTCAGCGGTTAAATCGGTGACCGGTTGCAGGTCCTGCTCCACTGTATCCACATCAGCGGTCGTGGCGGCCTGCTGACTATCACTAGCTGGTTCAGGAAATTCTGCATCAGATATTGGATCTGAAGCGCACCCTACTAGCAACAGCATTGCCATAATGGGTGCTATTAACGCTATCGCTGAAAGTTTATGTTGGTGCCTTGTTCGCATAGTGCGGATGTTATCAAATCCCCAAGTGCCTAAAACTGCTGGCAAATACTGGATCTCTGGCTAAAATCTAAAATCTCAGTCAATGCCACTATCCTCTTATCTGTCCTGTTTTGGGGTTCAAGTATGCAGTTTTTTATGATTTAAAATATTATAATACAAAGTGATAGCTGTCAGTTTGCAAATTTCGACGATATGCAATTACTTGCCCTTGGACTCAACCACGAAACCGCGCCAATTGAGCTGCGCGAGCGGGTTGCGTTCAGCCATGAAGCCATGGGATCCGCACTCAATGACCTCGCTTCTTCAGATGTGGCTAGTGAGGCAACCATATTGTCCACCTGTAATCGCACTGAAATTTACTGCGGCAACCAGCGGCTTGATCAAAACCGAGTGGTTGGCTGGTTTTCTGAGTTCGGCGGATTTAAGCATGAGGAGCTGGCCGGATGCGTTTATTTTTACCCAAATGAGCAGGCGGTGAAGCACGCATTTAGAGTGGCCTCTGGATTGGATTCCATGGTACTTGGTGAGCCGCAGATACTCGGACAAATGAAAGATGCCTTCGACCAGGCGTTGCAGGCAGGCACCACTGGCAAAGTGTTGAACCGACTGTTTCAGCACACCTTCAGTGTTGCTAAGCAGGTACGTACCGATACTTCCATTGGTGCCAATCCGGTGTCTGTGGCGTATGCTGGGGTGAGCCTCGCCAGCCGAGTGTTTACCAGTCTTTCAGAACAGACCGTACTTCTGATTGGTGCCGGAGAAACCATAGAGCTTGTAGCCCGTCATCTGAAAGAAAAGCAGGTCGATCGCATGATCGTCGCTAATCGTTCTATCGAGCGTGCACGATCGCTGGCCAATGAGGTAGGGTGTGAAGCAATTACTCTGGCCCAGATTCCACAAAGACTGCCGGAAGCCGATATTCTGGTGTCGTCTACTGCCAGCACATTGCCAATTCTCGGAAAGGGCGCGGTCGAAGGAGCTATCCGAAAACGAAAACATCGTCCAATGTTTATTCTCGACCTTGCTGTTCCCCGGGATGTGGAGCCAGAAGTTGGTGAGCTTACTGATGTATACCTGTATACAGTGGATGATCTGAAAAGCGTGGTCCAACAAAATCGAGGTATGCGGGAACAAGCGGCCAAAGAAGCGGAGAATATCATCGATCTGCAGGTGGTTCGTTTCATGCGCTGGATGCGTTCGCTGGATTCAGAACCTACTATTAAAAACTTTCGGCAGCAGGTGGAACAGATTCGCCAGACAGAGCTTGATAAAGCCCGCGCCAAGATTGCCCGAGGAACAGATCCTGAGCTGGTTCTAGAACAGCTCGCCCGGGATCTATCGAATAAATTTGCCCATCACCCTAGTCAACAGTTAAAGCAGGCAGATATCGAAGGTAATCCAGGCCTGGTTTCCGCCGCTCGCAAACTGTTCGGACTGTAACCAACTTCAAGCTGGCAACTGAAAGCCCTGGCATACTCGTATGTATCAATGCGATCTACTTTAAAACTATGAATCCGTCAACCAGAGATAAACTCTCTCAGGTCAAGGATCGCTATGAAGAGATCCATGTTTTACTGTCCGATCCGGACGTAATCGCCAAACAAGACGAGTTCAGAAAACTGTCTATAGAGCTGTCTGAAATCGAGCCAATTGTCGAACGGTTTGGTGCTTATGAAATCCTGGGCGCACAAATTGATGAAACTCGACAGATGCTGGAAGACACTGATACTTCAATTCGAGAGATGGCGCGTGAGGAACTACCCGAGCTCGAGCAGCGGATGGAGGAACAAGAGTCCGGACTGCAAAAGTTGTTGTTGCCCAAAGATCCAAACGACTCGCGTAATATTTTTCTTGAAATCCGGGCAGGAACTGGCGGCGACGAGGCTGCTATATTTTCCGGTGATCTATTTAAAATGTATAACGCTTACGCTGAATCCCGGGGCTGGAAAGTTGAAATTCTCAGCTCCAGCGAGGGAGAGCATGGTGGCTATAAAGAAATCATTTCCAGGATTGTTGGTCAAGGTGCTTATTCGCGACTCAAATTCGAATCCGGCGCTCATAGAGTGCAGCGGGTTCCGGAGACTGAATCACAGGGCAGAATCCATACCTCCGCTTGTACTGTCGCAATCATGCCAGAAGCAGATGAGATGGATGATATTGAAATAAACACTGCGGACCTCAGGATCGACACCTTCAGAGCGTCGGGAGCAGGTGGTCAACACGTCAACAAAACCGATTCAGCGATACGAATCACTCATTTGCCGACTGGTGTAGTCGTGGAATGTCAGGATGAACGCTCGCAACATAAGAACCGGGCCCGTGCGATGTCAGTGTTAGCTTCAAGGTTGTTAGAGGCCGAGCAGCAAAAACAAAGACAACAAGAGGCCAGTACAAGAAAGTCACTGGTAGGCAGCGGTGATCGTTCTGAACGCATACGCACCTATAACTTCCCTCAGGGTCGGGTGACCGATCACCGCATAAATCTGACTCTGTACAAGCTTGATGACATGATGAGTGGCAATATGGATCAGGTAATCGATCCCCTGATTATCGAGTATCAGGCCGACCTTCTGGCTGAATTGAGCGCTTAACTCAGGATCGGTGAACAAGCGAATTGGCGGGCTGTTGCATCACGCAAAACAGAGGCTCGAAGCAGCAGATTGCACCGACACCCCTGGTCTTGACGCGGAGGTTTTGTTGGCGCACGTGCTTGACCGGAGTCGTGCATATCTCGTGTCTCATCCCGAAGTGAGATTAGAAAATAGTCAGCTCGTCGATTTCGAGCGCTTCCTGATTCGTCGTGGCAAAGGTGAGCCTGTGGCCTACATTACGGGGCGAAAGGAATTTTGGTCAATGACCTTGGAAGTGAACCCATCGGTACTGATCCCGCGCCCTGATACAGAACTACTGGTACAAAGCTGTCTGGAACATTGTGAAAGCCATTCACATCAGATCGCAGACCTTGGAACTGGCAGCGGTGCGGTTGCATTAGCCCTGGCGAGCGAGTTGCCACGATGTCTGATAGTCGCAACTGATCGGTCTAGAGAAGCAGTTTTAACTGCTCGTTTAAATGCCTCCTCATTGGGGCTGGGTAATGTGTCCGTGCGCCATTCAGATTGGTTTGAAGCTCTTGGTGAAGAGCGATTTGATCTGATAGTGGCTAATCCTCCTTATATCGATCCACAAGACAAGCATTTATCAGGAGAGGTCCGATTTGAACCTAGAGACGCTCTAGTGGCTGGAAATCATGGTCTGGCAGATCTGACAAGCATCATAAGCAGAGCGCCTGGGTATCTTGTAGCGGGAGGATGGTTGCTGGTAGAGCATGGTTTTGAACAGGGCAGATTAGTGCGAGAATTGTTTAGTGATGCCGGATTTCACAACGTTGGTACTTTCCAGGATCTTGGAGGGAATGACAGAGTGACCGAAGGTAAGTGTGGCTATTTCAATCGTACAAAAACTCCCGACCTGGTTTTAGGATCGAAGTAAGTCGACTTAGGAGGCATCAATGCATGCGCGTCTGCGACATGCATAAGTTGTTCCATTGATGTGGCGTAACAGGCAAAAGAGACGGCCCACCCATCTCTGACTTTTTGCTCAAGCCCTTTTTTTCCCTCGACACCAGATACATAGTCCAGTCGTGGGTCACCGCGATAATCATGGATATCGAGTAATGGTCCCAGTATATGATCCTGTAAAATCGATACATCTAAGGATCCTACGGGATCATCCTGATCAACCGCGTCCGGCCGTACCATAAGCCGGTACCAGGTGTGGTCAAGAAACATCCCAAACTCCCCATGCTGACTGGGTTCGAAATTCTCTTGATCATCTGGAATTGACACGTCAAAGCAGTCCTCTAACGCAATCAGCAATTCTTGTTTGGTGCGTTTACCTAGATCCCGAACGCATCGGTGGAAAGGCAACAGATTCATCTCGTGGTCGGAAAAAAGAGCAACTAAAAGCTGGTTATATGGTTCGTCACCGGTGTTGCCTTTGGTTTCACGCATCATTTCCGCATAACGCCAACCCGACGCTGCTCTATGGTGCCCATCAGTAAGGTAGGTGTTTTCTACCTGTTCAAATAGCTTCGATAATTTGTGTTGGGTCAATGCATCTTCGATACACCACACTCTCTGTCGGACATCATCTCCAGTTGCAAAATCAAGTATCGGAGGTTGTTTTACATGTTGCTTGATGAATTCATCGATCTCGGGATTTTCTGGATAGGCCAGTGAAATCGGGCAGGAAGCAACGCCTACAACTTTCTGATAGTGCGCTAGCAAATCTTCGCGGTCACGCCTGGTATTTTCATGCTTCCTGATATGACCATGCAGGTATTCGTCTGCAGCTATCTCGCAGACGACACCCGTTTGTTCGTTTTTACCGTGAATTAACTGATAAATATAAATGCAGGGTTGGTCGATGCGGCTGAAGAAATCTTGTTGAAGTAAACGCTGCAGGTTCTGCCGATTGAATTCAAGTAACTCCTCTGGGCTAGGAGGGGTCGCTGGATTAAAATCCTCCCTAAGCCGCATCGTATTGATAAAGTTATCTGGATTTGCATCCGCAAACGCGCGCCTTTGTTCCGCTGGCACCGTATCGTATTCTGGCGCGACAATTTGTTCAGCGTATTCGTTTTTGACTAGGTATCCGTCAAATGCCTTGATCTTTGGCATGAGCCTTATTGCGAATTTGGCGCGGTTTCTAGCCGTTGGTTTTTTGGAATGTTTGCATGAAATCAACCAGTGCCGCCACACTCTCATAAGGCAAGGCGTTGTAGATGCTGGCGCGACATCCTCCGACACTCCTATGTCCTTTAAGATTTAGCAAGTCTGATTGCGCTGCTTCTGCGATAAACTTCTGTTCCAAGTCTTCGCTAGGAAGTCGAAATACTACGTTCATATGAGAGCGTGACGCGACCTCTACAGGGCAGTTGTAAAAACTTCCGCTGCTGTCGATGGCGTCATATAGCAAACCTGATTTCTTTATTGCGTTTTGTTCCATTGCTTGCAGACCACCTTCTACTTTCATCCATTTCAGAACCTTTCCAAGCATATAGATGGTAAAAACAGGCGGAGTATTGAACATTGACCCCTTTTCCTCCTGAATATCATAGCGAAGGTAGCGACCGATATCTCTATTAGTGTGTTCAAGGATCGATTTACGTATAAATACCACCGCCATCCCAGCTGGACCGAGATTTTTCTGAACTCCGCCGTAAACCAAATCAAATTTATCCCAAGGGATTGGCCTCGACATGTAATCAGATGACATGTCGCCAACCAAAGGAATGTTTACATCCGGCCATTCATGTACGCGAATGCCGCCAATTGTTTCGTTGGAAGTGATGTGTAGATAACGAGTATTGTCCTTTAGCTGCAGCTCATTGCTCAGCGGCATTCGAGTAAAGTTGTCGGATTCTCCATCCCACGCGAGGTATACGCTGCCGTACTCACGAGCATCGGTAATAGCACCTTTGGCCCATGTGCCGGAATTGACGTAGGCGGCTTTATCGCCAGCACCGAGGAGATTCATTGGAACCATAGAGAACTGTAAAAGGGCGCCACCTTGAAGGAATAATACGCTGAAGTCATCAGGTGCTCCATACACTTCTTTCGAAAGCACCATGGCTTCGTTCGCGACCGCATCAAAGTGTTTTCCTCGGTGACTCATTTCGATCAAGGACATTCCGGCGCCCTGGTAGTCGACGAATTCCTTTTGCGCTTCTTCAAGCACCGACACGGGCAGGGTGCAGGGTCCTGCACTGAAGTTATGTTTGCGATTGCTCATAAGTTTGATTATCTAAATTGATTGTGTGCGAAAACCTGATTGTATGATCCGTTATGATGGGTCAAACATTTTAGCCTTTCAGATTTGTTCAGGAATTTCTGGTTAAGCATTGACGCAGTTGAGTATCTCACCATTTTCGAACGCCTTGACTATCTCGATCACTCCATCCGCAACAGCGGTCTGAGCCTGTGTGGTCGACGCCCCGATATGATGGGTGCCCACTACGTTCGGATGCCTTCCGACCACGCAATCGAACTCGCATTGTGCCGAGGCCGGCTCGCTCGCGTACACATCGAGCCCGGCACGGATTCCCTTATTATCCATAGCTTCGATCAACGCTGATTCATCGATCAATTCTCCGCGCGAAGTGTTTATCAGAATTGCGCCGTCTTTCATTTGCTCTAGGTACTCGCGATTGATCATGCTGCGAGTATCGTCTGTAGCAGGCAAATGAAGGCTGATAATATCGCAGGTTGCGGCCACTTGTTCAAAGGTCTTGAGTTCTTTTATACCCGCATCAGCTATTCTCTTTCTGGCCGGTTCACTTCGATTTGGCCGCGTGACGCCGTAAACTTCCATACCAAACGCCCGAGCTCTCTCAGCGAGCGCCATGCCGATCGCCCCAAGACCAAGAATTCCGAGCTTTTGCCCGTAGAGACCTCTTGCGGTGCTGTACTTTTTCTTGTTCCAATGTTGTTGTTTAAGATCGCTGACATTGCTGGCGATATGGCGGTCGATGGCGATGATCAGGCCCATGGCCAGCTCAGCAACCGCGACTGCATTTGCCCCAGGGACATTGCACACGCGGATTCCTTTCTCGTTAGCATGCTGTTTGTCGATTGTATTTGTTCCTGCACCCGCCCGAATCACCAACTTGAGCTTATTCCCTGCGTCAAGAGTGTCTGCATTCACTTTTGTGCTGCGGACGATCAATACGTCATGATCAGCGATTTCACCAGGTAACGAATCCGTGTCCAGCGCAGGTGAAGGGGTGCAGGTATGTCCCATCTGTTCCAGGACGGCCGAGTGGGATTCTGGAAAACTATCGGCGATCAGAATGTTCATGTTCTTTTGAATAAAGTTGAATGAATCAAAAAATAAGCGATAAAAAACGGTTTAAATCCACTTGCGCGTTCGTGAGCTATTGACCCTTACACTCGATCTGGACCCAAACTGGCGGCGGATTCTAGTGTATTTGCCGCTGGATCGGGCGATTGATTGCAAACTTGTCCAGATTCTTGTCGTATCAATTTTATCGGTGGTCGTTCACGGGCAACCAATGTGGAAGGTAAAGCTACGTTGCCACATATAGATTTTATCTACAATCAGGCGAAGTTATTGTTCTAATAAGTAAGTATGATGTATTAGAGGGAACTAGATTATTACTATTGTGGGTTCAATTTTTAATACTAACTTCGAAATGTATCAATCATTTATACCGCCCAAACGGCTGCTGATGGGCCCCGGCCCGACCATGGTTCATCCTCGGGTGCTGGAAGCGGCTTCGCGACAGACTATTGGGCATCTCGATCCTGCGTTTACAGGGCTAATGGAAGAGACCAAGTCGCTTCTTAAATATGCGTTTAAGACTGAAAACTCCATGACTATGCCGGTAAGTGCGCCTGGCTCCGCGGGAATGGAAATGTGTTTTACTAACCTTATAGAGCCAGGGGACACGGCGATCGTATGTATCAATGGCGTATTCGGTAGCCGTATGAAGGAGAACGTGGAGCGCAGTGGTGGACTTGCAATCGTAGTCGAGGATTCGTGGGGTAAGCCAGTCAGCATTGACAAGGTGGAGCAGGCGCTGGAGCAGCACCCGGAAACCAAATTGGTAGCGTTCGTGCATGCGGAAACCTCGACCGGGGCCTTGTCCGATGCAAAGGCATTGACAGCACTAGCCCATCAACATCATGCATTGGTCATTGTTGACGCTGTTACTTCTCTAGCCGGCGTACCGTTAATGGTCGATGAATGGCAGTTGGACGCGGTTTACTCTGGCAGTCAAAAGTGTCTGTCCGGTATGCCGGGCTTGTCGCCAGTTACCTTCAGTGAGAATGCTTTGGAAAAAGTCCGTTCGCGCGGAACGCGTGTGCAAAGCTGGTTTCTGGATTTGAATCTGGTCATGGGCTACTGGAGTTCTGATGGTGGGCGTTCATACCATCATACCGCTCCAGTGAACGCGATATACAGCCTTCATGAAGCGCTACTGATGCTGCATGAGGAGGGCATTGAAAACAGCTGGGCTCGGCACCGGGATAATCATTTACTTCTGGTTGAAGGGCTTGAGGCAATGGGCCTTGAAATGCTTGTACCGGAAGTGAGCCGGCTACCTCAGTTGAATGCAGTGAAAATTCCAAACGGGGTCGATGATGCGGTAGCTCGAAATCGGCTGCTGCAGGACTTCAATCTTGAGATAGGTGCGGGCCTTGGTGAGCTGGCTGGAAAAGTCTGGCGCATCGGATTAATGGGTGAATCCAGCCGACCAGAAAATGTGGAGTTCTGTCTGGATGCCCTAAGGCAAGTGATCGATGGCGGTTCAGTAACTGCTGCAGCTTGAGGGAGGATGTTTGGTTGGAAGCGCTTGATGAGTGCGCTTCTCGAACGCTATAGATCGCTGCGATCACATTCAATAATGCCGTTTTCCGATATTGATGCGATGATTTCGTTTTTCGTTTGAAGTACTTGGGTAGAAAATCTCTGATCTTGTGTGAGTAAGCTCTCGGCTCTTTGCACCTGTTCAAGGGCTTGGCTCGAGCAGCCCTGGGCGAGAAGGATATTGGCCAGGTTGTTTCGGCCAGAGACGCTATCAGGGTGATATTTCAGCAGTTGCCTAAATGCGTTCTCGGATTCAACCAGCCCACCTCTTTGTAAAGCCGTTGATCCGACACCGGTCCAGAGAAATTCTGAATCGGGCCAGTGTGTCAGTGCACCCGAATACGCCAGTATAGCTAGCTCCAGGTTATCAGTTTGCTCGATATCCGCTAGCGCTTCGAAATAGTCTTGCTGAGACAATGTTTCAATTATCTCACCTGGTTGAAGCAACACTATTGCCCAGCGCTGCCCCCAATCCCAAGTCCTGAGAAAAGATCGAAGACTCATGGCCTTGCGCTGCTGAGTACCAGACCTCAGGATCAGCTTGTTGGAACTTAAGTCGTAGCCGACCAACACCGAATAGTGCCATTGAGGGGCGCCAGGCGTTGCCAGGTTCTGCAACAACAGTACGGGTTTCCCCAATGCGACGGTGTCAAATAGAGATTGAATCTCTGGCGATAATCTTACCGGTATGTATCCCTGCCGCCGGGACGCGGCCAGCATTTCAACCTGTAGACTGCCCTCCACGGACGGAATGAAAAGGTGCTCTGACAGAGCTGCCGGGCTGACAGAGGCGCCCTCGGCGCCCATCAAGGTTGCGAGTGCGGCAGGCCCACAATGGAACTCGGTCTGCGGAAAAAAAGGAGTCTCTGATAGCTCCGCGTGCAGCGGAATGTTGGAATTAGTGTTCTTTGGAAGCGGACTCAGACATCCACTTAAAATTAAACTAACAAGTGTAACGGTGAGTAAGCGCCTCAAACCTTTTAGTCACAGGCGGCTCGTTAGTTACAGGCGGTTAAAAATGTTAGTAACTCCAACAAGTTCCAGAATCAGCAGTACCAGAAAGACGATTCCTATTACTTCCAGAGCACCTTGTCCCGCTGGGAGCGAATTAATTTTGTTTTGGATCAGTCGCAGTTCACTTTCGCTGAGAGCCGCGGCGCGCTGAGTTGCCGCCATTGGAGAAACGCCATGCTCAATCAATACCTGGACCACCTGCTGGCGAAGTTCTATTCGGTCGGGGGCGCCCCCGAAAGAAACACCATTATGACCTAATAGTTCGCTTGCGCTGACCATCGCGGCTGCCGCTGGCTGCAAGGCTGAAGTGAACAGAAATAAGCAAACGAACAAACGGCAGAAAAATTTGAATGGTCTATGTTGCATGATGCGTTCTCTATGTTAAGTCAGAAGTTCCAATGGGTTGCTATTCAAACAGTTTGCTGCCGATGTGTCCAGTATTTGAAAGTGGTTTGAACTGGCATCATATCGTCTTGATCACGACCGAATTGAATCAGGTGTGTCTTTATTCAGAGACATTGCAACTAGCCAGATTCAATCTGGTAAGGGAATTATCAGGAATCATAATCAGATAAGATCCGCAACATCCTGCGAAGGGGTTCCGCGGCGCCCCATAGAAGTTGGTCGCCGACGGTGAACGCAGATAAGTACTCGCCGCCCATATGCAGCTTGCGGACCCGACCGATGGGTATCTGCAGGGTGCCGGTAACCTGTGCGGGGGTCAATCTGGAGAGTGATGCCTCGCGTTGATTTGATACCAATGTAACCCAGTCATTAGCGTTTTCAAGTAAAGACTCGATTTGGCCAAGGGGGATATCTTGTCTGAGTTTAATCGTAAAAGCCTGGCTGTGGCAGCGCATGGTTCCAATGCGTACGCAGGTGCTTTCAATCGGTATAGGTGCGCTGTCTCGACCCAGGATCTTATTGGTTTCTACTGAACCCTTCCACTCTTCGCGGCTCGTACCCGAGTCCAAATCCTTGTCGATCCATGGTAATAAGTTTCCAGCAAGGGAGTAACCGATTTCCTCCACAGGTAGTTTTGTCCCGCGCATTGTATCGATCACCGCTTTGTCGATATTTAGAATAGGGGTGTTTTGATCCTCCAGCAGGACGCGGCTGGAGGCGTTAAGGTATCCCATCTGTTCAATCAACTCTCGCATCTGGCGAGCGCCTCCCCCCGATATTGCCTGATAGGTCACGACTGTCATCCACTCGACCAGATCAGCATTCAGCAGCCCGTCCAGCGCCATCAGCATTAAACTTACGGTACAGTTGCCACCAATGAAGTCTCGCTTGCCAGATGTGAGTCCTTGTTCAATCACTGACATGTTCACTGGATCTAGGATGATCACAGCCTCCGGCTCCATACGCAGGGTCGAAGCTGCGTCAATCCAGTAGCCATTCCAGCCACGTGCGCGCAGAGCGGTATGTATCTCTGCAGTATAGTCCCCGCCCTGGCAGGTTACGATTGCGTCAAGATCACCGAGTAGTTCAAGATCTTTGGCATCCAGTAGAGGGCTGGATTTTTGTCCGATTTCAGGACCTGGCTGGCCTATTTGTGAAGTGGTGAAAAACGAGGGTTCTTTAATTAAAGAGAAATCCCTCTCTTCCATCATACGCTGCAACAGCACGGAACCCACCATACCACGCCATCCGACAAAACCAACCCGATTAAGTTTCATAGCAGGATTTCTCCACTATCATTATTTTCACTGATTTAAGGGCGTCGAATTATAAGGCTTAGATAGGTAAAAATCTTGATATTTCCTAAGCTTAGACTTGTCCCGCGGTGGTCTGGTCGTTAGAATACGCGCCCCCGGCCGCACAATCGGAAGGGATACGGTGTATCGAGGTTGTCATGGATTCAAGTAATGACTTCGGCACAGGTAATAACATTTTTGCAGGGCATTATCATGGCATTGACCGCCGAAGATAAAGCTGCGGTGGTTAAACAACACCAACGTGGCGAGGGTGACACTGGGTCTCCCGAAGTTCAAATTGCGCTGATGACAGCGCGCATCCAGGATCTATCTGATCATTTCAAAACTCATATCCATGATCACCATTCCCGTCAGGGTCTGTTGCGTCTTGTTAATCATCGCCGCAAGTTGCTGAGCTACCTGAGAAAGACAGATATCGAACGCTACCGTGCATTAATTGCAAAACTTGGTTTGCGTAAATAAGCTGGTCTATCGGACTGGTCCCTAAAGCGCAAGGCGCTGGAGAATATATAGTGAGTAAAGTAGTAAAGACTTTTCAATATGGTCAACACGAAGTGCGTCTGGAAACAGGTGAGGTCGCACGACAAGCACATGGTGCAGTAATTGCCAGTATGGGCGATACCGTAGTAATGGTAACGGTCGTTGGTAAGGATGGAGATTCCGGGCGGGATTTCTTTCCACTGACAGTGGATTACGAAGAACGCACTTATGCTGCGGGGCGAATCCCAGGAGGATTTTTCAAAAGAGAGGGTCGTCCTTCCGAGAACGCTATCCTGACCTGCCGCTTGATTGATAGGCCCATACGCCCGTTGTTTCCGGATGGCTTTATGAATGAAGTGCAGGTCATTGTGACTGTATTGTCAATTGATCCGGAGATTAATCCGGATATTCTGGCCATGATCGGTACCTCTGCAGCACTTGAAATTTCTGGCCTTCCGTTCAATGGCCCGATTGGCGCTGCACGGGTTGGCTTCGTCGACGGAGAATACATCCTCAACCCCAGTAAAACCCTGATCGACGAACAATCACGCCTTAATCTGATAGTTGCTGGCACCGAAAATGCGGTACTAATGGTGGAATCTGAGGCGGATGTACTGAGTGAGGAGCAAATGCTCGGTGCCGTAATGTTTGGACATGAGTCGAGCAAGGCGGTGATTAATGCTGTTAAGGAACTAGGTCAGGAAGCCGGTAAACCGAAATGGGACTGGCAGCCGCCCGTTCGAGATAACTCAATCGCTGAAAGTGTAGCCAGCATAGCCTCGGACCTCACTGCCCAGGCTTATACGGTCTCGGATAAAGTCGAGAGAGGCAATGCGCTGAGCGCGGTTAAGGAAGCGCTTATTTCTGAGCTCTGTCCAGAAGGTGCTGAGCCAGATAATTCTGCCGTTGTTATGGATGAGTTTAAGAAGGTGCAGAAGAATGTCGTCCGAGGCCGTATTTTGGAGGGTCAGCCGCGAATTGATGGTCGCGATACCCGCACCGTGCGCCCGATCAATATTCAGACCGGTGTGCTTCCACGTACTCATGGTTCCGCTAACTTTACCCGCGGTGAAACCCAGGCGATCGTGGTGGTTACATTAGGAACCGAGCGTGATTCACAGATTATCGACGCAATAGATGGGGAATATAGGGATAGCTTCATGCTGCATTATAATTTTCCACCATACTGTGTTGGCGAAACCGGCAGAGTGGGGAGTCCTAAGCGCCGCGAAATAGGGCATGGGCGTCTAGCGAAGCGCGGAATACTTGCGGTCATTCCGGACCAGGAGGAATTTCCTTATACGATCCGCGTGGTGTCAGAGATAACCGAATCAAATGGTTCCAGCTCTATGGCTAGCGTTTGTGGTTCGAGTCTGGCGTTGATGGACGCAGGTGTACCGATTAAAAACCCGGTTGCCGGTGTTGCGATGGGTTTAATCAAAGACCAGGATAAATTCGCCGTATTGACCGATATCCTTGGAGACGAAGATCACCTCGGTGATATGGATTTCAAGGTTGCCGGTACTGCGGAGGGCATTACTGCACTGCAAATGGACATCAAAATTGATGGAATTACCCGAGAGATTATGGAACAGGCATTGTCTCAGGCACAGGAAGGCAGGTTACACATTCTTGAGGAGATGAGAAAGGTAATTTCAGTACCTCGCCCAGAGATGTCGGAGTATGCGCCTCGAATCATGACCATTAAGATTAATCCTGAGAAGATTCGCGATGTAATTGGGAAGGGCGGAGCAACAATTCGAGCATTGTCTGAAGAAACTGGAGTGAGCATCGATATTGATGATGACGGTACGATAAAGATTGCCTCTACCGACAACGCGGCGGCTAAAGAAGCCATTCGCAGGATCGAACAGATTACCGCAGAGGTTGAAGTTGACGCGATATACACGGGTAAAGTTGTTCGATTGATGGATTTCGGCGCATTTGTGAACATACTGCCTGGACGCGATGGCTTGGTGCATATTTCACAGATTTCAAACGAGCGCGTTAACCAGGTCAGCGATGTACTGAGCGAAGGAGATCAGGTCACGGTTAAGGTGCTAGAGGTCGATAAGCAGGGAAGAGTCCGGCTCAGCATGAAAGCACTGGAAGCGGCTCAAAGCTGATAATCGCTGAAATATGCAATCTGGCGGCATAAAAAGGGAAGTCTGCTTCCCTTTTTTTTTGCCTCGATTCTCCTATATACTGGACCTAAGTGAGAGCAATACGTTATAAAGCCAATATAATTACTTGAAATTTCAATAATTATATTGGTTCAAAGCGCCCTTTATTCCTCATAACGCGCAATGATCAAAAAATATAATCCCTATCAGAAATAGAACCACCAGACACATGAGCGTACCAGATTTAACCCAGCCGGTGCCCGAGCCCGCAATGTCAGCGGGAAGAATCCTTGCTGAGAAACGTTCTGCCTGGGGTTTGTCGATCCAGGACGTCGCCAGCAACCTTAATTTGGGCGTTGAAACTATCGAGGCACTAGAGGCTGACAACTATGATCATCTGCCGGGTACAACGTTCGTAAAGGGCTATATTCGCGCTTATGCTCGGCTTTTGAAGCTGGATGTCGAAGATTTGATGGGTAACATAGATCTGCAACCAGAGCGAATTACTGAAATACCGTCTACGAGAGCGGCATTAAAGCAAAAAGGCAAAACTCGTTCCCGAGAAAAGAAGACCGGTAGTGGAAAAAGGCTGTTTAAATGGCTGCTTTTTCTATTTATCCTCGCTGTGCTTGCAGCTGTAGGGATTTCCCAGTTGCCGAAGCTTGGAATACAGAGTGTTTCCGATTTACTCACTTTGCCCGGGCAACAGGCCGATCAAAGTGAAGGTAATGAAATTAATATTCCAGGTTCAGAAACAGGTCAGTCAAGTGAAAATAAAGAAGCGCTGATTAGAATAGAATAATTAGCGCAGGATTAATGGGTGCTTTGAGGGCGCTCGAGCGATAAAACAAATCATAAATACCAGTTGTGCACTTTACTATCGTCGCCGCTCAAGTATCGCACTAGCAATTTTCGCCCGGCTGATCGACACTTTCGGAAACAGGCATGGAGTTCATCATCAGCCTCGCAATGGACCGGGTCTCCGAATTGCTTTCCAGCGCAATGGTAATAGACATAGTCAGCGGAATAGAGAGGAACATACCGGTTGGCCCCAATACCCAGCCCCAAAAGATAAGCGAGACGAAAACAACGAATGAAGAGAGGTTCAGACCTTCTCCCATCAATCGGGTTTCAACAATGTTGCCAATGATGATGTTCACAGCAATGTAGCCTGCAGCGGCCCATAACGCTACCACTATGCCGTGGTCTATCAGCCCCAGCAGCACTGCTGGCAATCCCGCAAGAAATGAGCCCACATAAGGAATAAAGTTTAGGAAGAATGCCAGTACGGCCCAGAGGAAGACGTAGTCAATATTCAGAATCCAAAGGAAGAATGCAACGCAGACAGCAGTAAGAGCGCTGGTCGCTGCTTTGATCCCAAGATAGTGGATAACCTTGCTAATAAAACTTTGGAAGTGGACAATTGATTGATCAGGATCTTTTAAAGAGGCCCGCAGTTTGTCAGGTAGTGCCGAAACTTCGGTCAGAATAAACAGCACTGCGAGAAATACCACAACTCCATCTCCAAGGATATTACTTAGACCATTCAACATGTAGTTCAGGAATCGGATAAAGGAATTAGGGCTAAACTGTTCGCGCAGTCCATCGATGGGAAGTGCATACCCCCATCCTGTGAGCCAGGTGGTAAAGTCTCCGTACAACATTGTAAGATTTTGCTTGTACCGAGGAATGGAACTACTGAATTCGTCCAGGGAATTGGCTATAAGGCCAAACATTGCAAAACCGATGAATCCGACACCGGCAATAATAATGATCAGAGCAATGACATTGTTGATTCCGTGATTTTTGAGCCAGAATAGAGGCGCTGAGCAAATTATAGAAATGAATACTCCCATCAGTAGCGGAGCCAGTATACCGCTAGCGGTGCGGACGCCGGCAATCACGATCACGATCGCAGCGCATACGAGAATTGCTTTGTAGGCGGAGGATACAGGTTGCGGTATTCTCATCGGACTAATTGTACTCAGGCTGCGGCTTTTGAAATATTATCCGCGCGCTTTTGTGTTTTTTGTGATGGCATACTGCTTAAAATTGGAAATCGCATTTCTGTTTTCAGACCAGGATGATTGTCCATCAAAGTAATCTGCCCATTGTGCATACCCACTATCGCAGAGACCATGCTTAACCCGAGACCATTACCTACGGTGGATCGGCTTTGGTCGAGCCGATAAAAACGGCGAAACACACGTTCCCGCTCGCTCTCTGGAATGCCCGGTCCATTATCCGCAATGGTGATCACCGCCTGCCCATCTGATTGAGCAAGGGAAATGGAGATATGGCCATTTTCAGGGGTATACTTAATTGCATTCTCGATGACATTTGCTAAGGCTTGAAACAGAAGATCGCGATCACCCAAGGTACCGACATTGTCGCCCAGGTCCACGCTCAGTTGTTGCGATTTTTCTTCCGTTAGCGGTTCATAAAATTCCACTACGTCATCTAACAGTGTGCGAAAGTCGAGGGTGCCGAAACCGGCTGTTATTTGCCCAGCCTCGATGCGGGCGATGCGCAACAAGGCATTAAAAGTAGCAAGTAGAGAGTCGGCTTCCCGGATTGAGCTTTCAAGATTCGCTGCTGATCGGGAATTCGGTTCCTCTTCCTGACGGGCTTCTTCCAGATGCTGTCGCAGCCGGGTAAGAGGTGTTCTTAAATCGTGGGCGATATTATCGGATACGCGGCGAATGTCTTCCATTAGGGTCTGAATTCGGTCCAGCATGTGATTCAGATTATCCGCCACCTGATCAAAATCATCGTTACGGTCAGTTACCGGCATGCGACGGGAAAGGTCTCCAGACATGATACTACGCGTGGCCTGGTTGATTCGTTCTATCTTACGTACTGTACGCCGACTCAATACCAGGCCACCAACAAAGGCAAGCAGTACCATAATTGCCAGGCCCCAAGTTAGAGCCTGTATTATCCTTCTTTTGGCCTGGGTAAGCTGGTGAATATCTCGACCGACCAGTAGGCCATATCGACCCGGAAGCCTGAATATTCTGGCCCGCGCGAGATGGGTCTCGTTGGTTTCTTCGTTTACTTCAAGAGCAAATTCCAGCCAATCGTTATTAATGGAGGCATTCTTCGGCCAGCGATCTAGGTTGCCAACCAGTGGCTGCAGTGTATATGTCGTCAAAAGGTAAATAGAATTTCCTGTGGCCTGTTGACGGTTTACACGGTCCGCAATAAGTGTTGTTAATCCTTCAAGTCCTTCGTTATCATAACGTTCAGCCAGACCCTGGATCTCCGCCTCAATGGTGGTATCCATTTGCTGCGTCATGTACGAGGCCGTAAAAATATAGAAAAAATAAAAGAGAATAAGTGTTGAACCACTGAAGATGACCGCGTACAGCAACGCGAGTCGGATTGTGTAACTGTGAAATAGCTTATGCTTTGGTTTCACGCAGTATGTAGCCGGCGCCGCGGACGGTGTTCAGCATCGGCGTATCAAAATTTTTATCAATCTTGCTACGCAAGCGACTGATGTGTACATCAATTACATTTGTCTGAGGGTCAAAATTGTAATCCCAGACGTTCTCCAGAAGCATGGTGCGAGTGACCACCTGGTTACTGTGGCGCATCAGGTATTCAAGTAGTCGGAATTCCCGAGGTTGCAGATCTATCTTTTTCTCTCCGCGGTGGACTTCACGACCCAGTAGATCCATCTTAAGGTCACCTACCAACAATGTTGTTACTTTAGACTCTGCGCTGGTTCGTCGATCCAGTGCCTCTAGCCGTGCCAACAATTCAGATAGAGCAAACGGTTTGGTGAGATAGTCGTCACCACCCATTTTCAATCCTTCAACCCGATCATTAACCTCCCCAAGAGCACTTAACACCAGTGCTGGGGTCTTATTGCCGTTGTCCCGAAGATTTGATATGAGCGACAAGCCGTCAAGATTGGGTAGCATTCTATCTACGATCAGGGCATCGAACTGTCCCACGCTTGCTATCTCCAGACCCTGATCGCCCTCGTGAGCAATTACAACATTATGACCAGCCTCAATCAGACCTTTCTGGATGTAAGCCGCGGTGGCCTCATCATCTTCAACAATAAGTATTTGCATAGTTTTTGATATTGACGCAGATGCGTTGTCCTATAATTAAATGCCATAATTTCACCACCGGCTGCCAAAGGGTATTCTAATGCAAAACTGCGCTTGGTTCGATTTGCAGGCCCGTTATAGTTGTTGCTGATTGAGATGTCTGAACCCAAAATCAGGGTGGTCGACTACTCAAAACTGAAGCGGGCCTTGGAAAGTGCAGCGCTGATGGACCCAAAACTCGCAACAGTGATCGAACTTGTGGGGCACCCAAGACCAAGAAAACGACCGGCGGAATTTGTCACACTTTTGCAGGTAATTGTGTCGCAGCAAGTTTCGACCCAGGCGGCTAGTGCAATTAATGACAGATTGTTAAAACTATGCGGGGGTAAGGTGACCTGTCGCAAGATTCTAAATCGTAGTGATGATCAGCTGCGGGAATGTGGGCTCTCATGGAACAAGGTGGGCTATGTGAGAGGTTTAGCCGAAATGATCAGGACAAAGGAATTGAATTTTGAACTGCTTAAATCTATGGATACTGATTCCGTGGTCGCATACCTTGTGAGGGTGCGAGGGCTTGGTAGATGGTCGGCAGAAATTTTCGCAATGTTCGCGTTGGGTCATCGAGACATTTTTCCGGTAGATGATCTGGCGTTGCAGGTGGCGGTTCAGAGATATCATGGTTTACGACAAAAACCTTCGCCCAAGGAAACTGCCCGGCTAGCGCAAAAGTGGTCGCCTGAAAGATCAGCAGTTGCATTGTTGATGTGGAAGTACTATGGCGCCACCACACTAGATTAGCTATGCAATTATGTAGTGAAAAAACACAAAGCGTCAGCCGATCTGTCAGTGTAGTCTTACATTATAGGTGGCTCCAAATCTAAGGAACCCTGTACACTTAAGACTAGAAAGGCTGCCGAAGCAGCCTTTCTAATTTGTGGTTGAGCAACGGTCAGTGCTCCAGAATCTGGCTCAGAAATAATTTGGTCCGGTCATGCTGAGGATTATCAAAGAACTCATCTGGATTATTCTCTTCGATAATTTCACCGCCGTCCATAAAAATAACCCGGTCGGCGACAGTTTTAGCAAACCCCATCTCGTGGGTAACACATAACATAGTAATGCCTTCGCTCGCGAGTTCGATCATAACGTCCAGCACCTCCTTGATCATTTCCGGATCGAGAGCCGATGTCGGTTCGTCGAACAGCATGATTCGTGGCCGCATGCATAAACTTCGAGCGATAGCCACCCGCTGCTGCTGACCGCCGGAAAGCTGGCCCGGGAATTTGTTGGCCTGATCCGGTATTTTGACCCGTTCTAGGTATTCCATCCCGAGGGTCTCCGCTTCGGCTCTGGGAGTTTTACGCACCCATATTGGAGCAAGGGTGCAGTTCTCCAATACTGTCAAGTGAGGGAACAAATTAAAGTGCTGGAACACCATACCGACCTCGCTTCGTACCGCATCAATATTTTTGAGGTCATTGGTTAATTCGGTACCATCAACAATGATGTCACCCTGCTGATGTTCTTCCAGAGCATTAATGCAGCGGATCATAGTAGATTTGCCGGATCCCGAAGGTCCGCACACCACGATCTTTTCACCTTTTGTTACATTAAGATTTATATTCTTCAGAACGTGAAACTCGCCGTACCATTTATGCATATCACGGATGATCACGGCGTAATTATCGCCGCTAGCAGTTGCCTGAGTAGATTGCGCGTTTTCTGTCATTTTATTTAACCTGTCTTTACGCTAATTATCGTTTGTGGCCGGTTTCCAGCTTATTTTCAAGGTAGAGTGAATACCTTGACATCCCGAAACATGAAATAAAAAAGAATATTGCCACGAAAATATATACCTCGGTTGAAAGCCCGGTCCACTTTGTGTCGGATAGGGAGGCTCTCCCAATTCCAAGTGGATCAAGTAATCCAATAATAATTACCAGGGTGGTATCTTTGTATAGACCGATAAAAGTGTTCACGATTCCTGGAATTGAAATCTTCAATGCCTGGGGTAACACGATAAGCCGCATCGATTGCCAGTACTTTAACCCCATCGAATCTGCAGCTTCGATCTGACCTGAGGGTATCGCCTGCAAACCTCCACGAATGACTTCAGCCATGTAACCTGATGAAAACAGGACAACCATAATGAGCACTCGAAGTAAGAGGTCAAAATTCGTCCCGGGAGGCAGGAAATAACTGAGCATCGTAGACGCAACGAACAGCAGCGTGATCAGAGGTACTCCACGAATAAATTCGATAAAGCTGACACAGAAGACTTTGATGATGGGAAGATTAGACTGTCGACCTAGTGCCAGCAGTATGCCGATGGGCAACGAAAATACGATGCCGGTAATGCCAATCACCAGCGTCAGCATAAAGCCGCCAAACTGTGAAGTGGGCACCGGTTGAAGTCCAAGACCGCCAACCAGCAACCAGCCAGCAATAAAAGGAAATGCCATGGCAAATTTCAGCCCGAGCGATCGAAAGGGTGCTTTGTCGAATAGCACTGGTATCAGAGCCGCAATCAGCAATATAAACGACAAATTTACCCTCCAGCGGTGCTCCTCTGGATAGAAGCCATAGGTAAATAATTTAAATCGTTCACCAATAAATGCCCAGCAAGCACCGTCTGCAACTGCCCGACAGGCGTTCCTGTCCTCACCAGTAAAAGCCGCATCCAAGAAGAACCAATTGAGTGTCGGCGGGATGACTATATACAGGAACCACACTGAGAGTATGGTCATGATGATATTGGCAGGTGAAGAAAGCAGATTGTCCCGTATCCATGCAACAGGTCCGATCAAATTTGAAGGTGGGGGAAGATCCGGATGTTCGCCAGGTATGTAGTTTTTTTCTGTCATTTGAAATCCCCTATCGCTCCACCAGTTTGATGCGTTTATTGTACCAATTCATAAATGACGAAATAAGCAAAGAAAAAGTCAGGTAAAGCAGCAATACGATCGTCATGCTTTCCATCTCGCGACCGGTTTGGTTCAAGGTCACACCACCAATCGTGGCGACAATGTCCATATACCCTATCGCGATGGCCAGCGAAGAGTTCTTGGTTAAATTAAGGTACTGGCTGGTTAGCGGCGGGATAATAATGCGAAGCGCTTGCGGAATAATCACAAGATTCAGAATCCGGCCACGACTGAGTCCGAGCGCGGCGGCGGCTTCAGTTTGTCCCCAGCTTATTGCGGAAATGCCAGATCTTACTATTTCACCGATAAACGCTGCGGTGTAAAAGGAAAGGGCAATCCACAGTGCAACAAATTCAGGTCGGACAACCATCCCCCCTTTAAAATTAAATCCTGCTAGTTCGGGTATCTCCCATGTGATAGGGCTGCCAAGAATGAAATAAGCGAGCACGGGAACGACAATAATAGCGCCAAGGTTGATCCAAAAAACCGGGTAATGACGACCGGTCGCGTCCTGTACTTTGTGTGCGTACCTGCTAAACCATATCGAGAATATAATGCCTGCTGCAAACAGTCCTGTAACCACCCAAAATAGTGGCTCGAAATTCGGGCTCGGTATAAAGAAACCGCGGTTGGTCAGAAATGCGGCATCACCGAGATTTAAGGCATTTTTCGGCAAAGGAAGAGAGTGAACGATTATGCCGTGGAGCAGAAGTATATGGAGAAGAACAGGAACGTTTCGAACGTATTCGATATAAACATAGGCAAGTCTGTTGGTAAGCCAGTTTTTTGAGAGTCGCAACACGCCTAGTAAAAATCCAACAAGAGTGGCCAGAATCACTCCAAATACAGCAACCAGCAGCGTGTTTAAAATACCAACAATCATCGCTCTGAAATGAGTAGAGCGGGATGAGTATTCAATCAATGACTGGCTGATGTCATAACTTGATGGCTGGGATAGAAAATCAAGACTAATATCCTTGCCAATTGACTCGAGATTTGAAATCGCGTTTCTGACCATAAAAAAGAAAAACGCGAAAATCGCGGCGAAGGCAATTATCTGAATAATTACGGAGCGTGTTTCCTTATCATTCCACAGTCGTGAAATGATGTTTCTCTGAGGTTGGGAAGCTATAGCCTCACTCATATTCGGTATCCACTGTGTTCTTGATTAAAACGGTTATCGGCTTGACCCTGGGAACAGTCCCGGATTGCCAGCCACTTAATCCGCCAAATTGTTATTTAACCGACCGAAATCATCCTTACGGATTATTTAAACCTCCTTATTCATTTACACCAGCCAGCACCATCGATACTACAGGGCTTTAGGCCAAAAGCAAATTGGGGCGCCGAAGCGCCCCAATTTATCCGTCTAAGTTAACGAATAGGCGCGGCGTAAAGTATACCGCCATCTTTCCATAGCGCATTGAGACCACGCTCAAGTCCGATCTGTGTATCTGGTCCAATATGACGATCAAAAGATTCGCCATAGTTACCGACTGCCTTGATTGCACGAACAGCCCACTGAGCGTCCAGGCCAACCATTGCGCCCATATCACTCTCAGTGCCCAGCATACGATTGATGCTTGGGTTATCACCCGCAGCCGAAGCAAGTTCTTCTACATTAGCCTGAGTAATGCCCAGCTCTTCGGCATTGATAAGGGCATTCACCACCCATTTAGCGATGTCTGACCACTGGTCGTCACCGTGACGTACGGCGCCGCCCAGGGGCTCTTTGGAAATAATTTCCGGAAGAATAATATGAGCAGATGGGTCATCCAGCGCGGCTCGGGTAGAAGCGAGACCTGATGCGTCTGTGGTGTAGACGTCGCAACGGTTGCCGGAGTAGTTGGTGATGCCTTCTTCGTTGGTTTCAATCGCAACCGGCTCGTAGCTGATGTTATTGATGCGGAAGAAGTCAGCCAGGTTCAGCTCGGTTGTGGTACCCGTCTGAATGCAGACGGAGGCGCCATCAAGATCTTTTGCTGACGTAACGCCGAGTTCCTTGCGAATCATGAAACCCTGACCGTCGTAATAATTTACCGGTAGAAAGGTCAATTTTAGGTCCGCATCACGGCTCATGGTTTCGGTTGTATTACGGAAAAGAATGTCACCCTCGCCGGAATTCAAAACTGTGAAACGAGTTTTACCCGTAGTCGGGATAAACTTCACCTTCTCTCCGTCACCCAATACCGCTGCCGCAACTGCGCGGCAGAAGTCAACATCAAAGCCCTCCCATCGGCCATTTTCATCGGGAGCTGCAAATCCGGCCACACCGGTTGTTACAACACAGTTAAGTTCACCGCGGGCCTGAACGTCTTCCAGGGTAGCTGCCTGAGCGGCAAACGCAGTTAATGACAATGCAGCCGCTACAGCTGCAGATTTGGTAACTCTCATGAGACTTTCTCCTCTTAATTGTGTGAGTTATGATGATCAAAAAACCAGATTATCAAGTTTATCAAGGTGATAAACCACTTTGTAAAAGCTGGTATCTAAGGAATTGTAGCGCATTCATGCCCTTAAATGTAAAGGTGTATGGCTAAGAATGGACTGAAGTAAGGCATTTTTTCTAACCGGCTTGAGGCCGTGCAGAAGGAATCGGTTCTTACAAGACTGCAATCGGATCCCACTAAGTCAATTCAAATCAAAAAGATATCAAGATAATTTAAATTAAATTCACTGCTTATAGTCTTTCGTGTGCCTGTAGGTCAGCGTGATAGGAGGAGCGAACCATAGGCGCAGAGGCGACATTGCTGAATCCCATATGCTGCCCTGCATTTCCGAATTCATCAAACTCTTCCGGACTCCAGTAACGTTCCACATTGAGGTGGTGGGGGCTCGGCTGAAGGTATTGGCCGATTGTCAGCATGTCGACATTATGATTACGCATATCCCGCATCACTCGCAGAATTTCATCTTTTGTTTCTCCAAGCCCGAGCATCAAGCCTGACTTGGTCGGCATCCCAGGATTGAACTGTTTAGCCCTTCTCAGTAATTCGAGGGAATACCGATAGTCGGATCCTGGCCTTGCTTGTTTGTAGAGCCTGGGAACGGTTTCGAGGTTGTGGTTGAAAACATCGGGTGGGGATTTGCCAATTATTTCAATGGCGACATCCATTCGACCGCGAAAATCCGGTGTCAGGATTTCAATTTTAGTTGCAGGGCAGCGCGACCGCACCGATTCAATACACTGTCGAAAATGATCCGCGCCGCCGTCTCTTAAATCATCCCTGTCTACTGACGTTATCACAACATAACGCAGGCGCATCAGTTCAATAGTTTCGGCCAGATGCTTTGGTTCCTCAGGATCGAGTGAATTTGGTCTGCCGTGACCCACGTCACAAAAAGGACATCTGCGAGTGCAAATGTCCCCCATGATCATGAAAGTTGCGGTGCCGTTTCCAAAGCATTCTCCCAGGTTTGGGCAAGCTGCCTCCTCGCACACTGTATGTAGTCCTTTTTCACGCAGAATATTTTTCAAATCGGCAACCGCCTGGGTCCCGGTAAATTTTGCTCTAATCCACTTAGGTTTTCGCAGACGTTGTTCACGTGAGCGAACCTCTACCTTTACCGGAATCCTGGCAGTCTTGTCTGCGCCTCGTAGCTTCTCTCCTTTTACGATTGGTCTAGGTCGGTTGGTCGAAGCTTCCATATTAAAAACTAGCAGTATAGAGGATTAAATAATTCGTCATGCGGCATCCTGGCGTGGACTATTATCCTCGTAGTCCGATAAAGCAGGACATGTGCAGACTAAATGGCGGTCGCCGTAAACGTTATCAACGCGTCCTACAGGTGGCCAGTATTTGTTTTCGCGTGCCTCTCTGGTCGGGAAGAATGCCTGCTGGCGAGTATATGGAAATTCCCACTGGTCCTGTACCAGCAGGTGATAGCTGTGCGGTGCGTTTTTTAACAGATTGTTTTCCCGGTCAGTTTTGCCTTCCTCTATATCTCGGATTTCTTGACGGATTTTTATTAGAGCGTCACAAAAACGATTAATTTCTGCGAGAGATTCACTTTCAGTAGGCTCGATCATCAACGAGTCCGGCACTGGCCATGACATTGTGGGCGCATGGAAACCATAATCCACCAGCCGTTTGGCAACATCTTCAACGGTGATCCCGCTGGGTTCTTTGAGCGGTGCAAGGTTGACCACGCACTCATGGGCGACCATTTCGTTGGCTCCTCGATACACTACCGGGTAATGGGGATCCAGTCGCTGGGCAATGTAGTTCGCGTTAAGAATTGCCACTTGGGTAGATCTTTTCAAGCCGTAAGTGCCCAGCAGCTTGATATAGGCCCATGATATCAGCAAGATCAGCGGAGAACCCCAAGGCGCTGCTGATATGGTGCCTAGAGGGCTGGAGCCGTGGTTGTTACAACTCACCACAGGGTGATCGGGCAGAAACGGGATCAGGTGCTCGCGCACACCAATTGGACCCATCCCTGGACCGCCCCCGCCATGGGGGATGGCGAATGTTTTGTGTAAGTTGAGGTGCATCACGTCAGCGCCTATTTCTGCAGGTCTGCATATGCCTACCATTGCGTTCATATTTGCGCCATCCATGTAAACCTGGCCGCCATGCTGATGCACGATATCGCAAATCGTTTTGATAGATGCTTCGAATACGCCGTGGGTTGAGGGATAGGTCACCATAGTGGCCGCCAGATTATCGCTATTTAGCTCGGCCTTTTCCCGGAAATCGTCAAGGTCAATATTGCCGTCGCTGTCACATTTCACCACAACGACTTTCATTCCCGCCATCACCGCACTGGCAGGATTTGTTCCATGGGCCGAAGATGGAATCAGGCAGACGTTTCGATGGGCCTCTCCCTGCGAATGATGCAGTGCTCGAATACATAAGAGCCCTGAGTATTCGCCCTGGGATCCGGCGTTAGGTTGAAACGAAAAACCGGCAAATCCTGTGAGTTCACGGAGCAGATTGTCGAGTTCAGTGATGATCCGATGATAGCCCGCGGTATGTTTTGCCGGCGCAAACGGGTGGATGTGCGCAAACAGCGGATTTGAAATTCCTTCCATTTCGCTGGCTGCATTGAGTTTCATGGTGCATGATCCTAGAGGAATCATCGACCTTGCCAGGGTGATGTCTTTGCTGGCGGTCTTCCGCAAATATCGCATGAACTCGGTTTCTGATCGATAAAGATGAAAATTTGGGTGTGTTAAATATTCGCTGGTGCGGTGAAAAGATTCCGGAATCGACTGGGGCAGATCGCGATCAAAGATGACTCCGCTTACACGCTCTGGTGTGCTGCCTGCAAACACCTGAACCAATCCTTCTATTTTTTCTCGATTTAACGTTTCATCAAGTGTAATGCCAACGTGATCGGCATCCACTTTTCTCAGGTTGTAACGTGCCTGCTCTGCATTGTCGATGTAATAATCGGCTCGTCCAGGGGTTCGAACAATTATTGTGTCAAAGAATTCCTGGTGGACAATATCGAATCCGATTTCCTTCAAGCCTTCGGCGAGTGCGCGGGTTAACCTGTTGACTGATTTAGCGATTCGATCAAGTCCTTCCGGGCCATGATACTGAGCATAGAAAGTCGCCATTACTGCTAACAGTACCTGGGAGGTGCAAATATTGCTATTGGCCTTATCTCTTCGAATATGTTGTTCACGTGTCTGCAGAGCCATGCGGTAAGCGGGTCTGCCCGCTGAATCGATCGCCACTCCAATCAGGCGGCCGGGAATTGATCTTTTGTACTTTTCGTGCGTCGCGAAGTAGGCAGCGTGTGGTCCGCCGAACCCCATTGGGACTCCAAACCGCTGAGTACTGCCTACAGCAATGTCCGCGCCAAGCTCCCCAGGAGGTGTCAGCTGGGTTAACGCAAGCGGGTCTGCGGCCATGATAGTGAGTGCACCGCTGGCCTTCAAGTTCTCAATTTCGCTTTTGAAGTCTTGAATGAGTCCGGATGTGCCCGGGTACTGAAACAATCCGGCAAAATATTGACCCTGCTTAAGCGCATCCAGGTCACCGACTACCACTTCAATTCCCATAGGGATAGCGCGAGTTTTCACCACTGCAATGGTCTGTGGGAGGCAGTCTCCATCCACGAAAAAGCGGTTACTTTTGTTCTTTACCACGCGCCTTGCCATCATCATTGCTTCTGCCGCAGCGGTCGCTTCATCAAGGAGAGATGCATTCGCGAGCTCCATGCCAGTCAGATCCGTGATCATCTGCTGGAAAGTAATGAGCACTTCAAGGCGGGCCTGACTGACTTCGGGCTGATAAGGGGTGTACGCGGTATACCAGTCCGGATTTTCCATAACGTTGCGTCTTATTACCGGTGGCGTTACGGTTCCGTGGTACCCCATTCCAATCATTGAAATTGCCGCGGTGTTTTTCGCTCCTATTTGACGTGTAAGCTTGTTTAACCGATTTTCGTCAAGGGCTTCCGGCAGCTGGAACGGTTGGCTGCTAAGAATCGACTCCGGAATTGTCTGTTCGATCAGATGATCCATGGATTCAAGTCCCAAGGTTTCAAGCATTTTGGCAATTTGTTGCGGATCCGGACCGATATGGCGCCGGGTAAAGTCGTCAGCTCTCGGCATGGCGTGTTCTCCGAAATTTATAAAGTCTGAATAAGAGTGAAGTGGGCAGGAAGAAAATTAAGCCAAGGATTCGACAAGGGTCTGGTAAGCCTCCTGGTCCAACAAAGCTTCCAGCTGACCCGGGTCTGATGGACGCAGTTTATAGAACCATCCTTCGCCAGTTGGATCTTCATTGACCTTCTCAGGGGTGTCGGCCAGCGTTTCATTGACTTCAACTATAGTACCTGAAACGGGCGATTTTACTTCTCCGGCGGCCTTTACAGATTCTACCACTGCAGTGTCTTCACCCTGATCAACCTCCCGGTCGACCTCGGGGAGCTCGACGAAAACCACTTCGCCAAGTTGCTGCTGGGCAAAATCAGTGATCCCTACAACCAGCAGATCACCATCCGGTCGTGCCCACTCATGGTCGTCTGTGTATTTCATATTCATGGATAATTTCTCCAATTATTAGTCTGTTAATAATACTATTTCGCCTTTACAAATGACTCCAATAAAACAATCAAATCTCTTGGTCGCATTCTGCTCGGAGTGATCAACGCGCATATTGATGTGATACAAAGGGTAGGGTTGTTACGGAGACGGGTAAAAGTTTTCCACGGACTTCTGCCTGCAATAAAGTGTCCGCTGCTGACAGGGCGGTGTTGACGTAACCCATGCTGATTGGATGTCCGAGGGATGGACTGAAACCGCCGCTGGTGATACTGCCGACAGGGTTGCTATTTTGATCAAATAATTGAGTACCGGTTCGCATAGGGGCACGACCCTCGGGAAGCAGACCCACTAGTTTTCGCTTCGTTCCCTGAAGAATTTGATCAAGGATGATATCGGCCCCAGGGAAACCTCCTTCCCGCGCACCGCCGGCACGTCTTGGTGGTGAAATTGCCCATTTAAGGCCAGCTTCGATAGGTGTAGTCTCGGAATCAAGGTCCTGGCCATATAGGCAAAGCCCCGCCTCCATGCGCAGCGAATCCCTGGCACCGAGCCCCGCAAGATCCACTGAATCATGGTCCAGAAAGGCTTTTGCTAGATTGGGTGCATGTTCCGCTGCTAACGATATTTCGAAGCCGTCCTCACCGCTATAACCTGACCTCGATACCATACAGGGGAAACCCGCTAACTCGAGATTCTGCACATCCATGAACTTCATTCGATTAATATTTTGATCCGGCTGGCTGACAGATTTTGATAATACATCAGCGGCTTCTGGCCCTTGTAGCGCGATGAGGGCAAGATTTTCCATCATCTCGAATTGTAATGTGTTGCCAAGTTCGCTCTTCAACAGGGCCAGGTCTTGGTGCTTGCAGGCTGCATTAACTATCAGTACAAAATGATCACCCCGATTAATCACCATCAGGTCGTCCAAAATACCACCCTGGGGGTTCAAGAGCAGTCCATACTTTTGTCTGCCAGCAGCCAGTCCGACTAAATCCGCGGGAATCTGATTCTCAAGTTGAGCCGCAATATCCTCTCCGACAACACGAATCTGTCCCATGTGCGAAACATCAAACAACCCGGCCTTGGAACGGGTGTGTAAATGCTCTTTGATAATCCCCGGCGCATAGTGCACCGGCATTTCGTAGCCGGCAAATTGAACAAGTTTTGCCTGATGATCCTGATGCAGCGAATGCAGAGGAGTAGTTTGCAGCGGGTAATGTTCGGCCATGCTCCCGGTCCGGTTTCTATATTAAGACAGAGAAGGTATGATAGTTGGTTTTTAACTATAATAATAATTAATTAATATAATCTATTTATTTAGAATACAAATGCATAAATATTGCCTGAGTTTATGAGCCGGTTTCACGATATTTTTCGCATTTTGACAGAAAGGTCTGGGTACTAACCGGCATCGGAACTCGAACATTTGCAATCCAGGTGATCAGGTTTCTGCCGTTTCTCAGTAAATTTGTGCCGCGTTTTATATGTCGCTCAAGTTCAGCGCTAGCGCCCCGCGGAATCACCGCCATGAACTCAATCAACTTCTCTCCATCCGCGACAAACTCCGGCCACACCTGGTAGTAACTTGAGTCGCTGCGCAAAATTTCACATTCTCGTTTGGCGACTTCAATAAAGTCATCAATGAGGGGGGGTATTTCATCAAAACACGGATGAATGCTCAGTGTTTGTTTAAGTGACTCACCAATGCAGTCAATTTCTTTCATTGCTTGCGCAATCTTACGATATCGACTGGTGTAATAATCTGCGATCGGCATGGTGAAGACTTTAACCGGCTCACCCCAGAGTTCATCCACTCCTTCTTCGCCACTATGATGGAGCACGTTCTCACTCAATTCCAGCGCTTCAGAAAAACAAACAGAGCATTGTTTCATCAACGCATTATCTCGAGTGATTTTTATTCCGCGTTGCTCTAGGTCGACGATGGTTGTAAATATATCGGTTGCACGATTAAATAGTGCGCCCGCTAGCATAGCGGCATTAACACGTTTTCTGCGAGGGTTCGTTTCCTTTTCAAAAGCTTCGCGAGCAAGCTCAAGTTTATCTCCAGGTGTGTTGATGCCAGCTTCCGTGTGGTGAAAAGTTCGTTTGGTCAGCGCATCGATAAGGCGCTTCTTTTCCGCCAGAGATTCGACCGGGGGCTGATAGTAACGGATCCAGTACCCATCATAAAAAATATGCGATACCTGGTCGATATCTTGCACTGTACCGTTTTCCGGATACGGGTGATTGCTCGCAGCTTCAGGATTCATGTTGGTGCTTGTTACTGCCTGTGGGAAGTGGGCAGGATTCTAGGTCGTGGAAAAGAGGAGTTCAATGCCATATCCACCATTTGTCGCCAGTGCGTAATTGGGTTTTTACAGTGGACAAACTATCAGTGCAATTGAGAAGTCTTGCCTGGGAATGGTCACGTATAGAAGGTTTACAAGCTCTAATGACCTTTCAAGGAGGTATAAGCCTGATCGAGGCTCAATCCTATTTTTTCCACCATTTCATCAACTTGCGGTCTCGAAATAATTAATGGTGGGCACATGATCATGGCATCTCCGACGGCGCGCATAATTAAACCATTATCTGCACAGGCGTCACGACAGGCCACACCAGCTGCGCCATCTTCGTCAAAGCGTTCTTTAGTATCCTTATCTTTAACCAGTTCCAATGCGCCTAGAAACCCCTTGGTTCGGGCTTCGCCCACTAACGGGTGATCTGCTAAGCATAGGAACTTGTGGTGCAAATAGGTCATTACATTATCTCGCGCATTTTCGATGATGCGCTCGTCACGCAGAATTTGAACATTTCGAAGTGCAACTGCACAGGCGACTGGATGCCCGGAGTATGTATAACCATGGGTGAATTCTTTACCCTCGCGGTCTACTATTTCAGCAACTCGGTCTGAAATCATCACGGCCCCGATGGGTTGGTAGCCAGACGAGAGTCCTTTGGCCATTGTCATGACATCGGCTTCGATATGGTAGGTGTCGGACCCGAACCATTCGCCGGTGCGCCCAAACCCACATATCACCTCATCCGCCACCATTAGGATGTCATATTTTTTGCAGATTCTTTGAATTTCAGGCCAGTAACTTTCGGGTGGAACAATTACGCCTCCTGCACCCTGGATGGGCTCACCAATAAAGGCTGCCACTCGATCAGCACCAAGCTCGATTATTTTCTCCTCGAGTGACTGTGCGGCATGTTCGCCAAACTCTTCGGGCGTCATATCACCGCCTTCGCGATAGTAATAAGGTTGTTCTATATGTTCGATGTCCGGAATTGGCATTCCGCCGATTGCGTGCATAGCCTGCATGCCGCCCAGGCTCGCGCCGGCCATGGTGCTCCCATGGTACGCATTCTTGCGACTGATAATGACACTGCGCTGCGGTTGCTCGTTGAGCTGCCAGTAATAACGTACCAAGCGCACCACCGTATCATTGCCATCAGAGCCGGAACATCCAAAGAATACCCGTTTGAATTGCGCTGGCGTGACTTCAGCCAAAATCTCAGCTAGTTCTATTGCAGGCACGTGGGCGGATTGAAAGAAGCTATTGTAGTAGGGCAATTGCTCCATCTGTATTTTTGCCACTTCCGCTAGTTCCGTTCGTCCATAGCCGATATTGACGCACCATAAGCCAGCCATGCCGTCCAAGTACTTTTTACCGTCAGAATCATAGATGTAAACATTGTCCGCGCCAGTAATAATGCGTGCACCGCGTCGGTGCATATCGTGGTGGTCAGTAAACGGATGCACATGATGCTTGGCGTCGAGCGCCCTAAGTTCAGCGGTGTTGTATGATTCCATCGGGTTCTCCGGATGCGGCTACTAGTTTGAGTTTGGATGGTAACGGAGCCAGTGGGTCAACACAATGAATTGACTCGCTGCCAGAATCCAATTGGGGTACGATAACGGCGTAATTTTAATAAAATGAATGTGGCTAATACTGATAAAGATTCTGATGACACTATGATAAAGCCGGTGACAGATGTCGCCTTGGATCAGTGCAAACTAGGGCGCCAGTCTGAACTTCTTGCATTTAGCAGTCGCGAAGAGGCGTGCAGGTTGTTAACCACCATGATCGATCAGGCGAGCCATCAGGTAGTTTATTTTGGTCGGTCTCTGAATTCCGGGCTGTTGGGAGACAGCGCGGTGTTGAATAGTATCAGCGCCCTAATGCTCCGAAACCGTTCGGCGCAGGTGAAAACATTGGTAAATCACAGCTATGATCTGGTTCAGTCTGGGCATCGGCTGGTCGAATTGTTGCGACATTTCATGCCAGCCGTGGAGTGCAGGATTAGAAGGATCCAATCCAATAGTTTTGAAGGGACTTGCGTGATGGTAGATAAGACTGGCTACCTATACCTTCCTGACTCAGAGCGTATCCGAGGGTCTGCAAGTTTTAATGGTATCGGTACAGCAGACAAACTTTATGATGTGTTTGACAACGAGTGGCAAGTAGCGGAACCCGATCCGGAAATCCGGCCACTTGTCATTTGATAGGATTTGGCTTCCTACCGTGGCGAGCTGAAGTCTGCTCGTAAGCGATTCCTTGATCACCTGTACTATGATAACTTCTAACCCAATCGGAGCGTGAGATATCAAGCTCGAGGAGCGGCTCTGGGGGCGCCGACAATTTTTTTAATTAATCAGTGCTTTTTATCTTTGCCTCAGCATCCTGTTAGGGATGTGACCGTCAGCTCTATCTGAAATACTGGCTAGTGGAGAAAACTGAGACTGGTTACAGGAACTTGTTAACGTGATTCAAAGATACTCGGTGAAGATTTTTAATGACAGCTTTGAACGCTGTAGCCGTGATCCAGCATTTCTCGAACGGTTTTATGAGGTTTTCATTTCGAGTAATGATGAAGTGCGGGAAAAATTTAAGAATACCGATATGGAAAGTCAAAAAGGAGTGCTGCGGATTTCGCTGTCATATATGATGCTGGCACATCAAACTCCTAATGTTTTGGACAAGCTGGCATTGCGGCACAATACGCATAATCTCGATATCAAACCGCATCTGTATTCAACATGGTTGGATAGTATGGTGCACGCAGTCAAACTTACCGATCTTGAGTTCGATGATGGTGTCGAGCAGGCTTGGCGGGAAATGATGCAGCCCGGTATCGACTATATAATCAGTAAATACGATGACGTATAAAGACTGGTTAATCAGACTAGGTCAGCTAAAGCTTCAGAACAGTTTCGGATCGTATTGATCTTTTGATTTAAAGCTGATGTGCATAGAGCTTCATTAGTAGTCTCTGGTTAAACGTTTAACAGCAGATGTTCACGCTCCCAGGCACTGATGACGTTCAGGAAGGTATCGTATTCGTGGTGCTTGATACTTGCGTAAAGCTGCACGAATCGGTCACCAAAAATCTGCCTCAGTGGTTTACATTCCAGCAGTTCATCAACTGCCTCTTTAAGAGTATGTGGTAATGTAGTCTCGTGAGAATAGGCGTTTTCCTTTACAGGTTTTCCTGGTTTGACCTGTTCAATCATGCCAAGATACCCGCAGGCAAGTGATGCAGCAATGGCGAGGTACGGATTGACGTCCGCGCCAGCGATTCGGTTCTCTACCCGGCGCGCTTCAGGGTGTGACACAGGTACACGCAGTCCAGCGGTGCGGTTGTCGTAGCCCCACTCAATATTCACCGGAGTGCCAAACTCGTCAGGTGCCAATCGCCGGTATGAATTAACGTTTGGCGCGATCAGAGCCATCGCTGCTGGCAAGTATTTCTGAAGCCCCCCTATGTACCAGCGAAACAGTTGGCTTTCGTTTCCCCGAGTATTATTAAAGGCATTTTTGCCGGTTTTTCGATCCAGAATACTCTGGTGGATATGCATTGCACTACCAGGCTGACGCTCCATCGGCGCGGCCATAAACGTTCCGTAAATCTGATGGCGCATGGCGACTGCACGAAGACCTCTCTTAAAGAGGAAAACCTGGTCTGCCAGGTCCATCGCATTTCCATGTAGCAAATTGATTTCCATCTGTGCAGCGCCGGATTCGTGAATTAGGGTCTCGATTCCAATCTCCTGAATTTCGCAATAATCGTAAAGATCCTCAAACAACGGATCAAATTCATTGACGGCATCGATACTGTAAGCTTGGCGACCACTTTCGGCGCGACCAGATCTGCCTACTGGTGGTTCCAGGGGATAATCAGCGTCGGTATTGGGTTTGACCAGATAAAACTCGACTTCGGGTGCGACAACGGGTTCCCAACCTTTTTTGCGATACAGATCGAGTACTTTTCTGAGAACCTGCCGTGGCGCAATGTCCACAGGCTCGTCATTAAAGTAGTAGCAATCGTGAATAATCACCGCAGTAGGATCGTTGGCAAAAGGCACTGCTCGGACGGTGCCAGGATCTGGCAACAGATAAATGTCGCCGTCGGTTTCACCCAAAACATTCCATTGCGACGGATAATCCCCGTCGACGGTCTGCGCAAATATGGTTTCAGGCAATCGCAGACCTACCTCCTCCTGGTATTTCTTCGCGGGTAATATTTTGCCTTTAGCAACGCCGGTCATGTCCGGCACTACCGCTTCAATTTCTTCGATATTGTTATCATCCAGCCAGGTTCGTAGCTTACCGGGTAGTTTGACCTGGGGCGCGGATTCCCGTGATCTGGTTTTAGCCATAAGTGGTTGTAGTAGGTTCTTGGGAGCGGCTATGATAATCGCTTTAGGTCTCTAATTGTAAATTCGGGGTGTGAAGGTGGATCGATATGATCGCAAAACAGCTGAGTCTTATTATGAAGCTAGCAAGAACTGGCAGATAGAAGCGCCCGAGCTTCGTGGTCATCAACAGGCCGATGTTGTCGTCATCGGTGGCGGTTTAACAGGGGCTTCGACGGCGCTATGTTTGGCCGAGCGTGGAGTGTCGGTTGCGCTGTTAGAATCACGCCATTTTGGCTGGGGCGCTTCGGGCCGCAGTGGTGGGCAAATAATCTCAGGCTATGCGGCGGAACAATCTACCCTGGAGAAATTGGTTGGTGTGGAAACCGCGAGAGAACTATGGGATCACTCGATCGCTGCGGTTGAATTTACACGCAGTCGCATACAACGGCACAACATAAAGTGTGATTTTGAGCAGGGGTATCTTCACGTAGGCGTAAAACAGCGCCACGCTGCCGAGCTCAACGCATGGGCTGAACATATGGACAAAGTTTATGGCCATTCGATTCTCGAATATCATGATAAAAGCCAGCTCGCAGAAATCTTAGGATCGGACATGTACGTTGGTGGAGTATCTGATCCGGGAAGCGGTCATCTACACCCTCTCAATTACAGTCTGGGTGTTGCTCGGGCCGCCGGCGATGCTGGTGCTGTGCTATACCAAAATTCCCCCGTCCTAAGAGTTGAGAAGCTTGGTTCCAGTTCGCAGGTGCATACCGAACAGGGCTCAATCCGTTGCGATAGCGTAGTGTATGCCTGCAATGCCTATCTTGACAGATTAAACAAGGACCTCCAGAGCACGATCATGCCGGTAGGAACCTATATAGTGGCCACAGAACCCCTTGGAGAAAGCACGGCATGCAGTTTGATATCAAATAATGCGGCAGTTTCCGATACCAACTTTGTGCTCGACTACTATCGTTTGTCCTCCGACCATAGATTGTTATTTGGCGGCCGCGTAAGCTATTCGACTTTAGAGCCACGCCAACTAAGTGCCTCGCTGGAAAAGCGAATGTTACGGGTGTTCCCCCAGCTTGCTGGCACGCGTATTGAGTTTTCCTGGGGGGGATTTGTTGCCATTACTCGGAATCGTGCACCCCATATAGGACGACTTGCTGATAACCATTTTTTTGCTCAGGGTTTCTCCGGTCATGGCATGGCACTTACGGGTTACATCGGTTCTTTATTAGCACAGGCTGTCATCGGTGAGCAGGACCAACTAGATTGCTTCGAGCAGATTCCCCATAAATCTTTTCCTGGTGGCCCCGCGATGCGAATGCCGGCTTTAGTCGTCGCAATGGCCTATCATCGGATGCTTGATCATCTTTGACGGTGGTCGACATGGCATGATTGATATCAGTAACTTGCTCCTGGTCGAGACATTCAATTTCAATTCCCGGTTTTTCGATGGGTTTAAAACCACTGCAACATTAAAACTATCTAGGCAGGAATTACGAGATGGCGGAATCTGAACGGCCTAAAGTGGTGATAGTGCAGGCTTCGGATATGGATGCCGGGCAGCGGATCGATAATTTTCTATTTAAACGCCTGAAAGGTGTGCCGCGCACTCGCATATATAAGGCCCTGCGCAAAGGCGAGGTGAGGGTTAACGGCGCACGTAAGAAGCCGACTTACCACGTGATAGCCGGTGACCGGATAAGAATTCCACCCATTCGTTATAGTGACACCTCAGGCGAATTGTTTATTCCAGATCGATTGTTGGATCATATACCGGTGTTGTATGAGGATGATTTCATGATGGTGGTGAATAAACCGGCAGGACTGGCGGTGCATGGTGGCACTGGAATGGAATTTGGATTAATTGAGGCGCTTCGCTCCCTCAGGCCGGAGCTTGGGTATATAGAATTGGTGCATCGTCTCGACCGGGAGACTTCGGGTTGCCTGATGCTCGGGAAATCACGATTAGCACTGGTTGCGCTGCAAGCGCAGCTTTCAAAAAGTGGAGTCATGCGTAAACATTACGTGGCGCTGGTGAAGGGAAAATTAGCTCAAGCAGAAAGTGTAACTGCTCCACTTAAGCAGGTTAGAGACAGCGGCAGAATGAAGAAAGTCATTGTCGATCAGGATGGACAGACGGCCCACACCGTTTTCCAGATACGTCAAGTGTTTGCCGATGCCACTTTGGCGTCGGTAGAGCTTAAGAGTGGCCGCATGCATCAAGTTCGAGTTCATGCGGCACACATTGGTCATCCTATAGCAGGGGATCGACTGTACGGTGAACGTGCTTTTAACCAGTTGATGAAACAGTATGGAAACACCCGGCTGTTTCTACATGCCGAAAGGCTTCGACTGCAGCATCCAGAAACAGGAAATATCCAGGACTACTATGCACCTTTGCCAAAGTCGTTACAGAATGTGCTTGAGAGGTTGTGAATTTTTCCAAGGAAATCTGCATAGGGCCTGCTAGATCGATCGAAGAAGAAGGATCTACTCTGGTATTTGACTTTGGGTCAGGAGGGCTCGAACGGGGATTTGCAATACGAATCGGTGGCCGGATTTATGCTTATCGCAACTGGTGCCCGCATACCGGATTGGAGCTTGACTGGGTTGAAGGTGAATTCTTTGATCAAAGTGGCCAGTATGTCATCTGTTCTAACCATGGTGCATTGTTTGAGCCGGTAAGCGGAAAATGTATTTACGGACCTTGCGTAGGTCAGGCACTTAAACCGCTAAATATTCGGATAATGGGCGACGGAGTGTGGGTAACGACTTATCCGCGCAATTAATTGTCACAGAAGTTAATCTGAAGCCATTGATAAGCAACCTTGATTGGTGTTTGGCGTGCTAAAATCGCGCCACCAAATAAACGGCCCCGATTCGTGGCAACAGCGCGTAGCGTAAAGAAAAAACCTGCATCCAAATCGGGTCAGCCCGAGGTGAAATATTCCCTCCCAGGCAATCTAAGTTCTCTGCTAAGGGAAGTTGGCTTACTTGTGGTCCTGGCGCTGGTGGGATATCTCCTGGTTTGCCTATTGACCTGGTCACCGAGCGATCCAGGTCCTAGCCATACTGGGAGCGGCGAGGCGATCAGAAACTGGGGTGGCCGCGTAGGCGCCTGGTTCGCGGACGCCATGTTTACTCTGTTTGGCCGTATGGCCTATTTATTGTTGATACTCGCAGTATCCTTGGGTTGGAGGTTATATAGTAACAGGGAAGATACAAGCGGAGTGAGCCTATACTCTTTTATATTCCCGGCGACAGGATTTTTGTTGGCGATGACCGGTGCCTGTGGCTTGGAGCAACTATATTTTCCGTTTACAAATCCGAACTATATCTTTCAGGCAGGAGGAATTCTCGGTCACTATACCGCAAACGCTTTTTCATCTAACTTCGGTGTAGTTGGCGCCACGGTTATTCTTTTGGCGTTGTTAATTACCGGAATCACTCTGGTCAGTCACGTTTCCTGGTTTAACATGATGGATCGGCTTGGTTACCAGGCATTTGTGCTGGCTGGCTGGCTTAAGCAGAAGTATGAGGAAGTATCTGATCGCCAGAAGGGGGCTCAGGTTCGTAAAGAACGGCAAGAAACAGTTCAGGAATTTCGTGAATCTTTTACTGATAAAAAGCCACCGAAAATCGAACCGAAAATTGAAACCGCGACGGAAATTGAGCAACCACCGAGAGAGCGTCAAGTTAGCCTGTTTGTCGGTGAGAGTAGCGGCGAATTACCAAACCTTTCTCTGCTTGATGTGCCCACCGTGGCCGAGGGGGGTTATACCAGAGAAGCGCTTGGATCGATGTCGCAGCTCCTGGTCAAAAAGCTTCTGGATTTTAATGTTGAAGTGACAGTTGAAGCCGTGCAGCCAGGTCCGGTAATTACTCGATTTGAGATTGAGCCGGCTCCGGGAATAAAGGCGAGTCAGATAGTAGGGCTAGCAAAAGATTTGGCGCGATCGCTAACGGTGGACAGCGTCAGGGTGGTCGAGAATATCCCGGGTAAGAACGTAATCGGAATAGAGATTCCAAATCAGAATCGTGAAATAGTGCGGTTGGTCGAAGGACTCGCTTCGCCTGAGTTCGAGAAAAGCACATCGCCGTTGACCTTAGTGCTCGGTAAAGATATTGCAGGTAATGCGGTAATTGCCGACCTGATGAAAATGCCGCATGTTCTGATTGCCGGTACTACGGGGTCCGGTAAATCGGTGTGTATCAATGCATTGATTTTGAGTTTGGTCTACAAATCGACACCAGAACAAGTAAGGATGATCATGGTGGACCCAAAGTTTCTTGAACTGTCAGTATATGACGGAATACCGCATCTGCTTGCACCGGTTGTGACCGATATGAACAAGGCGGCCAATGCGTTACGTTGGTGTATTGTGGAAATGGATCGCCGTTTCAGAATAATGGCAGACATTAGCGTGCGCAACATTTCCGGCTACAACAAGAAAGTAGACGCTGCGGGTAAAGCGGGTGAGCCACTGTTAGATAATACGGTGGAGCAGGATAGTGACAATCCAGTTTATTTGACGCGCCTGCCGTATGTTGTGGTGATTGTAGATGAGCTGGCGGATTTGATGATGGTGGCCGGCAAAAAGATCGAAGAAATTATCATTCGAATCGCGCAGAGGGCAAGGGCCGCAGGAATTCATCTGGTATTGGCCACGCAACGGCCTTCAGTTGATGTGGTCACAGGACTGATCAAAGCAAACGTGCCGACCAGGGTAGCGTTCCAGGTTTCTTCGCGGGCTGATTCGCGTACCGTGCTCGATCATATGGGCGCTGAATCATTACTTGGTCAAGGAGACATGTTGTTCCTTCCTCCGGGAACTGGATATATGCAGAGGGTACACGGTTCGTTTGTATCAGACGAAGAAGTTGCTAAAGTGGTAGCTGATCTTAAGAATTCGGGTTCGCCGGTGTATATTGACGAGATTACAGAAGGGGGAGGGAGTGTTAACGAGGATGGTAGTTATTCTGAGGGTGATGGGGAAGCGGATCCACTTTATGATGATGCTGTCCGGTTTGTCACACAAAGTCGCAAAGCTTCGATATCTTCAGTCCAGCGCGCGCTCCGGGTTGGCTACAATAGGGCCGCGAGAATGATTGAAACCATGGAAGGGGCGGGCGTCATTTCTCAGGCTGACAATGGGAAACGTGAAGTGCTGGCGCCGGCTGCGCCAGAAGACTAAATTTTGAACTTGATGCTTAAAAAAGCGAATCGAAATTTTCATCTTGACTTCGATGGTATCTGCACAACCCACCGGGTAAATAAATGAGACACTTTGATACCATTCCTGGGCGCATTTCTCGAATACTCGGCCTAGGGCTGTTGTGGGGAATGGCGGCGGCTGCTCATGCCAGCCCGGGACTTGAGTCTTTAAGACACTTTTTTAACGAGATCGCAACATTTGAAGCGGCCTTTGGCCAGGAAGTCTTGGATGAAACAATGAGTTCGATCGATCACGGAGAGGGAAAAGTCTGGATCAAGCGGCCTGGATTATTTCGCTGGAACTACGAACCTCCAGAAGCCCAGGAAATTGTCGGCGATGGTGATCGAGTCTGGATCTACGACATAGAGTTGGAGCAGGTTACGGTGCGCGATCAACAGGAGGCGTTGGGGCGCACTCCGGCAATATTACTGGCAGGATCCGGAGATTTAGAACAAAACTATACGGTTATCGATATCGGTACCCAGGGTCGCTTCGATTGGATTAATCTGGTGCCTCTTGATGAAGATAGCGGATTCACCGAAGTACGAATTGGTTTTGAAGACAATCGCCTGAGATTAATGGAGTTGCTCGACAATCTCGGTCAGCGCACCAGAATGAGCTTTGTCGATTTAAAGGAAAACCAGCCGATCCCTAATAGCGTTTTTGACTTTTTACCCCCGGACGGAGTGGATGTGATTGACGAATCGGCGCAGTGAATAAAGTCGTGCAAGACCGGCCACTTGCAGATCGCATGCGTCCGCAGACATTGGACCAGGTGGTAGGACAGAAACACTTACTGGGAGAGAACAAACCGCTGCGTCGGGTGCTCGAAGGCGGACATCTTTATTCGATGATATTTTGGGGACCTCCGGGTACTGGAAAAACTACCCTGGCCCGGATGCTGGCTGACCATGGTGCGGCGGAACTGCTCACAATTTCAGCGGTAACCAGCGGCGTGCAAGATATTCGTAAAGCCATTTCTTACGCCAGCGAAGTCAAGGAATCCGGAGGCCAGGTGTTGCTTTTTGTTGATGAAGTGCATCGTTTCAACAAAGCACAGCAGGACGCTTTTCTGCCCCATATTGAAAACGGTGTGATCGTTTTTGTCGGAGCCACCACAGAAAATCCTTCTTTTGAACTCAATAATGCATTGCTCTCCCGAACCAGGGTGTATTTGTTAAAACCAATTGCAGAAGAAGAGAATGCTGCGTTGATCAAACATGCACTGGCGGATTCTGAAAAAGGGCTCGGCCGGCTAAAGTTAGAGATTGAAGCTGAGGCGATCGAACTACTAGCGGCATCTGCTCAGGGGGATGCAAGAAGGGCGCTCGGGTATCTGGAAACGGTCGCTGATATCGCTGCCAGCGACCGCCAGGTCGGTGCAACGGTAACGCTGGATCAAATGCGTCAAGTGATTACCGAACGTACGGTAAGTTTTGATAAGCAAGGTGACCATTTTTATGACCAGATTTCCGCTTTGCATAAATCTATTCGGGGTTCAAATCCCGATGCCGCGGCTTACTGGCTCAGCCGCATGATAGAGGGCGGATGCGACCCGCATTACCTGTTGCGCCGGCTGGTGCGTATAGCTAGCGAAGATGTCGGTAATGCAGACCCTAGGGCGCTAACTATTACACTTGATGCATGGAATAGTTTTGATCGACTTGGTTCACCAGAGGGTGATCTGGCGATTACCCATGCGGCAATTTATTTGGCAGTATGCGCAAAAAGTAACGCCGTCTACAGGGCGCATAAGTTGGCCCGTCAGGCGGTAAACGAGTTTCCCGATCAGTCAGTACCGCTGCATCTTCGAAATGCGCCAACTAAATTGAGCAAAGCAATGGGGTACGGCAAGGGCTACCGATATGCGCATGATGAAGCGAACACTTTTTCAGCTGGCCAGTCCTACTTTCCGGAACCGATGGGTGAGCCAGAGTACTACACACCAAGCGAAAATGGACTGGAAAAAAAAATTGGCGACAAGATGAAATGGCTGCGCAGTTTGAACAGTGGGCAGGTCTAGTGATGAATCAATTGATCCCCATTGCTGTTGGAGGCGCGATCGGTTCAGTGCTTCGATTTCTGATCGCTTCCTCGATCAATCAACGGGCACAGGGTGCTAGCTCGGTGCCAATATTTCCATTCGGCACGTTACTAGTAAATAGTATAGGTTGCTTCCTGATAGGTCTGTTTTTTATAGTACTGCAGCAACGATTTACCCACCATAGCAATTTCGATCTGTTACGAGGGCTAATTATGATCGGAATACTAGGTGGATTTACCACCTTTTCAACTTTCTCTTTAGAGACATTGCAGTTAATGCAGGTTGGTTTATGGGGCAAGGCATTGTTGAATATAATAGCCAGTGTAGGCGTTTGTATCTTTGCGGCGATGGCAGGAATTGGAATTGGTCGTGTGCTCGCCTAAAGCAGATCTGAAATTCAGTTACCGGCTTTCAAAAACAGTTAACGATTAATTGTCTGTCTTCATATGAATATAAGAGAGGTAGAGTAGTGTTGGATCCACAGTTGCTTAGACAGAATTTGGATGATATCCGCGAGCGCCTTGAATCCAGAGGTTATACGTTGGATGTCAGCAGCATCACTGATCTAGAATCCAGGCGTAAAGCGCTTCAATCTAAAACGGAGTCACTGCAGGCAGAAAGAAATGAAGCCTCTAAACGCATTGGTGCTGCCAAAGCTAGGGGAGAGGATCCGCAATCGATTCTTGATTCTGTGGCGACCATCGGCGATCAGATTAAAGATTTCCAGCTTGAATTGACTGGCTTACAGGAAAGCATTCACGAAATTTACAGTGGGATACCAAACCTTCCCCATGAATCTGTTCCAATTGGAACAGATGAAAACGATAATCAGGAGGTGCGTAAGTGGGGATCGCCCGCGAAGTTTGATTTCGAAGTTAAGGATCATGTGGACCTCGGTGCAGATCTCGGTATGATGGATTATGAAGCCGCGGCGAGACTGTCGGGATCCCGATTCGTGACCATGCGGGATGGGCTTGCAAGGCTGCATCGAGCTTTAGCACAGTTCATGCTTGATCTTCATACACGCGAGCATGGTTACACCGAAACCTATGTACCTTTTCTGGTGGCTCCGGAGGTGCTGTATGGGACCGGGCAATTACCAAAGTTCGCGGATGATCAGTTTAGTACACAGGATGACCCACCGTTTTACCTGATTCCTACGGCGGAAGTTCCTTTAACTAACCTGGTCGCTAATCAGATTATTGAGGCGGATGATCTGCCAATGCTTAAGGTTGCGCATACGCCTTGTTTTCGGCGGGAAGCTGGCTCATACGGTCGTGATACCCGTGGCATGATCAGACAACATCAATTTGAGAAAGTCGAGCTGGTTCATATTGTTGAACCGAACCAATCTTACGACGCCCTTGAGAAACTAACCGGGCACGCAGAGGCGGTATTGCAGCAACTCGATTTACCTTATCGGGTGATTACCCTTTGCACCGGAGATATGGGATTTGGCGCAGCAAAAACATATGATATCGAGGTTTGGATTCCGAGCCAGAACCAGTATAGAGAAATTTCCTCTTGCAGCAATTGCGAAGCATTTCAGGCTCGACGTATGAAGGCACGCTGGCGCAATCCGGAGTCTGGAAAACCCGAGCTGTTGCATACTCTAAACGGATCTGGGGTTGCAGTTGGTCGGGCGCTGGTGGCGATAATGGAAAACTTCCAGAATTCCGACGGTAGTATTAGCGTTCCGCAAGTGATCAGGCCTTACATGGCCGGAATGGAGCAAATCCGATTAGGCGAAGGATGAGGCGCATTAAATTTTTAGCGGCGGGCTGGCTCCCCCGTTGATTTGGAATGCCCTGTAAGCGAATAGGATTCGAGCCGAGTTAAATCAGCCTGACTTTCAACTTAAACGTTTGTTTTGAAAATTCAATGAGTTAAAATAGCGCGCAAAGTTTCAACAGGCAACGATCACTGTCTACCGGTAAGCTACGACCGAATGTCACCAGACCTCACCCTACCAGCAACACCCGAACATAAAGGGGTTGCTGACTCCGCCGCTTTGTTCAGTTCTTCGTGCCAGCAAAAACAATCAATTAGGAAAGCTTCTGCCTCTGGAACTCTTCCTCAAACGCGAACTCTCCATATTTTCGTTTTCTTGATGCTGGCAATTTCGATCTCTGTTGCCCAGTCTCCTGTCCATGCGCAGCAAAATCTCTATTCTGATGTTGATCGTTTACTGAGCAATGGATACGCAGCAGAAGTTGTTATCAACCATAAAATCTCTGAAGGCAGTCCTGTATACAGTATTATTGACGCCGCTATTCGCCACGCTCCAGATCGAGAAATCGAATTCCGACTGCTTGGTCTCAACTTACTTTCGGGATTGCCGCGCTCTGCTTGTGCGGGCAGTGCATATAGCCCGATTAGGCCCTGGAGCAGCATTCAATACGAACCCCTAGATCCTAAAACAGTTGCCGAAGTGGCGAGGCTATATTTTGAGGAAGATAAAAAACTCACATTCCTCAGGCCATCAGACAGCCACGGAAATTTTCCAGTGGATGAGCTGGTCAAACTGACTAAACAGGACAGTTTCTGGTATCGGGTATTACCGGTCAGAGACCATCCCTTGCCCAATGCGGTATTTGTATCGCTCTACCAAGAGGGTGAGAGAATCGTAGTTGACGGTAATCTCGACGGATTAGATCGCGCTGCTCGGGATGGGGAGGAAATGGTGCCAGTGGTATTCCAATACAATCCTAAAAAGACCGTCCCAGTCAGTCAGTTCAGTGGTTTGGTAAGCGGCGAAGAGATCATTGATACCTACGAGAGTGACGGAGTCAGGGTGACGTCGATGCCTAATTGGACGGCGGGAGATTTTCATTCGATGATGTCGTTAGAAGATATTGATGCCAGATTCAAAATTCCTGAACAAGATGATGTTGATGAGGAATTGTGGTCGCGGATTAAGCTCGACCTGCAACAAAATGGATTTGCTTTTCCACTGCTGATCCTGCTGGGTGGGGGCGAGTCCAGTCTTTTCTATTCAGTTGAACGTGTGGCTGTCGCTCGGTCTATTGGGGAGAAGACTTTACCAGTTGCGTTTTTCTATGATTATGATGACCGGCCATATCCTATGAGCGGTTGCGCGTTGCTGATTGCGGGCGAAGAGCTGGGAAAACTGATTGGGATTTCAGGTTTGACTGGTTCTAACTTTGGCCTGGGTAGTCCGGGTGGGCCACCATTGCCACCTTCGCCACCACCGGAGGAGCCGCCAGCTCCACAGCCACCCGATCCAGTGCCGCCACTGCCGCCGCCGCCGCCACCGCCGCCACCGCCGCCGCCGCAACCGCCGCCGCCACCCCCACAGCCACCGCCGGTGAGTGACTGAATTGGTGGTGAAAGCGCGAAGCCCGCTGAGAATTAGGGCTGCAATCGGTTTTTTCCGGGGCCTTAGTGTGTCTGTTTTAATAGTGGGCGGTGGTTTGTCGACTGGTCTAAGTGCAGACACAAATCTTGAATCGACGCCATCAGCCGAGACAAACGGACAGCAAAGGCTTGAAGAGCTTGATACCGAATACGACACCCGCTATGTCGATCAGCTTACGCTTCCACGTGTTGTTGCGCCCCTTGCCAGTTCGGTATCGTTGGAAGCTACGGCGCCTGCTGGTCGAAATACCCAGGACAATATAAATCCTCCTAGAGGCGCCAATGTACAGGCAAATACTGGATTTTTCCCCAGTCTCACGATTAGTGCTAACAGGCGCAGTAATCCGGCGCGTGTGGCAGGTGGAGAGGATGACACCGACAACTCCGTGCGCTTTGGACTTGATCTTAGATACCGTGGACTGGTGAACGATCGACATATTTATGAGCTCAACGCCTCTGCTTTAAGTGAAAGTTTTGATACGTTTACTTCTCTCGACAGCGATAACAATCAGATCGGCGCGGCAATAACGCTTGATATGTCAGAAAAACTCAAAACGGATCTGTATGCCTCATATGCAGATCTTGAAGATATCAGAGGTATTACTGCCACACGAGATCTGGATATTGATGAGCCCAATGACAAGTTTACTGATAAGACAGTGGGTGGAAGAATTACACTAGGTCGACGTACAAATCCCATTCAGATTCTGCTCGGGGTAAATCATTCTGATATTGACTTTACTAATAACGATCAGGGTCAGCGAGACCGTGTGGACGGAAGAATATTCGCCGGCCTGTATCTGAATTTGAGCCCTAAAACCTCATTTTTTTTAAAGGGGGCGCAGACAGATGTCGACTATAAAGAAAATATAAGTGGTGAGTTCGATAGTGACAACAACGAAATTGTTTTTGGTGTAGGTTGGGAGCCAAGTTTCAGCACTTCGGTGTTACTGCAAGCTGGAAGTATTGAGAAGTCGTTTAAGGATTCGAATTTTGAAGATCAGGATGGTGACAGTTATCTGGGTAAATTTACTTGGCTTCCTAGCCGGTTTACTTCTTTAAACCTGTATATGTCTCAAACTTTTGAAGAGAGTATAAATTTGAACTCCCCGGTTATTGAGTCGGCTCTGTCAGGAATTAATCTGACCCATAGTTTTACCGAGGCTTTTCGTGGTCAGCTATATTTGAACTATATTGAGGATAATCTTGTAAATGTGCGTCAGGATGAGATTGCCGATTATGGGGTCGGAGTGTTTTACGACATAAAGCGTTGGTTACGGTTGGGGGCAACGTGGGCGCGAACGGAACGAAATTCGACCGACCCCATTGAAGACTATGACTCTGACTTGTTTTCTCTTACGCTAACCCTAAAACCAAAAATCAACAACACGTTTGGTGACTATAATATCCATACTCGAGAAGACCTGAGGGGTATAGAGTAATGTGTCGCAGTAGTGGTAGATTTCTAGTATCGTTTGTTCTGTTATTTACGCTGACGACAATAGCAGTCGGTCAATCGGATCAACTGGGATCAGATCAGAGCCCGGCCGAGTATAAGATTGCCCCAGGAGATCGTATTAGCATTAATGTCTATGGAGAACCTGACCTGACCTTCGCCGATTTACCTGTTCCGTCAAATGGGGTGATTACTTATCCTTTCCTGGGGCAAGTGCAGGTAGAAAATAAGACCGAGGTGGGGCTTGCGCGCGATATAACTTTGGGTCTACTCGATGGCTATCTGTTGCAACCGCAAGTGACGGTTGCGGTCACGCGTTATCGGCCGATTTTTGTGGGTGGTGCGGTAAAAATGCCCGGTCAGAAAGATTATTCTATTGGTATGGATGTTGAGCGATTGATTGCGCTTGGCGGCGGGTTTGCTGAAAGTGCGAGTCAGGAGGACATCACAATCCAGCGGAGAACAGAGTCCTCCCGGGTTGAACTGACGGCTGATCTATCTACGGAGATACTTCCGGGTGATGTGGTGATAGTTGGTGAAGAGATTGTCGAGCAAAAATTAATCGAGTACTTCTACATGGAAGGAGAGATCAATGCCCCGGGCCAATATAAACATGCTGGAGGATTGTCGGTTCAAAAGGCGATTGCCATTGCGGGAGGTTTAAGCCTGCGCGCCTCTCGTAAGAAGATCACAATTATCCGCAGTGAGACTCAAGAGAAGCTTAATAAAGTTAGCCTTGATACCTTGGTGTATCCCGGAGACGTGATAAGCATCGGAGCAAGCCTGTTTTGACATACGACTTCCTTTAGAATCAACTAACTATGAAATCGAGGCAGTACAGTGACGAGTAAGGTCGTAGACCTGAAACAGCCAAACCAAAAGATGGTGCGGCTAGAGCAGAGCTTTTTTGGCGATGTCGACACGGGTAAGGATGTTATTGAGTTCGATAAAATAATAAAAGTTCTGCGCAGAAACAAGTTTCTGCTTTTGCTGTTTGTGTTGATTGGTGCGATTGCGGGATATTTCTTGGCTGCTAGTGAGACACCGTTGTATCGAGCCAGTAACAATATTGTAGTTGAGCCAGAAAGCTCAAACCGGGCGGAATATTTAAATAACCGTTTACGTTATTATGTCCCGCGCAGTTATTACGAAACGCAGCAAGTTGTGATCGGCAGCAAGGTTGTGCTTGAGAAGGCTGCCGCTTCTCTGAGTCCCTCGATCGTGCAACTTATGTTTGCACCTGAAGAGGGAAACTGGTTGTCGGGATATGTGGAAGATTTAAAGCAGAGGGCGTCAGGGTGGCTTCGTCTTTTGGATGGGCAAGGTATTGCTCCAGTAAAAAATCAGGATGAATCAATTAGTAATGATCTAGAGACACTGCCCTCAATTGACTTGATTGCCTCAAAAATCGCGACGGATATGACAGTTGAGTTTGGTCGTACAGAGCAAATTCAACGCCTGACAGTAACCGCCTCGGATCCTATTGTCTCGGCAGTGGTAGTCAATGCAGTTGCTGATGCGTACCTTGCATATCTTGTTGAAAGTCGTGTGTCACAAACAGAACGAGCGGGACAATGGCTGGCGGAGAAAATCTCTGAATCAAGAACGAAGCTCACTTCCTCGGAGAACGAACTAAGAGAATTTCAGCTCAGTAACCAGGTGTTCGATTTACAGACTGTAAAAACCCTTTCGAGCCAAACACTTGACCAGGTCAACAGTGACCTGTTAGAAGCTCGCAGAAACTTCGCAGAGTTGACTAAACGATACGGGCCAAAGCATCCTGCCATAATAGAGTCAAAGCGTAAACTGGCTACAGCGGAAAGCCGCTATGGCCGGGTGTCCGCAAGTGAACTTAATACCAACGAAGACAGATTTGAACTAACAAAACTTGAACGCTCGGTGAACTCCAACCGAGAACTCTATGAGCTTTTCCTCTCTCGGTTTAACGAGGTCGAACTCGGGATTGATTCGGTTTCCAGCAATACCAGCCTGCTAGACCGCGCCGCGGTACCGTCGAAGCCATTTAGTCCTGATATTGGTAACCGGACAATCACTGGTTCCATGCTTGGGCTGTTGTTTGGTCTGATACTTTTATTTGCTCGGGAATTTTTCGATCGTACATTTAAAAACCAAACTCAGGTCGAAGAGCGATTGAGGCTGCCAGTGCTCGGCGTTTTGCCTTTACTATCGAGTAAGAAGATTCGCAAAGAGGGTGGTTTAGTGCCCGAGCGTTACTATCTCAGTGGCTCTGGATCGAGTTTCTCAGAAGTTATAAATCATATTCGAACAGGTATTATCTATTCTAACTTTGATCAACCTCCTAAGATTGTTCTGGTCACCTCTGCCGTGCCTCATGAGGGTAAGACTACCTGCGCTACAAATCTTGCGTTAGCGTTCAGTAAATTAGGAAAAACTCTTTTGATCGATGCAGACTTTAGAAAGCCGAGAATCGCGAAGATTGCCCAAATGGAAAATGTAACGGGCCTCACTGGGTACGTTGCTGGGCAAAATTCATTAACCGAGTGTTTGTTCCAAGATCCGGACTTGGAATCACTAAGGGTCATGAGAAGTGGTGAAGTGCCCCCAAATCCACTTGAGCTGCTTTCTTCGGATCGGTTCAAGCAAACCCTAGAAATGATGAGAAAAAGTTTTGATTATATTGTGATTGACAGTGCGCCAATTCTTCCGGTTAGCGACGGGGTGGTACTTGGAAAGCTTGCCGATGCGGTACTGATGGTGTTGAAAGCTGGTTCTACTAGTCACCAGGTTGCGGACGCGGCCGTCAAGCGCTTTTCGTCAGCCGGTATTGTGCCGACGGGAGTGGTGCTCTCTCAGCTCAACTACAATCAATCACACTACTATTACAATAAATACGACTATTACAACCGGGAATATTACGGCGGCGGTTACTGATAACTCGAAACGCTTGGGCGAAATCTCCGGTGAGTATATGGAAGAACCTGGGTTGGAAATTTCAATCATAATTCCTACCTATGGCCGTGAACAGATCTTGATCAACACTATTGAAAGTCTGTTGCCTCTGAGAAAACCAGGGCGTGAGCTGCTTATCGTTGATCAGACGTTGCAGCACGATTCGGCGGTCGAATCTAAACTGCGTGAGTGGTCCGATAGCAAAGTAATCACCTGGCTGCGCTGCAACAAACCTTCTGTTATGACCGCAATGAACATCGGGCTTCGACATGCACGTGGCCGAATCGCATTGTTCCTCGATGATGATATAGATCCTGATAGTGGATTAATTGATGCCCATCTAGAAGGGCATAAACAAACTTATGAACAAAATCGGTATGCACTTGTAGCGGGCAGAGTTATACAGCCATGGGCTAAAGAAAGGTTTTCTCCTTTTGATGCCGCGAACCCTGCGGAAGTCGAGGAGTTCATGGGGGGTAACTTTTCTGTCGACAGGGTTTTAGCAGTTTCTTTAGGTGGATTTGATCAAAATTTTCGCTATGCAGCTTATCAATATGAGCGCGAATTTGCCGATCGGTTACGAGCCTCAGGGGCTAGAATTTTGTACTGGCCATCTGCTGTAATTCATCATCTTAAGGCAACGGAAGGCGGTGTAAGAAGTTACGGTAGTCATTTGACTACTTGGCGTCCGGGTCACTCTCTAGGTGCTTACTATTATATTTTTACATCTAAAGAGAAACGTACGCAGCGTATTGTTAAACGGCTTGTACACTCGATCAAGACACGTTTCCATCTGACGCATCCATGGTATGTCCCGCCTACCCTGGTTGCGGAATTTACTGGTTTGTTTCTTGCCAGCATACTTTGGTCTAAAGGCCCTCAGTTAATCCATTGAAACTTTGAAAGCTGATTCGTTGCTGGTGGTCTCGACTCACCCGGTGCAATACATGGCTCCGTGGTTCCGGTATCTGAGTGCCCATTCTAGGTTGGAGTTGATGGTCTGGTATGTGACTGTTCCTGATCCATCGTTACAAGGTGTTGGATTTGATCAAGCGTTTACATGGGACACTGAGTTGTTTAGTGGATATCGATGGGAGGAGTTAGAAAACTGTGCCAAGAGGCCGTCACTGGATCGATTTTTCGGAACTCGAGTAAGATCAATCGCTTCCAAGCTGAGCTCCCAATCCCCCTCGGTAGTATTGTTGACGGGATGGCATCAGTTTAGCCTGATCCAAGTATTATTGGCCTGTAAATTGGTGGGAATTCCTTGTTTAATCAGAGCAGAGTCGAATAGTCTGAAGTCTCGAGCCTTTTACAAGAGAATATTACACAGAATATTCCTCAAGACGTTTGTACGCTTTTTGTATATTGGCGAGAGTAATAAAAAATTTTATCTTGAATGCGGGGTGCCAGCTGAACAATTACATTTCGCACCGTACTTTGTGGACAATAATTGGTTTGAAGGACAGAATGATCGATCTGGCGCTGCCAGGAAACAATGGCGGACTCAGTTCCAAATAGGACCTGCAGAATTTGTAATTTTGTTTGTCGGTAAACTACAACCAAAAAAAAACGTGCAGGAACTGGTCCATGCTTTAGGAAAGATGAAATCTAGCGGGAGTCGATATTGCCTGGTGATCGCGGGAGAGGGAGGGCTACGAAACGATCTGCAGGGTCTTGCAGAGAAACTTGGGGTTCGGATTGTATTTACCGGATTTGTTAATCAGAGCGGACTGCCTGCAGTGTATGCTTCCGCAGATTGCCTGGTGTTACCTTCGAGCTATGGAGAAACCTGGGGCTTAGTGGTCAACGAGGCGATGAACTTTTCTCTGCCGGTGGTTGTATCTGACCGAGTAGGTTGCGGACCTGATTTGGTGATAGAAGGAGAGACCGGTTTTCGTTACCAGTATGGAAACTCTAATCAGCTCGCCGAAGTGTTGGCGGAATTAGAGCATGACATGGAGAAACGCCGGCGAATCGGCAGAAAAGCCAGTCAGCATGTTCAGAAATATTCAATGAAGGCTGCTACTCGAGGATTGGTAGAGGCGGTCAAGAGTCTGCAGCGCAATCGTATTGAACCCAATGATGATGACAATACCGCGGCGCGTCTTTAGCAGGTCAAACATGTGGGCAAGATTTTATATCACAATTCGGTATAGCGTCGCATTGGGCTCATTACTTCTTGGTGCAATGGCATTTCAATTAACAGGGATTGAAACTGCCCGACAAGAAGTTCGCGTATTGATGGCGTCGTTACAAACTCTGAATAGTCAGGATTTTGAATTGCTGATTTCCAAGGCGAAAAGGCTTCCGGTAAACACGCCATTCGCTGATGCTTTAACGGAAACCCGGGCAGATGCGATAGCGTTAGTCGAATACATGGATGGCGGTGGGCAACTTCCTACAGTTCGGAATTTGAGGCATGAAGGAATCTTAGATGACTATCAACGCGCCCTTGAGGCCACACCAAATGACGGTTACTTGTGGGCAAAATATGCCTATTTTCTTGATTACATTTTAGAACCAGGTCGATCAGAAACGATATCACTGGCTTTATCTCGAGCTGTTGAATGGGCCCCCAAGGACTACAACACAATACGACTGGTCATCGATCTTGGTATAAAGAGATGGCCATGGTTATCCTGCTCAGGACGTCGACGGGTAATGCAGATGTTGGATCATGCAAACTCTATAGACGATCACATTCTCGCTCGTTGGAATACGGATTTGAGAAAGCGCCCACTGCAGCAACATCTAGAGGAGCAATATCGTCATTATGCATTCAATCCGCTGTGGGCAAGGAAAAGCCTGGCACAGTGTGAATCATACTGATGTTGGTTGCCGATCGTTTAATCTTTGCACTTACGTTGCTGCTGTTTTCGATGTTGACGATTTTTGATGGTGCCAGAAACGCAATTCTGTTTTTATCTATTTCAGGCGGGTTTCTCGTACTGCTAGGAGTATGGCTGGTTTTATGCCGTAAAGTGTCCGAGTTGCTGCAGTTCTTTCCTGAATACAAAGCTGTATTTTTTGCGTGGACCATTTGGCTTTTGCTTACTTGGTTCCAGGCTTATGGTCTTTTTGGGCTCGATTCCGTAAATCCTTACCAAACCTACATTGAGCTGTATCTTTACATCGGCTATGGCGCTTTGTTCGTGTTGTTAATAGCTCTGTTGCGATCACCCGCCCGAATTCTCTGGTTGGTATCGGTGATTCTTGCGGTAGCAGCTCTCCAAACTATTTTTGGTATGGTCAATTTTTACAGTGAGTCGGCGGTTTTTGGCTGGGCGCCAACACATTACGCGTTGAAACGGGTGACTGGAAGTTATGTGAACAGAAATTTCTATGCCAATTTGGTGGCGATGTCAGCAGGTTTTCCATTGATCTGGGCCTTGACGCGATCACGGACGGAGAACTCTTTATCCAGTGCTCATCGTTACATGCATGGAGGGAACGAGGCGATAGCATTGGCGCTGTTATTGATACTGTTATCGGGTTTGATGTTGTCCGGATCGCGCGCAGCAGTTGTGTCGTTTGCAGGTGCCGCATTTTTTGTGTTTTTTCTCGTACTAAGGGATAAAAGGTTAAGAATATCAATTGCTGGATTACTACTGACCGGTTTGGCATCCTTCGTATTTTTTGGTGCGCAGTTGATGGGGCAACGATTTTCCCGGCTTCAGATGGAGGCTTCCGATCGCCTCGAACAATGGAAAACTACTTTGGGGCTGATAAATGGTTCAAAAATCACCGGATTTGGCGCCGGATCATATGAAGCCGTGTTCCGATCAAGGCCTTCAGGAGAGTTGGGACCAATGACATACAATCACGCTCACAATGATTATCTTGAACTTATACTGGAACAAGGCGCGGTGGGATTATTTCTTTTAGGTGCGATTGTATGTATCCCGGTATGGAAGTCTTTGCATAAGTTGTATCAATCCAGAAGCCTGCTGCGCAAGAGATTAATTCTGTCAGGATTATTCGGCGTTTCTGTTATATTGCTTCACGCACTGGTGGATTTTCCTTTCCAGGTACCGGCAAACATGTGGTTGTTTATTGCACTATTGTCGATTGTCATATCCGCTACCAGAATTGACTTTAGAACCCCTCCTGAACCAACTTAATATAATGGATAGTCAACCTGTCTGAACTGTGTCTGAGTTACTAATATTTTCTTTACTCGGTTTGTGTTGTTTTGCGGCCATACAAAAATGGTGGCATGGTGTATGGCTTTGTGTCGCAGTAGGTTTTCTGCAGGATCCAGTTCGCAAGCTGATTCCCGGTGAGCCGGTTTATATGGTAACGCTTTCTGCCGCTGTTTTTGCGGCGCTCGTCGTGGGATTGCTGTTGCGTCAATATAGTTTTGACTTTACTCGAATACCAGGGTGGCGAGGAGGCGTAGCGCAAGCATTAGTTACGCTGTTATTGTTGGTTTGTGTGCAGCTACTATTTGCCTATCTAAATTCACACAGCTTATTTATCGTGGCGTTAGGAGTGCTGACCTACTTTACCCCAATTGTGGCAATCCTTGCCGGGTTCTATTTTGCCTGTAGAGTAGGAGAGTCCGGCATAGTCCGATTCATGATTTACTATTGCGTTATTTGTGTGCTGTTTACTTCGGGTATTTATCTCGAATACTTAAGTATCGACTGGACGGTTCTCGGCGAAGTTGGTGCTGGTCTCGTAATCTATGATGTAGGTACGGTGTTGAAGGGTCATTCAGGCTTTTTCCGGTCGTCCGAAATTGCTGCATGGCATATAGTACTTGGATCTTGCTTTCTGCTGGTTTTGGCTACTAGGACACGATTAATTACTGCCAGAGCGCTCTGCGTGGTTGGAATTGTCTTTTTAATCGCTGCAGGTATCCTGACAGGTCGACGAAAACTAATCGTGTCAGCAATTATATTCCTGACCACCTATTGGTTACTCATCACCATATATTACCAGCGTTCGCTTCGTGTAGCCGCCGTAGTGGTGTTATTAGGTATGTCGGCGCTTTGGATTACTGCCAAGGAATATTATGTGCCCGATCGAGAAGATGCAAGATATGATCTATATGTGGAGCGGGCCAGTGGGGTCTTTGCGGATATTACTGAACGCGGAAGAGTGCTCGGCATTGGTGCGGTAGTGTCGGCAGTAAAGAGATATGGGCTACTTGGTCTAGGGGCGGGTGTCGCAAGCCAAGGTGCAGGTTTAGATAGCGACACCAATTTTGGTCCCATTTACGAAGCAGAAGGTGGACTAGGTCGAATTGTGGTTGAGCTTGGTTTAATTGGTTTGCTGGTGTCAATTTGGCTTATTTTCGTCTTTGTGATTTATGTCTGGAGAATCATTCAGTATGTTTCAGGAAAAGGCGGTAGGTTTGGTTATATCTGCTTTGGTCTGGTCGGCATTCTGTTGGCCAACCTCGCTCATTTTACAGTAGCCTCCCAGGTGTTTAGCGACCCTACGATCCTAATTTTGCTTGGTTTGTTCGCTGGTATGATTGCGGCCAGTCCAGTGTTGGTCAATCGTTTCGGTATGATTATTGAAACCGAAGCCTGAATCCAAATGGTCGTGGTAGGGATAAATGCTTTTCACGGAGATGCTTCTGCGGTAATTGCGGTAAATGGGCAGATAGTTGCGGCAGTTGAGGAGGAGCGTTTTACCCGGATCAAGCACTGGGCGGGTATGCCCATTGAGTCGGTGAGATGTTGCCTCGAGATTGCGGGGCTCGGCGCCTTTGAAGTAAACCATTGGGCAGTTAATAATGACAATAAGGCCCATCGGTTAAGAAAGCTTGGTTATTTGTTGACCGGTGCCGCTCGACCAAATCTAATCCTATCGCGGGTTCGAAACCGGGCGAAAAGGAGCAGCGTGGAACAGGAGCTTGCCAGAGCTTTTGGTGGCAAGACGCAGCAGTTCAAAGTTCATCATATCGAACATCATCTTAGCCACCTGGCTTCAACATTTTACCCTTCAGGTTTTTCCAATGCTCTGGCGGTATCGATCGATGGTTTCGGTGATTTCAGCAGCGCTGCATGGGGTCTCGGCGGAGACAACGGTATTGAACCTGGAGGATATGTGCATTTTCCTCATTCGTTGGGCATATTTTACCAAGCAGTTACCCAGTACCTCGGATTTCGTGACTATGGCGATGAATACAAAGTAATGGGATTGGCCCCCTATGGTAATCCGTCATATCTCGATTCTATGGAACAATTGGTGTCAGTTAATAGTTCTTCGGTTTATCAGTTAAATCTTAAGTATTTCCGCCATCACAACCAACCTTTATCGTTCAGCTGGGAACGGGGCAGACCTGTTTTCGATTCTTTATATAGCCCACTGTTTGAACATTTGTTGGGACCGTCAAGATTGCCCGATGAGCCTCTAGAGCAACGACATCGGAACATTGCCGCAAGCGCACAGCAGTTGTATGAAAACTGTCTATTCTCAATGTTGAACGGCTTATATCAAAAATACAAAGTGAAGAACCTTGCTTTGGCGGGTGGATGTGCGATGAACTCAGTTGCAAACGGTAAGATTAGTGAGCGCACAGGATTTGATCGGGTATTTATTCAGCCCGCAGCAGGAGACGCAGGGGGCGCCCTGGGTGCAGCGCTGCAACTAAATAGACAATTAGGCGGAAATATAGTGAGAGATCCAATGCCCCATGCCTACCTTGGGCCTGGATTCTCGAGTAACAGTATCATGTCATTGCTTAATGACAATCAAACCAGAATTGAGAATGCAGGATGTCGAGCCAGGCTCCTGGAATTGGACGATCTGATTGCAAAAATTGTAGATGCACTGGTTGGTGGTAGCGTGGTAGGTTGGTTTCAGGGACGTATGGAGTGGGGTGCTCGCGCACTTGGCAATCGTTCAATCTTGGGCGATCCTCGTTGCATTGACATGCAGCAAATACTTAATCATAAGATCAAGCGTAGAGAATCGTTTCGCCCATTTGCCCCTTCAATTCTTAGGGAGCATGTTAGTCAATGGTTCGAGGTCGATGACGATGTGCCTTATATGCAGAAAGTCTATAAAATCCAATACCACCGAAGAGCACAAATACCCGCTGTCACCCATGTGGACGGCAGCGGACGTCTACAAACCGTCACTTTGAAACAGAATCCGCTTTACTACAAGCTCATCGAATCTTTCTATCAGAAAACTGGTGTGCCTTTGTTACTAAACACCTCTTTTAACGAAAATGAGCCTATCGTTTGTACCCCTCAAGAAGCGCTGGAATGTTTTTTACGAACTCGCATGGACGTGCTGGCACTGGGGCAAGTAATGTTATATCGCGAAAGTGAATAATATTATGCTTGCACTTGGTGGATTGCTGATCACGCTGCTATTGCTACGCATGTCGATACCCCTGGCACACCGATTTAGTCTTGTCGCAATACCCGGTCAGCATCGACGACACCAAGGTAACATACCGTTGACCGGTGGTATCGCTATGTCGGCCGGTGCAGCGTTGACTCTGCTGATGATAGGGCATCTTCCAGGTGCGGGTATTGCCGGTGCAGTAATTCTATTGTTGGTGATCGGCGTTGTAGATGATCGATTTTCAATCCCTTATTGGATTCGATTTTTGTTTCAGATAATTGCGGTACTGTTGATCATCTGGATTGACAATGTTCGGTTGGTTGATTTGGGGAAGACGTTCTCTATTGAGACAACGAATCTAGGGAATTATAGTGTCGCACTCACTGTGTTCGCGGGAGTGGGGGTGATCAATGCCATTAATATGATCGATGGAATGGATGGATTGGCAGGGAGTCTTGTACTGGTTTGCCTCCTTTCGATCTTTGCTTTGCTCATTTTCTCCGGTTCCGAAGGAATCGATCTGGTGGTTGTACTGTCTACAGCGGTAGTAGGATTTCTCGGATTCAATTTGCGTGCCATTCATCACCGAGGGGCAAAATTATTTATGGGTGATGCCGGCAGTATGGTATTAGGAATAGTGCTGGCATGGCTGCTGATTCGCCACAGTCAAGGTGCGAGGGCATCTTTTGCTCCGGTTGTAGCGTTATGGATTCTCGCAATTCCGCTTTTCGATACTGTAGGAGTGTTGCTAAGGCGATCGATGCGCCGGGGTTCCCCTTTTCGAGCGGACTGGATGCACACCCATCATTTGCTGATGAGACTTGGCTTGGATGTAAATCAGAGCTTAGCCCTGATCGTAAGCGCAGCGGCCCTGCTGGCCGTTGCCGGCATTGTGCTTTTCCTGAAAGGTACGCCGGAAAACTATCTTTTTTATCTTTTTCTTGGGTTGTTCGCCGGTTACATTTTTCTAATGGAGATTGGTGAATACTTTCTCCGAAGGCGGGAAGCTCAACTAGACGGTGACGATGACTAGGTACATTGTAACCGGCGGTAGTGCTGGCATCGGTGCGGCGGTTGTCAACAGGTTGGCCTCTGCGGGATATCACGTCACCAGTGTAGCCAGGCGGAAGGCGGCAACGGATGTAGAGCTGGTAGAGTCTGTACGATGTGATTTGTCGAATTTGGATCAGATTGAATCACCAATTAAAGAATTGATTAAGCGTGGGCACCCTGAGGGCGCGGTGCTTTGCCACGGATTCGGGGACTTCGGTTCTCTGGAACAGTTCTCTGAAGCACGCATTCGACGTTTGGTGGACACTAATCTGACAAGCAACCTATTGCTGGCAAGACTGCTGATACCCATAATGAAAGCAGCCGGTAAAGGCACATTGGTATTTATGGGGTCCGAGGCTGCATTGCGTGGTGGCAAACAGGGTGCTGTCTACGCTGCGACTAAATTTGCCCTTCGCGGGCTGGCACAATCGCTCAGACAGGAATGCAGTGGCAGTGGTGTGAGGGTCGCGATTGTAAATCCGGGTATGGTAAATACTGCGTTTTTTAATGAACTGTCTTTTACACCGGGCGCAGATCAAAACAATGCGTTGACAGCGGAGGACGTTGCGGACGCCGTGATGACCATACTCGAAGCACCGCCGCATGCGGTGATCGACGAAATCAACCTGTCACCGTTAAAAAAAGTGATCAGGCAACGGTGAGCCTTCCTTACCTTTATAATACATTGAGTTATCTAAATACAAAAAGTGATTTCTTATGATTAATCTTGCGATTGCCGGAGCGTCCGGACGAATGGGGCGAGCGATTATTCGACAATCAGCCGAGACGACTGGCGTAAAAGTTACGGCGGCAATGGAGCGAACCGGCAGCCCCAACCTAGGTCAAGACGCGGGGCTGTGTGCTGGAATCGAGGAAATAGGAGTGAAAATTGCAGACACACTCGACCTTCAGGGATTTGACGTGATGCTTGATTTCACCACACCTAAAGCCACCATGGAGCATGCGAAACTTTGTAGCAATTCCGGAAGGGCCCTAATGACAGGTACGACAGGTTTGACTTCGGAGCAGAAACAGCAGTTGCAAGAGATCGCGAAGGATATCCCGGTGGTGCTGGCAGCCAATACCAGTGTTGGTATCAACCTCTGCGTGGCGCTACTGGAAATCGCCTCTAGAGTTATCGGCGATGTCACAGACATTGAGGTGATTGAAGCGCACCATCGCCATAAGGTGGATGCTCCATCAGGTACTGCATTATTGTTAGGTGAGACGGTAGCGAATGCTCTTGGAAAGTCGCTGCCAGAAGATGGGGTATTCTGCCGCGAAGGCCATACAGGGGAGCGACCTACTGGCAGTATTGGTTTCTCCGCAATTCGCGGAGGTGATATTGCCGGTGAACATACAGTGATGTTTATCGGCGAGAGTGAGAGGGTTGAAATTACCCACCGTGCAACCGATCGTAGAATATTTGCCCAGGGCGCGCTGCGCGCGGCGCAGTGGCTGGTAACCCAAAGAGCTGGTTTTTACACTATGCAGGATGTACTCGGTCTTCGTTGAATCATAGTGCTTGGAAGGTTACAATTCGCGCCAACTAAAACACACTACTGAGGCTTTAAGCGATTTCGGGCCAGAAAAGATCAATTGGGGAGAAACCGAGAGGTTTCTCCCTTTTTTTAAGCTTATTTTGCCTGACTTCACCGCTGGATGCCTCGAACAACTACGGGAGATTTGATTGAAGCAAAACGCATTGCTGGTGCTTGAAGATGGTACGGTTTTTCACGGAAAGTCTATTGGGGCGGAAGGAATTAGTGTCGGCGAAGTGGTTTTCAACACCTCAATTACTGGATATCAGGAAATTCTTACCGATCCTTCCTATGCGAGTCAGGTTGTTACGCTGACCTATCCTCATATTGGAAACGTCGGGGTGAATGAAGAGGACGATGAGTCCAGATCAGTATTTTGTTCTGGCCTGGTAATCAAAAACCTGCCGAGATTGCACAGCAACTGGCGAGCCGAGAGATCATTACCCGAATACTTAAAGCAAAAAGGTGTGGTCGCAATCAGCGACATCGACACTCGAAAATTGACGCGATTGCTGCGCACTAGCGGGGCGCAAAATGGATGCCTGATGGCCGGGGCAGATCTTGATCAGGCACATGGTCTGGAAAAAGCGCGGGAATTTCCGGGTCTGGGCGGCATGGATCTGGCCAAAGTAGTGTCAACCGCGGAAAGTTATCGCTGGAATACCGGCCGGCAGGATGGAGTGTGGCGACTTGATGGTGGCCATGTGGCAGCACCTGATTCAAAGTTTCGGGTAGTAGCTTGTGATTTTGGTATCAAACTAAATATTCTGCGGCTTCTAGCTGATAGGGGTTGTGATGTTACGGTGGTGCCAGCCCAGACTAAGGCGGCGGATATTCTTTCGCAACAACCAGACGGGGTGTTTCTGTCTAATGGCCCCGGGGATCCGGAACCTTGTGACTACGCTATAGATGCCATTAGAGATGTTGTCGATAACAATATCCCGGTTTTTGGGATCTGCCTAGGACATCAACTGCTTTCTCTCGCCAGCGGTGCAGTAACAGAAAAAATGAAGTTTGGCCACCATGGGGCCAACCATCCGGTTCAAGACATTGATAGTGGTCGTGTGTTGATCACTAGCCAGAATCACGGTTTTACAGTTAACGAGGGGAGTCTGCCTGAAAATATCAGAGTGACACACCGTTCACTTTTCGATGGAACAGTGCAGGGAATAGAAAGAATTGACAAACCCGCTTTTTCTTTTCAGGGTCATCCTGAAGCAAGTCCGGGACCTAAGGATATTAATCCACTATTTGATCGATTCATCTCTATGATGGAAAAACATAAGGGGGCTCAATGATGGGTAAGCGAGCGGATATCCAGTCAGTTCTCATCATCGGCGCGGGCCCAATCATTATCGGTCAGGCCTGCGAATTTGATTATTCTGGTGTACAGGCATGCAAAGCGTTGAAGGAAGAAGGCTATCGCGTGATTCTGGTCAATTCCAATCCCGCCACAATCATGACGGACCCCGATTTTGCCGATGCAACCTATATTGAACCGATTCACTGGGCCACCCTTGAAAAAGTGATAGAGGTTGAACGGCCTGATGCGATCTTACCCACCATGGGTGGTCAAACTGGTTTGAACTGTGCGTTGGATCTGCATCGACACGGGGTTCTAGAAAAATTTGGCGTAGAAATGATTGGTGCGACCCGCGAAGCTATAGATATGGCTGAAGATCGTGACCTGTTTCGCAAAGCGATGAGGAGAATAGGGTTAGAGACGGTAAATGGTGAAATAGCTCACGATCTGGATCAGGCGCGGGCTGTACTTCAGAATATTGGATTTCCAGCAATAATCAGACCATCATTTACTCTTGGCGGCACGGGCGGCGGAATTGCATACAACCATGATGAGTTTGATGATATATGTCTCCGCGGCCTGGACGCCTCTCCGACTAAGGAACTACTGATCGAAGAAAGTATTCTTGGTTGGAAAGAATTTGAAATGGAGGTGGTCCGAGATAAAGCGGATAACTGCATCATTGTATGTTCTATCGAAAATTTCGATCCGATGGGCGTGCATACAGGAGATTCAATCACCGTGGCACCGTCTCAAACACTGACTGACAAGGAATATCAGCTTATGCGCGATGCGAGTATCGCGGTACTGCGAGAAATTGGCGTCGATACCGGTGGTTCAAACGTGCAGTTTGCGATCAATCCGGAAAATGGACGAATGATCATTATTGAAATGAATCCTCGGGTTTCTCGTTCTTCTGCACTTGCTTCAAAAGCCACAGGTTTTCCAATTGCAAAAGTTGCTGCCAAACTGGCGGTGGGATTTACACTGGATCAGCTGCAGAACGACATCACCGGGGGCGCCACTCCTGCATCATTTGAGCCCACAATAGACTATGTAGTTACCAAGATTCCGCGCTTCGATTTTGAGAAATTTCCCCAGGCAGATGCCACCTTAACTACCCAGATGAAATCTGTGGGCGAGGTGATGGCAATTGGTCGAACCTTTCAGGAATCGTTCCAGAAAGCGTTACGAGGTCTGGAAAATGGGAGCGATGGTCTTGATGAGTTGGAATTAGAAGAGACAGGTGAACCGCTAGAGACTGTGTTGTCTGCAAAGCTCAGGGTGCCGGGGGCCGAGCGTGTCTGGTATCTTGCTGAAGCGTTTCGACATGGAATGGATCTGGAGCAAATCCATAGCATTTGTAAAATCGATCCGTGGTTTCTAGGGGAGTTCGAGGATATCGTTCTGGCTGAAGAAGATATTAAGCGGCAGACTCTGGAAGGAATCGCTCCAGATATCCTGTGGGGATGGAAACGTATGGGATTTTCTGATCGCAGGCTGGCAAAACTCATGTCAGTTGACGAACAGCAGGTGCGAGAATTTCGATTTACTAACAAAATACATCCGGTGTACAAGCGGGTGGATTCGTGCGCAGCCGAATTCGATACGTCTACCGCTTACTTGTATTCAAGCTATGACCAAGAGTGTGAAGCCGAGCCTTCGAATCAGCGAAAAATCATGGTGCTTGGGGGTGGCCCAAATCGAATAGGCCAAGGAATTGAGTTTGACTATTGTTGTGTACATGCGTCCATGGCATTACGTGAGGAGGGATATGAAACCATTATGGTCAACTGCAATCCGGAGACTGTTTCCACCGATTATGATACTTCTAACCGGCTTTATTTCGAATCGCTGACGCTCGAAGATGTGCTCGAAATCGTGCGTGTGGAAAAACCTCTGGGTGTGATCGTGCAGTATGGCGGTCAAACACCGCTTAAACTGGCAAGGGGTCTGGAAAGAGCCGGTACCCCGATAATTGGCACCAGCCCTGAATCCATCCACAGGGCAGAGGACCGCGAATATTTTCAGAAGCTACTCACGGAACTCAACTTGCTGCAGCCACCAAATCGCACCGCGAGTACAGCGGAACAGGCACTCGCACTTGCTGAGGAAATAGGTTATCCCCTGGTGGTGAGGCCTTCCTATGTGCTCGGGGGCAGAGCGATGGAAATTGTGCACAGTGCAGAGGATCTTTATGCTTACATGACCTCAGCTTTAAGGGTGTCATTTGATTCACCGGTTCTGTTAGATCGATTCCTCAATGACGCGATCGAAGTGGACGTGGATGCGATATGTGATGGTGAGAGGGTGATCATCGGAGGCATTATGGAGCACATTGAGGAAGCGGGTGTTCATTCAGGAGACTCCGCATGTTCATTGCCACCCTTCAGCCTCAGTGCATCGGTGCAAAAAGAGTTAACGCGTCAAACCAAAGAGATGGCGATAGCCTTGAATGTCATTGGTCTAATGAATGTGCAATTCGCGGTGAAGGGCGATGAGATTTATGTGCTGGAAGTGAATCCACGGGCTTCAAGAACGGTTCCTTTCGTTTCAAAGGCCACAGCCAGGCCGCTGGCTAAGATAGCAGCTTGTTGCATGGTAGGAAAGTCGCTTGAATCTCAGAACATTTCTGAAACATGGGAGCCAAATTTCTACTCGGTCAAGGAGGCGGTGTTTCCATTTATCAAGTTTCCCGGTGTTGATACTGTCCTGGGTCCAGAAATGAAGAGCACTGGTGAAGTGATGGGGATAGGTGAATCCTTCGGCGATGCTTTTGATAAAGCAACTCAAGCCGCTGGCTCGAGGATTCCCCGCGAGGGCAAGGTCTTAATCAGTCTTCGAAATGAAGATCAGGGTGCCTCCGTTGGGGTCGCGAAATATTTTTCAGATAATGGGTTTGAAATCATTGCCACTGACGGAACTTCCAAAGTTTTTAGCACTGCGGGTATACCAGTTACTAGAGTTAATAAAGTCAAAGAAGGTCGACCTCATGTGGTCGACCGTATTAAAAACAACGACTTTGATTTGATTATCAACACCACTTCGGACAAGCAAAGCCTTAAGGATTCCTATACAATTCGTCGAGAAGCCCTGTTGCACAAGGTTACTTACTTCACCACTCTTGCTGGCGCACGGGCCGCAGTGGAGGCACACCGAGCTGCAGGCAAAATATCAATAAATAGACTTCAGTCGCTTCACCAGCGAGCCGATTAGGCATTAGATAAATCTGAACAGCTGGAAATCGACTGAGGCTGGAATTTGCCAATGAACACCGAACGAGTAATCCTGACCAACGCTGGAGCCGAAAAGTTGCGGGCGGAACTGAAAAATCTGAAGAGCGTGGAACGCCCCAAAGTTATTGCAGCGATAGCAGAAGCCAGGTCCCATGGAGACCTGTCTGAAAACGCTGAATACGATGCGGCCAAGGAACAACAAGGATTCATCGAGGGTCGAATCGCCGAGCTTGAAGGCAGCCTGTCGATTGCTGAAATAATAGACCCAAAAAGTTTAGCTAACTCGGGTAAAGTGGTTTTTGGTGTCAAGGTAGATCTTTACGATGAGGAAAAGGATTCTGAAGTGACCTATCAGCTGGTAGGAAACCTAGAAGCAGATCTCGAACAAGGTAAAATTTCTATCAGATCACCCATTGGCAAAGCTCTGCTTGGCAAGAAAGAGGGTGATGAAGTGGAGGTGAATGCGCCTGGCGGTAAGCGAATTTATGAGGTTTTAAAGGTCAACTACGATTAAGTTGCGCTAAGGCCCTCTGTGCCATGAAACCCTTGGATGTGATTCTGGCTTTACTGGTGCCAGTAATCTGGGGAATGGGTTTTGTTGTTGCCAAGGCGGCAATGGAGCACTTTCCACCAATCCTATTAATGGCCCTGCGATTTAGTGTTACCGCACTTGTTTTAGTATGGTGGTTTCGCCCGCCGAAAGGTATTCTAATGGATTTATTCTGGGTGGCCATGGTGAGCGCAGCATTGCAATATAGTCTTACCTTTACCGGGCTTAAAGAGATCGACGCCTCCACTGCCGCGCTACTTGTGCAGCTAGAAGTGCCTTTTGGGGTGCTGATGGGATACCTGTTTTTTCATGATCGAATCACTACATGGCAAGTATTTGGCATGATGCTGGCATTTGCAGGGACAACACTAATTGTAGGCGAACCATCTCTTGCCAACAGTATGTTTCATATGATGTTGGTGATTGCGGGTGCCTTTACCTGGTCCGTAGGTCAGGTAATGCTGAAACGTCTTGGTGCTGTGGGTGGATTCACTTTAATAACCTGGATCGCGGTACTGGCTACTCCGCAACTTTTTATTGCTTCGTTTGTAGTTGAAACAGGCCAGTGGGAAGCTATTCGAACTGCATATTGGGGAGTCTGGATGGCGGTTGTATACCTTGGAATAATTATGACAGCGGTAGGCTACGCGATGTGGTATCACCTACTGGGTAAATACTCGGTGGGCCACGTAATGCCGTTTTTACTACTGTTACCTGTGGCGGCAGTAGCGGGAGGAGTTCTTTTTCTTGACGAAGTCCTGACGCCAAAAATATTGATCGGTGGCGTGCTTTCCTTGGCTGGCGTTGCGATCATTACGATCATAGGGCAGCGGCGACGCCGTCTGATTTAGTTGGCTGGGAACAGTATCGCGAAAATGGCGTCTACCCGCTTGGCATCTTTGGATAAAATAAGTTTTTGCATTTGCATTAGTGAGACGTGATCCGTGACTAACGACCAGATAATTCTTTTTAGTCTCTTAGGCGTTATTTTTGGCCTGCTGATATGGGGGAAGATTCGCTATGACCTGATAGCCTTTGGTGCGTTGACGGTTGCAGTGGTGATTGGTGTGGTGCCGCAGAATCAGGCTTTTGACGGATTTGGACATCATGCAACAATGATCATTGCGCTCGTTTTAGTGGTTAGTCGCGGACTTTCAAATTCTGGGGCAATTGAACTGATTGCCCGGTATGTTGTAGATGCAGGACGGTCGCTGTTTATGCATATTAGCGTGATGTCTGCGGTGGCGGCAGCGCTATCAGCGTTGATGAATAACGTTGCCGCATTAGCGCTTCTTATGCCCATTGATATGCAAGCAGCCAACAAGGCTAAACGCAGTCCTGCACTGAGTCTTATGCCACTCTCCTTTGCCTCTATTCTTGGAGGTCTTATTACCTTAATCGGGACTCCTCCAAACATTATTATCGCAAGCTTTAGAGAGCAGGCAATGGGAGAGCCATTTGGTATGTTCGATTTTACTCCAGTGGGACTTGTGACAGCGTTGGTTGGGGTTGTATTTATTGCTTTGATTGGCTGGAAGCTGATACCTGCAAGTAGTTCAGCCAGGAACGCGGCTGAAACATTGTTTCAGGTTCAGGAATATGTTGCTGAGGTGCGGGTAGGAGAAAAATCTTCGGTCATAGGACAATCCGTGAAAGATCTCGACGTTCCCGCCGAGGAGGCGGATGTCGTGATTGTTGGATTGGTGCGCAACGGAAAGCGGGTGCCGGGTCGTGCACGACGAGAACAGATCCGGCAGGGAGATTTGCTGGTGATTGAGGCAAACGCGGAATCGATCGATGCGTTTGTCGGCGCCTTGAAACTGGAGTATCAAGGGTCAGAAAACCACGGGGGAATCCTCGGCGAAGACCTGTCGCTGATCGAGGTAGTGGTGCCAGAGAACGCACGGATTGAGGGTCGAACTGCACTGAGTGTCAAATTAATGTATCGACATGGGGTAACACTGCTTGGTGTATCAAGACAGGGTAATGCATTTCGTGATCGTGTGCGTAAGCTGACGATAAAAGCAGGCGATGTGCTGCTATTGTTGGGTCAAAGCGAGCGTCTCAATGACGTCGCGATCTGGTTGGGGGGATTGCCTCTTCAGGCGCGCGATCTGCAGGTCATTCAACGGAATAAGGCCTGGATTGCAGTGACAAGTTTTGTGCTTGCAATCAGTGCCGCTACTGCAGGAATAATTCATCTGCCAGAAGCGCTTGCTCTTGTGTGCATTACTATGGTTGGGTTCAATATTGTACCCTTGCGAGAGATATATACGTCTATCGAATGGCCAGTAATTGTTTTACTGGGTTCGATGATCCCGATTGGAACGGCTCTTGAAGCTTCGGGTGGCACTGCATTGATTGCTTCAGAAATCGTCAACGTTTCCGCGCAGTATGGCCCTATTGTTGTCTTGACTCTGCTGATGATCGTTACGATGACATTGTCCGATGTGCTGAATAACACTGCGACCACCGTAATTGCCGCGCCAATCGCTATTGATATCGCGCACCGTCTAGGGGTGAACCCCGATCCGTTTCTGATGGCCGTTGCGGTAGCCGCCTCCTGTGCATTTCTGACGCCGATTGGTCATAAGAATAATACCCTGATCATGGGTCCCGGTGGATATCGTTTTGGTGACTACTGGAGAATGGGGCTGCCATTGGAAATTATTGTTATCCTGGTTTCGATACCTATGATCATGTTGGTGTGGCCTTTCTGAATTCGTAAGACAGTATCTTTACTGCGAACCAGTTTTAAATGCAGGCGGTTTAATTCTAGACATGGTTACTGAAAATTCACCTGCGATCGGCGCTGTAAAATTTGTGAAAGATGTAGATTGTTGCCTCCGAAGCTGCCAGTTATGACTTTCCGGTAACGTGATCAGAGGCATCTCGCTTGCTATTTACGAAGGCAAGTTAACTTGGTTACGGTAGCGAAAATGACACCGCAGTCAGGCGAGTGTATGCGCGACAGGGCAATATCAATTTGCCTGAAGTTATCCGCGATGGCTGGGTCTTTAATGATTTTGCTTTTGTTAAATTAATATATGTAATATATTACATATATACTTTTGAAAAAAGTTTAATTACATTAGGAAATATCTACTTTAATATGTAGAAAATTACATATATGTCTACCTTTTCTTCCTCATTCTCAACCGCGGTAGATTTGGTACTGACTGCGAATCCTGAGCTTGCGGAAATTGTTTTTTTATCGCTCAGAGTCAGTGTCAGTGCAGTTCTTATTGCAACCTTGGTTGGCATGCCCCTGGGTGCGCTACTCGCAATACGGAGATTTCCTGGCAGGGCGACCATCGCCACTGTACTGAGCAGTCTAATGGGATTACCGCCGGTAGTTCTCGGCCTGATTGTGTACCTGTTGTTATCCAGGGCCGGGCCATTAGGGGAGTATGGTCTGCTGTTTACACCGACGGCAATGGTTATGGCGCAGACGTTACTGGTTCTGCCGATCATCGCCGCACTGACCCGGCAGATTCTGGCGGATCTACACCAACATTACGATGAACAATTTCGATCATTTCGTCTTAGTGGTTGGAAGGGTATTCAAACGTTGTTATGGGAGGGCCGATTCAGTTTGCTTACGGCATTGCTCGCGGGGTTTGGACGCGCCAGCGCGGAAGTCGGTGCAGTGATGATTGTCGGCGGTAATATTAATCATGTGACTCGCGTGATGACTACTACTATCGCGATGGAAACCAGCAAAGGAGATTTCAGTTTGGCCTTGGCTCTTGGAATTATCCTGATTCTTCTGGTGCTCAGCGTAAACGTTTTAGTATCGCTGATACAGGCAATGGAGAACGAAGCTTGAGAGACAAAAACGTTTTGCATTTAGTGCATGACATTAGTTCGAATCGGAGCTACGAATGTGATTTACGTTCATCTTCGGGGGCGAGTGGAATATTGCCCCTTGAGCTGACAGATGTAGGATACGAAGTTGCAGGGCAGTGGCTGCTTTCTGACATCAATTTGAAAATTGAAGAAGATCGGTCAACCATTATCCTGGGACCAAACGGAGCAGGTAAAACGCTGTTGCTCCGTATATGTCACGGGCTGCTGGCGCCATCCAGGGGGAGTGTTCGCTGGCAGAATCCCAGTATGGCGCATTCTGCATCTGCTCAGGCGATGGTTTTTCAGCGCCCGGTTATGTTGAAGCGCAGTGTAAGAAAAAACATTGAATACGCCATGAAGGTATGCGGCATAGATCCCGCATCCAGACCCCATCAGTTAGCAGCTGCGTTAGAGGTTTCCGGACTGGAAAAACATGCAGACCAGCGAGCTACTCATCTCTCGGGTGGCGAACAGCAACGATTGGCACTAGCGCGGTGTGTTGCGATTAATCCAATGGTTTTATTTCTCGACGAACCAACGGCGCATCTTGATCCCACCGCGACTCGTCAGATTGAGTCAATGATTGCTTCACTGCGAGATAGCGGAACCGAGATCATCATGGTGACCCATGACCTAGGACAAGCCAGACGTCTGGCTGACCGTGTTGTGTTCATGCATGACGGAAAAGTTCTTATATCCGCAGAGGCGGGCGAATTTTTTAACAATCCAAAGAGCCCCGAAGCTGCCGCGTTTCTCCAAGGCAATCTTTTATGGTAGTCGTAAAACTTTAAATTTTACTAATTCACAATGACTCGCAAATACTTTTTAATAAAACATACGCTGTTTTTGTTTGTCTTGATGGCTGGATCGAGCGACCTACAGGCTGAGAGTCGATTTATTACCATAGCGTCTACCACTTCTACCGAGAACTCGGGTCTTTACGAGTACTTGCTACCGAAATTTGCTGGTGCTACCGCTATTGATGTTCGAGTTGTGGCCGTAGGTACCGGCAAGGCGATCAAGATCGCAGAGAAAGGTGATGCAGACGTTCTTCTGGTGCACCACAAACCATCTGAGGAAAGATTTGTTTCCGATGGATTTGGAGTTGAACGTTATGATGTGATGTACAACGATTTCGTCATCGTCGGACCCAGTTCAGATCCCGCAGGGGTGGCCGGATTCAGCAGCGTGGGGAATGCATTACAAAAAATTGCTGACAGTGGCAGTACCTTTACATCACGCGGGGACGATAGCGGCACCCATAAAAAAGAATTATCGTTATGGCAAGCAGCAGGGATAGATGTACTAGAGCACGATGGAGCATGGTACAGGGAAACCGGTTCGGGAATGGGGGCGACACTGAATGTTGCAGCAGGGATGGATGGCTACACGATGACGGATCGTTCCACTTGGCTTAAGTTCTCCAATAAGGCTAACCTGAAACTTCTAGTCGAAGGGGATCCTATGTTGTTCAATCAGTATGGTGTTATTTTGGTAAATCCGTCACTGCACTCGCATATAAAGGCTACGGATGGCCAATTATTTATTGATTGGCTGATATCTGAGCCCGGTCAGCTGGAAATTAACCAATACAGAATTGAAGGTCGGCAGGCATTTTTCGCAAATGCTCCTATTCAGTAATATGAAAAACCTTATCCGGAAAATTGTATTTTGATAGTTGAACTCGATCTTTCCTGGCGTCTTGGGCCCGAACTTGCAAAACCGGTGCCCCCTATTTTATTTGCGCTGCTACGTGCCGTAGAAAGCGAAGGAAGCCTCAGTGCTGCTGCAAAGCAATGCAGAATATCCTACCGTAGTGCGTGGAATCAGATAAATATCTGGGAGAATAACCTTGGATCACCACTTATTCATTCGACCAGGGGTCAGGGGGCCACGCTGAGCCTGCTTGGAGCCGGGATAACATGGGGTTTTGATTTTGCCAAAGATCAATTGCGGGAGGCTTCCAACACGACTGCAAATCATATCCAAAGTGAACTGAATCATGTGCTACAAAAACCTTCGGCTCAATTACTTTCCATTCAAGCCAGTCATTGCCTCAGTCACGATTTGCTGAGAAAGTTATTCCATAGCCAGACGGGCAACGTTCTGGAACTCAAGCATTGTGGCAGTGGGCGGAGCCTTGAACACCTGCGTGCAGGGGATTGTGACGCTGCTGGTTTTCATCTTGTTGATGGCCAGCTTCGTCGCAGTTTTTGTGACAAATACATGCAGTTGATAGATGTCGATAAAACCAGACTAGTCCATAGCTTAAAGCGTAGACAAGGATTGATTGTAAAGCGTGGTAATCCCATGGGCCTGCGGGATTTGATCGACCTTGCTGGAGGCGGTATGAGGCTGGTTAACAGGCAACCAAGTTCGGGTACTAGGTTGTTGTTTGACCAACTGTTAATTGATCAAGGCATAAATCCAGATGAGATCAATGGTTATGACAATGAGGAATTCACTCACTCCGCTGTAGCAGCTCTAGTTGCAGGTGGCTCTGCGGATGTTGGGGTAGGTATAGAAGCGGCGGCCCTGAAATTTAATCTGGGCTTCATCCCGCTCGCGACCGAAACATACTACTACGCCATACCAAAGAACAAATGGGAATATGAAGGAGTACAGGCATTACTCGGATTGTTGGCTGGGGCCAGTTGGAACCAGGGCATAAAAAAGATTGAGGGGTATGATGCGTCTCGAGCAGGAACGGTGCAAGACGCCGCTCAAGTACTGAACTAAGAATAAATCGAATAATTCAATACCATTGAGCGCTAAGCGAGAAACAAGATACGAAAACCGCTTTTGTACGAATCGCTCAAGTACTCCACGTCGGCACCGTTAATATTGCAAATCTCCCGAACCATAAAGAAATCTATTCCAGTGTCGGATGACTTGAATGGCTCAAACAGGGCCTCTCTTTCTGAAGGATCAATAGCCAGCCCGTAGTCAATTATCTCAAGAAACGGATTGCCTAATTCGTCAATGCCGGTGTGCAAAAATATTTCCACTGAGGGTCCAATTGTAGCAATATGCGCCAAGCTGTTTTCGCATAAATTGCTAAGTATTTGTTCAAATTGAATTGGGTCAAACACGATTTTTATTGCTTCACCGCTGATATTAAAATGTACATTTTTTTCATGTTCTTTTGTATTAAAAGTTTCTATGAAATTTTTTAACCAGGGTGTTAAGGCAAAACGTTTTTGTTGGGCCTGGCCGGTCCGGCTTCTATCGAGAACAGATTCAACAATGCGATCTATTCGCTGAGCATTCTTTCGAATTTCGCCAATGGATTGTGCATATCGCTGATCTGAATCATCAGGCGGAGCCAGAAGTTGTGCGGCATGATTTATTGCGTTAAGAGGGTTACGGATTTCATGCGCGATGGATGAGGCCATGCGTCCCACAGATGCCAGCCTGGATTCTCTGGTACGGTTGGCGGTTTCAGTTTTGTTCTCAACTTTTAGTAGCAATCCATTGAATAAAGGGAAGGTGCCGATCTCCAAAATATTATTACCTACATGGGTGGTAAAGATTGCTGCCTTGGAAGAGTTGATGATGCGTATGATATATTTTGCCAGTTTACCCTCGATGTGATCCATCGAGATCAGGCTGCCAATTAATATTTTTGCGGTATCATTAATCTGCCGTATATTAAGAGTGCTATCCAGGACAACGATACCCACATCGAGTTTATCGACAGCCAACCGATTAATTTGACTGAGATTGGCAAGATCGATCCCGCGCCTCTCAACTGTTAATTCGTCGGACAACGTTCTGCGGGCCAGATACCCGACTGCACAGGAAATCACAAAAAATCCTACTGTTGTGACCACTGGAAAATAAAAATTACTGTAAGTGGATTCTCCGGAAAGAGAGTCAACATAATTTGGATACAGTATCAGGATCGCACAAACTGCTGCATAAATAAATGAAACTTGAAGACGAAAGACCAAACCCACCGCTGCGATCGTCACATAAAGAGCTATGGTTACAGACTCGGTCAGAAAACCGGAGAGCGCAATAACTCCGATCAAGACTATATCAATTATAAAAGTTGTATGGGTTTGGGTACGTAGCTTAGGTAAACGGCGGTATATGTTATGGAACGTGATTAGAGCCAGAAAGATTAATCCAGCTGCGGGGATACCCAGAACTAAATACAGGTCTGGTCGTTCCATCGCGAGGGCCAAGGCATAACTTTGCACACCGAATAAACAGCCCAAGCCAAACCTGTAAAAATTATAGTAAAGCAGCAGGCGCCACGAGCCGGCGGCGCCCATTTCAGGTTCCCGCGACCGATTCAGTATCTTCGCTTTTTTAGATTGCCTCGCCATCGAGATTTTTTTGCAACTTGTATCAACTATTTTTTACGTGTTTAAGTGCAAAGTGGGCGTCAGTTAGGACAAAAATCAACAGTAAGGAGTAGTGCTTGGATACAGAAGATTTTGACGTTTTCAAGTCGAAACAACCTGATAGACAAAGATGTCAATCGACAAAATGTCCACGGGTAATCTTCTAAGTCACCCCCTTTTATAATAATTATGTAACATATTTTACCCTAAACGCAGGCAAGTCTGGGCTAGGATACCCAGAATTTCCGGTTTGTTGGCTTGATCTAAAGCTTTTGCCGGGATTGGTGATAGGCTAAAAATGCCATAATCACAGACATTAAGCCGTATCTTGACCAAGAAGATCCAGCCTCAATGCGGATTATTTGCGTGCAGATTGAATGGATTCGGGTTCATCAGTCAAAGTTTATTCTCGATTGGTGGTATGCAATTGGCGCCCGCAAAAAATCCCTAGAAGTGCTAGCACTGCAATAAATATGCTGGCGTAGATCCAGTCGCCAGCGTAGTCCACCAGCGCACTGAGTCCGATCGGGCCAAGAACCTGACCAATTCCAGCGCCTTGAAACACCATACCTACCAGCAGTGGAATACTAGTTTGCATGGGAACTACACTGCTTAAACTGGCAAAAACAGCGCCAGGGAGCATTCCAGAGAAAAAAGCGAATCCAACTGCTGCGTAAAATTGTGATGAAACGATTAGCTTACCTGAAAAAAGCACGACTGCGCATGTTCCGCCCATCACCAACGCGGTGATCAGAATCTGGCGTAATGTAAAACCTCGTTGCACCAATATTCCCGCCAGGATATTACCTCCAATATTCCCCGCGACAGCGATGGAGGCCATTCTGGATGCATGTCCTAGGGTCATGTCGTATGAATCTATCCAGTAAGTTGGTAAAAACGCAGTGACCGATGCAAACATAGCGGAATAGCAGATGAACGCGCCCACCAGCCAGATTGGATCACCTGCGCATAACTGTCTAATATCCTTCCATGTTCGAGAAGCATTGGCAGCAGGCAAATTCACAGCACCAAAAGTGATTGTGAAAAGGACGGCCCATGCCAGAGAAAATCCGGCCAATAACCACCATACCCCTTGCCAGTGGTAGTGACTGATCACCGACGGAGATATCAAAAGCATCAGGCTCATCGCGGCAGGAATAAATGCACCCCAGATGCCCATTGCAATGGCACGATAATCGGCTGGGCAGACATGATTAATGATTCCAGGCATGGTAATCGCGACTAGAACAAAACCAAGCCCTTCAAGAAGCCTAGACCCGAGCAGAAGGCTGAAAGAGAGGCTTGTCGCGCCTAGTGCGGAACCAATGGCAACGAGTGTTAGACCTAAGATGCCGGCGAAATACATGCCTATCCGTGCAGTGATAATGCCAAGTCCCAGCCCAAAGCCTGCCGCTAGCAAACTGAAACTGGAAACAATCAATCCAGCTTGAGATAACGAAAGGTGGAAGAATTTACCCATATGAGGGAGGGCGCCGGGAATCTTGCCCATATGAAAAGCTGAAACAAGACCCGCCAGAATAGCGATGGTTACAAGTCGTCCTGGAGCGCTAATGGAAAGATTCATTCTGGCAGGTACCACTAGATGGGCGCCTTTAACAGGCTGACAAACGGGATCGGCAAACGTCAATAACGGGTAGATTAATTGTGCGGAAGTCTTAACATCATATAAATTGCTATTCTGATTCTAGTCGATGCCGAAACTCATCGAATCGCGCGGCGTTTTCGGGTACGGGTTCCGGATAGTGCATATCGAGACTTTCCAGCGTTTGGATAATAGTGTTAGCTACCTGCAATCGCATATACGGTTTATTGTCCGCCGGAATTGCGTACCAGGGAGCATGAGGCCGTGAAGTCTGGTTCAATGTAGATTGATAGCAGTTCATGTATGCATCCCAGAATTTTCTTTCATTGATATCACTGCTAGAAAACTTCCAGTTCTTATCGGGGTTATCCAAACGTCTGATAAAACGACGTTTTTGTTCCTCTTTTGATACATTCAACCAGAACTTTATTACCACGGTGCCGTTGCGGGCGATGTGTAATTCGTGATCACGAATTGATTCGAAACGATTTGACCAAAACTCATTAGTATTAGTCTCCCCAACGAGGTTTTGATAGCTCAAGTATTCGGGATGAACCCGTACGACTAATGTTTCTTCATAATAACTGCGATTAAAAATCCCAATTCGGCCGCGCTCGGGCAATCTCAACGCGCTTCGCCACAGAAAGTCATGGTCTAGCTCCTCAGCAGAGGGTTGTTTAAAGCAAAACACCTGGCAACCCGCAGGATTCACCCCACGCATCACAGTTCGGATGGTGCTATCTTTGCCGGCGGCGTCCATGGCTTGAAAAATTAAAAGAATTGAGTACCTGTTATGTGCATATAACATCCGTTGTAAGGCGTAGAGTCTGTTGTTTGCCTTCGAAAGTTTCTTCTTGAGTTGTTTTTCGTCCAGATCGGATATGTCCGGCTCAGTGATGGAGGCGGCAACACTGAATGTTCCGTCAAACGGAACCATGAAGTCGGATGGGAAATTTGTATGAGCCATAGCCTTTACTTATTATCAAGGTGGGCTGATGATAACCCTTGTGGCTGAGTTAGAAAACATAAGGTAGTGGTAAATAGTCTATGCTTGAGATATTTTAAATCTATGAAAATAATAATCAGGTTGATCATATACGGTGTCTTGTTTAGTGTCGTACATACTTCATCGGCACAATCACAATGCGTTGATGCGACCGAAGGGCTGTTGTCAATGGACCAAGAAAAAATCGCCCTTGTCAATGATTCCGGGCAGGAGGTTTCTCTACAGGTGTTTGTCGCCGACGATAATTATGAGAGAGCCAGCGGATTTCAGCATATCTGTCCAAGAGTTATTGATAAGGTATTGATACTGTTTAGATATGATGTGGAATCTGCAGGCCGATTTCATATGCAGAATGTCCACGCGCCATTGGACATCGCTTTTTTTGATGCAGATGGTGTGCTCATCAGTGCGATGTTAATGCAGACATACACAGAGGATTTTCGGCCACTTTTTGGTCCGGGGGCTCCATTTCAATTTGCTCTGGAAGCACGACAAGGATTTTTTGCAGAAATCAATGTAAGTGCGGCGAGCAGCTACCTCAAAATTAGTGATTAACGCTAGAAGTTCACCCATGTCTACTATCGAAAATTATGGGCTGTGGGCCAGTCCGATATCGATTGAATCAGTATTTAAACAGCCCGCGTCACCAGCACACCCATTTAGACATCGTGGGGATTTATACTGGTTGCAAATGCTAACTGAAGAGGGTGGCCGCACAGCGGTTATGAAATGGATGGGTGAAGAACCAGTGTGCTTGACACCACCAGAATTTAATATTCGCACCAAGGTGCACGAATACGGGGGTAAATGTTTTTGTCTACTGGGTGATACCATCGTTTTTAATAATTTTATTGATGGCAGGCTGTATCGCCAAAACTTAGAGCCCGATTCAGTGCCCGTTCCGATAACTGCTGAAGACAATAGTTCATGTGGATATGCCGACCTTATAGCGATGAACTGTGGCAGGCATGTGGTTGCAGTTTTTGAACAAGAGGTTCCGGAGCGCGAGAACCGTAATCAGATAGTTAGTGTAAACGTCGAATCATCGCAATCAGTACCTTCAGTATTAGTCTCGGGATGCGATTTCTACGCGGCACCGGTAATCTCTCAGGAAGGAGATCGTATTGCCTGGATTGAATGGAATCATCCTAACATGCCGTGGGATACAACGCGCCTGTGTCAGGGGGGTCTTAGCCATAATGGACAGGGATATATCTGCGACGAAATTGAAAGTATTATCAATCAAGAAGGTGCCAGTGTTTGCCAGCCAGGGTATCTTCACGACGGTTCATTGGTATACGCGTATGACAGTAGTAACAGCGATTGGTGGAATCTTTATCGGTATGATGATGGTTCCGTAACACAGCTTACCGACGAAAGTGCGGAATTTGGTGAGGCCCATTGGGTGTTTGGTCAGACTCGTTGGGTTCAGACCGAACTCGACGTGCTGGTAGCTATCGCAACTGATCATTGTGGTGATCGCTTACTGGGTATTGACCTGAATGGAAAAAGTGGACCTATCTTGAAGCTTAGTGAACCAGGTATCTGCCATTTACATCATTACAAAAACAAACTGTTGTTTGTAGCCATGCCAGAAGATCGCCCCGGTTCAATCGTCGAATTAGAACTATCAAAAGAGCTGTTGGTAAATGTTGGGCCGCAGTCATCACCGCTGCTTAAAAACGGGTACGCAGCACCAGAACCAGTGGAATGTCCAACAACGGATGGCGAGAGTACCTGGGGTTATTTTTACCCACCATTCAATCCAGGGTTTGTGGCTCCAGATGACTGTCTGCCACCTCTAGTGGTGATGGTTCATGGGGGCCCGACCAGCCGAACAAATAGATCTTTCCACTCTCTGCGACAATACTTTACAACTCTAGGATTTGCCGTGTTCGATATCAATCACCGTGGCAGTACCGGATATGGTCACGATTACCGGCAGAGGTTGCTGGGTGAATGGGGTGAAGTGGATTGTATGGATATTGCGGACAGTATTCGATATCTGGTGAACCAGGGCAGGATAGATCCTGATGCGATCTTTATACGAGGAGGCAGTGCCGGTGGTTACGCGGTTTTACGTGCGCTTACACGTTTCCCCGAGCTTTTTGCGGGTGGCGCCTGCTATTATGGTATTGGAAATCTGATTACTCTGTCTGAAATCACACATAAGTTTGAAGCCAGATATACTGACAGGTTAGTAGGAGAAGTATATGACCCGGAGTCAGCACGTATGCCAGCCAGCCGTTACGTCACCCGTTCGCCGATATTTGCTATAGAGCAAATTGATTCTCCATTAATTCTTTTTCAGGGGCTGCTTGATAAAATTGTCCCTCCTGAAGTTTCTCGGGAGGTTGTTTCTTTACTGGAGAAAAACGGGGTGCCCCATGCTTACACTGAGTATGATCAGGAAGGCCATGGATTCAGAAGTCTGGAGACACGTATTGATTCTCTCGAAAAAGAAACTACATTCTTTAAAGAAATCATCGATAACTCTCATAGTAGCTGAATGTTTGCCGCGCCCACTCGTGACCAAGTGATCGCTCTGGCTGGTCTATTCCAGTCAGCAATGCTGGTTTATCAGCTGGCAAACAAGGATTCTCATGACGAATATGCACTGCAACATTCTAGCCTAAGCGTATTGCGGGTTGATGCTCAATCTGTCACAGAAGTTTTTTCCTGCTTGCGTGGAGTTAGTATGGGGTGTGAAGTTGTTGACCAGGTTTTTGGTGGGCGACTGGGCGCTACCTCACGAGATATATTTCAGTATTCGGTTTCAATGCATCAGCTGGGCATCAAGCTCGAAGGGTTTCCACATGTGAGTGACGTCGTGCAACAGCGACTTGAAGAGTTGGCGCAAGAATTCAAGATCAATGGTATGGAACAGGATATCGAATTGGGAGAGGAGCAATCGGCCCATCTTTATGATGAGTTGGCTGCGCTCTATGCAAAAACTGTTAGCACCCTGGAACCGCGCATTATGGTGCATGGCAGTCAGGGAAAATTAAACAATCCAAGGACTGTGAGCCGCGTGAGAAGCGCTTTATTTGCAGGAATTCGCGCAGCTTTATTGTGGCATCAATTAGGCGGCCGACGCTGGCAGTTGATGTTGCATCGCAGAAGTTATCAATCCATTGCTCGACGTATTGCGAGATCGTAATTTATAACGAATCTGAGAACATGTAGGCGCTGAAGATGTCAATATATGCGTCAATATCGTCATATAGCGACCGTATTTTATGACCGGGTCTATGGGATAATATTTCCGGTTTGCCACCACTTCATTTAAATTGAGCTAAGATGATTATATTTTTCGTTCTCCTAATTGTTCTGACTATTGCGTTCATCTGGTTTCGGATGTCGATGCAGACATGGCTGATAGCTGCGACTGTAGTAATGGGAGTCGGACTCGTGACCGGTACTACTAACTGGATTTTGTCTATCGTGATGCTGTTGGTCACGACTCCATTGCTCATTCTTCTATATTTTGCACCAGAATTACGCAGGAAATTATTAACTGATCCACTATATAAAGTGGTTAAGGGTTCAATGCCTCCGATTTCGCCAACTGAACAAGAGGCCATTGATGCAGGAACGGTATGGTGGGATGCGGAGCTTTTTTCGGGCGAGCCGCACTGGGACAAGTTGATGTCCCTGCCCAAGCCGATGTTGAATCAGGAGGAGCGGGCTTTTATTGAAGGGCCGGTAGAAGAACTCTGCGAAATGAGTGATGACTGGGAGATCAGTCATGTGAAAAATGATTTACCTGAGGAGGTGTGGCAATACATTAAAGACCAGCGGTTTTTTGGCCTGAACGCTTCAAAGGAATATGGTGGCCATGGTTTTTCTTCATATGCTCAATCCTGCATCGTACAGAAGCTCTCTACGCGCAGTGGTACAGTGGCTGTCACGGTGATGGTGCCAAACTCACTTGGCCCCGCGGAGCTGTTATATCACTATGGAACTGAAGAGCAAAAAAATTACTACCTACCTCGACTTTCTCAAGGTAAAGAGGTGCCGTGTTTTGGGCTAACTAATCCCTGGGCCGGGTCTGATGCTGCAGGCATGCCGGACAGCGGAATGGTGTGTAAAGGAACGCACGACGGTAAAGAAGTCCTTGGTTTTCGAATAAACTGGGAGAAACGATATATCACGCTTGGACCGGTAGCAACGCTGCTAGGGCTCGCATTCAAGGCTTATGATCCTGACAGATTACTAGGTGAAGAATATGACCTGGGTATTACTTGTGTGCTAATCCCTACTGACACGGAAGGGGTGTCAATAGGTACAAGGCATTTACCGCTCAACGCTTCCTTTCAAAATGGTCCTAACTGGGGCAACGATGTTTTTGTGCCCCTCGAATGGGTGATCGGTGGGCCCGCTCAGATTGGTCAGGGCTGGCGTATGTTGATGGAGTCCCTGGCAGCGGGGCGAGGAATATCGCTGCCTGCTGCCGGAGCCGGGGCGGCTAAAGTGGCGGCCCGCACGAGCGGTGCATATGCGCGAATACGTGAACAATTCGGTTTGGAAATCGGAAAGTTCGAGGGCATTGAAGAAGTGCTTGGTGCGATTGGTGGACTGACATACCTGCTGGATGCGGGCCGGATTGTCATGACCAGCGCCTTAGAGTTGGGTGAAAAGCCAGCCATTATGTCGGCGATTGTAAAACAGCAGTGCACAGATCTTTCCCGTACAGTCGTCAATCACGCAATGGACCTTCATGGAGGCAAAGGTATTTGTATGGGTCCTGGCAATTATCTGGCGAGAGCGTATCAGCAAATCCCAATTGGTATTACCGTAGAAGGGGCCAATATTCTGACCCGAAGCTTAATCATTTTTGGCCAGGGTGCAATGCGCTGTCATCCTTACTTGCTGCAAGAAGTGAAGGCAGTTAACAATCCTGATGTTGAGCAGGGGAAGGCTGATTTTGACAAAGCGATGGGTGACCACATCCAGTATGTAATGACCAATAAAATGCGATCGTTTGCCTTGGGATTAAGCCGCGGGCGGTTAGCACAAGGTGTCGGCCACGGTGTGATCCGCAAATACAGTCAGCAGATTGAGCATTTAAGTGCGTCGTTTGCTTGGCTGTCTGATATCACGCTGATGATACTTGGCGGTGGTCTCAAGCGAAAAGAGATGTTATCGGGCCGATTTGCTGATGCGTTAAGTAATCTTTATCTAGCCTCATCTGCGTTAAAAAGATTTAAAGACAATGGCGAAGACGCCAATGAAGCGCCGATGGTGGAATGGGCCTGTCAATATGCACTGTATCAGACACAACAGGCTATTGACGGGATTCTGCGTAACTTTCCAGTAAAAATATTAGGGAAATTGATGCGCATTGCAATTTTTCCTACGGGGCGGTACATGCAGCTACCCGACGATAAGCTCAATCAAGCTGTAGCGGAAATTTTGCAGCAACCTGGTGAGGTCCGAGACCGACTGACAGAGGATATGTACATTTCAGATTCCGAAAATGAAATTACGGCACAGATAGAAAAGGCACTTGAGCTTTCTATTGAATCTGCAAGTTTGCGTAAGCGTTTGAAGAGGGATGGTCTTGAGCAGACCGCGGATATTGGATTTGAGGACTGGCTTGGAAAGCTCGTGAGTAATGGTGATATCAGTCTTGAAGAATCTGATATGTTGCACAGAAATCGTGAGGTTGTAAGTAAAGTAATATCTGTCGATGACTTTCCCCCGATTGAGTGCTCAAATAAGGCAAACAGTGATTTGGACTATAGGGAGGCTGGATGAGTGACCGCTACACGTACGCGGAAATATACCCTGAGGATACATTTAAGGCCAGCAATGGCAAGATCGATTATATCGATCCTGCGATCGCAGGATCGATACCTGCATTGTTTATTGAGCGTATCAGGAGGAGTCCTGATGATCCTGCTTACCTGCAATATTTAGAGGGGGATTGGAGGACATGGCGTTGGCAAGAGGTTGGAGACGAACTCAAGAGGTGGCGGCAGGCATTCGCTAAAGAAGAGCTTAGTCCAGGAGATCGCGTTGCGATCCGCTTGCGCAATTGTGTCGAGTGGGTGTTTTACGATCAGGGTGCGATGGGCCGTGGGCTGGTGGTTGTGCCAGTATATGCCGAAGATAGAGCGGATAATATCGGGTACATCGTCGAACAAACCAGTGCCAAAATTCTGCTAGTTGAAGATATTGAGCAGTGGAAGGCGATTCGTGACGCGTCTGAAAATCTCTCATCTCTGCGGCGGGTGGTGCTGCTTTCCGAGAAAAATTCGGAGGGACTAACGCACGACCAACGCTTAGTGATTTTAGACGATTGGTTGGCTGCTGGCGCCGACTGTCAGGACAAGGCGGCACTACCGAAAGCTTCGGAGCTTGCGACCATCGTGTTTACTTCGGGCACCACGGGAAAACCAAAAGGCGTGATGCTGTCGCACAACAATATTGCTATGAACGCTTATACCGGATTACACAGTATAGCCGTTTATCCCCAAGACAGAATGCTGTCATTTTTGCCCATGTCCCATATGTTCGAACGGACTGTCGGTTACTATTTGAACGTTATAACGGGCTCCAGCGTTGCCTTTAATCGCTCTATTCCGGAGCTGCTGGATGACATGGCAATGGTAAAACCAACAATTTTAATCACAGTGCCGAGGATATTCGAGCGTGCAAATAGTGCAATCAAGAACCAGCTTGATGAAGGAAGCGCAATTAAGCGATGGTTGTTCAATAAAGCAGTGAAAATCGGATGGCAAAGATTTGAATTTCAGCAGGGTAGAGGGAAACAAGGATTAGGCATAGTTGTACTGCCTATCCTGGACAGGCTTGTAGGGAGGAAAGTTCGTCAGCGATTCGGTGGTAATTTGCGGTTTGTGGTTAGTGGTGGAGCGCCGTTAGCTGCAAAAATATCAAAGGTTTTTGTGGGTCTGGGTATCGACATTTTGCAGGGCTATGGCCTGACTGAAGCGAGCCCGATTCTGAGTGTTAATACGCTATCTCACAATAAACCGGACAGCATTGGTCTGCCTTTATTTGAAACCAGGTTAAGGCTTGCAGACAATGGTGAGTTACAGGCGAAAGGACCAGGCATTATGTTGGGGTATTGGAATAATCCCAAAGCAACCGAGGAAACGATGACCGATGACGGTTGGTTAAAAACCGGTGATGTGGCGACTATATCTGACCAGGGCTTTATTTTTATCACAGGCCGAATTAAGGAGATCATTGTCCTCGCTAACGGGGAAAAGGTGCCGCCATCGGATATGGAGGCCGCTATCTGTGACGACCCTATTTTTGAGCAAGCAATGATCATCGGAGAGGGAAAAGGTTATCTGTCTGTGATCCTTGTAATCAATAGGCAAGCATGGGATCGAATTTGTTCTTCACTTGGATTTAGGCCAACTGATCAGGAAGATTTTTCGAGTGAACCAGTTATGCAATGGGCTCTTAAAAAAGTTTCGGCACTTGTTGAAGATTTTCCTGGTTATGCAAATATCTACCAAGTTACCTTAAGTACGACTCCATGGACCGTGGAGGACGGTGCGCTCACGCCGACTATGAAAATAAAACGTCCGGTTCTTAGAGAAAGATTTGCCGCTGATATCGAGCGAATGTATCAGGGGCACTAAGCTACTTAGGTACTGTTTGGTCTTTATTCTGCTGCAAACTAATTAGTATTTTAATGTCGTTTCAACAAAGTATGTGGCTGGGTGCGCGTGCGTCTATTGGGTTTTGGATTTCCACATTCCTGTTTGGTCTCCTGTTTGGATTAGCTGCGGCTTCAGCAGGTATAGAGCAATGGAAAGCTTTATTTATGAGTGCTGCGGTGTTCAGCGCATCAGCCCAGTTTGCTGCGCTTGAATTCTGGGAAGCTCCATTACCCTTAGCCTCTATCGCTTTGTCTGTTGCGCTGGTAAGCAGTCGTAACATACTGCTGGGTATGTCTTTGACCCATCAACTGGGTGACTACAGCTTTGTTCGCCGAATGACCCACCTGGCGCTTTTGACCGACCCTGCCGCGGTAATGATATTACGACTTCAATACAACGTAGATAGATTAGGATATCTGACGGGCTACGGCTTGGCCTTGTTTGTGAGCTGGATTTGTTCTACCTGGACAGGATATACATTTGCTCATCTTCTCGCTGATGCAAAAATTGATTCATTGGATTTTGCCGGGCCCATGGTCATGACAACAATGATGATATTGTTTGTCAAAGGCTCAAAAAGACGTTCGTTTCCCTGGTTGATATCAGGAATAGTTTCACTGATCATGTTTGAGGTGGGAATGCCAGCTTACACTATCCTGCCAGTTTCAGTTGCCGCGGGGGTAGTCGTGAGTCTGCGATTAGGAACAAGTAATGGTTGATCAATCGATGGCCATAATGACGATTATCGTCATGGCACTGGTCGTCTATTTGACACGCGCTGGTGGCTATTTGTTGGGTCTGCAGGTGCGGCATATCGGAACATTACGACCAGTACTTGAAATATTACCTGGATGTGCTTTCATGGCCATTCTGGCTCCTGCGGTACGTCAGGGATCACTATTGGATTTAGTTGCCTTGGTGTGCGTGACCGGAATTATGTGGACGACAGACAACGTGGCCGTCGCATCGGCGCTGGGCCTCGTTGTGCTTCTTTTCGGGGAGGAGATATTGGGACTAATCACCTAATTCGATGGCTGACTGGACCGTTCGGGCGATCGCATTAACACACTCCAAGCGGGGGTAGCCTTTCCTGAAGACTGCTGCAATCTGCCTTTGTGGTTCGGGGGCGAGGAATCGTCGATACACGATTCCGAAATCTGTGTCGTTGTTGATGGCAAGCTCTGGCATGAGAGTGATGCCAAGGCCGTTCGCGACCATGAATCGAAGCGTTTCAAGGCTTGTGGCTTGAAATCTATGGTCTTCTTGGGCTCCTGCAGAAAAACAAACACCCAAAGTATCGTCACGTAAGCAGTGCCCATCTTCAAGGGTCAGTACTCGTTCTCCCTTGAGACTATCCAGGCTCAGTCGCTTTGTTTTTAGGATTGAGTGTCCTTCTGGCGTCGCCAGCTGCAATGGTTCAGCAAAAAGTTTTATATGACCAAAGCATTCCATCTCGGCTTTCCAAGGGAGAATCAGAAGATCCAGCGTACCGCTATCCAGCTTTTTAATCAGTTCAGCAGTTTGATGCTCGTGAAGAAAAAAATTAAGTTCAGGTAAGGCGCCGGTTATTGCGTTCATTACCCTGGACAGCAGATAGGGCGCAACGGTTGGTACTAAACCGAGATGTATGTCACCCGTCAACGGATCAAGCAGGGCGCTTGCATGTTGTTCGAATTCGCTGGCACCTGCAATCAAACTGCGTGCTCGCAGAGCAAGCTGCTCTCCTGCCGGGGTCATCACGACCTGGTGTCGATTTCGCTCCACCAGGGTCAGCCCCAGTCGTTCTTCTAGCTTTCTGAATTGTCCGCTTAAGGTCGGTTGACTCACAAAACAGGCTTCTGCTGCCCGGCCAAAATGCCGGTGCGTATCAAGTGCGACCAAATATTGAAGATCCCTCAAGGTTACCATTGACTGATTAAACTAGATTCTTTTAATTCAGGGATTACAGAAAAATGGTGAACAGTTTTCAGTCGGACCCTTAGTGTTCGCCATATCTGCGCGCGCGATATTGGCCGTCATCACCAATCTCAAAAACCTCGCTGATCTGAGGATGGCGCAACAAGCCGCCACGCTCATCCGGCAGCAGATTTTGTTCTGACACATAGGCGATGTATTCTGTTTGGTCGTTTTCAGCGAACAGGTGATAAAAAGGCTGATCTTTAGTCGGGCGCATGTCTTCGGGTATTGACTGATACCACTCTTCAGTATTGTCGAAGATTGGGTCAACATCAAATACAACGCCACGAAAATCATAAATGCGATGGCGTACGATCTGGCCAATCTGAAACTTAGCAGAGCGAATCATTTTTTCGTGGGCACTGGAATGTGATGGATCAATGATATCAGCTAATGATCCAGATGATCTAATTCACATCTCCTTAAAAGGTCTCAGCGTGTGGTCCGTGATGGAGTTGTTTGGGGCATTTGAATGTGTCTCGGTCGACTTCCTGTCGATGCAGGCGGTTCGGAAATTACGCCGTCCAGCTTGGTTCCACATTGGCGACAGCGTGCCTCATGATCAAGTTTCCATTCCATGATTTGATGCCAGTCCCTGGCGATCAGTAGCGCATTGCAACGCGAGCAATAAGTGCTGCTCGCGACAGCATCGTGGACATTGCCAAGATATACATATTTCAATCCACGTTTGAGAGCAATTTCTCGTGCTGCGGTAAGACTATTATGAGGAGTTCTCCCGATATCTCTCATCTTCCAATCTGGGTGGAAGGCGGTGAAATGGAGCGGTACTCTATCGCCCAGGTGATTCAACACCCACTGTACTAGTTCTGTGATTTCCTCTTCACCGTCGTTTTTTCCTGGTATCAAAAGAGTAGTGATTTCAAGCCATGCATCTGTCTCACGAGATATAAATTCCAGCGTATCCAGTACTGGGGACAGGTCCCCTCCGCATATAACGTGGTAAAAGTCCTGTGAAAATGATTTTAAGTCAACATTCACCGCGTCCATATGCTGAAAAAACTCCGGGCGCGCTTGTTCGGTAATATACCCTGCGGTAACGGCGACTGCTTTGATGTCGCGTTTTCGACATTCTTTTGCAATATCAACAGCATACTCCAGAAAAATCACCGGGTCGTTGTATGTAAAAGCAACACTGCGGCAGCCTTGTTCAGCAGCTACCTGGGCAATTGCCTCCGGAGTGGCGGTTGCGCTCAGGCGGTCCATTTCTCGTGACTTACTTATGTCCCAGTTTTGGCAAAACTTGCAGGCAAGATTACACCCCGCTGTGCCGAAGGATAAAACTGAAGAGCCCGGATAAAAATGGTTTAGTGGCTTTTTCTCTATCGGATCAATACAAAAACCGCTTGATCGACCCCAAGTAGTCAACATGAGCTGATTGCCTAGTCGTTGCCTGACAAAACATAGTCCGCGTTGGCCGTCTCGAAGGCGACAGAAGCGCGGGCACAGATCGCATTGGATTCGTTGGTCCTTAAGCAGGTGCCAGTATCTAGCGGGTACAATGTCGGACTGCTTCACGGTCGCCATTTGGATGCCGGTTCTCGTCTGAGTTGATTGACTGATGCACCTAGTTTAGCATCTGAACTAGAAACCGGCAGACTATCGATGTCATGGAACATTCTTCACAACAGTGGAATAAAACACTGCGACCGCCAGCCGTCGCAGGCAGTTTCTATCCTGACGACCGAAAAGCCCTTGCTCGCCTGGTGGATCGCTTACTAATATCGGCGCAAAGCAATCTTACCCATGAAAATTTTAGTAAGTTCCCCAAAGCCCTAATTGTGCCTCATGCGGGATATCGTTATTCCGGAGAGGTTGCTGCCTCGGCTTACGCAACGCTACAAAAGATTAGTGACCGGATCATGAGAGTCATACTGATTGGTCCTGCGCACCGGGTCAATGTCCGCGGCATGGGCATAACAGGAGCGGATTATTTTGCGTCTCCATTGGGTCGAATACCTGTAGACACTGAATCCGTTAAAAAATGTATCGATAGTTTTAAATTCTTGTCAGTTAATAATCAGGCACATCAGGAAGAACATTCATTAGAAACTCAATTGCCATTCCTGCAAAGATGTTTAGGTCGGATCAGGATTGTGCCTATTGTTGTTGGTTCAGCAACACCGGAGCAGGTGGAACAATGCTTGGCACTATTGTGGGGAGGCGAGGAGACTCTGGTCTTGATTAGTTCAGATTTAAGTCACTTCTTGCCATACCAGGAAGCAACTAGAATTGATGAATCTACAAGCAAAGCGATCCTTAATCTTAATCCTGACGCTATTGGATATGACAATGCTTGTGGACAGATTGGTGTACGTGGCCTATTACGGGTGGCGCGTCGAAAAGATATGCGCGTCAGGCAGCTTGATGTGCGTAATTCCGGCGATACATCGGGTCGCAAAGATCAGGTTGTCGGTTATGGCAGCTACGCATTCTATGATGACTGATCTAATTGGCCAGAGTCATCGCAACGAGCTAAGTCGTATCGCATGGGCCTCCATAGACAGCGGGCTTGCCAGTGGTGAGCCACTTACGCCTTCTCTGAGTGGTTATGAGGAGCTGTTCGCCCGCACGGGTTCCTCCTTCGTGACCCTGACAACTATCCAGGGAAAGCTCAGGGGTTGTGTTGGCACGTTGGTGAGTGAAGCGCCTCTGCTAGTCAATGTTAGTCATAATGCTCACAAAGCGGCGTTTTCTGATCCACGATTCACTCCTGTTACCGCCGAGGAAAGAGATCTACTTAAATTGGAAGTGTCGGTTTTAAGTGAGCACGTCAGGATTGAAGGTGAAACGGAACAAGACATTCTCAACCAGATTAGATCGCATCAGGATGGTGTGATTTTCAGTGAAGGAGAGCGGCGAGCTACGTTTCTCCCTGCAGTCTGGGATTCTATTCCTGACGTCGCTACTTTTTTTAGGCAGCTCAAAATAAAAGGTGGATTCGCCGAGGACTATTGGAGTGACAGCATAGAGGTTTTTCGTTACACCACAGAAACATGGTGAGACGCGGGTATCGTTTTCCCTGCGGAGTACTCGCTGGAAGATTAATGCAAGATCAAGTAATTTTTTGACGCTCTTGCCGGTAAACCCCGACCTTTATTTTAGTAATAAATGATAAATCCTGACCCGTTACTGCAGCCATTTCAGCTTAAATCCCTGACCTTACGGAATCGGATAGTAAGTACTCCGCATTCCCCCGCCTACGCTGAGAATGGAATGCCAGGGGAGCGATATCAAAAATACCATGAGGAGAAAGCGAAGGGCGGTGTTGCGATGACTATGTTTGGCGGGTCTTCATGCGTCGGGCCGGATTCGCCCTCGGTATTCGGGCAATTGAATGTCGGAACTGATGAGGTGATACCTTATCTGAATCGCCTCGCGGAACGTGTGCATCGCAATGGCGCAAAGACAATTTGTCAGATTTCACACCTTGGTCGCCGCACTACCTGGAATAATGGTGACTGGCTGCCAGTAGTCGCCCCGTCACGGGTGCGAGAGCCGGCCCATCGGGGATTCCCAAAGGAGATGGATTTGGCAGATATTTCAAGGATAGTGGGTTATTACGCCTCTGCCGCGCGACGGTGCAGGGATGCTGGGCTGGACGGCATCGAGGTGATGCAGAATGGTCATTTGCCAGGACAGTTTCTATCACCGCACACCAATCTCAGGTCAGACAGCTATGGAGGAAATCTGGCAAACCGGGCGAAGTTTATGCTTGAAGTTCTGGAGGCGATACGTATTGCAGTTGGTGACGATTTTATAGTTGGGGCGCGGGTGGATACCGACAGCAAGTCGAATGACGGGCTGCAGCCAGAAGAGTCGCTTCAAGCCCTGCAGTTGATGCAGCGGCAGGGTTGTGTCGATTTCTTCAATCTTAATGTGGGCAGGTTTGACACCGACTATCAGCTTGGCTGGTTCGCGGTGCCCGCGATGTTTCAAAAACTTTCGCCTTGGTTGCAAATTGCCGGGGCATTTAAACGTGAACTTACGCTCCCTGTGATCCACGCCACTCGTATTCTCGATTTGGCTACCGCCCGTTACGCCATTTCAGAGGGGCTGCTTGATCTTGTTGGAATGACCAGGGCGCAAATTGCCGATCCGTGGATGGTACGTAAGCTGGAGAACGGTGAAGAACACCGAATTCGGCCTTGTGTAGGGGCTGGTTACTGCATAGATCGAATATACGGAGAGGGCGAGATGTTGTGCCTGCACAATGTCGCCACTGGAAGGGAAAACACTATACCTCAGCAAATTTCAGCGGCAAAGGCGCCAGGCAAAAAGGTGGTTATAGTGGGAGGAGGGCCAGCTGGCTTGGAGGCAGCCCGAGTTTGCGCTGAACGAGGTCACTTAGTAACGCTGTTTGAAGCCGGTGGGCAATTGGGGGGACAGATCAGAATTGCCAGCCTAGCTGATGTTCGCAGAGATATCCTCGGTATCGCAGAATGGCTCGAATCCGAGATTACCTTTCTAGGCGTGGATATTCGATGGAATACCCTAGCGGATGTTGATATCGTTCTGACTCAAAATCCTGAAATTGTAATCATCGCCACCGGCGGACTCCCGGATACTGAAATTGTCCCCGGCGCCGAGGTGTGCATAAGCACATGGGATGCTCTCAACGGGGCTCCACTCTCAGGCAATGTGTTGGTTTATGATGATCACGGCCAGCATCAGGGGGCGTCGACGGTGGATCAAATTGCTGGCAGCAATCTGGATGTGGAGTTGGTCACACCCGATCGCCATGCTTGTGCCGAGATGGGGGCATCAAATTTTCCGATGTATGGCAGTCGTTTTCATCACAAGCAGGTAAAGGTCACACCGGATTTTCGTTTAATTAGAATAGAACCAGGATCTGACAAGCATCTTGCAGTCTTCGAAAATGATTTTGGAGCTGGTGAGTTTATGGAAAGACGGGTGGATCATATTATTGTTGAACATGGAAGCGTGCCAAATGATGAACTCTATCAGTTGCTCCGGCCCAAATCTGGGAACGACGGAATTACCGATTATGAGACACTGCTGAGCGGTCGACCGCAACCGGATGTAGATGGGTTCGCGCTATACCGAGTAGGCGATGCTGTGGCGAGCCGCAATATTCATGCCGCCATTCTTGATTCACGTAAATTATGCCAGAACCTCTGAATTAAGCGGATATCGAATCAATTTTAATAATACTATTTAAACAATAAAAACATATAGTTATAATCGATTTCGAGCTGATTTTGGGTTTTTACAACAGTGCGAAAGCTTGTTTCCGTTATAGCCAGAACCAGAAGGTAGCCAGATATAGAATAATGCCAATGACCACTAGTGCCGCCGGGAGGCGGGACCATCGAATACCCCGCTGCGATGTCTGTTCACGCGCAGATTGAATCCACAATTGCTGAAATTCATCGATTACCTGTCTCGCTGCTGCATAGTCCTTATCGTGCGTTATCCACAGAGCGGCAGAACCAACCCACCATCTTCCCTTTTGGGTCTCAAACCACTCGATGCCTGATTCATCAAGGGCTTTTTTAATTCCCGCCGTTTCGGAGTCAGATGCGTGGTAGGTGTCAAAAATACGTTGCGTCAATTGTTCGGTCGACGGGTGTAGATTGTATTGATAAGGCTTGGCTCTTCTTCGATTGGGCTCTGTTGGGTGATTTGCCACTCACATTCACTAATATTTGGAAACGTCACTGCGTTTTCAAGGTTTACCTCGTCGGGCACCCAGGTGACGTCAAGCAGGTTCAGTAAATGAAATGCCGCACGGTAAATCTGCCCACCCCCAATAAACCAGATGTCGTCTTCAGCGCAAGCTGTCACTACATCACAAATAGTTTTATAGCACTCGACTCCTATCACTTCGTTCCGGCTCACCACGATATTACGTCTTCCCGGCAGGGGGTTTGAGCCAATTGATTCCCATGTAAGTCGCCCCATTACAATAATGGCCCCCATAGTACGGCGTTTGAATCGTTTGAGATCGGCGCTATAGTGCCATGGAAGTTTGCCGTCAATGCCAATTACACGATCTTTGTTCATTGCGACAAAGGCGCCTCTAAGAGGAGTTGGGTATATCATGTATTTCGGATTGCCGGATACCGGCGGGTCGGATCAGACTGCGACTTTGAAATTGATTGCCGGATGTGGATCGTAGTTATGTAATATGAACTTATCCATAATCTGTTCGGTATCCAGAGACAATAGCGGTTCGATATCTTCAAGAGTTTGTATCGACGGATCAATCTCTAAATTTGGCAGTGCGCGAGGTTGCCGCTCAAGTTGGGTCTTGAGTCCCGGAATATGGTCGTATTCCTGCATACTACCGTCCGGTTTAGCAGTGTAAATGTGTGCATCTATCAAAGTATGACCAAATATCCCTGCTTTGATGCCACTGAACCGTGACAATAGTTCCAGAAGCAGCGAGTAGCCGGCAATATTATAGGGAATCCCAAGTGCAATATCACAACTACGCTGAGTAAGATGAAGGCAAACATAGGGCTCGCCGCCCTGGTCATTTTGCACGTTCACCACCCAGAACGCATGACAAGGTGGTAATTCGCTTGTCTGTGCGTTACCGGGTGCCCAAGCAGATACGATCATGCGTCTGCTCATAGGATTAGTCTTAAGCGTATTGACTACATAGGCAATCTGATCATTGGTCTGGTTATCCGGTAGTGGAAAATGCCGCCAGAAATTGCCGTATGCGCTTGGAACCTTACCATCTGCATCCGCCCAAGGATCCCAAAATTTACAGTTATGTTTTCGTAATATGGATATATCGGTTTGACCTGACAGAAACCAGAGGTTCTCAATGACAATATTTTTCCATGAAATTTCTTTTGTGGTTAGCAGGGGAAAACCGACTCGCACATCTATTTCATAGTTGATATTAAAGGTAGATAATGTGTCGACCCCGGTGCGGTTAGGTTTGCGTGTACCGGTAGCGAGAGTTTCTCGGACGGTATCCAGATACTGTTTCAATATCTTATCCCTGCAGCTCGGACCGATCACCCGGCTGGAAATAATACTCCAGCAGTTCCCGAGCTAACTGGGTAGACTTGACGTACCACTTCTCCTTGTTGATGCAAAGTACGGCATAGGCGATTTTACGGTCACCAAGTTCACCAAATCCCACAAACCAGTCATAGCGCCCCTTAGGTTTCAAACCGGTCAGTGAGCCCGTTTTACCGCCCACCTTGACTTGCTTCAGATGTCCACGATGAAATCTTCTGAAGGACTTTCTTGCAGAGCCATTTGAAACAGTCGCTTGCATCATTCTTGCGAGCTTTGATGCTGTTTCAGCATTCATGGCCGATGACACCGCGGGTTCATCATGAACATACAGTGGAATGCCGAAAGGCCCTGTAATCCGTGAAACTAAAACAGGCGCAACCAAATTTCCGCCGTTGATGGCGGTTGCTGCCAGCACAGCAGCATGCAGAGGTGACAGTGTATTACGGCGGGTATAGCCCGATGCGCTTTCGGCAACTTGCCAGGGATCCTCTACCTTCATATCAATGGTGCCGTTATCGAACTCAAAATCTGAGGCGAATCGAGCGTTAAAACCCATGCGGTAGAAATAATCACGCAGGGTCTCTCCACCTATTTCGACAGCACCTAGGCGGCCAAAAACAGTGTTAATCGATTTGGCAAAGGATTCCCGTAAAGTAGGTTTGCGGGTCCACTTGTTATTACTGTGTTCAAATACGTTCTTTTTATAAAGTGTGGTGGCTTTACCGTTGTAGGGGATGATCGTGCCGATGTCCGCCTCTCCTTGATCCATTACTGCGACAGCAGTCACAATCTTAGAAATGGAGGCAGCGGGGTAGGTGTTCACGACTGATAGGTTACCGTGATTTTTCCCGTCGCGGGTGCTGTCAGCCATAGCCAGTACTCGACCGGTCTCAGGATCAATCGCGACCAGCACGCCGTAGTCTGGATTGTGTTTTGCGAGCAGTCGTTGCGCTTCCTGTTGCAACGCTGAATCGATGGTGTACTCAACCGTCAGATCGCCGTCAATGTCGAGGCCTGGAATCTGAATTGTTTCAGGAAAACTGTGGGCGGCGACTGAATCGCTAATGACCGCGGCAATGCGCGGCTCATTGATATTAAAGTAGTTTGTTTTCTGGGTGCTGACAAGGCTCATGGCCGCAGGCCACATCGATGCCAATGTTAAGCTGCCCAGGGCAAAAAGCTTTAACCAGAGATGTGAGTTGAGCTTAGCCAGGGGAGGACCTTTAAGTTTCCCGGATGAGTATGCCGACACCCGGATTCTATCTGATCAGGGCGAAAAAATTAAGCTTTAGTGTGATCTTGGGATAAGAAACCGACCTAATCTCGTTTAGCCCTGTTCGAGTAGTGTTTTACGGGCGTGATTGATAGTCTTCGCGAGAAAATCAGAACCGCCTTTATCCGGGTGTACCCGGGACATTAACTTTCTGTGCGCGGTGATGATATCGTCTCTTGAGGCGCCGGGCTCAAGTCCAAGAATCTCAAGTGCCTCTTTCTTGCTCATGGTTTCAATAGGTCTCTGGCCCTGTTGCTGATTGCCGGATTTGCCAGAGTTGCCCCATTGTCGGCTTTGCTGCTGGACATTAGACCACATTCGCTGTGCCGCCATAGCTTTGTTGATCCACGGAACCGCTGCACTAAACAGGGCAAACAGCCAAGGTATGCGACCGGTTACCACTAATAATAGTAATGTGATACCAATACCATAAAGCATCGCAGTTCGAAGTGATTGCTGTCGCTTGGCCGGCGAGGCGCGGTGGTACCATGACAAATACCACATTATGCCTGCTACAGCGACTAGAGCTAGGAATAATCGGATTGCCATATTCTATACGCAGGGATTAAAGCACTGATTTATAGCGGACACGTTCAAATCTGTGATAGGTTCCAGATCAGTTCGAAGTCTACAAAAAGCAAACTCATATTGTATCAAGATGAACGAGACGATAGACAGTATTCTTACTTTCTGGTTCGGCAACGGCCAGACTGCCCAAGAGATCAGTGATGAAAAAAAAGCGATGTGGTGGGCTAAAAATGAACAAATAGATCAGGAGATATCTGGACGCTTTCGAGCAGTGGTTGAATCGGTAGCTAATTCGGATTTAGATCACTGGCGTGAATCTGCCAAAGGAATATTGGCCAGTATTATCTGTACCGACCAGTTTCCAAGAAATATGTTTCGCGGCAGCGCTAAATCGTTCGCTTATGATTCATTAGCTTTGAGTATGGCTCAACAGGCGGTAGCCACTCAGACCGACCTTGACCTGTTGCCAATTCAACGAGTGTTCGTTTATCTGCCGTTTGAACACAGTGAAGACATTGCAATGCAACATGAATCAAAGGAGCTGTTTGTAAAACTGCATGGAGAGGTAGGTGCCGAGGATAAAGAGCTTTTTGCCAGTTACATCGATTTCGCCCAGCGCCACCTTGAAATAGTGGATCGGTTCGGAAGGTTTCCGCATCGCAACGAGATTCTGGGTCGTGAATCTTCTTCGGAAGAAAAAGAGTTCTTGGCCACACCAGGTTCTTCGTTTTAATCGGTGCGTGTGGCTTTCCTGGTCTTGCTTCCAGATTTTGTTTGCGAGCTCAGCCACTTGCCCAAACTTGTAATGGGGCGACTCTCACCTGTCACCATGTAATGTAATAAATCCGGGTAAGTACAGATATATGCAATGCTTGATTTAGCTGCGGGGTTTCCCGCGAATAGGATCCGGTCATGGGGCTTAAGAGGGATATTGGGATCGGGTAGCAAAATTCGTTCATTGCCTCTCTTTAATAGTAGTGCAATGCAGGGAAGTTTTTTCTTACGATTTCCCGGCTCATGGGTGATATGGCGCAAGAGTATCGAATGCGCCGGATTGTTCCAGTCCATGAATGCCTTAGTACGTTCAGGTCTAAGGGTAATTACCCAACATGACGGGTTGGTGTCCTCGATGCAGCCCAAAAGTCGACAAACTAAAATGCGCGACCACTCATCGGGTTGTCTATTAGACAGCGCTAAAAAATCAGCAGTTAAGGGGGTGGTGATCAGCGCCAGCAGCTCGTTTGATATTAGCTTGCTGTGATTAGTGATCAGATCAATATTTGCGGCGCTGAATATTAAGTTGTTAGTGGCAAATTCCTGTCTCGCGACGGTAAATAATTTCGGCTGTATGGCCTTTGCAGTTAAGATTATGGAGAGATTATTAACATCATGATCAGTACCAGCGATAATGCCAACCGCTTCATGCACTCTGGCCATTTCCAGCGTGTCTGCCTCCGTACCACGGCCGGTAATACTCCCTTCAGGAGGATTGGTTAGATCCGGTCGTTCCTCTATTACCGTAACCGGCATTCCCAACGTCACCAGCTTCTGATAAACGGCCTTTCCAAACCGGCCATAGCCGCAAAGTACCCACTTACCATGGGGTGGGAACACTGGTTCGGACAATGGTGTGCCAATTGGCGAAGACAACCACTGATGCAGTAGATAATTACTTGGCAGGCTAAGTGCGTTAGAGAGATAGTGCGCGAATATGTCGTATGGATAAATTATATGTTCGGTGTCAAAGGATGCCATGTTGACGCCTGTATCATTGCTTTCCGCCCAGCAATAGACCTTAATATCCCGATTCAGTAGCTTACAAGCGATAGCAATTTTAAGATTAACCTGGTCATCGCGCGTAATCGCAATCGTTCCCACGCAGTATGCACTACCAAGGCCGGCGTTCAATAGCGTGTCAGAATCAGAGGCATCAGCATTTAGGCACGGCACGTCCTGTGGTAGCTCTTCTAACAATAATTCGTTGATCCTGTCGGGATTTACATCTACAACAACGCATCGTATGTCATTGTGAGTAAGCGCCTCCACCACAAGCCTGCCAGTGTCCCCGTATCCGCAAATCAGATAGAACGGTTCGCGAACCTTTTGTACTTTTCGAATAAACCCATTGCGGGTTACAGCGGCACGAAACATTGGGGTCTGGATAAGAGTAATTAATGTCCCAATGGCATATAACCAGGAGATGACGGTGGTGTAGATCGTAATTGTTGCCCAGAGTCTCTGACCATCGGTAAACGGATAAGGAATTTCGCCAAAACCGATGGTGGAGCCCATAAAGCTGACGAAGTAAAAAGCGTGGAAGAAGTTCATTTGCCATGGCTGACCCAGATTGTCCTGCCCTGGTATCAGGACGAATCCAAGCACGGCGAATGCATAGGCACAGATCAATACGATTAACGGTGTGCGCATCCTGCGCATGACCAGAAATATAATGAGCTGCATCAACTATTTCCCCTGGAGCGGTGGGCTTGCTCTCAGTTAGCGGCGATGAATACTGGTCTCCATGGTCAAGATAACAACTGAGACGAAATTCGCAAGCAGTGCTCCACCAGATAAAGACACGATACTTGCCAGGGCATGCTCGCTAAGTGGCTGTGACATGCCATAAACAACAATGCCCCAAACAATACAGGCTGCAATCAACTGCAAATCAGCCACCAGGCTAGATGCTAAAAGAACGGTTCCAACATGGGATTTGTCACCAAATTTCATAATTGTAGCAATCAAACTAACTACCACGGCAGCAAACAGTTCGAATACATTGTGGTGATCGGGATTAGACATGTCGCCAATGAAAAAACCGAAATTGAGGGTCAGTGCAAGTAGAATAAAGAAGGCGAATAAAACTTTCTCATAAAGCATGACAGTACCTGTGTGTCGAGGTTGTAGTTAATCGATTGTCAGAGAATGGTCCATTTCCAAAGCTGGTAGCTCGGTGCTGCAACTGCTTACTGGCCTTGCAGGGACTCCGGCTACAGTATAGTGCGCCAAGACATCGTCGAGCACCACACTGCCAGCACCAATCTTAGCGCCCTCACCAACCTTTACGTTGCCGAGAATTTTAGCGCCTGCACCGATCAAGACCCCGCTGGCTATCTTTGGGTGACGGTCCCCGGCGTCTTTACCGGTGCCGCCTAGAGTGACCTCGTGAAGCATCGAGACGTTGTCTCCAACAACGGCCGTCTCTCCAATTACGATCGATGTCGCATGGTCAATCAAGATGCCGTTGCCCACTTGCGCGGCAGGATGGATATCCATGGCAAAAGTTTCGCTGGTGCGGCTTTGCAAGTAGCGTGCGAGATCCCGACGATTGTGATGCCACAGCCAGTGAGAGACTCTGTACATTTGTAATCCCTGAAAGCCTTTATAGTACAAGAACGGAATTGAGTACTGGCTACACGCCGGATCTCGATCACAAACTGCGAGTAAGTCGAGTCTGGCAGATTGGGTGATTTCTGGGTCGTCCTTATAGACCTCAGCGCATAAATTGCGCAGGCTGTTTTGTGATAGTGCCGGACATTCGAGCTTTTGTGCTAGAAGTGCGGAGAGCGCACATTCAAAATTGTCGTGATCGAGTACGATGGGGTGCGCGAACGCAGCCAGAATCGGCTCACGTTCGAGCTGTTGTTCAACTTCTTTGCGAAGCGTTTCCCATATGGCATCAGTACTACTCTTTCCTAGGAGCGTGTTAACGGCTCTGTTCATGGGTTTATTATAGGGTAATAGCGGCCGAATGCGACGCCTAAACCTCGCTGCTGTCCGGACGCTTAACAGTAACTGCGTTACCCAGTGTAACCCCAGGGGGCTTGGATTTCGGTCGAGTTTAAGGTTAAAACCGGATTAGCCAGTTTAGTAGCTAATCCGGTATAGAGTTATTTAGTAAACGAATTTCTTATTCGAGAGGAATCACAACATATCTTACTCGAGAATCGCGTTCTACGAGAAGCAGGACTGAATTCTTGTCGTTTTCCTTAGCATCGGCGATTGCCGCGTTAACTTGTTCCGTTTCCGAAACCTCATTGTTACCAACTTTCTTGATTAGTTCACCTCGACTAAGGCCGCGCTCCGAAGCTGGGCTATTTGCCTTAATCGCGGTGATGACTACTCCTGTCGCTTCTTCAGGAATGTCAAATTTCTGCCGGTTATCTTCATCCAGAGCGGCTAATGACATTCCGAGTTTGCCTGCTTCAGATGTGTCGCTTTCAACACTGGCAATTTTAATATCGGCATTACCACCCACCGAAACACGCATCGTTTTTTCCTTTTCATTACGCCAAACCACTAAGTCCACTTCTTTATTGGTTTCCGTAAGCGCTACGATCTTGGGGAGTTCCCGCATACGCGGAATTTCTTTACCGTCAAAACGTAGGATAATGTCACCGGCTTCAACGCCCGCTTTTTCTGCAGGGCTGTCCTCAATCACCTGCGTAACCAGCGCTCCACGCGCTTTGCTGAGCCCGAGACTATCGGCGATTTCTTCGCTGACGGATTGAATTTGAACGCCTAAGTAGCCTCTCTGCACGGTACCTGTATCGCGTAGTTGGCTGATTACGTTACTTGCCATGGCGGATGGAATGGCAAATCCAATACCCACACTGCCACCATTTGGAGAGTATATAGCGCTGTTCACGCCGATCACTTCACCACGCATATTAAATAGCGGACCACCTGAATTGCCTCGGTTGATTGGGGCATCAATTTGAATGAAATCATCTAGGGGACCAGACCGGATGTCGCGACCCCGGGCTGAAATAATACCTTTAGTCGTAGTGCCACCGAGACCAAAAGGATTGCCAATAGCAACAATCCAGTCTCCAACACGGGCCGCCTCAGAATCGCCAAACTTGACGAAAGGGAAGGGGCTATCTCCCTTGATTTCGAGCAGTGCCAGATCAGTTTTTGCATCGGTGCCTTTAAGCACTGCTGGAATTCTGGTCCCGTCGTCAAAAACGACCTCAATTTCATCAGCATCTTCAATGACATGATTATTGGTTACAACCAGGCCTTCGGAATCGATTACAAACCCGGACCCGACAGCCGTTGTTTTACGTTCGAATGGGCGGTTTTGGTCGCCGTCAGGCAATTTAAACTGGTCACCAAAGAATCGTTTAAAAAACTCTTCGAGTTCTGGGGATTGGCCACGAAAACCAGGTCCGCCGGGCGATGCAGAAACGGTACCGGTGACCGAAATATTGACCACAGCCGGTTTCACCGCCTCGACTAGATCAGCAAATCCGTCAGTAATATTAACCTCGGGTAGTCCTTCCGCGGCATGTCCGGTAGCGGTATCTGCAAGTGCAACATTCGCCGATGCAGAAAATACAGCGAGAACAAAAAAGATCGCGATTTTTCTGAAAAATTTTCCAATTAAAGCATTATTGATCATTGCAGACCTCACATATAAGTTATTCGCGCACAATCTAACAAGCGCTGCCTTGCCGAAAGGTGAACGGGGGATTAAGAAATGGTAATTTTGCCCCGGGAACTTTTCCAGTTTCGAAACTTTATCCCTATTTACACACCCACCTTGGGCTATTGATGGCGATAGATGATTGCGATTTCAAGCAGGATAAAAGATAAATCCCAGAAATTTATCTCAAGCTTTTTGGTTTCTACCTTACTTGAATTGAGACATTTGAATTAAAACGCACTAATGAATGGGCGAGATCGGTCGATACGCTAGCGGGTGTGATAAAAACGAGTCGATAGGAAAGGCAAAAATTTCCTAAGCACCCGCGCAATAGTCAAAAAATCATTCCTTTTTTAAAACAGAGGCCGGTTAAGCGGACAGTTCAGTTTAGCCTGGAAATCGATCTGCATCCTGGAAAATAACTTCACCTTCAATCATGGTCATGTGTGTTTTCCCAAAAAATTGTTTTCCCATAAATGGTGAGTTCTGCCCTCGACTCTGCATCGACTCATCGTTTAGTATCCACTCCTCGGTCGGATCAACAAGACACAAATCGGCATTTGCGCCAACGCTTAGATGTCCGCGGTCAACCCCAATAACCCTGGCCGGATTGCAGGTAAGTGCGGCTACGGCTGTCGACAATGGGAGTTGTTTGTTTACTGTTAGAGACAGCGTTAGTGCTAGCAATGTGTCCACGCCTGCGATTCCTGCTGCTGCCTCGCTGAATGGCGCAAGTTTTGCATCGGCGCCGTGTGGCTGGTGATCCGAACATATCACTGAAACTGTCCCGGTACGCACACCTTCAAACAGCGCTTGCCGGTCAGCTGCAGTACGCAGTGGCGGAAAAACTTTATAGCGTGTATCGAAAGCGCCTATATCATCTTCACATAAAAGTAATTGATGAATGGCGACACTTGCACTCACGGGTAGATTGTGGGATTGTGCTTCTCCGAGCATGGTCACGGATCGACCGCATGAGATTAAATTAACATGAGCTCTGGCTCCGCTAGTTTCGATAAGCGCAAGATCTCGAGCGACGCCGACAGTTTCTGCGGCTTCGGGAATAGCGGGCAGGCCTAGTCGTGTGCTCACCTTACCTTCATGTACCACGCCATTCCCTAGAAGCCATGGATCTTGAGGTGTCAGAAATACTGGAATATCGTAGGTAGAGGCATATTGCATCGCACGCCGCATAACAAGCGTATTGGATACAGCTTTGAGACCATTACTTACTCCCACACAACCCGCGTCTAACAGCATGGCCATATCTGTCAGTTTCTCTCCCTCTAGTCCCACAGTGAGCGCACCTAGAGGATACACACGAGACTGACCATTGGCTTCAGCCCGATCTCGAATCATGTTCGCCATCGCTGGGGTATCGACCACCGGCCAGGTGTCCGGTGGGCAAACTAGACCGGTTATTCCGGCCGTGGCGGCTGCTGTTGTTTCGCTGGCAATGGTCGCTTTTTGTTCTTCCCCGGGCTCTCTTAGCCGAGCGCATAGATCAATGATGCCCGGTAATAACAGGAGTCTATCCGCATTTATAGTCCGATCGGCTTTAAATCCTTGTGGGACTTTACCAACTTCAACGATCCTGGAGCCGACAATGGTTACGTCAGCGATACTGTCAAAGTTGTTCGCGGGATCGACTACGCGCGCGCCCTTAATCAAAATCTTTGTCATGTGTCCTCCTGTCCGCCCATCAGTGTTGCCATAATGGACATGCGTACCGCAATTCCATTAGTGACCTGAGACAGGATGACCGAGTGTGCTCCATCGGCAACGCTGGATGCGATTTCCAAGCCTCGGTTGATTGGCCCGGGGTGCATTACTATGGCATCAGGATTCGCGTAACTAAGCTTGTCGTCAGTCAAACCATATCGGTTAAAGTACTCCTGCTCGCTCGGAACCAATTGACCGTCCATTCGTTCGCGCTGCAGCCTCAGCATCATTACAACATCTATTCCCGAGAGCCCCTCTACCATATCACTGGTGACGCTGACGCCCATGGTTTCTACTTCGGTGGGAATAAGCGTACGCGGCCCAATTAATCGGATTTCGTCAACCCCAAGGGTTGATAGCGCGTGGATCTGTGATCGTGCGACTCTGGAATGGAGAACATCGCCAATAATGGCAACTTTGAGGCCTTTAAAGCCACCTTTTTCACGTCTAATCGTGAACATATCCAGCATCGCCTGAGTTGGATGGGCATGCCGGCCATCACCGGCGTTAATCACGCGAACATGTTCCGGTAAATGACTGGCGATCAGATGAGATGCGCCACTAGCCGAATCCCGAACTACAAAAAGATCCGTATGCATCGCCTCCAGCGTTCTTACTGTATCGAGTATCGATTCTCCTTTAGTAGTGGACAAACGCGCAGCACTCAAATTTATAACGTCGGCCGACAGTCGTTTTGCCGCTATTTCAAATGTTGTGCGAGTGCGAGTGCTGGGCTCGAAAAACAGATTGACTACGGTTTTACCGCGCAGTAGCGGTACCTTTCTAATTTCGCGCTGGCCAAAGGATATGAAAGATTCTGCAGTGTCAAGGATCTGAACAAGGGTTTCCTTCGGTAGGCCATTGATGGTCAAAAAATGTCTGAGGCGACCCTGTTGGTCGAACTGTATCTTGCTATCGGATGGGACCATGTTCAGTCTGAAGAAGAAGTTTGGGTAACGATCTCAAATTGCAGGCCGCTATCAGTTCGGCAGATTTTCGCCTGCTGCACAGTTTCAAGCTCCATGGTTTTTCCGATTATGTCGGCGGCAATGGGTAGTTCACGTCCAGGTCTTTCTAGCGCCACGGCGAGCTTGATGGAGGCTGGCCGCCCAAACGAAAAAATCTCGTTCATTGCCGCACGGATGGTTCGGCCAGTGTGTAGTACATCATCAACCAGCAAGATATGACGCCCTTCCACTGGCTCTGGCAGATCAGAGGACTGGACCTTTGGATTGAGACCTACCCGACTAAAATCATCACGATAGAATGAGATGTCAAGGGTTCCTAACAGCGAGTTAGTTTCCAGACTTTCATGCAGTTGAGTCGCGATCCACGCGCCTCCGGTATGAATACCGATTATCAAAGGCTGGTCAAGTCGCAGTGCACGAATGTCTTCAACCATTGTGGCGAGGATAGGTTCCAGCGGTATTTGTTTCATACTGGGGCCGAATTGTCGGTTAAATAGGTCCTAAGTATCAACTCTGCAGCAACACTATCACGAGTATTTTTTCTTTTTCTTGTAGCGGATTTGCCGGGCAGGATGGTTTCTTTAATCAGGGCGTCGGCTTCTGAAGAACTCAACCTTTCATCAATGAGGGCGACAGGAATTGAATGGCGTGTTTTAAGCGTATCGGCAAATTGTCCGGCCTTTAGTGCCATTTCTCCGCTAGAGCCATCGAGATTTAGGGGCAATCCAACTACCAAGGCGCCAGGCTTCCATTCTATTATCAGCGCATCGATATCCTGCCAATTGGGTTGGGAGTTTCTTGCGAATACTGGTTTTAGTGGCTGTGTAGTGTTAGTAACTCGGTTGCCAACCGCAACTCCGATTTTTTTCGTACCATAATCGAATCCGAGCACCCGGTCATTCACGCGTGGCCCACCTGGGAGGTAAGCTTGCTGTAATCCATGCCGATAAGTTTTGCCGCCAGCATCCACTTCTGATCAATACTGGCATCAAACAGGATATCAAACTCCACAGGGGTGCTGAACCATGCGTTCTGCATTATCTCCTGTTCAAGCTGCTCAGGCCCCCAACCTGCATAACCCAGACTCATAATGGCATTTTCGGGTCCCTCGCCTTGAGCGATATCCACCAGGATATCCCTAGAGCTGGTTAGTGACAATTGGTCGCTTATCTGCAGCGTCGATTCCCACTCGCGTCCGGTTTCATTACTATGCACCACGAGGCCGAACTCCTTATGAACTGGCCCTCCTTCAAATACAGGTGCATTTGCCAGAGTGTGGTTAGAAACAGAAATACCTAGCTGATCGAACACATCCAGTAAAGTATGCTGACTGAGCCGATTAATTACGATACCCAGAGCGCCATTGGCATCGTGCTGGCAAATAAGATTGACAGTACGGGCAAAATTCTGATCCTCCAGCTGCGGCATGGAGACTAGAAAATGGTTTCCGAGGTATCCTTCAGTCAAGATAAATATCCTTAAGATTTATTTCTCTGTGAGCAGTTAACGAGTGACATCTGTAATAGTGTTTTGGCTGAATTTCCAAGTGCGTATGATATGCAAGGTATCATAATTACGTTTCATAGCCTCGTTGAACGGTTCAAACGGGGCGGCGATATGTACAATTCGCTCGGCGCCATCATCGAGTATTTTATGGCCAGAAGAACGCAAAATACTGACTTGATCTACGGAGCCGTCTGAACGCACGGTTACGTCCATGACCAGCTCACCTTCTATCTGCTGTCGCTTGGCAGCGTCTGGGTAGTTTAGGTTCCCAACCCTCTCGACCAGCAAGCGCCAATTCTCAAGGTAAGGCGCTATCTCTGAGGCACGCGCATTAGCACTAACAAACTTTTCTCGAGGTTTAGCCTGGGCATTTAGAAACGCAAGATTAATACTTTCGGTCAACTGGTCGCGGTTCTGGCCCGGTTCTGAAACCATCTCCGGCTGGTTTGGCTGGTCTGGATTGTAGAGTGCTTCGGCCTGCTGTTCTAGCAAAAGCCTTTCCTCTTGCGGGTCACTGCTAGGAGACCCCTGTTGAGTTGTGACAGGCAGCAGGGGCGGCAACGTAACATCTTCCGCACCTTGACTATTTACCTGTGCCAGAACCTTAGTATCCTTGTCCGATAACTCAGTTTGGGTAGCAACCAAGGTGATTTTAAGGGGAGGGGTAAACTCCTGGTTTCTGGCCTGGGAGGGTAATACAAAGGATACGCCGAGAACAATCACCAGGTGAAACAGCACTGAAATGGTCAAAACCCATCCAAAACGATCACTTTTTAAGGCTTTTCGACGCCGTTCTTGAGGTGATTTTGGCGTAGAAGTTGGCAAAATCTTATTTCCGGAGGTTGTCTGTTAAATTGGCTCAATCTTCGTTATTATATCCTTTGAAACAATAATAAAAAATCCAGCTATGTCTTTGAAGCGTCAGTAAAAGCTGGAAGTATCAGATTCGAATGACATTGGGGTATGGCGAGTCAGTTTCTCAGGTGTAAAAATATGAAAAAAATTCTGGTGGTGGACGACAGCAGGACAATCCTGCATAAGGCGTCCAAAATGCTGGAGCAAGCGGGGTACGAGGTAGATACGGCAAAAGACGGCTTCGAAGCGATTTCCAAGGTTACCGACTTTCATCCTGACTTGATGTTTGTGGATATCATGATGCCGAAACTAGACGGCTATCAAACATGCTCGCTAGTCAAGAATAACAGCCAATATCAGGGCACACCGGTAGTAATGGTATCGAGCAAAGACGGATTGTTTGATCGGGCTCGCGGCAGCATTGTCGGTGCGGATGGGTATATCAATAAGCCATTTAGCGAGACCGATCTGCTCGGCGCAGTCGAGAAGTATACCAGCTCCGCACCTGCTGGTTGAATTATTGGAGGGGGCACCTGCCTTGAATGACATATGAGAGTGGCCACGGCGACTCGTTTCAGCAGTCTGAAATAGCGCTAGACAATGCTTAATAATCGGGTTCAATGGGTTTATAAAATTATTCCCTTGAAGATCAGCCCGAATCTGGAGTCTCAAAAAGTAATGGGGGGTGAATGTCGGTAAATAAAATCCTGGTTGTTGATGATTCGGCAACAGATACACATCTTATTTGCAATGCGCTGTCTGCTGCCGGGTATAAGCCCATTTCAGTAGGTAATGCTGAACAGGCTTTAGATGTGGCTCGTGCTGAGCATCCCCATGCGATTTTAATGGACGTAGTGATGCCTGGGACAAACGGATTTCAGGCAACGCGAATGTTGCACAGACATCCTGATACTGCAGATATTCCCGTTATTATTTTATCTTCGAAGAGCAAAGCATCTGACAAAGTATGGGGGCTAAGACAAGGCGCAGTTGGTTACATCACTAAACCATTCAGCAATAAAGAACTGATCGAAAAATTGCGCGATCTTATTGCTGATGACAAATAACGTAAATGACTTGCGGCAGTCTTGGTAACGAAATTTGCTGGTTGATACTTAAGTAAAATCATGAAACATAACAACTCCACTCCCTTAGAATCTTTGGAGAAACTTTCGTCCTTAACCCGGGGGGATAGGGCTATGGAGTCTCGTTCGACTTCTAAGCAGACTTGGAGAGGTTTTATATTTAATGTCGGCGATATGAATATTGTTTTTCCGTTTATGGGGGGGTATGAGATTTTACCTGATCGGGAGATACACATTATTCCGTGGGCAAAAGATTGGGTAAGGGGCGTCACAAACGTGAGGGGTGAGATTTATACGGTGGTAGATTTTTCCTTGTATCTTGGGCTGGCTCCGGTCACCTCAATTCGGCGTGCGACTATGTTTCTGCTGCCGGACACCTCAGTTAAATGCGTGTTACTGCTGGAAGACCGAGTGAACGTCAGAAACTTCCCTCAGTTCGCTGAACATGTGGTTGACGAAAAAGTGCCACAAAGACTGGCATCTTGTTTGAATGTAATCCTTCGAGATGACGATCAGGACTGGCTGGTTGTTGATGTTGAGCAACTTTGTGGCTCACAGGAATTTTTATCTATTGCTGCGTAAGTAATTGAAGGAGAAGCGGGGAATGACAATATTTAGTTTGATATACAAAAACCTAAAAGGCAAATATATGAAAACCTACCGTCAGAATGCTGGATGGGGATGGTTCGAATACTTTTGATGCGAGGCACATCACAATGAATGACGAGAGACCAAAAGACGACTTGAGTGACATATTTAAAAATTTGGAGGCGTCGGATGTGGAAGCGGATGCATCACAGGAATCTGAAGCATTTGCAGGGGGTATGGAGGAGGATGAGGCTTTTCCCGTACTGGAAGATGAGGCCTTTGCCGGTATCTTCAGTGACGAGACTGATGAAGAGGAAATTCCTGATCCAGGATTCAACTGGACTGCCGTTGTTTTTGCTTGTTTACTGATTGGAAGCGTTGGCATCTACCTGTTTAACGCCTTTCGTGATATTCAGCAACAGGAGAGCTTTGATTCGCTGGTCACTAAGTTGGTTTCAGTACAAAGCTCCTTATCCAAGGTGGAGTCAAGCGGGAGCGCGGCATTTGAGGGGAGTGCCGCAGCGTTTACTGAGCTGGCGGCGGCGCGTAATGAACTGGGCACCGAGTTGAACGCATACGAATCACTTGTGACCAATCATCTTGATCAAGGCAATGCTCTACCCGCTGACTTCAAGCAGGAGCTGGTAAAAGCCAAGGAGAAATGGGCCGAACTTGATTCGAATATAGGCTCGCTTATGGGACGTCAAGTAAGTCTGTCATCCATTCGCGAACAGCTTAGAACACTGTCCGGGATGACTTCGGATTTGCTGATACAGACGGACGACCTTGCGCAAAAATTAGATGGTCAAAAGGCTTCTTTTGATCTGCTAAATGCTGCGATTCGGCAAAGATATCTATCGCAACGTATGGTTGAGAATACGGCACGTTTTGTTGCTGGCGAAGATGGTTGGCAAAATGCTGTTAGGCAATTTGAGCACGACACGCTCATACTTGGTCTAATAAAGGACGAGGTCAGAAAATTTAGTGGAGATAATGCGTTACCGCATCTGGGTCGAATCGATAACCTTTATGGAAAACTGGTCAATGAAGCAAAGAACATATTGGCCAATACGGGAGACTACGTTGAAGCGTCTGATGTTAAACAACAAATTGAGGAGGGTGCGGAGAAGATAGAAGAAATAACTGATCCGATGCTCACAAACCTTTCTGGGTCCGGAGACAAGGAAGGGATGGAGTCTACTAGCAATCTGCTGCAGATTGTTCTTGGAGTGCTGGCGGCTCTTGGTATTGTCGGTTTAATCTGGTCAGTGATCAGGCAACAGCGAAAGCGGGAGGCAGTGACAGCTTTGCGCACAAAGCGTTCTGAAGACGCTGTAATCAAGTTGCTGGATGAGATGGGTGATTTGGCTCAAGGAGATCTAACGGTTGAAGCGGAAGTCACCAATGAAATTACCGGTGCAATCGCTGACTCAGTGAACTTTGCTATCGGCGAGATGCGCATCCTCGTAAACGGTATTAAGCAAGCGTCTACTGAAATGACTTCAACCACAGCTGACTCCGAAACACTGATTGCGCAACTACTTACAAGTAACGATGCCCAGTCTGAGGAGATTCAAAACGCGGCTGTAGAGGTGGAAAAAATGAGCTCTACCATGGCTAACATGAGCAAATCAGCATTAGATTCATCTGATCGAGCAAGAATATCTGCTAAATCAGCAAAAAAAGGCGCAGACGCAGTCCGTAATACGATAGTAGGAATGAACAGCACGCGGAATCAGATTCAGGATACTTCGAAACGGCTTAAACGCCTTGGCGAAAGCTCGCAGCAGATTAATGAAATCGTAAATCTCATTCAAGATGTTACTGAGCAAACCAACGTACTGTCCTTGAACGCTTCAATTCAGGCCGCGATGGCCGGTGAGGCGGGTAGGGGGTTTGCGGTAGTGGCCGAAGAAGTACAGAGGCTCGCAGACCGCTCTGCCAGAGCCTCGAGTGAAATCACGGAATTAGTTAAAACTATTCAGCAAGATGCCAACAATGCAATTGCGTCAATGGAAGCGACAACATCTGAAGTGGTGACTGGAGCAACCATGGCAGACGAAGCCGGTCAGGCTCTGGATGAAATTGAAACCATCAGTCAGCAGTTACTGGACGCTATCGAAAAGTTGGCTTCTCAAGCTACAGAAGAATCAAAATCAGCTAAGACCGTTACGGATCGAATGAGCACACTTAAGACCGCGACCGAGGATTCGGACCTGAGTGTATCTCAGGTGGCAGCTGCGCTTGGCCAAATAAGGGATGTGGCGGGTAAGCTGGATAAGTCCGTTGCGGGTTTTCGACTACCTTAATATATACAAGTCTTTTCAATCATCATAAATCATTACTTAAATCGCTGTAAAACGGGCATATCAGAATGAGTATTCCAGCACCGAATCCGCAAACATTTGATTGGATAAAAGGGGCGCTCGATGGTTCCATGACCACGGTCATGTCCGAAGTCACTCAGGCAGAGAAAGAATCGAACTATGCTCGATTAACAACAGTGCCTGGAAATCTCCACCAGATCTATGGCTCGCTAAAGATGGTTGAGCTGGATGCTGCAGGAATGTTGGCTGAAGATCTTGAAAAGCTGTGTATGCTTATTTGTGACTCCATAGAGACCGAACCATCTGAACAGCATAAGAATATAAAGTTGCTCAGGAGAGGCCTTGAATCATTGCAGGGATATATAGATTCTGTATCCAGGCAGACTCCTGTATCACCGCTGAGTCTTGTTGATCAAATAAATCAGGTGCGTGAAGTTACAGGCGGGAAACAGGTATCCAGATTCGATTTGTTTGATCCACCCCTGGGAAGATTGTCTTTCGATAACCAGGATAACGAAGCGCCGATACCAGCTCCCGCTCGAAGCAGAGCCGTTCCCGATGATATACGAGTTAGATTGGTTACTCAGTTACGACGCAAATATCGTCGAGCATTGCTGAGTTGGCTGGCAATCAGAAACAAAAACGATGGCAGTGAAGAGTATCTGGAAAAAATAAATGATCTGTTGCAGCATCTTTTCAGGATCAGCTCGCTGGATATCTCCCAGCAGCTCTGGTGGGTTGCAAGTGGGTTCGTGGATGCGGTGGCTTCGGGAGACCTTGGACCGGATAAGCGTATCAAGTCCCAATTTGCACGATTAGATATTGAAATCTCGCGCTTGGAGCAGGATAGCACTGCAGGCATTGCCACTAATCCTCCCGACGAGTTGTTAAGGCAAATGCTTTTTTTTCTGGGGCCTCTCAAAGACCCCGAATCGGACCGAATTCGACAGATTCAAAAGGCTCTAGACCTGCCTCAGTGGTTCGGTACTGATTCTGAGGATTACGAACAGCTTGTAAAACTCTCACGCAGTTTGAACCAAATCAGAGAAAATTTTGATTCGCATAAATTCGATCAAATTGAGTCTTTGATGAGTGAGTTTTTTGCCGGATCCACTGACACGCCTGGTAATGCCGGTTCAGACGCATTGGATTCAGCGTTAAACGAATTGTTGGAGCGGGCTGAACAAGCCGAACTCGAACCAATGTTTAAACTGGTTCGGCAAATTAAGGATACGGCGACAACCACTGAAAAAACCGCGGATGCGCTCTCGTTGACAGCGGCAGATATAAAAATTGCCTCGGCGCTATTGTTCGTCAGGGATAGTATTGCGAATGCGGAATCTCTTGACGCAACCTGGGAGCACTCGGTCAACAGTTACCTTGAAGAATTGCAAGCATTATCTGCACAAACAGAGAAAAGTAAGGACAGGGCAGTACAGATAAGAAAGGTTGCGGAAGTTGAATACCACCATGCTCGCTCAGCAGCATCCAGTCAAATTAAAGAAGCGCTTTCTCAGATAGAGGATGCGCTGGCTCAATTTGAGAGCGATGAAAATGAGATTGACCCAGCCCAGCTTCAATTCGCGACAGATCAATTGCACCAAATAGCAAATCTATTTTCAATTGTCGATCATTCTTCTGCTGCAAAACTCAGTCAAAAAGTCGCGAAAAGCCTTGCTCTAGTATTGAATAATGAGCTTCATCTTAATCAGCCGATCATAGAGCAATTGGCATTTGCAGTGGCTGCAATCGGGGCTGGTGCGGATTATCTTGCTAAAAGGGGTCCAGATGCACGTAAGGTGCTGCAAAAGGCATTAAAGTATTTAGACAAAGCGGTTAAACGAGAGTTAGCGAGAAAAGACGATCAGGAAGGTGCGGGATCACAACAACAGAAAACTTTCGTAACCTCGATTGCTAAGATTGACCTCTATCGTCAACAACTTGCTGTTGGCGATACTTCATCTGTTGGCGAACTAATAGATGTTTTTTCTACGCTGGAGAGCGGGCTAGGCTTGGAGCAAGGAAAGACTATTTCTGATCTATCTAAGCTTGGGCGCGAACTTTGTTTATTTCTTACAGACGTCGAGAAAAGTTTAAACTCTGATCATGAGGACTTTATCGGTTTGCTGGCTCGCCAACTCAAGGAGCTGAGTGTTTCAAAGTGCGATGTGGATCTCGAGGCGTGGCAAGAACGTTTTGACTCTTTGATGACTGTGAATGCTGGTAAGAGCCTTGCAGAACAAAGTGATACTTCTCTGGGCGGGTCTGCAGATCGAGAATCTGGCACGGGTTTCGATAGTAGCTCTTCCTTTAAAGCTAACAACAATTCCGCCGAAGGTGAGAGGGTTTCAGACACTGTCGAACAATCATCGATTGTAGATTTGCAAGCAGAACTGGCGGCAGTTTCTGCGTCTTTGAAAGATATCGATTTCGCTGATGAATACAGCCAACCGCCAGATGATGCAATAGAATTAGATGCTGCCGCTAGTGCGTCTATTAGCGAAGTGGAAAAAATCGGCAACGAGTTTTCTTTGTTTGAGAAAAAAGAAGAATCAGAGATTGTGTCCACAGACGATAGTGATGATACTGAACTGAACTTGCCTGAGGAGTCGCTGCAGGCACTAGAAGAAGGCCTCACACAACAGAACCAAGTTGAAGTATCAAAAGGGGGCGATTTCGACCTTCTTGATGAACGAAACGAATTTTCGGAGACAGACTTCTCTCTTCCAAATGAGGTTGAGGAGCGTTCCGAGGCTGATTTTAAGCTGCTTGACGAGCAGCATGAAGCTGGGACAGATGCCTCTGAACCGGATGAAGTTGAAGCATTATCCGAGGCTGATTTTAAGCTGCTTGACGAGCAGCATGAAGCTGGGGCAAATGCCTCTGAACCGGATGAAGTTGAAACGTTATCCGAGGCTGATTTTAAGCTGCATGTCGAGCGAGAACCGGAATCTGAAACAGAATCCATAAAGTTGAGTGAGGCTGAGGATATAGCCGAAGCTGATTTCAAGTCGTTGGAGGGGCAGGAGCAAGAAGAAGAACCTGACAGTGCGATGCTTGTTCAATTGGATCAGGATTTAAAATCAATTTTTGTGAATGAGTTTGCTGCGCATCTTGAACGACTGGAACAAGATATTGCAAAAATCTCTGATCGGGCTCATAAATCTGAAGTGCCTCTCAATAACATTATTTCTGACATTGAGGAGTGTATTCATACTTTGTCTGGAAACTGTCGTAATCTTGGATTTGATGAGGCAGCGGAATGTGCTGAGTCCGGAGTTAAAAGGTTGCGTCAGGAATTTGGGACGGAATTTGAGTCAGAATCAGTTTCTCATTTTCGAGAAGGGATTTTATTGTTACGGCAGGCACTGGATCAGATTAGTGACAAAGGAAATTATGATAAAGATCTCGGCGGGAGATTTCTGGCATCTCATTATTCGTCTGAGCAAGCTCTTGAACGGAGCGATACAACCTCAGCTCCAAACGGCAGTTCAACTATCATTGACGAAAGTCTGAATGAGCTGGACACGCAACAAGGCATAGATAGCGTAGCGGTTGAATCTTCAAATAAAGAATCTTCTAGACAAGAGTCTACTTGGGATACAGGTCAGCCATCGTCAACTATCGCTGATTTTAGTGAGCAGGAGAGTGCTGAAGTTCCGGTTTCAGTTTCTGAGGCTGGAGCAGGGGATGCGGAAATTGATGAGGAAATAAGACAGATTTTTCTCGAAGAAACAGAAGGAATACTTGAAAGAATTAATAACCATCTAATTGAGTGGCGAGAGCAGGGTCTGGTTCCAGGTGTTTTAGCGGGAATTCGAAGAGAGTTTCATACTTTAAAGGGAAGTGCGGCGGCTACCGGGTTCGAGGAAGTTTCTGGCTTAAGTCATAGTGTGGAAACGCTGTTAGATAAGTCTCGGCCAGATCCAGACGAAGATAATAGTGAAATTCTTAATTTGCTTGAGGAGACGCATGATGGACTGGCGGCTGATCTTGGTTTCATGACCTCTGGATCCAAGGGATATCTTGCTACTTTACACCGTATGGTATTGGAAATGTTAACGCCTGAGGGTATGGAAGAATGCGAGGTTTTTGATCAAAAAACTGCGAAGCAGCCGAATGAAAGAGGAATTGATGCAAGTGACGAATTATTGACCTCCAAAGAGGTGGAGGTTTCTAACCTGGAGCGGGCGCCGACCACCTCTAAAAGTGCTACTTCTGGGCCGGGTATAAAGGAAACTCTTAAACAAAGTGAATTTGATTCAGTAAAAGAAGATCAAGACGATAACCAAGGCATAGATCAAATCATGGAGAACCATGAGTCATGGATGCCAAAAAAGAGCAAATTAGAGCAGGCAGGAGGAGTTAGTGAGGATGCGAGCAGCGGAGCTTCGCTAAAAATAGACAACACCAAGTTAGCTGACTTGATTAATGCTTCAGGAGAGTTAAGCCTTGTTAGAACGCAATTGCAAAACACACTGGACGCAACGCGTATGGATTTGGACGTATTGCGCGCCAGCATGAGTTCTATGCGTGCCGGGTTGAGAGAACTAGAGATCGAAGCGGATGCACAAATCCGAGCTCGTCCTGAACAGCAAGCTGCAAACGTAGACGAGGACTTCGATCCACTTCAACTCGATCGCTACTCTAGATTGCAGGCGAAATCCAGGGAAGTGACAGAAATGTTGGATCAACTAGCAAAGGTCGAACGCGATCTGGATAACCGGACTTCTAATTTCGGTGGTGTATTGCAGCAGCAATCACACCTTGGTGATCAGCTTCAGTCCGGGTTGATGAGCGCAAGAATGGTTTCTGTCGGGGATTCATTACCTCGGCTACGATATCTGGTTCGAGAAACTTCGAAACAGGCAAACAAAAAAATCGAGCTTGAATTTCATGGGGGCGACATCCAAGTGGACAGGCAGGTAATCGAAACTATGATGGCACCGTTTGAGCATATGATCCGAAACGCTGTGATCCATGGAATTGAGAACACTGATGATCGGGTACAGAGCGGAAAGAGTGAGACTGGCCGGATTTCTGTTTCTATGGCACAGCAGGGAAGCGAACTTGTGATTGAGTTTTTCGATGATGGACGTGGGCTCGATACCGAAAAACTCTCAGCCCGTGCAGTGGAACTTGGCCTGGTTGATAGTAAGAGCAATGTGTCGGTGGTTGAGTTCTTACAGATCATCACGCAGCCTGGATACAGCACTTCTGACAGTTTAAGTATGGAATCGGGGCGCGGAGTTGGTATGGATGTTGTGTACCAGGCGGTAAGAGATCTGGGTGGTTCCATGACTTTATCAAATCGACCTGGCAATGGGGTTACGTTTCAGTTTAGGCTGCCAGTATCGCTTGCAGTAACCCAGGCGCTTCTGGTTCGAGTGGCCAACTGGAGCTTTGCGATTCGGTCGAGATCCATTGAGCGGTTAATGAGGGTGCCTGTGGCAGAAGTCCTCGAACAGGAAGCACAGCGCATGATTGTGGTTGATGACTTGAAGATGCCTTTACTCAGTATTAGAGAGCGACTTGGAGAGTCTGCGTATCCAGGTAAGCAAAATTATGTATCAGTTGTACTTGTGCGGCTGGCAGATCGACTCGCAGCATTTGAAGTAGATCAGTTTAAGGATTCGGTAAATATTGTCAGCAAGTCACCCGGAAAACAACTTGACTCCATACCGGAAATTGCAGGAGTGACCGTGCTTGGTGACTCTAGTATTGTTCTGATTTTGGATCCGGAATCGTTCATAGATCGAATTGCTCCGCTCGATGATTCAAGTCATCATATCGATCAGGATATTGCGCGTGCGCCCAGTCTAAGGAGAGTGCTTGTGGTAGACGATTCTTTAGTGGTGCGAAAAGTAATGCAACGGGACCTTGAGGCCGACGGGCTTGAAGTTGAGACTGCGATCGACGGCTTCAATGCCCTGGAAATCCTTGAAAACTCCACTTTTGATATTGCTTTAGTGGATATAGAAATGCCGCGCATGAACGGTTACGAACTGCTGGAAAAACTGCGGCAGGATAGTCGGTTTGGTGACCTTCCAATTATTATTATTACATCGCGCTCAGGAAGCCAGCATAAAAAGCGTGCGGTGGAATTGGGAGCTGAAGGCTATATAACGAAGCCTTATGATATTAGTGCACTAGACCAACTAATGCGTCAGGTTGTGGATAACAAACGTAAAGTTCACTAATGCAGGTGCTTACTCTCGCGGGGCAGGATTTTAAAATTCTTTTACCCGTTAATATGGTTGCGCAGATTATCGGTCGATCCACTGTGACACCACCTTCTGATGGAGAGTTCAAGTCTCTAGCCGGAAGCTTTCGTTGGAGGGATTATGCTGTGCCGCTCCTGCGCACATCAGAGCTAATGGGTAAAAGTTCAACAGCGGACCAAGATTACGAACGAATAGTAGTGTTATGGCCAATGAAATCAGCGAGCAGTCGTTCCTTCATTGGGTTGACCAGTCTGGCGCCACCCAGGGTGGTTGAGATAACTGAGCAGCCTTCCTCAGAAATGATCACAGAAATGCCCTATGCTCTTAGTTGTTTGCAGCTAGAGAATGAACTTGCGGTAATTCCCGACATTGATCAGGTGTCGCGGGACCTGTTCGAAAACGCAGATGGGCAAGATTTAGGCCGATAGATATTGAAAAATAGTGAGCCCAGCCTTGATGAAGTCTGTAAAATGGTGGTTTCGATTGCTAAAGACTATCCAGGATTAAAACTTGGCGGCGCCGACGTGACCAAGAAGAACGATGGCAGTTACGTTACGAAAGTAGATCAAGATTTGCAGGACGCTCTCGAGGAGCGAATGCAAAAGCGCTGGCCGAAGTTTGGCTTTATCGGTGAAGAAATGGACCATTCCGATCAGGTGCTGATATGTAACACGAGCAGTAATGGGTATTGGGTCATCGATCCACTGGATGGAACCACCAATTTTTCGTCTGGATTTCTTTGCTTTGGTATTTCTGTTGCGCTGGTTATCCAGGGGCAGCCTCGGCTTGCGGTAATTTACGACCCCGTTCGCGAAGAGTGCTTCAGCGCGGAGGCGGGTGGAGGAGCGTTCTTAAATGGCACGAAAATTACCTGCAATCGCACTCAAACCCTGGGCGAATGTATCGCCAACGTAGATTACAAACGCCTGGTGGGGGAGTTGGCCGAGCGGCTTGTTCACTCCCCACCCTATCGATCGCAGCGCAATCTTGGCTCTTCAGTGCTTGAATGGTGCTGGCTGGCGGCAGGCAGGGTACAATTATATCTCCACGGCGGGCAGAAGCTCTGGGACTTTGCCGCAGGCTATCTGATCTTAACTGAGGCCGGCGGGGCCGCAACAACGTTGTCAGGGGATATACTCGATTGTTCAAGTTTAAAAAAACGGTCCGTAGTAGCAGCGGTTAATCCCGAGTTACTTGGTCAATGGTCCAGTTGGATAAACATTAATCGCTTCGATTCGGACTCCCCACTTTAGCCGCTGGTCCATTAAATAGCCTCCATGACTCTTATTAACATGATAAGAAAAGGCGGCGTGATTCCACTCTGAACAGGGTTTAGAATACCAGCCTTGATTGCGGTTAAACGACTGACCTTTTTAATCCATTTGGCCGCAAATCCTCAACTCAAACCAGATCTAAACGTCACTAAGCCAAATGAGTAAAGTTAGCAGGCGCGACAAAGCCAATGCCATTCGTGCTCTCAGCATGGATGCGGTTCAGAGAGCAAAAAGTGGTCACCCTGGAGCGCCGATGGGAATGGCTGATATCGCCGAAGTTTTATGGAGTGATTTTCTAAAACACAATCCAAACCACCCATCCTGGATCGATCGAGACAGATTTGTGCTTTCCAATGGCCATGGTTCCATGCTGTTGTATTCGTTGTTGCATTTGACCGGGTATGATCTGGAAATCGAGCAACTCAAAAATTTTCGACAACTTCACTCGAAGACGCCAGGACATCCCGAATATGGTGATACTCCGGGTGTCGAGACTACGACCGGTCCACTCGGTCAGGGAATTTCAAATGCCGTAGGTATGGCGATTGCCGAGCGTACATTGGCGGCCCAATTCAACCGGCCTGACCACGAAATCGTAAACCACCACACGTGGGTATTTCTTGGTGACGGATGTCTGATGGAAGGAATTTCTCACGAGTCCTGCTCCCTTGCAGGAACTCTCGGCCTTGGCAAGTTGATCGCATTTTATGACGACAATGGTATTTCAATTGATGGTGACGTATCGGGATGGTTTACTGATAATACGGTAAAACGATTTGAGGCATACGGCTGGCAAGTCGTGCCTGAAGTGAATGGCCATGATTCTGACTCTATAATTAACGCTATTAAAGCCGCGCTGGAAGAAACCGATAAACCAACTTTAATCTGCTGCAAGACGGTTATAGGTTATGGCTCTCCCAACAAACAGGGTAAAGAGTCTTCCCACGGATCGCCCCTGGGGGAGGACGAAGTAGCACTTGCCAGAGAAGAGCTGGGATGGGAAAGCGACGCGTTTGCGATACCCCCTGCAATTGCTGACGCCTGGAACATGCAGCAACGCGGATCTGCGGCTGAAGCAGATTGGCAGCAGGGTTTTGACCTGTATAAGGCAGTTTATCCTGAGCTCGCACAGGAATTGAAACGAAGGATAGACGGCGAGTTACCGGCCAATTGGGCCAGATTATCTGCTAACAAAATAGCGGAGATTAACAACAAAGCCGAAGACGTTGCGACCCGCAAGGCTTCGCTGAACGCGCTGAATGCGTTCGGACCAGATCTCCCAGAACTGATTGGTGGTTCTGCAGATCTAGCCGGATCTAACTATAGTATCTGGTCTGGTTCTAAGGATATAAAAGAAAACCATGGGGGTAATTATATTTATTTCGGGGTCCGTGAGTTCGGCATGTCGGCTATCGTCAATGGAATAGTATTGCATGGCGGTTTCAAGGCTTACGGTGCTACGTTTCTGATGTTTTCCGATTACGCGCGTAATGCTCTTCGTATGGCTGCGCTGATGCAAATACCTAGCATTTTTCTGTTTACCCATGATTCAATTGGTGTCGGGGAAGATGGTCCTACTCACCAGCCGATAGAACAAACGGCAACCCTTAGGATGATTCCTGGAATGTCGGTATGGAGACCATGTGACAGTGTCGAGTCTGCAGTAGCCTGGCAACAGGCATTCGAAGCACGCAGCGGTCCAGTGTCTTTGATATTTTCAAGACAGAACCTGAAACATCAGTCTCGAACCCCAGAACAAATCGAGGCAATTAGTCGAGGTGGGTATGTGCTGAAAGACTGTGACGGCGAGCCAGAAGCTATTGTGATTGCAACGGGTTCAGAGGTAGAACTGGCAACCGGCGCTGTGAAGATATTGTCACAACATCGCATTCGGGTGGTATCAATGCCTTGCACCGATCGCTTTCTGGATCAGGACGAGGCCTATCGCCAGTCTGTTTTGCCTGACAGCGTGACTAGCAGATTACTTGTGGAAGCTGGGGTCACAGATGGTTGGTGGAAATTCATCGGCCTCAAAGGACGCGTAATGGGAATCGAAAGCTTCGGCGAGTCTGCACCTGCTGGTGAGGTATACCGGCATTTTGGGTTAACCGAGGAAGGAGTTGCTAAAACTCTTCAGGAAATGTTGAAACCGAATTGAGATGGGTTAAGTGACATGAGTATCGTCAAAATGACAGACCTGGCGCTCGGTAATCAACGGGTGCTGATTCGACAAGACCTGAATGTGCCGGTTAAGGACGGAAAGGTAGTGTCAGACAAACGAATTCTTGCTTCGCTGCCGACGATTGAACAAGCGCTGGACAGGGGCGCAGCAATATTGTTGATGTCTCATCTCGGTAGACCCACTGAGGGCAAGTATGAGGCTCAGTACTCTCTAAAACCAGTTGCCGATAGCTTGAGTAAACTGCTGGATAGGCCGATTAGGTTGGTACCCGACTATTTGCAGCAGGTGCCAGAATGCGCTCCGGGAGAAGTGGTTTTGTTGGAGAACGTTCGATTTAACCAAGGAGAGAAAAATGATGATGATGATTTAGCCAGAAAATATGCTGGTATGTGCGACATCTATGTGATGGACGCATTTGGCACAGCTCATCGCGCTCAAGCATCAACCCACGGAGTAGGTAAGTATGCCAATATCGCATGCGCCGGACCGTTATTGATGGCAGAACTAGACGCGTTGGGACAGGCCTTGAAATCGCCTTCGCCTCCGATGGTGGCAATCGTTGGAGGTGCTAAAGTGTCTACTAAGCTTACCGTGCTCACTTCACTGTGCGCTAAAGTCGACCTATTAGTGCCAGGGGGAGGGATAGCAAATACTTTTATTGCCGCAATGGGGCACTCAGTAGGAAAGTCTCTGCATGAGCCTGAGTTGATTCCGCAAGCCAAGGCGTTGATCGAACAGGCCACGGACCGAGGTTCCGAGATTCCAGTCCCTGTGGACGTCGTTGTAGGTAAAGCTTTCGATCCGCAGACTCCGGCTCAGGTGAAACAAGTTGATCGAGTCGATCAAGACGACATGATCTTCGATGTAGGTCCTGAGACGTCAGCAGCCTACGTTGAAATCATGAAAAAAGCCGGTACCATCGTATGGAACGGGCCTGTTGGTGTGTTCGAATTCGAACAGTTCAGCCATGGAACTCGGGCGCTCGGTCAGGCAATCGCAGATTCAGATGCATTCTCTATCGCGGGAGGAGGAGACACTCTGGCTGCAGTAGATCAATTTGGGCTAACTGATCATATTTCATATATTTCAACAGGGGGCGGGGCCTTTCTTGAATTCCTCGAAGGTAAGACTCTACCTGCGGTAAGAATGCTCGAAATCCGGGCGACGCAGGGCTAACCGATACTGCTGGCGACGAAGACGGTATAGGGGCGGAAGGGATATTGGATCATTCACAGCTGCTTACGGATCCTGAAGAGGCGGCGGACTTTGTTAGTAAGACTCATGTTGATGCACTGGCAATCGCTATTGGCACGTCTCACGGTGCTTATAAGTTTACTCGTCCGCCCACCGGGGATATTCTGGCAATAGATAGAATTAAGGAAATTCATGCGCGAATTCCGAGCACCCATCTGGTAATGCATGGCTCCTCATCGGTGCCCCAGGATTGGCTGGCAACCATTATTGAATATGGTGGTGATATGGGGGAAACCTATGGGGTTTCATTAGAGGAAATCGTCGAGGGAATAAAAAATGGGGTTCGTAAAGTTAATATCGATACGGATCTACGAATGGCTTCTACTGGAGCGATTAGAAGGCATTTGGCTCAGAATCCGTCCGATTTCGATCCTCGAAAATACCTGAAAGCTGCCACTGAGGCGATGAAACAAATATGTATTGAACGTTATCAGGCTTTTGGTACAGAGGGTAATGCAGCAAAAATTAACGCGTTGAATCTGGAGCAGATGACGGAGCGGTAAAGCAGCGGTGAGCTGGACGCCAGAATACACTAGATTAAACATTAGGAATTTCCATATTATCGTAGCTTTTTCACGATAAGTTATAGTGTTATAGTTAAAGTCGAGATTAGGTTTGTTGGGTATCTGGTTTCGCTGATTCGGATTTCGGTTTGGAGATTCGTAAATAGACAATATGTCGCCTATTCGCCAGTATCAAAAAACTGACTGTCGGCACCCTGCACTGGTTGCCATTAAGTTATACGGAATACTCCTGGTAGCGTGCTTCACGCTGGCGGGTTGTTATCTACCCAGCTTCACTTTCCAATCCACCGCAAAACTGGACACTGAAGCCCAATCCGTGGTGACTACCGAGTTTGAGTCTTTCCGCGAGACGGTTTTGTTTGATAAATCGGTTGCAATCGATAAGCCGGAAGTCGTTAGCGATACATCCTCTTCAATGGATTCGACCTCAGTAGATGCGCTTTTTCCGAAGGATCTGGAATCCATAGTTCGGGATTCGGGCAATATTGATTACTGTAGACGCATCGATAGAAAACTCAAATCGGTAACCTTGCGAAACTGTCTACTTAAGGAAGCTCTAGATTCAAGATTTCGTTCCAAGCGGGGGAAGCCGATCTATTACGTTCAGTTTGAAGCAAAAGCAGAAAAGAATCCGTTAGGCAAGGTATTGGTTCTGGGCGGAGTCCATGGGGATGAGTTAACCTCTGTGAGTACGGTATATTTGTGGATTGAAATGTTAAAGGAATATCACTCGGGCCTGTTCGATTGGCGGCTCGTGCCGATAGTGAATCCTGATGGCTTCTTTAAACCCAAGCCCACCAGGACCAATGCGAACGGGGTCGATTTAAATCGAAATCTTCCCACCTATCAGTGGAATCAGCTTGCGGATCATTATTGGAAACAGCGTGCTGGGGCTGCAGAAAGAAAGTATCCAGGGCCTCTCGCTGCAAGCGAGCCAGAGTCCAAGTGGTTGATTAATGAGATCAAGACCTATCAGCCAGATGTAATTGTAACAGTGCACGCGCCTTACAATCTTGTGGACTATGATGCATCAGACAGATCCAGCGCACCGCAACAGTTAGGGATATTAACTGGAAAATCTCTTGGTACTTATCCTGGCTCGCTAGGGCGTTATGCCGGAGAAGAAAGAAACATACCGGTCATCACTCTCGAACTGCCCCACTCAAGTCACATGCCGCCTCTATCCGAGACTAATGAGATCTGGTTAGACCTTGTCGGTTGGATGAGGCAGCACATTGATACCCAAAACATCGCCGGTCGGTCATTTAACCACTGTAATCGATCACCAAGCGCTTCTGGTTGTATCTGAACGATTCACGTATAGAGAATAATTTGAAACCATCGTCCGCTAAGCACGGGCGGCCGAATTTCTAATGTACGAGTACTTTAGGCTTATTATTTATCCTTCGTAGATAATCTGCCATTTGCCAGCTTTTCTTAACCAATACTGCCGCTTCTGTGTAACGCTGTGGTGATTGTTGCTACGGTACTCTTGGTCAAATGAAACCACCATCATGTTTTCGATACCAGGATAGCTGTAAATACTTACATTATTCAGATCAATCTCAATGTAACGCTTTAATTTATTAACCCGATACTTGCGCGCGGCAAAAGCCTCGTAATTTTCTAATTGGCCGGGCGAATAGTGTGATAGAAACTTTTCGGTATCCATGCTCTCCCAATCTTTCTGCCATTGTTCAAGTACAGTGTATGCGGGTTGCGACAGAACATCTTTTTGATCGGGTTTTATCCAGTTGAAGCCGCTGGAAATAATGACTGGGGTGCTGCCATCAACTGAAATAAATTGCTGAATATCAAGAAACTCATCATTACTTAAAGACAGACAGCCATCACTTGCCAAGGGTACGCGGTTATAGTTTTCCGGTTCTGTACCGTGAATCCAGATTCCGTAACCTGTTCTATTTAGTTTTTTATCGAATTCGTTCGGATAATTTATAGGGAAGGCGCCAGGCCCATAACGCTCAGGAAGTCCTTCGCCTTGCAGGTAAGAAGTGACAAAATAGACGCCTTCAGGAGTGCGCAAATCCCCTTCTTTATTTTTCCCCATGCCTTCTTTTCCGATGGTCATGAAGTAATCTTTAATCAAACGGTACGAGGTCCCAGTGTTCTCGAACACGTACAGTCGAGACTGGCTCGCATCTGCAGCTAAAACATAATGTTCGGTAGGGGCTGAAGCGATCAAATTGGCGGGTACCAGACCACGGGCCGCTGGTGAATTACCAGTTTGAGTTTGCCAGCGGTAGTAAAGCTCATCGCGCAGGCCGGCGAGCTGAAGCTGATCATCAGCGTAACGTTCCACAAGATCCATTGAACCCGCGCGGGCCGCCAGTAAATCCCCCATCACCAGGTAGCCAAGTTTGCTGTTTGGATACCTGTCCACCAGGTCTTCCAATGATTTTAAGGAATAACTGAAGTCAGCATTTTTAAGATTATCTACCGAGGTGATGACTTCCCTTTCATAGCGAGACTCCGCCACAGCATGTCCGCCAATCGTGAACGCAATAACTAAAGAGCCGATGATCCTGGATAATTTCATAATCTTGTGTATGTATTAGATTACAGATACTTAGGGGGTCAAATGGATCCAGCGTCTTATTATATCAGCTCTTTGGTGATCAACCACCTGTCTCCCTCTTTTTCAAATTTTAGTGTTTTCTGAATAGTGTCTTCAAATCTCTCTGATTTGTAGTACTGGCTGAAGTCTACGGTTGCGCTTCTGCCTTCAATGGAAATATTGTATTTACTTGGTTTTACGATGATAAATTCACGCCATCTTAGGCGTCCATGGCGTTGTTTCTTCCATTCCTCCAAGGTCAAATTGTCCCGTGGCTTGAATCTCTCGGAATAATGAGAAAGATACCGATCCACGTCTCGGTCCGACCAGGCTTCAGCCCAGCTCTTTATGTGATTTATCAGTGCTTGTTTTTGCGCCGCAATATCTTCCGCCGCCTGCTTGGCCTCGGCCGTTGGCGTGACCGCGGCAATAACGATAGGCTCAGGTATCGGTTCAGCTATTTTTTTGACCTTTTCTGGATCAGGAATCTCGACCGCCGTGGGCGCTGATTCAACCACCACGGCCTGGACCTTTTGTTGCGCCGATTCTGGCTCAGGTTCAGATCTAGTCTCCGAGTCGGGCTTAGATTCGACTGAATCTGCTGCTGAGATTTCCTTGGTTTTGTCTGCAGGTTCCTTTATTGGTTGGTCGTCTTCCGAGGGCGAATTTTGTCCCAGGGATTCGCTAATATAGTTCTGAACTGAGGCAACCAGGATTGGGGGATTCGGAGATGATCCGGTTATTAAGGGATCAAGTTTTTCAAGGGACGCTAGTTCTAATGGTTCCAGCGGCGTGTCGGAATTAAGTGCTTTTATATAGGCGACGCTTGCGAGCTGCGCATATATTGCGGTGAGATTTCTGTAGGCGGTCGCGATTGACGGGTGAGACTGCATCGCCTGTTCAAGTGTTGTGATGGCAGCTTTGTAGTCACCGGTGCGAGCGTAATGAATTGCCAGGTTGTTGAATGGCTCTAGCAGTTCGGGATGAGAAAGGGTAAGGCCTTTGTAAATTTCTATGGCTTCCTGATTACTACCTTTTTTTTCCGCTATTACCGCCTGGGCGAACAATAAGGCAGGATCTTCAGGAGCATCACGAAGTAGAGTTTCAGTCTGCCTCATCGCGTCGGATAAGCGATCCTGTTCGATCAGTGCGTATATTTCGTCAGTCTCATCGGCAAACCCAGCGAGGGGTAGCACTATAAATACGCTGACTACCAAAATTGATTTCACGGCGTGGTGCATAGACAGGAAACGCATTGTCAGACTACAAAAGAAATCTCTGTCAATCTACATACCATCTGCAAGGGATTGTTCCCACTGCAATTGACGGTTCTTTTTTGAATCACGGTATTCCAGGATATCCGTGACCATAAGCCAGGCACCGATATTTTTAGGTGCTCGTATTTCGGTCCAGTCTCCTTGCTCGTTGACCACCGATACACGCTCTCCGCGTTTATACTGGCCTAGTGGCGGTGATGATTCATTATCGGTTGAAGGTCTGGGTCTGACTCTCACAGCGTCTGCATTTATTACTCCGTGCTCGCCATCTATAGTGATGAACTTGCTGTAAATCCAGGTTCGCAGACCATCCGGGAGACTAAATCTTGCCCAGCCGCCATCCTGACCAATTACATCGATCGGAGTGCCAGCAGGAAGTTCGAGCAGAGCAACGCCGTCTGGTTTGTGGTAGGCCGTAGTAGTCTCATTAATAGTTTTCCAGAATCGCTCGCTGCTCTGATCGCTGGAAGTTGAGAGCGAAGCAGTTTCCAGTTTTTCTTCACCGTCAACTTGGTTTACGTCGGATACATCAACAGAGCCCTCGGTCAACGTCTGGGACGTAGTGACTATCGCCTGCTGGCCTCCGTCTAATTCAGACTGTATCACTCCTAGTATACGTTTGGCCTCAGGGTGGTCTTGTTCTGCTGCGAGCGAAATCCATTTTTCTGCGGTTTTTATATCTGGCGCCCGTTCTTCGCCGATGTAATAGGCAAGTCCCAAATTGAACTGCGCACCACTATCCCCCTTCTGTGCTGATTGCTCCCATAATTTCAGCGCCTGGTCTTTATTTTTCTCAACGCCAGTGCCTTCCCAGTAGGCGACTCCAAGATTGAACATCGCAGTTGAGTGGCCCTGGGAAGCAGCTTTTTCAAACCAGGAGAAGGCTGCTGCTGGAGATGAGTCGCTGGCTTCCTGTCGCAGATGCATGACGCCAAGCGCATACTGAGCATTTACATCACCATTACCGGCAAGCTCGATCCAAGCGACTTCTGCGTCAGAAAAATTCTGGCTCTGATACGCACTGAAAGCTTCTTCATATCGGGCTGATTGAGCGCTTACCTGATCTAGAAAGGACAGGCAGACAGTAGTCCCGATTAAAAATTTAACGACAAGGCGAAATAGGGTGGTTTGCATTTTGCAGCAATTAAAGGTTTCTAACAGCATTGTTTCATGGATCCTTGTTTGGGCTGAGAAGTGGCTTTAAGTCTAGCGAATACACCGTGCTTCATGCGTCGTCTGAATTTGCCTCGAAACGACGCAGTATTATACTGATTCTAATTTGTTTTTTGGAATTTCAATTACACAAAAATCGGTCCCAACTCCAGGTAGCCATCGTATATAAGTTTGAGCGCTACATAGAAAATAACAGCCAGGCCCAAATAGCCAATCCAGCGATATTTCTGCAGAATGTTGGCAATCCAGTTGGCAAAAAACATCATAAACAGAATAGAAATAGTCAGACCTATAACCAGCAATCCACTGTGTCCATCGGCAACACCGGCAACCGCAATGACATTGTCGAGTGACATCGACAAATCAGCCACGATGATTTGAAAAATCGCTGATAACAATGGCGGGTTTTCATGCCCTGGGTTCATTTCGGAATCCGAGGCTTCAGATATGTCGCTGGCTTCTCGTAACTCCTGCCAAAGTTTCCAGCATACCCACAGCAATAGCAGACCGCCCGCCAAGGCCAGCCCTTTAATCGCGAGCAATTGCACCGTGAGTAAAGCGAAAACCACTCTGAGTACAACAGCGGCCCCAACCCCGTAAAGTATGACTTTACGGCGATATTCAGGTGAGAATCGGGATGCTACCAGACCGATCACGATGGCATTGTCACCGGCTAAAACCAGGTCGACAAACAGGATTTGCAGAAGCTTGGAAGCTTGATCTAGAAATTCCATGAAAGGGTCCGTTACAACAGGCGCCTGTTGTAACGGCTTGGACGATGGAATTCAACCCTGGGGCCATTTTTCGAACCTATTCAAAGCATGTACATTGAATTGCCAAGCTGCTAAAAGCCCGTATGCTTAGAAAAAATCTGTTGTTACTAGCGACCTGTCAGGGATTAATGCTGTCGTCGACGTCGTTGACGATGGCTACTTCAGCCTTGGTGGGAGTCAGTCTGGCGCCTAGAGCCTCGCTAGCGACTTTACCGTTGGGGCTAACGTACCTCAGCATGATGCTCACTATGATTCCCGGTTCGCTGCTGATGAAGCGCTATGGCAGGCGTGTTGGGTTCACGCTCGGTGGGTTTGCCGGAATTTTTGGCGGTTCAATCTCGGCGATAGCAATCTATAACAGCAGTTTCAGTCTGTTCTGTTTCGGTTCAAGTTTGTTTGGTGTTGCAAATGGATTCGCCCAGTTTTATCGCTTTGCGGCAACTGAAGTTGCCGAGCCCGCGTACAAGAGTCGGGCGATTTCGTGGGTGCTCGCGGGTGGTTTGGCAGCTGCCTTTGTTGGCCCAAACGTTGCAAGGATCACCAGGGAAATGATTCCTGACGCAATGTTTTCAGCTTCTTACGCCTGCATCGCAATATTTTCTTTGTGCGTGATATTGGTGCAATTCTTCCTGCGAATTCCGATTCCATCTGACGAGGAAGTTTCAGGGCATCGGCGTCCTCTGACATTTGTGTTGACGCGACCAGTGTTTATGGTTGCCGCGCTGTGCGCAATGATTGCGTATGGCACTATGAATTTGCTGATGACGGCCACCCCTCTGGCAATGGATATGCGTAGCCTCCCGTTTAGCGACACGGCCATTGTTATACAATGGCATATCGTCGGTATGTTCGCGCCGTCCTTCTTTACTGGCAATCTGATCCACCGGTTCGGCGTTTTGAGAGTAATGTTTGTTGGAGCATTGCTGCTTCTTGGGTGTGCGCTGGTTAGTTTGTTCGGTCAATCCTACACCCAATTTTTTTCAGGCCTGGTATTGCTTGGTGTAGGTTGGAACTTTCTATTCGTGGGGGGAACAACCTTGTTAACGGAAGTTTATCTACCTGCAGAAAAGGGAGCTGTCCAGGGTATTAACGATTTTATGGTGTTTTCAGCTACAGCGTTTACCGCGCTTACTTCGGGATATTTTCACCACGTCCTCGGATGGGAAAAACTGAATCTATTTACAATCCCGATGGTTTGCTTCGCCGCAATTAGCATCCTTATTCTGGGGATGAACAGCCGATTAAGAAATATCCAGGCGACCTGATTACATTTTACTCGGTATCATTGCACCTTGATCAGCATGGTGCCTGAAGCGAGATCATGCCATGCCAGTCTTCTTTGGTTTGTCAGTACCCACAGAAAACCCAGACCAAGCAACGACCAAGAGATCATCGCTACAAAAAACCGTATTAAGGCCTGCGACCAGCTTGAATCTGCCGCAACCGGGGAGTTTCTGCGACGGTCAATAAGCCGAATTTTCCACGCTCGCATACCAATCGTTTGTCCTCCATGAGTCCAGAACCAGCCAAAGAAGAGAAACGCCACGGCAATTAAATAGGTTAACCGAATACCCTGGCTAAGCCATTGTGGCCACTGATCGTCAGGCAACAATGGTACAGGTTGCCAGGCGATAAATATCAGGCATATCAGCACCAGTCCGTCGTACAGTAGTGCAGCGAGCCGACGCCAGAGCGGTGCGGCGACTGATTTGGATTCAGTTGCGTGGGACTGTTCGTTATTGGATTGCATTTAGCGACCTAAGTCATTGTTTTGTATCTCTACGCACAGAAGTTATGCACATTGGCGTTCTTATCAATTTCGGATTTACCAACTATTCTAAATTAGAGTTTAAATTCAAGTAATCCCATTATCTCATTGAAAAAACAGCAATAAATATTATTCTTCCTGTGATCAACACTGACTAGTAGGTAGACCGAATCGAATCCTGTCTGCGGCCACACAGAGTTATCCACAGAGTTATCCACATGTCGACTCGAGAGGTAACGCGTCAAAGTATATAGAGGTCATAAGCTGCAATCGGAGTGTAATCGAACTAGATGTTGCATAGCGCAATAAACAGCGAGTAATTATAGAGATATAGGCGTGGTTTTGAGTAGAATCCGGTGTGCACCGAAACGGCCTGCTATGATTTTTTCCAGCGAATCCCCTATCACATTCGACGATGAGCTCACGACTGAAACTGACGTGGTGGTAATCGGGGGCGGTATTATCGGTGTATCAACCGCGTGGTATCTAACAAGAGCCGGTGTCAGAGTAACGATTTGCGAAAAAGGAAGGATTGCGGGTGAACAATCGAGCCGCAATTGGGGCTGGGTAAGGCAGCAGGGCAGGGATGAAGCTGAGCTGCCGATCATGATCGAAAGTAATCAGATCTGGCAGACACTTTCCGAAGAGATCGGCTCGGATACAGGTTTTCGGCAATACGGAGTGATGTATGTTGCAGAGTCTGAACGGGAAATGGCCGAATATAGAGATTGGGTCGAACTCGCAAAGCACTATGATCTTAAATCGATCCTTCTGACCGCACAGGAGGTGCAGGAGCAAGTTCACGGTTTCGAAGGAGCATGGAAAGGAGGAGTGGTTACGCCAAGCGATGGTCGGGCAGAACCTTTTATTGTAGTACCAGCCATGGCCCAAGGTTGTCAGAAAAGGGGCGCGTTGATTAAAGAAAATTGCGCTGTACGCGGTATCTCAACTCAAGCTGGACAGATCGCAGGCGTGATTACTGAGCACGGTGAGATCCTATGCCGCGCAGTTGTTTGTGCCGCCGGTGCATGGTCATCTATGTTCACCGGTCATGTGGGATTATCTTTTCCGCAATTAACAGTGAAGTCAACAGTGGCCAGAACTGCAAAGGCGCCAGAGGGGTTTCTAGGAAACGCGGCCTGTGAAGACTTTGCAATGAGGCGTCGCCAGGATGGCGGTTATACCTTGGCCCCCTCCGGTATTCACGAGCATTTTGTCAATCGCGACAGTTTTCGTTTTTTTGGGGTGTTCCTGCCTAACTTGGTTGAATCCTGGAGTGAGACCACGCTCAGACTCGGTGGTGATGCGCCAGGAGGTTGGAATGCGACCAGAAAATGGAGCGACGACGAGCCCTCGCCGTTTGAAACAAACAGAGTATTGAATCCGATACCAGCGGAATCTACCTTAGGCGCATTGCGCGAACGTCTTTCGCGTCGTCTTCCGGCTCTCGGCAATATTGATTTTGTCGAAACCTGGGCCGGAATGATCGATACCACACCGGACGTGGTACCAGTAATGGACCAGATTTCCTCACTGCCGGGATTTTATTTAGCGAGTGGATTCAGCGGTCACGGGTTTGGAATCGGTCCCGCTGCAGGGCGTGTGATGGCGGATCTGGTCCAAGGCAATTCTCCCGGCCACGATTTAACTCGTTTTCGATTTTGCCGATTTAGTGACGGGAGCAAACTCGACCGTGGACCGTCGCTGTAAACCTCAGCGATCTGTCTTGCTCGTGTCAGATAACACGACTGTGAAGATTAACATTTGTTTAAGTCGTAAAAGGGAACGTCCATGGAGTTCGTTTAGATGACTTAGGCTGCTCCGACGCCCTTAACGGACTAATTCAGGGACCATCAACTATTTTCCCAAGGCGGAAATTGATATAAAACTGATAATTTTTGCGTCCGTGTTGCATGAATCAATTTATAGGTGAACATGCAAGGGCCTTTGTGAGACCCTCTGACAGGATGCGGTTTAGGTTGTGCTTATTCACTATATTTTGTTGATGATACAGAATTTGTTTGATGACGGCTGATTCTTCGATATAGGCAATACTCCTAACAATATCGTCACATTGCTACAAGGTTTCCATGTCGATGTTCAAAACCTGTTTTAATCCCTGCGCCGATGACCTTACGTAACTTTCGGTGGTTCCATGTATCTTCCGGTCTTCCAAAACTTGAAAACTTTAGCTATGCGATGATTGACCCATGCCCAACGAAGCATTAGAAGACCGAAAAAAATCCAGTTCAGTTAAACCATTACAGGCGCTACTGCCGTTTATTCAACCCTACTGGCGCACGCTGCTGGCAGCTCTGGGGGCACTGTCGGTAGCGGCAGCGGCAATGCTGACGCTGCCGGTGGCTGTGCGCTTTGTTATTGATCGTGGCCTTGCGGCCGAGGATGCTGCAACCATCGATCGATATTTTGCCTACCTGCTGCTGGTGGCAGGTGTGTTTGGTCTGTTCGCCGCGCTTCGTTTTTACTTGATAACCTGGCTGGGCGAGCGGGTGGTAGCGGATATTCGAAGTGCGGTCTATCGCCATATCGTCCGACTCGATCCTGCATTTTTCGAGATCACACGGACCGGCGAGGTGTTGTCCCGCCTTACCACGGATACCACGCTGATCCAGTCCATTGCCGGAGTAAATCTCTCCATCACTCTGCGCTCTGTTCTGACTCTGATCGGTTCACTGCTTATGCTGGCGGTGACCAGCCCGGAACTGATGGGCTTGATCCTAATACTAGTGCCACTGGTGATCATACCCATCATCCTGATTGCGCGGCGTGTGCGAAAGTTATCCAGGGAGACCCAGGACCGGATTGCCGATACAAGTGGTTTGGCTGGTGAGACATTGAACGCGATCCAGACAGTCCAGGCATATACCCTTGAGAATCTTCAGACCGAGCAATTTGACCACACTGTTGAGTTAACATTTGTCACTGCTGTTCGCCGGATTCAGGTTCGCGCGATGCTGACCGCCGTGGCTGTAGTATTTATCTTCGGCGCCATTACCCTGGTGCTCTGGATCGGCGCTCACAATGTTCTTGCCGGCGAAATGACGAGTGGGCAGCTCGGTCAATTCCTGCTGTATGCCATGTTTGTTGCCAGCTCGTCAGCATCCCTGAGCGAAATGTGGGGTGAGATGCAGCGTGCAGCAGGAGCTATGGAGCGGCTGCTGGAGTTGATGAACGCCGAACCGAATATCAGCGCACCGCCAGATCCGGTCAAAATGCCTCTGCCAGGAAGGGGTGAAATCGATATGGACAAGGTAAGTTTCAGTTATCCGTCGAGGCCCGGGATTGTGGCTATCGATCAGTTCTCACTCAAGGTCAAGCCGGGCGAGACCATTGCATTTGTCGGCCCCTCAGGGGCCGGCAAGAGTACGCTTTTTCAACTGCTTCTGCGTTTTTATGATCCCTGCGCGGGCCAAATCAAGATCGATGGAACCAACCTGATTGAAGCGGATCCGCGGGATGTGCGTGCCGGCATCGGTCTCGTGCCCCAGGACACCGTAATCTTCAGCACCTCGGCCAAGGAAAACATTGCATTCGGAAGGCCCGGCGCCAGTTCAGATGAAGTCAGGGCGGCAGCGCGTGCGGCGGCCGCGGATCAATTCATCGAAGCACTGCCGGAAGGATACGATACGTTTTTGGGTGAGCGCGGATCGCGGCTGTCCGGCGGGCAACGTCAGCGTATTGCAATCGCTCGTGCAATTCTTAAGGACCCGCCAATCCTGCTCCTCGATGAAGCAACCAGTTCGTTGGACGCGGAAAGCGAGCGGCTGGTACAGGAAGCCCTTGAACACCTGATGGAGAAACGCACCACGATTATCATCGCACATCGCCTGGCCACGGTGCGAAAGGCCGATCGCATCGTTGTGCTGGATCACGGACGCATGATTAATACCGGGAGTCATCGAGAATTGCTGCAACGCGACCCGCTTTACACACGCCTTGCAGAGCTTCAATTTGGCGAAGCGATCGACAACGGACGATCGTTGAGACAGTAAGGCTAAGGCACTCCGGGCGATGTAAGCCTCGCGCTGCGTTCAGAAATCATCGCCAAACTTTACCAAACAGAACCAGACATCACTATCGAAATTTTTTCTTCAAACGCTGCGAGTGATATACAACGTCGCGAAGCTGATATAGTGATTCGCAGTTACAGCAATGCCGAAGTTAGAAGTATTCCTGCCAGCATTATCGCAACCCATAACACCATTCCGCCACTGGGCCAGGTTCGTGCCAGGATTCCGTGGGGCCCATGGTGTCGATATAATCGTTTTATAAACCTCTCAATACGCTGATGAATGGCATGTTCAATTCGAATGTGGGTGTTGGAGGTTTTGACGGTGAATTCTTTGGCGAAAATGTGCAGGAAGCGGCGGTAAAACCAATCAAAATCAAGACTGATGGTTAGCGTACGTTTCATCAATGGCAGCATTACGAAGAAAGCAAAGCCCGCAAATAACAGCAACTGAAACTGTGTCACAAGATGTGAGGCGGTGTAAGGCTGATACTCTACCGGATAGGGCAGCAGCCGATACAGCGGGCCCGGAAACAGGCCAATAGCAATACAGAGAAATGAAAACCCCCACATGCTGAACCGCATATTGCCGGGAGGGTCTGGTGGGCGCTGTCCTGAGTCTTTCTGGAAGAAAACGAACCACGGAAATTTAATTCCCGCATGCAGAAACACGCCTGCAGATGCCGCAATTAACAAAAACCAGACAGCCACCATCCCTTGCGAGGCTGCCGCAGCCGTTTCCAAAGACTTTGTCACAAATCCTGAAGTGAATGGAAATGAGGATATCGCCAGGGCGCCGATAATTCCATTGATTGCGGTTTGTGGCATGCTTTGAAATAAACCGCCCAGGTCGGTACATTTCCTTTTCCCTGTCATCATAAGCACGCTTCCCGCCGACATCAGTAATAGTGCTTTATATATGATATGTGCAAAGGCATGAGCAGCTGCGCCATTTAGCGCGAGCTCGGTTCCGATACCAATTGCGCAGACCATGAAGCCAACCTGATTGACGATGCTGTATGCCAGAATTCTGCGCATATCGTTTTCGAGCAACGCATAGATAATTCCATAAAACACCATATACAATCCGATGTAGATCAGTATCGTGGCACCCGGAAAACCAACCAGCAAAGCATATACCGCTGTTTTGGTGGTGAAAGCGGAGAGAAACACCATGCCGCTCGGACTGGCTTCAGGATATGCGTCAGCGATCCAGGCAGATAAAGGTGGTGCCCCTGCATTCACTAGAAAGCCAACCAGGATCAATATGCTTGCGAGATTATCTGGTTGCATAGCGGTGAAGTCGGTGGACCCCGTGGTATGCACATGGAGAATGATGCCGGCCATCAGGACCACGCCTCCGAGCAGATGAATCATTAGATAACGAAAGCTGGCTCGATAGGCAGACTGGCTGCCCGCGGCCCAGAGTACCATGGTTGATCCGAGGGCCATTATTTCCCAGAAAATGAATAGCGAAATCAGGTCACCGCAGAAGGTCACACCGATTGCAGAACCGGCATATACGTAAGCAGCAGTTAGCTCGAGTATTTTGGCTTGACCCATTGCATAGATACCACCTGCAAAAGTCATGATGCAAAAGATGGAAGCGAACAGGCGTCCTGTCGGCGTTGAGTTAACAGGACTCAACTGATAATCGAGAAAGCTTAGTACGAGGGTATAATCGTTGGGTATCCACCAAACCAAGACCAATGTCATCACTGGCAGCAGGACGATGAGTGCTTGCTGAATCTTACCCTTTAAAAAGGGCAGGGCTATTGCGCCAAGCACTAATATAAGCCCAGGTGGAAAGTTGAATTCCATTATTGGATGCGATCCGTGTCGGGAATTGCAGGCTGCCGATGGCTATCATACGGTCGACAGTATCTAGTCATCATACAGCTAGTCATCGCACAGCTATTCATCGTAGTACGAATCCTTTCGTTTGAGGAAGATGCCAAGTATTTTTGCGGCTATTACCATAGCGGCACAGGATAGAAACCCATACCATGCGGTAAAGCCGAAGGTGGCATCAACTAACACGCCGTTTTCTTGAAAATGTGGATGATGGTGCAGAACAAATTCTGGCACCAGTGCAATAACAAGGATGAATACCTGGATCATCCAGAGTTTAGGCAGACTGCTGGAACGATAGAACCAGTGTTTATCTTGATCGCTGATCATGTGGAAATCTGCTGGATGAGTTCAAACGGTATCCCAGGAAAAAAGAAGAGTAAAACGGTCAAGCCTGCTGTCATGCAAAGTGCGGTAACCACGGGCCACGGAGCTTCTCCATATGTGAGCATTGCTTCAGAAGATTCCCGCTTGAACCAGGCCGCGTATATCACGGGTATAAAATAGGAAGCGTTCAGGAGCGTGGAGGCGATAATAACCGCAACAGCGGCTAATTGCTGCGCCTGGAATGCGCCCATTAACAGGTACCATTTAGATATGAATCCTGCAGTTGGCGGTATGCCAATCATAGACAAGGCGCCAATAGAAAATGCTGTCATGGTGTAGGGCATGCGTCGTCCGATCCCATCCAACTGGCTTACTTCCGTTTTCTTGCAGCTTGTATAAATTGAGCCGGCAGCAAAAAACAACGTGATCTTGCCAAATGCATGCGCAATGATGTGCAATGCCGCGCCGGTGATCGAAAGTGGGGCCAGAAGGACTGCGCCCAGCACCACATAAGCTAACTGGCCGATGGTCGAATAGGCCAGCCGTTTCTTTAAGTTGTCTTGTCTCAATGCGATAAGCGACGCTGCAATAAGTGTAAAGCAGGCGATCCATATCAGCCAGTCTGCACCGGGCGCTTGCTTGATCAGGTCAAGGCCAAATATATATACCACTACTTTCACCACACTAAAAACCCCTGCCTTAACAACTGCAACGGCATGCAATAAAGCACTAACCGGGGTAGGAGCGACCATGGCAGCGGGCAACCATCTGTGTATCGGCATTAAAGCGGCTTTTCCGATTCCAAATAGAAAGAGCAGCGCCAACAGAGTTATGGCTCCGCCTTCAATATGTCCAGTGAGTATTCCGCCGGGTATGAAATTATTGGTACCGGCCAATGTCCAGGTCCAGACAATTGCTGGCAGCAGCAGACCAATTGATGTGAACAGAAGTATCCCGAGATATGTGCGACCCCCCAGCATTGCCATTTGATTGCCTTTGTGAGCGACCAGAGGAAAGGTAGATAGAGTCAATACTTCATAAAAAACAAAAAGGGTTACCAGATTGCCAGCAAATGCGACTCCCATTGCAGCCGCAATGGCAACTGCGAAAAAGATGTAAAAACGCGTTTGATGTGACTCTTCATTGCCGCGCATGTAACCGATAGAGTAAAGAGAATTAATTGGCCATAGAGTCGCAGCAACCGTGGCAAACAACATGCCAAGAGGTTCAATTTCGAACCGCAGTTCAAGGCCTGGTAACATTTCGAGCAGAATCAATTCTGGTCTGGCACCCGCCATCACAAGCGACAGAAGTTGAAGAACAACAAGTAACAACAGCATTGAAACTACCAGGGTGAAACCTTCTCGGAGATTAGGATTTTGTCGGCAGATAGAGACGCCGATAACCCCTGACAGCGGTAACGCCAGCGCAAGAAGAATAAGCGTTCCGCCGGTCACTTTTATGGTGCTCCAAAAAGCGTAGTTGCAGCCGAGGAGGTGAACCCAGTAGTAAAGCTGGCGTCAATTCCAAAATAATAGTTGGCTAGCACTAATATCCATGTCGGCACTAGCAATGAAGCAGGTGCTTCTACTACTGTTACCGATTGATCAGGCCTCTGGTGCAGATAGGCTGCCTCCACGACTCGCCACACGTAGATCACTGCAATTAACGACCCTAATACAACAATAACGGCAATCGGCCACCAACCTTTTTCCAGTGCAGCCAGAATCAAATACCACTTTGAAATAAATCCTACTGTCAACGGGACACCAATTAGGCTCAATCCGCCAGCAACAAACGCGCCCATGGTCCATGGCATTTGCCGACCAATTCCATCCATGTTATCGATCAGAGTGTTACCAAGGCGATAACATACTGCGCCCATTGACAGGAACAATGCTCCCTTCATTAACGCATGGTTGAACAGGTGCAGTAATGTGGCCGTTAATCCAGTAGTGCTGACAAGGCCGATTCCCACCAGCATGTAGCCGATTTGGGCCACGGATGAATACGCCAGCATCCTTTTAATATCGCGCTGAAACACGGCTACAATAGACGTGAACAGCACTGCTATTAATCCAACGGGAATCAATAACCAGTGGATATACATGGCCGAAAAGGAAAACTCATGGCCAAAAATAGTAAATAGATAACGCACCATGACATAAACCGCCACTTTAGTCGCGGTGGCGGCAATAAATGCGGAAACGATAGATGGTGCGAAGGCATAAGCATTGGGCAGCCAAAGGTGGAGCGGAAACATCGCCAGTTTCAGTCCAATCCCAACAATTAGAAATCCGAATCCTGCCTGTAGCGCGCGAGACTCTCCAATTTCACCAATTCGGTCAGACAAATCAGCCATGTTCAATGTGCCCGTTAACATGTACAAAATTCCCACACCGATAAGAATAAACGTGGCGCCGATAGTCCCCATAATCAGATACTGAAAAGAAGCGGTCAGTGCGCGTCGGTCTCGGCCAAGGCTGATCAGGGTGTAAGTGGAGAGGGAGGATATCTCTAACAGAACAAATAGATTGAACGCGTCTCCCGTAATTGTAATGCCAAGAAGCCCGGCAAGACATAACAACATGCAGGTAAAAAAAAGTGGTTGTTGCTCAGGATCTACTTCATTTTGAACGCTACTCCAACTGTATGGAAACATCACGGAAGCGATACCTGACACAATCAACAGTACCAGTACGTTAAGTTGGTCGACACGATACTCGATGCCCCACGGTGGGGCCCAGCCTCCGAATGCATATTGAATTTGTCCGCCGTCTGCAACCTGAAACGCAAGCCGCACCGCAATCCAAAGACAGAGCCAGCTAACTAAAGTTGATAATATCCAACCCAATCGTCGGTAACGGCCCAAAAGAAAACAAAGCGGTGCTGCCATCAAAGGCACCACCACCTGCAGCGCCGGCAGGTGGTGTGAGATCATTCTGCCTCATCCTCCCGCTGGCTGATTGCCAGGATGTCATCTTCTTCAATCGAGTGATAGGCTTCCTTGATACGAATGACCAGTGACAAGCCCAAAGCGGTAGTCGCGACAGCTACGACAATGGCGGTCAGAATCAGGACGTGGGGCAGGGGATTTGAATATAACTCAGAATTCACAGTGACAATCGGTGCGGTGCCGCCGATGACCTTTCCCATGCTGATGTACATAATGAACACCGATGTCTGGAATATATTCAGGCCGACGATTTTCTTTACAAGATTGCCACTGGCGATTACGGTATAGAAGCCTGCCATCATTAGAATGATTACAATCCAGTAATTGAACAAACTGAAAGCGTTCATACCTACTGCTTTTCTGTTTTGCCGGCGAAGGCGAAAAATATTGCGATCATGACCGCGGCGACGGTAATTCCGACGCCAAGTTCAATTACCAATATCCCGAAGTGTTGCCCTTGTAATGGATCGTGGGAAAGAGCGTTGTAGTCCAGGTAATTTCCTCCATTCAACATTGAAACGACACCAGTGCCGGCATATATCAAAACACCCAGTGCCGAGAGCCTCAGCACAACTTTCGGCGGAGCCAAAAGCATTGCATCGTCGAGCCCGAAATTTAACGTATAAAGTATGATTGCAGCTGCAAAAATGACCCCTGCCTGAAAGCCTCCTCCTGGTCCATAGTCGCCGTGGAATTGAACATAAAGGGCAAACAAGATGATGAAAGGTATCAGCAGAATTGCCATCACCTGGAGAACTGGATAGGGTCGCCTCGTTGCTGAGTTTTCTGGTGGGGGAGTGGATTGTTTTCTCTGTCGCCTGATTCCGATCAACGATAGTACGCCCATCAGTGCCGTGAACACGACGATCACCTCTCCCATAGTGTCATACCCGCGATAACTTGCTAGAACTGAAGTGACCATATTGGGAATTCCGATTTCGCGAGGAGACTCTATTACATAGCGGTCGGCCACGTGGTGGTGCACCGGATCCGCAGGATTGCCAAAACCGGGCATATCCAACGTGCCCCAGATTAATCCTGCTCCTGTCACAGTGACAACTGCCAGCGGCAGCAGAGGGTGATGGCGAGGCGGTTTTTCATGGCGCCCGGTTGTCACCAAAGTTGCCAGCATTAAAACTGTGGAGATACCGGCGCCTACCGCGGCTTCTGTAAAGGCAACATCTACTGCATCTAGAACCACAAAAATCATTGCGCTCAACAAACTATATATACCAAACAGCATTACTACTGTGAACAGCCTGCGAAACCTGACTACGGCAATTGCGGTAATGGCCAGCATGGTGAGTAACACAACATTTACGAACAGTTCTATGACTGCACCTCGCTGCTTTGTTTATTGCCATGTGTCATTGCTCTCAGCCCAGCTCGATAGGCTGCCCTCACCAATGCATGGCTCGAAGTGGGACTGGTAATCCATAAAAGTGTCAGCACGATCAGAAGTTTAATGGTGACCAGACTCCAGCCCGCCTGAAAAACCAATCCAAGTATGAAACATGCGGCACACAATGTATCGGCAATGCTCACCGCATGTACTCTTGCGTAAAAGTCAGGGAAAGTCATCAAACCCCAGGCGCCTGTGATTCCAAGCACTGAACCGGCCAGTAAAAAAATCCAGGTCAACAAATCTGCGACCATTGTTATTGCTCCTCCACTTCGTCGTATTCCTCAATACGCTCGATAAATTTGAGGACTGCAATGACGCCGATAAAGTTAATCAAAGCATAGAAGATGGAAAGATCAAGGAAATCCGGTCTCTCAGTGAGAAAGCCGTACACCGCAATCAATAAAACTGTTTTGGTGCCAAACATATTTACCGCTAAAACCCGATCGTAGATCTTTGGGCCTGCTAAGGCTCGGATAAGTGCAAAAAGCATTACAACCAGCAAGGCTACGACTGCAATACCGAGGCTCATCATTTCCTTTGCTCCAATTTGGAGACGCGTTGATTCATTTCTCCATCCATCAATTCCACTATTGCTTCTTCGACAATGGCGTGCACCAATACACCATCATCTTTAATATCAAAAGACACTGTTCCTGGTGTGAGGGTAATGGAATTGGCATATATGGTCTTTCCTAGCTTGGATTTTTGTGACATCGGAAGACGTTTAACGGTTGGACTGATCGGATAATGTCGCGGAAACCAGATATTTTTAACCACTGCAATATTTGCTTTGAATACTTCAATTAAGAGCCAATGCAGATAGGCAGGAAAGCGCAGAATCAGAGACCAATCCGAGTACAATCGATATTGGCGCCTGATTCTCCAGGAAATATAGAGAGAAAATAAGGTCGATGCCAGACCCAGGAACAACAGAAGGCTGTTGCTCCAAAATCCGGATAAAAGCAGCCAGAAGCCGCTTAGCCCAATGCCAAGCAGAATTAGGTACATCTCCTCAATGTGGTGCTGTAGTTAAGTTTATGTTTGGTATATTGTAAACCAGAATTATAGGAAACATAGCAATCCAATGTTACCAACCGCGATGGGATTTATAAAAGTTAATAATCTCCGGGTGTCCTATAATTTGTGCCGGGCACTTTACTAATTTAATGAAAAATTTAATATAGTCAAGATTAAACTTTTCATTTACAAAAGGTCTATCCTGTGATGGCAAGAAGATTAATTCAACTCCTGGTTCTGACTGTTGGATTTTCCTGGCAACTGGTGTATTGCTGGGCCGCTACTGGAGAAACCGATCTGAATGAAAGCATGCGACAAAACTACATCGAGTTTGTCGCGGCTGAGGCAGATGAGAGCAATCCTTTGCCATTTTTGCTTGAGTCGGTTAGCGACGCCAGTAATTCATGGGCGAGTATTCGATACTTTCTTGATTCTGTATCGCTCGATACCTTTATTGCGCGGCTCAAACAACCCCGTGAATGGTGCGAATTCATTCCTCTGCACCTCAATATTAAGGCTTGCAGCTATCAGGAGTTAGGAGACAGGAGTATTTTAAGTTTTTATGTTGGCATCAAAGGCTATTTAACTCCTGACAAGGCGCATCTTTTGCAGTTAGACTTTCGGTCGCAAACGAAGGGAGATGTGTTCGTTGTAAATTTGTTTGCTAAAGATGGTCCGCTCGACAGTTCTGATATCGATTTTGATATACGGGCTATCAGCGTTGAGCACGACAACCGACAGGGAATATACCTTGAGTTTGATTTATCGAGTGTGCCTGGTTTGGCATCGAGTTTGGCCAGTCTTTACCTCGCTACGATTGCCCGCAATAAGATTGGGTTCTCTATAGAAGGAAAGACCTGGTCTGGAAAACCTAAGTTCGTGGGCGGAAAACGTGGTGCAACTGAACGTAACCTTGTGCGCTATCTGCTCTCTATCGAAACATATTTCGCCACCCTGGACATGCCCTCTGAGAAACAATTTATACAGCGTATCGAGCACTGGTATGATTCCACCGATAGGTTTCGAGCCCAGTTGTATGAGCTGGAGAAAGAAGAATACATATCAAACAAGTATCGAGAACGGAAGAATCAGGAAATCCTGCAACAGGCGATTTTTAATAAGGTGGAGCCCGTTTATGTGCCGGTAGACCGCTTAAAATAATCTATTGAGCTAAATACTCAGGGTATTTTTATGTTTTCGGAGCAGCCAGTTCATACAAACAATCTCCCCTCTGGGTGATTGCAGGCACTCGTTTGCAAATTACAGTTGCCTGGATATCGAAATAGATCGGGTGCGGTGCCTCCATGGGCGTGTCGGGGTGGTGGATCCATCCGGCTAACTGCCCTTCAGTTACTTCCGCGCCAATTTCTACTGCGGCTTCGAACAGACCATCGTATCGGCTATACACATAGTAGTCCTGTGAGGGTACTTCAAGAAACTGCGTCTTTTGCCTTGAGCGTTGTAATTCTGGGGATTCTGCAGGTACAGCTCCAAGGTGACCGAGATAGGCGCGCAAACCATTTTCCAGTTGATTTAACGCGTCAGCATCGACGGTGCCAGCGCCGGCGATTTCTGCGGTAATCGCTATCGTGTTCTGTCTCTCTGCAGCAGACGAAGAATAGGAGCCGTCTGGAGATGCAGGGAAAAGAATCGCGCGGCTAAAACCGAAAGATGACAAGATCGCGAAATTTTGTTGCTGTTGCTCGGGATCAATGTGCCGAGTCATCAACAGTGTCGGGTGATATATCATTGAACTGCCACCCGAATGAATATCCAGCAAATAATCCGCTCTGGTCAGAAGCACAGACTCGATATAGTGCGCAATCATTTCTGTCGGTGTCCCAACAGGATTGCCGGGGAAACTTCGGTTTAAATTGCCTTGATCAAGGGGGGAGGTGCGAAGCCCAGCTTTAGCAGCGGGATAGTTAGCCATTGGCAAGATGATCAATTGCCCGGTCACACTGGATTCAGTGGTGTTTCGGGCGAGATTGTTGAGAGCAATCTGGCCCTCATACTCATCGCCATGATTACCCCCCAGCAGCAGCACAACGGGTCCATCCCCATTCTTTATCGATATCACTGGGATGGGAATCCATCCGTATGCAGAACGATGAACCGAGTGGGGCAGCCTCAGGTAACCGTGATGTTTGCCGTCGCGATCAAAATCGACTTCACTGGTGAGTTGGGATTTTACCGGCATTGCGCATTAAAGTCAGAAGGAAGCGATATAATAACCTTTTAAAAAATATCTCGTGTTACTGATCTGCTGAAAGTGACCCGCTCTTATAGTTTAGCGGGCAAATACCATGACTATCGCAATTAAATCAAAGTCTTTTCCGCTTAACCAGTACACACCATACTGGGCTGAATGTTTTGGTGTTGCGCCTATGTTGCCGATGTCACGTGCTGAAATGGATAAGCTTGGCTGGGACAGTTGTGATGTGATTGTGGTTACCGGCGATGCATATGTCGACCACCCCAGTTTCGGGATGGCAATTATTGGTCGCTTGCTTGAAGCCCAGGGATTTAGAGTTGGCATTATCAGCCAACCGGAGTGGGATAGCGCAGCGCCGTTCAAGGTCCTCGGTAAACCCAATCTGTTTTTTGGCGTCACAGCTGGGAATATGGATTCGATGATAAATCGCTATACCGCGGACCGAAAAATCAGGTCAGATGACGCATACACTGCCAACGATATCGGTGGTAAACGACCAGATCGAAGTTCGCTGGTGTACGCCCAGCGTTGTCGTGAGGCATATCCGGAGGCACCAATTATTCTGGGTGGAATTGAGGCATCTCTGCGCAGGGTATCGCATTATGATTACTGGCAGGATAAGGTGCGACGTTCGATTCTCGCCGATGCTAAAGCGGATTTGCTGGTATATGGCAATGGCGAACGGGCGATTGTTGAGATTGCTCATCGCCTTGGAAGTGGTGAGGAAATGCACCGGATACAGGACGTACGCGGGACTGCCTTTATGTTGAAAGATATTCCCGAAGATTGGCAAGTAATTGATTCTACCAATATGGATAAACCGGGCCGAGTGGAGCGACAGATCAATCCTTATGAATTTTCTGATCGGGGACAAGGCGGTCAGGCGGACGCAAAATCGCCAGCAAAGGAATCCGCTATCAAAGTGCAATTCGAACCCAAACAGCAGCGCGTTCAGAGGCTGCTTGCAGCTCGGCTGAAAACGGTAATCCGACTACCCTCGTTTGAGGCGGTTTCACGTGATCCGGTAATGTACGCACATGCCAGCAGAGTACTGCACTTGGAGACCAATCCGGGTAACGCGCGTGCGCTGGTACAAAACCAAGGTGGACGTAAAATATGGTTGAATCCTCCGCCAATCCCGCTGAGCACGGAGGAAATGGATTATGTCTATGGTTTGGAGTACGCCCGAATTCCACACCCGAGTTACGAAGGTGCTCGGATTCCCGCGTATGAAATGATTCGTTTTTCAATCAATATTATGCGAGGCTGTTTCGGTGGTTGTACATTTTGTTCAATAACTGAGCACGAAGGTCGTATTATCCAGAGTCGATCTGAGGACTCCATAATTCGGGAACTTGAGGATATTCGAGACAAGGTACCTGGATTTACCGGCGTTATATCGGATCTCGGCGGGCCAACCGCCAATATGTATCGGATTGCATGTAAATCGCGAGAGATAGAATCTGCCTGCCGCCGACCTTCGTGTGTTTATCCGGGTATCTGTGAAAACCTCAATACCGATCACTCGCCTTTGATCAAGTTGTATCGACGTGCAAGAGAAGTAAGAGGAATCAAGAAGGTGTTGATAGGCAGTGGTCTGCGCTATGACCTGGCGGTTGAGTCTCCTGAGTATGTTGAGGAGTTGGTGACGCATCACGTTGGGGGGTATCTAAAAATTGCTCCAGAACATACCGAAGATGGCCCACTTTCCAAAATGATGAAGCCAGGTATGGGAAGTTACGATCGATTTAAGAAAATGTTTGATCACTATTCACACAAAGCTGGAAAGAAACAATATTTGATTCCTTACTTCATCGCGGCTCACCCGGGTACTTCAGATGAAGATATGGTGAATCTTGCTGTTTGGCTTAAAGCCAATGGATTTAGAGCAGATCAGGTGCAAAATTTTTATCCTTCCCCGATGGCCACCGCAACGGCGATGTATCATAGTAGGCGAAATCCATTGAAGAGAGTTTCGCGAAACAGTGATGCCGTTACTGTGGCGAAAGGGAGCAAGCAACGTAGATTGCATAAGGCTTTCTTGCGATATCATGATCCTATCAACTGGCCTATACTTCGCGTCGCGCTTAAAAAAATGGGCCGCAACGATCTGATTGGCAACAGCAAACATCATCTTATCCCATCATGGCAACCGGCGAGCGAATTGGGATATCGAAGTCCGAGACGCAAAAACAGTTCTGATGGGGTAGTCCCAAAACTAGATAAAACCCGGATAAAAAACGCCCGCCGTGGTGCAGGAAAAAATCCAGACCGGCGACGAAATATTTTGACGCAGCATACCGGACTGCCCCCAAGAAAGTTGCATTAAATTGATGCAGTAATCTGACGTATTGACTAAAAACGGCCCCGATTTAACTTCACTGATCGCTGATGATTCTTCCCCTGTTTTGTTTTGGATCCCTGATGGACGAGGATGTTTTAACCTGCGTTCTTGGTGAATGTCCTGCCTCCCGAATAGTGATCGAGCCAGCCATATTTGTGGATTATCGGAGGGCTCGATTGCCCCATGAATCCTATCCGATGCTAGTGCCCGAAGCAGATAGTATTGTTGAAGGTGTGTTGCTGTGCGGATTAAACAAAAAGGACTTGGACCGAAGTGTGTTTTTCGAAGGGGAAGAGTATGAACTTTCGCCCTGCCAGGTAAAATTAGCCGATGAGACTTGTGCCGAAGCGCTATTTTTTGATGAAGGCATTATGCCGCTGCCTGAAACGGAAGCGTGGGACTATAAGCTGTGGGCAACTCAGCACAAGGACTATATGCTGCGCCAGTCAAGAGTATATATGTCTTTAAATGGAAAAATGAGTGCTGCTGAGGCCGACGTGCACTGGCAGACTTATGTTGAGTAATGAATTGAGAATTCCTTATGGCGCCTTCTGAGCATCTTGCTGGATTTTGTTCCAGATTAAAGTTTGAAGATATTCCACGGCACGTGGTGGATCGAACCCTTGAGTTGATGTTGGACTGGACCGGATCGTGCTTGGCCGGATCAAATTCTCGGCAGGCCCTGATCTTGAGAAGTTTCGCTGATGAAATGGGACCTGGACAGGGTGCCAGCACTATCCTTGGCAGTGAGATAAATACTTCCCCGTTTTTTGCCGCGTTGGTAAATGCGGCAGCGTCTCATGTTGTGGAACAAGATGATTTGCATAACAGTTCAGTGTTTCACCCCGCTACGGTTGTGTTTCCACCCGCCTTAGCGGTCGCAGAGCATGAGGGCGCTGGAGGGCGAGAGTTGATTGCGGCTTCGGTTGCAGGCTACGAGGCGGGAATTCGTATAGGTGAGTTTCTTGGGCGTAGCCACTATCGGATTTTTCATACCACCGCTACCGCCGGTACTCTCGCGGCGGCGATGGCATCCTCAAATCTGCTGCGTCTTGATGCCCAAGAAACATTAAATGCTCTCGGGTCGGCAGGCACCCAAGCGGCTGGCCTTTGGGAATTTCTACGCGATGCTGCGGACTCGAAACAGTTGCACACCGCTAAGGCTTCCGCTGATGGTCTGCTTTCTGCCTACACTGCTCGAAAAGGCCTGTCTGGTGCGACTCGGATACTCGAAGGTGCGCAGGGCTTAGGCGCAGGTCTAATGGCGGAGAGCAACCCTGATACGCTGATACAAGGGCTCGGTGACAGGTGGGCTCTACTGGAAACTTCTTTCAAATACCATGCCTCTTGCCGACACACTCACCCGGCAGCCGACGCGATGCTTGAAATCATGAAGGGCCACAATCCAGATTTAAATGCGATCAAAGCTGTGCAAGTGTATGTTTATCAGGCCGCATATGACGTACTAGGTGCGGTCGATCGGCCAAGTACGGTTCACCAGTCGAAATTTTCTATGGGGTTTGTACTTGCATTGATTGCTCGAAAGCGCAGAGCAGGTGTAAGCGAGTTTAGTGATTGTGCTTTGTCTGATCCGAATCTACTTTCGCTGCATGATAAAGTCAGCATGATAGTCGATCCGGAAATTGAGGCAGTTTACCCAAAAAAATGGTGTGCCAGAGTGGAGGTCGTTATGAACACGGGAGAACGGTTCAGTCAGTTTGTGGATACACCTCTGGGAGACCCCGGAAATACCCTCAGCAGGGAGCAGCTTGAGCAAAAAGCTTATCGGCTTGTTGAACATTTTAGCGTATGCACTAAGCATCAGATGGAGGGACTGATTGAGCGTATCTGGAATTTGCCTTCAGTTGATCAGATAAATGGAATTTTTCAGATCGGCTAGCAAGGATAATCTAAAAAAGATTGTCTTCACAACACAAAATCAATACTTGTTTGCGTACCGGTTACTCCTCCACTTTATTGGATGCGGGCACAGCTATGTGTTTGAAAGCTGTTTTATGGCCAGGCGAGGCTCGAAATCCTCTGACCAGTTTTCTGAATCGATTTAGCGCACCTTTCTCTGGGGCATCGACTATTGCATAACGCAGCGCTATATATTCCTGAGTGATCAGCTGTACTTCTCTCTGTAGTCCGGGCAGACGTGCTGACACTCGATGTGCGAAATCCACCGGTCCTTCATTGTGGCGTCTAGTCAACCCGCGTCGTTTCAGTTTGCAGCAGAAATTAAGATAAATGCGGTCAACTGGATCCGGGTGCACCTGATCTCGCCTGAACAGGATAAAGCTGAACAGGGATAGCAGACCAAGTGCGCTGATAAAAGCGCCGACCGACAGCAACTTTGCGTTAATCTGTCCAAGGCCCATAGAGCGCAACAATTGCCGCTGGCGTGACCCATCAAACGCAACGAACCATCTATTCCATTTGGCCTTGATGGCATCTTTCAACCATACCAGTTCGATACCAATTCGACGTAATCCCTGAAAATCGCGTGCAGAAAATAACACGACGCGGTCGGTGTTGAGGCTGGTGTCGAAGTCTATTGGATACTCGACTCTTTCGGGTGCAATGGAGGCAGTGGGATCAACTCTTGTCCATCCAATTTCTGAATCCCAGATTTCTGTCCAGGCGTGCGCATCAGATTGGCGAACAACGATCTGATTGCTTCTCGGATTATGTTCGCCGCCGAGATAACCTACCACGACTCTTGCCGGAATGCCGGCACTGCGCATGATGGTGGCGAAGCTACTGGCATAATGGCCACAAAAACCGCGTCGGCTTTCGAAGAGGAATTCATCGACCGGCGCGTCACTTTCTAGTAACGGTGGTTGCAGTGTGTAACTAAAATCGTTCTGGTTAAAATGCTCAAGCATGCGCTGCGCAATATCACTTGGAGAGTTTGTGCCGCGAGTAATTTCCTGAACTAAACCGTCTAGTCTCGGTGTGAATACAGTTCCCCCTAAATTTAAAGACTGCAATCTGGCGATATCAGATAATGGCTCTTTTATTGAAGTGCCATTTGACACAATTTCATATCTGAAAGGGCGTTCAATTGGGCGAGATACGTATAGGTGGTGGTCCGCGTCTAATCGCGCATCACGCGGAATCGATATAGGATAATCAAGTGAATACAGCCAGTTCTGATTGGTCGGCTCGAGTTCAATTTCGTAACGATAAACCTGGTTCTGCAAATCAGTAACTGCGGGTGTAACACCAAGGAATGGTGCGAACTTGCCGCGAGTCCATTGTCTGCCATCCGTTACCCACAGCACGCCACCACGCCAGTAGCGTTCGGATGGCGGTGGAATCTGCTGGCCGAGAAAAGTTGCGGTAAAGGCTACTTCTCTGGATTGAATCAGATTGCTGATAGTTCCCATATTTAAGGTATCACTCAGACCAGTAACCGCGGTATCAGCCTCGGTCTCAAAAAGAAAAACCGATCCGGATAGCCTTGGGAATAGATAAAAAAGTATGAAAACAAAAGGCAGAGCCTGGATCAGCATTTTCCCAACCAGCTTGAGGTCGGAAAAGAGATATCGACCGGGATCCGCGTGTTCAATTTGTGTCATCAACCAGGTAAGCGCTATGACCAGTCCAAGCAAAGGAGCTGCCCAGGAGATTCCGTCGACATATAAAAAGTGTGTGGCGATCATGAAAAAACCCAGTAGCAGGACGATCCGTATATCACGCAGGGTACTGATCTCTACGCATTTCAATCCCATCAGCACGAGCAGGAACGCTACTCCTGGATCTCTACCAATAGGCGCCCCATACAACCAGGCTGAAACCGAGAAGCCAATTATTGCAAACAAGTAAATGATCCAACGATTTCTGGGAAGCCTGTTCCCGCGCGTTGCTACCAGTCTCCATATCGCAAGCGCAAGGAAGATGGCAATTACCTCAAAACGCAGATGGTTGATGTGAGGAAGAACGGCTAGTGTCAAAAAGCCAATGGCGAGCGCCAGCAATCTGGTTCCACTCGGCGTCTTTTCGACATACTGTGGTTCGGTTTTTGCTCGCAATCGATTAATCACAATTGAAGGTCGTGTTAGGGATTGTTGAACAAAGCAAGCGCTTTGAGGCAGCGGTGTCTATGTGATTCACCGGCGGCAGGTTCGATCCTACGACCTGGTATTTCAAGTCCGTAGTCGATGTCCAATCTGTCCAGGTCGAGCACCGCTCTTGAAAGATGGGACAGTTTTTGTTCCTGGTCCTCCCCTTCGGTTTCCTGCCATCGAAGCCAGACTTGTTCGCCTTTTGCGGCGCTGAAATTCTTAAGCCACCATCCTTTTCCTCTTGCCACGACTTTCCAGTCTACATGCATCACACTGTCTCCTGACTGGTAGGCTTTATGACCCACGAAGTCGTCGTTTCCAGTTTCCGCGACGTTGCTGGCATCCACATCACTTGACCAGTAATCCAGGCCACTGCCCACTTCAGCAGGTTTTGGATAAACTAAGCAGTTGTGATCAGCCTCAAAATAGGCCCAGGCGCGAAATAATCCAAGCGGGAAACTTGTTTCAAGTACAACCCGGTCCACCGGCATAAATCCTCTTTTACTGGTGGGTTTGGAAACATTTAATATGGCATCGGATTCCGGATCCAGATCCACACGCGCGGCATCGGGCGACTGATGCCCATAGATGAACGCACCAATACCAGCACGAGGTGCATCGTAAGGATTGCGCAGCCGAAATGGATAGCTTGCGTCTGCTCCACAAAAAACCGCTTCCGCATTGCTTGTCGTGAGTTCAATACCAACCAGGTTTTTCCACGTTTGGAACAGCGCAGCCATACCTAGTCCGGTGAGAAGGAAAGTCAGCAAGAAGCCAGGGTTACTGCCATAGTTGTTCGAGCCAAATAGCATTGCAAACAGCATAGCCCCAAACAAAATCCCAAAGCGGGTAGGCAGAATATAAACTTGGCGAGGTTTAACTCGGATTACGCCTGACGGGTCCGGTGCCGCAGTGCGCATCAGGCTTTGAAACCATCGCCACAAACGATCGCTGGGTGGTCTGTTTCTGAATTTAAGGAATGGTGACATTTTCCAGAATCAGCCGGTCGAGGTTGGTAGTCGGTTCTCTTGCCGATAGGTGGTGGACGCTATAAGGAATAACAGTCTGCAGATCCTCCGGCAGCACATGGTTACGCCCGTGCACGACCGCCCAGGCCTTGGTTGCCTCAAGTAATGACATGCCTGCCCGTGGTGAATATCCGCTTCGAAAGGCAGGATCGTGGCGCGTGTAAGCGATAATTGCTTGAAGATAATCAAGAAGCTTGTTAGAGACTGTGACCCTGGCTACACTGGTTTGCGCCAATGCCAGCGACTCGGTGTTAAATACCGGTCGCAAAGAGCTCAGTTTTTGCCTGGGGTCAGGGTTCTTCAGCATATCCCGTTCAGCTTCCCGATCTGGATACCCCAAGCTGATTCCTAGCATAAAGCGATCAAGCTGGGAGTCAGGCAATGAGAACGTGCCAGTCTGTTCTGTGGGATTGCGGGTCGCGATAACAAAAAACGGACGGGGTAGTGGACGGGTTTTTCTGTCAATGGTGACTTGCCGCTCTTCCATAGCCTCTAGGAGTGCGCTCTGGCATTTTGGTGTCGCGCGATTGATCTCGTCAGCCAATACCAGCTGTGTAAAAATCGGACCCGGATGGAAGGTAAAGGCAGTCGTTTCCTGATCAAATATTGTGACACCTGTAATATCCGCGGGTAGCAGGTCACTGGTAAACTGAATGCGCTTGAAGTTGAGGCCGAACAGACGGGCGATCACGTTGGCCAAGGTTGTTTTACCAACCCCTGGTTTATCGGTAATCAGCAGGTGTCCGTTGGCGAGTAGGGTGGATATGGCGAGTCGAATGACGCGATCCTTTCCTAGTATGACTTGACTAGCTTGTGCGATGAGCGCGTCAATGGTCGATTGAATTTCGTTGTTCAATTTATTATGTCCAGATTGTTCTCAGAATTATTGTTACAGACTTTGGGTAGTCGCAATGACTAGCTCGAGGTCTGATTTTATGTAAAAAACCCGTCCCTTAGGAATATCACATGAAGTTTTCTAGTTTAACCGAACGTATTGCTGGAGACAGCGTGGATGCATGGGATGTGCATTATCGCGGTATGAACCGCCTGGAGGCAGGGGAGGATATCATCCTGCTCAGCGTAGGGCAGGAGTCAGGAGAGGTGACGCCGGCACCGATTGTTGACGCGGCGATCAAAAGTCTACGCGGGGGAAGACACCACTATACATCGGTTGAGGGCACCGATCGGCTGCGCGTCGCCATTGCCGCAAAACATCAATCATTGACTGGACAGAAAGTCGGCGCAGTTAATTGTGCGGTGTTCAATGGTGCCCAGAATGCATTATTCTCGGTCGCACAGTGTTTGCTCGAACCCGGGGACCAGGTGATTTTATCTGAGCCGTATTACACGACCTATCCAGCGACGGTTACCGCTTCCGGGGCGGAGCTGATTAGCGTGCCGACGCGAGCCGAAGACCGATTTCAGATTGACCCGGATGAGATCGCTAAACATGTCACCCCTCAGACCCGTGCGATATTGCTTAATTCTCCAAACAACCCCACGGGCGCTGTATACACACGCCAGCAGTTTGAGGCCGTTGTGGATTTGTGCCTAAAAAACCAAATCTGGTTGATCAGCGATGAGGTCTATCAGGAAATCCTGCCTGAAAAAGATCGCTTCAGCCCCTCATCGCTGGATCGTGCAGCGGAAATCTGTATTACGGTCTCAAGTCTATCCAAGTCCCATCGCATGACTGGATGGAGGCTGGGATGGGTTGTTGGACCGACGTCACTGATCCAACACCTGAGTAATTTGTTAATGTGTATGGCATATGGCATGCCTACTTTTATCCAAGATGCTGCCGCCGCGGCGCTAGAAAGTGATCATGAAACCGCAGCAATCGTTAGAAGTAGCCTGGGTAGTCGCCGGCGTGCACTAGTCACTGCGCTTCAAGATGTTGATGGTATCGATCTTTTCAGCGCGGAGGGGGGAATGTTTGTGGTATTCGATATTCGCGAGTTGCCGATCTCAAGTCAGGATTTTGCCAGTGAGTTGTTGGATCGATACGATGTGGCAGTTCTTCCATGCGATGGATTCGGACCAAGCGGGGCGGGATTACTGAGAGTCAGCCTGTGCGTCCCGGAACAGCAATTGGTCGTTGCTGCAGGACGGATTGTCGAATACGTGGAATCGATCCTAGCAGGGCCTGTTAAAAACGCAGTGGATGCTGATTAGACTCCGTTAGGCACATTTATCGGATGTTTGACGTCTGGCGTCGAGACAAAGACAACACATATATGGTGGAACAGAAAATATGAAAACACATGCGCAGGTGGTGGTGATTGGTGGTGGATTGGTCGGCTGCAGCATCCTTTATCATCTCACCAAACTGGGATGGTCCGATGTGGTGTTGCTGGAACGTAACGAGCTGACTTCAGGTTCGACTTGGCATGCTGCAGCCAATACCCACGGTCTGCACGATAACAATAATATTTCCAGACTGCAGTATTACACTATGAAGGTGTACGAGGAGTTGGAGGCAGAAACCGGGCAATCCTGTGGATTACACCATCCCGGATCAATCTACCTGGCCTGCACCAATGACCGTGTGCATCAACTGCGCATTCAGGCCGCAAAGGCCCATGCATTCGACGCGGATTTTTACGAGATTTCTCTAGAGGAGGCAAAGGAGCTGCATCCTCTGCTTAATCTGGATAATGTCAAGTGTGCGATGTTCGAACCAATGGCGGGCCATGTAGATCCTTCTGGTGTCACCCATGCCTATGCCAACGGTGCGCGCAAGAACGGTGCTGAGATACATCGATTTACCCCCGTAATTGAAACCACTCCCCGACCTGATGGGACCTGGAATGTGGTCACAGAAAAAGGCACGGTGCACGCGCAGCATGTTGTAAATGCCGCGGGCCTATGGGGCAGGGAAGTGGGTCGTCTGGCTGGCCTCGAGCTTCCGCTTATGACGATGGAGCATCAGTATTTCGTTACCGAGGAAATTCCCGAGATTGCAGCGCTTGACCGAGAGCTGCCCGCGGTGGCGGACCGAGACATGGAGTACTACCTGCGTCAGGAAGGTAAAGGCCTTCTGGTGGGCGCATATGAAAAAGATGGTCGATTCTGGGCCGAGGATGGCACACCGCTGGATTTCGGGCATGACCTCCTTCCAGAAGACCTCGATCGAATAACTGACAACGTTATGCGGGCCTGTGACCGAATCCCTGCGCTGGCCGAAGCCGGGGTTAAGCAGGTAATAAACGGCCCCATGATATGGTCGCCGGACTCATCGGCCCTTCTCGGTCCTGCACGGGGGCTGAAGAATTACTGGTGCTGCAATGGCATCATACCCGGGTTTAGCCAGAGTGCCGGGCTTGGCTTGACCCTGGCTCAATGGATAGTGGAAGGTGAGCCGGAACTGGATATGTTCCCTTGGGATGTGACACGCTTCGGCGACTGGGCGACCAAGGACTATACGAAAGCCAGAGCCCTGGATACTTACAGCACTCGCTTCAGTATTCACTTTCCTAATGAAGAACGGGAGGCTGGTCGGCCTCTTGGTAAACGTCCTGTTTACGCTATGCAGCGGCAGATGGGGGCGGTGTTTGGGTTCTCATTTGGATATGAGCATCCGCACTGGTATGCGCCCGAAGGGGTTCCCCAGGAAGACGAGTTTACCTTTGAGCGCCCACGTTGGTTCGATGTGATGGGCCAGGAAGCTCAAACCCTGCGTACTTCCGTTGGCGTAGTTGATACGTCGAACTTCGCCAAGTACTTAATTTCAGGGCCTAATGCGAGGGAGTGGCTGGACAAGATAATTGCTAACTATGTTCCAAAAGAGAATGGACGTACCTGCCTGACCCCATTGCTCGGGTTACGCGGTGGCCTTGCGGGGGATTTTACCGTCGCCCGCCTTGAGGACAATAAATTGTTCATGATTGGGTCGGGTATCGCCGAGGATTACCACCGAAGGTTATTTGATCAATATTTACCCACCGAGGGTGTAAGTTTTGAATCGCGGACCCAGGCCATGTGCGGCTTTAATGTTGCAGGTCCCAATGCGCGTAAGCTGATGGAGAGCATGACCGCTATGCCGTGGGGAAATGAAGACCTTCGGTTTATGTGTAATCGTGTAATCAACTTCGATGGCTACGATGTGATTGTTATCCGGGTATCGTTTACTGGTGATCTTGGGTACGAGATGTACGTAGCCGAAGAAAATCAATTACAACTTTACCAATCCATTTTTGAACATGGCAATAATCTGGGTATCCGACCTGTGGGATCGCGTGCCCTTGGCTCCATGCGTATTGAAAAAGGCTACGGTAGCTGGAGTCGCGAGTATTCGCCCGAATGGTATCCCACCGAGTCACGAATGGATTTTCTGGTTAAGACCGACAAGCCGGAATTCCATGGCCGTGAAGCCTATATGAAGATCAAAGATCAACCTCCCCGTCAGCTAATGTGTAATTTCCAGATTGATACTAAACCAGGTAAAGATGGCGCGGATGCGTGGGGCGGAGAAGCCATATTCCGTGGTGGCAAATACGTGGGTCGCATCACATCAGGATCTTATAGCTTTACGTTTAATACCTCGGTTGCAATTGGCTACGTCGATGCTGACCAGGCAGACCCGGGAGAGGATTTTGAAGTCGCTGTACTAGGTATCCCTACTAAGGCCAGATTGCTCGAAAAGCCATTGTTCGATCCGAATGGAGAAAAACTAAGAGCCTAAAACGTATAGCTTGACTGCGGGAGGCCAACACATCAAGTAAAAAAGAGAGTTCCGTTAGGTCGGAGCCAAATAGGTGCAAGCGGAGCCAGTCTGTCAGAAATGCAGACCAAATCTAACGCAGACTAAATCTAAATTGAGCCGCATGAACAAAAGTAAACCCAATTTATTTGTATACAAAATCCTATCGTTGAATATGGCACCCCTGGCACTGCCCCACGAGACGCCCTGCAGGATAATAATCGGGTGGGTCCGCCTGCGCTGCCCTGCGCGCCATTGAAAGCTGGTCGCGAAAATTTTCCATATGTTGAGCTATGACAGGGTGGTTAGATTGATTCCCACCTGTGTTGAGAGACCGGGAAATGTCTTCTATGTTTGTGAGTTCAGCATTCACATCTTCTTTTTTGGTTGATGATTGGTATTCTGTGTCTGAAAGCAATCTGTCTAACTTACCGATGCTGATTGCCATTTTCTGCATCGACGTCCTGACCTCCTGTTTTTCCAGATAAACGAAATCAGGGGGGTAGGTGGCTTTACGAATCTGGGCGCAGCCTCCGAGCATTGCCGAAGCGAGCAGTACTGCGATCAAACTCAGAGGCAAATGCAGAGTCTTTTCTGCAAGTTTGGACTTAATCACGTTATGCTTTCTAAATGGCTGTAAATTCTATTCTACGCTATCAACTCAGAACTCAAGTGGGTTGATTTCGATCAAGTCAGTATACAGATGTCGGTCTATTAAATCGTTCAAACTTTTAACACGCATAATTAATTTAGCTGCTTCGCGAATAGTGTAATAAAAAATTTATCGACTAATAATTGCCCGCAATCAATGTCGAAAGTCTACACCTATCTAAAGCGTTAGCGAAAACTTCGGCACCACCCGGTTGCCAAACGGGGCGATGGTCGGAACGAGCGAGATGGAAGCTGTATACGGCACATCCTGTGGTCAGCCAGATGGAGGCTGGAAAGCGCACATTTATAGTTGCGGTATTTCGTATGCAAGAACCGACATGACTCTTTATGTCATGTCGGCTGAACTAATCTGACCAACCACCTACCGACTTGAGCTAGGCTGGTGCAATAGATTTTTCTCTGCGCCTGCGCTGCACCCAGAATATCAATCCTAACAACAGCGCGGCCGGGATATAGAATACCTCCTTGAGCACGCGATCTTTCTCGCTTCGGATTACACCCACCTCCACCGGTTGGTCACCATAATAATCGAACGACTTTCCAATTGACTCGAAAAATGGGGTGCCCGGAAAAGGTTCCTCAATCAGGGCCCTGTCGTTTTCCATAACGATGTTAAGACCGGCAGTCTGCAACCGATCCGGAGCTTCTGCTTCATCACCGACAGGAACAAGAATAGTGGTACTGGTGATATCCCCGCTGTCAAAATCCGGCCCCTTGACCGTCATGGTGATCACACTGCCAGGCACCGCGTCGCCTACGACCTCATAGATCATCGAAGGTGACAGATCTTCAAATGGTGGATCGACCCGATCGAGCCAGAATCCGGGTCGGAATAGGGTAAATGCCACTAGTAACAATGCGACCGATTCCCATATCCGATTGCGTATAACCAGCCAGCCCTGAGTGGCGGAGGCGAATAACATCATCGCAATGACAGCCACCACAAATACGAAAATAGCCTTACCTGGAGACACATCGATCAGCAGCAGTTCAGTATTAAATATAAAAAGGAAGGGCAGCAGCGCGGTTCGAATATCGTAAGCAAAACCCTGTAGGCCTGTCTTGATTGGGTCTCCCCCGGAAATCGCGGCCGCCGCGAATGCCGCCAGACCCACAGGCGGCGTGTCGTCAGCCAGTATTCCGAAGTAGAACACGAACAGGTGAACCGCGATCAAAGGCACGATCAGGCCGCTGGCAGCTCCAAGAGTTATAATCACCGGTGCCATCAGTGATGACACTACGATGTAATTTGCCGTGGTGGGCAGCCCCATACCGAGGATCAGACTCATCACCGCAACCAGGATGAGCATTAGAATCAGGCTGCCTCCAGACAGAAATTCGACAAATTCTCCAACGACCTGGTGGGCCCCCGTAAGGGAAATGGTGCCAACGATAATCCCCGCCGCACCGGTGGCGACACCAATCCCAATCATGTTTCGTGAACCGGAAATCATGCCATTCACCCATTCTCCAACACCGCGCCTGAAGGCCGCGCCCAGATGGCCGCTGCCGCGAAACATCGCTTTAATCGGGTGCTGCGTTAGCGCTACCGTAATCATGGCAATGGTGGCCCAAAAGGCGGAAAGTCCGGGTGAGAGTCTTTCTACGATGATGCACCAGATCAAGATAACGATTGGCAGAATGTAATACAGCCCGGTAATGGCGGTGGCGCCAGCCCTGGGCAATTCCGTTATTGGAGCATCGGGTGCATCTACAACCAGGTCAGGATGACGTGACGCAAGCCACAGCAGTATCAGGTAAAAGATCGAACAGCCAATAACCACAATGGTGAATGCCATATCCGGAGCGGCTGTTTTGATCCACCCCATCCCGTAATAGACGATCAGTCCCAGTATCGCGATACCGATAAACCCACCAAGAAACCCGATAATCTTGGTAGCAAATGTAAGTGTAGAGGGGGGCTTCTTTAGCCCTTTAAGATCCATTTTCATGGCCTCAAGATGCACGATATATACCAATGCAATATAGGACACCAGTGCAGGTACCAGGGCATGTTTGATGATCTCAGTATAGGCAATACCGGTAAACTCAGAAATGAGGAAGGCGGCGGCGCCCATTACGGGGGGGGTGAGCTGGCCGTTGGTAGAGGACGCCACCTCTACTGCGCCTGCTTTCTCCGCCGAAAATCCGGTACGTTTCATCAACGGAATCGTGAAGGTGCCGGTTGTCACCGTATTGGCAATTGACGACCCGGAATAAAGTCCGCTCAGTGCCGAAGCTACTACTGCAGCCTTTGCAGGGCCACCGCGAAAATGGCCTAGCAGCGCAAATGCAATCTTGATGAAAAAATTTCCCGCACCGGCCTTTTCCAGAATTGATCCAAAGAGTACGAACAGAAAAATTAAAGAAGCCGAGACACCCAGGGCGACGCCGAAGACCCCTTCGCTTTGCATCCAGTAATGCCACATGGCCTTGCCGTAAGATGCCCCCTTCCAGCGGATGGCATCGGGCAGGTTTTCCGAATGACCGAAAAACACATAGAGTACAAATACGGACGCAACGATTACCAGTGGTAAACCAAGAGCGCGATAGACGGTTATCCCCAAAACCAGCATACCAATTGTGGATACGACCAGATCACCACCAGTTGGCAATCCCGCACGAACCGCTATTTCGTTGCGCAAAACCACGATATATAGACACGACATAATTCCAAGTGCCGCCAGAAGCCAGTCGTACCAGGGAATCGTGTCGCGAGGACTCGATTTGAAAAGCGGGAAAGCCATCGCGGCGAGAAACAGGGCAAACGCAAGGTGAATCAGACGCGCATTAGAGTTGGTAACCACCAGACTGATGCCGGTCATATCGGTGAGTGTAAATGGCAGATTGGAAGCGATATAGAGCTGAAACAATGCCCAGATAAAAGCCACACCTGGTATCAGGTTGCGCATCCACCCTTGCGGATTGCGAGCGCCGGTATCGACTGATGCGACAAGATCGTCCGCAGTTACGCCGGTCTTGGCGTTAGTTTTTGAATTGCCTGCCATAGTATCTTCCCGCGTCGTTTTTATAAGAATTTAAGTAAATTGGAAACTGACTAGCTTCAGACCGCCTGCGAGGAGCTTATCCGATCGCGCAGGCGTTGAAATATAAAGAGTAGGGTCGTTGGGCCCAAAAAAAGGGCGGCCTGTGGCCGCCCTTGTTGTGGGCTGTTTACATCCAGCCGCGCTCTTTGTAGTACTTTATCGCGCCATCATGCAGCGGCGCAGAGATGGCATCTGTGATCATCTCCTTTTCGGTAAGGTTTGCAAACGCCGGATGTAGTTTTTTAAACTGATCAAAATTATCGAATACTGCCTTTACCACCACATACACCGCATCATCCGATACATCGGCGCTGGTGACAAACGTTGCGCCAACACCGAAAGTCTGCACATCGGCATCATTGTTATACATTCCGGCGGGGATCACAGCTTTACGATAATAAGGATTATCCGCAACCAGTTTGTCGATCTCGGGACCCTCCACGCTCACAAGATGTGCTGCGCAGGTTGCCAGAGACTCCTGGGTGAGTGCGGATGGATGCCCCACGAGCCAGAAATAGGCGTCGATCTTGCCGTCACATACAGCTTGCCCGGTTTCAGCGGATTTCATCTCCGCTGCTAATTTGAGATCGCTGCGCTGCCAGCCCAGGGCCGCCTCAATAACATCCCATGTGCCACGGGTGCCGGAGCCCGCGTTGCCTATGTTCAAGCGCTTGCCCTTGGCGTCGGTGAGTGTGTTGATTCCCGAATCATCGCTGGCAATGACCGTGACCGGCTCAGGGTGCACGGAAAACACCGCGCGCAGGTTTTCGAACGGCCCCTGGTCCTCGAATTTAGAGGTGCCGTTATAGGCGTGATACTGCCAGTCGGACTGCGCGACTCCAAACTCGAGCTCGCCAGCACGTATGGTGTTGATATTGTATATTGAACCACCGGTCGATTCCGCCGAACATCGAATCCCATGTTCCTTGCGGTCTTTGTTTACCAGCCGGCAAATGGCGCCTCCGGTTGGATAGTAAACACCCGTGACACCACCGGTGCCAATAGAAATGAATTCCTGATCTTGTGCTTGAACGGCTCCGGCGGTCATACCTGCTAGCGCAAAACTGGCGGCAATTACGGAACCGAGAAGTGATTTTTTCATGTTGTAATCTCTTTGTTGTGGTGTATTAGAAATGACTCACGGCAAAATATAGGGTAAGTCATCAACATAACTAAAACAAATCGCGCTCCAGAGATTTTGAACAAGATTAACCTGACTCTCGTAGCGCTTCAGTTTTTGTTTGTGGCAGCAAGTAGATAACAAACTATGGTGAAATGTCAAAGAGATCGGGGAGGTAGAATATATTTTGCGTAATTTCAGAGACTTATATTAGCTATATAAATAGGATTTTAGAAAAATTACATCTCAGTGTTATTGAATACGCAAGAATTTTAGGTTTGCAGAACGACTTTGGGCGCCGCACATTTACCCTCAAGTAGTTCTCGAAACGCCGCTGCGCCGTCCGCGAGAGGTCGTTGCTCCAACCAGCTGAGTCCTCCCAACGCTCCGCTATACAGCTTGTCTAGGGTGACACGCATGTCGACCGGTGAGTATGTGTAACATCCGATAAAGGTGATTTCCTGTAAAGTCAGGCGTCTGATGTCCATTCCCCCCTTATTGTCCATGAGCCCGATATGGACGATCACGCCACCTGGTTTTACCGAATTTACCGCCATAGCTCGTGTCGATTCACCCCCAACGGCGTCAAGAATAATATCGAAATCCGATTCCCTTGGTGGTATTGAAATCGGATCAAAAGCTTCTAGCGAAGTATGCTGGCGCACGCTGTTGAGTCGCAGCTCATTAGTTTCAGCGATCTTCAAGTTCTCAACTCCTTTGTCCTTCAGAATAAGCGCAGTTAAAAGCCCTACAGATCCTGCACCAATGACCAAAGCCCGACATTCGCTGATGGGCCGGTGCAGCGTTCGCTCTCCAAGCAATACCGCGTGCAAAGCAGTTGCGCCAGGTTCGGTCAGTGCAGCTTGAGCGCTATTCATATCTTCCGGTACAGGAATTAGATTTCTTTCAGGGATCGCAATACGCTCGGCAAAAGCGCCAGCGCGATACATGCCAATTAGATCTCGCTGCGCACAAAGATTTTGTCGGCCATCTAGACATTCGTCACATTCCCCACAGGTGATCAATGGATTGAGTACGACTTTACGACCGGGCTCCGATCCCTCAACTACCGTACCCACCGCTTCGTGACCCAGTATCAGTGGCGGTACACGCCGGGAATCGTGGCCAAGGTAAGCATGCATGTCGGAGCCGCAAATTCCGACAGATTCAATTGCAACCAAGGCGTCATCGGGTTCGGATACAGGTGCGGGCTCTTCCCGATAAGTCATTTCCTTATTTGCTGTATATACGAGTGCCTTCATAGGATTATTCCAATTCTTTGGTTTCTGGATTCGTTCACCAATACGGATGAGCTGTCGCAGGAGAACATCTAAGATAGGTTATTTAGCGGTAAATCCACCGTCTACGTAGAGCGTTTGCCCAGTAATAAAAGACGATGCCGGTGAGGCAAACAAAACCGTAGCGCCGAATAAGTCGTCAAGCTCACCATTACGTCCAATAGTGGTCTGGTTTGCGGCCCAGTCGCGGGTATCCGAATCGGAAAATACAGGTCCGGTGAGTTCGGTCGGAAAAAATCCCGGTGCAATAGCGTTACAGGTGATGCCATATTTTGACCAGGCTTCTGACATCGCTCGAGTGAGCTGGCAGATTCCTGCTTTGGACGCTCCGTAGGGCAATCCGTTGGGAAATGCGCGAGCAGACTGCAACGAGGCGATGTTGATAATTCGACCGTAACCTCGAGCGCGCATACCCTCGGCGAAACATCTGGAGAAGAAGAATGGCGTCGCCAGGTTTATATTCAGGGTTTTATCCCAGGTCTCAAGAGATACCTGATCCGGCGGCTGGCGCAGATTGATCCCAGCTGCATTGATTATGCCGTCAACTGAGCCAAAAGCTTCAGTGCATTCAGCCGCGACTCGTTCCAGATTCCCTCGGTCTTGCAGATCTGCGATAACGTAGCGGCACTGGCTCAATTTTTCAATTTCACTGCACGCCGATTCAAGTTCTTGTTTGCGGCGCGCAACCAGCACCACATTAGCGCCGGCTTCGGCAAGGAATCCAGCCATAGCCCGCCCGATTCCGGAACTTGCACCTGTGACCACAAAAGTCTTGTCGGCTAAACCGAACTTTTGCTCCAGTAACTTAGCTTTCATACTTGCTGGTTGGCCTAATTAGAGACCGAGATTGAACTCCTCGTCGGGAAAATACTTTGCTAACCGGTCATCCCCAGTTCGGGCATGACCTTCCATTCCCTCTGATCGAGAAATACGTGCGGTGACGGCCCCTACATCGCGATTTGAGGCTTCGTTCATGGATTGCCAGGTGAGCACCTTGATAAATTTACTCACGCTCAAACCCCCGGTGTAACGCGCCGCCCCTTTGGTCGGTAGTATGTGATTAGTACCGGAACACTTGTCCCCATAAGCCACTGTGGTTTGCTCGCCAAGGAATAATGAACCATAGTTGCTCAAGTTTTCCAGCCACCAGTCCAAATCATCACACTGCACTTCTAGATGTTCTGGCGCATACCGATCGCTGACCTTTACCGCTTCTTCGGGGCTGTCAACCAGAACAATTTCACCGTAATCATTCCAGGCAGTCTCTGCGGTGGTTCTGTTGGGCTCTGCTAGTCTATCGATGTATTTGGGCATTAGCGCCATCACCCGCTCTGCAAGCTGTCGCGAAGTGGTCACCAACCAGGCTGGAGAGTCGAGCCCATGTTCGGCCTGGCCGACCAGATCTGAGGCAACAATCTCCGGGTCGGCGCTTTGGTCAGCAATAACGAGAATTTCGGTAGGGCCGGCAAACAGATCAATTCCAACCCGGCCAAACAAAATTCGTTTTGCCTCTGCGACAAACCGGTTTCCCGGCCCAACCAGAATATCCGCAGGATGGCCGGTAAAAAGGCCAAAGGCCAGTGCCGCAATACCCTGCACACCGCCTAACGCAAGAATCATATCTGCTCCTGCCAAATCTGCGGCATAAAGAATTGCGGGATGAACCCCGTGATGCTTATGGGTAGGAGAGCAAGCAATAACCTTTTTGACTCCGGCGACCTTGGCGGTAGTTACGCTCATAATCGCTGAGGCAATATGCGCGTAGCGCCCCCCTGGGATGTAACAGCCGGCAGTGTTGACGGGGATCAATCGTTGACCGGCATATAGTCCAGGCGATAGTTCAATCTCAAATTCACTCATGCTGGCCAGCTGGGCTTCCGCAAAGCTATGCACCCTGGCATGGGCGAACTGGATGTCATGACGAGATTGCTCTGAGAGCGATTCCGCCGCCTTATGAATCTCATCTTTGGAAATGATGATTTCCCTTTCCCAGCCGTCAAGTTGTTTTGCATATTCCCTGGCTTTTGCTTCGCCTTCGGCTTCCAGTTCTGCCAGCATATTTTGCACGATCTGACGGGTGTCATCTTCTCCCGTAGTTGGTGTTTTGCTGGCCTTCTTAATTAATTCCATACTCACTTGTTCATCACCTCTGGCAGCCACAATGCGATCTGTGGGAAAAGAATAATTTCGGTATCAGGGAGTTAATTGACGGACCTTCCTGTGCAGGTTTGGTAGTGGTCCAAATGCGTCCAGACCGGACAAGGAGTATGGTACGTGCGAACATTGAATAGCAACAAAAATATCCAGACCAGGAAGTTTCAAATGACACATAAAATGAAACTCCTTATCCCATTCTGTCAGAAAATCCCTGTTCCCGCAATTTATAGAAATCTGGCTGGGATTTTGGCCTGGGAAGAGATCTTGGTCCGCCTGCTTCCGTCCTAAAGTACGTCGCGCTTGATGCGCGTTTTGCTTGGGGCTGGACTTGAGAATCTGAGAATAATTGCGGTTTCAGCGCTGAGACTGTGACTTTCTTCAGGGTAACGGAGGTAAGGTGAGGGTGGTCGCGATATCAGGCCCAATCCTGTTTGACCATGTCAGCACATTTTTCCCCGATCATGATAGTCGGTGCATTGGTATTGCCTGATACGATATCTGGCATGATCGATGCATCGGCTATTCGCAGTCCTTCGATTCCGTGGACTCGAAGACGAGTATCGACCACAGCCTGGGAATCGCTGGCCGGACCCATTTTGCAGGTGCAGGCGGGATGGTAGATAGTAGTAGCGGTGTTACGCGCGTGCTCGAGCAATTGCTCGTCAGTCTGAATATGTTCGCCGGGATCATGCTCTCCGGTGATCAATGGCTTTAACGCCGGCATACTGGCAATTCGACGTGAAGCTTTCATACCGTCTACCGCAACCTGGCAATCCAGATTGGTGCTGAGGTAATTTGGCTGAATGGATGGGTAATCATAGGGGTCCGCCGACTTGATTTTGACTTCCCCTTTGCTCGATGGGCGCAATTGGCAAACCGAAGAGGTGAACGCGGAAAAATCGTGCGTGCCTTCTCCCGGGCTGTCGGAACTAAGTGGCTGGTAGTGAAATTGGATATCGGGACGTGCCACATCATCCCGCGAGCGTGTAAAGATTGCCACCTGACTCGCCGCCATAGCCATCGGCCCAGTGCGAAACGCCATGTATTCAAGTCCAATCAGCATTTTTCGCAGTGGATTACTGATCTCATCATTCAATGTCGGTTGGCGACATTTGTATACCGCTCGAATTTGCAGGTGATCCTGAAGGTTCTTGCCGACCCCTGGCAAATCCACTACGCTGTCGAGGCCCAATTTCTGGCATAAGCCACCCGGTCCAATGCCAGATATCTGAAGAATTTGCGGTGAGCCAATTGCGCCAGCACTAATTAAAGTTTCCCGGGAAGACACCGCATGCTGAATCTGCCGTTTGTGAAGGTACTCCACTCCGGTGACCCTGTTCCCTTCCAAAAGCAGTCTTGACACCTGCGTGGAGGTCATAATTTTCAAGTTTGTGCGCGATCGAGCAGGTTTCAAATAACCGGTGGCGGTGCTGCAACGCCAACCTTTGCGCGTAGTAAGCTGGAAGTATCCAACTCCTTCCTGAGTGGCACCGTTGATATCATCATTTGGTGGAATTCCAGATTCAATGGCGGCCTGAATAAATGCATCCGTAATTTTTCTGCGCAGGCGAATGTTAGATACCGCTAAAGGCCCCCCCGAACCATGATAATCATCGGCGCCACGCTCTTGATCTTCGGAACGTTTAAAGTAGGGAAGCACATCCTCAAAACTCCAACCGGGATTTCCTGCTGCGGCCCAAAGGTCGTAATCTTCAGGCTGGCCTCGCACATATAACAGGCCGTTAAGAGAGCTTGATCCTCCCAGAACCTTTCCGCGGGGCCACTTGAGTTGGCGGCCATTTAATCCGGGGTCAGGATCAGTGACATAACACCAGTCAACCGCCGGGTTGTGCATGGTCTTAAAATATCCGACCGGGATATGAATCCACGGATTCCAGTCTCTGGCACCCGCTTCCAATAACAACACTCTGACCTCAGGATCTTCGCTCAGCCGGTTTGCAATAACACATCCTGCGGAACCCGCTCCGACAACGATATAGTCAAAGATTTCTTTGCTTTCTTTTGCTTCAATCATGCCGAGATCAATTCGGATTCAAATGGGAAGTGTTTAACCAAAACCAATGTGAGGGTGTGAGTTATTGGTTCGTGATGATATAGATCCAGATTTAAGAGGCAGCATTGTTAGCCTCAAGACAACTATTCGGGACGTGTTCGTTCAAAGACTGTAAGACTTAAATTAGGAGTGAAGCCCGGTAAAGTACAGGAGAATCGGTACAATCTGAATTGCTTGATACTAAATCTAAACTAAAAAAGTGCCCTCAATTCAATTATATGTAGTTTAAGCTGAGAATATAACCCATTTGAAAGTCTACCCCTTTGCTACCGGTCATGAATTATTGATGCGTAGCCTTGCGGATAATGGAAAGCAGAATGTGTCCGTCGATCGGGAACAATATATCGAGGGAATGATTGCTGAAGCTGTTCCATTTCGGGGTCGAAACGGAACGTTGTATTCCACGGTTTCGTTCCATGCCCCTGTGGTTCGAATGGAATTAACTACTGCATTGCAGTATGCGCCAAGATTACACCAGGCTGCAAAAGACCTGGGTCAGTTGATAGAGGAACAACTGCGACGAATAAAAGCGGGGCCTTCCAGACCCTATCCCATCGAAGTGGTTTGAGACTCAGGGGAAAGTTTCGGCGAATGCTTAATCGAGGTTAATCAGACTCTTAAGGCTCTTTTTACGCTTCTTTTCCTTGGCATCGAAATCTTCTAGACAGCTGCCTTGAAGAACCATCGCGCACTCGAGGTAGTCGACAATTTCAACCACCGCGGCGCGGATCGCTTTGCCCGCGGGGGTTTTTTTGTACTTACCTAAGTCTCCTGAGAAATTGCCTCGGGACAAACCGAGCTTGAAGCCGAAGCCGCCGGTTCGAGCTTCAACAGTTCTGTTGTAGGCGATTTCCCCCGTGTTGGTGTCAACCACGCGCAGATCGAGTGCCATGTAGGCCTTATTGTTTTTGCCCCCGATCCTGACCCCTGAAATGGTAAATCCTCCACCGGTACCTTCTGTGTTTTCTTCGTATGCTGTTACCGTGCCCAGAACAAGGTATTGCGCGCCAGTCAGTTCACCGATTTTGGATCGGGTACTCTTGGAAATGCGCCCGGATGCTGATAAATCCTGCTCATCCAGAACAGTGTAGAGCTTATCTCGCTCGACTAGGTTAAAACTGCCATTATTCGCCAATTCATTAGTGACCATACTGGCCAGATCCCTTCCAACCCCTCCAGACCACCAATATGCGCCAGAAGTATTGCTGAAATCCGCCACTCCAAGCCTGGGTTCGGAAGCCTGGGTTTGACTGGCGGTAAGACCGGTGAAAATCATGACCAGTAACATATTTTTCAGTATTTTCATCGAATAACCCTCGCTTTTAGAATGACAGTTTTATATCTTTATATCGGAGCAATTATAGTGGACAGTCCAGCTGTCGTCCTGTGAACTATTCACTTTTTGGCTGTGAACGTGTCGTTAAAGCGTATTGATATATCTTCTCCAATACTTATATATTAGGGGTAGTATGACTAAATCACCATGCAGACAGACCTAAGTATTAGCAAAGACGCTGTTGTACGAATTAACCAGCTTCTAGCTTCGAAGGAGAATCCGGAACTTGTGCTCAGGGTATATATCCAGGGTGGCGGTTGCTCGGGTTTCCAGTACGGTTTCCAGTTTGATGATGCCGCGCAGGAAGACGACATTTCTATCGAGCAATCTGGGATTAAGGTAGTGGTGGATATGCTTAGCCTGCAGTATCTGGGTGGAGCAGAGATCGACTTTAAGGACGACATCATGGGTACTCGCTTTCTGGTCAATAATCCAAATGCTTCCGCCACCTGCGGGTGCGGCTCTTCGTTCTCTATTTAATCTCCTTAACTTCTCTCAAGCATCCTGAGCGGCAATCCTATTTCAGGCGCCCTTGGTCCGGTTGTGTTGTCGCGGATACCATTTTTGTACTTACTATTGTGAGTAAGGCAGATACTCATCAAATTGCCCTTAATTTAAACACTGAATACAAGCGATAAAAAATTCCCACAAAAAAAGTGTTGGAAAACCTTGTGCATCAGGAACCAAGACCCCACTTTCCCCGGCACACAACAGTCAATAACCGCGGACAATGACAACTAAGCAGATAGACCCTGAATTTGGTGAAAATCCAGAACATGCGAAGACCGTCGAAGACGAGACTGCATCTGACGATACTGTGATCTCAAAAGAGGCGCGGGAGGTTGAGTCTACCCGCGGTAAAAACCAGGAAACAGAAAGTCAAGGACCTGAGAAGATGGATGAGGATGGCAACTCTTCATTTGGTGCGGATGAGGACGACCTTGCTAGCCTGTCCCCGACCGAACTGGCTGATGCACTGAAGGTAGCCAGGAGCCAAATCAATGAGATGAAAGATAGCTTTTTAAGGGCCAAGGCTGAGATGGAGAACATCCGCCGCCGGTCGCAGAATGAGGTCGTTTCCGCGCGAAAATACGCGATTGAGGGGTTTGCTCAGGAGTTGCTGAATGTGTTTGACAGCCTGGATCAGGCGGCTCAAGTGGAATTGGCCGAGGGCGCAGTGGAAGCCGTCGTGAAAATGAAAGAAGGCTTGGGCCTGACGTTGAAACAGATGGAATCTGTTATGAATAAGTTTGCGGTCACTGAGGTGGAAGCCGGACCAGGAGTAAAGTTCGATCCTGAACAGCATCAGGCAATCAGCATGGTTGTCTCGGATCAGGTGGAATCTAATCACATTATAAACGTGATGCAGAAAGGGTTTCTATTGAAGGATCGATTGCTCAGACCGGCAATGGTTGTGGTGGCGAGCTGAGGCAGTTGGCGAATTTAAAAAACAGCAGTGCATAATTTCGGGTTAATTAACCTTGTATTAACAAGGGTTAATCCACATATTTGTTTGCAGTTAAGACAATTTATACAGAATCTGAAGAGGATTATAGATAATGGCTAAAATCATAGGTATTGATTTGGGTACGACCAATTCATGTGTGGCGGTAATGGAGGGCGATCAGCCCAAAGTTATCGAGAATAGTGAAGGGGATCGTACGACACCTTCAATCGTCGCCTTTACCAAGGATGACGAGGTGCTGGTTGGGCAATCGGCAAAGCGGCAATCCGTAACCAATCCTGAAAATACGGTTTTCGCTGTCAAGCGACTGATCGGCCGGAAGTTCGATGAAGAGGTGGTGCAGCGTGATATCGATATCATGCCTTATAAAATAGTCAAAGCAAAAAACGGTGACGCCTGGGTTGAAGCGGGTGGGAAACAGATGGCGGCTCCGGAGATTTCGGCACGAATTCTGCAAAAAATGAAACAGACCGCGGAAGACTATCTTGGAGAGAAGATAAAAGAAGCGGTTATTACCGTACCTGCTTATTTTAACGACTCCCAACGTCAAGCCACTAAGGACGCTGGGAAGATCGCTGGCCTTGATGTAAAGCGAATCATCAATGAGCCTACGGCAGCCGCACTTGCGTACGGCATGGACAAGGCCAAAGGCGATCGCAAGATTGTTGTATACGACCTGGGCGGTGGCACTTTCGATGTATCGGTAATTGAAATTGCTGAAATAGAGGGTGAGCATCAGTTCGAAGTTTTGTCTACTAATGGCGATACCTTTCTCGGAGGTGAGGATTTTGATAGACGCTTGATCGATTACCTGGCAGACGGATTTAAAAAAGATCAGGGTATGGACCTGAGAGGCGATCCGCTCGCCATGCAGCGTTTAAAAGAGGGTGCCGAGAAAGCCAAAATTGAACTTTCTTCCAGCACCCAAACCGAAGTCAACCTGCCCTATATCACAGCGGATGCAAGTGGGCCAAAACACCTTAACCTGAAGTTAAGCCGTGCCAAACTTGAATCCCTGGTAGATGAGTTGCTGCAAAGTACGCTCGAGCCTTGCAAGATCGCTCTTAAGGATGCGGGGCTCTCGGCATCGGAAATAGACGATGTAATCATGGTAGGTGGTCAGACACGAATGCCCAAGGTGCAGGAAGTAGTGAAAAACTTTTTTGGCAAGGAGCCGCGAAAGGATGTCAATCCAGATGAGGCAGTGGCGATGGGCGCCGCCATTCAAGGCGGTGTACTGGGTGGCGATGTGACTGACGTGCTGTTGCTTGACGTGACACCTCTATCACTCGGTATCGAGACCTATGGTGAGGTCATGACCAAGCTGATTGAAAAGAACACCACGATTCCAACCAAAGCAACGCAGGTTTTTTCAACTGCAGCAGATAATCAGAATGCGGTAACGGTACATGTGCTTCAGGGTGAGCGTGAGATGGCTGGTGGTAACAAGTCGCTGGGTCGCTTCGATTTGACAGAAATTCCTCCTGCACCTCGTGGCGTACCGCAAATCGAAGTCACTCTTGATATTGACGCCAACGGCATCCTTAACGTATCTGCTAAAGACAAAGCTACGGGTAAGGAAAATAAGATTGTGATCAAGTCCAGTTCGGGCTTGTCTGATGATGAAGTTGAAAGAATGGTCAGGGACGCCGAGGAGCATGCTGACGAGGATCGCAAGGCCCGTGAGCTTGTCGATGCCCGTAACCAGGGAGAAGCCATGATCCATGGTGTCCAAAAATCCATGGAGGAACTGGGAGACAAGCTTGATCCGGGAGAGAAGTCGAATATTGAGTCAGCGATTTCCGAACTTGAAGAAGCGCTCAAGGGAGAAGACAAAGAGGCGATCACCAGTAAGACAGAGACGTTGACCCAGGCTAGTCATAAAATGGCCGAGCAACTGTATTCCCAGGGAGCAGACGATGCAGGGGCCGCGGACGCAGGCGAAGAATCGTCTGGCACAGGGCAAACCCATGGTTCGGACGATGTTGTTGATGCAGAGTTTGAAGAAGTTGACGATAGCGACAAAAAATCGTGATTTAATTTTAGTCTGATCAAAGATTAGGTAGGTTTGTTAAGGCGGGATCAGGTTGGTCCCGCCTTCGTGCGTTTAAGATAATATGTCAAAAAGAGATTATTACGAGGTCCTTGGGATTGATCGCAGTGCCGGCGCTGATGATCTGAAAAAAGCCTATAGACGGCTGGCAATGAAGTACCACCCCGATCGAAATCAGGGGGACGACAGTGCCGAAGTTAAATTCAAGGAAGCCAAGGAAGCCTATGACGTATTGTCAGACCCGCAGAAAAAAGCAGCCTATGACCAGTTTGGCCACGCAGGTGTGGATCAATCAGCCGGCATGGGCGGTGGCGGGTTCAGTGGTGGCGTAGGCGATATTTTTGGCGATATTTTTGGAGACATTTTTGGCGGCGGAGGCGGTGGTAACCGACGGCAAAGTCGCGGTGCAGATTTACGCTATAACCTTGAGCTGAGCCTCGAAGAGGCGGTTCAAGGAGTGGACAAGAAGATCCGTGTACCGCGGATGTCAGATTGCGCCACCTGCAAAGGCAGTGGCGCACGGCCCGGATCCGAACCCAAGACTTGCGGAACCTGCAGCGGGCAAGGACAGGTGCGAATGCAGCAAGGGTTTTTCTCGGTGCAACAAACCTGTCCACAATGCCGCGGTCGAGGTACTGTAATCTCTGATCCATGTTCATCCTGCAATGGACAAGGCATGGTTAGAGACGAAAAGACACTCTCAGTAAAAATTCCTGCCGGAGTAGATGAAGGTGATCAGGTTCGACTCAGCGGGGAAGGCGAAAGCGGTGGCCCTGGGACTCGTGCTGGAGATCTCTATGTGCAAGTAAGGATCAAACAGCACGATTTATTTGAACGGGATGGAGACAACCTGTACTGTGAAGTGCCGGTAAGTTTCAGCACCATGACCCTGGGTGGCAGTATCGAAGTACCTACATTATCGGGCAGAGCATCTATTAAAATTCCACCGGAAACCCAATCTGAAAAAGTCTTCCGCCTGCGCGGCAAAGGCGTACGCAATGTGCGAAATGGTAACCTTGGCGATCTTTACAGTAAGGTGGTGGTGGAAACACCTGTTAACCTCACACGAAGACAAAAGGAGTTGATCAAGGAGTTCGACGACACGCTTACAGAGGGTGGAGATCGGCATTCGCCACGCAGAGGTTCATGGACATCAAAAATAAAGGCGTTCTTTGATGATCTTGTAACCTGATGTTTATCCCCAGGCTCGTTATAATCAGCCACTTTTAAAATCAGGGCAAACGAGTGGACGTCGAAAAAACCAGTTTACCTGGTGTAGTGGTAATAAACCCAACAGTCCATGGAGACCAAAGGGGCTTTTTTATGGAAACATTTCATCAGGCAGATTTTGCTCAGGCAGGGCTTCCAGATCACTTCGTTCAGGACAACCATTCGCGATCTGCGAAAGGGGTTCTGCGAGGCTTGCACTTCCAATATCCCCAATGGCAAGGAAAGCTGGTGCGCGCCATCCTGGGGGAGGTATTTGACGTCGCGGTGGACGTTCGAATTGACTCTCCCAGTTTCGGCGAATGGTTTGGTGTAAATCTCAGTGCGGAAAACAAAAAGCAAATGTATGTACCTCCGGGCTATGCGCATGGTTTTTGCGTACTTAGCGATATGGCCGAAGTCGTTTACAAGTGCACAACACTTTATAAACCCAAAGATGAAATCGGGATTCGCTGGGACGATCCTGAAATTGGCATAGAGTGGCCGATTAAAAATCCTGTAGTGTCCGAGAAGGATCGTCATGCCGGCCTATTGTCGGAGCTTAATGTTCGATGAGTAATTCTCACAAAGTGCTGCTTTTCGGCAAACACGGCCAGGTCGGCGGTCAGCTGGTAAATCAGTTGGCGCAACGAGCGGAATACGCAGTAGTTGCTACCGATATCGAGGATGTTGATCTCACCGACGATTCGGCAACCCGAACACTGGTACTTGAGCAGCGGCCTGATTGGGTCATCAATACTTCGGCACATACTGCCGTCGACCGTGCTGAAACTGAACAAGAGCTTGCAAATCAAATAAATGCAGTCGCTCCAGGAGTAATTGCGGAAGCCTGTGCGGAAATTGGTGCCGCCATGATTCATTACTCGACAGATTATGTTTTTGATGGCAGTGCGTCGTTGCCCTATGTAGAGACGGACGAACCAAATCCCCAAAGCGTCTACGGCATAACTAAGTTGAAGGGGGAGCGCGCGGTACTGTCTGCGCTTGATCGTTCGCTAATATTCAGAACCGCATGGGTCTATTCAAAAGAAGGTAAGAACTTTGTCAATACGATGCTTCGACTGGCTGCCGAACAGGGTGAAATAAAGGTTGTCTGTGATCAGTATGGCAGTCCCACCTTGGCTGACGATCTTGCTGCAATGACAATCAGTGCGTTGGGCCGAGTCGTTGTTGATCCAGATTTTTCTGCATATGGGATCTATCATGCTACCGGACAGGGAGTTGTGAGCTGGGCTGGGTTTAGCGAAGAGATCATGCGGTTATCCGGACACAGCGAAGTAAAGGTCCATCCAATACCTTCTTCAGATTATCCCACCCCAGCGCCCAGACCCGCTTACTCTGTACTTTCAAACCAAAAACTGAAACAGCAGTTCGGACTCGAGTTGTCGCTCTGGCAAGATGCTCTTGGCCGCTGTCTTGGGTAAGTCTGAAGCGGCCGCCGTCGAGGCACTCGGAGAGAAAGGGCCGTTTCACACTAGGCTGGATGGGTTCACGCCGCGAACGGTACAGCAACAGATGGCCGCATCGGTGGCGGATACGCTCGCCCTTGGTGGGACCCTGATTGTGGAGTCAGGAACAGGCACGGGGAAAACCTTTGCCTACCTGGTGCCCATCTTGCTGAGTGGCGATCGTACTATTATTTCAACTGGCACACGGCATCTTCAGGACCAGATATTCCATCGTGATCTTCCTGCTGTAGCAGAAATCCTTGATCGCCGGGTGAATGCCGTAATGTTAAAGGGGCGATCCAACTACCTGTGTCGCTACCGCTTACGTGATAACAGTGGGCAGACTGAGCTGGTTGGTAAATCATCCGATCAGTCATTCAGTATTATTGAAAGGTGGGCTTCCAGGACCAGAACAGGTGATGTATCGGAAGTGAGTGAAATTAGTGATCAGGCGCCAGTCTGGAAGGAAGTAACCTCAACTGTGGACAACTGCCTCGGCGGAAAGTGTCCGGAATTCAAAAAGTGTTTTGTGACTAAAGCGAGACAGAGTGCAATGGATGCGGATGTGGTGGTAGTGAATCACCACCTGTTTTTCTCTGACCTTACTCTCAAGGATGACGGTTTTGGAGAGTTGTTGCCAAACTATGATGCAGTGGTATTCGACGAAGCTCACACACTTTGCGATATTGCTTCCATTTTTTTTGGATTTTCGATATCGAGCTTCCAAATACGGGATCTCTATACCGATATATCAAAAGCTGAGAAAGAAGAAAAGAGTAGCACCAATTTCAATGCCGTAATTCCGCCACTGGAGCAATCTGTAGACCAGCTACTGGCCGAGTTAGCCAGCTATGCGAATCTCTCAGTTGAGGTGTCCGCGGTTGATAAACCAGGTTTTCGCAGTGCTCTTGAAACGTTGCAAATTCGTGTAGGCCAATTATTAGAGCAGCTCGAAGTTGCGGCGACTGCGGGAGAAGGGTTGGATCGGTGTTACCAGCGCGCATTACAAATGCAAGAGCGACTGGATCTTTGGATTGAAGGTAGGGACCACAATCTGGTGCGCTGGTTAGATATTGGGCAGCGCTCTGTTCGCTTGCAGGCCACTCCACTTCGAATCAGGCGTCGATTTATTGAAATTATGGAGCGCGCAAAATCTTGGATATTTACTTCAGCAACGCTTGCGATAGGTGATGATTTTACTGCGTTTAGCAGTCAGCTTGGCCTGGAGCAGGGGCAGCATGCCAGATGGCAGAGTCCATATGATTTTGCACAAAATGCACTCCTTTACCTACCGACCGATATGCCTGATCCTCGTGAGTCTCAATATCCTGGTCGGCTGGTGGAGGTAATCCTCGAAGTGACGAATGCCAGCCGTGGAAGGGCGTTTTGTTTGTTTACCAGCCACGGAATGATGAACAAGGTCGCGCGAGTCCTCAAGAAAAAGTGTCGTTGGCCTTTGATGATGCAAGGGGACGCGCCAAGAAGCGAGTTGATGGATCGTTTCCAACGAACCGCAAATGGTGTGTTACTTGGTACCTCGAGTTTTTGGGAGGGCGTTGATATCAAAGGAGACGCGCTGTCCTGCGTGATCATCGATAAGTTGCCGTTTGCCCCACCTGGAGACCCTGTTCTAAAGAGCCGTTTACAAGTCTGTGAGGAGGAGGGCGGAAATCCATTTATGGAGATTCAAGTTCCGGCAGCGGTGATCTCTCTTAAGCAAGGTGCAGGAAGATTGATTCGATCTGAAACCGATAAAGGTGTTCTGGTATTGTGTGACCCTAGGTTAGTGACAAAGCGATACGGTGATCTTTTCCTAAAAAGTCTGCCACCAATGCCGGTTACCCGGCAAGTTTATGACGTTCAGAACTTTTTTAATAAGTCACAGTATTGATGCATGAAAATTCTCGGTATCGATACTGCAACCGAATGCTGCTCAGTGGCTCTTGTACCGGGCGATGGCCACGATATTGATGAAATACAACATATTACCCCCAACGGGCACTCCAGAATGGTGCTTGGCATGGTCAGAGAACTACTTAACAAACATCACTTGAACCTTACCGATCTGGATGCGTTGTCAGTGGATATTGGTCCCGGATCATTCACTGGGCTCCGAATTGGTATCGGAGTCGTGCAAGGTCTTGCCTATGCGGCGGGTGTCCATACTGTCGGATTAAGCTCACTACATGCATTGGCGGGGCGTTGTCCGGACGGATTAAGCGTTCCTGCTATCGATGCCAGAATGAAGCAGGTGTATTGGGGGGTATTCGAAAATCGGGGGGGAGAACCGAGAAAATTAGCCGGGCCCTTTGTAACAGCACCAGAACAAATTGAAAACATGTTCTCCGAAGTGGTGAAGGCAGAATATTTGACGCGATTGAATCGTGAAGATTCGATACTAGCTGTTGGCAATGGTTGGGATCACTATTCTTGTCAGCTTCCCAGCTCAGTCGGCGCGCGCGCAATCAGAGTAATCGAGAAAAGTTTTCCTCTCGCCTCACAAATTGTCCGGCTGGCTTTACGGGCCGATCAGGCTGCGTTTCGTTCGCCTCTCGAATTGACTGCGGCCTATGTCAGGAACAATGTTGCAGATCGTCCTGGAGAAGGCTAGCAAAGTACCTGAAACTGCTGGACTGACACCTTTTCTCCATCGACAAAAACTTCCGCTTTCCATTCCCCAATAAACTCTTCCATGCCAAATGACGGATCGAACATTTGACCCACTATAGCACCGGTGGGACCATGTAACTGCAGCCATGCCCATATTTTGGTTACCGGTAATCCTTGAAAATTATAGCGCGTCAGTTCGCGCTGGGCGCCCAGTGGGTCGAGCCATCGAACTTTTAGTTCATGACTCTCCTGTTTTAACCCAGCTACTGTGACCACAACAAAAATCCGGTCTGAGCAGTCAAACTGAGTCATGGGTTGGTCTAGTGGCTTGTCTTCTTTTTCCTGGTTGGTCAGAAAAATATTATACCCAACACTCTGTTGGGCTAGCGATGCGCATGAAAAAAGCAGCATGGAACTCCATGCTGCTTTCGTACACAAACTTATGAATTGCCGTTTCGTCAGAACTCTCTCCGTTTAGGTGCTGCAACGATCGAAGTTACCCATCTCGAGAAATGTCGTTGCGCTGACATCGATTGGAGTTCCATTAAACTCTGCGCCTGATGCAGTAACTTTGACGTTATAGCTGGCAATACTGCCAGAAGTCTGCGCGGCGAACTCCGGCAAAGTTAAATCGAGATCGACCAGAACGACTTGAAATGATGCAGTGGAAGTTCCATTAGGCAGCGTCATGGTCTGCAGGTAAACCCTGTCTCGCAAATTAGGTGCAAAGGAATTCGCGGGTATAAAAGACACTCTGTAACGGTCAAAAGACACTCCTTCAGGGAAAAACTCGATTGGAGTCAAGCCAGATGAATCCATGAGGTCCCGAGAGTTAATTGTCAGGGTGCCGAATGTGGTGCTCAGGCCAGGCTCGAGCGTTGGGTCTTCATCCGGATCATCGGGAATGTCGCAGATATCCTGGATGGCGTCCACGCTGGGACTATCATTCACTATTAAAGAGGTCAGTAGCAATAAATCCCCTTGCGTCGTCTGCACTCCCAGTCCATCACCGCTGGAGGTCGTGCCGCCTTTACTGCTACAGCCCCCCAATAGGAATAGTGCGACAAGCAACGGTGTAAATATTTTCATGGACGTCTCCCCCAAATGCTTTAAAAATTATCGTGTTAAAGAGTTTATTGCTACTTCTTTATTAAGTCGAAAGATAACTGGAATAACCCCTGAGGTCAATCACTCAGGCCAATATTATCGAGGTCACAAATCGAGTCCCGAAGTAAGCCAGAATAAGCACTGCAAAGGCAACAAGGGTCCATTTTGCCGCAATTCTGCCTCTCCAGCCATATATTTTATGCCCTGCGAGGAGCGCCGAAAACCCCAGCCATGCAATAAATGACAGTAATATGTGATGATTGAACTCCAAAGATTTCCCATAAACTTGCCATGAAGAGATCATTCCGGTTACAAGATTGGTGGTCAGGAGAATAACACCAAGAAGGGTAAGCTGGAACAAATTAGTTTCCATAGTCTGTATTGCTGGCAGGGCTGGAAAAAAAGTGCCTGGGTGGTGACTGTGTAATTGATTCTCCTGAACATACAGTAACAGAGCCTGGGCTGCGGCGATGCAAAGGATCCCGAATGCCAACACTGCGATCACCAGATGCACCCACAATACGGTAAGTGTAATTTCTACAATCAGCGGATCTCCGGTGAGGAAAAGCCCGGTCGTGAGGCCAGCAAGTCCCAGCGGAAGTGCAAAAATGCCAAGGTTGAGGGTCTGTCTTTTGAAGGTCGCAAATGCGTAAACCGCCAGAGTCATCAAGCTGACCAGGGAAAAATCATTTCCGAGCGCAAGATTGATTGCATTGTCTTGAATAGCGCTCGCGTACAAGACTGTTCCGTGACAAACAACGATTACAACAACCAAAGACATGAGCACGGATTTTTTTCCCAGGCTGAATGAAGCGCCGCTATCCGAAAGATCTTCAGATTCTTCCGAAACACCATGATTGACGCGCATCCAAAACAGTACGGTTACTGCAATGTATAGTGCAATGGTGAATACAATTAGAATGGACATCGACTGAAAAAGTAGCGGTTGGTGGTGGTGGATAAGTTACACTACAATCAGTGGCCGGGCTCTTTAAATAAGCTTCAATTATACACCGGCTCCCGGTTGTCACTGCTTCTATCTAACGTAAATTAGCTTGATCGCAGGATTAGTCGTCCTAATAAGTATTCTTGGTAAGCAAAAATGTTTGAACAGCTAAGTGACCGATTAAGGTCAACATTTAAAAACCTGAGCGGCAAAGGCCGGCTTTCAGAAGACAATATCGCTGACGCACTGCGCGAGGTAAGGATCGCATTGCTAGAAGCAGATGTTTCCCTTGAGGTGACCCGCGAGTTTGTTGGCAAGGTCAAAGAAAGAGCGGTCGGCCAGGAGGTTGTGGGAAGTCTGACTCCAGGACAGGCAGTGATCAAAGTGGTTCAGGAAGAGCTGGTTGAATTGATGGGTGGCGCCAACGATGGGCTGCAATTAAACACTCGTCCACCGGCCGTCATCCTGGTTGCTGGATTGCAGGGTGCGGGAAAGACCACGACGGTGGGTAAACTCGCGCATTTACTCAAGACCAGGGAAAAGAAATCAGTGATGGTGACCAGTGCTGATGTTTATCGCCCAGCGGCAATCAAGCAGCTTGAGACTGTCGCAGCGAACGCTGGTGTTGATTTCTTTCCGAGTTCAGAGAGTCAATCACCCGTTGATATCGCCCGGGACGCATTGGATGAAGCGAAAAAATCCGGTAATGATGTTCTGATTGTGGACAGCGCGGGTCGTCTGCATATAGATGACGATCTGATGAGCGAGATACAAAAGGTGCACGCGGCGGTTTCTCCAATTGAAACGCTTTTTGTGGTCGATAGTATGACCGGTCAGGACGCGGTAAATAGCGCCAGAGCATTTGATCAGGCTCTGCCTCTCACCGGTGTGATACTGACCAAAACCGATGGGGATGCGCGGGGAGGCGCTGCGCTTTCGATACGTTTCGTGACAGGCAAGCCGATCAAGTTTTTAGGCATTGGTGAAGCTTTGGATGCATTGGAAGCGTTTCACCCGGATCGGATTGCTTCTCGCATATTAGGGATGGGTGACGTGCTGTCATTGGTCGAAGAAGTCGAACGCAAAGTCGATAAAACTAAAGCAGAAAAGCTTGCCAAGAAATTTGCCAAAGGTAAGGAATTCGATCTTGAAGACTTTCGGGATCAGATGATCCAGATGCAAAATATGGGTGGAATGGCCAGCATGATGGATAAACTGCCCGGCATGGACAAGATCCCTCAGAAAGCCCTTGATAAAGTTGGGGACAAACAAACCAGCCAAACCATCGCGATCATAAATTCAATGACGCCTCACGAACGGCGATTTCCCGCTGTGCTGCGGGGATCACGCAAGAAGCGCATCGCGATTGGTTCCGGCACCCAGGTTCAGGATGTTAATCGTCTCCTAAAGCAATTTATGCAGATGCAGAAAATGATGAAGAGAATGAAGAAGAAAGGAGGAATGCGCGGATTGATGCAGCAGATGAAAGGGCAGGGCGGGATGCCTGGAATGCCGCTTTGACCTCGAAGTTGATTTTCTCTGGAGTTCGGTGAGATATTTTCATATCGCAGGCTTTATTGGACTTAAGTTGAGCGGTCTACTGTGTCTGTCCCTACTTGGGCGCATCTGGCACTAACCCTCTCCGTGGAAGTATTACCGTGGTTGAGCTTGTTGCCAAAGGTCGATCAGAAGTTGATCACCGGGCGGTTCGGTTTCGAAACAGGGATACTGTTGCCGATCGATAGTGACCCATGGCTGCGCGCTGCGGGTCCAGATATGCGCCACAGGTTTTAGCTTGGAAGTGTCATCGAGGCTTCCAGCCTTCACGCTAAGGACTGCATTCGGTTGATCTGAGGTGTGAAAAATCCTCGAACCACATAGGTCGCAGTAGCCACATTGTTTCGTTGTGCCACTCTCGCCATAGGTGAGGTAGAAAGAAAGCTCCCCTGAAATCAGATTAAAATCTGCGGCATTGACCCACAAGGACATCCCGAAGGCGCTTGAAGACTGCTTCTGGCAGTCTTTGCAGTGACAGACATATAGCGTTAGAGGTTGACCAACTATCCGGAAACGCATGGTTCCACACTGGCAACCCCCATCTAGTGAATTGCTCTGATTTGCTAAAGGATTAATAGATGGGTCTTTTGTTTGCATTTGAGCTGGATCATTCTGGTGCGTCAGCATGGAAGTATAATTAATAATTTGAAATCACATTCCGGAATATGGTTATGAGATATATGAGCGTTATCCGCGTCTTCGCGACTTATGGGCTAGTGTTTCTTCTTGCGATTGGTTTTGTCTCGGCTCAGGCGCAAACATTTTCAGATACTGACAAAGAAACTCGCTGGGCGGAACAAGTGTCGGAAACATTATTCGACGGTGAAGTCGTATGGCTGCTCGCAGGGCAGCATGAGTTTCTTGCCATAGAGATGCGCCCAGATAGCGGGGCGGTGAAAAACGCCGTCATTGTAGTGCACGGGATCGGAGTACATCCGAACTGGGAGCAGGTTATCCGTCCAGTTAGAGTTCAAATGGCGGAAGCGGGGTGGGTGACATTTTCGATACAAATGCCAATTCTGCCAAACGAAGCAACCGCCTTGGAATATCAACCATTGTTTGATGAGGTGCCCGCCCGTTTTTCAGCAGCGATCAGATTCTTGAAGGAAAATGGTGCTGAAAATATTGTCATTGTTTCACACAGTTTGGGTGCCGCGATGTCCGCCTGGTATTTGGCGCAAGCTGACTCGGGAGACATTTCCGCATTGGTGGTGATTGGGATGAATGCTCAAACCAGCTCCATGCCAGTGGATACCGCCCGGGCGATCAGAAAGGTTCAGATACCGATATTGGACATCTACGGAGGAGAAGATCTGGAGGCGGTTATCTCCACATCGGCGAGGCGTGCAAGTGCGGCCTATACAGGCGGTAATCCAGACTATCGACAGATTCGGATCGACGAGGCGAATCACTTCTTCGACGGCCAGGAAAACCAGTTGGTGGAGCTGATTCTGAGTTGGTTGGAAAAGCGCGGAAATTAGTGTTAGAGATGGGCACTATTAAGCGTGAATAGCTGTTCGAATATCTCTGTAAATCCTTGGAATCAATTGAAAAATATCGCTATACTCGCGATTTCGGTATGGTTCTAAGTCCGCACGTTAGTACGGACTTTTTTTTCTTTGAGGTGAGAAGTGCAGCTAACAGGTGCTGATATCGTTATCCGCTGTCTGCAGGATGAAGGTATCGACTTTATTTTTGGTTATCCAGGGGGCGCAGCGCTCCATATTTATGACGCCCTCTACAAACAGGATACGGTCAAACATATTCTGGTAAGGCATGAACAGGGCGCGACCCATGCTGCGGATGGATATGCCCGTGCGACGGGTAAGCCGGGTGTGGTATTAGTCACTTCAGGTCCCGGGGTCACCAATACCGTAACTGGTATCGCTACCGCTTACATGGATTCGATACCTATGGTGGTTTTGACTGCGCAGGTTCCCTCACACCTCATAGGTGACGATGCCTTTCAGGAAGTCGATACCGTTGGGATCACACGTCCATGCGTTAAGCACAACTTCCTGGTAAGTGACGTCACAAAGCTGGCCGAGACCATGAAAAAGGCGTTTTACATCGCGTCTTCCGGCAGGCCTGGTCCGGTGGTAGTGGATATCCCAAAGGATATTACCGCTCAGGTTGCCGAGTACCATTATCCCGAATTGGTCGATATGCGTTCATACCAGCCGCGCACCCGGGGTCACACCAGACAGATTTCAAGGGGACTGGATCTGTTGCTTAACAGCAAACGACCGATTATCTATACCGGTGGCGGAGTGATATTGGGGAATGCTGAAGCCCCCCTTCGTAAGCTCGTGGATATGCTTAAATATCCATGTACGAGCACCCTGATGGGCCTTGGCGCGATTCCCGCCTCCAACCCCAATTTTCTTGGCATGCTGGGAATGCATGGAACCTATGAGTCCAACATGGCGATGCATGACTGCGATGTTATGTTTGCGGTTGGTGCGCGCTTTGATGATCGTGTCACGGGGGAGCTCAGCAGATTTGCCCCAGATGCAAGAATCATTCAAATCGACATCGATCCATCATCTATCGGCAAGAATGTTTCAGTGGAAGTTCCGATTGTAGGTGACTGCGATATGGTGCTGTCACAAATGCTGGAGCAACTGCAGGGGCGAATAAACGAAATAGATCGTTCGGCCGTTGACCAATGGTGGAAGCAGGTCAATAGTTGGAAATCAATTGATTCGCTGGCATACAAAACCAATGACGACAGCATTGTCCCGCAGCTGGTTGTGGAACGTATCCTGGAAATTACCAAGGGAGAAGCCTATGTCACTTCAGATGTTGGGCAACATCAGATGTGGGCAGCGCAGTACTACACCTTTGAAAAGCCAAGGCGATGGATTAATTCTGGAGGTCTTGGCACGATGGGATTCGGCTTACCCGCAGCGCTGGGTGTACAGCTTGCTTTCCCGGAAGAAACTGTAATTTGTATTACTGGTGACGCCAGTATTCAGATGTGCATTCAGGAACTCTCGACCTGTTTGCAGTATGGGCTGCCGGTAAAAATCATCAATCTCAATAACCAGTATATGGGCATGGTTCGGCAGTGGCAGGAATTTTTCTATGATCGACGCTACTCTCATTCCTACATGGACGCGCTGCCGGATTTCGTCAAGCTGACCGAGAGCTATGGTCATGTGGGAATGCGTGTGGATAAACCCAAGGATCTCAACAAGACCCTCGAGGACGCCTTTGCACTCAAAGACAGGCTGGTATTTGTGGACGTCATTACAGATCCGACGGTCAACGTTTATCCGATGATTTCGGCGGGTAAAGGGCACCATGAGATGGAGCTTGCGCCCGGACAGGAAGAGGTTCAGGAGCGGGAGCTGGCCTGATGCGAAGAATTATTTCCGTGCTGCTTGAGAATGAAGCAGGCGCGTTATCCCGGGTTGCGGGTCTATTCTCCGCAAGGGGTTACAATATCGAGTCGCTTACCGTGGCACCTACGGACGATGCTTCCCTGTCTCGGATGACCATAGTCACCAGAGGCACCGACAATGTTATCGAGCAGATTACTAAACAACTTAATAAGCTGGTCGATGTGGTTAAACTCATCGATCTGACAGAGGGGCAACACATAGAGCGCGAGCTGATGTTAGTTAAAGTGGTGGCCTCTGGCGGAGAGCAGCGCGAAGAGGTCAAGCGACTGGTAGATATTTTCCGTGGCAGGATAATCGATGTGACGGACAGTACATATACTCTGGAAATGACCGGCAATGGAGATAAAGTTGATGCTTTTCTGCAGTCGCTTGCTCAAGTCGAAGTGATCGAAGTAGTGCGTTCCGGTGTCTCGGGAATAGGCCGGGGCAAACGTGCATTGAGTGTATAATCGCTCCGCTTTTTACAGTCCGTCTCCACATCGAACCTTTTTACCGCGGTTGACTGATGGCGCGTAGCGCCAGTGACCCACTAATTAAAACTGGAGTAATTTCCGAAATGCAAGTTTATTACGATAAAGATGCCGATCTTGACCTGATCAAGAGTAAGAAAGTCGCCGTAATTGGCTATGGTTCTCAAGGCCATGCCCATTCGAATAATCTGAAAGATTCAGGAGTCGATGTTGTTGTGGGGCTGCGTGAAGGATCCAGCAGTCGCGCTAAAGCAGAAGCCGCGGGTCTTACGGTTGCCGAAGTTGCCGATGCGGTATCACTTGCAGATGTAGTCATGATGCTGTGCCCTGATGAATTGATGGGTGCAATCTACACTCAAGAGGTGGAAGCCAATCTCAAAGAGGGTGCGACCCTGGCGTTCGCCCATGGATTTAACATTCACTTTGGCTATATTAAGCCCCGCGAAGATGTAAATGTAATTATGATCGCGCCAAAAGGTCCCGGCCACCTGGTGCGCTCCGAGTTCGAAAAAGGTGCAGGAGTTCCCTGTCTGGTGGCGATTCATCAAGATGCCACAGGTGATGCGCTGGATATAGCCTTAGCGTACGCGTCAGGCGTTGGCGGAGGCCGCGCCGGTATTATCCAGACCAGCTTTCGAGAAGAGACTGAAACCGATCTGTTCGGAGAGCAGGCCGTACTATGCGGTGGCGCCACAGCATTGGTTCAAGCAGGTTTTGAAACACTGGTGGAAGCAGGTTACGCTCCTGAGATGGCATACTTCGAATGCCTTCACGAGCTTAAGTTAATTGTAGATCTCATGTATGAAGGCGGTATTGCTGACATGCGCTATTCAATTTCCAATACCGCCGAATTTGGAGACATGACTCGCGGACCACGTGTGGTAAATGAGCAGACCAAGGCCGAAATGAAGAAAATTTTGACTGAGATTCAATCTGGCGAATTTGCGCGAGAGTGGATGGATGAAAACGCCAAAGGAGGTAAGCGCTTCCCCGAGCTTAGAGAAAAGGCCCGCAAGCATCAGATTGAGGAAGTCGGCGGACGCCTCCGTTCAATGATGTCTTGGATTGGAGATTCTAAAATTATTGATAAATCAAAGAATTAAGATTTTTATCTCGAATAATAATAAATTAAAAACCGGGGATAAACCCCGGTTTTTTGCCTAATCTCGAATCTTTGTAATTGAGTTTTATCGCGCGCAGCACCCTTTGAATCGGTGTGACCTCATCCCCTCAGGCTTGTCCCTGGCCAAGATATAATATCCAGAACTCTCTAGATAGTTAATCTATGCGCACGTTCGATTATCCGATCCTCGCCACGGAGGGGCGGGTACACATGATCATTGCAGTGACCGCAGGATTGCTTGCCTCCTGGACATTCGGCTGGTGGTCGTTAATAGTCTGGCTAGCGGTGTTATTTGTGTTTCAGTTCTTCCGCGATCCTAAACGAAATATCAGCGAAACGCCCGGTGCGGTCGTTGCGCCTGCCAGCGGCCAGGTTGTATCCATTGGCGAAGAAGAAAATCCTTATCTGGGGCGGGGGCGTGCGCTCAAGATCAGTATCTTTATGAATGTATTTTCGGTCCATTCAAACCTGATTCCTGTTGCTGGGACTGTGAAAGAATGCTGGTATCATGCTGGAAAATTTTTTAACGCCGCATTAGACAAGGCTTCTGCTGAAAATGAGCGGAATGCGGTCTGGATCACTACAGAGCAGGGTGAAGATATTGTAAGTGTCCAAATTGCCGGCCTCATCGCGCGCCGCATACTGTGCTATGTTCGAGAGGGCGATCAAGTGGAAACCGGCCAGCGCTACGGGTTTATACGCTTCGGTTCCAGGGTCGATCTTTACCTGCCGGTTGGCACGCCTCTCAATGTGAAACTCGGGCAATGGGTGACCTCGGGTAATGATGTAGTGGCGAACTTATTACGATAATGGACTATCATAAGGTACACCAAAACAACAATTTGGCCGGCGACCAGTTGGTGCGGAGTGCCCGGTATAAAATGATATGAATACAGACGAAAATTCAGGTAACAGTCGCAAGGGAATTTATTTCCTGCCCAGTCTGTTCACCACTGCCGGCCTGTTCTTCGGCTTTTTTGCCATTATTCAAGCAACGCAGGGCAACTATGATCGCGCCGCGGTCGGAGTTTTTATCGCCATGATTATGGATGGTCTGGATGGCAGAGTCGCCCGCTGGACCAACACGGCTAGCGATTTTGGCAAGGAATATGACAGCTTGGTCGATCTGATCGCGTTCGGACTGACCCCTGCATTGGTGGTGTATTTCTGGTCTCTCCATACTATTGGTCGAGCAGGGTGGCTGATCGCATTTCTTTATGCTGCGGCGACGGCGTTGAGACTGGCGCGATTTAATACGCTTACGATCAAGGACAATCGCTATTTTTACGGGCTTCCCTGTCCGTCTGCCGCAGCCTTCGTTATTTTTTGGGTGTGGTGTTTGTTTGAATTCAAGGTGGCAGGTGTCGAGGTTCCCTGGCTCAGTTCTTTGGTGACGTTGCTTGCCGCGATCTTAATGGTGAGCAACGTCAAATTTAGAAGCTTTAAAGACTTCGATCATAAGAATAAGATCCCTTTTGTTGTTTTAATCGTGCTGCTATTGGGCTTTGTTCTGGTATTTTTTGATCCAGCAACGGTCTTGTTTTTAATGGCATTTGGGTACGCATTCTCTGGCCCTGTCGGCTGGTTTGTTCGCTGGCGCAAGGGTGATCAGGAAAGTCCCTCGTTTCTGCCGGATGAGGATGACAGCGATGATCAGGAACAAAAACCCGGTCTCGAATAGCGTTTTCGTTGATCGGGCAACATCACGATATAAAAGAGCTTATTTGCGCGTGCAATGGAGGATTTTAGGGGTTGCAACCCGCATCCGGCTTTAATAGACTAATGGAATGCTTAGTATTACGCGCCAAATTCGATTCTGCGATGCGTCCTCTATACGCTTCCGTGCGTTATTGCTGAGCCTCCTGACTGCACTGCTGCTGCGCTTATTAGCGCACTAAATATTCTACCCTCATCCTCTGAATCAAGTTCCTGTCTACAAGATGGCAGGAATCAGAACATTTGAATTCATATTAGCAATTTAATCAATTTAGGGCTAATCGCCCAGCAGGCAGACCAATGAAAGACCATTTAATTATTTTTGACACGACCTTACGGGATGGTGAACAGAGTCCTGGGGCATCCATGACTCAGGACGAGAAAATTAGGATCGCACGGCTACTGGAAAAAATGCGCGTGGATGTCATTGAGGCGGGCTTTCCAGCCGCAAGCCCAGGGGACTTTGAAGCGGTCAAGGCGGTTGCCTCAGCAATCAAAGACAGTACGGTATGCGGGTTAGCCAGAGCCAATCCAAGAGATATTGAAAAAGCCGGGGAAGCATTGAAACCAGCGAAGTCTTCCAGGGTCCACACATTTATTGCCACTTCTCCAATTCATATGGAGCATAAGCTAAGAATGAAGCCGGAAGAGGTAATCGAACACGCCATCGCTTCGGTGAAACAGGCCAGGACCTATACCGACGACGTGGAGTTTTCCCCCGAGGATGCCGGTCGTTCGGAAATCGATTTTCTGTGCCGTATCATAGAAGCAGCCATTGATGCAGGCGCCGGAACGATCAATATCCCAGATACGGTCGGATACAATTTGCCGAATCAGTTTGGCGACTTAATACAGACGTTACGTGAAAAAATTCCCAATTCTGATAAGGCGGTATTTTCAGTTCATTGTCATAACGATCTGGGTCTTGCAGTGGCCAACTCTCTTTCCGCGGTAATGTCAGGTGCTCGTCAGGTGGAGTGCACAATAAACGGTCTGGGGGAACGAGCAGGGAACGCCTCGTTAGAAGAAATTGTAATGGCAGTGCGTACCCGCCAGGATGAATTTGAATGTGATACGCGTATTGATGCGTTGCAGATTGTCCCGGCAAGCCGTTTGGTTTCGAACATTACTGGCTTTGCGGTGCAGCCGAACAAGGCGATTGTCGGTGCAAACGCGTTTGCACATGAAGCCGGCATCCATCAGGACGGAGTAATTAAGGCGCGGGAGACCTACGAAATTATGCGTGCTGAAGATGTGGGTTGGTCCGCTAATCGAATGGTGCTCGGCAAACACTCGGGACGTAACGCTTTCAAAGAACGCCTTAAGTTCTTGGGTTTTGAATTTGGTAGTGATGAGGAATTGAATCACGCTTTTGCCCGATTTAAAGCACTTGCAGACAACAAACATGAAATTTTCGATGATGATTTGCAGGCGTTAGTCACCGAAAGTGGACATGAGGAGGCTAATGAGAGGTTCAGTCTGGTCGACCTGCAATCCAGTTCAGTCATGGGCAAGTCTCCTTCTGCAACGGTAAGCATTGATGTGGACGGATCCAAAAAGACTGCGAAGGAGAGTGGAAACGGCGCGGTAGATGCAACCTTTCGCGCCATAGAAAAGATCATCGAATCCGGGAGCATGTTGCAGCTTTACTCGGTAAATAGCATCACCAGTGGTACCGATGCGCAGGGCGAGGTAAGTGTCCGGCTTGAACGGGAAGGCCAGATTGTGAATGGCCACGGGGCCGATCTCGACATTGTGGTGGCGTCCGGAAAAGCCTATATCAATGCGCTCAACAAGCTGTATCACACCAAGGATCGGATGCACCCACAGCTGGCCCAAGCGATTTAGATTTATATAAATCAATAAGATGCAGTCGCATTCTCAACAACAGCTCGAAATTCTGCGACTGATGGAAGTGGATGTCTGGCGGCTTCGTCCAGACGTTCACCCCGCGCATAATAAAAACTTGGGCAACTCTCCCCAGGATTTTGAGAACAAGACCGGAATTGAGCGTTTGGCACAGGGTTCACCGCAGTCAAAGGCGTTCCCGGCAGTGCGGGCTGAGGAGCCTACCGCGATGGCGACCAAATGGAGTGCGGCTGCAGAGCATGAGGGGTCGTGCGACTGGATGTTTGTATGCCAGACAGGTGCCGGAGATTTATCACCGTCCTCCCTAGCAGGAGGATTATACGATTCGTTGCTGTTTTCCCTCGGTCTGCGCCGGTCGCAAGTCTGCACAGTTTCTGGGTGGGTCGTCACTGCTGAGGAGGTGCCGGAAGGAAACCTGGAGAATGCTGTGAAATCGTATCTATCCCAGCATTCGTCAAAGGTAATTATGGTGATTGGAGGCGATTGTGCTCGAACCTTACTTGGTTCTGACAAAGACACGAGGGCGCTGCGCAGTGAGCAGCATCGATTGCAGGATTACGAAAGCCCGTTGCTGGTCACTCATGGATTAGACTGGATGCTGGCTCATCCAGAAGACAAGGCGGAAACCTGGCGCGATCTGATCAAGGCAAAAAAGATTGTCGAAGGGTGAGCGAGATTGTTGCAGTGGTGTGAGGCTAGAAGCGATCACAGCCGAAGTCGTTACGCAGCTTGCGAAGTATGAAGCGACATCAACTTCGTGGCCTTGGGGCGAAGCCAAGATGCTCCAAAGTCTGTCAAGTGAACATCACTGTTATGTTCTGGTCGAAGATAAGGCCATTGGCTACTGCGTGCTCCTGCTTATAGATGAGGTATTGGAAATTCTAAACTTTGTTATTTTCTCCGAGTTTCAAGGCAGGGGCTATGGCCGGTTGCTGGTAGATAAGATCAAGGCGGTTGCCAGGGATCTGGGTGCTTCGATGCTATGGCTGGAGGTCCGCGCTGATAATCATCGAGCCCGGAAGGTTTACTTAAGTGCTGAGTTTTCTGAAACTGGAATTCGAAAAAATTATTATCCGAATCTTACAGGATCGCATACCAAGTCCCCTCAAGATGCAGTGCTCATGCAATGCGCATTGGAGATTTCCAGCTGATTTGGAGCCAACGGTGAAGGTCGGCGCTACATCGACTATTGGCTGACAATAAGAGTTTGACCAGGATAGAGAGTGCTATGGCTGGAGAGCTGATTCCGTTCAAGCAGCGCTGGAAGACTGATGTTGTATTGTTTGGATATATTCCAAAGTGTGTCTCCTGCGGCAATCAGGTGTTTGCGATTACGCCCCGAACTACTTGTCACTGAGCTCTCCGCAAGCTGGTAAGCGCCGCTGCTGATTGGTATGCGCAGTTCCTGTCCAGGATGGATCAGGTTTGATGAAAGAGAATTTGCGCGTTTTATGGATTGCACAGTAACACTGTGAGCATGCGCAATCGCTCCAAGATTCTCTCCCTTTTTAACCCGATGGTGTGCCCACTGCATGCGTTGGGAAGGGCTCAGTTTGACCAGCTCGGTAAGTAATTTTTCGGCTTCATTATCGGGCACAACCAATATGTGCGGTCCGTTTGGTGGAGTAACCCCGCGTTTGTACCCTAAGTTTAGAAAATGCAGCTGCTTGCGTGTCAAGGATAAATATGAAGCAGCCACGGAAATGTCGGTCTGATGTTTGAGATTGATAATGCGTAGCGTGGGGCGATTTGCTAGGGGTGCGAGCTCAATGCCAAATTTAACTGGATCAGCCAGGATATTCCTGACCGCGAAAAGCCTCGGAACGTATTCGGATGTTTCGCGCCGGAGTTTCAAATGTGAATAGGTGGTGGGTAAATTGCGTGCGCGATTTTTTTTCATCGCTCGCGCAATTCCCCCCTCGCCCGCATTATACGCGGCCAAAGCCAGCTCCCAGTCGCCGTCAAACTCCTGAGACAGATAACCAAGATAATCCAGCGCGGCACGCGTTGATTGCACCATATCTCGGCGCCCATCCATCCACCAGTCCTGCCTGAGACCAAAGCGGCGACCGGTCGACCCTATAAACTGCCACATCCCCGCAGCCCTTGAACGGGAGGTTGCATCAGGTCGAAAAGCGCTCTCAATGGCAGGCAGTATCGCCACTTCAGCGGGCATGCCACGCTTTTCCACCTGGTCTAAGACGTAGGGCAGGAACCAGTATGCGCGTTCAGAAAGTCGCTGAAAATACCTAGGATGCTTGGCGTACCAAAGCTCGAACTGCGCTACGCGGCCGGGCTGATCTTCAAGATTTGAAAGCTCGAATCCATCACGTAATCTTTGCCACAGATCAGCGGTTTTCGCAGGTTGGGTCGAAGTTTCCTTATAAAACTCGGGATGTCGGCCTGTAACGGGTGGACTGTCGGAATCTATTTCCGGAAAATCGAGCTCCAGCAAAGCGTGATGAGGCGGTATTTTCGCCGTAGCCGATCCGATGGAGCCTTCGACGGGTGCAGTTGTCACAGTACTGGTTATGACCGGTATATTCTCCGCTACCGAGCCGCCTGCAACGGCTGGATCATTGGGCTGACCACTGAATACAGCACAACCGCCGAGCAAGATACAGCCGGCAGCGAGACAGCTTGCTGGTAAAAGGCGAGTAGGCATAACGGACGAATACTACGGGCCGTGTCTGGTTCCGTCAACAGCGAATTCGGAGGAGATCGGGACACGGAATACACTGGTAAATTATAATAGTTTAATTAACCTACTTTTGAGGAATTCCATGAAAGCTCCCGTTAGAGTGGCGGTCACCGGGGCCGCGGGCAATATCTCCTATGCACTTTTATTCAGGATCGCAGCTGGCGATATGCTGGGAAAAGACCAACCAATAATCCTGCAACTACTGGAAATTCCTCCGGCCATGGGTGCGCTTGATGGAGTGGTGATGGAGCTGCTGGACTGTGCGTTTCCGCTAGTGGCGGGGATTGAAACCTCAGATGATCCTAATATTGGATTTCGCGATGTCGACTATGCGTTGCTTGTGGGCTCAAAGCCCAGGGGACCAGGTATGGAGAGAAGCGACCTGCTGAAGGATAACGGTAAGATTTTTTCGGTACAAGGTAAAGCATTGAATGACCATGCCTCCAAAGACGTCAAAGTTCTGGTGGTTGGCAATCCAGCGAATACCAATGCATTGATTGCTGCGGCCAATGCTCCAGATCTCGATACGGGTCAATTTACTGCAATGACTCGCCTTGACCATAATCGCGCAAAGGCTCAGCTGGCCGCGAAGGTAGGGGTACACCATGGTCAGATTGAGAAAATGACTATTTGGGGTAATCATTCCGCGACGCAATATCCAGATGTTTCCAATGCAATCGCCGCTGGCAATAATGTTGAAGTTTCCTCCGAGTGGCTCGAAAAGGAGTTCATCCCCACTGTACAGCAGCGTGGGGCCGCTATTATTAAGGCAAGGGGAGCATCGAGTGCTGCGTCTGCGGCCTCCTCAGCAATCGATCATATGCGAGACTGGGCGCTTGGCACGAGGGACGGTGATTGGGTCAGTATGGCCATACCGTCCGATGGCAGCTATGGTATTGCTGAGGGGCTGATGTATTCCTTTCCGGTGACCTGTGCTAATGGCAAATACCAGATCGTGCAGGATCTAGCGATCAGCGGTTTCAGCCGCGAAAGGATGACAGTTACCGAGGATGAGCTTAAGGAGGAAAGAGAAGCGGTCAGTGAACTGATGTAAAGCTGCTTGAGGCAATGATTCCCTGTTCCGATATAAACGGATTGCTTTGCAATCCGTTTTTTTAATGTCATGTGAAATGAGATGGAAATAAGTGTGGTGATTCCAACCTGGAATCGCGTGGACCTGGTGCGCAGGGCGCTCAATTCGGTCCTCAATCAGACTCTTGCGCCGGCAGAAGTGATTGTGGTTGATGATGGCTCTGATGATAATACCATAGAGCGAGTGGCCAGGGATTTTCCCGAGGCGGTCGTGTTAACACAAACCAACCAGGGCGTCAGCTCCGCGCGCAACCGCGGTATCAGGATCGCAACCGGGGAGTGGATTGCGCTGCTGGATTCAGACGACGAATGGTTACCTGGAAAGCTGGCGGCGCAGGCGAAGTTACTTAGTTTCCGAACAAACCTCGATGTATGTCACACCGATGAGCTTTGGATTCGAGATGGCCGCAGGGTTAATCCCAAGCAGAAGCACTCGAAGCCGGAGGGTTGGATATTTGATAGCTGTCTTCCGCTATGTTGTGTGTCGCCCTCATCGATACTGATGCGCCGTTCGATTTTCGACAAGGTAGGGTGGTTCGATGAAACACTGCCGACGTGCGAGGACTATGATATGTGGCTGCGTGTATTTTGTGAGTATGAGGTTGGCTTGGTAGAGTCTCCAATGTTAATAAAATACGGAGGTCATGACGATCAGCTTTCGCGTCGCTATTGGGGTATGGACCGATTCAGGGTCAGGGCGCTTGAGAAGATTTTACAGTCGGGTCGCCTCAACCAGCATCAAACCCAGGCGTGCATCGATACCCTGGATCAAAAGTGTAACGTCTTGATCAGTGGATTTGAAAAACGTGGTAAAAATAGAGAGGCTGATCAATATCGCGAAATTAAAGACAAACGTTATGGAACAGCACGCAAATGTTGAACGTCCTTACCGCCCATGGTGCTGAAGCGGCACCATTTATCAAACACTATGCAATGACCAGTGTGACCAGTGCTTACGATCAGATTTATTTTGAAGGGAAGAGTGTTCGTGCATTGGTGACTGGGCAGGGCGGGGGTCAAAGTGGCGTTTCCTTGTCCAAGTTTTGTGATGGATTACCCGGTTCACGAAACGACTGCTGGCTAAACTTCGGACTGGCCGGATCTTCTCAATTTCCGTTGGGTCAATTGGTAAGCGGCACTGAGATAGAAGGGCCGCACACCGGGCAAGTTCATTTGCAAGGTTGGCCACAGGATGTTCTGCAACCATTGATACCGGCGACAATAATACGCACCGTGGAGAATCCGGATCATACTTATGAACTGGAAGGAGTTTACGAAATGGAGGCAGCAATACTCCATGCGGCATTGCTTAAACATGACTATCACCGGAACTTAGCGGTAATTAAACTAGTCAGTGATGGTCCCGAAAGGTCTGCAGTCAATATAAAAAAACAAGATATGATTAAAATTATCGCGAACAATTCGTCATTGCTCACACGTGTTAGTGATATTCTTTTGCGAAGCATTAGTACCTAACAACGTTTTGAACACGCCTACATCATATTCTAAACAAGCCCAATGCTGGCCGCGATTATTATTGTTTGTAATGCTGTTCGCCCCGTCAATCCAATCCAGCCAGGCACAACAGAGCTTTCCAAGCACACTCTCAGCCGGGAAAGGTGAATTATTTTTAAACGGTAGCGGCGTTCGTAAGAAAGCGTTTATATCGCTATATCGGTGTGCGCTCTACCTCGATAAAACCAGTCAGGATGCGGCGGCAATTGTTTCATCAGAGGCCGCTATGGCGATTCGTATAGTAATTGAGTCGGGTTTTATCAGTTCTAAAAAAATGCAGACTGCGCTGACAGAGGGATTTAAAAGATCCACCGGAGGGGATACTTTGGCAATCGATGATGATATTGCGTTGTTCACTGGCGGATTCAGTGAGGAGATCGTTAAGCAGGATACTTTCGATCTGGTTTATCAGCCAGACAATGGCGCAGAGGTGATCAAGAATGGAGAAAGCAAAGTCAATGTGGGCGGTCTTGCATTCAAGCAGGCATTGTTCGGCATCTGGTTGTCCGATGACCCGGTACAGAAATCGCTGAAAAAGGCGTTACTTTCCGGCAAGTAATGTTTCTCTAGGGCAGGGATTCTGACGGCCGTTGACAGAAGCCCTGCAGCTAGCTTCTCAAGCTGCGATATTAGCCCACAGATAAATAATCTTCGTTAATTTGATATCCAAAACTATCGAGTTCGCCCTGGATCAAATCACGGGCGCCATGGTTGGTAACGTAAATCAAAACAAATGGCTTATTGTTCGCGTCTCGGTTTTGCAGAAAATCAGGGGCCACCACCGGTACTCCCCTAATGCAGTTACCAATTTTCTTCGGATCGATGTCAATCCATACATCAGGTTCGATACCTTGCATAATAAGATGGTGCGCGCGCTGCCTTGTTTTACGTCCCGCGCCCCAAAAAGCCACCGGGCGCTGCTTCAGAACTGGCAGCCTGGCCAGGTAATGCGCGCGCAGTCGATCGAATGCCTGCCGCTCATAAGCCGGGTGTGTCCGGGAAAGTCGATTGGAAGATTCACGCCAATCAAGTAAAACCGCAGGGTGTTTTGCGACTTTAATCCCACGATCCATCGCTCGCAGCCATAGTTCATAATCCTCGGGAAAATCCCCTTTATGATATCCACCTAACTCCAGGATGGATTCACGATGGAACATCACCGAGGGGTGCGCCAGGGGGGACTCAACAAAACGGTGAGAATAGATGTCTTGATGAGATAACAGGTTGTTTTGCCACCTTATGTATTCGAGGTAACCCTGTTTAACCATCCGCAGCGGGAATAGCGTGACTTTAGAACTCACCAGGCTCACATCCGGTTTCGACTGAAGTAATTGGTACTGGACCTCTAAACGGTTCGAACGCATCAAGTCATCGGCATCCATTCTTGCGATCAACGGATATCGGGCTTGCCGTATACCAAAATTAAGCGCATCCGCTATTCCTTCTCCGGGATTGCTAATCACTCTTATCCGGGTGTCAGGCCACGCAGCAATCAATGATCGGGTCCTGTCGGTGCTGTGATCATCAACGGCCACAACCTCAAAACTGCGGTAGCTCTGGTGTTTAATGGAAGCCAGGCATCCCTGGATTGTGGACTCTGCGTTTTGGAACGGTAGCAGGATACTAATCATATCAATCCCGGCGGGCGGGTTACGATGCGGGCGATTTTAGGCGATAATCCGCCGGTTCCACCATTTTCAGTGTTTAAATGCCCTCGTTCGATATCGTTTCCGAAATAGACTGGCAGGAAGTCAAAAATGCAGTAAATATGGCCAACAAGGAAATATCCAATCGATATGACTTTAAAGGCAGTGATGCGCGGATCGAGGAATCTGATCCGAAGCTGACGTTGCACGCAGACGATGCCTTTAAAGTTAATCAGGTGATGGACGTGCTGTTGCTCAAGCTGTCCAAGCGAGGCGTCGATGTCAACGCTTTGGAAAGATCTGAGCCCAAGTCCAGTCCGACTGGCAAGGCAATGCAGGAAGTCACAATCCTCCAGGGCGTGGATACCGAGCGAGCCAGGAAAATTGTCAAACTGATTAAAGGTCAGAAATACAAGGTACAGGCAGCGATTCAGGGAGAACAGGTCAGAGTAACCGGAAAGAAAAGGGACGATCTGCAACAAGTAATTGGATTTCTTAAAGACCAGCAATTTGATATTCCGCTTCAGTTTACGAACTTTCGCGACTAATTCCGATCTACCCCCAAGTAACGATTAATTATCTGAGGAAATATTCATGACTAGGTACTGGTTTTCCGTAGCCACAGTATTTACAGTCTGCCTGACGCTGCTGAGTGGAGGCGCTTTAGCACAGTCTGAGATAGATGCAGTTCGTAACAATCTTAAAAAAATAATTCCGGCTCAAATGGAGATTAAGTCCATCGAGCAAACGCCCATGGAAGGCGTTTATGAAGTCAGGGCAGGCAATGAGAATCTGTTCGTATACAGCGAGGGAGAATTCGTCATGATTGGCGAAGTTTACGATACAGATCGACGCGTAAGTTGGGCCCAGGAACGTCGGGATAAGGAGAAGACCGTAGCAATGAAGGATCTCGCAGCGATGCCGGAAAGCAATATGATCATTATGGGTGATCCTGAGGGTGAACGCTATGTCACCGTGTTCACCGATACTGATTGCGGTTGGTGCCAGAAGTTTCACCAGGATATCCCAGTGCTTCAGGCTGGTGGCCTAAAGGTGCGTTATTTGATGTGGCCGCGAGCCGGGCTGAGTTCCGAAAGTTTTCAGGAAGCCGTGTCAGTATGGTGCGCAGAAGATCAGGGTAAAGCCATGACAATTGCCAAAAACCGCCAAACGGTAGAGCCTAAACAATGCGAGAATCCGGTTGAGCAACACTATGAGCTGGGATTCAGGCTGGGAGTGCAGGGAACGCCATTTATCATGTTGGATAACGGTAAAGTGCTCGGAGGGTATGTGCCGCCGGACAAACTACTGGCCGAAGCAGGGTTGAACTGATTCTGATGCGTTAGCTTTCGGGTGTCGCCTCCTGCAGCTTCGCCTCTATTGATTTCAGACTATCGCCCTCAAAGATTAAAGTAGCCGAAGACTTTTCGGTTACTCTGCGCGCTTTACCCGGCTTCAGGGAGTAAAAGTAATCCCAGCGGTCTTTGTTGAAAGGGTCATTGATCAATGGATAGCCAAGTATTTTGACCACCTCCCGTTTGCTCATGCCGGGCTCAATCTGGGATACCATCTCGCTGGTAATTTCATTACCTTGCTGGACATCGACTCGATAAATGCAGCCGCTGGAAAGAACAAGGCAAAGTACAACAATGAATCTGCTGATCATTCTGAATATGGAATTTAGGGGGACAATGTCTTCAACACTGCAATTTCATCACAGTTGCGAAATTTGTGGCAATTAATACACGCGCTCCACACCTTCTCCGGAAGAACACTCATTTCAACAACCTCAAATCCAGCATTGCTAAAGAAACGTACTTCATAGGTCAGAGCCATCAATTTACTCAGGCCGATTTGTCGGGCCTCTTGCTCTACAACACCCACCAGCCGGCGTCCAAAACCCAGCCCCGCATACTCCGGGGTTACCGCCAAGCTACGAACCTCTCCAAGAGTACGGGTAAAAATCTGCAGTGCGCAACAGGCAATAATCTTACCATTCCATTCCACCACCTTAAATTCTCTTAATGAGTGATAGATATCGCTTTCCGGTCGTGGCAGCAGGATGTCTCGATCGCTGTAGCATTGAAGTAACCGGTGAATACCACCAACGTCCTTCAGGCTGGCTGGTCGAATTGGCAGCTCGGGCAGGGTCTCAGGCGAGGCGGCCATTCTTTCAGTCTGTATCGGTTCCATAGGCCAAATCTTATCAGGCTGAGGCCAGCATTTGTTCTGCATGGTCGCGCGATTGTTTAGTTATTTTTTCACTGCCGGTCATTCGTGCAATCTCTTCGATTCGGCTTTCTTGATCAAGCAGCCTGATAGTGATGTCGATTACTCCGGATTTTTTCTTGGCGTTGGTCTTAGACACGTAAAAATGGTGATCCGCCCTGGCCGCGACCTGAGCCAGATGCGTGACACAGATTACCTGGCTACTTTTACCGAGTTCACGGAGTCGTTGACCAACAGTATTCGCAACGGTGCCCCCGATGCCGACATCGACCTCGTCAAAAACTAGCGTAGGTACCATTGCGGCGCCCGAGAGAATGACCTGAATCGCCAGGGAAATTCTTGAAAGTTCACCACCTGAGGCGATGCGGGCAAGTGGTTGAACGGGTAAACCCGGATTAGCGCTAACCATAAACTCAACTGTTTCAGCACCGTGTCGCGAAATTTTATCTGCCGCCAGTGGCGTCAGCTCGATTCTAAAACTCCCTCCCTGCATTCCGAGTTCCTGCATAGCTGCGGTGATCTGTTTGGCTAGCTTGAATGCGGAGGATTGACGGGAGTCACTGATGCGTGCACAGAGTTCGCGATATTTTTTCTGTTCAGTATTGATCAATTTTTCCAGTTTGGCCCGTTCTGCATCAGGGTTGCTCAATCCTTCTAGTTCCTCGCGCAGGACTATGGTGTGTTCGGCAAGCATTTGCGGTTGGACTCTGTGCTTTCTGGAGAGCTCATGAAAGATTGAGAATCGTTGTTCAATTTCTTTTATCTCATTGCTATCCACTTCACTGGATTGGTATTGGTCCTTCAATTGTCGTACCGCCTCCTCGACATTGACCGTTGCCTCCTCCAGAAGCGTTACCACTGCTCCGAGCTCTGTATCGAATCGCTCAAGGTTTCTTAGTTGTGCGCTAACTTTTACCAGATCGGAATTGATGTTGCTGCGTTCGTCCTGGTCAAGTCGTTCAATCACTGATTGACATCCAGAGACAAGTTCTTGCATGTGGTGAAGCCGTTTCTGTTGCTGCTCCAACTGTTCCCATTCTCCAACCACCGGGTCGAGCTGATCAAGTTCGGTGAGTTGAAACTTCAGCAAATCAATCCTTTCCTGGATTGCGGTCTGTTGGTTGCTGATTCGATCCATTTGTTTCTGCAGTGCGCTTAATGAACCGTAGCAGCTGCTCAATTCGTCTAACAAGGTTTGATTGCCCGCAGCCTCGTCCAGTAGTGCTTGTTGAATCGGTTTACGGATCAGAGAGTGATGGTCATGCTGTCCGTGAATATCGACCAGGTCCACACCTAGTTCGCGTAACATGGAGATGTTAACGGGCTTGCCGTTAATATATCCGCGGCCAGGCTTGTCGCGTCGAATAATCCGGCGCAACAACAGTTCATTATCGCTGCGCAGATCATGCTGTTCCAGCCAATCAAATACGGCATGCCCTAGGGGAAGCGAAAAGCTGCACTGTATTTCGGCGTTGTCCTGGCCGAGCTGAATCAGTGAATTGTCGGCTCTAGCCCCAAGCAGAGTGGCTAGGGCATCGACCATTAAGGATTTTCCTGATCCGGTTTCTCCGGTAACCGCGCTGAAACCGTCTTCGAGCTCAAGTTCAACCGACGCTGCGATGGCGAAGTGCCTGATCTCCAGCCAGTCGATCATCCGGTCCAACCGAGTTTGGACCGAAGCACATCGAAGTGATCATGCGAGTCAATCCGGATCATCGATAGTTTATTTTTAGCGCGCCGCAGCTGGATGATTTCACCTCCTCGGAGTTCATGAACAATCAATCCATCCAGCGCCAAATTTGCATGAGTTTCCGAAGTTTTTAAAGAATCAATTTCAACCAGGGAATTTTCATCAATGATGATAGGGCGGTTACTGAGTGTATGTGGGCATATTGGTGAAATGCTGATTACCGACAAAGTAGGATAGATGATCGGTCCACCGGCGGATAGCGAATAGGCAGTAGATCCGGTCGGTGTTGCCACTATCAAACCATCGCTTCGTGTATGGCTTACGAAACGGCCGTCGATACGAGTTTCAAATTCAATTAGACGGCCGGTATTGCCTTTAGAGATCACCGCGTCGTTGACACATATCCCTTGAAAGACCATTTCATCATCTTTGATAACACTGGTCTGCAACAACGTGCGCTTCTCGATTGAGTAATCGCCATTGATCAACGAGTCCAAGCACTGCTCAAGTTCGCTAAGTGAGATATCCGTGAGAAATCCTAGTCTTCCCAGGTTAACCCCCACTGCAGGAACATCATGGCTCGAAAGTAAGCGTGCTGCATTGAGCATTGTACCGTCGCCTCCGACCACCATCGCAATATCTATTACAGTGTTTAATGGCTGATTTTGATCGTCAATTCTTTCCCCATCTATTTCTGCAGAAGTCGTGCTGCCAAGCAGGACTTTTAATCCATTTCTCTCCAGTACCTCGCGTACCTTCTTAAGCACAGGCGCGACGCTACTGTCTCTAAATTTGCCGAACAATCCGATCTTAGAAATATCCACTATGATTTCAATGAGTTAAACGGTAAATATATATCAGATTATAAGTATCGGTCAGCTACCGATATACCCTAGACCCTGATGGGGCAATGAAGTATAAGCGGGTTAGGTTAAAAAACAATCTTGACAGCATTGTGACATGATTGATATTTGTGGTCTTATAACGATATATAGTTCCATGTATTCACCATTCCTATGCGTTTAAACATCGATGAGTGACAAAGAAAACCTGCCACTAGGTTCCCGAGCTGAAATGGTATTAATGGGGCTGATAAGCAAATACATCAGTGATGGCAGTCCGGTAGGTTCAAGGACGTTATCTCGGGAGACTGATTTGGCGCTTAGTCCCGCGACCATTCGTAACGTGATGTCAGATCTGGAAGAACACGGACTGATCGAAGCGCCACACACGTCAGCTGGCCGCGTGCCGACTCCTAAAGGATATCGGTTTTTTATAAACTGCCTGATGGACACGGGATCAATTAATCAAGGCGCTCTGGCCGACTATGACGATGCCTTTAGCGGAATCACGGACCCTAAGAGTATTCTTACCAGCGCAACCGAAATGCTGTCCCAGATCACGTCGTTTGCTGGAATGGTATCTACGCCCAGTAAAACAAACATCAAGTTTCGCCAGATAGAGTTTCTTAAACTGTCACAACAGACAGTGCTGGCAATTTTGGTTACCAATGATGGTCAGGTGCAGAACCGGGTATTGTCCACCAGTAAGGAATATAGCGATAGCGAACTGGTGGAGGCTGCTAATTTTTTCAATGCCACTTATGGCGCATGGAGTCTTGATGAGGTGCGTACCGATTTGGCACGACACTTGCATGCCGATCATCGGGATATGCATCGAGAGATGCGCACCGCAATCAGAATGGCGGGAGAATTATTTGAGAATGAAACAGATGCTGAATTAGAGTCGGTGCTGGTGAGTGGGGAGAATAATCTTTTGGCGGTGCCAGACTTCTCTGAGCTCGAAAAAATTAAACAACTTTTTGATACCTTCAAAACTAAACAGGTGCTATACGACCTTTTACAGAAAAGCATGACGACTTCTGGAGTGCAGATTTTTATCGGTGAGGAGTCTGGCTATAAAATTTTGGAAGACTGCAGCGTGATTGCGGCTCCATACGAGGTGGACAGTACGCGGGTCGGGGTGCTTGGGGTGATCGGACCCACCCGGATGCAATACGAAGAGGTCATTTCGGCAGTTGATATTACCGCCAGACTTCTCGGTAGCGCCCTAAGCAACAGCGCCCACTGAATTTTCGACCCTGATTCAGGATTTCCCTGTATGAGCAATCTCGGTCAATTATTTGACCAGCTCAGCGCATTCGAACGCCCACCTGTGGAGAACTGGCGCCCGGACAAAACCGTTGAATTCGACCTTCGGATCAGCGCAAATGGAGAATGGATTCACGAGGGTGGAATCATCCCCAGGAAAAGACTGGTCAAGCTATTTTCTACGGTATTGGTATTACGGGATGGTCAATTCTACCTGGTAACACCCCATGTGAAATACCGCATTCAAGTCGATGAAGCGCCGTTTATGGCGGTAGAGTTGCGTATCGAGGGGTGTGGTCAATCACAGGAGATATATTTTCGTACCAATATGGATGAAGTGGTAATGGCGAATGCGGATCATCCATTATCTGTCACCTTCAACCCACAAAACGGACAGCCACAACCGTTGGTTGAAGTTCGAGATGGACTCTGCGCTAAGTTGACTCGTTCGGTATATTATGAACTCGCGCAGCTTAGCGCGAAGTTCCAAGGCGATCAGACTGCTCCTGGCGTATACAGCGGTGGCATTTTCTTTGAAATGGTCTAATCACCTCTGGATATTCGGCCTCAAATCGACGATCATTCCACTTAGTTAAGTGAGCGTATCATTCAGTTTCCGAGTCTCGCAAATCAATTTTGCGAAGCAGCCGGAAACGCTAACAGAGTAGACTGGAGCAATAACTCATGAGCTGGCAAAAACAAATACTTAGAGTCGACCTGAGTGCAGGGACCGCGGTGACCGAACCACTCAATTTGGAATGGGCTGATCAGTACCTCGGAAGTCGTGGTCTGGCAACCAAATATCTCTGGGAAGAAATGGATCCCGCAGCCGACCCGCTAGGTCCAGATAACGTATTAATATTTGCAACCGGCCCTTTAACAGGAACCATGGCGTCCACAAGCGGCCGATACGCAGTAGTAACCAAAGGTCCGCTCACTGGTGCAATCGCCGCATCGAATTCGGGCGGAAAGTTTGGTGCCGAGCTCAAATATGCCGGTTATGACATGGTGATCATCACCGGCCGGTCAGAAAAGCCCGTTTACCTGTCGATACGCGACGATAGAGCTGAATTATTACTGGCCGATGAAATCTGGGGCAAGACAGTGTGGGAGACTGATGAATGGATTCATAAGCAGGTGCAGGATCCTCAGATTAAGGTGGCCGCGATCGGTGTTGCTGGGGAGCGAGGCTCTCGATTTGCCTGTGTGGTCAATGATCTGCATCGTGCCGCTGGGCGCTCCGGTGTCGGGGCGGTCATGGGCAGCAAGAATCTGAAGGCCATTGCTGCTCGTGGGACAGTGGGGGTAACGGAAGATAATTCCGATGCCTTTATGAAAGTTGTAAAATCAGTGAATGCTGAGCTGCACGGTAGCAGTGCTCGTCGTGGCCTGATGCGCTATGGTACCCATGCCATGATGGACAGCATGCAGGAATTCGGCGGATTGCCCACTGAAAATTTTCGAAAAGTTTCATTCGATGGTGAGGAAAAAATAAATCACAAAGCTGTGACGATTAAGAATAGAAACGGCCACAAGAATCTTATACGCAATGCCGCCTGTTTCGGTTGCACAATAGGCTGTGGTCGATTGGCGAAAATCGACCCTAATCATTTCAGTGTGAAGGACCGCCCGGAGTACTGGAATGCATCAGGCGGCCTCGAATATGAAACTGCATTCGCTTTCGGGCCCGTTGTACGTGTGGATGATCTGGATGCGATGACCTTTGCCGGCTTTATGATGAATGAGCACGGTATGGATCCAATTTCGTTCGGGGTTACACTGGCGGCCGCAATGGAACTCTACGAGATTGGTGCGATTACCAAGGAGCAGACCGATGGCATTGATCTCAGCTTCGGCAGCGCCGAAGCACTTGTAGTGATGTCGGAGAAGACTGGAATTCAGGAGGGTTTCGGAAAAGATCTAGGGCTTGGTTCGAAGCTTCTATGTGAGAAGTATGGTCATCCTGAGCTCGCCATGGTGGCTAAGGGTCAGGAATTTGCCGGCTATGACGCTCGTGCTATGCAAGGCATGGGGCTTGGCTATGCGACCAGTAATCGCGGCGCCTGTCACTTGCGCCACGACACCTTCGAACAGGATATGGCGGATCCTGGCACTAAGGGTAAGGCTGAAGCAGTTAAGACTTCACAGGATTTCGTATCAATGGTCGATTCCACCGGGCTTTGCTTGTTCACTACCGCCGTCTGGGGCTACGAACACTTTGCAGATATGATCAACGCTACCTGCCCGGGTGACTGGGACGCCGAGCGAATTCGCCAGACTGGTGAACGAGTCTGGAACTTGGAGCGACTGTTTAACAACGCCGCAGGTCTTACTAGCGCGAATGACACGCTTCCACCCCGCATGCTCAAAGATCCAGTCCCAAGCGGATTCGCCAAAGGTGGAGTGTGCGAACTGAACGTTCTGGTTCCCGAATACTATAGCTTACGCGGCTGGGATGAAGGCGGCCATCCCACTACTGAAAAACTTTCTGCATTGGGGATAAGTTCGTAAAACTTAAAGTCGTCCTGATCCTGGATCAAATTCGGGATGACGTTTTGTTGACCGGGGATGACTTAACGACCGCCCTCGTCATCCTGAGGAAAATCAGGGGCTCTGGCAGATTAACGGGACCCCGGGTTGCAGCCCGGCATGAGGCGCTCTCACTCGAGCACCGTCGCCATTCCCTCACCTCTTGGATCAGAAGCGGCGGATACCGCCCCGTTTTTCTTGTCGATAACTATTGCTTGCATATTGCCCCATGTGCGACCACGGGGTTCAAGTTTATGTCCCTTTACATATAGCCGAACAATTTGCTTTGGCGTCAAAGCATCAGGTTCATACTGAATGTGATCAGGCAGGTACTGATGATGAATACGGGTTGTGCTCACGATCTCTTCGGCACTTGCGCCTTGGTTGAACGCGAGAGACGCTAGCAGCACCATTGAGATAATGCGGCTACCACCTGGTGTGCCTAGCACTGCAATTCTGTCCTCGGTCTCGAGAAACGTTGGGCTCATGCTCGACAGCATACGTTTGCCTGGTTCAATTGCATTTGCTTCGGCGCCTACCAGGCCGTATACATTTGGAACGCCAGGTTTGGCTGAGAAATCATCCATTTCGTCGTTCAGCAACACCCCGGTACCGGGCGCAACAAACGCGGAGCCAAATGGGTAGTTGATGGAAAGCGTCGCGGCGACTCGATTACCGGAATCATCAACTACCGAAAAGTGGGTTGTGTCTGTACTCTCTGCCACTTCATCGGTAGCTGAAGGTAATTCGCTACTTGGGGTGGCGTGCGCCATATCAACTGATTGACTAAGTGCTTCGGCATGGTCGAGGCTAAGCAGGCGTTCAGTCGGCACTTCAACATAGTCACTATCGCCCATGTATTCCGCACGATCACGGTAGGCGCGCCGCATCGCTTCCACTACAAGATGTTTAGCGGTGATGTTGTCCTCTGCGTCGAGGTCATAGTGCGAGAGAATATTCAAGGCGATGGACATCACCAACCCGCCAGAAGAGGGCAACGCGGCTGAAGTAAGCGTCATGTCACCATATTGAGATTGGACGGGTTTGCGTATTTTGACACGGTACTGCGCTAAGTCGTCCAATGTCCACAAGCCGCCGGCCTGCTGTACACCTTTGGCCAATGCCTCGGCAACCTTACCCCGATAGAATCCATCGAACCCTTTTTCTGCAATAAGACGAAGAGTAGCTGCCAGATCATTCTGAACAAGGGTCCATCCAATTTCGGGAACCTGACCATTGTTGAGAAAAATCGTGGCAGCGGCTGGCGATTTCTTAATCGCATCGTGGCGAAAATTCATCAGTCGATGGTAATGCTCGCCAACCGCAAAACCCTGTTCTGCATATTCAATAGCCGGTGCCAAACTGACTTCTAAGGGCAATTCACCGTAAAGACTCGAAAGCCACACCAGCGCTGCTGGTTCTCCTGGGATACCGGCTGCCAAAGGACCATCCACAGAACTCCCTGGTACGACCTTCCCGGCTTCATCAATATACATGTCACGACTGGCCGCATTGGGCGCTTTTTCCCGGCCGTCCAGCATAATGTCCTTACCGGTACTCGCGTCATGCAGCAGCCAGAATCCACCGCCACCCAAGCCTGAACCCGCGGGTTCGACCACGGCTAGGGCTGCAGTTATCGCAACTGCTGCGTCGAATGCATTTCCGCCTTGCTGTAGAATTCTAGTGCCAGCCTCGGTGGCGAGTGGGTGAGCGCTGGCGACACCCGACGCGGCGCCGGCAAGACGGGAAAACAACAACAAAGTGAACAGAATAAAACGGGTAAGGGTCATCATAGTTCATACCGTCATGATGTTACTGAGGCATCGGAGCGTGGATAAAATGTCTGCGGTAGTACTTGAGTTCTTCGATGGATTCGCGAATATCGTCCAGAGCTTTATGTGTATTTTGTTTTTTAAATCCGCCCAACAGGTCTGGTCGCCATCGAGTGACCAGTTCTTTGATTGAGCTTACATCCAAATTGCGATAATGCAAATAGGATTCAAGCCTAGGCATGTAACGAGCCAGAAAGCGTCTATCCTGACAGATCGAGTTGCCACAAAGCGGAGAATGGTTTCCTGGAACAAATTTTCGAATAAATTCCAAGGTTTGTGTCTCAGCTTCCGCAGTAACTATTTTTGAATATTTAACTCTATTGACCAAACCACTTTCAGTGTGGGTGCGGGTATTCCATTCGTCCATGGCAGCAAGCCGTTGTAAAGGCTGTTTGATAGCGATGACCGGTCCTTCTTCAAGGGGGTTCAGTTGTGCATCGGTAACGATGGTAGCGATCTCAATGATGACATCATTCTCAGGTGATAGTCCGGTCATTTCAAGATCGATCCAGACCAGGTTTTGAGGGTGCATAGTGATTAATTATCCGTTGTTAATGATGTGATGGCAGGACCGCCCGATTTAGGGCTTGGCTAAGACACCTGACGTTTTAATTGTGCGGCCAAAGTCACCAATGCCGCTGCGGCTGTTTCAGTTCGAAGAATAAGATCACTCGCACACAGGGACTCGGTACCTGGATGCGCAGACAAAAGCGCTTGTTCTGCTTCACTGAATCCTCCTTCGGGGCCTGTCATGAGAAGGATATGATCCACAGAGGACATTATGCCTTGTGCGATCTGATAAATCGACTCACCATGCTGGTCTCCATAAAGAACAAGAGTCCGCCGATCCGAATCTTGTAACAACGACCCGACTGTCATGGAGGGTTTTACTTCAGGCAGATACAGCTGCCGGGTCTGTTTACATGCGCTATGTATGATTCGCAGCCAGCGGTCGCGCATTTTATCCTGGAACCGAACTACACTGAAATCACAGTCGAGTGGTACAAAGGTATTCACACCGAGTTGTGTGGCCATATCCAGCAATATACTTTGACGTTCGCCTTTTGGCATAGCCGTTGCCAGGGTTAGTCTGACTTTAGAGGCGGGTCTTTGAACGGTGTTCAGAAGTCTGGCAACCACCGACTTCGGCTTTGATTCGACAGAAGTGATAATCGCTTCACCCAGTAGACCAGTTCCGTTAGTCACATGGATCGGGTTGCCTACCCGCAATCGTCTGACCTTAATTGCGTGAGCTGCTTCAGGAGTTGGCAGGCTGACATTTTCCTGTCCGGCTTCGAGTGACTCAACAATGAAAAGCGGTGGAATCTTAGGCTCTTTCTGTTGTGCAGTTTTCATGAAGAAGTGGGATATATATCGAAACGCACCAGTTTACTCTCGGTAGAGCCGGTTTTACCGGGCAATAAAGGGGCCGCATAATGCGGACGTTTGACCACCACTCTGCGACTTGCGCTACGTAGCGCGAGCTTCAGTAATGCAACATGATCCTGTTGGTCCCCAGCCGACATTGCCTGAAGTAACTTTAGTGGTTTTTTTGGTGCGGCGGAGCCCGGTCGGGGAGGGTACATGGGATCGATGTAAATTACTTCGGCAGCAGAATTCATCTTCTCAAGATACTCGATGCTATTACCCTGGAGCCACGAAAGGTTTTTAGTAATTTTATCGTTATCACATCTATTTAATGCATTTTTAACTAAAGCATGCACCACCGGTTGTTGTTCCACCGCAACTACCGGTATTTCGTGTGCAGCGATGTGTGCCGCGTCGATGCCCCATCCGCCCGTGCAATCAACAACCAAGTTGGCGCGATGGCCAATCGCTCGCATTAAAGGATCAATGCCCTGGTTCTGCCGTCGCGCTGAAATCTCCGGGTAATATGGCCGTCGCCGATCAGCCTCACAATCGATTAGTCCAAGTCTAGATTGGTGATCAAAAATTAGAAGAAATCGGCACGTCAAGTCGGTGCTGGGCGATACCGGTGCTATCCCCAGATCTTGAATAAGCTGCTGACAAGCGTGTTCATGTTCGGGATCAAGTAACAGGTTAAATGCGTCAAGAGATAACAAAAGCTGAATCTATATATTTAGAGTTGGGCAGGTATAATATCCTGCCCGTCAACTATCATCATACCAACGAGGTTATTTATGGGATTTCTAGCCGGTAAGCGCGCGCTGGTCGCGGGGATCGCCAGCAACCGTTCGATCGCATGGGGAATTGCTCAGGCAATGCGCCGGGAAGGTGCCGAACTTGCGCTGACCTATCCAAATGACAAGCTCAAAGCGCGGGTCGATAAATTTGCCGCGGAACTTGGTTGCGATATTGTTCTACCATGTGATGTAGCCAGCGACGAACAGATTGAAAACCTGTTCAGCGAGCTTGGAAAGCGTTGGGATGGCTTTGATGTTCTTGTCCACTCGATCGCATTTGCGCCTGGAAGCGAGCTGGAAGGTCTCTATCTGGATGCGGTGACGCGGGAAGGTTTCTTGACCGCACACGAAATCAGTTCTTACAGTTTTGCGGGAATGGGCAAGGCAGCACTGCCGCTGATGAAGGGTCGAAATGGCGCGATGTTGACCTTGACCTATATCGGATCGGTACGTTCGATGCCGGCTTACAATGTCATGGGCCTGGCCAAGGCAAGTCTAGAAGCTAATGTGCGCTATATGGCTCAGTCTGTGGGTGCAGACGGCATTCGAGTGAATGGGATATCCGCAGGGCCAATCCGCACATTGGCTGCTTCTGGTATAAAAAACTTCAAGAAAATGCTGGGCCATTTTGAACACGTCGCACCGCTAGGTAGAGCTGTAACCATCGACGAAGTGGGCAACGCGGCAGCGTTCCTATGCTCCGATCTGGCGTCTGGAATAACGGGGGAAATTACTTACGTAGACGGAGGATTCAACACTGTCGGGATCAGCGATTATTTTGTCAATGCGCCGGACGATTAAGGCAAAGCGTAACCAGCAAGATTAGAGTAAAACGCCTTTCCGAGCTAGATCCGGGGTCTCAGGCTAAATACTGTGGTCCTGAATCTGGCGCGTTGCCCAGGATCAGGATGATTGGATCTTGTTCCCTACAAACAAAAACCTGTTTACGCAGAAAAAATACTCTCCCAGTTCTCCGAGCTTTTCCAGATCGTCGCGCCAAAGGGCAGACTGTTCTTTGCTGATGGCTCCCTTTTTGTATGCGTTACCACTTAACCAATTAAGTGAGCTGACGGAAAAATTTCCCGGATCAAAATCAGTGTTGAGCAGCGGGATTGCTTCTTTGTGCGTGACATTTATGCCGGCTTTGTGCATTAACCTGGACAGTCGACGCGGAAGATTGGGACTTGGCACGCTTTTATCCCAGGCAGTAAAAATCGCGTCAGTTAGTTCTGGGTGATGGCTGTGCATGATTGCGCCGCGCCAATCGGTCTCCAGTATGGCGACTCGACCGCCACCGCGAGTAACTCGTGAAAGTTCGCCGATAGCCTTGGCTACGTCGCCGACATAAAGCAAAACCTGGGTACAGGTCACTGCATCAAACTGATTGTCGTCAAACGGAAGCTCCCTGACGTCTGCTATTCGAGAGCTTACCTGACCAAGCCCGAAGCAACGTTCCATGGTTGCATCGATCATTTCCTCAGATTTATCGATCGCGATAACTGTGCCACTGCTGCCCACAAGATTTGCCAGCTCGTAAGTTAAAAATCCACTGCCGCATCCAACATCTAGTATATTCTGCCCGGGTTGGACCGCGAGTGCGTCCAGGGTCACTCGGCGTTGCTTGACAATTTCCGGAGCGCCATAACTATTATTTAGGGCTGCGGGAGAATAGTGGATGGATTCGGCCATGATATTAGTGGGCAGATTGCGGATTACTCAGTAGCACATTCTAGCGCTATACATTTGCATTCGCGATGGAAATTGTCACATATAAATAACGATTGAAATGATATGCTTCGGCAAACCATCACTACCTGACTAAATGAAAATTTCAAGCAACTTCGATGGTGGCAATATCCATGTGATTGCCGACCAGGAAGCCAACGACATTCGACTTGAAATCAAGCCGGATCACAAAGCAAAATTTTTCCAATGGTTTTATTTCCGACTTAGCGGAGCGCACCAGAAACAGTGTCTGATGCGAATCGTGAATGCTGGCGATGCGAGCTATGTGAACGGTTGGGAAGGTTATCGTGCGGTAGCTTCCTACGACCGAGAGTACTGGTTTAGAGTTGATACCTATTACGAAGACGGCGAGCTGTGTATCCAACATCAGCCTGCCTACGATTCTGTTTACTACGCCTATTTTGCGCCGTATTCCATGGACAAGCATGCGAGCCTGGTGTCGATCGCACAGACTTCTCCAAGAGTAAGTCTGATCAACCTCGGTGCAACGCTCGACGGGCAAGATATCGACTTGATTAGAATAGGACAAGAAGTGGAGGATAAGAAGGTCGGTTGGGCTATAGCCAGACAGCATCCCGGTGAGACTATGGCGGAGTGGTGGATGGAGGGTTTCCTGAGCCGCTTATTGGATAGCTCTGATGCGGTGTCGCGCGAGGTGCTCGATAAAATGGTGTTTTACGTTGTGCCGAATATGAATCCCGACGGCAGCAGGCGCGGCCATTTGCGTACCAACGCTGCTGGTGCAAATCTTAACAGAGAATGGCTGGATCCAGCCATGGATAAAAGTCCAGAGGTATTCCTGGTAAGGCAAAAGATGCATGAGACCGGGGTTAATTTCTGTCTCGATGTGCATGGTGACGAAGGCCTGCCATACAACTTTATTGCATCTTCAGAAGGTGTGCAATCATGGAGCGAGGAACGTGAGGAGCTGCTCAACAAGTACAAACAAGAGCTGATGCTCATCAACCCAGATTTTCAGATTGAACACGGATACCCGAAAGCCAAATCGGGGCAGGCAAATATGACCATGTGTTCGAACTACGTAGGTGAAACCTTCGGTTGCCCCGCGATGACCCTGGAGATGCCGTTTAAAGACACCATCGATAATCCCCATGCAATGCAAGGCTGGTCGCCGGAACGTTCAGAGCATTTGGGGGCCGCAAATGTTGAGGCGATTTATCGGGTATTGGGATACTTATAAATTTCTTGTCAGTACGGAGTTGACTACGCACCGCGTTGCGGCGAATGCGCATGGAGCCCTGCCCGGGAGCGCAGCAACCTGCCTGAGATCCCGGATTAAGCGCGGTTTAGGTATAAAAAAGGACGGCAACTCAAGTTGCCGCCCTTTCCTGACGAGTCAGTATATCGTCAATTAGGCCGCTTTTTCCGAGGCCCTGTGTTCCAGTACAGTGTCGGTGCCGCCAATTGAGATCTTGCGGGGCTTCATGGCTTCCGGAACTTCCTTGACCAGGCTCAGTTGCAGTATTCCGTTGCGCAATTCAGCGCCGGTGACTTCAACATGGTCGGCTAGCGTGAACTTTCGTTCAAAGGACCGGTTGGCAATGCCTTGATGCAGGTACTTTCGCTCTACGTCGGCTTTTTCCAGCTTGCCGCGAACCGTCAGCACTCCATTTTCAACCTGAATATCCAGGTCACTTTCTTCAAAGCCAGCCAGCGCAATGGTGATGGCGTATCGGTCTTCACCTACGACTTCAATGTTGTAGGGCGGATATCCAGTGGATGCCGATTTCTCTGCACCCATTGCGTTGTCGAGAAGTGATCCGAACCGGTCGAAGCCGACGGTGCTGCGATAAAGAGGGGATAAATCAATAGTAGTCATAGCATATTCTCCTGTGAAGCAATATTAAGTTAATGAAATGTGAAACAGCTCTCTTCGAGACACCGGTCCACAGTCTACAAATTGGGGATTTCGGGGGAGATTTTCAACCCCGAAAAATAGAAATTTTCGCCTAACTTTTTTTTGCTGATCCGCCCTTGCAAAGCGGAGAATCCGCAGTCTGTCCGCCTTGCTCAAACCACTCATCCGGTGTCTTGGTATGCAGCGCTAAGGCGTGCACAGTACCTGCCAATTCGTCAGATAAAAGCTGGTTGACTATACGGTGTCGGGCCACCAGCATTTTCCCGTTGAACTGGTCCGAAACCACGGTCACTTTAAAATGGGACTCAGAACCCTCAGGAACATTGTGCATATGACTCTCGTTGACCACCTCGAGATGGGCGGGATCCAGAGAGCCAAGTTTTTGCTCAATCGCTGACTGTATATTCATAGCTAAAAATTGGGGACATGGAAGTTGTTTTCAACGGCCACAACCAGGTTGGATTGCCGCAGTGTAACCTTCTTATTAAACCTACTGCGGTATGATACCAGTATGTCGAGAATAGAACTGAATCGGGCTCTGTATCGCACCGACCAGACCCGTGAACTGGACCGGCTGGCGATTGAAGAATTCGGTACCCCTGGCCTGCTCTTAATGGAGCGTGCCGGGCGTAGTGCCTTTGAAAAGATTTTACAACGTTTCCCCGGCGCTGAACGGGTCGTTGTGATGTGTGGCCCCGGCAATAACGGCGGGGACGGGTATGTGGTGGCGCGCCTGATGCATCAGATCGGCGTTCAGGCGGTAATCGTACGAACCAGCGAGCCAAAGACAGAGGACGCTAAAGCAGTATGCGAAGCTTATCTCGAGGCGGGTGGAACCATTGAGAAAGACGCAATCGCCGTCATTGCCTGCGCCGATCTGATTGTAGACGCTTTGCTCGGAGCAGGTCTTACCCGTGCACCCGCAGCGCCTTTTTCTGACCTGATCAATGCGGCGAATGGGAATCACTGCGCCTGTGTCGCGATTGATCTGCCATCCGGGCTGTCGGGTGATACCGGCCATGCCTTCGACCCGACTATACAGGCCGACTGCACCGTAACCTTTATCGGAAAAAAACTCGGGATGTACACTGCCGATGGTGAGGCCTGTTGCGGTGATCGAATCTATGAGAGCCTCGACATAGACCCAGAAGTTTACCGCCGGGTCGAACCCGCGGCGCATATTCTTATTGCACCCAGTATTGCGCCAAGATCAGCCAACTCACATAAAGGTGACTACGGCAACTTGGTGATCGCGGGCGGGGACTATGGCATGCTTGGTGCGGTGTTATTGGCTGGGAAGGCGGCGCTTAGAACCGGCGCCGGGCTGGTGACTATTGCCAGTCGTGAACGCCATCTGGATCAACCTGCTCTTAATCAGCCTGAACTTATGTCCGATGTCTATGAGCAACCCAGCCATTGTAAAGAACTGTTTCAGGCTGCTGACGCCTTAGTTATCGGCCCCGGCACTAGGGAAAACGATTGGGGGAAAATTCTTTTCGATACAACATGCCAGTATCAGCTAGCAAGGGTAATCGACGCGGGTGGTCTAAGGTTGCTGGCCAACTCTAAAGTCAAGAAATTTGATCGACAGATTCTCACACCACACCCTGGGGAAGCTGCGGTACTTCTAAACACACATTCCATCGATATTCAGCGAGATCGGGTAGCGGCTGCGCTCAAGATCAGCAAACAATATGGTGGAATTTGCGTGCTGAAAGGTGCCGGCACCGTCATTGCTGGAAAAGGTTTGGTGCGAATCTGTGATCGGGGTAATCCAGGCATGGCCAGTGCAGGTATGGGGGATGTGTTGAGTGGGATTGCGGGTGCGTTGCTGGCCCAGGGCATGGCGCCTATGGAGGCTGCTTGCGCCGCTGTGTGGTTACATTCGGAATCTGCGGATCGCGCAACGTTAGCTTTAAGTCAACCTTCGTTGCTCGCGACAGATGTCATCAACAGCCTGAGCGATGTGATTCTTGAGTGCTGCGAGTGAATTTCGGCCACTCGAAGCATTGGATGGAAGTCCCGCCAAATATTAAGTGACTGGGAAAGAAAGTAATGTCTTTGCCGAATTAGAAGCGGCAATCGAACTACTTAAAAGAAACTTTCTGTCTCTAAAAGAAGGGGATATTGATGATGTAAAGTTAGCTCGCCGTGCGTTAACGGCGATGATGTCCGCTCTTGGCGATCCTTTTACCAACTACATTCCACCTGCGCAGTTACAAAGTTATCAGTCGCGTAAGGTGGAGACAGTTGTGGGCATTGGATTGCAGGTGGAGTATGACCGTCATGGTTCAGCGCGAGTAGTTTCGGCATTAGCCGGCTCCCCCGCAGATACCAATGAGATACAGCTAGGTCACGAGCTGACTATTGTGGATAAAGTGAAAGTGCGCAATGGTGATGCAGAAAAATTGAAAAAATTGCTAAACGGTCCGGAAGGCTCGGTCGTTAACCTGACTCTAGTGAATTCATCAGACCAGGAGATCAAGTTCGCTATAAAGCGTCGTGCGGTGGATGTAGATTATATGCAGTGGAAAGCCCTTGAAAATAATTTGGCAATGGTGCGAATTTCATGGTTTAGTGGCACCGGCTATCAATGGTTTATCGACAAACTCAAACAGCAAATAGAAGCCGGTATTAAAGGCATTGTTCTGGATTTGAGGTCTAACTCGGGGGGATCGATAATTTCTACCAGAAATATCTTCAGCAGCCTGTGCAATCAGGAAGTCATGTACTACGGCAAGAAATTAGGCGAGGACAATATTGAAGATCGGGTTATTGGTGACTACCATTTTAAAATTCCCTTGGTAGTGATTATTAATGAAGACACTTTTTCTGCTGGTGAGGTATTGGCCGGCGCATTACAAGATTACGGCCGTGCGGTTGTTGTGGGCACTAAATCCGGGGGAAAGGGCAGTATGCAACAGATTTTTCCGCTTGAAGGAGAGATTGGAGGTGCAATGAGAATAACCACCGCTACTAATTGCACACCGTCGGGCAGGATTGTGCAAGGCAGAGGTATACAGCCAGATATTGTTATTGAGCAGAAGTATCCTGAACTATTTGTAGACGATGGACCACAGAATATCACCGAGGCTGGCCGCAGTTATCTAAAGATGCTGAGGCTGGAGTGCCTGCAGGCAAAGCACGGTAAGGAGCATGTCCAGGCGATTTGGGAGCGGGGTGATCTGCAACTGGCGAAAGCAATCGAAGCGCTGATAAAGGTAGTCTAGGGGAGGTTGCTTACGCCAGCCGCGTAGTGGTGAAATTTTGACGCGATTTAGCATTGTAACAACAGATTCAAAAGGGCAAAGTCACGGCTTAATTCTGCATTTCAATGGTATGCATAAATTTGACCATAAACGAGTAGTCGTAACCGCTGGGGCCAGTGGAATTGGACATGCTATTGCCGCCGGTTTTGCACGTGAAGGGGCGCGTGTACACGTTGTCGATATCGATTCAGGCGCAATCGCGGTATGCCAGTCGAAATGGCCGGATGACCTCTCACTTTTGACGTCAGAGGCGGATGTTTCAAAGGAGAATGCCGTCATGGAAGTTTTTGCTCGACAGCAGGAATCGTTTGGCGGAATTGATGTTCTGGTCAATTGTGCTGGAGTTAAAGGCCCTACGGGGCCGGTGGAAACAATGGCGCTCACCGATTGGCATAGATGTATTGAGGTCAATCTCTATGCGTCTTTTTTATGTAGCAAGCATGCAATTGGAGTGATGAAGCAGCAGGGTAGCGGCAACCTCATCAGTCTTTCTTCAACCGCAGGGTGGCATGGATATCCGCTCCGCTCTCCCTATGCCGCGGCGAAGTGGGGTGTAATAGGCTTGATGAAATCATTGGCGATGGAGCTAGGACCATTTGGAATCAGAGCGAATGTTATTTGCCCGGGGAGTGTCAATGGCGCTCGAATGGATCAGGTGATTGCCGATGAGGCACGTGAGAAGAATATCAGCGAACAGGAAGTCAGGGAGGGGTACGAGCGCGGAGTTTCACTTCGAAGTTTTATCGAGCCGGAAGATATAGCAGATACTGCTATGTTTCTCGCATCAGATTCTGCTTCTAAAATTACTGGTCAGTTTATCTCCGTCGACGGACATCTCGAATCGATAGGCGGTATCGAACATTGAGTATTCACAATACAAACATTATCCGGACAAACCATGAATTTTGATTTTACAGAAGAGCAGCAAATGCTGGTGGAAACGGCAAGAAGGTTTGTTGAGGAGGAGTTGTATCCTTATGAAAAAGAAGTAGAGCGATCAAACAGCATCACACCGGAGCTGCGGCAACAGATAATCGACCGTTCACTTGAGATCGGTCTCTACGCTGCAAACATGCCAGAGGAATTAGGAGGTGGAGGGCTCGATACGGTATCAATGTGTTTACTCGATCGTGAACTGGGTCGCGCCAACATGGCGCTCCAGTATACTGTAGGCAGACCCAGCAATATTTTGCAAGCCTGTGTAGGCGATCAACGTGAGAAATATCTCTTTCCCTGTATTCGCGGCGAAAAAACTGACTGTCTGGCAATGACTGAACCTGGCGCTGGTTCGGACGTGCGATCAATGTCCTGCCGAGCACAAAGGGACGGCGAAGATTTCGTTATTAATGGTACTAAACATTTTATAAGTCACGCAGATGTGTCTGACTTTGTAATTCTTTTCGCGGCTACAGGAGTTGAAGAAACTGCACGGGGGCCACGTAAAAAAATTACTTCATTTCTGGTAGATATGGGAACCCCTGGGTTCAATGTCAGGGAAGGTTATGACAATGTTTCCCATCGCGGTTATCACAATTGTATTCTTGAGTTTGATAATTGTCGTATATCTAAAAATCAGGTGCTGGGTGAGGTTGATCAAGGTTTTGAGGTCGCGAATGATTGGCTCGGAAATACGCGGTTACAGGTTGCGGCGATATGTCTGGGAAGATGCGATAGGGCTTTCGAACTTGCCTGTGAGTATGCCGCCGAGCGCAAGCAGTTTAATCAGACCATTGGAAAATTTCAGGGAGTGGCCTTTAAGTTGGCGGACATGGAACTGCGTCGACGTTCAGCGGAATTTATTGTTTATGACGCAGCCTGCAAGGCAAATGAAAACAGAATGAGTGACATGGATGCCGCTCTGGCGAAGTTAGCGTCGACAGAGGCGCTCGCCTTTATTGCCGATGAGGCATTGCAGATACATGGTGGAATGGGTCTGATGTCTGATCTACCACTTGAGAGAATCTGGCGTGACGCCAGGGTGGAACGGATCTGGGAAGGGACTAGTGAAATTCAACGGCTGATAATCTCTCGATCTATTCTTCGACCTCTTGAGAACAAGAACTGAGTGATTACTCGTCGGTTTACAGCTCGCACTACTAATACTCAGACAAGCGATTAATCAATGCATGGCCTGACGCGATGCCTGAATCCTCGAAATCTGGCGGTGGTCGGCGGTAAAGAAGCCAGCCGGGTGATTCAACAATGCCGCAAACTAGGTTTCGACGGAGAAATCTGGTCGGTTAATCCGCGCAGGGCAGACATCGAAGGCATCGCCTGTTTTAAAGATGTTTCAGAATTGCCTGTGGCACCCGATGTGGTGTTTATTGGAATTCCGGCCGCACCAACGGTTGAAGTTATTAGGAAGGTTGTTTTGTTGGGAGCAGGGGGTGCGATATGTTATGCCTCTGGTTTTAATGAAGTAGGGAATGCCAGTCTTCAGAAGAAATTAATTGAGGCCGCGGGCGGTATGCCGGTGATCGGTCCGAACTGTTATGGATATATCAACGCGCTGAATGGTGCGGCGTTATGGCCGGATCAACATGGCCTCCGGCGAGTTGATTCGGGTGTGGCTATCTTCTCCTCGAGCGGTAACCTCAGCGTTAATATGACCATGCAGCAACGCGCGTTACCGGTCGCGCTCATCGTTACCGTTGGCAATCAGGCTATTGTCGGCATAGAACACTGCATCGAAGCGGTGCTTGAAGACGAACGAATAGGCGCAATCGGCATCCATATTGAAGGACTTCAAAATTTAGAAATGTTTACGGAGCTGACTTGCCGCGCGAGCGAGATTGGTAAGCCTGTGGTTGCCCTCAAGAGTGGTCGTTCCACACTAGGTGCTCGAATTACTATGAGTCATACTGCGACCCTTGCCGGTGAATCTCGACTGTACGATGCCTTATTTAACCGCATTGGAGTGGCTAGGGTTGATGATCTAGAAACGTTTTTAGAGACCCTCAAACTTGCATTCTACACCGGGCCACTGGCGGGAAAACGGATTGCATCCATGAGTTGCTCGGGAGGTGAAGCTTCCATGATTGCTGACCTGACCAATGATATGGATCTGGAATTTCCTCAACTTGATCCCGCGCACGCCGCATCGGTGCAGGCGACATTGAACGAATATGTCAGTGTAGAAAACCCCCTCGACTACCATACGTTTATCTGGGGAGACCAAAATCGATTGTGCAATACGTTTGCCGCGATGTTGAAAGGCGGCTTCGATATTACCTTATTGATACTGGACTATCCGTGTACGAATGATTGCGATATGCAGGAATGGATTGAAGCTGGCGAAGCGTTTGCTCACGCGTGTGAACAAACCGGTCAACAGGGGGCGATTGTATGCACTCTTACAGAAAATATGCCGACCGAAGTGGCAGTTTCGTTAGCGGCGCGGGGTGTTGTTCCTTTATTGGGGTTGTCTCAAGCAGTGCATGCGATAGAGGCGGTCGCGAGTTTAGGTATAGTAGAAAAGCCAATACCGATGTTTCCTCACAAGCATTGTGATGCTGAAAAAGTAAAAGGTATTAGTTTTAGCGAACATCAGGCTAAACAAACACTAGCCGAGGCCGGCCTTAACGTTGTCCCAGGAAAACTCGTCGGTAGTGAGCAAGAAGCGTTGGACGCTGCTGAAATGATCGGTTATCCAGTCGTACTCAAGGCCTGCGGAAGCGAAATCATTCATAAGACTGAACTTGACGGCGTGGTTCTGGGAGTCAAAACTCCAAAAGATGTCAGCAAACATATAACGCGCCTGTTCTCAATCGGTGATCAGGTGCTGGTGGAAAAAATGCTCGAAGGAGGCGTTGCTGAGCTATTGATAGGGGTCAACTTTGATAGTGAGTTCGGGCATTACCTGGTAATTGGTATCGGCGGTATACTGGTTGAGTTGCTTGGCGATCGTGAAATTGTTCTGTTGCCGGCTTCAGAAAATCAAATTCGAGACGCACTCTATAGATTACGATCGGTAAAGCTACTACAAGGTTACCGGGGCAGGAATGAGGGTGATATTAAAGCCGTCGTTAAGACAGTAAAAAAACTTGCAGAGTATGTTTCAGAGCACAAGGATCGATTGCTTGAGGTGGATATCAACCCGTTGATGGTTAATCCCAAAGGATTAGGGGTAACCATTTTGGATGCTTTAATTGTTAATAGAAGTGAAATCTCTTGAGGTAAAAAATGTCTGATCAACCGATAAAAACTAAAATCAAAGGCGCCATACTCGAAGTGACTTTGGATCGGCCCAAGGCTAATGCAATCGACGTCGCGACCAGTAGAGAAATGGGGGAGGTTTTCGCGGGATTTCGAGACGATCCTGACTTAAGAGTTGCGATTATTACCGGTGGCGGAGAGAAATTTTTCTGTGCTGGGTGGGATTTGAAAGCCGCAGCCGGTGGAGAATCAGTGGAATCAGATTACGGTGTAGGGGGTTTCGGCGGATTGCAGGAACTTCCTGACCTCAATAAACCCGTAATTGCAGCGGTAAATGGAATCGCCTGCGGTGGTGGTTTCGAAGTGGCGATCTCCGCGGATATGATTATTGCGTCAGACAACTCGAGCTTTGCTTTGCCTGAAATCCGTGCAGGGACACTTGCCGACGCCGCAACTATAAAGTTGCCTAAGCGGATACCTTATCATGTTGCTATGGATCTACTACTGACCGGTCGTTGGATGGATGTAAATGAAGCACACCACTGGGGACTAGTTAACGAGGTGGTGGAACCCGATCAACTGATGCCGCGAGCTTGGGAGATTGCAAAGCTACTTTCGAGTGGGCCACCATTAGTTTTCGCCGCGATAAAGGAAACGATTAGAAAGACTGAAACTTGCAGCGTCCAGGAGTCTTTCAATATGCTGCACGAATCACGACTGCCAACCGTAAGAACCTTGTATGACAGTGAGGACCAACTGGAGGGCGCAAGAGCCTTTGCGGAGAAAAGAGATCCAGTCTGGAAAGGTCGCTAACATGTCGGTCTCGGTGCGTGTCACCGCCCCAGATAATCCAGCGGTGCAGATATTGCTGGAACAGTTGAATCAATATCTTGCGGTACGATATCCGGCGGAGGCCAATCATATTGATTCTCTTGAGGAACTGGAGCAGCCAAATGTTGTATTCGTTTCGGCCTGGGAACAAGAGGATGTGCTCGGATGTGGAGCTATAAAGTTTCTAAAGGATGAAATTCAGTATGGAGAAATAAAGAGACTTTACGTGGCTGAATATGCTCGGGGACGGGGCATTTCTGAGATGATGATGAAACACCTGGAGCAGGCCGCGATAGACAGAGATATTTCGGTGCTAAGACTCGAGGCCGGCAAGCAGCAACCTGAGGCAATCGCGCTTTACCGGAAACTCGGGTACCTTGAACGCGGTGCGTTTGCGGGGTATGAAAACGAGAACATTGAGATGTCAGTTTTCATGGAGAAGCAGCTCGCTTGAAACACTAAGGTATACAAGTTGGCGTTCGACCTTCCAGTCTACAATTTAGTACTCGATTAAACCTGGCACTGGAAAAGCTGTCGTTCAGAAAGACAGGCCAACAGGTCGGTTATGCTCCTATATAGATATTCCGTCCTATTCTCAGTAATACTTTGGATTCTGGCAGGACTCTGTCAGAGAGGCATTCAGTCGCGAGTCACCTAGCTATCGCGAAAGTGCCTAAAAGTGGATTCTGAGGTGTAGTAACATACTCCGTATCCCTGGTCCTTCTGAGGCACCGAATGGTAGGAGATCGTCGATCTGGCAAACTTGCTGTCATCCTGCACGCAGATATTGCGGGTTCAACTGCGTTGGTGCAGCAAGATGAACGCTTGGCTCACGAGCGTATCCAGGAGGTCTTCCATCGCTTCGGTGACATCATTGCTCAATATCATGGTCGCGTGCGTGAACTGCGTGGTGATGCGTTATTAGCCGAGTTCGAACGTGCCTCTGACGCAGTGACCGCTGCATTGGCTCTTCAAACAGACCAATCCAAGTACAACGCCCAGCTCGACGACAACATACGACCCTCAGTCCGTGTGGGCATTGCGATGGGGGAGGTCATTATCGCCGACAATACAGTGACTGGCGCAGGTGTTGTATTGGCACAAAGGGTGGAACAATTAGCAGAACCCGGCGGTGTGGTCATTCAAGGTGCGGCCTACGAGACCATACCAGGTCGATTTCCATTCGCGTATACAGATTTGGGCGAAAGGCTTCGACAAACCCGTTCGAGCGTACTCGGCAAGTTTAAAAAGCGACACCGTTATCCCGGAACCAGAACAGGCAGATCATCGAGTCCGAAATACTTTAGTTGCATTCGTGTCTGTTGCTATTGTCGCAGCTGGTATTGCCCTTTTTTGGATTAAGCCCTGGGTACAGAACGAGGAACCGGCCTCGGTTGAACGCATGGCATTTCCTTTACCTGATAAGCCCTCTATCGCCGTGCTGCCGTTCACCAATATGAGCGGTGATGTAGAGCAGGAGTACTTCGTCGACGGTATGACCGAGGACTTGATTACTGATCTATCCAAGCTGTCCGGGTTGTTTGTGATAGCCCGTAATTCGGTGTTCACCTATAAGGACAAGGCGGTGAAAGTTGGGCAAGTAGCTGAAGAGCTCGGTGTGCGTTATGTACTTGAAGGTAGCGTTCGCCGAGCAGGAGACCAAGTGCGGATCAATGTTCAGTTAATCGACGCTACGACCGGCGGCCATTTGTGGGCTGAGCGCTATGACGGTTCGCTTGCTGATGTATTTACCCTGCAGGACAGCGTCACCAAACAAATTGTTGCAGCACTGTCGTTGAGTCTAACTGACGACCAAGGAACCAAAGACAAGGCCACTAGCGCCCAAGCCTACGATGCTTTCTTAAAAGGGTGGGCGCACTATCAGCGCCACACCGGGGGCGATCTGAACCAAGCCATTCCCTATCTGGAACAGGCGATTCAACTAGATGCAGAATATGCGCAGGCCCACGCGGCACTGGCCGCGGTTTACTGGGAACTTCGGAGTAATAACTGGGCGGAACACCTGAGTATGTCCCCCCGCGATGTCATGACTAAAGCGAAATTGCACGTACGACATTCGATGGAAGAGGCCACACCACTTGCGCATTGGGTAGCGTCAAACATTGCAATCAGCGAAGGCAACTATCAAAGTGCGGTATCTGAGGCAAAACAGATCGTCGCAATTGACAGTAACAATGCCGCGGGCTATGCGCAGCTTGCCAGTGCCCTCGAACTATCGGGAAAGACTGAGGAAAGTGCTGAGGTGATCCAGAGGGCCGTTCGCCTGGACCCGTATTCTTCGCCACTTCACGCTGCCGTGCAAAAAGGCGATGTCGACACTGTGAGACAGCTGATCAATGAGCAGGTTCACATCGATGCTAGGAATCACTATGGCAAGACGTCTTTACATGTCGCAGCCGAGGCTGGGCAAGCTGAGATCGCCGCATTACTTATTGAGGGGGGCGCCGGAATTGAAACGAGAACCAACAGCGTGTTTAGCAAGACGTCCTTGATGTTGGCTGCTCGCTCGGGGCACACGAGCGTCGCTGAGTTGCTTATTTCTGCTGGTGCCGACGTAAATGCCATAGAAAGTAATGGCTGGGCTGTATTGCTTTTTGCAATCGAATCGGGTCAGACGGATATAGCCGAACTGCTCATCGCGAACGGCGCAGATATCGACCTAAGGTCGACCGATCAAACTCGTAGGACACCACTGTTAGGGGCTGCGAGGAAAGGAAATCGAGATATGGTTGAGCTACTCATCAAAAAAGGGGCCAATGTCAACGCCCCGGATGGCAACGGAAACACGCCCCTGCACGCCGCTGCAATATCGGGTGATATAAACATCGTTCAGTTGTTGCTGGCAAATGGAGCTGATATCAAAGCAAGGACTGAAGGTGGAGGTTACCCTGGCGAGACACCCTTACGCCACCGCCTACGCAGGCCAAACACAGATCGCCGAGCTGCTATTGGCCGCCGGTGCCGATATCAATGCGACCGACGAATACGGCTATACGCCCTTACGCCGTGCCGTGGATCAGGGCCATCTAGCGATGGCGAAGCTGCTCATCAAAATGGGTGCTGACATAGCAACCTTAGATACCAACCGCGTAACGCCATTGCATGTTATTGCTCGAACGGACAACGTAGCATTGGCTGAGTTGCTGATAAAAGCGGGTGCTGATGTGAACGCGAAAGATCTCAATTTAGGTTTTACTCCACTGGACTACGCACAAGACGGCGAACCCAAGATGATTGAGATGCTTGAGCAGTACGGTTCCATATGCACGAGTTGCTAGATATAGGTAAATGGCTGACAGCTAAGATTCACTTCAGATCGACAAGTCAAACTTAAAACTTTAGGAGTACTACTTTTTGTTCGCGGACCCGCCAAGTGTCCCGAAGCAGACCAAGAAGTGTTTACGCCTCGTAAATCCTTAGTGGGAAATTCAGAACCACTTACCCGAGTGAGAATGGATAGCTGCTATCGAGGAATCCGTGGTCCGTGTTTTCATTACCGGCCGCAGCAAGCAGTAGCCAGTCTTCATGCGGGTGAGTGATGACGTCATTTTAGAGTCATGGTTACGTTCGTAAGTTTGCGTCTACTTGTATCAGTCATTCTTGTCTCTCGTACGTGAAAGAACAAAAAAAGGACTGACGACCTTTCCGCCCTAGTTCGCGGACCAGGCATCCTCCATTTGTTTGATGATCTCGAGATACCCAACAAAAGAATGCGCACAGCTCGTGTGCGGTCTCCTATTTTAGTTACTTTTCAACAAGGATTTCGGGAATTAATGTTGCACAGACACCAGTGACCGTCCGTTGCAGTGAATCGAATGCAAAAAACGATTCAACTGTTTGTTATCAACCATGCTGCCGGCCTGGAATGTCACAGCCCCACTTTCGATGAAGGTACGGATAAGTGATGAGCTGCTTTCATCACTGCCAAGCACAGTGATCTGGTGCCCGCATGCCTGCAGCATAAAGATGTTTTGTCCGTGTCCGACCCCCCACGGCAACAATTCGTGAGGGGGCGACAGGCAGCAGCTTGCGGATTCCGGTGGCCTAGATTGTGATCGCTACTTCTTATTTTCTTCAGTCTTGTTTGCGTTTGGACTGGGGGTAGTGGACCTGGTTGCATCGGCTGCCGCACCGCCCATTGCCGCCACCTGCATATCGGAATGACCTTCTTCATCTTCAGCTACACGAACGATAACTTCTCGCTTGTTGGCGAACTTGATGCCCTCGCGTTCAAACAAGTTACAAATTTCCTGATAAACAACCTTGCGGGTTTCGAACTGATCCCCGGGCCGGGTCATGAATTTCACGCGAATGATAAGCGCATTTTCATCCTCCATGGAATACACACCCTGGGATTTAAGTGGCTGCAGAAACAGGTGTCCAATTGCCGGATGCTCTAACAACTCCTGCCCAAGTTTTTTTACCAGTTTACGAACTTTTTCGATATCCGTGTCATAAGTGACTCGCAACTTCAATTTCATCATTACCCAGTCGCGCACAAAGTTTTTTAGTACAGTGATTTCACCGAAAGGTACGGTATTTAGCGGACCCATGTGATGCCGGAGCTGCATGGAACGGATTGATATTTTTTCTACGGTTCCTTTGGCCGTGCCAACGTCAATATATTCGCCAATGCGAAAAGCATCGTCCATCAGGAAAAATGCACCGGAAAAAATGTCGCGTACCAAAGTCTGTGCCCCAAAGCCCACTGCAAGGCCGACAACACCGGCGCCAGCAAACAATGGCCCGATGTTTACCCCGAGTTCGGACAAAACAATCAATCCGACGATGACCGAAACAGTAACAAGCAAAAACTTCCGAAACAGTGACAACAGCATTGCGATCCGTGAAACGCCATCATGTCCACCGCCCTCCTCGCCAGGCGCTGCGACGGTAATTCCACCCTCTCGTTCGATTTTTTGACTAACCAGTATGCTGATTACTCTGTAGGCAAACCATCCTCCAAAGCACACCAGTAATATATCCATGGAATTGACGAGAAAACCATCAACAGAAAGGTTGATGCCCCAGACCCAGAAAACATAAACTATCGCGGCAGTCCACGACAACACTGTAGCTCCCCGTTCAAAAAGGCACGTCAACTCACTTCCAAACCTATCGCCTTCACCCTCGAGAGATATCCGACTAGCTGTAATCTGCTTTCTGCGGTCGAAAAAATCGATAATCAAGAGCATTACGCTATAACTAAACAAGGCAATCAATAGTGCAACCATCGGCGCACTGGTAAGTCCGTATACGGGGGGCAGATCGAGGAGAACTCGAATCGAGGTGACCGTCCAGGCGGTGAAAAAGTAGAGCACAGCCAGAACATGCCAGGTATTTGTCAATAGCTGCAGCCCTTTTGACCCCTGGGAATCCCCCCCCCGAAACATAGTTGAAATCTCCGACCTAAATACTAAGGCGACGCTACTGAGTAAAACTGCACCAAGAAAAGTAGCCAGCACACGCAGCAGGGAATTAGCGTCGTGCTCGAGACCCAGCTTGCCGAGCCAACTGACCAGAAGGAATACTCCCAATCCAATCGCGAAAATCGAAATCAGCCAGCGATACAGTCTTTGCGCATCTCCATCTTCAATTGCCAGCAGCCGATGGGAGTGCAAGTTCGGAGCCAGCAGATTCTGGAAAATTGTCGAACTTAGAAATATTAAGGTAACCAGACTCACCGGCAGCAGGAAATCGGCACGCTGGATAGCATTATGATGAAAAATAATAGCCAATGCTGCTGAAACAGCAAACATGATGCAAACCCCAACGAACTGCAGCAAGGTTCTCGACAACAGATAGGCGATTTTCTCTGCCCGATCTCTGGGCACCGTATGAAACAGATATTCAAACTGCCGGTAACCCCAGGATTCAACATAGCGTTTAGCCAGAATTCCGATTGCTGCGAATACCGCGCCAAATATCAGTTGTAGTGCATGCCAGCCGATTGATCCAGTTGGGCTACTGCTGACCAGTAATGCACTGATGCTTGCGCCGAGATCAGGTACTAGTCTAAAAATTTCGGCTAGAAGTTCTCTAATCAATACCGCTGTGGTTTGAATTGATTCAATCACAAATTTTCAATTATAAGCTCCAATAGTTGATTTCTGCTTCCTCACCTTCATTTAAGGCAATCGGGTTACGTGGGGAGCATTCATTGTTCCGTGGCCCACAGTGTTGGGTTACACCGCAGAATTTTACAAAACTACAGATTCAGATGCCAACGGATAGTCAGTATAAAGCATATACCATCTGCTAGAAACAGGGCTAGAAACAGGTCAATGAATCGATAAAATTGTGTGAATTATTCTGATGCGAGCCAGTATTGATTGAACAAGTGCTGAAATTAGTCCACTGCCCATGGGAATGGAGTGGATATCATCTTTTATTGAAATTTAGTTTGATAAGAATTTGTACGATATTCAAAATATTATCGCGTCCGTGCGTTGAGATGAATGTTATGAAAGAAGGGGGTGAGTCGTTTTTGTGGGCGCTCTGACGGGGTGGGATAGTGGGTGTGCCGATTCACTGTGTTTTTGTAGATAATCTAGGATTTGTTTGATGACTGCCTGCGAGGCCCGACCGGATCTTCGATAAAGGCAATAACCTTGACGGTACCGCCGCAATGCTGGCAGTCCGTTTATCAATCATTAAGCCCATTCCTGCCTAAACTAGACATATCATTGAATTGGTGCTGTCAGTTGGGCTGCACAAACTAGAAACCGAAACCCAGCTCCTTTGCTAGATAGCTCTTCGTCAAGAATCTCGGGGCTCCCCTTAAAATCGGCTTCAAGCATCCGTGAAACACTCTCTGCAAATTCTTTATTGACAACCAAAAGGGTAATTTCAAAATTTAGCCGAAACGATCGATTGTCAAAGTTGGCGGTACCTACGGTGGCAGTGTCATCATCGATCAAAACAACTTTTTGGTGTAGGAATCCCTTATCAAACCAAAACAGAGTGACACCTATACGTTTAAGATCTTTAATATAAGCCCAATGGGTAAGGTTAACTAAGGGGTTATCTGTTTTTCGAGGAATCAGAATTCTAACATCCACACCCCGCAATACTGCCAGGTGCAGTGCAGTTATAAATTGCTCATCAGGAACGAAATATGGACTGGCTATCCACAAACGAGTTTTAGCACTTTGGATGGCTTTCATGAACATAAGTGTGCAGGTCTCAAATTCATCTGCAGGGCCAGATGGCAACGCCAACGCGGCAACAGGTTTATCAGTTGTAAATTTTTCTGGTATCCAATTCAAATGGAGCATTTCATTTGTTGCCCAATGGTAGTCTTCTACAAAAGATATCTGAACTGATTGCGCTGCAGGCCCGCCGATCCGGACATGTGTATCACGCCATTTCCCTATTTCACCTTTTCCCAAATACTCATCACCAACATTGTGGCCACCAACCCATGCCTCTTTGCCATCGACAACAACAATCTTACGATGATTCCGAAAATTGACCTGAAAACGATTGGTTCGGCCCTTTGTTGTGTTAAATTTATGAGCTTTTACCCCGCCTGACAGCAGATCAGACACATATTGATCAGGGAGATCCATGCTGCCTATTTCATCATAAAGAAAATATACTCGTACTCCTTTATTGGCACTTTCGATCATTTTATCTTTGAGTTCATTCCCTAAACCATCCGCTTTAACAATATAAAATTGCACAAGTATATAATGTTGAGCACGATCAATGCCTTCAAAAATAGAATTGAACGTTGCCTCACCATCTATCAGGAGCTCTGCTTCATTACCTACCGTAAACGGCAACATCGCAAGCTTCTCAACGGGCATAGCCTCCTGCCGATCAGGAGAAAGAATCCAATTGTGTTTTTTCAGCTGCTCAATATATTTACAAACCACCTGTTCTGTCTCGGCTTTGTCTTCTCGAAGCAGCATGACAAAACCTTGAAACTTGCTGCGCCCAAACACCCAGTAGGCTGGTACCGCAATATAAGGGAATGTTACAAGTCCTAAAGCCCAGGCGGTTGCACCTTGTGGAGTACGGGACTCCATAATTGCTTTAACCGCACTCAAGATGCCAAGAAGATGCATGATAGATGCTATAACAGCAAACAGTTCTAAACTCACTTACATATCCCCTCTCTGGTAAACGACAAAGCATATCTTCACTATTCATCTCTTTTATTATCAGGGACAGGAATTCGGCTTGCCAAGAGCTGCTCCAGTTATCCTAATTCTCTTTTTTTGCTAATTGTTTGTCCCTTCCTCTATCGAATCAGCTAACCGTCTCAATTTGGTGTATGTCGTCAAAAGATCTGAGACAGTCTGACCTTAAAGTTAAGAAAGACCGCACGATTATATCGCCTGTTTAATGTACGGATAGGCAGTATAAAGCAGATACCATCTGCTAGAAGCAGGGCTAGAAGCAGGGCTAGAAACAGGTCAATGAATCGTAACTACACCTGAACACAAGTCTTGAAGGCAAGGTCAGGAATATCATTGCTAAGGTGATGTCTCACGTGTTTCAATCAATGTACATCAACAGATGTATTTCCCGGAGAACGAAATTATGAAAGCTACAAAACTTATTTCATTACCTATCGGCCTGCTAATGCTGGCCTTTAGCTCGACATCAATCGCGGCTGACAAGCCAAACATTCTAGTTTTATGGGGTGATGATATTGGCACGGAAAATATCAGCTATAACAGTCGCGGCTTGATGGGTTATATGACACCCAACATTGACAGCATCGCCAAAGCAGGCATAGGTTTCACTGACTATTACGCTCAACAAAGTTGCACGGCAGGTCGAGCGG
>CAMYNW010000002.1 GCA_947259885.1 uncultured Gammaproteobacteria bacterium
CATTACGTGCTGGCAACTAAGGACAAGGGTTGCGCTCGTTACGGGACTTAACCCAACATCTCACGACACGAGCTGACGACAGCCATGCAGCACCTGTCAACCAGTTCCCGAAGGCACCGAGTCATCTCTGACAAGTTCTGATGATGTCAAGGGTAGGTAAGGTTCTTCGCGTTGCATCGAATTAAACCACATGCTCCACCGCTTGTGCGGGCCCCCGTCAATTTCTTTGAGTTTTAGCCTTGCGGCCGTACTCCCCAGGCGGTCTACTTAAGGCGTTAGCTGCGCCACTAAAGGGTAAATCCCCCCAACGGCTAGTAGACATCGTTTACAGCGTGGACTACCAGGGTATCTAATCCTGTTTGCTCCCCACGCTTTCGCACCTGAGCGTCAGTATTGAGCCAAGAAGTCGCCTTCGCCACTGATGTTCCTCCACATCTCTACGCATTTCACCGCTACATGTGGAATTCCACTTCTCTCTCTCATACTCTAGTCTGTCAGTATCAAATGCAGTTCCCAGGTTGAGCCCGGGGCTTTCACATCTGACTTAACAAACCGCCTGCGTGCGCTTTACGCCCAGTGATTCCGATTAACGCTTGCACCCTCCGTATTACCGCGGCTGCTGGCACGGAGTTAGCCGGTGCTTCTTGTAAAGGTACCGTCAAGACATTGGGGTATTAATCCAATGCTTTTCTTCCCAATTGAAAGTGCTTTACAACCCTAAGGCCTTCTTCACACACGCGGTATTGCTGGATCAGGGTTGCCCCCATTGTCCAATATTCCCCACTGCTGCCTCCCGTAGGAGTCTGGGCCGTGTCTCAGTCCCAGTGTGGCTGATCGTCCTTCCCCCGTAGGGCGTATGCGGTATTAGCTCCGGTTTCCCGGAGTTGTCCCCCGCTACTAGGCAGATTCCTACGCGTTACTCACCCGTCCGCCACTCGCCACCAAGAAAGCAAGCTTTCTCGTGTTGCCGTTCGACTTGCATGTGTTAAGCATACCGCCAGCGTTCAATCTGAGCCAGAATCAAACTCTCCAGTTAAGTTTTTGCGTCCCGAAGGACAATTGCTTTGGAATATCAACGCGTTAGACGCATCTCAATTCACATTCTGGATGAGAGACTTTCAAAGATATTGAAGCGCTCACACAATCTGTTTGATTAGTTGTAAAAGACCAAGGAAGACGGCGGTCGCCGGCTTCCGGGAGCGCGAATTATACGCATTAAAGGAGACCCGTCAACAACAAAATGAAAAATATCGACGAAATTCCAAAGTTAAATTTCAAACTATTTTAAGACATTGTTTTAGAATGATTTTTTATAGTCCTATCCCTTCAGTCCGGAGGCTGAATTTGATCCTAAACAAGCCTTTTTTTGCTGCGTCGCAGCATAGATGGATTATTCGCCAATTAATGCCACTTTCGCTGCCATCTACTAAGATGCAGCATGGATGTTAGATTTATCTCATACTAATCGCTCACAACACCGAGACCTGCGCCCATTTTCTCTTACCTACCTGAACTACTATTCGAGCCCCCTGCTCAATTCTGAGCCTGGGGTCGTCGACTCTCTCTCCACCAATTTTTACCGCTCCCTGCTTGATCATTCTGATCCCTTCCGAGGTAGAAGACACTAGCTCCGCGAGTTTCAACATGTTGGCTACTGGTAACCCATCGGGCCCGGCCTCCAGCTCTTTTTCAGGCATATCTTCGGGTACAGCGCCTTTGCGAAAACGATCGATAAACACCTGCCTGGCGCGCTCTGCGTCAGATTGGCTATGAAATCTTGCGGTAATCTCCATAGCAAGCTCAAATTTTGCATCTCGTGGGTTCATGCCTTCATCGACTGATTGCTTCAATTTATTCAGCTCCACATTGGTCTTATAACTTAGCAGGTCGAAGTATCTCCACATCAACTCATCCGATATCGACATAATTTTTCCCAACATCTCGCTCGGATCTTCGGTGATGCCGACATAGTTATCCAGTGACTTCGACATCTTATTCACACCGTCCAGACCCTCGAGTAACGGCACGGTCATGACCACCTGTGACTCCTGTCCTACCTGCTTTTGCAGCTCCCGACCAACCAAAAGATTAAATTTCTGGTCGGTGCCGCCAAGTTCAACATCTGCCTCCAATGCCACTGAATCGTAGCCCTGAGCAAGCGGATAAAGGAATTCGTGCACCGAAATAGATTGGTTATTGGCAAACCGTTTCTTGAAATCATCACGCTCCAGCATGCGCGCCACGGTATAACGGGAAGCCAGGGTTATCATTCCAGACGCGCCTAAGCCATTCATCCACTCAGAGTTGAATCTGACCTGCGTCAGTTCCGGATCAAGGATTTTGAACACCTGTTTCTTATAAGTCTCAGCATTTTCCTCAATCTGCGCACGGCTGAGCGATGGTCTGGTGGCATTTTTACCGCTCGGATCGCCAATCAGCCCAGTAAAGTCGCCAATTAAGAACACAACCTGGTGCCCAAACTGCTGAAATTGACGCATCTTATTAATAAGGACTGTATGGCCTAAATGCAGATCTGGTGCGGTGGGATCGAATCCTGCCTTGACCGTTAAAGGTTTTCCTTTCTCAAGTTTCGATTTTAGCTCTGATTCAAGCAGAATCTCCTCTACACCCCGCCCCAGCTCTTTCAGAATCGATTTCAGTTCACTCATTAAAAAATTACCAAAATTACTCGAATATTAAGATCGAAAAGCCCCCCCAAAAAGGTGGTTATAAACTCTTTGACCTGACACAAACTAATAGGTAAAGTACTGACCCACCAAAGTTGTCTAGTTCGAGGACTTTAGTCGTGTCCTCTGATAACCGCTTGTTTTGGTTATCTAGAGTGTATTTGGTTAAGGGTCGCAGCGTATGCTGCCGGGCAACAATTTCCACCTATTTCAATCGAAACAACAGTAATGACGCCGAAAATGCGATCAACGCTAGATCTCGATCTTAAAGACCTGTCCCCAAAACCGTCAACGCCGCATATCGGCAAGATTGGTCTTGTGGTTGTGTCTGCCATTGCAATAGTGTCCACTGTAGTCTCAATAGACAATCCATCGGCGGCTACAGCCACTCTGGTCGGTACAGAGAGAGTACTCACGTCTGACCTTATATTCGATGGAAGACACTTCGACTCATCCCAAGCTACGATGAGTCAACGGATCAAGGACCGAGACGCGGATGCGGATCATATCAGCCAACTTGGCAATTCCAAAACCGCCCGGACTGCAGAGAATTCCTACCGAAGGAGAGAGATCAGGTTTGCAATGATGGCGCCGTCATTAAATAGGGCGCACACAGACCCCGTGGTCAACATGATCGAAGCTGATCCCAAGTTTGCACTACGCACTGATAATCGCATACCCGCTTCCGAACCTGATCGCACCCAGGTAGCAATGCTGATGCCTCAGCAGTCGCAAACTATTAACCATTCTACTGAACTAGATCATGGAATCGCAGCGATACTAAACAACGACTCGGTAGAGCTTGATAGCACGCAAGAAACGCAACAAGAACTGGAAGCGGTTGCGTCCATCAATTCGAATGCCATCATCCCTGCTTACGATTCGTCGAACGATAATCTGACCTCCTCCACGACGACAGTTTCTGAAACCGTCAGCGCCGTTAACCAATTCGCACAAAAGGATTGGCAATTTGAAAAGGTAAAGAAAAGGGACACACTCTCGCAAATATTTAATAGGCTTGGTTTAAGCAGCAGCGAGGCTTACAGTTTGGTCGAAGTCGAAGAGGCAGCACCTCTTAAACTGATTCGTCCTGGACAAAAAATTGAAGTTGTCATAACTCCCTCCAAAGAAGATAAAAGTAAAGAAGTATTAGCAGCACTTCGTTATAAATTGGACAAGTTCTCCTCTTTAGTGGTGCTGCGCACGGACCAGGGCTTTAAGGCAAATATCGAGGTAAAAGAACCGACAATTGAACACCGGCTGGCAAAGGCCACCATTGATCACAGCTTGCTGGGTGCCGCCAAGAACGCCGATATTCCATATGACATCGTCTACAAACTCGCCTCTATTTTCGGCTGGCAGATCGATTTCGCGCGGGATATTCAGCCTGGAGATCAAATTGCCTTAATCTACGAAGAGCTGTTTCTTGACGATGAAGTTGTGGGACATGGTCAGATTGTTGCTGCCGAACTGCTGACCGCTGATAAACAGTATCGAGCAATTCGTCATATCGACGAAGAAAATCGTGTGACCTACTACGCACCTGATGGAGACGGAATACAAGGATCTTTTCTGCGCTCACCAATCAAATTCGCAAGGGTGACTTCGAAATTCAGTAAGAAACGTTTTCACCCGATTCAGAAAAAATGGAAAGCGCATAAAGGTGTCGACTATGGCGCCCCCATGAAGACGCCGATTTTCGCTACTGGAGATGGAGTCGTGACGCTTGCTGGCAGTAAAAGAGGATACGGCAAGACAGTAATCATCAGACATGGACACAAGTACCAAACTTTATATGCACATATGAATAGCTATGCTAAAGGAATTAAATCTGGTGCTCGCGTGAAACAAGGAGATGTAATTGGCTATGTCGGCAAGACAGGCTGGACAACAGGCCCACACCTTCACTATGAATTCCGTTTAAATGGCATTCACCAAAATCCGCTCACTGTTGAGCTGCCTAAGTCAGCGCCGATCGACAATAAATACCAAAGAGCGTTTAAGAAGGAAGCCGAAGTTTGGGTCGCAGCTCTCGACAGAGCTGGTCAAATCCCACTCGCTCAAAACGATCAGTAACCTGCTTGTCAACTCGCTCGTCGGCCACTGCAGGTCGATAATCCACTAAAAATCTCGTGGCTGAACGGACTGCCGCAATAGGGATTATGTCAGGCACCAGTGTCGACGCAATCGACGGGGTTGTGCTCGATATCACCGATCATAACCAACCGCAGTTGATTGCGACTCACAGCGAACCTTTCCCTGATTCATTGCGGAAGAATATTCTTCGTTTAACCTCCCCTGGCGAAAACGAAATTGAATTAGCAGGATGCGTTCATACCGAATTGGGTGAACACTATGCCAGCATTGCCAACACGCTTTCGGAGCTCGCGAATGAGATAACGGTTTCGGTTATCGGCTGCCACGGCCAAACCGTCCGACATCGGCCACAAGGAACGCATCCTTTTACCTTACAACTCGGCAACGGAGCCGTGATCGCACAACGAACGGGAATAACTACGGTGACCGATTTTCGCAGCGCGGATATGGCTATGGGCGGTCAAGGCGCCCCATTTGCCCCATTCTTTCATCGCACGGTCTTTGCTAAGCCCGGTACCACTCGAGCGATTGTCAATCTAGGCGGCATTGCTAATGTAACGCTACTGCCAGGCGACATCGATGCTCCCGTGATCGGATTTGACACTGGTCCCGCGAATGCTCTGCTGGACGCCTGGATTCAGAAATACCGAGATGCGCAATTCGACAAAGATGGCTCATGGGGCAAATCTGGACAGCTGAACCGTAAACTGCTTGATCTTTTCCTGTCAGAACCATACTTCGCTCGCCCGGCTCCAAAAAGTACCGGCAGGGAATTATTTAATCTCGATTGGGTAAACAGTAAGACGCAACAGTTAGACAGTTCGCTTTCTCCTGTTGATGTGCAAAGGACACTTGGAGAACTCACTGCCCGGTCGTTAACAAATCAATTGGCTGCTGAAATAGATGAGATTTATCTTTGCGGCGGTGGCGCCAATAACGGCTGGCTAAGAACACTGATCGAAGAGCAGCTATCCGCACCAGTTTCAACCACAGAGGCCCTTGGCTTCCCCCACCAGTGGATCGAGGCAGCTGCCTTTGCCTGGATGGCGGCGGCGACACTGAAGCAAAAAGCCTGCACTCTCCCATCGGTAACAGGCGCCACGCAAAGTACTATTGCTGGAGCTGTTTACTTCGCAAAATGAACAAAAATTGGAGAAATCTTTAAACATCAGCCTCCCTGCAAACCTTGGCCCAAGCTGAGTAAATCCCTGATCACAAAATACTCAGAAAAATTTCTACAATCCAGATTTTAACAATCTTCAATTCCGCTGCCTCTGAACCGAATTCGCTCCCAGCAATGATCCTCGCCAACAGGTTCGGTATCAGATTCGAGTAGCTGCATGCTAACCCCTTTTTCTTTTTAAATTTATTAGCGGCCTACGCATAACCGAGAGCGAGGCCATGTGGGTGACAAGCTTGGCTGTAGCCCCTAAACTCGACCTCTGCAAAACAAATTCCAGACTACAAACAATGAGCAAAACAATCATAGAAACTGACCAGGCTCCCAGTGCAATTGGCACCTATTCGCAGGCCGTAAGAGTGGACGATACGGTTTACATATCCGGGCAGATACCCCTAGATCCAGTCACAATGGAACTTGATGACGCAAGTTTTGAAGTCGCCGCAAAAAGAGTTTTCAATAACCTAAAAGCAATCGCAGAAGCCGCTGGTGGCAGTCTTGATGACGCAGTTAAACTCAATATTTCCATGACAGACCTGTCTAACTTCGCGACCGTAAACGAAATAATGGCCCAGTTCATCAATGAGCCATATCCCGCCCGGGCCGCAGTTGGCGTTGCGTCGTTACCGAAAGGCGTACCGGTGGAAATTGAAGCGATCCTGGTTTTAAACCAGGGCTGAACGAGACCTGAAAACCGGAAAAGATTACTGTCCGCACATCCTCTCCAGATTCTGAATGGCGTCGGGCCACAGCTTGCGGCCAAGCTCCAACGTATGGGCATCGAGACGCCTGCTGATCTGCTGTTTCATTTACCTTTTCGCTACCAGGATCGCACTAGAATTACGCCTATAGGACAACTCCAACATGGAGATGACGTAGTGATTGTGGGCCAAATCGAATCTGCTGAGATTCGATTTGGCCGCCGCCGTAGCCTGTTAGCTCTGGTTTCAGACCCCACAGGAGTTCTGACACTACGATTTTTTCATTTCAGTCAATCTCAGAAAAATGCATTTAAAAACGGTTACTGGATCAGGTGCTATGGGGAGGTGCGTCGCGGCCCAAACAGTTTTGAAATTGTTCATCCAGAGTATCGGATCACTGAGACTGAACCCGATGAATCTGTCGAAAAGTCATTAACACCAGTTTACCCCGCTACAGAAGGCGTGGGACCAAACATTATTCGGCGCTTGGCGAACCAGGCGCTTAAACTGGCCTTGCCGGGTCTGGCTGAGTTTATACCGCCCGATGTGCATGAAAGTTTTCAGTTAATGTCTATGCAAGAAGCGCTGATGACTGTGCATCAACCACCTCCAGATGCTGATACCGAGGCGTTGACCGCAGGTCGCCACCCCGCCCAGCAGAGACTTGCACTGGAGGAGATGATCGCCCACCACCTCGCGCTATATCAATTAAAACTACAACGAAGTTCTCAAGTAGGACCAGTACTGCATTTAGGGAGTCCGTCCTGGAAAACCCTCGAGTCAAGTTTAGGATTCGATCTCACCGGCGCACAGAAGCGTGTAATACAGGAACTGTCAAAAGACCTCGCCGGAACGCAACCTGCGCTTCGAATGATTCAGGGAGATGTCGGTTCCGGCAAAACGGTTGTCGCGGCAGCCGCAGCTTTGCAGGCAATTGATGCGGGTTATCAGGTTGCACTCATGGCACCAACTGAGCTTCTTGCTGAACAGCACCGCAAAAGTTTCGAACATTGGTTTGATAAAGTCGAGGTGGAAGTGCAGTGGTTAACTGGCAAAATGCCAGCAGCGGCTAGACGCGACGCGCTGGAAAACATTGCCAGTGGTCGGGCAAAAATGATAGTCGGCACACATGCCTTGTTCCAGGAGCAGGTTGAATTTTCTAACCTTGGTTTAATAATTGTTGACGAACAACATCGATTTGGTGTTGACCAGCGGCTTGCTCTTAGAAACAAAGGCAGCAACCAGGAACAGGTACCCCATCAGCTCATTATGAGTGCCACACCGATACCGCGATCGCTGGCCATGGTGTTTTATGCTGACCTTGATGTATCCAGTATTGACGAAATGCCACCTGGCCGCAAACAGGTCACTACCGTTGTTTTGCCAGACACGCGGAGAGGAGAAATCGCAGAACGAATCCACAACGTATGTCGACAAGGTCAACAAGTATACTGGGTCTGTCCATTAATCGAAGAATCCGACAAGCTACAAGCCCAGGCTGCAACGGAAACCTGGCAAACTCTTCAGGAAACATTGCCAGATCTACGAATCGAATTGGTACATGGTCGGATGAAACCCGCAGCTAAAGATCAGGTTATGCAGCGGTTTCGTGACGGCCAATGCGATCTCCTTGTTGCCACCACGGTTATTGAAGTAGGTGTTGATGTACCCAATGCTAATCTGATGATTATTGAAAACGCCGAACGCCTGGGTCTGGCGCAGTTGCACCAGCTTCGGGGGCGGGTTGGAAGAGGAGCAGACCAGGCTAACTGCGTTCTGTTGTATAAACCGCCCCTTGGTCGACTGGCCAAAGAGCGCCTGGCCCTGCTTCGGGACAGCAATGACGGATTTGAAATCGCACAGAAAGACCTTGAGCAAAGAGGCCCCGGTGAAATGCTGGGCACTCGACAAACCGGGCTGCAACAGTTACGAATTGCTGACCTTGGCCGGGACATTGCTTTGTTTCCCGTGGTTGAAAAAATAGCGTTGCAGTTACGAAAATCCCATCCGCAAACCATCCGGCCCCTGATTGATCGCTGGATACATAATAACGATATTTACGCTAACGTCTAATCTTGAATTGATGTCTGCTTTTTCTGTGATAAGCCCCTACGTTCGGTTGATGCGAATGGACCGTCCTATCGGAGGATTTCTGCTTCTTTGGCCGACGCTTTGGGCCTTATGGATGGCTTCTGCGGGACGACCCGATCCGACTATCGTATTAATTTTTGTCGCAGGAACATTCGTAATGCGTGCCGCCGGATGTGTGATCAACGACTACGCTGACAGAAAATTTGACTCGCATGTTGAACGCACCCAGGGTCGACCACTAGCTACGGGAGAGTTATCACCGGGACAAGCATTACTGGTATTTTTTGTGCTCCTGATCCTAGCGTTTTTACTGGTGCTGCAGCTTAACTTCGCAACCATTAAGCTATCAATTTTTGGCGCCATGATCGCGGCACTGTACCCCTTCACAAAAAGATTGACAAACTTGCCCCAGCTGGTTCTTGGCGTCGCATTCTCATGGGGTATACCGATGTCATACACCGCACTCACTCATTCACTGCCCTGGGAGGCATGGATTCTGTTTGCAGCTAATTTCGCATGGATCGTTGCTTACGATACCCAATACGCTATGGCCGATCGTGAAGACGATTTAAAAATAGGGGTCAAATCCTCCGCTATTTTATTTGGACGGTTTGATAATCTCATTGTTGGGCTACTACATCTAACAGCGCTTGTCATTCTGGCTTCACTCGGCTGGGCCAAACAGTTGGGTTTGCATTTCTATCTTGGGTTGCTTGCTGCAGCGTTATTCGCACTTTACCAACAGTATTTGTGTCGCGACCGGGAGAGCACTCTATGCTTTCAAGCATTCCTCAATAATAATTGGTTTGGCGCGATGGTATTTGTCGGCATAGTATTGGGGCTACTTCCCTGAAACATCAGGCATCAGGAAAGCTCTCGGATATCGACGAAACTACCGCTCGGGTATTCGAGCAATTGCGGTAGCGCTTCAACGATCTTGCGAGCAGCCTTAGCGGGTCCAGGCATGGCATCCGTGCCTCGGGCCTCACGCAGGCGATTGAATCCAGGGAAATCGCCTTCGTCGATATTTTCGGGGTCACTGATGAAGGCCTGCATTGCGGTATCCACTAGACCTGGTGCCAGGGATACCAGATGAGAATCGGGGAATTCATGCGCATACAGCTGCCCCAGCATATTGACCGCCGCCTTGGAAATTGAATACCCGGACCATCCTTTTCCACCACTCACCGAAGCCCCTGAAGATACCAATACAATCTGCTCGATATTGATTCCTGAAGCTATCAGCCAATCAAGGATTACCTTGTTTGACCACACGTTACTTACCATAATCGACTCAAGGTCTTCTATAGGCGTGTTCTGCATCAGCCGCAGCTTCCCAAGAACCCCGGCATTCAAGAAAACGAGCTTCAAGTCCCGAACACCACTCAGTAACGCATTAAGTTTGCTTGCTATTTTGTCCAGATTTGACAAGTCGATCTTGGCGTCCCTTAACCTTCCATCCTTCAAAGGACAGCCTCTGCGGCTCAATCCATATACCGACGCTCCCAGTTCGAGGTAAACCTCACTCAACCCGAGGCCTAGACCACTACTGTTGCCGGTTACAAATATTCTGTCCATCATGTTATTTTAACTAGTCGCGTGTTGGCCGATACGGATGCATACACACGGGGTGCTTCGAGCCATAAAGAAAGTTATTATCTCTGGATGTCTTTAAGTCAATTCATAAAGTTTTGCAATATCTGCGGTGACAGTATCACTATCGCGATACCGGACGGTGATAATCGCGAGCGGCACATTTGCAATAGTTGCGGAGAAGTTCAATATCAGAATCCTAAAATCGTCACTGGATGCATCCCGATTTGGCAAGACCGTATCTTATTGTGCCGTCGAGCCATTGAGCCGAGGAAAGGATTGTGGACCGTCCCAGCAGGTTTTATGGAAAATAAGGAAACACTGCAGGAAGGTGCAGTCCGTGAAACTATGGAAGAAGCCTGCGCCCCGGTGAGCGATATTCAACTCTATGGCATCTACAATCTACCCCGCATCAGTCAGGTATACGTGATGTTTCTAGCCCAGCTGGAGCGCGAGGACGGGTATGATGTGGGTGAAGAAAGTCTCGAGGTCGGTTTGTTCTCTGAGCACGAGATTCCCTGGGATCATATGGCCTTTCGAGTGATTGAAACTGCGTTACGACGTTACCTTGAAGAACGTAAACAACGGCGATTTTCTATCGATCTCTCCGATCTGCACTAATGCATCTTATTAATTATCTCGCTTTTATCGAAGGCAGTTGGTTTTGGTACCAAATCTTAAATCTGAAAATTCGATATGCGAACAAATAAAGGCGCCTAAGCTATTGATTCAGAATAGACACCGCCAGAGTCAGTAGCGATTACTAAGACACAGTTATACACAGTTGTCATATTATTGTCATACTGGGACCGAGTTAGCGCAATTATGTAGTGACAAGTTTCAATTAAAATGCCTATCTCTATGTTTTTGCTGCGTATTATTTTTATTGTCTAATTTTTAATCAATTCGGCTTATCCGTCTCCGATTGCCCGACACATGCCAATTCGAAAAGTTTTATACACAAAGTTATCCACATTTTCTGTGTGTAAACTCATGCTCTAGTGACAACGGTTCAAACAAAGGTGGTACAGGTCGCAGTACCTGTGCCGTTACGGCGTCATTTTGACTACATCACTGATACTGCGTTGGCTCCGGGGACACGTGTGCTGGTTCCTTTCGGTCGCCGAAAATTGGTCGGGGTGGTGGTTTCGACAGCGCCTCAATCTGGCAAGCACAAACTCAAATCGATCACCCGCGTTCTGGACCAGACACCAAGTCTGTCACCAACTCTGTTTTCACTGCTTGACTGGTCCAAGGTCTACTACCATCATCCCGTGGGAGAAGTCATGAGCACGGGCCTTCCGGTACTCTTGCGCGCGCCCATCGACTTTACTCCGCCCAAGGGGCAACAATACGTTAGAGCATGCAGCGCGGGAAAGGTAACGCCAGATGAATTGCTCCAGAGGTCTCCCGTTCAGTCGAAACTGTTTCAATTCTTGAGCAGTCGGGATTGGACCAGCACTGAACAACTAGAGTCCAGATTTCCAGGCTGGCGACGGGCAGTCAAAGCACTGGAACAGAAATCCCTGGTCAAGGTAGAGCAATTGCACCGGGATCCAGCGCCAGCCCAGATTAAAATGGCGGTGGAACTCAATCCTGAGCAACAAGATGCGGCAAATCATATTTACCGGCATCTGGGAAATTTTCATGCAGTTCTGCTGCAGGGAATCACGGGCAGCGGCAAGACTGAGGTATACCTGAAAGCAGCTAGAGAGTGTATTGCTCGAGGCCAACAGGTACTCATTCTAGTCCCGGAAATTTCTTTGACTCCTCAGCTGGTTAACCGCGTGCGCGATCAGCTTGGTGGAACTGTTTGCAGCCTGCACTCCGGCATGACTGATCAGGCTCGTTTCAAAACCTGGTGGATGGCCAGACAAGGCTATGCAGATGCGGTACTTGGCACTCGCTCCGCGGTGTTCACTCCGCTGAATAATCCCGGCCTGATCGTCGTGGACGAAGAGCACGATATTTCATACAAGCAGCAGGACGGATTTCGATACCACGCCAGAGATCTGGCGATAAAGCGGGCCAGCCTTGAGAAAATACCGGTGGTGCTGGGATCCGCAACGCCATCACTGGAAGCCTTATATAACGTCAGATCCAATCGATTTCAGCTGCTTCGACTAAACCAGAGAATTGGCGCGGCCAGACTTCCAAGCATAATTCCGGTCGACCTTAACGCTTATCCCGCGGTAAACGGCCTGTCACAACCGGTATTGCAGGCTATTGGACAGCGCCTCGACCATGCAGAGCAAGTGATTATCTATATCAACCGTCGCGGGTACGCGCCCATGGTCCGTTGCTATCAGTGTCTCTGGGAAGCGGTGTGTGATCGGTGTGATGCGCGCCTGACGTATCACCATAAGTCGCGTCAATTTCGCTGCCACCATTGCGGCCACAAACAAGCTGGGGAAGAATCTTGCCCTAATTGTGATTCGCCTCTGCATTTCGCCGGAACCGGGACGCAACGTATCGAGCAGGCCCTGCTTGGCAAGTTCCCCAAGGCAAGAATATGTCGGCTTGACCGAGACGAAGCCAATACCGCTAATAAACTTTACCGTCAACTTGATGCCATACGAACTGGTGATGTCGACATCATTATAGGTACGCAACTGATCACTAAGGGTCACGATTTCTCAGGGGTCTCTCTAGTATGTGTAATCAATGCAGACCAAGGCCTGTTTAGTACAGATTTTCGCGCCCCGGAATTTATGTTCCAGCAATTACTTCAAGTATCCGGACGGGCTGGACGCGCTGCCGCCAATGGGGAGGTATTGATCCAGACCGCGTATCCGGGCGATTCCATCATGCAAATGATTCAGAAACATGATTATGATGCTTTCTCGACTGCCTGTCTGACCGAAAGAGAACAGGCGGGCTACCCTCCCAGTGCATACTTTGCCTTGTTTCGAGCAGAGTCTGTGAAGCAGAATGCGGCGCTCAAGTTTCTCCGGCACTCCGAAAAAATTGGGGGCAAGTTAGCCCATGACCTGGGGCTCAAGGGAGTAGAAATTCTCAACGCTGTGCCGTCTCCAATGGAAAAGCTCGCGGGCAGATACCGTGCGCAGCTGCTGGTGCGATGCCGCAAACGTGGCCCTCTCCATGCCTTGTTGGATCAGTGGCTATCGGCATTGGAAGCGTCTACGCGGTCGCATTCAGTGCGGTGGTCATTGGACATCGATCCAATGGACATGTCCTGACGATGGTGAGTGCACCCTTGATATAATGTGATTATGACAGACAAGTTTACTTTTACTCAGCCAGATGACTGGCATATTCACGTTCGCAGCGGAAACGTAATGCGTACGGTGATTAAACCCACCGCCGAGTGTTTCGGCCGCGCGCTGATCATGCCAAATCTTGTACCGCCAGTGGCCGATGTGAAGCAGGCAGAAGCTTACCGTGACAGCATTCTTCAAGCGCTGCCTCAAAGTAGCTTGTTCGATCCTGTAATGTCGCTCTACCTCACCGATAACACATCGTTAGATACGGTTAGGGCCGCTGCGGATTGTCCTCATGTATGTGGTTTTAAACTATATCCTGCAGGCGCTACCACCAACTCTGATTCTGGTGTCACTAGCGTAAATCGGATAATGCCGGTATTTGAAGCCATGGCCGAACATGGCTTGGTATTGCAGGTGCACGGCGAAGTTACAGATCCACATGTCGACATTTTTGATCGGGAGTCCGAGTTTATTGACCAGGTACTGATACCGCTTAGAACCGAAATCCCTGAGCTTAAGATTGTGTTTGAACATATCACCTCGCGCCAAGCGGTGGATTTTGTCGCAGAGCACGAAAATATTGGTGCTACGATCACACCGCATCATTTAATGTATAGTCGTAATGACATCTTTGCCGGCGGCATACGACCGCACTACTATTGCCTGCCAATTTTGAAACGACGCACCCATATGCTCGCACTGCTGGATGCCGCAACAGGGGGAAGTCCAAAGTTTTTTCTCGGTACCGATAGTGCCCCCCATGTCCGGGGGAAAAAGGAGAGCAGCTGCGGGTGTGCTGGAATTTACAGCGCGCATACAGCAATTGAATTTTATGCGGAAGTGTTTGAGGCTATGGATGCGCTCGACAAGCTCGAGGCATTTGCAAGTTTCTATGGCGCCGATTTTTATGGTATGGCCAGAAACACCAGAAAAATTTCGCTACAAAAAAGTGCCTGGGAAGTACCCCCGTTCTACCAGGTAGAGCCTGAAAATAAGAATGACGACCCCTGTTTATGGGAACTGGTACCCCTTAGGGCCGGGGAAACACTATATTGGAAATTTGTCGGATAGTCACGCTTGAGTATGATCTAAACACTCAGATTGATTGCATCCGAATACCGCTACAATTGCTCGTCATCGATCACGATTTCAGCGGTGGACCGTAGTTGATTCATAAATCGTTGATATATTTCTGCGCCATCTCTATTTCTGAGCTGCTGTACTAACTGATCTCGAACACCTCCTGCAGCATCTCCGCCGGGCCCTTCTTGCACCCCTTTTAGAGCGTAAATCACCGCATCGCCATTTGGCAGAACTACATTGCCATAGATTGGCATGCCCTCATCAGGAAAATCATCTGCGTATACTTTGTCTGCAAGAACTGCATACTCGGGCTCAATTTCCGCCCGTTGAGGGGCAAGACTTTGTGCGGTCCACTCGTTGGTTACCAGCATAATGCCCCAGGATGCCTCGTGAGTAAGGCCGTTTATTGATTCGACTGAAACTTTAGCTGCCTTCTCTTTAGATCGTTCCAGCTTTATATCTAAAGTAATTTGTTCCTTAACTTCTTCAAATGGTTTCGGGTTTGCCGCTTCATATTCAAGTTTCCGTATTGCGACTATACGATCGAATCCAAGCTCAATAGCAGGGCTATTCAATCCCTCATCCAATACGTCAGATGAAAATGCTGCACGTCTAACTGCCGGTTCCGAGGCAATACCTTCGCCTTGATTCAACGTAAACCAGTCGCTAGTTTCCACCTCCAGACCGGTCTCGTCTTGAGTAGGTCCGAGGCTTTCTGGTTGTTCAAAAATCAGATTCTGAAAAGGCTCTACCAAATCAGCAAACAATGCTTCCGCTGAGGCCGTTCGCGCTTCTTCTTCGACCACTTCTAGCGCCTCATCGAATGTCTGTTGGCGTTCCTCGGTAAGTTCGGTGAGCTTGATTATGTGGTATCCAAACTGTGTTTCTATAGGCCCGGCAATATCACCTTGCTGCATCGAGAACACCGCCTGTTCAAACGGTTGCACCATTTGGCCAGGGGTAACGATGCCCAGGTCACCACCATTATTGGCAGATCCCGGATCGTCAGAATACTCTCTGGCAAGCTCTGCAAAATCAGCGCCGGATTCGGCCTGATTAAATATACTTTGTGCATGATTAAGACGTTCTGCTTTCGCCGCATCATCCGACCCGGCATTGAGGCTTATAAGGATGTGGCTGGCTTTCCTGACTTCAGGAGTTTTAAACCTCCCCTTTAATCGTTCGAATGTCTGTCGCAATTCGTCTTCGGTGGGCTCCGACTCAGCAGCCAGCTTCTGCACACTGAGATCAATATATTCGACTTTGATTCTCGCTTCGCGCTGGTATTGATCGATATTCTTATCGTACTCTTCTCGTGCCTCTTCCTCTGTAACCTCAAACTCATCGACAAAGTCCGCTGCTGGAATGACTACATACTCTACATCCCTAGATTGAGTTTGCAGTTTCACTAACCGGTCTAGTTCAGTTTCTACGGTAAATGCAGATTCAATAATTCCTTGTCGGAGTTGCAGCGCAATCCCGTTTTGTCTTTCGATCGCCTCATAACCTTGAGGGGTGAGTCGGTTAGAACTAAGAATATTGTTGTACTTCTCCGAATCAAACTTACCATCTGTGCGAAACACTTCACTCTGCTGAATACGCGCAGCGAGCTGTTGATCCGATAATCTGTAATTGTTTTCCACCGTGTGCTGATTGAGCAGACGAGTCTCGATCAAGCTATCGAGCACCCGGCCCTTGAGTCCCAGACTTTCCAATAGAGCTGGATCAAAATTACTGCCAAATCGACTGATTAAAGCCTGCCGTTGCTGAGCCAGCTCATTTTGATAGGTGTACAGGTCAATTTCATCGCCATTCACAGTGGCAACGGGCGTTTCCTGACCGCCCTCAAGGTATGAGCTGATGCCAAACAAGGCAAATGTCAGCACTATAAGGCCAATAATGATGCCAGATATCCAGCCCTTGGAACCCTCTCGGATTGCTGTAAGCATACTAATTCAACTTTGGTTATTCTGCTGCTGGGATTTTATCTCATTACTCAATGCGCGCGTGACTGCACTCTAAATTGGCTAAAGTCAGTTCAATGCCAATAAACTTTCATCATTGTTACAGTGTGCCGCATTCGATCAAGACCAACTCTCCATCATAAAACTATGGCGAAAACCCGCCCCAAAAAAACAAACGCGAGACCATCTTCAATGATCTCGCGTTGATGATCGGTTTCTTATTATTGATGGCGGAGCGGACGGGACTCGAACCCGCGACCCCCGGCGTGACAGGCCGGTATTCTAACCAACTGAACTACCGCTCCCGCGACTGGTGGGCGCTGCAGGGATCGAACCTGCGACCCTCGCCTTGTAAGGGCGATGCTCTCCCAGCTGAGCTAAGCGCCCGGAAGGCGCGCTAGTTTACGGCATCTTTAAGGCCTTTACCAGCCTTAAATTTCGGTACGCGAGTAGCGGCAATACTAATGGTTTCACCAGTCCGCGGGTTACGACCAGTGCGCGCTGCACGGTCGCTCACAGAGAAAGTTCCAAAGCCAACTAACGATACTGAATCGCCACCCGAAAGTGCCTTTGAAATGGAATCGAACACTGCATCAACAGCATCCCCGGCATCTGTCTTAGTCAGATTTGCGCTGCCTGCAACAGCTTCGATTAATTCTGCTTTATTCATATTGAAGATTCCTCGGTTGTTTCGATAGTTGGTGAAGTAGTTTCAGGAGAATCTGGTGAAGGGCGATTGCTGAGCACGGTATAGTCTTGAAATTGATTCTCATGAGTTGCTGACATTGCTGCACCCGACATCTTGCAAACCCTTTGTTTGAGGGGGTTTTGGCACAGCCCGTAGGGATCATAATAAATCTCGCTGCGCCAATGCAATAAGTCTTTTTGCAACACTGGCCTTGAATTTCAATTGGTTTTGGTCTCCGAATCAGCCCTGGCAGGCTGCCAAATCTATATAAAGCATTGACTTACCGTCGTAACTTTTTGATCTCTTTGATTTACCCATCAGATTGTCTCGCACAGGACAATTTGATGTTCAACAAATCAATTAAATTAGTGTGCAGTTAGATTTGAGGACTGCTCCTCTTTTTTCTTACTTGTTGTGGTTTTTTGTGTCGTATCTTCTGCCGTTTCTTCTTCAGCGGGAGAGCGCTCAAGCGACAGTTCAATGACTTCATCGATCCATTTAACGTCCTTGATCTCAATCTCGTTCCTGATATTTTCAGGAATATCTTCAAGGTCTTTAATGTTCTCATGGGGAATCAGAACCAGCTTAACACCAGCGCGATGCGCAGCAAGTAGTTTCTCCTTCAGACCACCAATCGGCAACACCTCCCCACGAAGGGTTATTTCGCCGGTCATCGCGATATCAGATCTAACAGGAATACCGGTCAATGCAGAAACGATCGCGGTACACATTCCAATTCCCGCACTCGGCCCATCCTTTGGGGTCGCGCCTTCTGGCACGTGTATATGTACATCTTGCGTCTGATAAAATTCGGGATCAATTTTCCACTGTTTACTCCGGCTCCGAACCACGCTGATAGCGGCAGTGATTGACTCCTGCATCACGTCTCCGAGCTTACCAGTGTAAACATGCTTGCCCTTGCCGGGCATCACTACCGTTTCAATGGTCAGTAGTTCACCGCCAACCTCGGTCCAGGCAAGTCCCGTAACTTGACCAACCTTATTGTCATCTTCGATGCCAACTTTTCGAAATCGTCTAACTCCAAGATACTGGTCGAGGTTTTCCGATGTTACCTGAGCATGCTTCATGCTTTTATCCAACAACAGTCCCTTTACCACCTTTCGACATATTTTCGAAATCTCTCGTTCAAGATTTCTAACACCCGATTCACGCGTATAGTAACCAATGATATCTGTAATCACCTGTTCCTCAATAGTGATTTCTGAGTCTTTGAGCCCGTTATTCTTGAGTTGCTTAGGCACCAGATAACGATCAGCAATTTCTTTCTTTTCCTGTTCGGTGTAACCAGAAATCCTGATGACTTCCATCCGATCAAGGAGCGGCACGGGAATATTAAGTGTGTTTGCGGTGGCGATGAACATCACATCAGACAGATCGTATTCAACCTCCAGATAGTGATCGCCAAAACTATGATTCTGTTCTGGATCGAGCACCTCAAGTAAAGCAGATGAGGGGTCGCCTCGAAAGTCCATGGACATTTTGTCGACTTCATCCAACATAAAAAGGGGATTGTTGGTTTTTACCTTGGCGAGATTTTGAACCACCTTACCTGGCATTGAGCCAATGTAAGTTCTCCTGTGTCCGCGAATTTCTGCTTCATCACGCACGCCACCCAAAGACATGCGGATAAATTTTCGATTTGTGGCCCGAGCAATCGATTGTCCAAGGGAAGTTTTACCGACCCCTGGAGGACCAACCAGACAAAGAATCGCGGCCTTTGACCTTTTTACTCTTTGCTGCACCGCAAGATACTCAAGAATACGCTCCTTAACCTTTTCGAGACCATAGTGATCATCGTCGAGTATCTGTTGGGCCTTAGCCATGTTGCGAGATATTCGGGTACGTGTCTTCCATGGCAACGAAACCAGCCAATCGATGTAGTTTCGGACAACTGTCGCTTCGGCAGACATCGGTGACATCATCTTTAATTTCTTGAGCTCGCTTTCCGCCTTCTCCTTGGCTTCGACCGACATCCCTGATTCCTCAATCTTTCGTGCCAATTCATCGGTTTCGTTTGGCACCTCATCCATGTCACCAAGTTCCTTCTGAATGGCTTTCATCTGCTCATTCAGATAGTACTCGCGCTGACTTTTTTCCATCTGTTTCTTGACCCGGTTACGAATACGTTTTTCGACCTCTAACAAATCAATTTCAGAATCCATCACACCCAGAATATGTTCAAGGCGCTCTGCAACAGTCAGCAATTCGAGAATAGATTGTTTCTCTTCATTTTTAAGGTTCAGATGCGCTGCGATGGTATCGCCTACCCTGCCCGCATCCTCAATCCCAGTAAGAGAGGTGAGAATCTCGGGCGGAATTTTCGCGTTTAGTTTTACGTACTTTTCGAACTCCGATATTACAGTGCTCGCAAGCACTTCAAGCTCGCGACCTTGATCCGGTTGCTCTTCGATCATTACCGCTTCACACACGATCGCCTCTTCTTCGCTCTCCGGATCGACGCCAAAACTAGTAATGCTGGCTCTCTGCTCTCCCTCTACCAAGACCTTGACAGTGCCGTCGGGCATTTTCAGCATCTGAAGAATGTTGGCAACTGTACCAACACGGTATATACCTTCCGGCTCTGGATTGTCCTCGGCAGCATCGCGCTGGGCGGAGAGCAATATTGTCTTATCACTATCCATCGCCATTTCGAGCGCTCGGATAGACTTAGCTCGACCGACAAAAAGCGGAATCACCATGTGTGGAAAGACCACTACATCCCTCAGAGGAAGCAGTGGAAGTGTGATGTTCTTTTGCTCTGAATCTGCCATCAGAATTCTCTGTAATAATTTTTAATCAGAATGGCGCCCATCCTTTCGAAGCGCCAGCGAATATTCGCAATCAATATGGAGGAGATAGTGCCTGCCGGTGAGATTACAAGCGCACAACTTTGTATGCCGCTTGCGCCGCAACACTTGCTGTGCGTCTAGTTCCCGCAGATTCGCCAACCCCGAATAGCGGCGAGAAAACAATCGCACCAAAGGTTCGATCAGGATGATGCCGCTGCGGTCTTTTCGTTTTCTTCTTCGTAGACGTAAAGTGGCCGCGCGCCCTCCGTAATCACCGATCCGTCTACGATCACTTTTTTCACTCCTTCAATAGATGGCAGCTCGTACATGGTCTCAAGTAGGGCATTCTCCATGATTGACCGCAAACCACGGGCACCTGCCTTACGTTCAGTTGCTTTAATGGCAATCTGTTTGAGCGCATCCTCACGAAATTCGAGACTCACACCTTCAAGTTTGAACAGTTTTTGATACTGCTTGGTCAGGGCATTCTTAGGCTCGGTCAGAATTCGAATCAGCGCTTCTTCGTCGAGTTCCTCTAATGTGGCAACCACTGGCAAGCGACCAATAAACTCAGGTATGAGGCCATACTTAATCAGGTCTTCTGGTTCGAGCTGCTGAAGCAGTTCACTGGCTCGTTCGTCAGCGGACTTTTCTTTGATATCGGCACCAAAGCCAATCCCTGATTTTTCTGTGCGCTCCTGAATGACTTTTTCCATACCCGCGAATGCGCCACCACAAATGAAAAGTATATTGCGGGTATTAACTTGCAGAAACTCCTGTTGGGGATGCTTACGGCCACCTTGTGGAGGAATCGACGCGACGGTGCCCTCGATCAGCTTTAGCAAGGCTTGCTGGACGCCCTCTCCAGACACGTCGCGGGTAATGGATGGATTATCTGACTTACGAGAAATTTTATCGATCTCATCAATGTAAACAATTCCAATCTGAGCGCGCTCGATTTCGTAGTCGCATGTCTGCAACAACTTTTGAATGATGTTCTCTACATCCTCTCCGACATAACCGGCCTCGGTTAGCGTAGTTGCATCCGCAATGGTAAAGGGCACATTGAGCTGTCTAGCCAAGGTTTCCGCTAACAGCGTCTTACCGGACCCTGTAGGCCCGATTAGTAATATATTACTTTTTGAAATCTCAACTTCGGAGACGGCTTCTTCGTTCTCGATTCGCTTGTAGTGGTTGTACACTGCAACCGATAGAGTCTTTTTCGCACGCTGCTGACCAATGACATAATCATCAAGGATTGAGTGGATTTCCTGGGGATTGGGAAAGCTGCCGCTTTTCCCTTCGGGAGTCACTTCGGTAGAGGTCTCCTCTCGAATAATTTCGTTACACAAATCCACACATTCATCACAGATGAAGACGGACGGTCCCGCAATCAGTTTTCGAACTTCGTGTTGGCTCTTTCCGCAAAAAGAACAATAAAGGAGTTTTTCTCCTTTCGATGGTTTTTCGTCACTCATGAAATTTAGGCTTAGATGGCCTTTTCGACACCCCGGTTATGGAAGTATAGTGGAAAAAACAGGTTTTGGCTGCATATTTTTCACCGTTATCGGCCTCGGCCAAAGGCATAATTCCGCCCTTAAAACGGCACTACAAGTGATTATGAATAGTTTTAATCCCGCTTCAGTAATACCGAGTCGATAATTCCATATTCCTGGGCTTGCTCTGTATTCATAAAGTTATCTCGATCTGTATCTTCTTTAATTTTTTCTATGGGTTGACCGGTATGCGAAGACAGGATTCTGTTAAGTCTATCTCGTGTTCCAAGAATCTCTTTAGTATGAATCTCAATATCTGCGGCCTGCCCCTGGGAGCCTCCCAACGGTTGATGGATCATCACTCTTGAATGAGGCAACGCATGGCGTTTGCCCTCCGCTCCACCGGCCAGAATGACCGCACCCATACTCGCAGCCTGCCCGATACAAACAGTGCTGACACTTGGGCGGACAAATTGCATCGTATCGTATATTGCGAGTCCTGACGTCACCACACCTCCAGGGCTATTAATATAAAGAGAAATGTCTTTTTCAGGGTTCTCTGACTCCAGATAAAGCATCTGTGCCACGATCAGATTTGCCATCTGGTCTTCGACCTGACCCACCATAAATACAACTCGCTCCTTGAGCAGTCTGGAGTAAATATCGAAAGCACGTTCTCCACGACCGGTGGTCTCCACCACCATTGGCACCAAGCCTAAAGCTTGTGTTTGGGTGCTATTTTCTGAACTACTCATGTAAAAGGTGCCTCTAGGTTTGGCGACATAGCTAGGTATAACACACTATCAAGTCGCCTGTGGATTCATGAACTCCTTGAGATCGACCTTCAATTCCTTAACGTCCGCTGTTTCCAACATGGTATTGACCACCTGTTCTTCAAGTACTATTGCTTCAATTTGCTGCAATCTTTCCTGATCAGAATAGTAGTAGTTTACAAACGCCTCTGAATCATCATAGCCGGATGCCATTTCTTCAATGCGCGCTCTTACAGATTCGGCATTCACTTTGATCTCATTCTTTTCAATGACATCCCTCGCAATTAATCCGAGAGCCACGCGCTTCTTAGCCTCTTCGGCATAATTATTGCGGTCAATATCTTTTGCGGGAATCCCCTGAGCGCTGAGCTGCTGAGTTATCGTCTGCACCGCCCGATCTATTTCCTCTTCGACCAGTGCCTTGGGCACCTCAATTTTGTTGGCTTCGTGCAAGGCCTCCATTACCCGGTCACGCATTGTAGAGCGCAGACGAGTCGAGAGTTCCCTCTCCAGACTTGTTCTGATTTCCTCGCGCATTTTGTCCATACCGCCCTCGGTAATGCCTAGAGTTTCAGCAAAAGCATCATCCAGATTTGGCAGTGTCGCTTTCTCGACTTTGTTGACCTGTATTTCAAAGTTTACATCCTTGCCTGCCACCTCAGCACCGTGATAGTCCTCTGGAAAAGTGAACGCGACAGTTTTCGATTCACCAGCCTTAACGCCCACTAGAGCTGCGTCGAATTCTTCCAACATCTGGCCTTCCCCAAGTACGAACGGGAAGTCCTTAGCGGTTCCACCAGGAAAGGACTCACCGTCGATCTTACCTTCGAAATCAATAGTGACCTGATCTCCTATTTCCGAACTTCCGTCCTTAGCCTCATATTTTGCGTTGCGTTTTCGCAAGTCTTCAAGGGTTCGTTCGACATCACTTTCTGAAACTTCGCAAACCGGTTTTTCGATGGTTTTTCCTTCTAGTGTGGATGAGGGAATTTCAGGAAACAATTCGATCGTGGCCACATATTCAAGGTCGCTACCTGCCTCGTAAGGGGTCGGCTCGATCGACACCAGACCCGCTGGAGCGATCTTCTGATCCATCAATGCTTCCTGATAGCTCGAATGTATCGTGTCACTGATGACTTCGTTAATCACTTGATGAGAATATCGCTTCTCGATCACGCTCCTTGGTGCCTTGCCAGGTCTGAATCCGGGGATCTTTGCCTGTTTAGAAACATTCTTGAGACGCTTCTCTATCTCCTGACCTAATTCGTCGGATGGAACCGAGATAGTCAGCTTTCGCTCAATTGCCCCTGACTCTTCAACCGTTACTTGCATCGTACTAATATCCTAAATTCAGCAAAAAAAATTATTTAAATTGACAAATTTGTGCCGCAATGCATTCGTAAGCGCCACAACAAAAGTTGGTACGAAAGGAGAGACTCGAACTCTCACGGGTTGCCCCACTGGAACCTAAATCCAGCGCGTCTACCAATTCCGCCACTTTCGCAATGTATCTTTGGCCTGTGTCAGGTTGGACATTGATCCAAAGCCTTACCAGCATACTCAGGTTTCAATTTTAAGTTGCTTGTTGAGAAACAACCTTCATCGGAAAAAATTGTGTTGGGGTGAACGATGGGGCTCGAACCCACGACCACCGGAATCACAATCCGGGGCTCTACCAACTGAGCTACGCTCACCATACACAAAACCTTCCAACATCCGCCAGTAAATGGCGCGCCCGACAGGACTCGAACCTGTAACCTACGGCTTAGCTTACCCGCTACGGCTTTCACCGCCTGACTGGCCGACCTAATTATATCTTCTACCAGAGCAGTTTGTGGTCTGGACTATATCTTCACCATCTCAGGTGGGGCACGTATAGTCTCTACGGATCCCGCCGGAGTTGCTTAAGCATTCTGCGGTGGTTTCCTCGGGGTTGCCATCGCCGTGACGCGTTAAGGTTTCACCGATACAGTGCCCTCCACTTCGGCAGTTTCATTCCCACCGAAGGCTCCTTTATCCGCAATTCCAGGCGCCTGCCGGCGACCTGATATGGCGGAGCTCAAAGGCCGTTGCTCTATCCAGTTGAGCTACGGGCGCAACGGATAAAACCGTAAAATCTGGTCGGGGTAGAGAGATTCGAACTCCCGACATCCTGCTCCCAAAGCAGGCGCGCTACCAGACTGCGCTATACCCCGTATTCATGACACCAAACCCCTGTAAACAGGGTAAAAATTACGCTTTCAGGGGCTTTTGGTCAAGGGCGGCGAACTATACGACCAATAATAACAGTCGTCAATGGCGCAAACCTTGTTGTCGCAGGCGTTTACACGAGATTTAGCATTGTGTGCAAAAGCCTCCTGTCAGGCTTGAAATGATCATCTGAAGCCCCATTTTCGGCTGCACAGGAATTTCACATAATTTTGATCTCAATGAGCAATCAATCCACAATAGAAAAACACGCCTTTCAGGCTGAGGTCCAACAGCTGCTGCAGCTGATGATCCACTCACTTTACAGTAACAAGGAGATTTTCCTGCGGGAACTCATATCCAACGCCTCCGACGCCTGCGACAAGCTGAGGTTTCTGTCGCTCACGGATAAGGCACTCCTTGAAGACGATGAAGCCCTCGGAATTTGGGTGGATGCCGATCCAAAGAAAAAGACTGTCACAATCCGCGACAACGGAATAGGCATGAGCGCCGAAGAAGTGATCGATGATATCGGTACCATTGCCCGCTCCGGGACCCGCAAATTTCTCGAACAGATCAAACAAGGAGAAGACGCCGACAACAGTCTGATTGGTCAGTTTGGGGTCGGGTTTTACTCAAGCTTTCTGGTGGCGAAGGAGGTGACGCTGCTCACCCGTAAAGCCGGTACACCCGCCTCAGAAGGCACCAAATGGACGTCGGACGGCAGTGGCGAGTACACCACTGAACAGGTGGACAGACCAGAACGAGGGACTGAAATCACCCTGACACTTGAGAAGGAAAACAAAGAGTATCTGGAAAACTACCGAATTCGCAGCGTCATCTCCAAGTATTCTGACCATATCTCTCTTCCGATTCAGATGCTGAAAGAACCGGAGAAGGACGACAAGGGCAAGGTGATCAAGGGCCAGGACCCGGTATGGGAAACCATCAACAAGGGATCTGCATTATGGGCTCGACCAAAAGCTGATATCAGCGAAGAAGAACACAATACTTTCTACACTTCGTTAACCTACGATCCAGAGCCTCCGGCACTGGTCCTGCACAATCGGGTAGAAGGAAAGATGGAGTACATCGCCCTGTTCTACGTTCCCTCGAAAGCACCATACGACCTTTGGGATCGAGAACAGCGTCACGGCATCAAGCTCTACGTTCGACGTATTTTTATTTCAGACGACGCCAAGCAGTTGATGCCCAACTATCTGCGTTTCGTGCGTGGCCTGGTGGACTCTGCTGACCTGCCGCTTAACGTGTCACGAGAGTTTCTCCAGCAGAACAAAGAAATTGACAAGATCCGGGCAGCTTCGGTTAAGAAGGTTCTGTCCGAACTAAAGAAACTCGCCACCAAAGATCCAGACAAATACTTAGGCTTGTGGACAGAGTACGGCAAAGTGTTAAAAGAAGGCCTTATCGAGGACAGCGATAACAAGGACACCATTGCCAAACTGGTACGATTTTCTTCCACTCATCTGGACGATGATCCACAAACCGTATCTCTCGATGATTACATCGCCCGCATGCCGGAAAAGCAAAAAGCGATCTACTATGTCACCGCGGATAGCCACCAGGCTGCAAAATCATCACCCCATCTAGAGGTGTTTCGTAAGAATGATGTTGAGGTGCTGCTCCTATCGGATCCGGTAGATGAATGGGTGGTTAATCACCTGACGACCTACGAAGAGAAGCCACTGCAGTCGATTGCCCGGGGTGATTTAGATATTGACGAACTAAAGGGTGAAGACGGCAAAGAGGAAGCGGAAAAGCAGAAAGAGGCCATGCAGCCTCTGGTCGACAAGTTCAAATCCATTCTTGAAGACAAGGTCAAGGACGTGAGATTGTCGAATCGGCTAGTAGACTCTCCAGCCTGCCTGGTCGCGGACCAGCACGACCTTGGCGGAAATATGGAGCGTATTCTTCAGGCCATGGGACAAGATGCTCCGAGCACAAAACCAATCCTTGAGATTAATCCGGAACACGGAATCGTTAAGCAAATAAGTGCCGAAAGCGATAGCGTAGAAGATTGGGCCAACGTTCTGTTCGACCAGGCGGCATTGGCAGAAGGCGCCTCGCTCAAGGATCCGGCGGGATATGTAGCCAGAGTGAATAAACTCCTTGCCGCTTAAGCACCAAATTGAACAAGTTGGGATCTGATCATACGGTTATGTATATACACTTTCTCCCTGATCTGACAACCAGGCGGACACTCTCGTATGCATGATGATTAATTGACCGCTCCCCGGCTACAGTCATCCCTTCGAAGGAAGGAATCAGGCGACTTTACAAAATCAAGTCTCACTCTGTGCCAATCTGCTGCAAGCTCCACTGATTATCATTGATCTGTTTCAAAATCAGGCGCTGTGCCGCAGGTATGTTCTGGTTGATAAGCTGAATCAGATCATCGATGACAACGCTCTGGTAAAGGTGATAGATGTGACCAGACGGAACACGTATCAGAACCTCCGAAAGATCGATTATTTCGACTCCATTGAGATCATCAAGATGATTGCCGGGCAAATCCCTTCGAAGCAAGTTGCAATAACCCGAAATTTTCCCCACACAATTGTCTTTATCACAACATCTAACATGTCGAGTCAGATGCCAACTAATTCTGATCCGACAAATTCTTCAACTTTTTCCGTCAGCTTTAACCGCGCTCGAATGCGAGCGCGGCCTGACCATTGCCATCCCGATTAACATCAGACTCAAGGCAATCCAGATCAAAATGGAATGCTGTTCCTGAAACAGCCAGATTCCCCACCCTATTCCAGCGATGGTCACGACATAACCCATCATACTGGCAAACACCGCGCCGGATGATTTGATCAGATAAAGAAATACCAAGTAAGCGAAACTGTTAACCAACATTAAGATCACCACGGATGCTTCAGCAATACTTAGAGGCAAATCAAGCGGCACAAATGCATCTTTCACAATCACCACCGGCAACATCAACAATGTAGCCATAAACATCCCTCCCATGAGCAAACAAATCATGTCTGTATCATCCGGAACTTTTACCTCAACATACATATTTTCCATGGTATAGCAAACCGCAGCAACCAAAGCGACGAGCAACCAGGGCACCATGCTGCGATCCGGCAACGCCTCTGGCCTCGAGAGTAGAACCATGGCGACAAAACCCAGCAACACGCCAAGCATGCGCATCGATGACCGCCTATCAACTCCCAGCACCAGCGATACCGCGTAAGTCATCATCGGCACCAGCGCCACTGTAATCGCTAATACACCGGCAGGCAGATGTCGCGCAGCGTAAAAATACAACACCCCTGGCACTGCCGTACCCAGCACTGCGATCACGGTAAAGCGAATCAAGTTGTCGCGATTAAGCCGCGGCCATTTGCCTCGCACCAGACTGACAACTGCCAGCAACATGCCGCCACCCAGCGCTTGCCAGAATCCCAGGCCAATAGGATGGAAATCTGCTTGAGCGGCGATCCTCGCCAATGAAAAGGTGGACCCCCATACCGAGCCAGCTATCAGCACCAGCAAATATGGCCAGATCACACGCATAGCTGGAGGCAGCATAGCGTGCCTAGGAATGAACTTGTTGGTATCGGAAGCAGCTGACCAGGTGATCGTTAACCATGCCCGAGGCCTGCATAAACGCATACACGATAGTACTGCCCACAAATGTGAAGCCGCGCTTTTTCAGATCTTTGCTGATTTGATCGGAAAGAGCCGTATTTGCCGGCACCTTGGCCAGAGTGCGAAAGCGATTCTGCAGCGGCGTACCATCAACAAAATCCCAGAAATACTGGTCCAGATTTAGACCCTTTTCACGCATTTCCAAATACGCTCGAGCGTTCTTCACAAACCCGTTGACCTTGAGCCGGTTGCGAACAATACCGGGATTTTGCAGCAGTTTTTCGACTCGCTTATCGCTGTAGCGTGCGATCTTGCTGGCATCAAAATTATCGAACGCTTTACGGTAATTATCGCGCTTCTTCAGTATCGTGATCCAGCTCAGGCCTGCCTGCGCCCCCTCAAGACACAAAAATTCAAATAACAGGCGTTCGTCGTGCAGCGGTGACCCCCATTCGTTATCGTGATAGTCGATATAGACCGGATCTTCACCACACCAGGTACATCTTTTCATCGTATTGTCTTTTACTTTCACTGTTTACCCGTCGCGCCGATGGAAAATCCAAGAGCAGGATTGTACTCTTGAGTCTTGAGCAACTAAATATCGGGCGACAAACAATCATGCCCCCATCGAGCTACTCACTCCAAGCTTTACTAAAACAGGTCGATCAAGGGTCAATCGTCGAGCTGCTTCGCGAGATGATTGCCATTCCAAGCGTAAATCCTTTTGACGAGCCTGCTAATGAAGACTGCAGAGAGCTGGAAATCGCGGATTACTACCAGTCCAGGATGGACCATTTGGGACTGCTGACCTCAAGGCGGGATGTGGTGTCCGGCAGGCCAAATATTTTTGGCCGCGTAAAGGGAAATGGGGCTGGACCTTGTGTCATGCTCGCGGGTCATCTGGATACCGTCGGCGTGACGGGATACAGCAATCCTTTCGATCCTGTAATTCGAAACAAGCGCGTCTATGGTCGCGGCAGTTGCGATATGAAGGCTGGTTTAGCCGCATTTATAGAAGTGGCGAGAATCATCATTCAAAATGACATCGAGTTAGCTGGTGATCTGCTGATTGCGGGTATTGCCGATGAAGAACATCATATGATTGGCTCCAAGGAAATTCGAGAAAATGGTCCGATTCCAGACTTCGCGATTGTCGGAGAGCCCACTGAACTTGAGGTCTGTCACGCCCATAAGGGACAGTTGTGTATGCACATTCGCACACATGGACGCGCCTGTCACTCCAGCATGCCTGAACTCGGGATCAACGCTATTACCCACATGTCAAAGGTGATCGCTGCTTTTGAAGGATATAATGACGAGCTAAGGTCACGACCCGCGCACCCGGTATGTGGCCATGGTCGATTCAGCCCAGGTGTCATAAGAGGCGGTGATATCGCTTCCTCTGTGCCGGATTACTGCGAGCTTGAGGTCGACCGCCGCATGTTAGTAGGCGAATCAACCGAGAGTGTAGTAAGCGAATACAGAAAACGTATCGATCCTTTGACCTCAAGTGTGCCAGGGTTTAACTATGAAATTGGTCCCGCCACTATTGAAATTTCTGCATTAGATACTCCGCTGGAATCTCCTGTCGTAGAACAATCAGCGCAGGCATTCAGCGATACTGTTGGTCGAGCCACTGAACTCGCACCTTTCGCCGGGGCGACCGATGCCCCTAATTTATTGTGTCCAGCGGTCATCTGCGGACCGGGATCAATTCGACAGGCCCATACTCTTGATGAATTTGTCGAAATCGATCAAGTGACCGATGCCGCGAAGATTTACCTCCGAACGGTTCTTGCGATGCAGTTGATTGTTTAGAATCCCACAACAAACTGAACCCCCTGCCTCGTAATGGATCTGGTTAACCTGCTTGCAATTATTTTGTCGCTGTCGGCGGCATTTGCATATATCAATTTTCGCTTTATCGGCCTGCCTACCACAATAGGCGTGATGCTCATCGCATTGGTGTGTTCACTAGTAATGATCGTATTTGACTTCCTGGGGATTCTGGACGTGCGAGATCAGGCGGAAGCAATGCTGTCCAATATTGATTTCAATAAGGCGTTGATGCATGGGATGTTAAGTTTCTTGCTTTTCGCCGGTTCACTCCACGTCAGCACCAGCGATCTGGCAGACATGAAATGGATAGTGGGACTGCTGGCCACCGCCGGCGTGATAATTTCCACTTTTGTTGTGGGATCCCTTACCTGGCTATTACTTTCATCGCTCGGTATTAATATTTCCTATATCTACTGCCTGTTGTTTGGGGCTTTGATCTCCCCCACCGACCCCATTGCAGTAATGGCAACATTGAAGCAAGCCGGCATCGCGCGCAGCCTGGAAACTAAAATCGCCGGAGAGTCGTTGTTCAACGATGGCGTTGGAGTCGTGGTATTTGTAGTCATTTTGGGACTGGTACTCAATCCTGTAGAGGTAAACGCCGGAAGTATCGTGCTTTTGTTTATACAGGAAGCCGTTGGCGGCGTAATTTTCGGGCTGCTTCTCGGCGCGCTTGGATTTTATCTTCTCAAGAGCGTAAACAATTACCAGGTCGAAATTCTGCTTACCCTGGCACTGGTCCTAGGGGGTTACACCCTTGCTATGCACTTACATACCTCAGGCCCTATTGCAGTTGTTGTAGCCGGTCTTTTGATTGGCAATCGAGGGCGACAGTATGCGATGTCCACCAACACGAGGGAACACCTGGATAACTTCTGGGAACTGTTAGACGAAATTCTAAACGTAATATTGTTTGTATTGATTGGCCTTGAGATTCTAATTCTCGAATATGATGAACCTTACTTGTTTGCCGGCTTACTCGCGATACCGCTGGTTTTGATTTCAAGATTCATTGCTGTAGGCACTCCCATCACAGTCCTTCGCAAATTCTCGGCATATCAATTCAGCCCGCATGTGATCAAAATTCTAACCTGGGGCGGTCTGCGGGGCGGTATCTCCGTGGCACTGGCGTTATCGCTTCCTCTCGGTAAGGAACGGGATTTATTTTTAGTGATCACCTACATGATCGTTATTTTTTCAATCGTGGCGCAGGGATTAACCATAGGTAAGCTTGCGCACAAGCTCAGTGAAACCGAATCCGAAACTTGATCTGCTCTCAACAGGTTTTTTTAAAGCAGCTCACTAGTTAGATCAGGTGCAGCGTAAAGAAAAGTTCGCGCCCTGGAACTATTGGTCCAGGGCGCGACTAACAACGAGAGGAATATGGATTGTCATAACCCGCTGTGATCACCAAAGCGGTTCGATATGAAATCGAACTTATTGGCCGGCATGCTGCCGGGAGTACAACGTATTATTGAATCCTCCAATGTGACAACTGAATTTTTAAAAAGATTCCAGGAGAACTAAATTCTCCGGAAAAACATGCAGCTTTTGCCGATCTGAGGAACTAAAATGCATACGGAGATTTATCCTACATGCGACTCAGAACAGAAAATTACAATTCGTTTAATTTCCAATCATAGATGTAGTCCACCTCACCAGAGAATCGCCTCAACCTGGCGGCATCTTCAGCGCCCGCATACTGAGAAATCGTAATCAGCATCTGTTTCTCACTGCTCCCAAAGTCCTCTTGAAACCACTCGAAAATCTGTGACAGCAAGAGCTTGTCTTGCCGCCAAATCAGGCCGCGCGGATGGCTAAGAAATTTCTTCGCCGACTGGGACAACAACTGTTCCAGATTATCGGCCGTATACACGACTGAGCCAAGATTGGGACAACCAATACTCGCACAGTTCACCGCAAAGTGAATCCTATGATCTTTGTACACCGGTCGTAGGATTCTGTGTTCTATATCGTTTAAGGTTAACGTCTTCCCGGAGATTTCGACAATGTCGTCATCCCATGGACCAGTAAAGATTATGCTTTGCCCCAGCTCGGTTATAGATTCAATCGGATAGTTTCGTACCACAAGTTGAACAGTCAGTGCATTATAGAGATTAATCCAATAGCTCATTTGTTCAGATTTACTGAGTGACCGGGGATCAATCTCCTTAAGGCTTTCAATATATCGATCGAGCCTGGGATCAGCATCGCCCTGCACACCTTCATAGTCAAACAGATTGATCCCGGAATCATCTTCCACAAGATAGTCATCAAGCGTCATCTGCCAAAGTCCATGATCGACACTGCGCACACTCAACGGATCAAAAGTATCCCAATAGGGATCAAGGTCCGCATCAGGACCGGAGAAAATCCATGAAAATCCTGACACAATGACCAATACCCCTAGCAGAGCTATGAGCTTCACGGGATTCACAACGCGGATTTCCGTTTCGCGACACGGAGTTTGAGTGCACGAAATTGTTCCCGAATCAGAAGCTTGAACAGAGTGCCAAGTATACCGGCGCCGGCGCCGAGCACGCCGGAGACCGTCCCGCTGATCTTGGAACGCCCGATTCTTTTTAGAGTCGACACGGGAATTTCTTCCATGCGCAACCCTTCCTGGATAGCCCGCACCTGCATTTCGACCGTCCACCCATACCGTCGGTCCTGCATATTGATTACCTGCAGGCCCTTCCAGGTAATCGCGCGGAATGGTCCAAGATCAGTAACTGATTGATCCCAGAATAAACGAATCAAAAAGCTGGCGAGTCGATTACCAGACAGTTGTGGAAGTGAAAGTGCACCAGGCTGACGGTATTCGGGAACTCTCGAACCGATTATAAGGTCTGCGCCATTTTTTATGCGTTCAAGTAACAACGGCAACTCACTCACCTTTACTGAACAGTCGGCATCCACAAAAACAACGATATCCTTTTCACTTGGGTGATTCAGTGCTGCCTGACAAGCGGCACCGTAGCCCAGCTCAGGTTCTGCAACGACTGCGCAGGGAAATCGACTTGCGATCGTTGCGGTATCGTCAGTAGATCCGTTGTCGCATACTATGACCTGATCGATCAACGGGTTTCCCTGACTGGGTTCGACCAGCGCGAACAGACTTTTAAGAACTCTGCCAATTGAGGGCGCTTCATTATGGGCGGGAACAATCACGCTAATATGACGGTCGGCATACATGTTGTGTTCGATTTCACTGCAAATGTTTAGTTCATCCTTGCTGTCAATAAATGCGAGATTATTCTATGAAAGAGGATAGTACTCTGCCGGGCCGATTGCTGGCGATCGCCAGTGTTTTGTGTTTGCTTAGCTTTGCTTTAATCGCGTGGCTTTCTCATCAAGACCATTCAGTCGATCTTTCTGTTTTCCTCTCGATCAGCCTGATCTGCACCGCCCTTGCAGTTTTGGTGGTGTGGCAATACTCCGTTCAAAAGCGTCAGATACCGTTTATCTGGATTCTCTGCAGCGCAATTTTGTTTCGAGCAATCGGAGTAACAGGTCAACCGTTGTTCGAAGATGATTTCTATCGATATCTGTGGGATGGCTATCGTACTGCGGTATCTGGAGATCCATACTCATTGCCGCCCTCATGGTTTTTCGCAAAGGAAGCTGTCTCCAACAGATTCGAGCATATTCTTTCCAATATTAACTATCCAGATATTGCGACAGTATATGGCCCGGTCTGCCAATGGATTTTTGCTGCCGCCTACTTCCTGGCGCCCGGGGAGATATGGCCACTGCAGTGGTTTGCCGCACTGACAGATATTGGCATATTACTTTTATTACGCTTAATGTGCCGACACAATGCGTTACTTTTGTACGCCTGGTCGCCCCTCCTGATAAAAGAATTCGCGTTCACCGCACACCCTGATATTCTGGCAGTTTTTATGACCATGGTCGCAATTCAGTTTAGGTTTCTGGGGCGCCCTGCACTTGTAGGAATTTTTATTGGATTGGCATGTGGGATCAAAATATTTGCACTGCTTCTTGCACCATTTTTATTGGTAGTCAGGAAAGATTTCAAAAAATCGATTACAGGTAGTGTCAGCTTTATCCTCACACTTGTGCTGATTACCTGGTGGTACGGCACACTTGAGGTCTGGGCGCCTGCAGGTCTTGTGGAAATGGCTGACAACTGGTTATTCAACGCGCCGCTGTATTTACTTTTAACCACCTGGATGTCGCTGCAAAGTGCTAAAGCGATACTACTGATATCGTTTGCACTGCTTTATGGGATTTGGCTCATCCAGTATTACAAACGTGTGGGCTCGACAACAGGATCGTCAGATGATCGAGAACTCAGGTATCTTCCTATTCGAGCGGATTATCTATACGCCGTTTTCTTATTGTGTATTCCAGTACTGAATCCGTGGTATCTGGCATGGGTATTGCCTTTTGCAGTACTGTATCCCTCTAGGTGGGCCTGGACTGCGGGCACCGCAGTATTTCTTGCTTACGTTACAGGAATCTATACCGGCGATCCATCCCTGGGTCTCCATCAGCAGCCCCTGACGGTAATCGTGATTGAATTTGGCGCAATAGGAATTGCGTTACTTGTCGATTGGAAACGTCCACTTGTTTCCAACCACCAGCGAATTTAAATACTTAGCTGTTAGAGTAAAGAGATAATCGATAGCGCTTATTCAGATAGTAGATCATGGCACTTAACTGGCGATCATCAAACTGTTGTTCTATCATTTTTTCAGGCTGATCGCAGTTGCGTAAATGTGCCGACAACTCTTCAGCGCTTGTGTTCTCAAACTGCCGCAAAGAACGCCGAGTTACTCTCTGCAGCTGCTCAGCTTGTTTAATGCAATAGTTTATCGGATTTCCATCCGCACCCTTAGCATGGAAAATGGATTTGCCTTGCTCGTAAAAATGATCGGCTTTTGTCTGAAAAAGGCTTTCCTGGCCATAGTCGCCAGTGCCTGACGCAAAAGAAGCGCTTATACCGGCAAACAGGGCGCTCACTAGGAATAATAGAATATGGAATATGTTCACGATCAACGATATCGGCTTATGGGGTTTTAAAAAGACATTAAAAAAAGTCAGGAGTTCCCGAAACATATTGCTTTGGGTAGTTCAATCTGATCTGGCCTTATTCTAGCGGAACCCGCGAAAGGACAAAACTAAAGTTGGCAGGCTGGCTTCACCATTTATAATGAGCAGCTTACGGTCCACCTCAAATCAGCCAGGGTATCGAACTTTCCATTTTGAGAAGAGCGACCTTGGTTTCAATGCCCCCGCGACCGGAGTATCCACCAAGATTATTGCTCCCCAGCACTCGGTGGCAGGGCACGATGATTGGTAGTGGATTTCCACCACACGCATTTCCAGCGGCTTGGGCCGAAGAGTCGAGGCGAGTCGCGAGTTCGGCGTAGGTTATAGTCTCGCCGTGCGGAATCCGCAGCATCTCTTCACACGCCAATTTCTGAAAATCACTGCAAGAATAGGCAAGGGGTAAATCGAACCTTTTAAATTGCCCCGCAAAGTATGCTTGGAGCTGGCCTTTGGCTTGATCGAGTAATTCGGTATCATCTTCAGTGTCTGCATTACCCCAGCCCGCGCGCACCAGGTACTGCCCTCGCTGCACCAGAAAAATTCTGCCCACAGGCGTTTCAAGAGTTGTAGAAAATAACTTATCCATGCTTGAAGTAAAATCTAACGTCATAGGACACACAGGTAAAGTCAAAGTATGACATCGAACCTATTTCGTTGTTTCGCCACCCACACTAAATGGATTCTAGGCCTTATTCTTGCCGCGGCGATTACCGGTAATGCCCAGGCGCAGCAATCTCATTCAATCGCCCGCCAGTGGAATGAACAGCTGTTGGCTGCCATTCGGATGGATGAAGCCCGTCCCACGGTTCACGCTCGCAACCTGTTCCACCTCTCAGTAGCGATGTGGGATGCATGGGCTGCGTATGAAGCAGACGCTAAACAAGTCATTCACCAGGAAAAGCTGGACGTAGTCGATGTTGCCGCGGCGCGCCACAAAACCATCAGCTATGCGGCCTATCGACTGCTGCAGTGGCGCTTCAAGCTATCGCCAAATGTTGCCCAGACGAATACTGCTCTCAAGCGTAAAATGGAGCAACTTGGTTACGATATTGCTAGCACAGGTGTTGTTGGAAACAACCCCGCGGCCCTTGGCAACCGAATAGCCCAAAGTATTATTCAGCATGGACTGCACGACGGCGCTAATGAACAGAACAACTACGCCAGTATTCACTACAAGCCAGTTAACGCACGCCTCGATCCTTCGGCAACCGGGAACCCGGAAATTACCGACCCAAATCGCTGGCAACAGCTGCATCTGCCCAATTTTGTTGGTCAATCAGGACAGCGGGCAAAAAATTATCCGGCATTTGTCGGCCCCGAATGGGGTAACGTCAAACCGTTTTCTCTGCTGCAATCCGACGCGACCATTTATAGTCGAAACGGTGTCGACTACAAGGTTTTTCTCGACCCTGGACCCCCGCCTCTGTTGGGAACGAATAAACAGGCAAGTCGTCTTTATAAGCAGGGATTTGAACAGGTGATTGAATGGAGTGCCAGCCTCGATCCCACCGATGGTGTTTATATCGATATCAGTCCGGAGAGCCGTGGCAACAACACCCTGGGAACCAACGATGGCAGCGGCTATGAAAGGAACCCGGTTACCGGCCAACCTTACCAACCACAACTGGTCAAAGCCGGCGACTACTTCAGGGTGCTCGCAGAATTCTGGGCCGACGGCCCGAGCTCTGAAACACCTCCCGGTCACTGGTTTACATTATTCAATGTTGTATCCGACCAGCCAGCTTTGGAAAAACGTTTTGCTGGTGAAGGCCCTCCCTTAAGCAGACTCGAATGGGATTTACGCGGTTATCTTACTCTTGGCGGGGCTATGCACGATGTGGCCATTGCCGCGTGGAGCAACAAGGGCTGGTACGATTACACCAGACCGATCTCCGCAATTCGCTATCTTTGCGATCAAGGCCAGGCCAGTGATCCAGCCCTGCCCCGATACAATGAAAACGGCATCACGCTTAAGCCCGGAATAATTGAACTGATCACAGAGAAATCCGCGGCGCCGGGCGGGCGCCACGATCACCTCGCCACAGACAGCAATCCTATCGGGCAGATTGTCATACGTTCATGGCGCGGCCCAGATTTCGTTAAGGATCCTGATCAGAATACCGCGGGGGTGGGATGGATATTGTGCGGTGACTGGTGGCCCTACCAGCGCCCAAACTTTGTGACACCACCTTTTGCCGGCTATGTCTCCGGCCATAGCACCTATAGCCGCGCGGCCGCGGAGATACTGACTTTGCTAACTGGTTCAAAATTTTTCCCAGGCGGTCTGGGTATATTCAAAATACCGAAAGATACGTATCTTGTTTTCGAGAAAGGACCGAGTGAAGCCCTCAGACTTGAATGGGCCACCTATCAGGATGCAGCGGACGAATGCAGTTTGTCGCGCATATATGGTGGCATCCATCCAACCGCGGACGACATTCCAGGAAGGCTGATGGGGTTCAAAATCGGGCATCGTGCGTTCGCTAAAGCGCGCACATACTTTTCATTGTAGTGATTAATCAGGTCGAATTTGATCTGGATGACTGGAAAATTATTTTCTATTTTTGATCAGCGATAGTAGCCAAAGCTTTTTCCAAACTCGATCATGTTGCTGTAGTCAATCTCGACCTCGTATGGAAACACCTGAGAAATATGCACATCAATACAGTACCCATCGCGGTAACCATAATAATTTGCGTTGATCTGTACTAAACGTTGTTCCTTATACTCGGTATTAACCAAGTACGTCACAACGGCAAAAGGTTCTGTAGCAACCACCTTAACGGTGTCTTTCTCAATGATCGGATTTTTGGAAGCCAATGCCCAGTAGTGCTTCATGCAGCTGACACTGTCGGTACCTTTGTCTGTAGCAGGTTCAACAAATGCTGACAGATAGAATCCTATTTCAGTCGAAGCCTCGAGCTGAAATTCAGTGGCTGAAGAAGTCCCTGGTGGTGCTCTAATTTAGGGGAATTGAACTGAAACCCCCAGGATTGCCCCGGCACCATAAATATGCTTTCTGCAAAAAGTGGCTGTGAGACAAGCCCCAACAATATTGTCATTAGAATACGCATCATTTTTCCCTGACGCATTGCCTGACGTTTTAACCGGACCCAGACACGAAAATCGTGGGTCGTGACGAGCAACACCCGAAACGGGCTCTCTAAGCGGTTGTTATGACTGTTCACACTGATCGACATTAACGGTCAAAAATTCCTCACCGTCAACAAATTCATATATGTAACGCATAGCACCACCCATATCGATGAATGAGCGTGTGGGGCTGCCTTCAGTACATACAGCGTGCGCTGCATAATACATTGCGGATTTAGCGGTCTCTATATCAGAGCCCGATTCTGCAAGAGCTTTCTCTAACGACTCTTTGTCGTAGGAGAGACGAAGATGCCCCTGTATAGTATTTTCAATTGCGAGGACAGATTCCCAGATCATATTGTCACTCATTATTAATGGAAGCTGCTTTGCAATTTCACCTGCTATTGTTTTCGCTTCCAAACAAATATCCTCTTTTTGTGATTCTCCAACGCAGCGATCAGTCTCGACGGCGAGTAAACTTAAGGGAAATTGAGCCAGCACAAAACAAATCGCAATTATAATTTTCAATTTCGGTCTGCCATTTTATTCATTTGGTCTGGATGCCGATCAAAGGGCGATATCCAAATGGTGTCGGACACTTTCAGTCATTAAAAATAGAAAGATCAAGTTCAGCACTATCCCCTAACCAATACGCATAGTCAGTGTGATCCTTTAGATCATTTCCTGTTACCCCATGAACAGGATGCTGAGCCCGTTTCGGTTCTCATCCAGCCATGGTATAAGCTCATCAAAATGCTGATTGGAAAATATTATCTGGCAGCTCCATTTAGGATGCGGGCCAATCGGTTTGTTATGGATATTTCCAATCTTGAGAGCATAAAGCTCGCCTACTTGCTCGCATAAGTTGACCGCATTCTCAAGTGTATCGTTATCAAAATATACGTGTGCATGGTAGCTATCATGAATATTAACCGGGCGTTTTGGCTCGCACATATGTCTCACTCCCGCGTGTAGATATGGATTGTTGTTTCAAATTTTTTGTACCCATTCACTTTTCCTTCAATGCCGTAAGTCACGCATCGGCGGCCCTGATTAATTGATTACAACGGCATACTCTTCTTTTGCTGCGTCTTTTGTGTCATTTCGCGAGCCAAAGCCTGGCTGACTCTCCTAATAGTGTCGTTCCTATGCGCGTCGATCGCGAGTGACCGTCACCCGATTCATACAACGATACTGAGGTGAGTAATCAGCAAGAGCATAATGCATGGTGACACGATTATCCCACATCGCAAGATCACCAGCCGACCATCTCCACCTGACCTGGTCTTCGGGTTTGTTCATATGGTTAGCCAAATATGTTTTAAGCGAACTCGAATCATTTGTTGTAAAGCCTACGATATGGGTCACAAACGCTTCGTTGAAGTTTAGAAATTTACGCCCGGTAACGGGGTGTGTCCCGATTAAGGGGCGAACATTGTGACCAAATTGCGAGACGCTTTCGTTAAGGCGTTCGACACCGGTTTTTCCGTTGTTCTCGGTTGCAAAGCTATTGCGAAAATCCCCGAGGTCATGCACGGCTTCGAGTCCCTCCAGATCTTTCTTTATACCGCCGGGCAATCGGTCGTAAGCGGCATAGCAGCTGGACCACATTGTATCGCCTCCCGTTTGCGGAATATGGCGCGCAATTAAAATTGACGCAAATGGTTGAATCGCCTTAAAGGTTAAATCGGTATGCCAGCTGTTCGTGTCTGGCGGTGTGCTAGCGTCGTTTTCGAGAAGAACAATATTCTCGAAACCGTCTACGTGAGGGTAGAAGAGATGCGGGTCATCCAGATCCCCAAAATTCTGCGCGAACTCGAGGTGCTCTTTAGGACCAATTTCAACACCACGAATGAAAATTACAAGATGTTGCAGCAGTGCCTGGTATACCTCATCATAGACTGATGCGGGCACTGGCTTAGAGAAATCAAGGCCTGAAATTTCAGCACCTATTGATGGGGTAATAGGATCTATTGAAAGCACGTTAACTTCGCCTTAACTGAAAACCCATAGCAGAGGTGCGCATTGGCGCCTTCAGCTTGCAGAGAGTCAATTTTTCTTATCTTATTTTTTGCCTGGCATCTGTGCTAACTCTGACACCTCGAGTGAGCCGCCAATATCAAGAAATGGGCAGGCCTTTGCAATGGCCTGTGCCGACTCCATGGAATCCGCTTTTATGATGGTGTACCCAGACATCGTCGTTTTACCTCCACCGGTCACAGAACCATCAGGGTTTACTGTGCAGGTATTCTTCAGCGGATTAGCAGGGCTGATAGCCGCGTCGCCCAATGAAGATAGCCATTCCATATATTTCGAAAAATGTTGCTTACCTTCCTCCGGGTTAGATGGCTGATCGCCGCCCAGATAAACGATAACGTATTGAGGCATTGAATTTCTCCTTTATTGAAGGCTTTTAAACATCAGAAATTATAAAGTACCGTGTGTAAATTCAGTATTTGTGTTTGTTTGAATCGCGTGTTGAACCACCACGTCTGATGATTTTAACACCCGCTGCTGAAAGCGCGATATTTGTGGGACTAATTTCCTAGCGATATAGATAACCTATTTGCCTACTTGCCTACTTGCCTACTTGCCTATTTGCCTACTTGTCTGCCTTCCAGCCAGATTGGGACAAAATAACACAAAGCGGCAAGGTTGCTATCGCCAGCACGGACAGAATCCAAAGGGTTGTATCAATACCTGCTCGATCAGCGATCCAGCCGAAAACAAATGGTCCGATGACTGACGCGCCGTTGGCCACGGTATAAATCAGGGCGTACCCTCTTGTCTGACGGCCCCGTTCAATAAAGTCTGCCGCTGATCCATAAGTGACCGTCGATGAGCCCTGCACCACAAGACCTATGGCAGGCAGCAAGATAATCAATAGCGAAAGTGGAAGCCATATCAATGCAAGAATTCCGGCTATGGTGAGTAGCTGAATCGAGAAAAATGTGATCCGGTCGCCAAATCGGGCGGCGAGGAATCCGCAGCTGAACTTACCCGCCATTCCACCCGCCAGGACCAGCACGACTGCCGCCGATGCAACACCTGGTCCGGCGCCTTTTTCAAGCATTACAAATGCAATGAAAGTCAGAAATACGGCCTGGATAGTGCTGTCCAGAAAAACCAGAGCGCCAAGAAAAGTAAAGCGCGTTGGATCCTTGATGCCCCAGTTCTGATCCCGGTTTTTACCCACGTGTTTGGTTCGCAGGTCAATCTTGGCGACTTCGACCCGCTGCAGAAGTCTGTTAACGATCACCCCAAACAGGATCGCCACCAGCGCCAGAGCTGTGACGACTGTGTTCCAGGCCAACCCGGCACCTATTCCCAGGCTAAACAGTGCCGTAAACGTCAGTTTGCCAGCGTCGCCAAACGAGTTATAGGTACCCAGCGCCTGCCTTCTCCCGCTATCATCAAAGTTATTCACGATCACCGAAGACGACAGAGAGTGTTGAAATCCCGCGCCTGCACCAGCGAGCAGAAAGAACGCGGCAATGGCAATGAAACTCGAGGAGGAGGCAACCCCCAGATATCCCAGGCCCGCGCCGAATAACCCAAGCGCGATCAAGCGGCGCTCACCGAAAAATTCAGAAAGAAGCCCCGAAGGAACTTCAAAGGCAGCTAAAGCAGAACTGTTAATCCCGCGCAGCAAACCGACCTGCGAATAACTCAAATTGAAAGTCTGGGCCAGAATAGGCAACAGCACGTACTGCAATGCAACCAGGCCATCCTGAATACTGTGCGCGCCACAGCAGGCGGCAAGTATTCCGGACTTTCCAGATGCTCGTTGATTGGCGGTATCATACATTTCACTGGATCTTAGCCCAATCCTTGGTCAACGCCATCCCGTCCATAAAAAAACCCCGGCAGAGCCGCGGTTTTGAATTTTAAAACAGTACTGCAGCTATTTCTTCGCCTTACGTTCGACCGCCTCCGCGATCACCACGTCCGCAATATTCTTGGGGCAGGGTGAATACTGCTCGAATTCCATCGAGAATTGACCTCGACCTGAAGTCATGGTGCGTAGATCACCGATATAACCGAACATTTCTGCCAGAGGTACATCGGCTTTGATCCGTGCGCCAGTGGGATTAGCGTCCTGGGACTTGATCATGCCGCGGCGGCGATTAAGATCACCGATCACGTCACCGACATGATCCTCCGGAGTAAACACATCCACTTTCATGATCGGCTCCAGAAGTTGTGGACCTGCTTTGGGCATGGACTGCCTGTAAGCGCTCTTGGCGGCAATCTCAAATGCCACCGCAGACGAGTCCACCGCGTGGAACGCACCATCCATCAAAAGAACTTTGACATCAAGACACGGGTAACCTGCAAGTACGCCCTCTTCCATCATGTCTCTAAAGCCCTTATCGATAGCCGGCCAGAATTCACGCGGTACGTTACCGCCGGTAACTTTCGATTCAAACACATAGCCACTTCCAATGTCGCCGGGTTCAATCACATACTCAATCTTACCAAACTGACCGGAGCCACCCGTTTGCTTTTTGTGGATATAACTATCTTCTATCGACTGGGTAATGGTCTCCCGATAGGCCACTTGAGGCTTGCCTACGGTAACATCCACACCATGAGTCCGTCTCAGAATATCCACCTTGATATCGAGATGAAGCTCGCCCATTCCCTTAAGAATAGTTTCACCGCTTTCCTGGTCGGTCTCGACTCGAAATGAAGGGTCTTCCGCCACCATTTTACCGATCGCTATACCCATCTTCTCCGAGGCGCTCTTGTCCTTGGGCGCTACCGCCATGGAAATTACTGGATCCGGGAACACCATCGGCTCCAGGGTCGCTGGGTTCTTCTCGTCCGCCAGGGTATGCCCGGTCTGGACGTTTTTCATACCAAGCACCGCCACAATATCTCCAGCCTGGGCTGAATTCAGTTCTGCTCGAGAGTCCGCGTGCATTTCAACGATCCGTCCTATTCTCTCGGTCTTACCGGTGAAAGTATTGAGTACGGTGTCGCCCTTCGCCAGCTTGCCGGAGTAAATACGTATAAATGTCAACGCACCATAACGATCGTCCATGATCTTGAAGGCAAGCGAACGCATCGGTGCGTTCACATCCACTTTGGCAAATTCTCCGGTTTCATTACCTTCCAAATCAACTTCAGGCTGAGGTTTCACCTCGGTCGGGTTTGGCAGGAAGTCCACCACGGCATTCAGCACCAGTTGGACACCCTTGTTCTTGAAAGCCGAACCGCAGAGTGTCGGAAAGAAGTCGAGATTGATCGTGCCTTTTCGGATACATGCTTTCAGGGTTTCAAGCGGTGGCTCTTCACCTTCCAGGTACATCTCCATCGCTTCATCATCCTGCTCCAACGCAGTCTCGATCAGTTTCTCGCGATATTCCTCCACTTTGTCCACCATATCCGCTGGCATATCTTCGATGGTGTATTGGGTCGGATCGCCGGATTCATCCCAGATCCATGCCTTGCGGGTCAACAGGTCCACAACGCCTTTAAAGTCATCTTCAATGCCGATTGGCAGTACCATCACGAGAGGCTTGGCACCCAGAACATTTTCAATCTGCGACACGACGCGGTAAAAGTCAGCGCCCATACGGTCAAGCTTATTGACGAATATGATACGTGCAACCTCAGAATCATTAGCGTAGCGCCAGTTGGTTTCTGACTGGGGCTCCACCCCGCCGGAACCACAAAACACGCCCACTCCGCCGTCAAGCACCTTGAGGGATCGATACACTTCAATAGTGAAATCGACGTGACCCGGCGTGTCGATAATATTCAGCCTGTGATCATTCCATGAACAACTGGTCGCCGCAGACTGGATCGTAATACCGCGCTCACGCTCCTGATCCATAAAGTCAGTGGTGGTGTCACCATCATGTACCTCACCTATTTTGTGGATTTTGCCGGTGAGGCTGAGAATTCGTTCAGTTGTTGTCGTCTTTCCCGCATCAACGTGCGCGAAGATTCCAATGTTTCTGTATTTCGTTATGTCTTTCATGACGGTGACTAAAGTTTAGGTCAAAAAAATCAGGTGTTATGTCGCCCGATTCTTGGGCCAGGAAATCCTGCCAGATGATCCTGACAGCGCCCTGTGCCCTGGAAAAAAGAGGGCGCGATGATACCTCATCTCAACTGGCTTTACATGGGTGATTGGGCCCGAATTTCAACCATTTGGACTGATCTTGAGCACGTTTACTCAATTTCGGATGGCAAAATTGGTTTACCGCCGAAAAAGCTGGACTGAGACACCGGTTTCGCAGACGACGCGTTACAATTCGGCACTTAATCTGGTATCGGATATAGAAGCATGGCCTGGTGGGGCAAATTAATTGGTGGAACTCTTGGTTTTCTCGTGGGCGGTCCCCTTGGCGCCCTGCTGGGGGCGTCGTTCGGCCATAACTTTGACAGTGGACCTTCGAAGAACAGAGGCTGGCAAGGACTGCCCGGCGATCAGGAGCGGACCCAGGCGGCGTTCTTCGCCGCCACTTTTTCAGTCATGGGCCATATCGCCAAGTCGGATGGTCGGGTCACCAAACAGGAAATCGACCTCGCGAATGCGCTAATGGGTGAAATGCAGCTCAATCCGGAGCAGCGAAAAATTGCGCGGTCGCTGTTCAATCAAGGCAAAGAGCAGGAGTTTGATTTCGACGCGGTGGTTGAACAATTCAGAGTGGAGTGCCACCGCCGTACCACGCTGATGCGGATGTTTCTGGAAATCCAGGTACAGGCGGCGTTCGCAGACCAACTGCTTGATACTAACGAAAACAGAGTCCTGCAGATTCTCGCGGAGCGGCTCGGCTTCACCCAGGGACAGCTTGCGCAAATCATCGAAATGGTCCGCGGCAGCGCCCATACCCATGAACATCCTGACCGAATGGAGCTTGCTGATGCATACTCGATTCTCGGTGTCACGGCGAACACCTCTACGGCCGATATTAAAAAGTCATACCGGCGATTGTTGAGTCAGCACCACCCGGATAAACTGGTCTCCCGCGGTCTGCCAGAAGAGATGACTAAGCTTGCCAATGAAAAAACCCATGAGATACAGCAGGCATGGAACAAGATAAAGGAAACTCGCGGCGAAAAATAAATGCATGTTGGTTAATTTGTTCTTAGGAATCCATTAATTTATTTGACAGTGGAGGAAGGAGTGACAAAGACCATCGTATTCATTGATCATCATGAAAATCAGATGGACGACCTGGCATGGACTCACATCGGGCAACTCGGTTTTGAGCGCAGGCTGATTTGTCCATTCAAAGGAGAAACTATAGATCTACCTTTGGAGGCGTTGCATGGAACGGTCATATATGGAGGCAGTCAAAATGTTGGAGAACAGGATGTGTATCCATTTTTGAAAGATGAAATGGATTGGATAGAACGCTGTATTCGGCAGGACCTACCGGTTCTTGGAATTTGTCTCGGTGGTCAATTGATCGCCCATGCACTCGGCGCCTCAGTAGGCCCGCGCAAACCAAAGGAGTGTGAATTCGGTTACTACCCAATAAAGCCTACTGTACACGGAACAGACTGGCTGCCGGAATCGCTGCATGCCACCCAAGCGCACTATGAGGAATTCTCTTTACCCGAAGGCGCGGTGCATCTTGCTGAAAGCGAACGTTTTCCAAATCAGGCCTTCCGCTATCAGGGCAATGTGATTGGATTGCAATTTCATCCAGAGGTCACCTCACATATATTTCGACGCTGGCAAAGTGCTGAATGGGCGATGTTCGGGGTTGAAGGTGCCCAGACCCGGGAACAGCAGGATGTAATGATTGATGTGCACGATGCCGCCCAGGGTATGTGGTTCAAGCAGACTCTTGAGACTCTGTTTGGTAACCCAGCAGATCAAGAATCTGCTGACAATCCGGATTAGACTCTAGTTCATCCTCAAGCGTGCTACTTAACTGCCGGCATGGCAACGGTCTGATCTTCGAGCGTTTTATAATCATGGGTATTAGCGAATCACAAAGCAAACAATATGTCTTTTGAATTTATAAGCAGTGTGGAAAACGTCGCAGGCCAACAGCAAATCTGGGGTGCGGTAATTGGTGTTGCCGGTCTCGTGGTTTTAGGATACGCAACCGTTAAGGGGAAATCCTTAGCCATAAATCTTGCGGGAATCGCGCTGCTGGCTGTGGGAGGATTTTATCTGTATCAGTCCTGGCAGCTCAGTCAAACCGGTGGCGATTGGGTTATTCGGATTTCCGATCAGGAGATATCCTGGCAATCACCGAATCAAAACATCGATCCTTCATTTACTCTGGCTCTCGGCGAGATCGAGTATGTTGATAAAAGCGCAAAACAGAGTCAGTCAGATCCTCAAAACGTATATCATATAGTGGTAAATGATCAATCAGTTATCAAACTGAACAATGCCAGCGGGATCGACTTGGACAAGTTCGTTCAACACCTGGCTGACACAGGCATTGAAGTGAAAAGTACCGGCAAGTACTATCAGCCCTCTGAGCTGCGGCACAAATAGTCCGCTCACATGGAAAGATGTGCTGACATTGACTTCAGTCTCTGAGCACCCAGTTAATTGAAGATACTGCAATTATCAACACAATGAGTCGACAACAATCTAGCCCGGATACCCAGTCAGAAAGCGAACCCCGTCAGCGGCGCCAAACCCGCCGACGGCCGCGTATGATTGACAATTCCGTCGCTTCGCCATGCTTATCCGTGTGCCGATTCGATGGTGAGCCGTATTGTATAGGCTGTTATCGCAATGCAGATGAAATTCGCGAGTGGATTATCATGACCCGGGAACAGAAACTGGATGTGCTGGAAAATCTGAAAACGCGAAAGAAATCTGCGGGAATAACCTAGTTCTCGCTCACCATACCTTTGGATCACCAGGAACCAAAAAGCAAATCTGCGATCAAGCGGGAGTTTAAATCTTTACAGGAATTCGTAAGAACGCTTGTCGAAATTCCAGACAGTCAACTTAAAAAACTACCGCTTTCCAACTTCATCACTGACGAAATTGTCCGGGCACGTAGTATGTCGAAAGGTGCGCTCAAGCGGCAAATCGGATATATCAGCAAAAATATGGCCGATGAAGCAACCGATGAAGCGCGCGAGCTGCTTGCGGCACTGAAACAACCCCAAGCCAAGGCCAATGCACATTTCCATCAGCTGGAAAAATGGCGCGATCAGTTGATTGGCGGGGATGATGCGATAGTTGATACTTTAGTCAGTCAGTATCAGGCCGATCGCCAAAAACTCCGACAGCTAGTGAGAAATTCCGAGCAGGAAGCCGAGCGTCAGCTTGCGCCAAGAGCTGCACGACAACTGTTCCAGTATCTCCGTAAAATCACATCGGACCAAGAGGTCAGCGAGCCTCTGTAGCAACTAATAAACGCCGGTATGGAGAAACCTATGTTAGCAGTGTTTGCCCCATTCATCATAATTTGACAGCGTGAAAACAATGATTATAGAAATAGACAATTACAGTTTTGACGCTGTGTTTGAAGACGACAAATCTCCTCAAACCTGTGATGCGTTTCGTAAAGTAATGCCCTTTACCGGTGAAGTGGTACATGTTCGCTGGAGCGGCGAAGGAATGTGGATCCCTCTTGGCGATATGGATTTTAGTGTCGGATACGAAGACGCTACCTCTTATCCTGCTCCTGGACATATTTTGCTGTACCCGAAGGGTAAGAGCGAAACCGAAATACTGATCGCTTACGGCAGCGTGCAGTTTGCTTCCAAGGCAGGAACTTTAGCCGGAAACCACTTTGCTACTATTGTTTCTGACCTGGCAAGGCTTAAAGATATTGGGGTATTGACTCTTTGGGAGGGCAAAAAAAATATCAGGTTTGAGATGTAGTCACCACTGAGCCGTTGGCAATATAAACTAGTTGACAGGTTCAACAACGCGAATGCTGGTCCGCTTAGTCGATAGCGTGTTCTGAGACACCAGATCGGTGGATTGATGTCGATCATGATCTATTTTTGTCTGGTACAGATCTCGCCGCAGCGAAGCATTCATCTGGCACATTGGGACTGCTTGCCACTCACCATCTTGCTTGACCGCACCGCGAAAAGAACAGGCATTTAATCGTTCTTTGACCCTGGGCGATTGGTTCCCGGAAAGCTGATAATCGTCCATGAAGTTGTGCATCACGATATTGAACCCTTTGGCACGACCGGTCAGGCACGACCAGAGCATTCCCAGCGTCAACTTCTCATGTTTAAACAGATGCGCAGCAAATGCGAAGAAATGAACCACCATGCTTGGATGCATTGCCAGCACAGCCAATTTTCGCGCCCATGCACGGGCGCCACTTCGCCCTCTTGCGCCCACACCACCATAATGCTTGAGCAACGCAGACCAGAATTTTCGAGCAGGAGGCGTTTCACCACTTAGGCGGACAATTTTACGATCACTACTACGCACTATAAGCGTAGCCGTGCTGCTGCAGTCCGGATGTCCAAACAGAAGATGGTCGCGCGGCAACTTCATTTCCAGCTTGTCGCAAATTGACTGCCAGGTCTGCTCCGGTGTGATTTTTTGTTGTCCGCACCTTGTCCTGCCGGTCTGGGCCTCAGTCTGAAAACTTATCGTCCGGCACACCTCCATGTTCTCCGGTTTAGAGATCAGCCACGCAATAATGTCAGAGATTGAGTCTATATTTGCTTCAGTCACAGTGACAGTTTGTGCAGCCCGAAGCTGGTGCCCCGTTTTCTTGCGACAATCGAGTACTAGACGGACAAACTCGTCTCTGAGCGGGTTCAGTTGAGACTCAGAGTTCAATGACCTGACCGGGTAATCATTACGGCCGGCCTGGGTTATATCGATATGCAGGCTCAGTTTTCGTAACCCACCCTCGACTACAAGTTCTTCTAGGTAGCCAGGATTCTGCAACAAGGTCTGACCATGGGTCATCAACATCGGCACCAGACCACTTGCATTCGCATATCCCAGGATCTCGGTAAGTTCAGACGGTTTTCCTGCGCGCCAGTAAGCATCCGCAACGTCGCCGCCGGTGATTTGAATACTCCCGCCCTCACCCAACATGGCTCGATTGGCGTCAATCTGCGCTTTCATATCCTGCAGCGGCACTAGCGGCACCCTGTTGGCATTACCGGGCAGATAACAGTGAGAACACCCGAATGAGCAGTATGACGGCCCCAATGTATATCCGCATTGCACCCAATGCTGACCGACGGTCTGATTGTCCTGCCTCAGGTGTTGAGGCAAACATTTCCAGCGTTCGGTTAACAATCTTCGGGTTTCAGCTGAGACTGGATCTAACAATGACAGTTTCATAGGCCTAAATATCCTGCCCCGAAAAATTCTCATAAGAACTATTCCACGCTAGCATAGTCTGACACTGAGATATTAGTTCGTACAAAATAATGACTCCAATCTCTGCAGTAATCACTCTAAGCAAACGGATTGTATTCATATTCCTGATTGTCGTATCCATTCAGTATGGTCTTGCAGACAGCACAAAGCTTCAGGAATTCAGTCATGATGAGTGGACATCACTCCTGAAGCAGTATGTTGACCCACGTGGTTACGTAGATTATGCGGCGCTGAACAAGAATAAAGAGATTTTAAATCAATATGTTACTAGGATTGAGCAGCATAGCCCCGTTAACTCTCCGGAGCTGTTCCCAACACGAGGGGCTGAGCTGGCTTACTACATTAATGCCTATAACGCATTGGTGTTTAAGGCCGTATTGGACCGCGGACCTGAGACCGAAAGCGTTTGGAGCGGTCTGATTTCCGGCCTGAACTTCTTTGTCAGAACGCCAATCATTGTTGGAGGAGACAAGACAAACCTTCGCAAACTTGAGAACAAGGTTATACGGGATCAATTCAAAGATCCACGCATTCACGCTGCACTAAACTGCGCTTCGGTGAGTTGCCCGCGATTACCGCAACAGGCGTTTTTAACTGAAACACTTGATCAACAGCTCGACATGGCAACCCGCGAATTCGTCAATTCAGAACAGCACGTGAAAATTGATCGACAAGGTCAACGTGCAATGTTATCTGCCATATTTGATTGGTTCAAAAAGGATTTTATTGAATATGAAAGAACACAAGGCAACAAATCTCCCAACCTGATTGACTATATCAACCGCTATAGAACACCAGGTAGTGAGATTGATCGTGACTTCAAAGTCGACTACTTGGACTATGACAAGCGTATTAATAGTCAGTAGTCAGTTTTTTTCTTGTTAGACAAAGCGGCCCAATAAGATCCTGAATCGAGTTCAGGCGACCGGTGTAGTGAACCCGTCATCCCGGACCTCGACTCTGGATCTTTATGAAGTATCGACACCGTCACTTCAATGAAACCGTCTAGGTCTAACTAGAATACATGTGGATGACCTCATGTATCGCCCTTTTCGGCTCGGACGTCATGTAATCAGCAAAATTTGCCCAGATCGCCTGTACTTTGTCATTGTTTGCATTTGCTGACTCAGCATCATTGTAAATTGCCAAGACGGTTCCTTCCCCAGTTTCCCGGTCCATGGTATTCGTCATCTGCACCAGACCTGGCAGGGAATCAATTTGATCTTTAACGCCGTCCAAGACACCCTTAATCTCATCGTAGCGGCTTGGGTCCATTGTGAAACTGGTTACTCGTGCATGCATGTCTTTTTCCTCTCTATTTTCGTGTTGTTTGAGTGTAGTGTTTGGATGAGGATGTCATTCACCTTAAGAATTTCTTCGATTCGGGAGCCCCATCCACGAGTTACCGTACTCCTTGCCCAGAATGGAGTCAATAAGGCACTTAAAGTACAATGTTAACGGCATAGGTCGGGGTCCAGCTCGACGCAGTTCTGAATCAAGTTCAGGAACAGGCGTATGGGATTCAGGTAACAATCAATGACCAATCGATAGATCGTTATTGCCATTCGCATCTCTACCACGAACCAGATACAACGGGCGTTTTCCATAGTCGTGGGCTGAGTGCTTACGGCCGATCTCTTGCCCCAGAGCATGGTCGTAGTGGCTGGTTGCCGGCATCAGTCTCACGACGAACGCCGCTCTACGGTGTTCTGTCTTGTTTGCCAACGAACTATGAATCATGTACACGTCGTGGTAGGACACCTGCCCGGCTTCGAGTATCAGGTTCTCGGCCGTGCTCTCATCGAAGTGTTCACTATCGCACACCAGGTTAATGGTGAGATCCCTGTTCTCTTCCCAGTGGTGGGAGAAGATTTTACGTTGGCGGTGCGATCCTGGAATGAATCGCATCGGTCCGTTTTCCAATGTAACATCATCCAGTGGAATCCAGATGGTCAATGTTTCCAGCGGCCGAATCGGATAGTAGTCCCCGTCCTGATGCCAGGGCGTTTCCTTACCGTTATGTGCGGGCTTACCGAAAATGGTTGTGCCCCACAGAATGATGTCTTCACCAATGAGGTCCACCGCGATCTGCATCAAATCAGGGTGGGTCGCAAACTCTAACCATTGACGCGAACCTTTTACCCCTTGAGTACCTGGATTTTGCAAATGCGGACCCAGCAAAAAATCAGGGCTCAATGTGGGATTGTCGTGCAGTAATTTATCGTATGCCTCTCGCATCTGATTGAGAGTTTCAGCAGTCAGACGATAGTCCGGTACCAGGTATCCTTTTGATCTGAATCGATCAAGTTCGGTATTACTTATCATTGAATCAAGAACTGATTTTTGGCACTCGCTTCGCGGGCCAGGAGTCGCCTCCACTTAGATCAGGCAGGTATGATTCCAGTCCTTTCAGTATCTGCCCACCGGAGACCATCCGCTGCGCCAGCTTCAGTTCTTCCGCCATGTATCGATCGTTCTCCAGGGCTGGAATCTGTGAGCGCGCTAGTTCAATAGTATCACTTAGTGGATTGCTGGTATTTAGTGGTTGGCGGAAGCCGATGCCCTGGGCACTGACAAGAAGTTCGATACCAACAATATGTCCCAGATTGCGATTCATCTCGATCAGGCGTCGGGCACCATGACAGGCCATGGAAACATGATCCTCCTGGTTTGCACTGGTTGGTGTGGAATCCACCGAACAAGGCATTGCTTTCTGTTTGTTTTCTGCCATCAGGGCGGCTGCAGTCACTTCTGCAATCATGAAGCCGGAATTTAAACCTGGACTTGGGGATAAAAATGCCGGGAGTCCATAACTGAGCGCAGGATCAACCATGGTGGCAATTCTTCGTTCTGCAATAGATCCTATCTCGGCAATGGCAAGTGCAATCTGATCTGCGGCAAATGCGACGGGCTCAGCATGAAAATTTCCGCCGGACAATATCGTTTCGTCTTCGAGGATAACCAATGGATTATCGGTTACTGCATTCGATTCTATCTCCAGGGTCCGCGCCACCTGCCTGAGCATGTCGGCGCAGGCACCCATGACCTGAGGCTGACATCGAATGCAATATGGGTCCTGCACCCTGTGATCATCTTCCCGGTGTGATTCTCTGATTTCAGAACCGTCTAATAGAGCGCGCAGTGAATTGCCGACGTCGATCTGGCCTGGATGCCCCCTTAACTGATGGATCTCATCTCGGAACGGCGCGGTAGACGCCATCATCGCATCGCTTGCCATCGCGCCGGTCACCAGAGCGCTCTGCAACAATCGCCAGGTATCGAACAACCCGGCCAATGCAAGCGCGGTCGAGACCTGGGTACCGTTAATCATTCCTAAACCTTCCTTGGGTCCAAGGATAATTGGCGCGAGATCCGCCTTTGACAGCGCCTGATCGGCGGTCATTTCCTGTCCGTCAAGTGCGGCTCTACCTTCACCGATCATACCGGCTGTCAGATGAGCCAGAGGCGCCAGGTCCCCCGAAGCGCCAACTGATCCCTGGGACGGAATCAACGGCAGCACACCTTTCTCAAGCATGTTGCAAAGCTGTTGGATGACCTCCCAGCGGACACCAGACGCCCCGCGTGCGAGCGAATTGATTTTTAGCAGCATCACCATACGTACCACTTCTTCAGACAATGGCTCACCTACTCCACAACAGTGGGACAGAATCAGATTGCGCTGCAACGTCTCTGTATCTTCAGCATCTATCCTGGTATGCGCGAGCTTGCCGAATCCGGTATTGATGCCATAGACCGGCGCGTCACCTGCTGCGGCAACGGCCACGACCTTTGCCGCGTGATCCACCGCCACTTTGGCGGCCGGATCAATTGAAACCGTTACGCCCTCCCGATAAGCCTGTTCCATGGAACACAGATCCAGCGTTCCCGGTTTCAGATTAATTGCGATGCTCATAGGTTATTGTGATAGTTGCTTGATCGTTTCCCTAAATCGCTGATGAATTTGTGCCTGTTCAGAATGCTGTTTATCCACGATAACAGGTTTACCTGCGACATAGACCGCGGACACCGGATTTTGGTTTCCAGAAAATACCATGCTATCCAAAAAGTCGTCTTCTGATCTACCAGTCTGGCGCGGCGATGAATCATCTATGACTAAAAAGTCGGCCAGGTTGCCAACTTCCAGGGTCCCGGCTTTTACGCCGCACGCTGCAGCGCCGCCCAAAGCACTCTGTCGATATAATTCAGCGCCGGTATGACCTGCATCAGCCTCGTTTCCCGTCAGCACATTTCGACTTTTCGTCAAGAGCCGCTGACCGTATTCGAGCCAGCGCAGCTCCTCTATCGGGCTCACGGATATCTGGCTATCCGATCCTATACCCCAACGCCCGTTGTGGGCGAAGTAGTCACTCGCATTAAAGAAACCGTCGCCGAGATTAGCTTCGGTAGTGGGACACAAGCCGACAATCGCACCAGATCCCGCAATTGTTTCTGTTTCCTCTTTATCCATATGCGTGGCATGAATCAGGCACCAGCTCGGGCCGGGAGAAAAATGATGATAGAGCCACTCAACCGGTCGTTGTCCACTCCAGTCGAGACAATCATCGACCTCCTTTATTTGCTCTGCAATATGAATATGTACCACCCGCTCCTTATCCGTCGTATCCAGCACATCCTGCAACAGGTTTTTGTCTACTGCGCGCAAAGAGTGGGGCGCAATGCCAAGCATCATCTCTTTCTGAAGATCGCGCTCCAGACAACCTAAAATTTCAAGAAAACCTTCGGCATCATTGATAAAACGTTTTTGCGCATCACCTGGTTCCTGTGCACCAAAGCCACCGTAACGGTAGAGAACCGGCAATGCGGTAAATCCAATTCCCACATCGCTGGCAGCCTTGGCGCATTGCAGAGTCATTTCCGCCCGATTGGCGTAGGCCGACCCCGACTGGTCATGATGAAGATATTGAAACTCGGCCACCCGGGTATAGCCCGCTTGCAACATCTCTAAGTAAAGCATGCTTGCGATGTGGTAGAGCTGGTCCGGCGTGATCTGTGCCAGGGTGCGATACATCGCCTTGCGCCAGGTCCAGAAACTGTCTTCCGCACCGCTGGTCTGTTCACCAAGTCCTGCCATGGCGCGCTGGTGGGCGTGGGAATGGAGATTCGGTATTCCAGGAATAATGACGTTATCCAGATGTGTTACCTGAGACCCCGTCGAGTTCTTATCTGCGCTGGCCGTAACGCTTGTGATCAGACCCTGGTCATCGACGTAGAGCAGAACGTCGTCGGCCCAACCGTGATCGAGAAGAATCTTGCGACACCGGAATATTTGCTTACCAGACATTGCGTGTCTTGCTTATCAGAATTGCGCAGTTTAACATAGCACATACATGTATATACAAGTGAATTGAAGTGCTGCTTCTCAACGCGAATATTATCTGTCTTGCAGACTCCAGTGACTACGGCCAGATATCCGATGGCGCCGCAGTCATTAATGAAGACATCATCGAATGGGTGGGCGCTGCTGCAGACTTGCCGGATACCTATTCTGATCAAAATGAAAACGTCTTTGACTGCAAAGGCAAGCTGTTGACGCCGGGGCTGATCGATTGTCATACCCATCTGGTCTATGCGGGAAACAGAGCGGAGGAATTCGAACGCCGTTTGCAAGGGGTCAGCTATGCCGAAATTTCGCGTCAAGGAGGCGGCATCATGGCGACGGTTTCAGCGACACGATCGGTGAGTGAGGATGAACTGGTCAATGAGTCCCGCCCTCGACTTCATGCATTGATGGCTGAAGGCGTGACTACGGTTGAAATCAAATCGGGTTACGGGCTCGACACTGCAACCGAGATAAAAATGTTACGGGCAGCGGAGCGACTGACCCGTGAACATGACATGCGAATACAGCGCACCTTTCTCGGGGCCCATGCCCTGCCTCCTGAGTATGCGAATAAAGCGGATGACTACATCGATCTGGTCTGCAACGAAATGCTGCCCGCTGCGGTTGAAGCAGGGGTTGTGGATGCGGTAGACGCCTTCTGCGAAAAAATTGGTTTTTCGGTCAAGCAGGTGGAGAAGTTATTCGAAACCGCCGAACAATTCAATCTTCCGATCAAGTGTCATGCTGAACAACTGAGCAATCTTCAGGGTGCGGTCATGAGCGCCTCACGGGGCGCACTGTCCGTGGATCATCTCGAGTATTTATCCGCTGACGACGTTGGCGATATCGCGAAAGCTGGCAGCGTCGCCGTGCTGTTACCGGGCGCCTATTACGTGCTCAAGGAAACCCAACTGCCGCCGGTGGCGACACTGCGTAATCATAATGTCCCTATCGCCCTGGCCACGGATTGTAATCCGGGCAGCTCACCGATTTTTTCGCCGCTGCTGATCATGAACATGGGGTGCACCTTGTTTGGCATGACCCCGCTTGAAGCCCTTGCGGGGTTTACCATTAATGCAGCCAAGGCTTTGGGATACGACGATCAAATCGGATCCATCGAGGCGGGCAAAAAAGCCGATCTGGTACTGTGGCAGTGTGATCATCCTGCGGAGCTCAGCTACCACATGGGGCGCAATCCTTGTTCAGCCATCATGCAAAGCGGCAAATGGCGCCAGCAGGTTCGACCATGAACAGGCAGAGCCTCTCGCACCTGGATAAGGACACGGCGCTACCGCTTTATCAGCAGATCAAGAACGACATTCGCGACAAGATCCAGCAACAGGACTGGTTAGCAGGAAAGCGCGTGCCTTCTGAAAACGAACTGGTGGAGAATCTAGGCGTCAGTCGCATGACCATACATCGCGCTCTTCGAGAACTTACCCACGAAGGTTTGCTCGAACGGGTGCATGGTCTCGGGACATTCGTTGCCGAGCCTGCTAGGCATGCCAGCCTGATCACGCTCCAGGACATCGCCGAAGAAGTGCGCAATCGAGGGCTCCGGCACAGATGCAAAGTGCTCGGACTGAGATCGGTCAAGGCAACCACTTCCATGGCAGCGCTTATGGAAGTTAAACCCGGCACCTCACTGTTCCACTTAAGGGCGGTGCATTTTCAGGAAGACTTGCCGATTCAGTTTGAAGATCGTGTCGTCAATCCCGTTATGGCACCCGAGTTTGCAAACCAGGATTTCACCAAACATACCGCAACCGAATATCTGGTAGGGCTGATCAAACCAGACGAGATGGAACACATCGTCCAGGCTGTTTCCCCCGACAAGCGCGTATCCGCAGCCCTGATGATCGAACCCGACGAACCCTGCCTTCGACTATTACGCAGGACGTGGAAAGATCAAACCGTGGTAACACGGGTTGCACTGATTTACCCAGGCAGCCGTTACGACCTGGTGGAACGATATCAAACTAACCAATACCCCGTTATTCATACAGAAAATCAACATGGCCAAAACCAGAATCGATAAAGACAGAAAAATTGTGGCGCCGCGCGGTACGAAACTGCACTGCAAGAGCTGGCTCAGCGAAGCGCCCTATCGAATGATCCAGAACAACCTCGACGCCGAGGTCGCGGAAAACCCAGCCGAGCTGATCGTATACGGCGGCATCGGCCGCGCCGCCAGAGACTGGGAAAGTTTCGACAAGATTCTCGAGTGTCTGCGCGAACTCGAAGACGACCAGACTCTATTAGTGCAGTCCGGAAAACCTGTCGGCGTATTCACCACCCATGTCGACGCGCCTCGGGTACTGATCGCCAACTCGAACCTGGTGCCGGCCTGGGCTACCTGGGATCATTTTAACGAACTCGACCGAAAGGGCCTGATGATGTATGGCCAGATGACCGCCGGCTCCTGGATATACATCGGCAGCCAGGGCATCGTGCAGGGTACCTACGAAACATTTGTCGAGGCCGGCCGACAACACTATGACGGCGATACCAGCGGAAGATGGATTCTGACCTCCGGTCTCGGCGGTATGGGTGGCGCACAGCCCCTCGCCGCCACCATGGCCGGCTATAGCATGTTGTGCATCGAATGCGATGAGAGTCATATCGATTTTCGTCTGCGCACACGTTACCTGGATAAGAAAGCCAAAGATCTGGACCAGGCGCTCGAAATGATAGAGGAATCCTGCAAATCAAAGACACCGCTTTCGGTTGGATTGCTCGGCAACGGCGGTGAGATTCTGCCGCAGCTGGTGAAACGCGGCATCAAACCGGATCTGGTCACCGACCAGACCTCGGCACACGATCCTGTGCACGGCTATCTGCCAGTGGGCTGGACATTAGATAAGTGGCATCGTGAACAGCGCGAGCATCCGCAACTTGTCGTCGATGAGGCGCGAAAATCCATGGCTGGGCATGTCACCGCCATGCTCGATTTCCATGCGCAAGGCATTCCCACCGTGGATTACGGCAATAATATTCGTCAGGAAGCGCTGAACTATGGGGTGGAAAATGCATTCGATTTTCCAGGTTTTGTACCCGCTTACGTGCGGCCTCTCTTCTGCCGCGGCGTGGGTCCGTTTCGATGGGTGGCGCTATCGGGAGATCCTGAAGATATTTATGCCACCGATGCCAAGGTCAAAGAATTGATTCCAGACGACGCCCACCTGCATCACTGGCTGGACATGGCCAGGGAACGCATCAGCTTCCAGGGACTGCCGGCGCGCATCTGTTGGGTCGGCCTTGGTCAGCGACACAAGCTCGGGCTCGCGTTTAATAAAATGGTGCGTGATGGTGAACTGAAAGCACCCATAGTCATAGGTCGCGATCACCTCGACTCCGGATCTGTCGCCAGCCCGAACCGCGAAACCGAATCCATGATCGATGGCTCCGATGCCGTATCAGACTGGCCTTTGCTGAACGCGCTTTTAAACACCGCAAGTGGCGCGACGTGGGTATCGTTGCACCATGGTGGTGGAGTCGGCATGGGTTATTCGCAACATGCCGGCGTAGTGATTGTCTGCGATGGAACCGAAGCTGCAGATGCGCGCATTGCGCGGGTGCTGTGGAACGATCCAGCTAGCGGTGTGATGCGCCATGCCGATGCTGGTTACCAGGATGCGCGCAGGTACGGGAAGAAAAAAGGATTGAATCTAGGGGCCATCGATCTATAACCGTGAGTGAGATCAACCTCACCTATCTGAATGGTCCCGACATCGAACAATTATCGATGTCGGACCAGGAAATTCTCGACGCTGTAGAAGCGGGATTAAGGGCCGACGGTAAAGGCCAGACCGTGATCGAACCGCGCATGCATCTGACGCCGGACCCGGCGTTCAACGGACACTTCAATGTCCTGCGCGGTTACGTCGAGCCACTGAATGCTGCGGGTGTGAAGATCGTCGGTGACTATGTTGACAACTACAAGCAGGGTTTACCGTCAGAGATGGCGATGCTCAATCTGTTTGATCCCCGCACCGGCATGCCCCAGGCTATCCTCGATGCCACCGCCATCACCGAAATGCGCACCGGTGCGCTGAGCGCCCTCGGCGCGAAATATCTCGCACCGCAGAGCCCGAAAGTACTCGGCCATATCGGCGCCCGCGGTACCGCATACTGGAATGTGCGCCTGCTCGATTTTCTGTTTGACTTCGAAGAGATCCGCGTGCATTCGAGAAGACCCGAGAGCCGCAACAGTTTCGCCGAACGCCTTGCCCAGGATCTGAATAAACCAGTGATCGCAACAGAGGATTGGGAAAGCTGCCTCAATGGCGCCGATATTCTTGTCGAAGCGTCGCGACTGCCGGAACCGCAGCCACTGTTTAAAACCGAGTGGGTCAGGAAAGGCGCACTGGTGATTCCTTATGGCACCATGAGCACTTTAGAGCTCGACCATACCGACATCATGGACAAGATCGTGGTCGATGATCGCGGCCAGATGAATGCAGGGCCGTTCGGCGCACTCAGACCGCATATCAATGCCGGTAAAGTGAGCACGGAAACAGTCCATGCGGAAATCGGCGAGATCGTCGCCGGCAGCAGGCCAGGAAGAGAGAGCGATGACGAAACAATTCTATTCTGGCACCGCGGTCTCGCAACCAGCGATATTGCACTCGGTTCGGCGATGCTGGACAAGGCGCAAAAACTTAGTGTGGGACAAACATTGCGGTATGCCTGACCGCACTTGATACAATAGATCCAAATTTTTCATCGCGCCGCGTGACGCGGATCGAGCCTTGGGAACCTCTGCGTAAGTCTGGGCGAATCAAGTTGATATTCAAAATGATCAAGATCAAGGCAAAAAATCGTAGCAATAGCTGAGCTATTCCGAGATTTTTTAACGCAGAGATTGATTATTTTGGACTCAAATTGATCGTTCATGACTTATGCAGAGGATCCCTAATTCAAACTCTCTACTTCGAAGCGACATATGAACAACATTAAAGGAAAAAAAGCGATGGTGCTTGGCGGCACGTCGGGGATTGGCCTCGCAACCGCGAGGCAGCTGCGTGATGCAGGCGCTGAGGTGATCGCAGTGAGTCGAAGCGGCGCCATCGACGATGAACACGACGGCATATCGCTTGAATCCTGCGATGTTCTCGATCGTGACGCATTGAGCCAGCTGTTCTCTCGCCATGCCCCATTCGATTATCTGGTCTGCGCCGCGACCGGCGGCCCACGCGCCAAGGGACCCTTTGCCGACATGGATCTGGATGAATTCCAGGGTTCGTTTGCCAAACTATGGGGCTACACCAATGCGGTCCGTTTAGGCCTCGAGGCGTTAACCGAAGACGGCGCCATTGTGCTGGTCAGCGGTTCTCCCGCAAGAAAGTGCGGGCCCGGAATGCTGGCGATCTCGACAGTAGGTAACGCGGTGGAAGGATTTGCCCGGGGGTTAGTGCCAGAGATCGCGCCGCGGCGAATCAACGTGGTTTCACCAGGCTTGATTGATACACCCATGGTGACACTCGAAGGGCAGGAACGCATCGAACATTTTCAAAAGGCAACGGCGCAACAACCGATTCCGCGGCCCGGCACACCAGAAGAATTAGCCCAAGCCATTGTGCTCACGTTAACGAACACGTTTATGACCGGCGCGGTGATTGACGTAGACGGCGGCATCCTGCTGCCCTGAGCAGCAACGTTAACGCTTAGTGGCTATCGAGGAGATAGCAACCTGCCTGCACCTGCTTCGCCACTGACTCAATATCTTTTGTCAGCGGGCGATCCTGTTCAAGCGTGGCAGAAACTTCTCTAACCCGCTTGAACATCGATTTAACTCGGGGCGCAGACTCTGCATTACCTCGCAATTCATAGGCCTGACTGGCGACAATCAATTCGATTGCGCAAAGCGATTCGGCGTTGGCAACAACACGGTCCAGCGCCTTGATCGCAACAGGCGCATTGGTTTGAATATCTTCCACTCCGTCGGCGTTGACACTCGGCCACACGGGCACAGGCATCGCAGCATGAGAAAGCTCCGCCACCAGCGCTTCGGCAATTTTAAGCACCGGCGCAAAACCATTTGAATTGGAGCCGGGCGCTGCGAGGTATTGCGGCAGACCGGAAAAGCGTTCAGTTAACAGCTTAACGATTCTCGAAAGCTGCGTCGTCGCAACATGCACAAATGCATTGCTCAACGTCTGCGCCGCGATGCTCAATAGCGGCGTGTGATACGCGCCGCAGGAAATAATTCTGCGCTGCGCCAGATCCACCACGGGGTTATCACTCGCCCCATTGATTTCATTCTCTGCGGCATCACGGGCAAAGTCGAGCGTCGCGATACCCGCGCCATGCACTTCGGTCACGTTACGCATTGAAAGGGGATCCTGCAAACGCCGTGCATTCGCCGTGTTTAAGATCGGGCTGCCCTGCAACAAATCGAGAAGCTGCTGCGCAGCAACCGATCGCCCGGGTTGCGGACGCATTTCCGCCGCGATTGGATCGAGCGGCGTAAGGTTCGCCATAAACGCTTCCATGCTGAGCGCCGCGGCGGACTGTATCGATTCCATCATGCGTGATGCCCGATTAACACCAAGCGCCATCATCGCCGCAGAAAAACTGGAGTGATTAGCCAGCGCCAGTCCATCACGCGGACCGAGAGATAATGGCGTAATACCCGCTGCTTGCATAACCGCTAAAGAATCCGCAACAGCACCCTTCTGATCAAACATCTGCCCTTCCCCGATCAAGGCAAGGCCCAACGTTGCACCCCAGCACAGATCGCCCGCACCAATCGAACCCACCTCTCCGATAACAGGGATCAGCCCCCTGTTCAAACACTGCTGCAGACACTCGACCACCGCCATATCCGCACCCGCGGCCCCTTTCAACAGTGTATTCAACCGCACCGCCATCGCCGCGCGCACAATCGGAATCGACAGCGGTTCACCGATGGCATGAGCCCGCCCACGAATGGTCTGATAAGAAAATTCAGCCAGTGCATCCGCACCGAGCTTTTCACCGGCGCGCGAACCCAAACCCGTAGTGAGCCCGTAGACGCTATCGCCCCGCTCGAGCGCCTCCATCACCACAGCACGCGCATCGTGCACACGCTTAACCCCCTCGGGCGCAAGTTCGACCACCGCTGGATCCTCGCCCGCAATCAACGCAAGTTCTTCTATCGTGAGATGACTGCCATCGAGAATTATGGTCATATGCAACTACGCCTTAGTATCTGCTTTCTTGCGACTGAAAGAATGCAACGTGCGCGAAACATTTTGTCTCGTGCTGTCTTCACGCAAACCAAGCCAGGTATTTACCGCCAACGTGAGCAGCACAATGGTGCCGCCGACGATCGAGTATATGCCTGGATTTTCTCTGATCACAAGCCACACCCATAAAGGCCCGAGGATCGTTTCGAGCAACATCATCAGACTCACTTCCGGAGCGGGTATATAGCGCGGCCCTAGAAACATCAGGGAGCTAGCCACGGGCAGCATCACCGCACCCATGATGAACAAAAAAAAGAGATCGAGATTGCTGGTGCTCATCGGATCGATAAACTGCGAGAGCACCAATCCGGTCAAAATTCCGCCCATTGCCAAGGCCGGCAAAATATCCCGGCTTTTTGCCACGCGAATGATCGAAAACTGCAGTGCGAGGACACCCGCCCCGAACAACCCCGCCAGATCTCCGAGCCATGCGCCTTCTTTCCCTTGGCTGCCTCGTGTGATGATGATAATACCGATCAGCACGGCGCCGATAGCGACCCATGTTCTTCGCGGCACCCGTTCTTTCAGAAACAGCCACGCGATCAACGCCGCCCAGATCGGCGTGGTGCTCAACATGAAAAGCGTGTTGGCCACCGAGGTGTGGGTTATGGAGTAGATAAACAGCAGGTTGCCGACGCCATAACTCACCATCACGACATATTCCGCCCAGGAAAAACCCGCGAACACCGTCAGGGTTTTACTGCGGTAACGTAATACGACAAACGTCATCGCCACCAATCCGAACAGCAGCGCCCTCCAGAAAGTGATGGTTAAGGAATCCGCGCTGATAAACCGGGTTAACAACCCATCCGGGCTGACAGCCAGCACGCCCAAGGCGGTGATCAGATAGCCCTTGGCACGGGTCGATAACGACCCCATCACAAATTCACCTGGCGTTGCAGAACCGTTTTGAGCTCAGGGGTGCAAATATTGCCAATGCTGATGGCAGCGCACTGATTAAACGCAGCGAAGGCGCGAAGTTCGGCAGCCAGCGCAGCGGAAAATTGCTCCAGCTTTCGCATTCCAGGTTCCAGCACCAGGTTGCGCACTTCAAATGCACCCTGCTGACGGTGTGTCTTGCAATCCATCCTTGCTACCAGCTTTCCCTGCCACAGCACCGGCAAGGTGAAATAACCATACTTGCGTTTCGACTCCGGCAGGTAACATTCAATCTGGTAATCAAATCCAAACAGATCCTGCAGTCGTTTACGCTGGATCACCAGATTATCAAATGGTGAAAGAATTTTTGCTCTGGACCTTGCAAGGGACTTGCTCAGAACATCCATGGCATCGGGTAACATCAGCCAGGCGTCCTTCTTGATCGTGATCTTTTCAATGTCACCGGCTTCAAGCATTTCATCGATAACTTCACGCGCGGTCTGCTGCATGCCCTTTCGAAGATGCGTGATCTCCGGCTGCCTGCCCAGGCCCTGGGCTCTTAAAAACGAGTGCACCAGAAATCGCACGTATTCTTTTTTAGATGGCACTGAGACATCGATCGCGGCCGGCAACACGTTCTCGGTCAGATCGTAAACCTTGTTAAACCCTTCCCTGCGCACTGCCATGATTCGCCCTTCGATGAACAATTGCTCCAGCGCATACTTGGCGGGTTTCCATTCCCACATTGCTTTCTTACCGGGGTTGGGATCCTCAAAGTCTCTGGCACGAAGTGGGCCTTCGTCGCGAATCCGCGCTAGCACGCTATTCATTAACTTTTTATCCTTCGAATGCCATCGACCAGCGCCGGCAATCTCGTTATGCATACGGGGCAAACAATAGCGATAGTCTTCGATGGGCAGATATGCCGCGGCGTGAGACCAGTATTCAAACACTTTTCGATCTTCCACCAGCCTATCAAGCTGAGAATGTTTATAACGCGGATTGCGATTCCACAACGTATGATGGTGGGCCCGTTCAATCACCGAGATCGTATCGATCTGGATATACCCCAGATGCCGGATCGCCGATAGCGTCGCCTCGATGGCACGACCCGTGCGCGCAGGCGACAACACCCGCTGGCTGTTGAGCACCAGCTTTCTTGCCTCGGGCAAAGATAACGTTTGGGTGGTCGGCATAAACGCAGCACAAAGAGGGAAAAGTCAGAACTGCAGATTCTAACCGCACTCCGATAAGGTGCGATATGGATCACCGCCGGGGTGCTGCTACACTTCCACCCTCCCCATTCACAATCCGTGTGCACTCAGCCCTATTCCCGTATTCCAATGAAACAACACGACCTTCACGCACTCCTTGATCAGGCCCACCAGTACGCAAACGAATACATCGACCACATCGATCAACGACCGGTATATCCGGATGAAGAAGCACTCAAGGCGCTGAATGATTTTGAGCAGGCCATGCCCGAAGAAGGCACCGACCCCGCCGAAGCCCTCAAACTACTGCACCAATCAGGCTCTCCCACCACGGTGGCCCAGACCGGCGGCCGATATTTTGGATTCGTCAACGGCGGCATTCATCCGCCCGCACTGGCGGCGAAATGGCTCGCCGACACCTGGGATCAGAATGCGGCATTGCGCGTGATGTCACCCATCACCGCCAAACTGGAAGATCTGTGTGAGCGTTGGCTGGTAGATTTATTCAAACTTCCTGAAGGTACAGCTGCGGGTTTTGTAAGTGGCACTTCCATGTCGCTGATGTGTGGTATCGCCGCGGGTCGTAATCAACTACTTGAGCGTCAGGATTGGGATGTTGTTTCCCAAGGATTGTTCGGCGCGCCTGCAGCGAAAGTGGTGCTGGGAGAACAAGCCCACAGTGCAGTATTTAAAGCGCTGTCTTTTATCGGGCTTGGAAGAGATCGTGTCGCCCTCGCTCCGTGTGACAATCAGGGACGCATCATTCCCGAAGAACTGCCCGAGCTTGATGAACATACCCTTCTTATTCTCTCGGCCGGAAATGTAAACAGTGGTTCCTTCGATCCTATGCAAGAACTTTGCGAGCGAAGTAGAAAAGCTGGTGCATGGATACATGTAGATGGAGCTTTTGGTCTGTGGGCCGCAGCCAGCCCAAACACCTACCCCCTCTATCAAGGCGCTGAACTCGCTGACTCCTGGTCTGTCGATGCACATAAAACCTTAAACGCCCCCTACGACTGTGGTGTCATTCTTTGCAAAGACCGCAGCGCGCTTATATCTGCATTGCAGGCTAGCGGTGCATACCTGGAATGGAGTGAACATCGCGACGGTATGCTTTACACGCCTGAAATGTCACGAAGAGCGCGCGCGATTGAGCTTTGGATGACACTAAAAACGATGGGGAAGGACGGCGTTGCTGAACTGATTGATCAGCTTTGCTTACGCGCGAAACAATTTGCGGAGGGACTAGAACAAAATGGGTTTCGAATTTTGAATGCAGTTAATTTTAATCAAGTGCTGGTTGCATGTGAAAATGATAGTGTGACTGAAGCGACGTTAGCGGCCATTCAACAATCAGGTGAGTGTTGGTGTGGTGGGTCTAAGTGGTTGGGCGAGTCTGTGATTAGGGTTAGTGTTTGTTCGCATGTGACTACTGACGAGGATGTTGAGATAAGTATAGGTGCATTTTTGAAAGCCAGAAAGTCTGTATAAAACTGAAACCACATCAGTAGACTAGAAAAATTGATGACGGAGGGAATTGAAATAATCTCCCCGTCACCTTTATTGTCCTGTTGCCTATGGGTTGCGTTTATTGCGTTTATATTGTATCCTTCGGGATACAATCTAGCTGTGTATAGGAATCTATATACGTTTGGATTGCTCTCCACCCGTTAATGCGTAGACATTTATGCATGAAATACGCCAGCTGCCTGAGTTCTCTGATCGGCTGAAAAATCTTAGGGACCAGAGAGCAAGAGCCAAAATAATGGTAAGAGTTGAACGCGTAAGTGATGGTAATTTTGGCGACTCTAGATCAGTAGGTGGTGACGTAAGCGAAATGCGGATCACAGAAGGTCCAGGGTATCGGGTGTATTACACTCGGCGTGGCGAATGTGTAGTGATATTACTTTGTGGTGGCAATAAGTCGACGCAACAAAATGATATTAAACGAGCAAGAAATCTAGCTACTAACATCTAGCTGATGAACCAACAGGTGAATAGATGAAGACAACAACTTTTGATGTTTCAGAGTATTTAGATAGTCCAGAGATGATCGCGGAGTATCTTAACGCCGCCCTTGAAGAAGGTGACACCGAGTATCTAATGAAAGCACTTGGAAATGTTGCCAAAGCCAAGGGTATGGCAAATATCGCAGAGGAAACGGGGCTTGGTCGTGAAAGCCTGTATAAAGCCGTGTCTGGCTCAGTTAATCCCAAACTTGAAACTGTTCAGAGAATCTTTCACGCCGTTGGTGTTGACATTAAGGTTATATCTAGAGTTTAGGGTCAGAGCTAAAACTCTTCAATATCGGAAAGGCATCGTCTCACCAACAAACTAATTTTCCACTGACCTCAGATTCACGACCAGTACCAGGCACTGGTTAAATTTGATTATTAGCTCCATTCGAGCGAATATCCTTGCATGACTCCCCAGACTCATTTTGCCGAAAACGGTGGCGTCAATATTGCGTACCAGGTTTTTGGGGACGGACCGGGCGATATGGTCTTCATTCACGGGATGTTTTCAAACCTAGACATATTATGGGAAGAGCCCAGGGTCGCGCGCTTCCTGCTGGCGTTGGGCCGGCTCGCCCGCGTTATTCTCATCGACCGTCGCGGCACCGGCCTTTCCGACCGCGTCACCCCGCCGACCTTCGAAGTACACATGGAAGATATCCGTGCTGTAATGGATGCAGCCGGGTCCAGCCAAGCCTGTTTGGTCGGTTATTCCGAGGGAGCATGCATTTGTGCGTTGTTTGCGGCGACTTTTCCGGAACGGACGCGCTCGCTGATCACGATAGGTGGTTACGCCAGATGGGCCAGATCCGAAGATTTTCCGTACGGAACTGAACGCGAGGTAATCGAGCAATGGTTCGAAACCGTTGAACAAGAATGGGGCGAAGCCCTCTCGGTCGAATACACCTCCCCGACCCTTGCCGATGATAAACAGTACCGTCACTGGCTGGCAAAGTTTTATCGCTCAAGCGCCAATAAGTCAGATGCACTGGAACTGTTCAGAACCGCGCTTGACATGGATTTGCGGGCGGTCCTGCCGGCCATTTCAACCCCGACGTTGGTGCTGCAATCCTCGCGCGACCTAACTACCCCGCTCGAATCAGGTCGCGACTTCGCCAGGCGCATTCCAGGGGCGGAGTTGGTCGAAATCGATTCCGACGATCACAGCCCATGGGCTTCGTGCAGTGAGGCTATCCTGCACGAGATTGAGAGATTTCTCGGCCAGGCATCGGGTACCCGGAAAATCGACCGCGTATTGGCAACGGTCCTGTTTACCGACATCGTCGATTCAACCAAACTGGCCGCTGAGATGGGTGATTTGAAGTGGAGCGATCTACTTGAGCATCATCATAAGAAAATTAGACACGAGCTTGAAATATTCCGTGGCCACGAGGTAAAAACAACAGGCGATGGGTTTCATGCCACTTTTGATGGGCCAGCACGCGCCATTCAGTGCGCCGGTGCAATACGGGATTCGATTCGTCAGTTAGGACTTAATCTGCGAATCGGTATACATACGGGCGAATGTGAAATTCGTGGCGAATCACTCGAAGGCGTAGCAATTCATATGGCAGCTCGAGTAGCTAGTAAGGCGGCTGGTGGGGACGTAGTAGTATCGCGAACAGTAAAAGACTTGGTTGCTGGATCAGGAATTGAATTTGAAGATTTCGGCAGTTATGTCCTTAAAGGCATTCCCGAAGAACACCAGCTATTCAGGGTAATATACTTTTTACACTGACCCTAAACTCTTACTCACTGACCCTAAACTAACAGTTGTAAAGAACTTGCCCTTACCATGGTTTTCGTCTAGCTTTCAGTTTTTCCTATTGCAATCTGAGACTTAAGTCACGAACTCCCCGGAACAGTTCCAGTTTTAAACTTTTTTGCCTAGAGCGAGTTTCTGCTTAATAAGAGTCTTTTACAAGCGATCAAGCCAGTGCTTCAAGACCGTGCGTATCCACCAGATTCAGTAGCTTTAATGAAGGCCCATTGGGCTTCTTTTGCCCTTGTTCCCATTTCTGTACTGTTGATGGACTGGTGTTCAAGAACGCAGCAAACACCGCCTGACTCGCTTTATAACGTGCTCGCAGTTTCTTGATTTGATTTGGCGTGTAATTCTTCACAGGCGGCAAACACAGTACGTCGAACTCACGCATTGTGACCGCATCCATCGTGCCTGCTCGGTTCAAGCCTTTCGCTGTCTCATGCAGCGCCTCTAACATTTTCTTAGTCATCGTCTTGTGCCTCGATTATTTCAACAAGTTCTCCAGCCTTGGTTGCCTTACGCATAGCAGCGGACTGATAATCCAGTAATTCCATTGCCAACATCTTTAGCGCTTTCAGTTCTTTATCACCGATGTTGGCGCGCTCATTTTTGGCAAAGCCGTAAACGAAGAGCGCCTTGCTACCAGCCTGATACGCAAGCAGAGTTCGTGTGCTACTACTCTTACCCCGCCCCGGCAGTGCGACCCGCTTTTTCACGACATGGCCACCAAGCTGGGCATCAACTAAGCCGGATTCCATTTCCTGCACAGCAGCCGCCAAGGCGGTATCGGACAGACCTTCTTTTGCGGCCCATCGATGGAACCATTTGGTTTTAAACGTGCGCATAGAGCCTGTTTCTCGGGGCTTCTTAAGCATAGCACTAAGTGCTATATATTGTCGATTGGCCGGATTTCAACCCAATACGTCATTACGATATCCCTATCTGAGAGATTTTGGGGTCAGTGGGAGTTTAGGAGTTTGGGGTTTGGGGTCTGGGGTTTGGGGTCAGTGTAAAAACCATCATTTTTTTGGACCAGTTTTTTCCGAGTTTGGGGGCAGTGTAAAAACCATCATTTTTTTGGACCAGTTTTTTCCGGTTTCACCCGTCGTCCGTAAAGTAACTCAATCTCTTCTTTGAATCGATCACGGCCGAATCCAAGATTTTTCTGCGTTGCTTTGCGTAGTTCATCCACCATATTAGAATCTAACCCTTCCGCGAATAATCCTCGATACACAGCCCTACGATCCTCCATGTCTTTTCCTAGTTCAAGGTACACCTCATGAGGAGTGAGGAAATCACATTTCACACCATGGGCGTTAGATTGATAGCTGCACCATCTATATTCACTCGGTTCATTCACCATGCCTGCTCGAACTGGATTGAGTTCTATATATCGCTGGCAAGTCAGAAAGTAAGTATCAGAATCCACTACACAGGACTTGAACCGACCCTCCCATAGCGTGCCTGTCCGGCCGTACATGGCATTGTAATAACGCACATAATACCGTCCAAGGTATTGCATCATTCTGGAAATACTACCGTCCTGATGGGAGGTGGCCAAAATATGCACATGATTAGTCATCAATACCCAAGCATGAATGCTTACGCCATATTTCAAAGCCCCCTCTGACAGAAACCCTAAGTAATTCTGATAGTCTTCACTATAAACAAAGCAAACTTGGCGGTTATTACCCCGATGGATAATGTGAAGGGGCACACCTGCTGGACACAGCCTCGGTAGTCTTGCCATCTGATCCTCCTTGATCTTGTGATGTTACATTTTGATTAGGTATTCTAAACTTTTTTAACTCGGATTTTTACACTGACCCTAAATTCCTAATTCCACCTAATCCCCAGGTGCTGCAGGTTCGGCGTCAAGTCCCGCCCTGCGTAATCCGACCATAATACCTTCAACCAACTCAGTTGGCATTCCACGGGAACGGAAAGGCGCGCGAGGATCTTCCGAAAAATTTGGGCGCAACTCAAGCACGTGCGCTAAAGTCTGTTCGGCTTTTTCCTGTTCACCATTCATGGCATAAGCAGAGGTCAGGCTGGCCTGTACCATGTAGTTGCCCGGCAGGTTCATTTTCAACGCCATATCACGAGATTTCGCATACTCTCCTTTGAGGAAATAATCGAGGTGCCAGGTTTGCCACAACCAGCTTTGGTGCTTTGGATTGAGTTGCATAGATCTGGAAACCCACTCCTTACTTTTTTCCCATTGACCTGCATAACCCATCCAGGTGCCAAGGTCTGCCAAAACGAACGCATCGTTTGGATTTAAACTTACCGATCGGTCTGAAAAGTTTTGAAATTCAGCGAACTCCTGGCTTGTCATCTGGGTAAGAATAGCAAGGGCGTAATATGCATCTGGATTATCAGGATCAAGTGCTATTGACTGGTCAGCGGCACTCCGGGCCAGGTCTGCCCATTCGGCTGGTGTGTCAATCGCATACTTTTTAGATTCAATGTAACTAAAGGCCAGCCTCGACCATGCTAGTGAATAATCGGGATCGATTTGCACCGCTCGCTCCAGACACGTTCTCGCTTTTCTTTGGCGTTCTGGTTCGAAATTTTCATAAAACCAATAAGATAGTAGTACACATTCATATGCCTCCAGTTTGTCGGGCGCTTTACGGCGAATCTCTTTTTGAACCTTAGCATTAAACAAAGGCGCGTCAGCTGAACCGATCTGCGCAACAACTTTCTTTGCAATTTCTAACTGGACGTCAAGTATATTGGCAGCGTTAAGATCCCGATCAAAAGGCCCTGGAGCGTCTAGTTGGCGACAGGTTTTTGCGTCGGTAAATGTGGTAGTCACTCGCAGTTTTTCCTGAGAGCGGCGCACGGTACCTTCGAGGATAAAATCAACCTGAAGTTCGCTGCGCACATCTTCGCATTTAGAGGCATTGACAAAGTCACGGACAGAACTGGGCGCAATGACAAACAAATTGGAAAACTTCGAAAGGTGGGCGTTAATATCTTTCGACAACCCATCACTGAAATATACATCTTCCTGGTTTCCTGAAAGATTTTCAAAAGGGATAACTGCGATCCTGGGCCCAGATGGAACCGAGTTATCAAAGACATTATGGAGATATACATATCCAAGGGCTAATAACACTGCGACTGGCGCTACAGCTAATGTGATCTTTTTTCTCCAACTGGATGCGTCACGTATTAACTTGCGAGCACCTTCAGCAGGCCAACACCAGATTTCTACGGGCTTGGAAATATTTTTCAGCTTGTGTCGACCAGCATGAGTGAATGATACCTCCAACTTATCGGCGATCTGCTCGGCAACTTGACTCGTTATGCAAATACCTCCCGGGGGTGCCAAAGCTTCTAGGCGAGCTGCTATGTTGACACCGTCGCCATAGATTTCTCCACGATCCTCGATCACCTCGCCAAGATTTATCCCGATCCTGATTAGTACCTGTTGATCTTCAGGAATATCCTGATTACGTGAAGCAAGCTCGGTTTGCGTTGTGATTGCAGCATTTACGCACGAAACCACGCTTGAGAACTCTGCGAGAATCGCGTCGCCAGCATAACGTAATACGGTACCGCCCTGCTGTTGAATAGTCTTTTGCGTGAAGTCAAGTAGATCCATGACAACTTGATGAGTGCCCAATTCATCAATGCCGGTAAGTCGACTATAACCCGCAACATCCGCGTAGAAGATGGCTGTAAGTTTTCGTGTCGAGCCTTTTTCTGTCATTAGAAATTCTAGTTTCTAGATAGCAACGTTGCGTTAACCTTTACTGGTCTGTACCTATGATCATGATCCCTTTCTTTGAGCTAAATTATTCCGGCAGTCCGGCAACGCGCAGCCCGTCGAGAAACATGTTCAGGGTGTCCTGGTTACGTAGCGGCCAGCGTTCCCGCAGCCTCGACACACTTACATCGGGCGCAAGTTCCCGCAGTTTCGCGACGGCGTCGCGTGCTTCGTCGATCCGACCCAGCTGGACCAACGCAGGTGCCATGATGCGGTACGTCGTGTCCCAGCCCGGATATACCCGCGCCGACTGTTTCGCCAGCTCGCAGGCTTCGGCGGGGCGGCCGAGGACAAGGTGTGACATCGCCGCAACGGTAAAGAAGAAGAACGCGGCGGGATCGCCCGGGCTTACGCGAATCGCATCCTCGATACTGGCGAGCGCCTCTTCAGGGTAGCCGGTTACATTCAACGCGGCGCCAACCAGGAAAGAGACCCATGCGATATTAGGGTTTATCTCCCTGCCACGATTAACCGCCTCAAGGCCTTGGTCGTAATCCCGCGCAATCATAATGAGCACGAAACCGCCCAGCACCATCACCAGGGCGTCGTCGCGGTCGGCGGCGATGGCCTGGCGTGCCAACGCCACGGCGGTTGCGGGGTCGTCTTCGCCATAGGCACCCCAGGCTCGGGTTACCCTTTCTTCGTAGGCCCAGGCCAGATAAGCCAGCGCCGGAGCATAGTTCGGATCGAGCTCGATGGCCTGGTGCAATAGTTTCAATGCCTGCAGATTTGGCTCTGGTCGGATGGCGTAGAGAAGGGGCAGTGCCTGCAGAAAAAGATCATAGGCGCCGATGTCCGCCGGTGGTTTGCGCTTCGAACGCGCGATTTCGGCCAGGCGCAGAGACGGCTCAATCGCGCCGACGACACTTTCAGTAATTCGGTCCTGCAACGTGAATACATCTTCGAGGTCGCCGTCGAATTTATCCGCCCACAGGTGACTGCCGCTCTCGGCCTCGATCAGCTGGCCAGTAATGCGCAGCCGGTTGCCACTTTTACGCACGCTGCCTTCGAGTACGTAACGAACCCCCAGCTCCTTAGCAATTTCGCGAATATCGACGTGACGCCCCTTGTAGGCAAAGCTCGAATTGCGGGCAATGACGAACCACTGCTTGATCTGCGACAGCGCGGTGATAATGTCTTCGGCGATGCCGTCGGCAAAATATTCCTGCTCCGGGTCGTTGCTCATGTTAGCGAAAGGCAGCACGGCGATCGACGGTTTGTCGGGAAGGTCGCGGCGTTTTGTTTCAGGGGATTCGCGTTTCGCACCAGCATCTGGCAAGGGTAGCGCCTGCCCCACTCTCAGGCTGGCGGTAAATGCCCGCACCGGCAGATCGAAACCCTTCAGTATTTGCTCCCCCAGGCTGTCGAAGTCGAACGGCATCCTGGCCGGCACGGTCTCGGCCACCGAGCCTTGCACCACAACGCCCCCCGGTTCGGCCAGCTGTTCCAGTCGCTGCGCCAGCACGACACCGGCCCCGGTTACTGTGTTATCGGCGATGACTACTTCGCCCAAGCTGACGCCGATGCGCAGTATTGGCTGAATGTCGTCCGCCTGCACCGGATCAGAATCCAATTCATTGGACTGGAACGCGATCGCCGCGGCCACCGCATCGGACGCGCGCTCGAATTCCGCGACCAGTGCGTCGCCGCGAATTTCACGGGTATTACCGCCATAGGTGGCTATGGTTGAGGAAAAATTTTGAAACGCGCTTTGTATCCGTTCATGCGCCAGCGTCTCGTTTTTTTGCACGAGCGCGGTCGACCCCACCACGTCGGCGTGCAGAATGACAGCAAGCTTACGATTCAACCGGTCTTTGTTCATAGGGAGCAGGGGTTCTCGTTATGCAAAAATTCTATCACGTCACGCCGATCGGTATGCGTCGCAAACTAGGGATTGCGTGAGCTTGCCGAGGATAGTGGGCAGGCGCTGGCAGTGTGTTCGCAAGATTCCGTGGTCTGTTGCGATGATCCGCCCTTCAGCTCGATTGCTATGGGATAAAAGATTCGCTAGTCTGCAAACGTTTTTCACAACACGATTAAAAGGTTTGACAATGGCGTTAAATATCATTGGTGTAGGAATGGGACGTACAGGTACTGCTTCACTAAAAGTGGCGCTTGAGCAACTCGGATTGGGCAATTGTTACCACATGACGGAGGTGATGCAGCATCCGGAATGTATACAGGATTGGATCGATGCCGCAGATCGGAATCCGGATTGGGAAAAAATCTTCGAGAATTACACGGCGACGGTGGACAACCCGGGATGCGGATTCTGGCGGGAACTCACAGACTACTACCCCGATGCGAAAGTCATATTGACGGTACAAGATGCGGAAAAATGGTTTGATTCAACCAACGAGACAATTCATTCAGGTGAGTTTGCGTCGTTTATCAAAAGTAGTCCCTGGGGTGAAATGGTGCAAAAAACCGTTTTCGACACTATGAATAATCGAATGCAGGATAAGGACTTCATGGTGTCGTGGTTTAACAAACGTAATGAAAAAATTATCAATTCGATAAAACCGGAACGACTGCTTGTGTACCAGGTCAAGACTGGGTGGGGTCCGCTATGTGAATTTCTTGATGTACCCGTACCGGATACTGATTTTCCATACATCAATAGTCGCGATGAAACCAAGGAGCTCCTTGCAAAACTAATGAGTGCAAGCGGTGAACAGCTCAAGGATGAAGCCATGGGTGACGCGGCACGAGAACTGCATCCCGATTGAATTAGTTAAAACCGGGACAGGTTTATTTTCCCACTCAAATGTAACGCGCGAGATAGAGAACTAAGGGGGACAGACTGATTATTTTTTAAACACTACGCAACTATGCTGCCAGATAGTCCCCCACGTTTTATATAGCCAATAATTTTTTCGATAACAGATTCGATTTCCTCTCAAAATGAAAAACTAAATAGAGGGTAGGATATAAAGGGTCACACTAAATCAATATGCATACTATCGGTGCTCGTCCAGAAATTCTCGCACTTTTTTCAACGTTGGCAGGGTTTGTGAAACCGTGTCGTTGCCGAATTCTCTTTCAATTTCTTCCAGCATTGGGTTTATAGCCTGTACACATGCTTCCCGAATATGTCGGCCTGCTTTAGTCAGCGTCACAATCTTTGCTCGACCATCTGCAGGGTTTGGACTTATTTTTACCAGCTTACGCGCTTCAAGCCGCGTAAGCGTGTTAGTCATCGCACCCTTGGTCACCTGGAATGCCCTGGCCAGACGTAAAGGGCTCCACTGACCATCAAGGCGAACAAGGTGGTTCAGCACTATAAACTGTGAAAATTTAATTCCATCGGGCATCCGGCTTTCCATTTTTATGCGCGCCAACTGTTCGATAATGCCGATCTCATTAAAAAACTGAAAAATAACCGGATCCTGCGATTTGTTATTCATCAGTCACTTGACTTGTTTAATTCTGGTAGAGAGCGCCCATCGTGGTGCGGGATTGACCAGGTCAGCATACCCCAGCCTGGCCAGCATCTGAACCCTTTCACTCGGTTTACCCGCGAGCATTTCGTGAACACGCTGATAATAGGGTTCCATGACAGCATACTCCTGTAGCGCCTGACTCATCGGTTGCATCACCAGTCCTTGCTTTGTGACCTCCAGTGCGACACGCATATAGCTCTGCCCTGCGACGATCTGGTCTTGCCGGGTATTTCTGATGGTATTGATCCAGACAAATCCCATTGCGCTCATCGCGGACGTATCTGCCATATCCAATCCAATCTGGAAGGATTTTGATGCAGGGTTCGCCAGTTGTTCTCTGTTTAGTAAACCAGCAATACTCAATGCTTCAAGAAATGGGCCGCCCAATGAAATTCCGTCCGGGTTTGATTCGATCTCACTTCGGCCAATTCGCATTAAATCAATGCTCTCCTGAAACGCAGCGGGATCCAGTATTTCCGCACGGAGTGCGTCACGGGTAAGCTCACGCAGCTCCTCCAGCGTCTCCCCTCTTCCCGTTGTACCTGAAATTACACCAGGTTGCGCCGACGCCTCTATTTGTTCAAGTATTGCCTGATCGATTTCTCGACTCATATCATAACCGTTGCGATTGGTATGGCGATTCAACGCCAGGTCAAATAGATCGTTCTTTATTATCTGACTGTCCTTGACCAGTTTTAAATATGCTATGGGTCGAGTGTCCAGGCGATCTTGATCTTCGCCCTCTGGAAACAGGGAAATTTCGGCCCGATAGCCACTTTCGGCAGCGGCCAGGGTAAACAATTCGAGAAAACATCCCAGGCCAATCACGATCTGTCGGCTGAACGGATCTGTTTCCGGCAACAACCGGTCAAGATCGCACGTCAATACCGCTTCGGTGTCGCTTTTCAGATCGATGACCCATGGCTGGCGATTGTGCGGATTGGGCGCAAGAATGGCATACGACAGTGCACGGCGCATAGGATCCCGATAGGTTGATTCGTCAAGGTCCCAGGGAGCCAGCGCTTTATGAGGAGTGCGTGTAAAAGCAAACCCGCCAGCGCCTGCCGCGACAATGACACTAGTGGTTCCGGCTATTTTGAGAAATTTCCTTTTGTTCATGGTGTTCAATGCTAACTAGTTTAACGTTGAACTAGTATATAGTTTAACGTTAAACTATGTCAACACCTTTTTGCACCTGAAAATACGCGAAAACTGGGACAGATTTATTTTTCCCCTGAAATCGCGAAAAACCGAGACAGAATTATCTTTCCACTCCAATTTGAGCTAAATAAATCTGTACCGGTTTTTTAATTCAGTCCGTGTAAGTCAGTACACTTCAGACTACGTTTAATAAGTAAGCGCACTCCAGAGCACTAATGTTCAGGAATCTTTGATATGAAAAATCCAGACAGAATTATTTGACAAATAAAAATCTAGGCTATGTAAGGAGATTAGTTAGAGTTTTTACTTTGACCCCAAATTACTCATACAAATCTCTGAAACTCTAGTTCGTGACACTTTACCTGCAGATGTTTCTGGAATTGACTCCAGTAAAAAAACTTTGCTTGGCACCTTCGAATACGACAAGTGTTCGCGAACATGTTGTTTGATTTGAGCGGCAGTCAATTCACACTGGTCTTTTACCACTACTGCGGCCCCTGGTTCTTCACCGTAAGTTTCAGAGGCCATGGAAAAACAACACGCCTCTTCAACCGCTTCGTGCATTAAAAGACACTCCTCAATTTCACCTGGGGCAATTTTTTCACCTCCTCGATTGATTACTTCCTTAATTCTTGAAGTGACATGTAACCAACTGTCTTCATCTAAGAAACCTAAATCACCGGTATCGAAGCTTTCGGCCACGTCATTTTTATTGAATCCAATTTCAAAGTATCCAGACATAACGTTTGGCCCTTTCACAATGATTTCCCCAACTTCACCAGGTGGAAGACTCGTTCCAGACTCGTCAACAATGGATACTTCGCAATTCTTTGGAACACCTACAGCACCTGATTTCCAAACTTCTATTGATATAGGTGTACATGAAATCAATCCTGTTTCACTTGTCCCATAGGACACCGCTACTGGAACATCAAACTCGTTGCGAACCTTAGAGACTAATTCTTTAGTAACCGCTTCATTTGATATCCTGATAAATCTTAAGCTGGATCTTGAACTCTGCTTTGGAAGTTTTAAAAGCATTCGACACATCGTCGCTGATAAACTTGTCCAAGAAGGTTCGTATTGTTCTACAAGATCGTGAAAGTTGCCTAAATCGAATGGTGAGGCGCAAATAACACACCCTCCACTTATCAGCGTCACTAGGATTAAGCCTTTGCCCGTGGAATGAAACTGCGGCATAAAATTAAGATACACATCATCAGCTGTCAATGATAGCGCGCTGACGAGGTTCTTCAATCGCGCGCGCTCCATACGATGCGTTACCGGGACAAACTTAGATGCAGCAGTGCTACCAGAAGTTGCGACTAATGCAGCAACATCTTCATCAGATGAAAGCGAAGCTTCATATCCAATGGTTTCAATACGCCATAGATCTTCAGAAGGACTAGCAGAAGTTTTTCCGTCTTTATTGAGCGCCATGAGCTCAACTCCCTTTTTATTTGTGACATCGATCAAGTCCTCTCCCAGCGACGAATCTGCGATGAAAAGCGCTGGTCGCGTGGCGTCGAAGACCCTCTCGAGCTCCGTTTTTTTTAGCCATGGATCTACTAAAACAGCCGCAGCGACATGAGAAATCCCCAAGAGGGCAACGACTTGCCGCGGGCCATTTTCGACAGCCAAGATGACCCGATCTTTTACCTTAAAACCACGCTTAGAGAGAACACCAGCAACACGCATTACGCTATCGTGCACCTCCCTGTAATTCAGCACGCACCCATCAGTGCCGACCAAAGCAGGCGCTGATGGCCTGAGGTTTGCTTGGGTTTTAATCAGTTCGATAGTATTCTCTGCCATACATCAAATAGTATTTGTTGTACACGCGTCAGTCCAGGATTCTCGGGTAATTCATATTTAGTGCAGCCCAAATTGACAAGCACGTATTTCTCTTCCTGGGTATTTTTAGTTAGGAACTCCTGTTGTGGACAATATTTCTTCATTCACTAAATCGCTCAGTATTCGCTCCATTTCTCCAACAGAGAAAACCGAATGGGGTGTGTTACTCGGTTTTATTAAAGAATCAGATAATGAATTCACACCCCCTCTTTTTGCGCGCCCTGAATTCGTTTACCAATTGAAGCATGGTTTAAACAACCGTGGGCTCATGGCAATAGAAGCCGACACCAAACCCGTCGCTGCCACACTGTATGAAACTGATTATTGCGGCGATAAGGAAAAAGTATACCTGACATTCTTTCGTGTAATACCGGAGCTTCGTAGATCAGGAATTGGATTTTGGTTTCGTCAGAAACTTTTAGATCACCTCAAAACCGAAGGATTTAAGTCGGTTGTAACACGCACATGGTCAACAAACTATCCAATGATGAGACTAAACGAGAAAACGAATTTCCAACGCTCAAAAGCGATTGTAGATGACCGAGGGCCAGGTATAGACACCGTGTATTTTCAGTTAGATTTTTAGCTTAAAAAACCCGGGCAGAGTTTAGGGTCAGTAGTTTAGGGGTCAGGGCTTGAGTGGTCCGTTATCAATGCCGCAACTTTGATGACGTCAGGGCCGTTGCTAATTGCTTTCCTGTTGTTTCAGCGGCAGTTCGTGCAAAGAATTATGCGGGCGGGCATCCGCTAGCAAGGCGACTAATTTAATCCAAGTGTGAGTTTGACCGGCTGATGATCCGAAGCATCGGTCTGCGTATTCACTGACATGCCATGCAGGCTGCCCGCGATCTCAGGGGACACAAATAAATAGTCACGACAGTGCGGCCCCTCGGACCACTGCACCCGGTCGAAAATCCCGCAGGTAGGTAGATGTTCCTGTCCCGGATTCAGCGTAGGCCAGGCATCCAGCAGTTGGGCGCCATGGCTCTCACCAACGATCTTCTGGTAGTGCGCGGAGCCAGGTGTGAGATTTAGATCGCCACAAAGAATCGTGTTTCGGGTCTCCGGTGCCCCCTGGTAATATCCTGGGCCACCTTCCAAGGAAGGTGACTCCGCCCGGGCGCAGGCTTCCCGATAAACTACGCGCAAATAATCGACTTGGGCCGCGCGTTGGATGGAGGAGAAATATTCGAGGTGTGTAGACATTATTCTGCAGGGCACACCCTTCCAAGCTACTATCAGTTCAATGGCCTGACGCGCCATATTGGGCGTTTCCGTATCCGCAGGTTGCGGCAATCGGTGGTGCGCGATGCTCAACACTGGAAGCCTGGATAACATTATGTTGCCGAAGCGCAGACGTTTGCCATCAATAAATCGGTCGATGGCGGCGCCGTAGAAAACTTCAAATCCAGGAAATAAATTCTGCAACTCTCCGGGTTGATCCAGGAGTAATCGACCTTGCGCATCAATCTCCTGGCCCACCTCCTGACAGCAAATCACATCGCCGCTGCCCATTTCCTCAATCACTCCAGCAATGCGCTCGATGCTGGTCACATCGTCTACGCCCTTGGCCATCTGGATATTCCACGTCAGTATTTGCATACTTTAATTTAAAGACAGATTTTCGGAGACAGTATACCTATTTAAATTTTCGGGGACGAACTATGGGGACAGTCCACGGCTGCATCAAACTCTGGATTATGAATCTCCGGATGCATATGAACAGAAGATGATTGGAGCTTAATTTAACGGTCCGTGGATGTCAGTACACTTCAGAGTGATTATATTTTAAGCAGTATTTGTAAATTGCCTAAACTTTATATTCTCTGTCACCTTTACTGGCACTGTAACCGGGTGACGGAAACGTCAGGAAAATTCACCTCAGATACCGTTCCAGCTATTTATACAATCCTCCAAAGTTGGCGAGGATATAGACGTTCTTGCTCGTTGTTCGTAGAACCATAAAAACCCATTCGAAGAAAAAATTCTTCTGCGTCCCGCCAAGCCTTAACTATCATCCTATCATAACCGCTCTTCCGAGCCCTCTTCGAGACATAGTCAACCAGATAAGTACCGATGCCTTCACCATGGTAATCAGACTTTACATAGATACCATGCAGGAGGATTGATGAATTTTTATTTTTCCCACCACTTACTGGCTCCCACAAAGCCGCGGCAATTGCTCTTCCCTCGTTATTTTCACCTATTAGCGCGAGCATGAATTCAAGATCAGTTTCAGTATATGTCAATGAGTGCCTCGCCAGTCGATAGACGCGCTCCGACAGTTTCCAGTTTGTGATCGCATCGATGACGATATTGTTGATGGTTGCAAGATCAACAGCCTCCGCTGAGCGCACGTTCAGTCTGGACTGAAATCCGATATCTGTTTTTTGAGAATCAGGATTATCTAAAATTGGTTTTATGTTCATTGTTCAGCGAAAAAAAATCTATTGGCTTGCGTCGATAGCCGTTTTGCGGTTCTTGTAGAACCAGTGCTTAATTGATCAAGAGTGAAACGGAAGTGAATTGCGGACTAGCAATAAAATAGCTGGCAAGCTTAGTTCAAAAGCACATTGAATCAGGATGACCGTAATTTGTTGCAATCATTAACTTAGTTTCCAGTCTAAGATGGCTAATGTCTAAATATTATGAAAATTAATCCTATGGCGAGGAAAAACCTGACGTTTTAACGGGCGCACTTCCGATACGAAGCTAACTGCTTCATCCTCGACGGCAAAAACAGAACCTCACCAAAGGGAATGATAAACATCGCTCGGTAGAAAAATAAAAGTATTTTGACGGTGTCGTCACATGTGTTGGAAGAAACTTCATACTACCATAACGAGTAACAGTATAGATCAATGAAGTTTTTGACGGCTCTGACAAGCGGGCTGAACAAAGTAGCCTCAAAAGAAGCCGGTCCAGTAGTATCGGGGAAAACCGAAGTAGACACCGGACGCCCTAAGACCGCCAAAGCATTGCGTTTGTTCGGGGTCTTTGGAATCACAATGTCATCGGCAATGCTGCTTTGGTTCCTGATTGGTTTGCTCGGCTTAGTGCCTTCGATGATCGATGTATTTGGAGTGCCGGGCCTGCGTGTTCCTGCTGGCATTGCAATCAGCGGGCTTCTCGCCGCATCCATCGGCTTTAGCGATTATTAATCTATCGCCTGTTTACTCTAACTTTTATCAATATCCAAAGAGAGAAAAATGATGTTCAAACTATCTGATCTGTTTATTCTATTGGCGGTCGCAGTGTCTTTCGCCGTATCAGGGTACACCTGGTTCAACGGCTATCAAATGCAAGGATTGTTCACCGCAGTATGGGTACCTTCTATTCTCGCATTTGGTATCTATTTCAAACTGGCCAGTCTCGCAGCCAGAGGAGCGGAGTCATGAGCGAAAACACCATACTATTTTACGCAGTCTTAGTATTTGTCCTAATGTTGATAGGACTCGTTCTGACAGCGATAGAGTTCAAATTCGGCGCACCACGCAAGCAGGAAGAAGCTGCAAAGGCGAAAAAGTCCGAGAGAAACGCCCCTGGCCTTGGTCAATATGTAAATATTGAGTCAAGATAACTTTAATCTGTACGCAAGAGGAAAAGTAAAATGGAAAATGATATTGCATTATATGCCACAGGATATGTAGCCCTGAGACTCGGGATCGCTGTTACCTTTGGATTTTTCCTATACCGAATGGCCACGATGAGCAAGACGCTCAAAATCAGTGAGGAAAGCCAACGACCTGGTTTCCGCTCAGTTCAAAGACGCGAAGAGAAATTGTGAAAACACAGTCCTCGTCGGCTCATGAGAGCTGCGATCCGAAAAAACAGCACCTTCCTGCAATTGATCGGGTTAGTGAAAAGAAAACTGTGTCTCACGGAATAATCAGGACTTCCGCTAGCCACTGGCGGATCCCGGATATTGAGCGCGCGGATCGGGTGGCTCAGGATCGATGTTAGATTAGCGTCGTAGTTGAATTAAGACAAAGGCCATCTCCTGAAAACGACCTTCGTCGAATTCCGCTGAAGGAACCGGATAGTTTTTTTGAAACATACAAAAGGCATGTACCTGATGTCTGGGTCGAGTCGTTCAGCCCACCGACAATTAACATCTTCCGGGTAAGGAATTTCGGTTACTTCGGGTCTGTCCGTCGCGCAGCGGAGACAGTTCATCCGAGGGGTTAAACTCCGAGAGTGCGCCAGCGATTCGACCATTCTAGTCGGATTACCAGACACGATAATCAGGATAAACGCATTCTATACAACGCTGATTATATTCCGCTAAACACTAAATTGTTCGGGGCAATCATTTGTAAGCTTTCTGCATCTTTACTGCCAGATACCCACCCACGCTTTGATAGAACTAAGGGGGTACAAAAAGGATCGGAGTGATTTTTTAAGCACTGCAAAACCTTACTGCCAGATGGTGGCCATCGCTTTGCATAGCCGATAGGTCTTCCAATAACAGTTTCGATTTCCTCTCTAAATCGATCGTTTCCCAGTAGAAAATTGAATACAAGGCATTTTTTTATCTCCTTAATGTCGTAGTCGGGAGGAATGTGCGTAAACATTACCCGCTAAGCTGTTGCCTTTCAGAAAGCTAACGGGGTAGGAGTGCTTATGCTTTAAGTAGTATTTGTAAATTGCCTAATCTTTAACCCCTCGTCACCTGTTTGCTAAAAGTATATTGTCTATCTTTAATTAACTTTGAGATACTCTACAGGTTCTTTTTGCAAGTGAGAATTCAAAGGTGATGTGGGATTTTTTGGGCAAGACTGCGGTTGTTACCGGCGCGGGTGGTGGAATGGGCGGCCAGGTCGCGCACGATCTTTGTGCGGGTGGTGCCAACGTCTGTATGATAGACCTCAAAGACATGCCCGATGGCTATACCGGCTTCGGTGATCGGGCAGCCTACTTTCAGGGTGATCTCACCGATCACAGTTTTCTTGAAAACGTCGTTGCTGAGACGTGTACGCGTTTTGGCACTATCGATTATTTGGTCAACGCGGCGGGCATTCTGTTGTTTGACAAAGATCTCGGAGTCGTCGACATGGATTTCGCCGTTTGGGACAAAGTGATGGACGTCAATCTGAAAGGCCCGGCAAGGCTCGCTCAACTCTGCATCCCGCACATGATTAAAAAACCTGACTCTGCGATGGTCCACTTCTCCAGTATTGGCGCCTACCGCGGGGACAGCAAACCGCAGGAAGCCTATCAGGCGTCGAAGGCAGGGTTGATCGCACTATCGAAATCCATCGCCATCCAGTTTGCCGACAAGGGACTTAGATCCAATATCGTGTCACCCGGAATGATCGACACACCACTGCAGTCGAGATGGGATCACCAACAAGGAGCGCGTGAAGCAATCGCGGCGGCGGTGCCTTTAAAGCGGATTGGTCAACCCAAGGACCTGTCGAATGCAACATTGTTCCTGTTATCCGATCTTGCATCTTACATTACTGGCGTTGATCTAGTCGTTGACGGTGGATTGCTTGCTCTCCCTTGATTCCAGGCGCCACAAGCGATAAGTATTGGAAAAGTTTTAGGGTCAGAGCATTAATGTTCAGGAATCTTTGGCATTGAAATTGAATATTAGTGCTCTGACCCCGGACTGCACCAGACCGCCCTTATACTTCCTATCCGTAATCCAAAGCCACCGCCTTTGAGGCGGCAGAGTATTCACCCAGAAAGGTCCATAGTATGGAAAAAAGTCTTTTTCGATTCATTTGGAAATATTCAAAAAGAGATCAACTAATTCTATTAGCGGTCACACTCCTGACGTTTCCAATTTTATATCTCTCGCTGGAGCTGCCTAAACGTATTATCAATGATGCCATTGGCGGAGCTGGGGAAGACGTGGTGCTGCTGGGTATCACTCTAAGTCAGATTGAATTCTTGATGATTCTTTGTGCCGGATTCCTGTTGGCCGTTTTGGTGAACGGCTTATTAAAAATGCGGCTCAATACCATGAAAGGGGTGTTAGCTGAACGATTATTACGGCGGTTTCGTTTCCAACTATTGACACGTATTTTACGCTTCCCACGCCCGTATTTTCGCACCACAAGTCAGGGTGAATTGGTTTCTATGGTGACATCAGAAGCAGAACCATTGGGTGGATTGATGGGCGATATGTTATCGCAACCCGTTTTTCAAGCTGGGCAGATGATCACCATTCTTGCCTTTCTTTTTGCCCAAAGTTTCTGGTTTGGATTGGCGTCCATTGCGCTGATCCCATTACAAGCCTGGATCATTCCCAAATTACAACGCCAAATAAATGTATTAAACAAAGCAAGGATTCAAGAGGTCCGCAAACTGGCTGCGGATATTGGTGAAACCGCTGCGGGTGTCAGTGATATTCGTACCAATGGCGGGCTGCGATACAGAATGTCATTATTCTCCAACCGTCTGGGCGACCTGTTTGGCATTCGCTTGGAAATTTATCAAAAGAAATTTTTTATGAAGTTCTTAAATAACTTCATCAATCAACTGACACCGTTCTTTTTCTATGCTGTTGGTGGGTATCTAGCAATCATAGGCGAGATTACCGTAGGCGCATTGGTTGCTGCTTTAGCGGCCTATAAAGACTTGTCGTCACCGTGGAAAGAGTTGCTAACTTACTACAACCACACACAGGATATGGCCTTGCGCTGGGAGGTCGTCACCGAACGTTTCGCCCCGAAAACTCTGGTTGAAGATGCTCTGTTTGATGGAGTTCCCGATTCGGTCGCAAGCCTTAAAGGCGACATCGAATTCCAAGATGTCTCGGTACGCGATGAAGAAGGGCGTTCGGTGCTGGAAGATATTAGTATGACTATTCCTCAAGGCGCACGCGTTGCCATACAGACCAACAACGAAACAGTGGCATCGGCGTTCGGAGATTTACTCACACGTGAGGTTATTCCACAACGCGGGACTATGCGAATAGCTGGACATAAACTGAATGAGTTACATCAGGTCGTTGTTACTAATCGAATTGGATATGCCCATTCAAAGGCCCATATTTTTCAAGGAACACTGGGTGAAAACCTGCTTATGCCATTTAAACAGGAACCTTCGCTTGACGTAGAAATTACCGAGGATATGGCGCGTCGCCAGAAAGAATCTGCGCGAGCAGGTAATAGTGTAGATCCGTTTGATGTTGATTGGGTTGCCCCAAAAATACCAGGGTTTACGTCTTCGGATGACATTCGTGAATGGTGGTTTCAACTGATCGAAGCCATGGGCACTGACGACTTTTTAGTGCGCCGCGCATTACGCACCTGCCTTGAGCCGGGTACTCAGCCAGATCTGGAGCAAGCCATTGTACGACTGCGGCCAGAAATTGCTAAACGGTTAAGAAAAGCAGGGGTAGATGACATTGTCCATGTCTTTCATCCCGAAAAATTCAACTCGGTGTCACCTTTGGGTAGCAACTTACTTTACGCTCATCCAACACGTGTACTGACACAAGAGACCTTGTCGCAGGAACCCAATTTTCTGCGAATGTTGAAGAATGCTGGGATTGCGGAAGAAATCGCACACATGTCCGCTAGCTTGATTGAAGGACTCACCGCAACATTTGGCACGGATGGAACAGACCATCCCTTATTCCGACGTTTAAACATGGACGACGAGCTTTATTATCGTCTAGGTAAGATTACGGCGAAACGGCGTGAGGTTGGTGATGCTGGATTGCCACCTGAAGACTTTGCACTGATTTTAACTGTACCGTTTACTTTTTCCGCCGAACAGATCGGCCCAATATTTAGTGAGGAGTTCAAACAACGTGTCTTGCAAATTCGCATGCAGAACGCGGTACATATGGTGGAGGAACTAGAGGGATTGTTTGAGAGATTTGATCCGCAACGCTATATTCCAGTCATGACCGTTCTCGGAAATGCAATTTTTGGACGAGTTTCAAGCATGGCTGGAGCTCGCGAAAAACTGGTCGAAGATATCGTGGTTGAAGTATTGAGTGAATATGGTTTGAGGCGTTTAGCCGCGCAATCTATCTTTGATCTCGTGACCGCTCAAGGAGGGGAAAACCTACCTACTGTGTTTAGGGAACGTGCGGCCTTCAGTCGCGCAGGCATTAAAAAGCCCGATATTCTTATCCTTAACAATGCGCTGGCCAGCCATGATAGTGATGCCCGTGCCCTGACCCACGAACGAATTAGTCATCTATTGCCCGACGCAACTAAAATTTTTATAGAAAACCAGTTTCAGGACCCTGAAAGTTTCGACCTGTTCGTCGAAATTGTAGATGGGCGAATCGATGGTGAAGCATCATCCTCTGAACCGCAGGATGCCGATGCGCGCCAGGATCTGGACAAGAAATTACAAGTGGTGGCGCAAGCGGAATTATTCGCGAATCTTGACCTCAAGCAACAACGACTGCTCGCATTTAGTAGCCAGTGGTATAAGGTTCAAGCGGGGCAAACGATCTTTGCAGCTGAACAAGAAGCGGATGCTGCCTATCTATGCGTTAAGGGTTTGTCTGGATTGTATTGGTCAACAACCGAAAGCGATAGCCGGCTGATAACAGAAATAACGCCGGGACGGTTAATTGGAGATTTAGCGGTTATTGTAAACGGCCGGCGCCAACTGGATTTAATCGCCATAGAAGACAGTGTATTTCTTCGAATTGGAGCCAGCGAGTTATTAGCCGTTATCGAAAACGACGCAATGGTTGCCACCAGCTTGTTACGTTCAGTTTCGGGTCACCTAACTAATGTTGCAGAAAGCCTGCGCGCTATCCGAACCTTTGCGACAGAACGAGGAGTAGATTTCTCTGAATTTGATGGTGCTGCTTAACGAGCTATGGGGCAACTATGGGAGACAGACCACAGTTTTGACAAAAATTAACCCAGGTTTATTTGGGTTTAATTGCTTCCCACGCTTGTTGAGATTGAAGTTTGGCGTCGTCCCATTCTTCATCGGAGCTCTGCTTAGCCTGCTCCCACTGATCCGCTGATCCGCTTTTGGTGGCTTCCCACGCCTCTCCGGACTTCTTTTTGCCCTCTTCCCAGGCTTTGTCTGATGCGGCCTTGGCTGCGGCCCACGATTCGGCGGTACCATCTTTTACGGATTCCCACGCTGCGTGAGATTTGCGCTTGGCTTCTTCCCAGGCTTCATCGGAGCTTTGTTTTGCCTGTTCCCACTGATCGGCGGAACCGGTTTTGGTAGCTTCCCAAAGCTTGTTTGTTTTCGTTTTTGTAGAATCCCAGATTTCACTGGATTTGGCTTTCGATTTGTCCCATAGACTTTCGTCTGCGTTAGCCATAGAACCGAGGAAACTGATGCTAACTAGAGCAACTAGAATTGCAACCAGTCGAATCAATGTTTTGTGAACAGGTTTCATAAATTAATGAGGTAGCTTTAAAAAGTTATTGATAGAATAAATCGAAGGCAAGTATATAATCATTCCTAGAGTGTGGGGGCAGAATTTAACATCGGGTAAATGCGAATCTATATTGAAGCTGGAGGGTCTTTAAAAAAAGTAGACAAGTGTAATACTCCCAGACCAGGCCACCAAGGTTCCGTTATAAGCTTACAAAGATGTTACAAAGCAGTGGGTTTGTGTTTACCGTTTATTTTAGTATTGTCCTCGCATGCATTATACGGTCAACAATCATCAGATATTAAGAAAAGCAACATCAGTGGTTCGCCAGAGTCACCTCGACGCCATTCGAGAATAAAGAATACTCTAGATCTGGAGGATGATGAGGCGCTCAGAATATACGGCATTGTGCGCTCGTCTTTAGCGGAAGGTATAGCGGCCTATACAATGAAAAAATACAAGGGGTTTCAGGAACTAAGGCAGTTCAACACCGTACCTTATCGGTCCAGTTCTCATGGAAATAGCTATTTGAATAATTATGCCAATGATATTGGTGTGGCTTATGGTAAGTATGAAAGGGCGGGCGTGCTTCCTTAAGGTTCGATAATATTTAAAGATAGCTTTAGCGTGGCAGCTAACAATGAAATCATCCTGGAACCACTTTTTATAATGCAGAAAATTCATAAGGGATTTAATCCTGTGAGTGGAGACTGGAAATACGTTCAGATCAATCCTACAGCGCAGGTTCTCGGCGAGACAAATGGAACGGGAAGCGAAAAAGTCGAGTACTGTATTGGATGCCATTTGGCCAGAGAGCAGAATGATCATCTTTTTTATCTGCCCGAGAAAAACAGAGTTATTCAGTAAGTATCCAGATATAAACTGGCATGTGGTGATTTCGGGGACAGTATATTTAGTTCAAATGCTATGTTTTTAGCTACATCGATTTTGTCCTATTCGCGTTACGAGTATCGAGAAAATATGTACACTTCACTCTGACCCCAAACTTTTTTGACTATGCCAAATGTAAAGTCCATTGGGCGGAAAGGTGCAGTGGGTTTTTATCTCTTATAGTAACTTTTCGTTCCGTTGGGTTTGAAACCGCTTTCAGAGAGTTGTTTAAACAGGCTGAGTGCTCTTAGTAACCCTACGAACTTGCGATGATACCAGTGAGTATGATTACTGTCGCCGTATCTAGACACGCGAAATTCACTATTTCCTGTTAGGATTCGTAACTGGTCTGTTGTACCTCCTTCACCTCCGATTTATACAACAGATCCTTGAAGTTCCATGGAAGGAACTTTTTTTAACAAATCGTGAGACAAAACCAACAAGCAGCCTGAGGTCAGAGTAAAAACTCTGCACTATCAGAAAAGGCGTTGTCACACTGAACCGATGATATACGATCCAGGTCGTGGAATTGGCTGTTATGTGGCAAGCAAGGCGCCCATGGGTATAGACTAAGGGTCTCACCTCACATAGGTTGAAGAACAATGGCTAGCGAGGGTGGATCTAAAGCCGCACGTAAATTCCCTTATTACTCAGGTGTTACGGCATTTCTTGCTTTTATCGCATGCAACGGCTTAATTTTGGTGACCGCCGTTTTGGCCATATTTAGGATAGCGCTTAGTATAAATCCTCATGTTCAAGGAGTATTTATAAGCCTCTTTGCCATTCTGACCTCGGTCCTCATATACAAAGGTTTTAAGCAACATCACAAGATCGGCCCGTTGCTGCTGGGAGGCATCGGAACGCTAGTAATCATTCTGACTATGTATATTTCTTATAGTAAACTCATTGAATCAGCCGGACTGTTAGCATTGGTGGTTGCAGCTGGATGGAATTGGTATGTAGCTCGTCGCGAGGGGTTCACGAGTAGTTTGGGATCAGAGTGAAGTGTACTGACTTCCACCGACCCTCAAATTAAGCTATGGAAGACGTATTATTACAACCCACTTTTGTAACATGGGCGTTGATTATATTTGGTGCAGTTACTTTGACACCGCTAATATTGGCCCAGCTGATTATCCTCACCAAACCACATAGCCAAATGGCAAAGGACATACTTGTCGCTAAAGGCGAAAACTGGCGTGACAACACTCACTTTCGATCGGCTCTGGGGTTCGCATGGGCAGATTGGATACTTCTTGTCCCAATCACAATAATAGGAAGCGTTGGTGTGATTCTAGGCTACGCTTGGGGTTATGTTTTTTGGGGTGCAGCAGGATCGATTTCGCTCTATATCAATATCGCATTGTGGTTCATGGAGAGGGAATACGTTTACCCTTCTCGTGGGGCGCTTAGTTACTACACCTATTATTGGGGTTTCTTTGTTTACTGGGGAGCCCTTGCCTTAGTTTATTCGGCTATGCGTTTTGGCGGAATAGATCTTTGAGAATTCGCGGTCAGTGCATTAATGTTCAAGTGGTTGGGGGCGGAAAGCTTGGGATTGAATCAATTAAATAGATCTGCCTCAGTTTTTCTCTACCAAATCAAATATATTGCCAGACACTGTACAGCTCAGGGTTGTCGAGAATATCGCGCAGCGCTTCGTGCAGTATCGTCGCCCAGCGCTCGGCGCCGTCTTCGCTATCGACCAGATCCTGCCGAATTTCAATCGAAACATGCGGAATGCCGGCCGCCTCGGCGTGATGATCGATGGTGTAATCCGCCGGGTGTTTGCCGGAATAAGGCTCGTTGTCACCGATATTGAATCCGTCGGGGTGAGCCCGCAGATTTTGCATCAAAGGTACCGGGATCCGCGGATCCTTGTCCCACAAAATACCGGCGTGCCACGGACGCGAGAAGCCCGCCATCTCGGGGGTAAAACTGTGTATGGCGATGAGCGCAGGTACCACGCCGCGCTGACGGAAACCACGCAGTGCCATATCGATGGCCTTGCGATAAGGCGTGTAAAAATCGTGGATGCGTTGACTTCGGTGTGTCGCGGACATGTTCTGGTTGCCGGGGATGGGTATCTTATCGCTGACCTCAGGCATGACGCTTGGGTCTTCGAGGCTGCGATTGAGATCCACCACCAGGCGTGAGTAGCCCGCAAGCACAGCTGGCGCATTGAGGTGTTCGGACAGATGATGAACCAGCTTGCGGGTGCCGATATCGTAAGCGATATGCTGCTCCAGCGCCTCCGGATCGAGACCGAGATTATTCAATGACGCCGGGGTAAGGTTACTTACATGGTCGCCGACCAGTAAAACCTGGGCCTTACCTTGGTTGTTAATGATTTGATGAGCCGGTGGGTCGCCGGGTCCGATCAATGATTCCATCTGTTCAATGAGTTCGCATAGTTACAGGGATTGTCGAGAATCTGAGGTAGATCTAGTTAATTTAAATCAATTCAAAATAAAAAATAAATATTTTCGGGTATTTTAGTGAAATCCGGGACAGATCTATTGAAAAAAGATGACGGAGGGATTAAAAGTTGGGAAATGTTAAAGAACTGCATTAAACAATTTCCGCCCACATTTTTTAACTTAGAACTTTAACCTCAATAAAGACACAAGACTATCCAACATTTGGAGGCTTAAAGACATGCGATTTAAAGACAAAGTAGCGCTTATTACCGGGGGTAATTATGGGATCGGTCGTGGGATTGCACTTCAGATGGTGCGCGAAGGCGCGAATGTTGCGATCGTAGCGCGTAACGAGCAAAGAGGCGCTCAGGTGGTAGCCGAAATTTCCGAATCTGGAGGCAACGGCGAATTTTTTAAAGCGGAGCTGTCATCTGAAGAAACAGTTATCGGCATGATTGATGCAGTCATTGAACATTTTGGGCGTCTTGATATCGTGGTCAATAATGCGGGTTGCGGAAGCCAGAACTGCGGAATAGAAGCGGCCGATCCACCAGGGCCCCGGTGGGCAAATTTTCGTGGCGCCAATCTCGACTCAACCTATTTTGTCAGTGCTCATTCGCTGCCCCATCTCGCCAAATGCGAAGACAGTTCCATCGTTAACATATCGTCAACTGCGACCTTTCATGGAAATTGGGGATTGTACGGTGTCGCCAAATCCGGTGTCGAAGCATTAACTCGTTCGTTTGCGGCAGAAGCTGCGCCCCTTGGCATTCGTGTCAATTGCATAAGTCCAGGTTGGATAGGCACCGGTGAAGATGCAGACTCAGCTGCCGCCGGCACAGAAGATGGTGAGTGGAGTCTCCCACCATCATTGTTAAATCGCATGGGAACGCCTGAGGAAATAGCAACCACTGTTGCTTTTCTTGCGTCAAAAGAGGCGTCATTCATTACTGGTCAGACAATAGTTGTCGATGGTGGACTAACCATCATTGATTATCCATCCATTCCCACACTCGATAAGGTTGGGCACCGCCTTTATTCTCATTCCCCAAAAAAGTAAATTTTAATAGTGGAGTCCGGGATCACAGCATTAATATTCAGGTAGAAAACCGAGAATCTAAAAAGATCCTCCAAAAAAAGGAGTTGAAGGAACAAAAAATAGTCATCTTTGGCCTGGTTGTGAAAATTGTGTGTCAGCACTCCGGTTCTGTGCTTGAAAATCGCTAAACTTTGAAATGTGAAAATATATACTGGTGTAGCAGTCAATTAGCGGTAAAAGTTTATCAATGAAAGTGACGACAGCGATATTTCATGAATGACAGTAAAGTAGAAGATCAGTCTGGAGTCCCATCAAGCCTCTCTTTCTTCCGAGAGTTGCCTGCCATAGCGCAACTGTCCTCCGTGTCAAATGTGGCGATGTTCAGATCCGCACCAGCAGATTGGATGATCGTTGTTGCGGATATCAAAGATTCAACTTCCGCTGTGTCGTCGGGCAAATACAAGGAAGTCAACATGGCGGCGGGCTGCATCGTTGCGGCGGTCCTCAATGCTACTTCTTCACGCGACGTGCCCTTCGTTTTCGGTGGAGATGGCGCCAGTTTACTGATCCCCGAACAGTTCTTAGCTGTGACGAAACAGGCACTGATAAGCACCAAAAATATGATTTGGCAGGAGTTCGGGTTGGAGATGAGAGTAGGACTTGTCCCCATCAGTGATGTGCGTAAGCAGAATTTCGATGTTTTGGTTGCTCGATTTGAATTTAGCCAAGACAATAACGTCGCACTATTTCGAGGCGGCGGGATCGAATACGCGGAAAGTCTAGTCAAAGACACACGCACCTGTGAGCAATATTTAGTTCACGAGTCCGAAGCCAAAGGGCCTCCGAACATGGAAGGATTGTCTTGCCGTTGGGAGCCTCTGACTGCTCGCCATGGCGCGATGTTGTGCATCCTGGTCAGCCCGCGTTCAGCAGGATTAAAGGAACAAAGTAATACACTCAGCCATGTGATTGAAACCATCACGAGGATCAGCGGCGGAAATTTGAATTCCTGTAGTCCGGTATCTGAAGACAATATGCACTTTCACTGGCCGCCCCGAGGTTTGGTAATGGAAGCAAAGGTAACGCGTGGTCGAAAGAGCTTTGTAAAGCGTTATGTTGAAATCATCGTCAGCAGTTTTATCCAGCTCATACTGGAGCGATTCGATTTACGCGGAGGCAACTACAATCCACCCGTTTATCGTAAAGAATTGAGAACCAATAGCGACTATTGCCGGCTCGATGATTCTCTGAGAATGATCCTGGATTGCACTACCAAGCAAATTGAACAGATTGAACATGTCCTTGCCTCCCTGCACGCTCAAGACAAAATCGATTATGGTTGTTTTCAAACACAGGAAGCCTTAATGACCTGCCTGGTAGACGACTTAGGCGCGCACCGCCACCTTCATTTCATCGACGGATCGGATGGCGGTTTCTGGTCTGCTGCGAATGATCTAAAGCAAAGACGCATAAATAGATGACCACAGCACTCAATATTAGTCTATGTGAAAAGTTGCCTTAGAATAAACGCTTCGTTATCTTTTAGTAACCAAACCATAAGGAAGGACTCAATATGAATGGTGCGATTTTTTTCTCAGGTCAGTACGGCAGCACGGCCCAATATGCAGATTGGATCAGCGAGGCGACCGGTCTGCCAATGTTCGCTGTGAACGATGCCAACGCTGATCCATCGAAGTTCGACTATCTGATTCTTGGAAGCTCAGTGATAGTCTACAAGCTGTCAATCCGAAAATGGGCGAGAGCGAATTTGGCTAGCATCGAAAACAAACCGACGATCCTGTTCACCGTTTCCGGTGCCCCGGCGGGGGCGAAACTCGATGGCTGGATTGCTGGCAGCCTGCCCGAAAGTTTGACTTCGAAGATGAAACATGTTGCGCTGCGCGGCAGACTAAGACCAGCGGAACTAAATTGGTGGGTTAGGCTGATTCTGAGAATCGGCGCATGGAAGAATGACGACCCCGAAGCTAAGAAGGAAGAGCTACTAGGATTTGACTACATGGACAAATCCAGTATCAAACCAATTCTGGAACTTGTGCAGCAAATCCAATCTAGTGAGGCAACGCCTTCTTAAAATGGCGAAACAACTATCCCTATACGTGAAAACACTTAAACCTCTATCGACACTCTTGCTCTTAATCCTACTCTGCCATCCGTCTTGGTCAGCTGAAGGATTAACTCTGCAGAAAGTCACCGATGACATCTATGCCATCGTGGGTGAGCTTGGCAACCGCACTGCGGATAATTTAGGCAACAACGCAACCTTTGGGTTCGTTGTGACTGCAGACGGGGTTGTGCTGATTGATTCAGGCGGGACTTATCTGGGCGCCCAACAAATTGATCAATTGATTAAGACGGTTACAGATAAACCTGTGATTACAGTAATCAATACCGGAGGACAGGATCATCGCTGGCTAGGTAATGGATATTATAAAAAGTCAGGGGCCGAGATTATTGCCAGCGAAGAAGCGGTTAATGACCAGAAAGCACGTACTCAGGACCAGTTTATTATGCTGGGCAATCTGGTAGGAGATAAAGGCCTGGTAGGTACAGACGCTGTCTATGCCGACAAGACATTCACGGATAAATTAGAGCTTATCCGGGGTGACACCACTTTTATGATTTATCACGTGGGTCAGGCACATACGCCAGGTGACAGTTTTATTTGGCTGCCTAAAGAAGAGGTGATGTTCGCGGGCGACATTGTCTACGTCGAGCGCATGTTAGGTGTTGGGACCCAGTCAAATAGTAAAAGCTGGGTCGACGTCTATCAGGCAATGGCTGCCCACAATCCACAGCATCTGATTCCGGGACATGGCCAAGCAACAAATCTGCAACAGGCGAACAAAGATACCTACGATTACTTGGTGTTTTTGCGTAACTCAGTTTCCGAGTTTATGGAAAATGGAGGCGACATTACAGATATAAGTAGCGTGGATCAGTCAGAATATAGCTACCTTCTAAATTATGAAACACTCGCTGGCAGAAATGCACAGCAGGTTTTCACCGAAATAGAATGGGAGTAGATGGGTAACGATAGGAATCACGCGTGACTGTCAGCCTCTTTTTCAAGTCTCTATCGATGTGGGTGATTATCGCTCTCTGCGCGATCGCTAACGGTGTTTTCAGAGAAAATATTCTAGCCCCGGTATTAGGAAAAACGTTAGCATTACCAATGAGCGGATTAAGCTTATCAATAGCTATATTCATAGTCACAAATCTTTCTTTCTCGCTGATAAACGGCAACGACAAATTGACATATATTCTAATTGGTCTTCAATGGGTTCTTTTAACGCTATTTTTTGAGTTTGTATTTGGCCATTATGTGGTCGGCAAGTCTTGGACGAGCATTTTTGAAGTTTTCAATATCGTTAAAGGTGACTTATTTTTAGTGGTATTAGTCATAATCTTAGTATCGCCGCTGTTGGTTGCGATGATAAAAGAGGAATTGAAATAGTGATCCCCGATGACCAAATACATTCTGATTAAGGTTTAGAGCGGCCAATGAAGATCAGACATTTTCTGTACAACTCGTTTCTGATAGAAAACGAAAAGACCAAGATTGCCATTGATCCGGGACAAAACCTGTGGATTTTTAATCTCACTAGCCTAATACCTAAATCAGAATGGGGGGATATCACTCATATTCTAATCACCCATGGTGACCCAGACCATTACTGGCAAGCCGATAGGATGGCGAAAGTTTCCAATGCCCCTGTTGTTTGTGGAAAGGAATTAACGAAAGTTGAAGGTGGAAAAACGCTTCTAGTAGATCCTCGCGGTAGAGGATTGACATCCTGGATTCTGTTCGAGAAGGTTTATCCGCTTAATATTGGAGAAACAGTAACTTTGGATGATGTCGAAATCCAAGCCATCAAAACTGTACATGGCCCCATTAGCGTTCCAATCCTCTGGTTTAAAGTAAAAAAGCAACCCGGTCCTGGAGAACGAACCGGCATTGGCTCTGTGGGTTTCAAAATTACATTTGACGGCAAAACTATTCTGAATCTGGGGGATTCAATTTTTCAAGCCGAATGGGAAGGATTAAAACCGGATGTGCTCATGTTACCTATCGGTGGCCTGGGTAAAAATACCTGGACTATGGATGTAGCCGAAGCAATTGAAGCAGTGAAGCTCATTTCACCTGGAAAAGTTATTCCCTGCCACTACAACGTTCCAATGCTTTGGAAAAAAAACATGGCACCAGCAGACGAGATATTATTCAAACATGGAGTTGAAAAGTTGGGAATCGAATGTTGCATCATGCACAGTGATGACGAAATCAAAATATGATGCCAGACAGGCGCATCCGGAGCAAAACGGGAGCAGATTTATTTAATCCAAAAGGGAACTCTATCAGGCTTGAGAATTGGGTATAGGCTCCACAATCTCACAAAGACATTGTCATACCAACAAGTTAATTTTACACTGAGGCCAAACTCCACCACATTTCAAATTGGAGAAGATCATGAAATGCCCAAAATGTAATTCAGATTTCGAGCACGTAAATACACCGTTTGGAGATGTTGAAAGGTGTTTTTCTTGTAAAGGTTTGTGGTTGGATATGCGTGAGCATGAAGACTTAAAAGAAATTGCCGAGGGGGTGGATACTGGCGATCCGGATATTGGCAAGCAATACAATGAAATTGGCGATATATACTGTGCAGTGTGTCCTAACAACAAAATGATAAGGATGGTTGACGCAGAACAACCACATATATGGTTTGAGAGCTGCCCGACTTGCTATGGACGCTTTTACGATGCGGGGGAGCTAATAGATTTTTCTGAACATACTATTGGTGACATAATTAAAAAGTTCACAGCCAAGGAACGTAATTAGATCGATAACAAGAACAGATCTATTCAATATTTAGTTGAATATTTCCTGGATATCATTGTTGAAATTACAGACACTTAAAATGGAGCCTGATATACAAATATCAGAAAAGCCGTGATATGAAACTCATTCTGGCACCCATGGAGGGAGTCGTAGATTACAAAATGCGGCAACTGTTGACCGACATTGGCGGCTACGACCGATGCGTGACTGAATTTATTCGGGTCAGCGCGCAACCGGTGCCAAAGAAAGTATTTCTCAGGCTGTGCCCGGAATTGGAGCATGGAGGTCGAACACAAGCTGGCGTACCGGTGTATGTGCAACTGTTAGGCGGATGCCCGGACCTCATGGCAAAAAGCGCTGTCATCGGTGCCTCCTCAGGTGCGCTGGGTATTGATCTCAATTTTGGGTGCCCGGCAAAAACCGTTAATCGTCGCGACGGTGGCTCAGTACTATTGCAATACCCTCGAAGGATTGAATCCATCGTTGAAGCAGTCCGCCAGTCAGTTGATTCCGCAATTCCAGTATGCGCAAAGATTCGCCTCGGCTTCGATAGCGCCGACCTGCTGCCTGAAATTGTTGGAAGAATTGCAGCTGCGGGGGCGAATGAACTCTGTATTCATGCACGTACCAGGCTTGATGGCTACAAACCTCCCGCTCACTGGCAACATATCAGCGGTATTCAGCGCCCTGAAAAGATGGAACTCATCGTCAACGGTGAAATCTGGAGCTCAATGGATGCACTGGAAGCGCAACATCAAAGTGCCTGTAAAAGTCTGATGCTCGGACGCGGGGCACTCGCCCGCCCTGATCTGGCTAGAATAATTCGATCGCACCTGGAAGCAGGTGATGAACAGGATTGGCAATCCTTCTCATGGCCGGAAGTGGCCACCTGGGTTGAACGGTTTTTTAACCAGCAGGACTCGGGCAATCACAGATACATTGGAAATCGAACCAAACAATGGCTGGGCTACCTGAGAAAAAACTATGTCGGTGCAGAGCAACTGTTTCACCAGATCAAGAAATTGAAAGATCGCAATGAGATAGCGACTATGATTAAGCGCCATCGAAGTCAAATCGAAAAGATGTCGAGTTTGTCATTTGCCCACTCACTGGACCCAACTAAATCCTTTGAGGAATTATCTATTCACACTTATTCAAAGCGATCAAGAAAAATCGTTGGTATACCTTCCGCAGCTTAGTCATTGCGACTTCTATCTTTCCACCCTTGCTTGCGCGCTGCTTTTTTTGCGGCTTTTTCCTCACGTAGTTTCTCAACCTCTTGCTGCTCGACTAATATCATCTCAGGCATTTCCAAAGTGATGCGGCCAATACTTCCACTCCTGAAGTCGTTCAGCAACAAACGCGACACTCGATCCGTATCTACTTTTCCTCCTGCTTTCAAGCAACCTCGCAATCGGCCGATATGCTCTAGCAACCGTTCGGGTTCGGCTTCCCCGCTTCCGAACTCATATCGGGATGTAAGCAACTGAGGATAATCCGCTAACAAAAATCTTACGAGGAACAGCGCTACATCCGCGTGACTCATTGCTGTCTCGCGAATGGCACCTGTTGCAGCGAGCCGAAATCCGGAAGATGCGTTCTCAACGTTGGGCCAAAGTACGCCAGGTGTATCAAGCAACGCCACGCTGTGATCCAGCTGAATCCGTTGCTGCATTTTTGTGATTGCAGGCTCATTTCCGGTCTTGGCTATGGCCCGCTGCGCCAAAATATTGATGAAAGTGGATTTGCCTACATTTGGAATTCCTACCACCATCACGGTAATTGGTGTTTTACTATCCGGGAACAGAGCACGACATTGCGTTACAAGAACGCCAATTTTTTCTCTGTCTTTTTGACTTACCGCAACGACGGCTGCCTGATTATTTTTTTTAAACCACTCTAACCAATATACAGTCCGCTGTGGATCTGCCAGATCGGCGCGTGTCATGACTCTAATACTTGGCTTGGTACCGAGAATCTCAGTTAGAAGTGGGTTATCACTACTGAAGGGGATACGGGCATCAAGCAGTTCGACGAATACGTCTACCTGAGACAAATTCTCTCGAATCTCCTTGGCCGTCTTGTGCATATGACCGGGAAACCATTGTATTTGGGCCATGGTAATGCCTGACTGTGCGTGCTTTTATTTGACCAGTGTAACTTTATCCTTCTCGATCAATATTTTCTTGTCCTTATATAACGTGCCCAACGCTTTTTTATAGTTGCCCTTGCTGACTCCGAACTGTTGCAGGATTTGATCGGGTGGACTCTTATCGGTAATAGTTGAAACCCCATCATTGACTTTCAGGTACTCGAGAATCTGTTTGTTAAGATCCTTTCGAGTGAGCGCGCGCTCCGGGTCAAGCGCTAGATCAATACGCTTGTCCTCCTTTCTCACCTGTTTAATATAACCTGCCAATAATTGACCAAATTTGAGCGGCTTTGTTGCTTCACTATGAAATATAAGGCCGAGATGGGAACCATTTATGACTGCCTTATAGCCAAGATCAGAACGCGAAACGATCATTAAATTCACCTGCTGCCCTACCCTAAATCCATCACCCGATTCCTCAAGAAAGTGGTTGAGCTTAGAAGAACCAGCGATACGTTCTGTTTTAGGATCGAGATAGGCGTACACCACGTAAGAATAGCCCGCTTCCATCGGTACGGACTGCTGGTTGTAGGGCACCAGAAGGTCTTTCGGCAGCCCCCAGTCAAGGAAAGCACCAACCCGATCTACAGCTTTAACTTTAAGATAAGCACATTGGCCCACCATAACCTTTGGCGTTTCTGTTGTTGCGATTAAGCGATCTTCAGAATCACGATACACAAAGGCATCCAGACGCTGACCCGGGCTGGTGTTCTTCGGTACATAGCGTTTTGGCATTAGAATCTCAATCTGATCTCCACCATCGAGATAGATGCCAAACTCGACTTCTTTTAATACTTCGAGAGAATTTAATTTGCCGATTTCCACTACTTTATTACCTGATTCCGGACAGCCTCGAGTTTACTGCACAACACCAGACTATAATTACTAGGATGTGTATTTTATTTATCGCAATAGGCCAGCACTCTGATTACCCGCTAATCATCACCGCTAACCGAGATGAATATTTTGCCCGCGCCAGCGATCCGATGCACTACTGGCCCGATCATCCGCAAATTCTCGCGGGGCGTGACCGTCAGGCGGGTGGGACATGGCTTGGTGTCAATCAGCAGGGTCGGTTCGCCGCGGTTACTAATTATCGTTCCTCAACGAAACTCAACAGCGATGCGCGCAGTCGTGGAGAGCTGGTTACCCGATTTCTGAACTCTGGCGCCAACCGACAAGAACTTGACGAATTTAACCAGTTTCTGGCATCGGAACACCACTACTACAATCCGTTTAATCTAATTTATGGCGATCTAAAATCCCTATTTGCATGGAGCCATACTGAGGCGAATTGGTACACGTTGAAGCCAGGCTTCCACAGTGTCAGCAATGGGCCCATCGATCAACACTGGCCTAAAATGTCTCGCGGTGTTGAGAAATTGACTGGGTATATTCGAGCTTCAGATGTGATTGAACCAGACAGACTGCTGCAGATTATGCATGACACTACTCGGGCTAACGTCAGTCAGCTGCCTGAAACAGGTATTGACACAAGCAGAGAACAACAGCTTTCTTCGATATTTGTGAGAGGCACTGACTACGGCACTCGAACTACAACCCTATTGCTGTTTTCATCCAACCAGATAGAGCTGACGGAATACAACTATGGGTCAGATGGCGACACGTCTTGCGCCAATAAATTCATTGTTAAACGAGCGATTGACTGAAAATCAGTCAATTAGCCACTACATTCATCCGCGAAACTCGTGGTTGGACGTGAAAGCAAGAAAATTTCCAGGTAGAGGCGCTATTGTATTGACTGTTTATACCTTTGTAACCAAGCATCAGTAGATTAGAAGTACTGCTACTTTTAAAAACCTACGAATTCCCTCAAGTGACTTTATACGTAAATATCCAATCTTCGTTCGGCAGTAACAAGTTGAGCGCACTTTTCCTTTAGTCTGCACTGATCTACACTAAGACAATGGTTATTCAAAGCCCGTCTCCCCAGGTGTCGGTATCCAACAAAGCATTGACCCCGTTTGTGCTGAGACGGGAAAATGAACTTAAAGACCATGCCGCGATTATCAATGGTCTGACCGGTGAAATCATGAGTTTCGGCGACCTGGGATCCTCGATCCGTCGCGCTGCGTCTGGATTTATTTCACTCGGCGTTGATAAGGGCGATGTTGTCGCCCTGTACGCTCCAAATTTACCAGAGTACATCGTTGCTTTTCACGCCATCAGTTACATTGGTGGCACGGTAACCACGGTTAATCCGCTTTACAACACCGATGAATTATCGAGACAAATCGATAGTTCCGGGGCTGAAATAATTGTCACCATTCCCGAGTTGGTGGCAAACATTTCGGCTTTGGGTCATTCAAGTAAAATCAGAAACATTATTGTTTTTGGTGAAGCTGATAACACAACCAGCTTTACCCAACTGTTAGCGAACGAGGAACTTGCTAATCCGACGGATGTGGATGTCAAAATTCATATTGTCGCACTACCCTATTCAAGCGGTACCACCGGATTAGCCAAGGGAGTGATGATTACGCATAAAAACTTAGTAGCGAACCTTTGTCAGCTAAATCATATCGATGGCTATACCGACACCGACGAAAACGATATACAGGTAGCAGTTCTTCCGTTTTTTCACATATATGGCATGAATATTTTCATGTGTTTTTCGCTTTATCGGGGCGCAACACTTATAACCATGCCACGATTCGATCTCGAACAGTTTTTAACAATTATTGAGAAACATAAAGTTACCCGAACTTATATTGCACCGCCTATCGCAGTTGCTTTAGCAAAAAGCCCAGTAGTGGATGATTTCCGACTAGAGTCGCTGAAAATAGTATTATCCGGCGCTGCACCGCTTGGTGCTGACGTAACCCAGGAAGTGGAAAAACGATTAGGCTGTGATGTCGTCCAAGGATACGGACTGACCGAAACCAGCCCGGTCACAAATATCTGTCCCAACGAGGCTGGCAAAAAAAAGTATGGATCAATTGGGCCGCCGATCTGCAATACAGAAATGAAAGTGATCGACCTCAAATCAGGAGAAGACCTAGATAGAAATCAAAATGGGGAAGTTTGTATTCGGGGCCCGCAAGTCATGAAGGGATACCTCAACAACGACGAAGCGACCAATGCCTGCATCGATTCAGATGGATGGTTTCATACCAGTGATGTGGGATTTGCGGACGATGACGGCTATTTCTATATAGTCGATCGTGTTAAGGAACTGATCAAATATAAGGGTTATCAAGTAGCACCGGCGGAACTTGAGGCATTACTATTGACACATCCTGGGATCGCCGATGTCGCGGTGATTGGAGTGCCTGACGAAGAATGTGGTGAGTTACCTATTGCATATGTAGTGGGCAAGGGAAGAGTCGACCCGGATGAAATTATTCAATTTGTTGCGGCAAGAGTTGCACCCTATAAAAAGATTCGTTCGGTAGAATTCATTGATGCAATTCCAAAGGCGCCTTCAGGAAAAATCTTAAGACGCGTGCTTCGAGACTAAAGACAGTTCGCTGAGTGAAATCAATCTAGTGGTTTTTGAATAATAGCCTTCTTTTCGCTGTGGTTCCAGATCATCGTAACGGGTCCGAAACCAGTCAGGATTTCGCCATAGCTATTTTTTTGCCAGGATCTTCGCAAAATTTTTACCTACAGGCTGGTACCTTTCCTTTACTTCAGTTTTCAGCCCTATCTAGAAAGGAGATCAGGCCTCATATTCTGCCATTCCAAAACAAATGACTAATACTCAACATGAACCTAAGATAGCCTCTTCGAAGCTATCCTCTTGCCCAAACCGCCCCAATTGTGTGTCCAGCTTAACCACTGACGACGAGCAATATGTCCCCCCGTTTGAGTTTGTAGACCCCCCGTTAGTAGAAATGCGCCGTTTAGAAAAACTGATTGGAAGTATGCAGGGTGCCACCATAACGGAAGTAACTGAACATTACCTGCACGCTGAGTTTCGAAGCCGTGTATTTCATTTTGTGGATGATGTCGAACTATTTTGGGATCAATCGGAACGCAAATGTCACGTGCGATCGGCATCGCGTACTGGATACTACGATTTCGGACAGAACAGAAAACGAATAGAGGAAATTCGTCTGATGTTTACTGAGTCTAGAAACACCCGTTCAAATTGAACTGAGTCAGGATATCCACCGCCTGAAAATGCAGCTAAACCCGACCCTTATGAAGCCTTAGAACCAGGACAATCCGTCAGATCAGCACAGCTGAGATTTGACGCACCCCGGTTCCTTTGTTGCAAAAGAATGACAGTTCCTGCAAACACTGTCACAACGAAGTGTTTGATCAACTGGCAGTGCAGCATTTATTGATCTATATGTCATTGTTTTTATGTTTATTTATATATATTCACTCGACCATTTCTTATGGCATGGTTCTTGCGTCCATCAAAATTAGAGGCGGAGGTGGCAATGCGGCAAGGGCGAATCAATCTGACTATAAATTTGCACCCATAATCAGACCAAATAGACCCACCCACTTTGCTAAAAATTATTAATGCGCTGACATTGGGCATTTAAGAGGCAAAGAACGTGAACAACCTGAAAACTTTAAACTTAGTACCCTATGCGGACGGCAGAATGCATATGGTCAAATTGCCAAAAGGATGTGGAAACCCAGACTGGTTGGTGAATACACAGATTGAACTGGACGGAAAACGTGTATTTGTACGGTTGATCGATACAGCGGTTGACTCAGATAGCAGAATGATCGGATTGGTTGTAACTTCAGTATATTAATTCCTTAGGCTAAGGCACTAGTTCGATCCCGTTTAATAATCTTCTTTACAAATTATGTAGCACCGGGATCAGATAACCTACCAGCAAGATTAGAGACTTACATCGCCCGCGGTAGCCCTTTCCTGTTGGGCACGTTATAAATCTTTCCAGATTGAACACAGTCCTGAGTATCGATCGGATTACATGATGGAATCTGGAGAAATTGCAAATTTTTACAATGATATCGCTGTGCATACACACAGATATTTTCGATCACGCCGATCTAGAACGAGTAACGGTGTGCGAACCAGCTTACGTTAATACTGCATTTTTCGTTAGTTGTTTTAAATGCGATTAAACCTTGCAAGGCGCTAATAAATTTCTGTATGGTGAAGTGGTTATGTAATACATGCCACATGACCACATCCTGATCACCATAACGTGTATCCTTAACTTTGAGGATTCAAGAATAATTTTGTTGGTATGCACAGCTCTACTCAATCTATCCACGTCGTCAGACGCTACGGTAAAGTTGGCGGAATGGAGAGATACGTCTGGGAACTTACCCATAGCCTTGCCCGGGCGGGGCATCAGATCAAGATTCTATGTCATGAACAGAGTCATAGTATTGAACTTGATACAAGTGAGAGCAGTAGAATTCAAATCCACACGGTGGGTGATATTGGGTTTTACAAACCGCGATGGGTTTTTCAGCTTCGCTTTCAGCGTCAGGTTAGCAAGTTCGTCGACTCGATGGATGCAAAAAATTGGGTTGTGCACAGTCATGAACGCTGTGCAAATCATGATGTCACCACATTCCACTCCGCATCAATACGATCAAAGCCGACCACACTGATGGATTTTATGTCCCCGCGGCTTAGGACCTGGAGACGGCTGGAAGCGTTGGAGCTTAATGCAGCAACGGTGCAGAAAATATTCCCTGTATCCCACTTGTTGAGTGAGAACCTGGCCACACATTATCCAGAATGCCGCAACCGACTCCAAGCGCCGGCATACCCAGGTGTTGGGCCAGAGTTCAGCCCGCTCAATAGAACAAACAACGGAAAGACGATAGGGTTTCTAGGCGTAGAGTGGGAACGAAAGGGTCTGGATTATCTGGTACAGGCGGTCAGCATACTGCGCTCCCGGGATTCCAGCATCAACCTACTGGTAGCCGGCTGTGACATTGCTACAGTGCGACATCTGTTTCAAAAATGGACTGGTGGATACCAGCTTCTCGGCTGGGTGGATGCGCCTCAGTTTTATCCCAGAATCAGCCTGCTGGCGCTGCCCGCGAGGGTCGAACCGTTTGGTATGGTGGCAGCAGAGGCGAACGCTTGTGGATTACCTTTAGTGGTTTCACCACAATGTGGGATAGCGCCTCTTGTTACTGAAGACAAAGGCAGTGTAGTGGACCCGGCAGATACTGCAAAACTTGCGGACGCATGCTGGGCGGAACTTAACCGTGCCAACCAGCCCGACAGCATGGGCCTTGACTGGAATAGGCTGGCGGCACAATACGTTGTTGCTTACAACGAAATAATTGGACGTAAGAAAAATCTGTAAACTGGCAGGATACTAACTAAACCTGTCCAGCCAGCTGAAATAAATAGTATAGAAACTCATGCTTCGCGTCGTAGAAACATTCTCTCTAAGGATAAGCTGCCGGCACAAAGGTCTGATCAGTTAATGGTGGGCGCACATAAGCTCCTTTATTCTTTCGCGTTGCCAATGTGATTTTTTTGCCCTTGATCTCCTCGTAGGGAATTTGGCTTAGCAAGTGGTGAATACAATTTAGGCGAGCGTGTTTTTTGACATCAGCATCGACCACAAACCAAGGCGCCTGCTTGATATCAGTATGTGCAAACATATCGTCCTTGGCTTTTGAGTACTCGACCCATCGGTTTCTGGATTCAATATCCATTGGACTCAGTTTCCATTGTTTAGTGGGATCCAGCTTGCGGGCCTGAAAACGTTTTTCCTGTTCTTCGTCACTCACGGAGAACCAGTATTTGATCACCTGGACACCGCTCCTCACCAACATCCGCTCGAACTCCGGGCAAGATCGCATGAATTCCTGATACTCCTCGTTAGTGCAAAACCCCATAACCCTCTCTACACCGGCCCGGTTGTACCAACTGCGATCAAATAAAACCATTTCTCCAGCCGCAGGCAACTGTTCCGTATACCGTTGGAAATACCATTGAGTCTTTTCTCTTTCAGTTGGCGCAGGAAGTGCGGCAACACGACAAACTCGAGGATTCAGCACCTGAGTAATACGCTTGATCACACCCCCTTTACCTGCAGCATCTCGGCCCTCGAAAATAACCACAACCTTGAGTCCCTTTAACTTTATCCATTCCTGTAATTTGACCAGCTCAATCTGTAATCGAGCCAACTCCGATTCATAGAACTTGTTTCTAATCCTGCCATTTTTCCTTACTCTGGACTTTTCAGAACTGGGTTTGGACTTAGCCTTGTTGGATTTTTTTTGAGAATTAGTCATATCATCACCTTTTATATTGATTTTTACCCGCTGTATTGGTTACAACCTGCGATGCAGGTTATTACTCGCGCCGCCATAAGTATAGGTTATTAACCGCAGCATATGTTATCACAGAGAAATTTTAACTTTTCGCGGTGGAATTGCAAATTCAACCATGTCCCCAGCATTTTCAATATAAGTTTGATCCTAGATTCGTGAAAAACCCCTGTTCAAATGGTTGATTCAAACCCCTTACATAGGCAACACTGCCATCCATAGTCTTTAACAATTATGCTCTGTTACTGGCGATCAAATCCAGATTGCAGGGTAAAACATGATCTCGGTCGAACTTTGGTAAAATACTAGGCCCCATTTCCATGCACCCGGCTTTCAGACTTTTTCAGGGTCGAAAGTTACCAGTTGTTGACACCTAACCATCTGGGGCACAAAGTAACATCCCTGTGTGCTGCATATTGCACGCCCTATTTTAATTTATAAATCTGAATTGCCATGGACATTGAAACCACTAGGGTCCCTACAACCAAGAAAGGCATGAGCCTATTTGAACGATATCTTTCGGTGTGGGTTGTTCTTTGTATCGCAGCTGGTATCTCTTTAGGAAAATTTGCGCCAGGTGCCGCACGATCTCTCGATGAGATGTCTATCTTCATCAACGATGTGCCGGTCGTGTCAATCCCAATTGCGCTCTGTCTGTTCTTTATGATGTATCCAATAATGGTGAAAATTGATTTCAGTGAAGTTCTTAAAGCTGGCAGAGCGTTGCGTCCAGTTGGGCTGACACTGTTTATCAATTGGGCGATCAAACCGTTCACCATGTACGCCATTGCAAGCTTTTTCCTTGGAACTTTCTTCATCGAGTTCATCGGCGTTGAAGCGGTAGATTATGTAAAAATGCCGTTAGCAACGGATCTACAAGTGGGCGAGACATACGGATCCGGCAAAGTGGTGCTGGTTAACGGAGTTAAGATGCTCGAAGTTCCATTATGGCGTAGCTATCTGGCTGGCTGTATTCTCCTTGGAATCGCTCCTTGCACCGCAATGGTACTGGTGTGGGGTTATCTCTCAAAAGGAAACGATGGGCATACGCTTGTGATGGTAGCGATCAATTCGCTGACAATGTTGGTCTTGTACGGTGCTCTCGGTGGTTATTTACTTGGTGTAGGACAACTCCCCGTTCCGTGGCAGGCGCTTCTCCTTTCAATTGGTGCTTATGTTGCACTTCCGCTGGTCGCCGGCTACCTCTCGCGAAAGTGGATTATCGCATTCAAAGGGGAAACATGGTTCAAGCAAAAATTTCTTCACTACTTGACCCCAGTCACTATAGTCGCGTTATTAGTAACGCTGGTACTTCTATTTTCATTCAAAGGCGAAACAATCGTTCAACAGCCGCTAACAATTCTCTGGATCGCGGTTCCACTGTTTGTTCAGACCGTAGTCGTATTTGGAATCGGGTATGGACTATCCAAGATGTTTAAATTGACTTACGAGGACGCTGCGCCAACCGCTATGATCGGCGCCTCCAACCACTTTGAAGTCGCTATTGCGACGGCTGCCATGTTATATGGGTTGTCTTCAGGAGCAGCACTCGCAACAGTTGTCGGCGTCTTGATAGAAGTCCCGCTAATGCTGATGTTGGTTCGATTCTGCTTGATCACGCAGAACTGGTTTCAACACAAACCTGTATCTTAAACCTGTGGTCGGCAATATTTATCCTGTAACAGCCAGCTCGCGTGCCGGGTTCTGAAAATAAAATCCAATAAAGAGTAAAATTGAGGCCGTCAAGACTACAATATTTACTAACCAATGAGCTGGCCGAAAGATCAACAAAGTGTAATAGACGAGCCACTGGCTCTGTGTTCTACCGATCCGATGACGGGCTTTACTCGAAACGGGTGCTGCGAAACCGGGCCCGAAGATCTTGGTTCTCACACAGTTTGTGTTGAAGTCACAGCAGAGTTTCTTGAATTCAGCAGGTCGCAGGGAAATGATTTGTCGACCCCTATACCGACCTATGGCTTCCCCGGATTAAACCCTGGTAACAGGTGGTGTTTGTGTGCAAGTCGCTGGCAACAGGCATTTGAAGCCGGTGTTGCGCCAAAAGTAGTGATGCGCAGCACCCATAAACAGGCGCTGGAGTTGTGTGATTTTAAGGACCTTGCCGCAAACGCGATCGATTTGTCCTAAACAACCACTTAACCTTTTTTATTCCCTCCCTCATATGGGTTCAACCAACGTAATTGTCATTGGCGCAGGCGTTGTAGGAGTGTGCTGCGCCCTGTGGCTGCAGAAAAATGGACACAAGGTTATTTTAATAGACCGAGGCGATCCGGGTGCTGGCACATCATCGGGTAACGCCTGCACCATAGCGGATTATGCTTGTATCCCGATTAACAATCCCAAGCTTTTTCGTCAACTCCCTTCTTTACTGTTTGCTAGACAAAGTCCGCTTTCCTTTGATCCCTTGTATGTCATCTCTCATTTAGGATGGATTAGCAAGTTCCTTAGAAACTGCAGCCGCAGCAGAGTTGCTTACATCATTGAAGCGTTAGGTACGTTGCTACAACATACCGCAGCAGGATTAGATCCTCTAATTAAAGCGACTAATTCAGCCCAGTTATTCAATGACCAGGGGTGTCTATACGTTTACCAAACAAAGAAAGCGCACGAAGCTGCCTATCCATATAACTTAAGCAGGCTAGATCATTGCGTGCAGTTCGATTGGCTGAAAAGTGATGGTATCAAAGATCTGGAACCAGGCCTTAATTTGAATTTTTATAGCGGTATGTTGTTCCGAGAAGCGCGCCAGGTCATCAATCCACAAATGCTGGTAACTCGCTTTTTCGATCACTTTGTGGCCAACGGAGGAGAGTTTATCCGAACTTCGGTAAAGGGATTGGATGCCTCTGGTCAAGCAGCAGTAATGTTAAATGGAAACACTGTTCCTGCAGATAAAGTAATCGTAGCCGCAGGTGCTTTTTCAAAACAAATCGAGAATACCGGCACCGCTCGCTTACCGCTCGACACCGAACGGGGATATCATGTTCAGTTCGAAGGCAAACAAACATTGTTACAACGCCCTGTAGGCTGGGCTGAGGCGGGCCTGTACGCGACGCCAACCAATGAAGGACTGAGACTCGCAGGCACAGTAGAAATTGCAGGCCTTGAAAAACCGGCCAATCAGCGGAGCCTTGACTATCTTACTCAAAAAGCCAATGAGATGTTTAATCTGGAAGAAAAACCACAACAAACATGGTTGGGATACAGGCCCACTTTGCCGGACGCACTGCCAGTCATCGGACAAAGTGTTCAATCGCCACATGTTTACTATGCCTTTGGCCACCAGCATATCGGATTCACTCTCGCTGGCATAACCGGCAAGTTAATTTCAGAGCTTGTTGCTGGGCAAGCGCCAAGTGTCGACATCAGCCCCTTCTCTCCAGAACGTTTTAGCTGACATTTGACTAACTCTACTGAATTGATTGAATCACTGTCTGCATTCGCAGTGCACTCAGAATCGAATTATCGCCGCAGTTCCGAGTACCGCTACCAGCGCCCCTATCCATGCCCCTGCCGCGGGACGTTCCTTTGTTTGGTACCACAGCCACGGCAGGATCAGCACCGGAGTAGTCGAGGACAGGATCGAGGCTACGCCTATGTCACCTCTGGCAAATGCCCAGAGCAAAAGTGACACGCCAATAACAATCGCAACTAATGCGTTCATGCTGGCATAAAAAACATGTCGTAAATTGATTGAGGTTGAAGCAGGCTCGGCCAATCCTACAAGCCGCATTCCAACTAACAGCGCTACCGCAGCGCCTATCCTTACCGTGGACGCTGCTATTGGATCTACACCGGCATCAAGCGCCGGTTTTACTATCAGGGATCCGAGTGCCTGGCCCAAACCTGACAACAATCCAAGGCCAACGCCTACCCAAACTGCACCCTGTATTTGCTCCCAGCGGTGTAACTGAGACGCACGTTTACCCCAGATAATCGCAATCACCACACCGCTGAATACTGCGATGATCCCAGCAATCTGACCAGGTGTGGGGGATTCACCTAGAAAAGCCACACCAAGAATAACCGCGATCGGCGCATTACATGCATAGAGTATCTGCGCGCGTCTGGGGCCGAGTCGCTTGAAGGCCGCAAACAATGCTGTATCGCCAATTGCAAGGCCGGCGGTTCCCGACAGCACAAGCATTGGATACCATTTAAATGGGATCATGAGCAATTTGCCGCTGACGAGAGTAATGAGCAACAACATCCCAAAGCCGGCAGATACACGCAATCGATTGAAGGCCATACCGCCGATTTCTCTTGAAGGATCGGCTGCCAGCAACGACGCAAATACCCAGGAGAATGCCGCAGCTAGTGCGGCAAATTCATAGGACATCAGCAGGACACTGAGTATTCAGAATAGGTAGCGTGTGGATACACAATGGTTTGATCTTCAACGCCGGCGCTCACATCTTCTATCTTATGATCGAGCGCAAGCCGAAAACCAAATTTTTCAAAAAACTTGCTGTACAGTTCTCCCCCCCGAGTACCAACGGCATAGTACCGATCTTGTTCCAGATCGTATTCCAGTTCTATAGCAGCCAAAGGTTGGTTGGCAGGTCCCCCAACCACTTCTGCACCGCGAGCGGGATCATAGGCACTGCGTTCAGAACAACAATAAATAAGTTGACTGCGCTCTTTTTCCAGCTCATCTGCATCTACAAACCTTATCTTTTCTGGCCGATAGTTCAAAAAACTGAGCGTCTTGGTGGGGTAACTCAATTTGTGTGCACAAATTGCAGAGAAAGCGACAATCGATTTGGTCGGGCCAGCGCCGCCTTGCCAGCTATAGCTGCCTTCGGAACTAGTTTGCAAAATCTGGCCAGGCTCCAGGGTACGTCCCAAATTGAGCAGGAAGCACGGGGTCGTAACAAACGGATAGTGGAACACAAAAGCTTCGCTTTCGGCGATAAACCGGCTGTTCACCGGATTACCTTTTTCATCTTTGAGCAATGCACGACTGTAACGTCGAACCGGTTCTGCAAGTGCGAGCTTAGCAGGATTAGTAGCAACCATTGTGGCGGTAGCCAGACAGGTTTTTACAAATGCTCGGCGAGCTTGTATGTGTTTCCTACTCATCGATATTCTGTTCTCCGCTAATATTCTACCAGTTCATATAGGCCCGGCTCGAAATCGTCGATTGTCCGCCATCTGATAAGTTGACCACGATATCACCACTGCTGGTCACCGCCTTTGCTACTCCCTCGATCCAGGAGTCATTAATTTGCAGCTTGACCTGTCGTCCAGAGACCTCGGATCTTGTCTGCCATAACGAGAATATAGGGTCAAAACCCTTATCCGACCAAAGGTTGATCATCCTCACAAATTGGCGCGCCCAGGACTCTAACAGTGTGTTGGCAGTCAGATCAGTAGACCCTTCAGCTTCGAGAATACTGATCGCCGGGAGAGTGAAACCAGCCGGTCCTTTTCGAACATTGACCGAGCACGTTATTGCCAACCAACGAGCGGATTCAAAATTGCCCCGATCCAACCACATGCTGCCTACTTTGTTACCAGCGATATTAATATCATTCGGCCAGCTGTAAGCAAGCGCGGTCAACGGAGATACATGGGCCGCAATAGCATTACCGAGACTGGTGATCCCGACGAAAAGCATCTCGTAATCGAGCCCCGGATCAAAATCTGGCTGCAAAATAATTGATGCATGCAGGTTTCCTTTAAATCCCTGCCAAGGCTTACCCGCGCAGCCTATGGCCCTGGTCTGGTTTTCGGCCAATATGATCGTTCCTTCAGCTGCGCCCTTTCCCGCTAGTTCAGCAACTACTTCCCGCAAATTTTCCACCTCACCGACAGATATTAATTCGTAGGCCGCTGGAAGCTGGGGCAAGTGATCAACCATCATTAATAAACAGGGAGTTTAATTCAGACTCCCCTTCGCCTCTCTCAGTATCTGAACCAAGCTCAGGTGTCCGCGCTCTTCGGCATAGTGCTCCGGAGTCCGACCCGCGGAATCGGGTTGCCGTGCTCGCGCTCCATGCTCCAGCAGAACCACTACAAGTTTAGAATGCCCTTGTGCCGCCGCATGGTGTAACGGCGTCGCCCCCTGATCATCAAGTGCGTTAATTTCTGCACCACCGGCAGCAAGCAAAAACTCTACCACCTCAACTCGGTTTTCATAGGCAGCTCGATGAAGCGGAGTCCAAAGATAGACATCTCTGGTATTCAAATCGGCGCCTCCATTTACCAGCATCCTTGCCGCTTCCAGGTGACCCTTGGCGGCAGCGATCATCAGCGCTCCCCAGCCGTTAATACCACGAATATTTATATCTACCTGCTGTTCAAGAAGCAGACCAATAGTTTCGGTATCACCACTGATCGAGGCATACATGATCGGTGTGCCGCCATTTCGATTACTGGAATGAGGATCCGCCCCTAAGTCGAGCAGGCTTCTAACCAGAGTAGTGTGACCGGACTTGGCTGCCGCCATCAATGCGGTTTTACCAGTGGAATCTGCCACGTTGATGTTTTCAACGCCTCCGCTGAGTCTCTGAATTACTTCAATATCTCCGTTCTTGATTGCCGATTTAAACTCTGCATCGTTAGCCATCAGCGGGGCAGACATCGCACCAAAAAGCAACAGCGTGCTCGTTACAAGAATTCTAAGAAGCCTGGGAAACATGTGTTGCATAGTGGCTTGTTACTTCCTTCAATGCTTCAATAGCATCATATCGACCAGTAAGGCGAACCATAGCATCATGGCTGACTGCATCGTCAAGTATGCTTTTATATCCTCCCCTTTCCTGATCCTGCAGTACTATTTGTTGGGAATAAATCACCTTGTATGCGCGATCGCTGAAATAAAACTTGAGCGCCTGCTGGCGTGTCAGGTTCTGTATAGTTTCAAACTGAATATTTCCGATGCCTGGTGCGATCAGCACTTCTCCTGCCAGCGGGTTATCCGATCGCGTCATAATCTCAAACCTCAGCATCACCACCGCCGCAGTTTGACACTCGATCAAATCTGCTTCCAGCGAAACCGGAAATACAGTATTAGACTCCTGCATTATGCGTCTATCTTCTTTACATTCCTCTCCACCGAGCTCAAAGAAAACCGCTGACTCCCATATGTTTTTATCAAACTCTAACGGTACACAAGTAGTCATGGCGCCACTGGCACGCATACTTTTTATAATCGACGAAGGGAATCGATCCATTTTCTACTTTCAGTTACGACTAACGTTCCAAACTTAATCGGGAAATTTCAAAACCCGGAAAATCAAAGCAATTCAGCAAATGTCCACGTTCGATTTTACTCTGGGTGTAAAAAAAGCCCCTGCCTGGCAGGGGCTTTTATCAAGTTATCGTGGGTGTCAGCTTGCCGCAGTGGAGGGTGCCGGGGCGCTTGTCGTATCCTCCGCAATGCCAGCCTGATCCTTCACCTCTTCGTACCATAAATCATGATGCTGCTTGGCCCACTCTACGCTGACCCGGCCCGTGGTCATACCCTCCAGGGCGCCCTCGGTACCCAGGGTACCAATATATGCGTGACCGAAAAACACGACGACCCACACTATCGAGGCAATAGCGTGAACTTGGTGCGCTAGTTGCATAGTTCCGCGGGTCGAATCCACAAAACCTAATTGGGCCATCCAGCCGATCAGCACAAGACCGCTGCCACAAACCGCGACTAGACCGACAAAGATCACGATCCAGAACCATACTTTTTCGCCACCGTTCAGCTTACCCGCACTTGGATGGGCTTTGCTAAAAAGACCACCGCCTTTAGCAAACCATGCCATGTCGGTGCCGGTGGGAATGTTGTTCTTAACCCAGAACAACAGCATCGCGAATACACCAATGGCAAAGAATGGGCCGACATAGTTGTGCACATTGATTGATAAATTGGCCCAGGCAGAAAAACCCTTTGCTCCTAAAAGAGGGATTAAAACGGCTCTGCCAAACAGCATGCTCAGTCCACTTATAGTTAACAACACGAATAGGATCGCGGTGTACCAGTGCATCACCCTCTCCCAGGTCTTCCAGCGAGGGACTGACATTCCAGACGCTTCTTCATCAATCTTGATACGTCCACGCACCAGAAAGAAAAGCGCGATTACACCCAGGCCAATAATGATCGCCCAACCACCGTAGTTAGCGATCATGCCATTGCGCAATTGACGCCAGTTTTGGCCGCCGTTATTGATAAATACACCGGCTTCCGGTCCACTCACCGCGCTGTACCCCGGCGCACCTTCGCGCACGGCTCGCCAGAAATTAGCGCGCTGGTTCTGATCGTTGGTAACTTGAGCATGCGCCTGTTCTCCGCTGACCAAATACGACGCAGTCGGCAAAATCATTGCGCTCAGAACAATAAACAGAAACGACCAGGCCATCGCCTTCATTCTGCGACGCTTGGACAGCGCTTGGGGAGTATTACTCGTTGTGGTGTCTTTCATTTTTTCTCCTGCCTGAACAATGGCTTTGTGTATTTTTGCCTAGCGGTCCTGCTGATGGGAAAAGCGTTCCTGTAACGCCGCAGAGTCGGTTTTCAGGTTATCCGGCGCACCGAAATATTTACCTGGCTCATGAAAAGTAACCTCATCGGATTCCCAACATCCCGTCAATAAAAAACAGGCGCAGAATAGAAAGGCTGAAGCTTTTGTATTTTTAATCATATCGATTCAGCAGATAGTAGTTGAAATGGCGAAAACTGGAGAAGTCTCTCAGATTACATGCAGCATCAGTCACACAAAAATCGAGGGAGGTCACTTGGACCTCCCTCGACATTCTTAACTTCCGTAAGCAGTCTCCCAGCCCCAGGTTTGTGGTCTTCCACCGCGTTTTAAAATACGCTCACGGTAGATATCCGCCACCATATCACCATCGCCGGCAATCAGCGCCTTGGTGGAACACATCTCGGCGCACAACGGCAGCTTGCCTTCAGCAAGCCGGTTTCGACCATATTTTTCTTTCTCAGCCGGTGAATTGTCGTCAGCAGGTCCGCCTGCACAGAACGTGCACTTGTCCATCTTTCCGCGCACCCCGAATGCTTCCTCCTGTGGATACTGAGGCGCGCCAAAGGGACAAGCGTAGAAGCAGTAACCGCAGCCGATGCACAGGTCTTTATCATGTAAAACCACGCCATCGTCGGTGGTGTAGAAACAGTCTACAGGGCAAACAGCAGCGCAAGGAGCATCAGTACAGTGCATACATGCCACTGAGATTGATTTTTCACCCGATTCACCATCTCCCAGGGTGATGACTCGTCGCCGATTAACCCCCCACGGTACTTCATGCTCGTTCTTACATGCAGTTACGCAACCATTACATTCGATGCATCGTTCTGCGTCACACAAAAATTTCATTCTTGCCATGATTTTTGTCCTCCGGCTTAAGCGACTGAGATGCGGCACAGAGACACTTTGGTCTCCTGCATCTGGGTGACTGAATCATATCCATAGGTGAACGCGGTATTCGCCGCTTCCCCCCGGACATACGGTGCAGTTCCTTCGGGATATTTATCCACAAGGTCCTCACCCTCGAAATGCCCACCAAAGTGGAAGGGCGTAAACACAACACCGGGCGCTACCCGCCTGGTGACCATGGCCTTGACCTTGATCTTGGAACCCTCCGGACTTTCTACCCAGACCATCTGCCCGTCTTTGACGCCGTTGTTATTGGCATCCGTAGGATTGATCTCGACGAACATATCCTGCTGCAGTTCAGCCAGCCACGGATTAGATCTACTTTCTTCACCACCTCCCTCGTATTCCACAAGCCGTCCACTGGTGTGAATAATCGGAAAGTCTTTGGAGAAGTCCTGAGATTGAATTGACGCGTACCGAGTCGGTAGACGATAGAACCGCTTACGATCTTCGTAGGTCGGGTACTTGGCAACCAGTTCACGATCGGGCGCATAGAGCGGTTCGCGATGAATCGGTACCCGATCCGGAAAAGTCCAGACAATGGCGCGTGCTTTGGCGTTTCCAAACGGCGCGCAACCATGATTGATTGCTACCCGTTGGATACCGCCAGACATGTCAGTCTTCCAGTTTTTACCTTCGGCGGCCTGTTTTTCTTCCGCTGTCAGGTCATCCCACCAACCGAGCGTTTTCAGCAGATCAGCGGTGAACTCCGGGTGGCCATCCTGAATCTCGTTACCTACCGGCCAAGAGTCTTCGGCCAGTAAGTTATTGCCCTCATGTTCGACACCAAATCGAGCGCGGAAGTTGAGACCACCTTCTGCCACCGGCTTGCTTGGATCATACAGAATCGGCGTGCCTGGGTGTCCCATTTCCGCGGTACCCCAACATGGCCAGGGCATTCCATAATATTCGCCGTCGCATGGACCACCTTCTGCTTTCAACGTGGTGGTGTTGAAAGTATGTTTGTTTTCCATATGCTTTTTGAGTCGCTCCGGGCTTTGTCCGGTATAGCCAATGGTCCACATTCCTTTATTGAATTCCAAGGTAATGTCTTCTATCAACGGCTCATCATCGTTCACCGCAATATTTTTAGTTAGTTCGTCGGCAAACCCAAGTTTCTTGGCAAACTTGTACATGATCGTGTGGTCTGGCAGTGAGTCGTAGAGAGGCTCGATCACTTTTTCCCGCCACTGCAGTGAACGGTTGGACGCGGTTACAGAACCATAAGTTTCGAACTGTGTCGTGGCCGGGAGCAAGTAAACGCCGTCGGTCCGATCATTCATGACTGCCGCATGGGTTGGATAGGGATCGATAATGACCATCATATCCAGCTTATCCATTGCCTTCTTCATCTCCAGACCCCTGGTCTGGCTGTTCACCGCATGACCGTTATAAACCATGCATCGAACATTGTCTTTCTGACCAATGTTCTCTTCAAGGACGCCATCAATCCAGCGTGAAACCGGGATACCACGGTAGTTTTGCGGGTGCACTGGCTTACCCTTGTCACCTTCAACTTCTTCCGGACTGAAGCGCGATTTGACCCACTCAGGATCAAGGTCCCAGACACCAGACCAGTGCTTCCAGGCGCCCGCACTCAGGCCATAGTAGCCAGGTAGCGAGTGCGAAAGTACGCAAAAGTCCGTGGCACCCTGAACGTTGTCGTGTCCACGGAAGATATTGGCGCCGCCGCCTTCTTTACCGATATTTCCAAGTGCTAGCTGAAACGCACAGTAAGCACGTGTATTGTTATTTCCGATTGTGTGCTGGGTACCGCCCATACACCAAACAAAGGTAGCAGGACTGTTCTTGGCCATCATCTCGGCCGCAGTTTTTACTACGTCCTCGGGTGCTCCAGTAACCCGTTCGGTTTCTTCTGGAGTCCAGTTTGCAACTTCGGCGCGAACCTCATCCATGCCATAAACTCTTTGACGGATGTACTCTTTGTCCTCCCAGCCATTTTCAAAGATATGCCAGAGCATGCCCCAGATAATACCGACGTCGCTGCCGGGGCGAATCTGCACAAAGTGGTCTGCGTGCGCCGCTGTTCGCGTATAGCGAGGATCGATAACCAACATCTTAGAACCATTTTCCTTGGCACGGAAAATATGCTGCAAGGAGACCGGGTGGGCTTCCGCAGGATTTGATCCGATAAACAACATGCATTTACTGTTATGCATATCGTTGTAGGAATTAGTCATGGCGCCATAGCCCCAGGTGTTCGCCACACCAGCAACCGTAGTGGAATGACAGATACGGGCCTGGTGATCGACATTATTGGTGCCCCAAAGCGCGGCAAACTTTCGGAAGAAGTAGGATTGCTCGTTATTATGCTTAGCGGAACCCAGCCAGTATACGGAATCAGGACCTGACTCTTCGCGGATCTTCAGCATGCCGTCGCCGATCTCGTTGATCGCATCATCCCAGGTCATCTTCTTCCATTTACCACCCACCATTTTCATCGGCGACTTGAGTCGACGCTCACCGTGACCATGTTCTCGAACCGATGCACCTTTGGCACAGTGGGCGCCGAGATTGAACGGTGAATCGAAATCAGGCTCCTGCCCGGTCCAGACGCCGTTTTGCACTTCTGCGCGCACCCCGCAACCGACCGAACAATGGGTGCAGACGCTGCGTTTGATTGTGGTTTCACCACCGGCATCATCACTCGCCGCGTGGGCCTTCTTTACTCTCCCCGGGGCCAGCATTGTAGCTGCGGCGCCAGTTCCCATCGCCAGACCTGAGCGCTTGAGGAAGGCTCTTCGATTAATGGACTGGCCGATTCCCGAGGGGGCTTGGACCTCGACACCGGCTTGTTTTCTGATCAACTTCATTGGTAGTGCTCCTGAATCGCTTGGCGAATCGTATTATTAATAATAACTGTTGAAATTAATGAGTTTGGCCGAATTAAAATCGAGCCAGTCGGTAATATTCTTTGACGTGATCAGATTCCTGATAACCTTGGCTCACAGCCTTAGTATTTTCGGGGTCTGTTTGTTCCGCCAATGCTTCTGCGGCCAATGCACCACTGCCTACCGCAGCGGTCGTAATCGCGGCGCCTTTCAGAAATGAACGCCGCTGGCTAACGTCGCTTTCGCGCCTTTTATTTGCAGTTTTTTTCATGATGCATTCCTCTTTTGATTCAAATGTTTTGCATTTTAAGGTCTAGTGTTCTTGAATATTCAAGTACAGATTTTCAAGTTTGATAAATCGTTCGCCCAACATGCCCACCGCCTGGTAGAAATTTGCGGACTTGGCGCTCTGCAGCTCTCGGAAAAATTTTTCCGCCCAGGGATGCAGGTGTCGGATAAAAAACCTGCGCTGCTGATAACTCTCAATATCGTCCGAGTTAATCAGAATAGACATGGTTTCACAGATTGCAGAGATATGGTCTTCGGGTTCTTTCTGATCCGGGTTGGACTCAAATCCAAGGCTGCGCAAATCATCCCGCAATTCACTTAAAGGCGTATCCATCAGAAATCCGGTTAAATGCCAGGAGCCGTACTGAACGATCTCGCCGCGACCAACTCCAATGAATAACGCATGGTATTCGTCATCAAGCTTTTCCATATCGAGGTTCAACGCCTCTTGTTTTAACCTCTGCCAGGCGACACCGATTTCACCCGGATCCTGCCCATTTTCAGGGGATTCGATATGACAAAGATAATCAATCAGATCCTGGGAAGGGATATCGCTGAGGAGGGACGCAAGAATCATGTAGGTACTAGAGCGTGCCTGGTCCTCTTGATCGATCAACGATGCAAGCTGTTGGCTATCGTTTCCGTCCGCAGACGAAACTGTTTGTTCCAACGATGTTCTCCCAAATGGTGCGAGCGTTAAACTGCCGGGTAGTTTCCGACCCGGTCGTTATAATATTTATCCAGGTGACGATATACCTATAGGTATACCGGTTCAAGTTTCCCTCTGCTGATGCCATATGCAGCGATTGAGACGCTATATTTTTTGCTACCCCATTATGTTGAAATAAATCAAACATTTAACGCAGATCAAGGAATCTTAATCAAAATTGCGCCTTATAGTGTAGGAAATTACACTCCAATTACCAATATAAAAAGAATAATATTCTGGATTTTTTATACCAATAACTGAAGTTTAGTGCCTATCGAATCATGTCCTTACGATCGTACATATCGGCAACTCGACAGTCTTCACACATTCGAAGCCGATTGACCGCCTCCGGGGTATCAAACATCCAATGCCCTTGCAGTTTCTCCATCATGCGATTGATCATGGCATGGGTGGCAAATGGCTTACCACAGCTTACACATCGGAATGGTTCTTCTTCCTTCAGGACACTGCTTCGATTCGCCTCTGAATTGTCAAAGTTAAACCTTGGTTCTAATGTTAGTGCAGATTCTGGACATGCCCGTGTGCAGATACCGCACTGAAGGCAATTGGATTCAATAAACTTTAGCGCTGGCGTTTCACCGCCAGCTTCCAACGCATTTCCAGGGCAGACTGAAACGCAGCCCATGCACAAAGTACAGGCTTCAGAGTCAAGGTTAATCCGTCCAAAAATACTGTCATCTGACAATGCAATAACTTTTTGGGGGCTTGGGCAAATTTCATTGAAGAATTGCATCGCACTGCGAATGATGCTGCGCTTGTTACCGATCGCGGCGTATGTCGCAACCTTGTCCAACGACTCTGGGTCGAGTGGGCAGGCGGTAACAGCGTCTAAATCTTTAACCAGGGATAGTTTATATTTTGACAGAGCCAGTTTCTCTAACGCACCTTCGAGAAAACTGATATCGCGTTGTAGAGAATTTCTGACCTGATCGGAGATTGTGTCCGGCGCATACAGGTATAAACGGGTGGCTCCATATGCGAGGCAAGAGGCAAGTAAGTCGAGGCCGGCCGCTCCTAACTCCTCAAGGACAAATGGCACCACATGCTCCGGAAGATCGTTTTGATTTGCTCGAACCTGCTCGGCCCCATGCTCATTGTCGTAAATCAGCAGGGTAATCGCGACGTTATCGGTTGCAGCACGCAGATCCCTGATCATTTGCCGCAATAATTCGATTTGCTCTTCCGCCCTGGGATAGCGATACGATATTGCTCCGGAGGGACAGCTAGTGGTGCAGGATCCACCGCCCTGACAAAGATAAGGATTGACCTCAATCTGCTCACCAATAGAAATGATGGCATCAGTGGGGCAGGCCTCGATACATCGATTGCAACCCGCAATTCCGCTACGACTGTGGGCACAGATATCTGGATTGTAGTCAAAGAATTTTGGTTTCTCGAACTCTCCGATCAATTCTGGGATTTGTTCAATAGCAGCATCCAGCAAATCTGTATCATCTCCCACGTAGTGATAGCCTGGCGGTTTAATCGCAGCGCTCATAAGCGCTTCAAGGCTGCAGTCAAGAACATGATCAAACAGGCCATTTTGAATGCCAAAGATATGGCCCAGACTCATTGAGTCGTCTTCGGCATCAACATCACCCGCCAGCCGCGCGGTGAACCTGCCTAGATATCCCTCGATGCGCAGATTCGCGACATTCCATCCATTGCTGATTTTTCCAGCAGAGTTAGTATCAGATGGCACAGCGATAAAGGCTTGAAGCCGCTGGTCCAACTTTGATTCTATTTCCCGAGCCTTCTCCGGATCGGCAATTATCAAGACGCGGTTAGACGATACGTAGGAAACATTTGTGGTTGGGGTCGGCGACCAGGGAATGGAAGAGAGAATCTGATAGCGTGCCTCACCAACCGCAGTGTGACGATTGAGATCAAGTTGTATAGCGTCAAGATAAGTAGACATTTTTAGTATTCAGTTAAGAGTTTGACTGCTCTTTTTCCCTGTTTTCAGTTTCGTCAGTTGATACCACGGCCTCAGTTTGCTCGGTAACAGCTGGCTGAGACTCCGGACCGTCATCGGATTCAATCTGATCTTCATCGTCGGACTTTAAGGACTCATCCTCCTTCTCGACTTCCCCGGCGAGACGTTCGGCTTCGGCTTTCTCTTCCGCTTCTTTCTTCCGCTGCTCCGCAAGCTCGGCTTGATGCTTCATATCGGAAGTAATAATGTCACCAAGTGGTTCAAAGTTCGTGAAATCATCATCGTAATCGTCTAGACCATCGCGTACGTTGAATCCTTTCCCCGCAAACAACTTTCGCAGTGCGAGTTTACGCAATTTATCACTAACCCCTGGGGACATAAAACCAGAGTAATCGCTATTTTCATCCAAAGATTCAACAGGGGGCATATCCTCATCAGTGAGATCTGGAGTGTCCTTAAGTTTTTCGCCCTGTTCGCCTGCTAGTTGCTCTACTTCAGTGACTGGCAACAGTGCGCCATTTGAATCACGAGGGGTAATCGTATTCAATGATACTGGTGGCTGTTCTGAGTCAAGTGACTCAGTCTGCATCAACGGTTCAGTTTGTCGCTTATCGTCTAGTTTGCGACGAGACCAGCGCGACAGAAACGTGCCATCCTCCTGTTTTTCAGGATCCTTAATCATGTTTCTTTTGAGATTGATTGCTTGTTCTTATGGAATCTTGCAACCAATCCCTGCGCTTGCGCTTTTTCTTCTCCACTGGCTCATAGTGGTCCAAAACATAGTGCTCAAGAAGCTCACGAATATCAACCGGCATCGGAATCGACAACACGATATCATCAGTTTCGAGATGACCCATGGCTTCATCCTGGTTGGCGGTAACGTAGAATGGAATAATTTCCATGGCTCCTGGTTCACCTTCGCAGACGACAAATAAGTATGGGTCACTGGAAAGCAGGTTGTACCAGTACCCTTCTCCACCATCTTTGAACAGATTCAGGCTCAGGCCGCCATGAAAAAATCTCTGGGTAGTCCCATCATCCTGTACAGTAACTTGTTGCTGAAGGCTGTCCAGGTTTTGATCGGATACCACGGTATATATTGACCAACTTGGTACAACCCATCGCTTACTCTGATCAATTGTCCGCTCTAACACCACAGCAATTGGAATGGAGACCCGCGAAGTTTCCTCCGCCCTGTTCGAGCTATCATTCATCGATGGTGAGGTATAAATTCCGCGTTATGCTTCAATTTTGATCGTATCGACAATGTCCACGTCCAGCCCAAGCTCTCGAATAGAAAGCGAAATTGTAGCTTCAAAACTATCACCGATCTTAATCTTCCCATCCTCCAAACCATCTCGTACCGCCTGCTCAATGCTTCGCTGGGACATAATTCCGGTCTTTTTCAGGAATTTCCTGATCTGCATATTCAATGCGTCCTCATTCATACTTGAATTACCTGTATCCAAAACCATAGAGAATAGTAGCTGACGACTCGTAAATACAACAGCCAGCATCTGAAATAAAACTAATTTCAGCAAATATAAACTGCACAATGTAGCCAACCTACTTTATAACCTTATTCTCCGTTAATATCTGACCATTAATTTCAACAACACAACATGGCCACCGCATCTATTATGAGCACCGAGGGTTCAGACTCTCGAGCACATCGCCCGTTTATGAGCGATGAAGGCCTTGAATCTGTTCACCGCGCTGAAGCTTATGACCAGTTTGGCAATAAAAGCGAAGTGAATATCGTTGGTGAAGTACCTTTAACTATCAAGGTTGACGGTCACGAGTTAGTCACCCTGATGACCCTTGGGTCACGCCCAGAGCTATTGGTACTCGGCTATCTGCGCAACCAGACTCTTTTTGAGCATTCCGGCGAAATAAAATCGATCATAGTGGATTGGGATCGCGAACTCGCGGAAGTCGAAACACAACATGGTGATGGCGTTACCGGCGTTGACACTTCAAAACGTATTGTTACAACCGGCTGCGGCCAGGGTACGATACTGAGCTGCACCCTGGATAAACTTTATCAACACCGTCTACCTGAGACCCAAATTCGCCAGTCCGATATCTATAACGTATTAGGAAAAATCAAGGACTACAACAAGACTTATCGTGCCGCGGGTTCAGTTCATGGATGTGGGCTGTGTAAGGATGGCGAAGTCCTCACATTTGTCGAAGACGTCGGCCGGCACAACGCCATGGACACAATTTCTGGCGAAATGTGGCTGCAAGACATTGATGGGTCCGATAAGATTTTCTATACCACCGGCAGACTGACTTCTGAGATCGTGATGAAATCGGCGCTCATGGGCATTCCCGTTCTGGTCTCTAGAAACGGCACCACACATATGGCCTTTGAATTAGCCCAGGAATTAGGGGTTACCTTAATCGCAAGAGCAAAGAGTCGCCACTTTGTTGCGCTTAACACTCGCAATATGATTTTTGACGCTGTGCCCAGTTAACCCGACTCAGGTTCCTGTTTTGATTTCCGGCGTTGCATCCGCTTGAACGCATTCTGCGACGTCAAAATTTCATTCTGCCGAAAAAAGTATAGTTTATAAATTGGTTGGAGGCATAGAACTATCGACCAGACAAACAGTTACGGGTTTTCAATTGTCCTCGTCAGTAAATTTTGCATCCCAGTGAGAACCATCGCAAAACGGTTTGTTCTTGGACGCACCACAACGACAAAGTGCACATTTATCGGAAATACCATCTGTGCTTCGTGAAGAGTCATTGAGTGTGAATGCGCCGGTAATGTGATAGGGCCCGTTTTTAGAAATATAAACCTCGTCAACCAGCTCCCCCTCGTCGCTGTGCCTGCCATCAATGCTATATCTGAGCGCCCCGGACGGGCATTTCTCTATAACCGCTTTGATATCTTCCAAATCGGCACCGTCAGGATCAATCCACGGTGTTTCTCCCATTCGCCAGACACTGGCAAGCCTCTCAGTACAATGACCCGCATGCGCGCATAGACGCCGGTTATCGAAAATAGTGATCTTCTCCCCAGCATAGTCGTTCCATTTTCCCGTCTTGGGCTTATCCACTGCACTGGAAAATTCAATACTTTTGTGCGAGCCGTCACAATAAGGTTTGTTGTTAGATTTAGCGCAACGACATAAAAACACCACATCCTTTTCCGAAGAAATGTCAGCGCCCTTAGAATTCTTCAATGATTTAAGATTACGGACTAGATATGGCCCGTTTAATTTGGGTTCAATCTCTATGCTCATGATCGTGCCTATCTATGTAAAATTAGTTAAGCCTATCTTAGAGGAAATCTTGAATTGAGTGTCAAGACAAAACGTATCCAGTGTTGATTTATCGGAGACTAAGCACGAGTTTACCGGCGTACACTGCGCTACGCCCTCGTTTTTCCTGGTCCAATTATGAGCGGTAAAAGCCTTGATTAAGAGTTTTGATCTTGTTGCGCTTAACACTCAAGTTATGATTTTTAATGCTGCGCTTATATACATCAATTCGTATTAGTTTCGGACAAAAGACTACCATCGAATTGGTGATTTGGCTGTATGCGTTTGACCGAGTACAGAGTGCCGCTGATTACTCCAATCGGCATCGCAACAAAATTCAAGATTGGTACGAGGGTCAATAGCATTACACCACTTCCCAGGCCAAGAGCCCGCCATCTATCCTGCTTGAGAACTTGTTTGACCTGGGCAAAAAACATACCGTGATTTCCCATTGGATAGTCCACGTACTCGATTGCAAGCGTCCATGCACCAAAATATATCCAGGCGAAAGGGGCCACAATATTAAGGCCTGGGATAAAAGATATGATCAGTAATCCCACCAGCCACTTTAGCTGATAGATTATCTTACGAAGTTCGCTCCAAACTGTTCGCATCGCCATACTGGTGATTGATTCGCCGCGTTTCGTTTCCAAATCCACCTGACCGTCCATCAATTTCTCAACCCGCTCCGATAATAGGGAATTAAACGGCGCCGCGATAAGGTTGGCAACTACTGTGAAGCTATAGTAGACAATGATCAGAATCATAATAACTACAAGAGGCCAAATGAGCCATTGGATCCAGTCAAGCCACGCCGGAACCCGGGCAACTAACGAACCCAACATCGTTTGGAAAATGCGAAGCCCGAACCAGATCGCTCCGCTGAATACAGCTACGTTGATCAAGAGCGGAACAATTACAAACCGTCTTATGCCTTTTCTCAAAATCAAACGCCCAGCTTCGAACACGAGAGCGAGACCATCCGTAAAATTTTTTATCATTCCGTCAATGCTCTTTCAGGGCAACTAGAGTCGTTATAACCCACTAGTTTTAAAATGAAAAAGTCTACTCGAAATCGATCTAACATCTTTAAGTAATCAATAGAGTACTTTTGGATGATTTAAAGTTTTGAATGCAAGGCGAAAAAGCGCCGATCTGAAGCTGCAGAACCATGCAACAATGACTGAAAAATTAAACGGTTTTTGAGAATCGGGTCTCTGAAGTAAGACTATTTCGATAGCGATCAAATACCATCGCAATATTCCTAAGCATATAGCGCCCTTGCTCGGTCACACTAATGTGTTCCGGCCCATAAACAACTAATCCATCGCTGTAGAATTTGTCCAAAGCGGGTAGTTCATCAGCAAAATACAGATCAAAGTCATGTTCATATGATTTGCGAAATACACCCTTATCGACGTGACCATGACACATTATATCCATGATTACCTGCTTACGTATTTTATCATCCCTCGACAATGCAACCCCTTTTTTCACTGGCAACTTTCCAGCTTCTATATCCATGTAGTACTCGTCCAGGGTTTTGGCGTTTTGGTACATACATCCATCCAGCTCACCAATAGCACTGACACCCATTCCAATCAGCTCACAGTCCATATGGGTCGTATAGCCTTGAAAGCTCCGTCTTAAGGATCCATCCGACATTGCCTTGACCAGGGCATCGTCGGGTTTAGCAAAATGATCCATTCCAATAAACACGTAACCCGCACCAAGCAGCTTTTCAATCGTCAGCTTCTGCAAATCAAGGCGCGTCCGAGTAGTAGGTAGATCAGATTCGTTAATCCTTTTTTGCGCCGGGAAACGTTCTGGCATATGCGCATAGTGATAAACAGATATCCGGTCTGGACTGGATTCGATAACCCGGTCCAATGTTCTGCTAAAGCTTTGTATGGTCTGCTTCGGTAATCCGTAGATCAAATCAAAGTTAATCGAGCCAATGCCGTCACTTCTCGCTTGCTCTACAAGCCTGTTGACCAACCGTTCGTCCTGTATTCGATGCACAGCTTTCTGAACTTCTGGATCAAAATCTTGAACGCCAAGGCTAATTCGATTAAAGCCGAGGCTCGCGAGATCCTGCAAATAATTATGATCCACGGTGCGGGGATCAATTTCGATGGAATAGTCGCGGCTAGGATCGGACACCATATAAAATTGTTCATCCAGGCCTTCTAATATTGCCGCTATTTGCTCCACGTCGTAAAAGGTCGGGGTGCCGCCTCCGAAATGAAGTTGTCTGACGGCCCGTTTTGAATTAACCAGTTCGCCGTAGTACGCGATTTCTCGAAACAGGTAGTCGAGGTACGTCCTTGCTTTAGACTGATTTTTTGTGACCACTTTATTGCAGCCACAATAAAAACAAAGATGGCTGCAAAAAGGTAAATGCAGGTACAGCGACAAATCCGCCGGAATCTGCTTCTGGTTACTGATCTGCAGGTGAGCTAAAAGATCTTCTTCGGCAAAATGCTCAGAAAATTCGATTACAGTAGGATAGGAAGTGTATCTCGGTCCGGTATCTTTGTATCGCCCAACCAGCCGGTCAATAAACTCCAACTCGACAGCGTTACTATCGGGACGAAGTTTTACGATATTGGACATTTTTCTACTCCTGCTCAGTGGTGAGCCCCGCTCAATGATGAGCGCCGTGTAAAAAATTTGTTCCGGTAAAAACAAATACCCCAAAAAGCATGACCACGATCCCGGCAGATCGACGTACCAGGGGTTTTGCAGCTATGTTAACACGTTCACTTGCGATGCCGATTGCCGACAGCATGGGCATTGTCCCCAAGCCAAACGCGAGCATAGCCGCAGCGCCAGTGAGTGGATTTCCAGACGCCATCACCAGCACCAGTGCTGAATAGACCAGTCCACAGGGTAACCACCCCCACAACGCACCTGCTTTCAAGGCACCAAGATAACTTGTAATGGGTAACAGGCCCTTTGTCAGCGGAATAACCTTATTCCATATCTTCAGACCTAGCTTTTCAATTATCGCTAATCCATTCCACCAGCCGGTAAGATAGAAGCCTAAGGCGATCATGAAGAGCCCACCAAGCATCTGCATAACTGTATGCCCGACCTCCTGACCAACTAATCCGATAACCGAAATCCCTAGGCTCGCCGCAAGTGCGCCGGCAACTGAATAACTTAATATTCTCCCCCCATTGAACGCCATTGATACTATCCAGGCAGTATGCAGGTTCGATCGTGATGAGATTTTTTGACTAGTATGCAGCATGGATACGATACCGCCACACATCCCTGCACAATGTAACGATCCAACCAGGCCGACAACAAACGCCGTAGTTACAATTAAAGCATCAGGATTCATTTTTTGCGTTCAAAATCACGAGGTCATCACCAGGCAAAGTTGCCTGACCATTGATGCGCCAGTTCTCAGTCTCTAATTGCACCAGCCAATGGCTGGTTATAAGTTGCTCGATAGTACCTCGATAGTGATTATTGCCAAAGGCAATCAAGGTGGCTGATTGGTCGAGGCCTGCACGAGTGCGATGTAACAGTTTGAGCTCTATTTGATCCGGGCGCTGCAATCCAGGCTCATGCTCCAGAGCGGCTAGCACTTCTCCTTCAGCGCTGATTTTTACCGTGGCAGATAAATTGTATGCATTGGCATAACTGTCTCGTTCAAGCACCCGATTGATCTCCTTGCCTTTCTTATAATAGTCGTCAGAAACGAGGCCATCAAAACTGGAGATCGAAAGGAATAGCATCACCGCACCCATAATCACGGCGGACAAGGGTATGCCGATGATCATCCAGACCATTGGCTGGCGATACCAGCTTGAGTGTGCAAGCAACGCCTTAGAATTGTTTTCGATAACTTTCATTATCTTGGTTTGATAAACCGGGCCTCACTCTGGCTGGTTATACTCTCATCCTCCAGCGCGGTAACGGTAAAACTAATATCAGCAGACGGTTTCGTCATGAGAACCGGATCGATCAACACTCCAGCGGAAAGCTCGGCAACTTGACCTGCCTTAACCACCGCGAGCTTATCAAGCCTCAGCTGCAATCCGTCGATTCCCGATACTTCGACTCTGTATTCGTGGTCATGTTCCTGCTTATTTAATATTTTCAGATTGTAGATGTTCTCTACCAGGCCCTCGTCAGTGATACGGTAGAGCACATTTCGATCGCGGATGATATCGATGCCCACAGGGGAACGATTTACCAGCCCAAACACCAACAGCCCGGCAATGACCAATAGCAGCAGTGCATAGAATATTACCCGTGGACGAATAAGTTTGGTTTCGCCATGCTCCATGGCATTTTCGGTGGTGTAACGCACAAGCCCTTTTGGATAATCCAGTTTTTCCATCACCTGGTCGCACACATCCACACATGCGGCACAACCTATACACTGGTATTGAAGACCATCACGAATGTCAATTCCGGTTGGGCATACCTGCACGCACAACTTGCAATCGATACAGCTTCCGAGGCCAAGCGCCTTTGGGTCGGCTTTGCGCTTACGATGCCCGCGGGGCTCACCGCGTTCTTTATCGTACGAAATAATCAGCGTATTACGGTCAAACATCGCACTCTGAAAACGCGCATAAGGGCACATGTAAATACACACCTGTTCGCGCATCCAGCCCGCATTGCCATAAGTGGCAAAACCGTAGAAGAAGACCCAGAAGGTCTCCCATGGTCCTGTCGACATGGTCAGCAGCTTACTGCCCAATTCAATAATCGGCGTGAAATACCCGACGAACGTATATCCAGTCCATAAGGAAAACAGGATCCAAATGCTGTGTTTCAAAACCTTGGTCCATATTTTCTTATGCCTCAACGGCGCCTTGTCTAGCTTGATCCTCTGATTTCGATCTCCTTCGATTTTGCGCTCAATCCACATGAACGCTTCGGTCCAGACTGTCTGCGGACAGGCGTACCCACACCAAAGGCGACCTGCCACTGCGGTGAAGAAAAAAAGTGATAGTGCCGCGACGATTAACAGGCCGGAAAGATAAATAAAATCCTGCGGCCACAACACCAGACCAAAAATATAGAATTTGCGCGCCGGCAGATCGAACAGAATGGCCTGGCGTTCGTCCCACTGTATCCAGGGGATAAAATAGTAAAGCCCAAGCAGAGCCAGGACAGCGGTAACACGAAGTCGCGCAAACAGGCCGGTTACGGCGCGGGGATGAATGGTTTCTCGCTTAGCATAGAGTTCCTGCTTAAGCGATGGGGCATCACTACTCATATTCTGAAGTAACCAGTTAGGTCTGATTACCCTCTTTCTTGCCCGGGTCCGGTGTGCACATAATAAACAGCGCCATTGCGGCAACCACTATACCGACCAACCAGAGGTACAAGAATGCCAAACTATATCCCGCGAGCCTTGAATCCGCGTGTACACCGATCTCATCCATCAGAACATAGGGATCAACAAAGGCGAACAACAACGCGGTAAAGATGCCAGCGCATACAAACGAAGGCCAAGTCACCGCGATCAGTACTTTCTTGCGTGATCCACCAGTGCCCATCATTGGCCCTTAGGATCTCCGATACTGTTCAAATAGGCCACCAACAGATGTATCTGACTTTCATTTAGCTGTTCGTTGAACGCCGGCATGATGCCGTTTCTTCCTTTGACTAGACTCTCTTTAATGGCGCCTAGCGAGCCACCGTAAAGCCACACATTATCAGTCAGATTTGGCGCACCGAGAGCCAGATTACCTTTGGCGTCCTGACCGTGACAGGCCGCACACATCGTCTGAAACTTCTGCTGGCCTGCTTCCAGGTATTGGGGATTAACCGGTTCACGACTAAGGGAGTAAACATACTCTGAAACTTCGTCTATACCCTTTTCACCAAGCACGCCGATCCACGCTGGCATCGCAGCCTTTCTGCCATTATGCAGAGTTGCTTTGATTGCTGTTTCGTCGCCACCGTATAGCCACTCATGATCTCGCAGATTTGGGAATCCGGTTGCACCCCGGGCATCAGATCCATGACAGGTGGCGCAATTGTTAGAATAGATTCTACGCGCGGTCCCCATCGCATCTCCGTTTTGCGCAAGCTGATCCACCGGCGTTGCGAGATAACTCTCATACAATGGCGCAAACGATGCCTCGGCATCAGACACTTCTTTATCGTAGCGTCCAGTGGACGACCACCCCAGGGTGCCGGCAAAACTACCGAGGCCGGGGAAAAGAACCAGATACACCGCCGCGAATACCAGCGTGATGTAAAACAAATTCAGCCACCATTTAGGTAGCGGATTGTTATATTCCTCCAGGTCCCCATCCCAGACATGACCCATAGTTTCTTCTTTGTCTGTAATATCTTTACTGGTGGAGTTAGTCCATAACAGAATTACACAAAACACCAGACCTAGCACCGTAGGAACAGCGACATACCAGGACCAAAACTCGCTTGTAAAATCAGGCATGATCCGCCTCCTGTTTAGAATTATTTACACCGGAAGGATCGTCAGAGTCGAGCGGCAGCCGTGATGCCTCCTCAAAGTCGGCTTTGCGCCGACCACTCCATGCCCACACAAATATTCCGATAAAAATCGCCATCAGTAGTAACGTCCAGATAATATGAAACTGTGTCATGATCGTCTGCTTACCTTTTGTTCTTAATTAAGGTACCAAGGCCTTGGAGATAGGCGATCACCGCGTCCATCTCAGACTTGCCTTCTAGCTCAGCAGCCGCTTCGGCAATTTCTGCTTCACTATAGGGATGCCCCAACATAGCCAGGCCGCGCATCTTGCTTTCAATTGAAGAAGCATCAATGACGTTGTCTTCGAGCCAGGGATAAGCCGGCATAATAGATTCCGGCACCACGTCCCGAGGATTTATCAGATGAATTCGATGCCAGTCGTCACTGTAGCGTCCTCCAACACGCGCAAGATCCGGCCCGGTTCGCTTCGAACCCCACAGAAACGGACGGTCGTATGTAAATTCACCTGCCACCGAGTAGTGTCCATAACGCTCAGTCTCGGTACGAAACGGACGTATCATCTGAGAATGGCAGCCGACGCAGCCTTCACGAATATAGATATCCCGACCGGTTAATGTGAGCGCATCGTATGGCTTCAGACCCTCAACCGGTTCAGTGGTGGATTTCTGATAAAACAGAGGCACGATCTCCACCAACCCCCCGACGCTGACCACCAGCACCACGAGCACAATCATCAAACCGATATTTTTTTCGACTTTTTCCTGGAGTGACATATTCAGTGTTCCGGATCAGAAATTAGTGTGCGGGACTCAGCACCGGCGCGGTAGCTGGTTTTGCAGAACCGATGGTTTTTGCTACGTTGTATGCCATCAAAAGCATACCGCCAAGATAAATGGCGCCGCCGAGGAATCTCACAAAATAATAGGGCTGCATTGCATCTACCGCTTCCACGAAGCTGTAGATCAGGGTGCCGTCTTCATTCACTGCGCGCCACATCAGGCCCTGCATGATGCCTGCAATCCACATTGCCGTGATGTACAGGACAATGCCGATTGTGGTCATCCAGAAGTGGACCTCAATCAGCCTTACACTGTAAATTTCGCGATCGTACAACCTGGGAATCAGGTAATAAAGTGCGCCAATGGACACCATGCCTACCCAGCCCAGAGCGCCGGAATGGACATGACCGATGGTCCAGTCCGTATAGTGCGAAAGCGCATTGACCGTTTTGATTGACATCATCGGCCCTTCGAATGTGGACATTCCATAGAACGAGACCGATACAATCAGGAACTTCAAAATCGGATCGGTGCGCAATTTATGCCAGGCACCGGAAAGTGTCATGATGCCATTGATCATGCCTCCCCAGGATGGTGCCAGTAGCACCAGCGAAAACACCATTCCGACGGACTGCGCCCAGTCAGGAAGTGCAGTGTAATGCAGGTGATGCGGGCCAGCCCAGATGTAAGTGAAGATCAATGCCCAGAAATGAACAACCGATAAACGGTACGAATAAATGGGGCGATTGGCCTGCTTGGGGATAAAGTAGTACATGATCCCAAGGAATCCGGCAGTGAGAAAAAAACCTACCGCGTTGTGCCCATACCACCACTGCACCATGGCGTCCTGTACACCTGCATAAATGGAATAAGACTTGAGCATGCCAACCGGAATGGCCAGGCTGTTAAAAATGTGAAGAATCGCCACGGTGATGATAAATGCGCCAAAAAACCAGTTGGCAACGTAGATATGTTTAACTTTTCTTTTGACTATGGTGCCAAAAAACACCACCGCGTAAGACACCCAGACTACTGCGATCAAAATATCGATGGGCCATTCAAGTTCGGCATACTCCTTCGAAGAAGTAATGCCCAGCGGAAGCGTGATAGCAGCAGAGAGAATAACGACTTGCCAGCCCCAGAATGTAAACGACGCAAGCGCTGGTAAAGCGAGAGCGGTGTGGCAGGTGCGCTGCACCACATAATAAGACGTTGCGAATAACGCACTACCACCAAATGCGAAGACTACGGCATTGGTATGCAAAGGCCTTAGACGACCGAAAGTAAGCCACGGGGTATCCAGATTGAGCGCGGGCCATACCAGCTGCGCTGCAATCAACACGCCCACCAGCATACCGACTATTCCCCATAGAATAGTCACCAATGCAAACTGGCGCACAACTTTATAGTTATAAACTTCTGAACTTATCGCATTCATATTATTGGTTACCTTGTTGAATGAAGGCAGATTTAAACAACGTGGTTTTGTTTATCAGGTGCTGAAGCTTGGACCGATTCCAAATCCCCAAATGCTGACCGTGACCACAATCAAGCCAACCAGCGCTACCAGCCCCAGGGCCAGAATCGCACTCGAAAACAAAAATCCTTTTTCCTTGTTGACGTCCATCATAATGGGTACACCGGTATAAAGTAGAGCAACACTGTAGCCGAGGGCAGGCAGCCCAACTAAATATATAAACCATGGCACAGGGTAAAGCAGAGTAATACCCACCAGGTAAAGTGGCACTGCGCTGAATGCGGCCAGCAGGAAACAGTCCTTTAATGGGCGATGCGCATCATAGGTGCTCGCCATCCAGTGAATAGTTCTGGCCAGGACATATACCACTACCAACATGGCGATGAAAGAAAGAACGGAGAGCTTTAGGGCACTCGCAGTAGTCAAGGTGACGGTATCATCGTAGCCGACACGCCAGCCTACAAGACTAGTGCCAATAAAAGCGGAAACGGCTGCGATCAGCGACAATGGTACGACATAGCGGCCATAACACTGTTTGATGGACAGGCCTTCTAGTTTTACCCGCTCCCAACCTTTGGCCGGGTTTACAAGCAGCGTTGTTATCAAGGCAGGATTCACAGCTTCTCCTCAAATTCCAGGTGTGCCGATGTTCTTATAAGGGAAATATTATAACCTTGATTCAGATCAACACCTCGCATTTTTTGAACAATAGCTTCAGAATCGCGCGTATTCACGGCCTCTCCTCATCGTCCTAAAGTCGTATTGCCGCACTATTTTTGTATGCAAAATATTTCATGTTATCACTGTGGTTTGCCTGTCTCGATACCTGGAAAGTTCGTAGCGCAGGCGAATCAAAGCAATCAGGAATTTTGCTGCGCTGGGTGCCTGGCAGTGGCCTCATTAATTCAGGATGGCGGCTTGAATCGATATTATGATCTCCGAGACGCACCGGGTAACAAGCCAGATCAATCAAGCACAACCCAATTTAACGTTCACGATAACCCCTCCTTGCAAAAGAAATGGGTCCGGCATCACGGGGAGCGTGCTACAGGCCAGCTACTGATTGAGGGCATTAATTGTTCTGCGTGTATATGGCTAATAGAGACATGGTTGGGTCGGCTTCCTGGCATCACTTCTGCGGAAGTCAATTACAGCACCCATCGATTAAATCTTAGCTGGGACCCAATAATTATTCAGCCTAGCGAGATTCTGCGAGAGATCCACAACATTGGATACAGCGCCCGCCCATACAGCCGTGAGGCTCAACAGAATTCGCTTGACCGCCAACGCTCCACGCTGATTAAACAGCTCGGCGTGTCTGCTGCGCTCGGCATGCAGATCATGGTGCTCAGCGTCGCGCTCTATGCGGGTGACTGGTTTGGAATTGAAGCAGGATATGAACAGTTTCTTAAGAAAATTAATCTATTACTCACTATTCCACTGATCCTTTATTCGGCGAAGCCTTTTTTTACGGGCGCGTTGCGGAGTCTCCGAACACGATCGGCCGGTATGGATGTATCAGTTTCCCTCGGGATCACATTAGCGTTTCTTGGCAGCGCCTGGGCAACTATTATTGGCCATGGTGAAGTGTATTTTGACTCAGTGGCGATGTTTGTGTTCTTTCTTCTCGGGGCAAGATTAATCGAACTGAATTCCCGTATAAAAGCCAGTCGCATGATGGATCCGCTCGCTGATGTTGTCCCAGCCACTGCATCGCGGATAGTCAGCTCGGATGATTACGGCACTCGAACACTGGTACCGGTTGCAGAACTCAATATCGGTGACCTGGTTGCGGTAAAACCAGGTGAAGTGCTGCCGACGGACGGAATAGTGATGGAAGGTATCTCAAGTTTTGAAGAGTCCCTGTTGACCGGCGAGCCTGAGCCGGTACCTCGACCCATAGGTAGCAAGGTATTGGCTGGATCGATAAATGTAGAGCAGGCAATCATAGTAAGGGTTACCTCTGAGCCGGAAGACACTGTACTGTCAACTATATTACGCCTTGCAGATCAGGCCAGTAGAGGCAAGCCCGGTATTACGGTATTTGCAGAGAGCGTAGCAAAGTGGTTTGTACTGGCCATCGTGCTGCTCGCGGGCACTGTCGCCACCTTGGGTATTATTCAGGGCAACAATGAGTGGCTGCCGATCACCATTGCGGTTCTGGTAGTCACCTGCCCCTGTGCACTATCCCTGGCAACACCATTAGCTCTTGCGGCCGCAACAAATGGCCTGGTAAAGCAAGGTGTTTTTGTCACTAACGGAAATGCACTTGAAACGCTCAACCGTGCCGATCACTTCATGATGGATAAAACCGGAACCCTCACCTCCGGAGAGATTCAGCTCGAACATGTTCGCGTTCTGGGTGAAGCTAATCAAAACCAAATTCTTGGCATCGCTGCTGCCCTTGAACAAAATTCTCCTCACCCTATGGCGGTGAGCTTGACTACTGCGGCCCAGGAGCTGTCCTGGCCGGCCGCAACAGATGTCGAACACGTTGCCGGAAACGGGATGCATGGCGTTATTAATGGAAAGCTCACCTGCATCGGCTCTCTCGACTTCGTGGAAAAATGGCTGCTGGCTGAATCTGCCTCGGGAATCCCAGCCGATACTAGAAAGCAAATCGAGGCACTTTCGCAACCGGCAATTTTACTGGCTACCGCAACCGGCCCTCTTGGAGTATTTATCTTTCGCGACAAGATAAGAGCCGGTGCATCGGAACTGATGCAATATCTGCACCACTCAGCTGTAACAACATCACTGGTATCCGGCGATCGTGAGGCCCCTGTTAACTACGTTGCTGACACCCTGTCGATAAAAGAGGTATACGCTAACTGCAAACCGGAGGACAAACTTAATATTCTAGAGAACCTGATAGACAGTGGAAAAATTGTGTCCGTTGTCGGGGACGGCATCAACGATACGCCCGCAATGGGTAAAGCGCATCTTGCAGTGGTGCTTGCAAGGCATGTCAATCTGCTTTCGGCCCGTGCCGACATTGTTATTACTGGGGAGAATCTCAGCGCTTTAGTGGCAGCGCTGAAACAGGCACAAAAAACCTACTACATTATCCGACAAAACATCGCCTGGGCGCTTGTGTATAATGTTTGCGCAATTCCTGCTGCACTGGCCGGCTGGGTTCCTCCCTGGTTAGCGGGGATTGGAATGTCTTTAAGCTCGGTCATCGTGGTGCTGAATGCTTCAAGATTAACATCCGCAGTGGACCATACACATAGTCACCCCTGAACGTGGAAATTATTTACGTATTAATACCGCTGGCATTGGTAGTCGTAGCGGTCATAATTGGCGCATTCTTATGGTCTGTGCGCAATGGACAATTTGATGATCTAGAGGGTCCAGCGTGGAGAATTCTGCATGATGACGATGCAGTATCACCACCAGAAAAAAAACTGAGTAATTCAACTAGAACTAAAGAAAAGTCCCGACCAGACTAACCACCACAGAATTTGTTTATGAGAGCGCACCCGATTCAAGGCGGGCGTAGTTCAACGGCAGAACCTCAGCTTCCCAAGCTGATGATGCGGGTTCGATTCCCGTCGCCCGCTCCACATTAAATTTCGTATTTTTTAGAAACAAAGGGCGGACCTCGTCACAACTGCTGAATGACAAGGGAACTCCTTCATCTACTACCAATTATCTTTATACACACCAAACATGAAGTACAACAAACTTGGTAACAGTGACCTGAACGTCAGCCCAATTTGCCTTGGCACCATGACCTGGGGCGAACAGAATACTCAGGAACAGGCATTTGAACAGATGGATTATGCGCTCAGCCGAGGCGTTAATTTCTGGGACGCAGCGGAGATGTATCCGGTGCCAGTCGATCAGAACACAGCAGGCGATACTGAGCGCATCATTGGCAACTGGTTCGAACAAAATGGCAGACGCGAGGAGGTCATACTTGCGACTAAGGTCATGGGACATAGCGACCGCACCTGGATGCGAGACGGAATGAACCCCAGACTTAACCGACAACAAATTGAGAAGGCGCTGGACGATAGCTTAAAGCGTCTAAAAACAGACTACATAGATCTCTACCAGGTGCACTGGCCCGACCGCCCGCTTGGACTGTTTGGAGAGGGTAATGGCTCATATGTTCACAAAGACTCTGATGACGAAGTCGCCATCAGTGAAACTCTTGAAGCGCTCGGAGCATTGGTTCACGCAGGTAAAATTCGGGCCATTGGCATCTCAAATGAGACGCCGTGGGGCACCAGCCAATATCTTCAAGCCGCGACTTCAATGAATCTGCCACGCATAGTGTCCATTCAAAATTCATATAGCCTGATAAACCGCATATTTGAAGGCGGACTGAGCGAATTCTGTTACAGGGAAAATATTGGGCTTTTGGCCTATTCGCCGTTAGGAATGGGCACCTTAAGCGGTAAATATGTGAAGGGAAAAGTGCCGCCCCACAGCCGTATGGATCAGTTTCCGCAATTCATGCAGCGCTATCAGACTCCAGAGGCTGAGCAGGCTATAAAACGTTATGTGCAGCTGGCCCAAGATCACTCCATGACCCCCACACAGCTTGCCCTGGGTTTTGTCAATACACGCCCGTTCGTTTCCTCAAATATTATCGGCGCGACCGCAATTGAACAACTCCGGGAAAATATTGACAGCGTAGAGGTTGAAATCAGCGACGAGATGGAAACGGAAATCAACCAGATCCATTTACTGTGTAAAAATCCAGCGGCTGCATAAGTTTTTCTCCTTAAGTACAGGCTTAGTTACCACATAGAACCCTTTGTAAAGCAAATCCACTTATCAACTCAGGGTCCAACCATTAATATTGATGCACATCAATCTTAGTGTGCCCTTAATCTTGTCTAATTCCAGATCATGGAGGCTACACTATTTGAGAAATTAATATGAGCAAAACAATTGTGGTTCCAATCGATGGTTCCGAATGCGCGCTCGAAGCCCTAGATTTCGCTGCGGAATTGGTTCGGTCCGAAGACGATAAGATCATTCTGCTGACTGTTGTCGGCCATAAGAAAGTTCCAAAAGAGTTACAGCATTATCTGGAAGTGGAACATGTTAAGGGACCACCGGACTGGGAGTATGACCAACTCATTGCATCGGGAATACTCGATGAAGGAAAGCAACGATTGCAAGAACATAATATCCATCAGTTTGAGACCCTTGTTGAACGGGGAGAACCGGCGGAGCTGATTGCGACTGCGGCAAACCAGCAAGCCGCAGACATGATCGTAATAGGCAGCAGAGGGCTTGGAAACATTTCTGGTCTGGTATTTGGTAGCGTCTCCGGCAAAGTAAATCACCTTGCTGGGTGCAAAGTAATCACCGTTAACTAAGGTACGGCAAAGTGGCATATGCTTGGGTAATCGTAGCGGACTCGGCACGAGCCCGAATTTTTTCAGTTGAGAACGCGTCTGGTCAACTAGAGCCTGTCGAGCAGCTGTTGTCGCCAGAAGCCAGACTGCACGAACGTGATCTCTCTTCAGACCGCCCTGGCAGAAGTTTCGACAGCTTTGGCAGCGGCAGGCACTCCACTGATGCGGCGACCAGCGCCAAAGATCAAATCGCCGCGAATTTTGCAAAGGAGCTCGCCCAGCATCTTAAGGCCGGCTGTAATGACCGATCTTTTGAGCGACTCGTGATCATCGCAGAGCCGCAGTTTCTTGGCCTGCTAAACAAGTCCTTACCGACTGCCGTGGATAAACTAGTGTCTCTAAGAATAAATAAGGATCTTACCAAGGAAACGGAACAAGAAATTCGAGAACGGTTACCCAAGCGGATCTGAGGTCTGTTTGCGGAAACAACCTCTTAATTGAGCGATGTCAAGCTGACTGGTGCTTACTAGAGTATCGTTATATCTATCTTTACTAATCTACCATTTCACCTAATAAATATGTTGACACTTGAAGACTGCCTGGGAATATGCGAATTGTCTGAGGACGAAATTCGTGCAATTGCCTTGCATGAACATATCCCTGAGATTGTGGCCGCCGAAATGGGGCAGTACTTGGTGCATGCACCTGACGGGACGAGAAGAATTAAACGCATTATCCTGGAAGACATCGAGGAACAAGACCGTCGGGGTAACACCGAACAGGCTGAGAATCTTCGGCTGGTGCTAGCCCATTTCATCGCTTCTCACCCGGATTTTCCCGCCAAGGCGGTTGGCACCTAAGCTCGCATTATCTTGTATCGCGAGCGGATTCTAGTTTTAATTATTCACTCGAATCAGAGTCACCGCGAGTAAAATAGGTTTTCGCCAGGGAACACTGGGCTGGCGTTAATTCAGTGTTTTCCAGTGAAGATTCGGCCGACATCAAATTTTGTGGCGATGGGGCATGTCCGCCAGTATTGGACAGTACATGAAAAAGTTCATGGGCAATCGTTACGGGCAGATCGCGTGAGCCGTAGGCAATCCAGACTGAATCCTGAAGCCAAGGCCTGGTAGCGGTGTTACCCGGGCCAAATGCCTCCGCTTCAAACACAACCTCCATTCGGCTTTCTCGGGCAAACAATATTTCAACTCCGCGCGATTCTGGAAGCAGCGCACGAAACTCCTGCAGAATTGTGTAGGCCGATCCAGTCTCAAGGTCCTGCAAATAGTCACGAGCATTCATCGAATAAAAATTTACCGCATCAATGGATAATTGACATTGCTCCAGTATTTTATTGGCACCCTCCACTGCCTCCAGAACTAATTCCTTTTGCCAGCGAGAATCCAGTTGCAGTAGGTTGAGAGACAGAGAATATTGTACGGATTTGTTTTGATTCATCATCTCTGACGCAACCAGATCGAACTTAGGTGTCCCTTCCTCCTTAAGTGGATCAGGAATGTAACCGATTCGAACCCACGTAGTTTCCACCGGTGTTATCGAACGCGCTTTTATCGCTGCCTGTAATTGCGCTGTGTCCATATCAGGACTGATACTTAATAATTTGGCTGCCAGCGCCACCATCCTCGATACTGCATAGCTTGATCCAGAGGCAAGGCCTTGTTCCCCTGAAAACTTGATGACCTTCTGTCGTTCTGCAGGCAACAAATAATCTACCGACTTTTTACCCCAGTTAGTGCGTTCAGCAGGTCGGACGAAGTCATCAGCAGACGTTACGACAACCATATTCTCCAAATCCATGGAGGCGGGATAAACGGGTTTGGCGTCAATATCGCGACCATTATTTCCCGCGGATACGATAAACAAAATATGCGGGCGCGCCTTTGCAGCTTCTAAAAAGGTGAGCCAATCTTCCTCACGGTTGCTGCCAAGTGGTAGACCAATTATACGCACTCCCAAGCTATCAGCGTGCTCGACTAGCTGAGACATTCTCTGCATATCCGGCCTGGGATATCGGTAACTTACTAATCGTACTTCTCCCGCCTCACTCAGCATAAGGGATGCAGTTCGAGTCCCATGGCGTTGCACAAAAAATGGTGAACCGGCCGAATGAACATCGAATGGGCGTGCATCCATTTCCCAGAAATCATAGCCAAGCATGCGACCGGTCGAATCGCGTGCCAGCCTCCGATTGATCTCCGGCAATAAATAATTTACGCCAGAGTCGACCATGGCGACAGCGACCGCCGAATCGACAACAGCGAAGTCAGATCCAACGGGTTCCGGGTTCAGGAGCTCATCAGACAAGCGGTTTAAGCCCTTATCCAGAAGCTCCAGTTTTATGGCCTGTCCGTTTTGGTAAACAATACGCCTTGCCTCACGTACGATGCAATCTTTGTCCATTCCAATAAACAATGATGGCCTGTCTTCCCTCCTCAATTCGAGCACAAACCGCACCGGCTGACCGGCGGGCTGCAATACATCGAAACGAACGCTGTCGTTATTCGGCAATGCGTAGAAATAGCGTTGCCCGACCCTGTTGCCGTTATATCGAACCGGCGAAACTTCGGATTCGATGTCTCTAAACAGCAGCTGTATATTATTGTTATCCTTTTGCTGATCCTGACAGGCCTGGCTAACCATATCCAGTGATTCAGATTCCAACTGCGCAGCCGCTAGCCCGACTCCGGGCAACATACACAACATTACCGATAACAGAGCAGTTAATAGAAGTGGTCTAATTCGCTTCACACTAATTTTAGTCAACTTTAAAATTCTCACTTTTTGATATTTTTTGTTTTGCCGACCACGCAACGTGTCTCGACAACACAGGGTCAGAGAGAATAGATTCCCGACTAGAAAAAACCTTCCCGAGCGTCATTTCATCATAAATTCTGTGTAGTCCCCTGTGACACAAACGACAAATTAAAATGCCTTTACCCAGATGCTCTTTGGAGTAGTTTCTTTTGAAGGCATTACGACGATGAAGTTTTCGCGGAACCAAATGATGGAACGTCAGATCTCTGACCTGTTCACAAAGTTCGCAGCGCTGCACCGTATGACTAGAGGGCAAAAATAAAAGATCGAATTTATTACTTGTAAATTATTAGAACGGATGTTGCTGGCAAATTTTGCCACACTTGAGTATATCAGCATGCCTGGCTTTAAACCGCATCTCTAGGTCTTAGACTGTTCGGGTCAAATGCGGGTTCAGCTATTACAGCTAGACTCCGCCTGTGTCCAATCATTTCGACCTCGAGCTGCTCACCCGAAGCTACCGCCGCATCGTCTATTAAACCAAAGCCCAGGTTCTTTTCGACCCGGTGACCGTATGCTCCGGACACCATTACGCCAGCAAGAACCTCGCCTGCAAAGATTGCCTCGCCCCCAATGACGTCACTGTCCGAAGCATTAATTTCCAAATAGTAAAAACGTCTCTTGAGCGCAGATTGTTTCTGCTTCATCAGCGCATCTCGACCAATGAACTCACGGCCTGCAGCATATACAAATCGATCCAACCCAAGCTCCCAAACGGTATTCTCCACCGTAATTTCAACGCCCCAGGCCTTGTAGGCCTTCTCCATACGCATCGCGTTGACCGCATAAAATCCGACATCTATTGGCGGCGACTGACCTATGGCTCTTTTAATTGTATCGTATAACACGGTCTGGGATTCCATTGGATGGTGCAGCTCCCATCCAAGCTCACCGGTATAGCTAACCCGCATCGCAAGTACCGGAATACCTGCAATAGTCACCGTCTCGGCGGTGAGCCATGGAAAATCTTGGTCATCTAAAGGTGTCTCGGTCAAAGGCTGAAGCAAGTCGCGTGCTGAGGGACCTGCTACCGCAAGCACGCCTCGTTCCTCGGTAAGGTTACGTATGTTGGTATCATTTGCAATAGGGTGCTGCTGCAGCCAATCAAAGTGATGGCGTTCTGCGGTCGCTGCGGATACCAGATAGAAGCGCTGCAAGGCAGTACGTGTGATAGTGAACTCGCATTCGATCATGCCAAGCTGGTTGAGGAAGTGACACAAACGAATTTCTCCTATCCGTTCTGGTATCCGATTAGCGGATAAACCATCTAGGAACGCGAACGCAGCGGGGCCGCTGACCTCAAACTTAGAGAAACCACTGAAATCAATGAGTCCCGCATGTTCATGCAGACCTTTGCACTCGCGTGCAACGGCATCAAACCATTCGGTACGCCTAAAGCTAAGGGTCTGTTTTTGGTCTCCAGTTGCAAACCAGTTTGGACGCTCCCACCCATAGGCGGAGCCAAAACACGCACCTGCTTTTTTAAGTCGGTCATAGATAGGTGTTGTCTTACTCGGCCTCCCCGCTGCCCGTTCCTCCAGCGGATAGTGCGTTGCAAACTGTGTAGCGAAAACGTCGATCGCTTTTTCCACTCGATATTTTCGGTTGGCGTACGCACCAAAACGACGCGGGTCAAATGCTCCCATGTGCATCGGTGGCTGACCCTCGACCATCCATTCAGCCAGCAGCTTACCGGCGCCTGCACCCTCACCGATACCAAATCCGCTGCCGCAAGCCAGCCAGGCATTCTTCAGCCCCGGCGCAGGACCGATCAACGGCTGTCCATCCGCGCAGTAACTAACCGGACCGCAGACCACACTCTTGATGCCAGCCTGCTGGAGGACCGGAATTCTATCGATTGCATCCGCCATCAGGTGCTCTACCCGCTCAAGTTCCGGCTCCATAAGTTCCATACCAAACTCAGGCGGCACACCATCGATAGACCAGGTCTGCGGATTACCTTCATAAGCCCCTAACACCAAGCCATCGCGCTCCCTTCGGGTATACCACTGATAGTCATGATGCCGAACCAGCGGAATCGAATCTTTAGCGCATGCTTTGATATCCGGATGATCATCTGTGACCAGATATTGATGCAGCATCGGTGTAATCGGTAGATCCAGCCCCACAAGCCGTCCTACTTCATTGGCCCAGAAGCCGGCCGCAACCACAATATGTTCGGCCACAATCTCGTGATCGGGTGTTAGCAACTGCCACTCTCCATTTGGCCTCTGACAAATTGATTCGACTGGATTATGCCGCAGGATTCTGGCGCCCGCCTGTCTTGCCAGTTTTGCCATGGCCTGTGTCGTTTGCGCCGGATCGACGTATCCATCCGTAGGTTCGTAGAGTGCGCCGAGCAGATTCTTGGTGTCCATCAGCGGAAATATCTCACTTATCTCATTCGGACCAATCACTTCGAAGTCGATCCCTAGCTGCCGCCCTACCGATGCGCCGTGATGGAACTCATCGATGCGATCCGGATCATGGGTTACACGCAAACCGCGGCAACAATGGTATCCGGTGGGCACAATTCCTTCCTGGTCCAAACGTTGGTAAAGCTCAGTGCTGAACTTTCGCATGAATACATGTGTCAGGTTAAAACTGTAGTGCGTGCAGAACCCAGCAGCATGCCAGGTGGACCCAGCAGTTAACTCATTCTTCTCAACCAGGGTGATGTCTGACCACCCTTTCTCGGTCAGTTGCAGCAGTAACCCACAGCCGTAAATTCCGCCACCAATGATCGCAACACGTGTATGTATAGCCATTGATCAATCGTTTCTCATTTTTAAACCAGCCGGATCATAGGGTGGACGATCCAATATTCTCGCCGGTAAAAGTTTCCCCGCGACTTCAATATTGAACTGTCCGGCAACATCCGCTTCATCGGTGTCGATATACGCCATCGAAAGCGCCTTATGGGTGCGAAAGCCCAGCCCCCCCGAGGTGGTGCGTCCGACCCATTGCCCGTTGTAGATCACGGGTTCATCATGCAGCAACAGTGGTTCGGGGTGTTCCACTTCCAGAAGTACTCTGCGATTTCCAGACTTGGTCAGCGATAGATTCCGCAATGTTTCTTTTCCGATGAAGTCAAAATCCCCAGAGAGTTCAACCGCGAACATCAACCCCGCCTCAATCGGATTATCATCCGGGCCGATATCGTGGCCCCAATGAGCATATCCTTTTTCCAACCGACAACTATCGAGACAGAAATGGCCGGCAAAAGTCATCTCTAATTTAGTCATATGCTGCACGATCTCTTCGATTACCGAAAGCGCTGCCGATATAGGGATGAACAGCTCCCAGCCTTTCTCGCCGACATAACTAACACGATTCACTCGGACTTCCGCGCTGCCGAATTGCAACATCCTTGAAGTCAGGAACGGGAACTGACTGATTTCGAAATCTTCCTTGGTCATCTCATGCATTAATTGCGCCGATCGTGGTCCCATTACACCAAGCGCTGCATAGTCATCGGTTATATCTTTTATAGCTACCTCATCGCCAAGATATTCCTGCATCCAGAAAAAATCTTTAACCCTGGTCGCGGCCCCGGTAACGACAAGAAAACAGTTTTCGGCGATTCGAGTCAATGTGCATTCAGCCTCAATTCCGCCTCTGGGATTTAGCATCAGGCTATAGACTACGCTTCCAATACTGCGGTCGATTCGGTTAGTGCATAGATTCTGCAAGCGGGAACAGGCCAAGTCACCTGTGATCAGGAATTTTGAAAATGGCGATAGCTCGAAAACCGCGCCGGCATGCATCAATTGCTTCGCCTCCCAACCCGCCATCGGCCACCAGCACTGTGGCCCATAGCTGTATTCAAATTTCTTTTCGTCAGCAGATCGCGCAAACCAAAGTGGGCGCTCCCAACCGGTTGGCGCCCCGAATACCGCCCCATGATCCGACAAGATCTGATGCCACACTGAACACTTTCGATCCCTGCCGCTGTTGTATTGCTTAAACGGCCAGTGCATGTGAAATTGATTATGTACTGCTTCGGGGATCCTTTGATCGAGAAAATCAAGTTGGTTGTCCACTGTGTCAAAGCGCATGATATCTACTTCCCATAAATCCATAGTCGGATGCTCCTTAAGCACCCAATCCGCCATCACTTTCCCGACTCCTGCGGAAGACATTATGCCGATTGAATTGAATCCAGCAGCGACATAAAAGTTTTGAAACCCCGGTGCGCGACCCATTATCTGGCGCGTGTCCGGGGTAAAGCTTTCTGGCCCATTCATAAATTGCGTGATTCCGAGTTCAGCAAATTGCGGCACCCGGTTAATCCCAGCAGTCAGCATAGGTTCTACATGTTCCCAATCCTCTTCGAACATTAGATAGCAATCATTTTTATCGACTCCAGACGGTTCCCAGATCCGGGCATTGCCCTCGAACGCGCCAAGCACCAGCTTATCGGTGTCGCCCTTGATATAAATTCCGCTGTCCAGATCTCGGACAATCGGACAGGGATCGGGTAAATCTTGCACCGGTTCGGTTACCACATATATGTGCTCGACTGCCCGCACAGGCACAGACACCCCCGCCATCAATCCGACTTCACGCGCCCACAGTCCAGCACAATTGATCACGACACGAGCTTCAATGAGTTCTCCGTCTTCCAGCTCCACCATGGAAATTCGATCGCCTGCATAATGCAAATTTGCAACCCCGGTTTGTTCACGAATTTCTATACCGTTTCTTCGAGCCCCCTTGGCATAAGCCATGCACAAATCAACGGGATTGACCTGCCCATCCTGCTTTACCCATATAGCTCCCGCCAAGTCATCTGTTCTCAGGAAGGGAAATTGCTGTCCTATCTCTGACGGTGACAGTGATTTTGTATCCAGCGCATGCATCCTGCCCATGGCGGCAATTCGCTCAAGCTCATTTATTCTTTGCGGCTCCTGCGCCAACCAAACTCCACCTGTTTCCCGATAGCCGGTGTGCTGGCCAGTCTCGTGTTCAAGGTCTGCAAATAGTTTTATAGCGTAGCGTGCTAGCTCTGTGAGGTTCTTGCTCGAACGCAATGGCCCTACGATTCCCGCAGCATGCCAAGACGTGCCGCTAGTTAGCTGGTTGCGCTCAAGCAGCAGGACATCAGGCACCCCCAGTTTACCGAGGTGATAAGCGACACTGAGTCCAATCGCCCCACCACCAATGATGATTGTCTTTGCAAAAGCCATGTTAAATAACAGGCTCGTGATTATTGTATTGAATGAGAGTTTGCATCTTTGCAGACTTTATTGTTATAAAAAGGAGCACCCCGAACACGAAGTATAAATTTCCGATAATGCGCACGACGCCCTCAGATTAGTAGTTTTGGTCCGGCATCGAGGCTTTACGGCGCGCCACGTAATCTTCCAGCGCTTCCCGCTTTGCGGGATCTAGTGCGGGCTCCTCATATTCTTTTAAGCATTGCTTCCACAACTTATTCGCCCGCTGAGCCGCGTCCAGTCTGCCATCTGCAGACCACTGCTCAAATGAATTATTATCAGCAGTTTGGGAACGGAAAAAAGCATGCTTGTAGTTTGACAGAGTGTGCTGGCTCGATAAAAAATGGGCGCCGGGGCCGACCTCAAAAATCGCGTCCATCGCCTGAGCATTCTCTGAAAGATCAATCCCCTCACAGAAATCGATCAACTTGCCGCAAAGGTCGGCATCAATAATAGTTTTTTCATAACCCGTGACCAGCCCGCCCTCTAACCAGCCGGTAGCGTGATTAATAAAATTAGCGCCCGCCAATACAGCCATGATCAATCCGTACGTTGCCTCCTGTTCGGCCTGTGCATCTGGAATCTTGGAGGCTGAAAGTGCGCCTACGGTATGAAACGGGACACCCAGACGTCGTGCCAGCTGACCCGCGGCCAGCACCATTTTTGCACCCTCCGGATTACCAAATGTAGGCGCTCCCGACTGCATGGATATCGCAGTGGCAAAACTCCCCATCAGGCACGGTGCTCCCGGGCGAATCAACTGCGTCAAGGCGCATACTGCCATCACTTCCGCCAGCACTTGCGCCAATGTTCCGGCCACAGTGCAGGGACTCATCGCACCTGCTAGTACAAAAGGGGTGCAGGCAACCGCCTGATTGTGTTTTGCATAGGTTTTGAGTGCCCCCGACATGGCAGAATCCAGAACCAGTGGCGCATTGGTATTGGCAACAGAATACAATACACAGTTGGCATCTACGTAGTCCTCGCCAAACAGAATCTGAGCCATTGCCACCGAATCCTTGGCCCGCTCTTCTCCAATCAATGCGCCGAAGCAGCCGCGATCGCTGAAGCGAAAATGCCCCAGCAACATATCCAGATGACGCTTGTTCACCGGCAGATCCACTGGCTCGCACACCACCCCTCCCGAGTGATGCAGCCAAGGAATCATGTGGTGGATTTTGACCAGTTTGTGAAAGTCGTTCAGGGTTGCGTAACGCCGTCCAAGGTCGAGATCATGAACAAAAGCCGGACCGAATGAGGGGCATAGCACTGTATTATTGCCACCGATCACCACGTTGTTTTGAGGATTACGGGCGTGCTGGGTATATTTAGACGGTGCCGTGGCCTGTACGATCTGCCTGCACATTCCTGGCTCAAAACGAACCCTGGTGCCATCAACATCTGCTCCTGCCCGCTTCCATATATCCAGAATTTCACAGTCATTATGAAACTCCATGCCAACGTCACGCAAAATCGTGTCGGCGTTCCGTTCTATTAGACTTAACCCCTCCTGATTGAGAATATCGTAGGTGGCTACTTTACGATTGATATAAGGAACTCGCTGCACATCAGACTCATCGCGTGCGGCCTGGCGCTTGTGTCGGCCTCTAGATCGTCCAGAGGGACTGGCGGTTCTTACTTTTGGTTCGGACATTTTCAGTTTGGAGCACGTCCTCTGAATAACAACAGGCAGGTTGAGAAGGCAGTGTTTTTATTGAATAATACACATAATTATGATGACCGTCCAATAATCTAATCAGTGAATCCAAATTTTCGAACCCCTACCAGAACTCCGAAGCGGATGTCGCAAGCGGAGAATCGAGAGTACCGTCGCGCCAGTCTGCTGCAGGCAGCGATCATCACAGTCGCCCGATACGATATTGAAGGCGCGACAGTAGAACGCATATGCAACGAAGCGGGCGCCTCCCGGGGCCTGATTGCGCACTATTTCGACAGCAAGGAATCCCTGCTCCTGGCCGCACTGGAAAACTGGTTCAATACGGCGCTGGGGATTAAAACACACATTGCACAAGATACCTCCCTAAGCGCGGAACAGCGTATCCGGGAAATCGCTTATTCGTCGGTAAGCCCCCCCACTTACAGTTGGGAGATTGCGGCGGCCTGGCAGGCATTTACCAATGCCAGTCGACACAACCCCGCCTACGCCAAACCAATTCGAAATGCCAGCCGCTATGCAACAAAATTGATCGCACCACTTTTCTCTCAAGCTGCGGATGAACTCGGTATTGAATTAGATGGGAAAGACGCAGCGATGGGCCTATATATATTGGACGACGGTCTGTGGAACAGTCTTGCCACTGGCAAGGACAAACTCACCTTGACCAAGGCAAGGGCCTGTTGCGATCGTTATATTGATGGATGCCTGAAAAGATAAACTTTTAATCGAACCTCAATCGGATTTCGGCTATGAAAACAACTACTACGATATCAGACAGGATCAACGCCGATATCGATCACTTTACCCTGCCTGTCGAATGGGACACCGACGCCATCGTAGCGCGCCGCGAAAAGTACTACGCCGCATCCCAACGAGCGTTCGTACCTTATCGAACTCCTTTAATATTCAAACGCGGACAGGATCAATACCTGTGGGATGAAAAAGGCAATCAGTATCTTGACTGCCTCAGTCAAAACCTGTGTGTCAGTATTGGTTATAACAATCCGGCGGTGACCGCGGCAGTCCAGTATCAAGCTACTCAGATCCAGCACTGCACCACCATGTTTTTTCACCCAGTGCCAGCGCATTTTGCCGAAGAACTCACCGCCAAGTTTCCCGCTGGCGAAGAGTGGGTCGTCCATTTCATGAACAGCGGCGCGGAAGCAATCGATTTTGCGTTATTGCTGGCGCGCTCTCATACCGGAAACAACGATATCGTATCTTTGGCAAATGCCTATCATGGCGCGACGTTTGGTGCACAGTCTGTGACCGGTATCAGTAATTTCAGACATAACGTTTCGTTACTTAACGGCATACAATTCGCACCTAATCCAGATCAATACCGTGGAATTCATGGCGAGGGCGTTGAGCCTTACCTCGACGACCTCGACCGTACAATTCAGTTTGGCACTTCTGGCCATATCGCCGGCATGTTCTTTGAGCCGATCCAGGGTTATGGTGGCATCGTACCGTTACCTCAAGGGTACCTGAGCGGAGCATTTGATCGGGTCAGGGCCGCGGGTGGGCTATGCATCGTTGACGAAGTGCAATCAGGCTTCGGTCGCACCGGCGAAGGCTACTGGTCCTTCTCTTCTCACGGTGTGATACCGGATATCGTGGTCTTGGCAAAAGGCATAGGTAATGGGTACCCCCTCGGAGCGGTGGTGGCAAAGCGCCATATCGCAGAAGCCATGGCCAACAAGTTCTATTTTAATACCTATGGCGCTAATCCTGTTTCCTGTTCGGCTGGCAGAGCGGTACTCAAGGTCATCGACGAATGCAATCTTATCGATAATGCCAAACAGGTTGGCGCAGCTCTTCTTCAAGTACTAAACAAAATGAAGAGTAAGTACGACATTATTGGGGACGTGCGCGGCAAAGGACTGATGATGGCAGCCGAGCTGGTAAAAGATCGAAATACCAAGCAACCTGCCACCGAGGAGATGGATCAATTATTTCAGCTTACGCGCAAGCACGGACTGGTCGCTTCAAAGTCCGGCGCACATAAAAACGTACTACGTATATGCCCCCCACTTTGTATCCAGATGGAAGATGTGATGTTTTTTGAGCAAGCAATTGATCAAAGTTTTGCGGATCTATACGCCGGAACAACCACTTAATCTCGGTGAAACAGACTTGCAGGCCCGCAAAATGAAATCTCTTGGAGCGCTAATAATATTAGAAGTTGTAATCTTGGCAGGCGCTTGCTCGAGTAATCATTTAAGGGAATGCATGCCTCCAAAGTCAAAATACCAGGGCGGACTTCCAATCCTTTTTATCGCCAGGGAAAATCGGACTTCTAAAGCATAACTTAAGTTGGCAGGCATTTTTTAATGCTTTCCAGCAGGCGGCAGTTACTGTAGATTGCAATTGCCATGTCCGATTTACCTACCAGCATATCCATTGTAAACACCTCTTCGTCAGTCCGACCGGCCCACTATGCATTGTTGCTGTTAATGGGCATCTTGTGGGGGCTCGCACTGTCGCTGGCGAAGATCGGTGTGCAAGCTGGCGGACACCCAGTCGGTATGGCGCTTTGGCAGGTTTGTACCAGCACGACTCTATTACTCGTCTTGCTGTTACTACAGTCGAAACGGCCGGTGATCCGTACCGATGTTGCGCGTTTTGGTCTGATCTGTGGCAGTTGCGGGGTTGCTTTTCCAGCGATTGCGCTGTTCTGGTGTGCACGTCATTTACCTGCAGGGGTAGTCGCGATCGCTTTTGCAAGCATGCCGCTGTTTACCTACCTGTTGGCAGTGTTACTGAATATTGAGCGGGCACAGCGACGTCGTCTGTCAGGGGTCGTGATCGGGCTCATGGCTATGGCTTTGCTTGTATTGCCGCAAAGTGCATTGCCAGGGCCAGGGCTTGCGCCTTGGGTATTGTTAGCATTGGCTGCGAGCGTCAGCATGTCGCTCGAAAATTCCTATGCCGGGGGCTATCGCCCGCCCGCGGTAGGATCGCTTGAGCTCAGTTTTGCTCGGCAGGGCACCGCGGTGCTTTTGCTTTTACCCCTGGCATTAATCTCGGGTACCGCCATGCCGGTGCTCGAATCCTGGGGTACGGCGCAATACGCTGCTACGGGAAACGGGCTGTTAAGCGGTATTGCCTTCACCATCTTGCTGTTCGTCATCAAAACCGCGGGGCCTGTTTTTGCAAGTCAAACAGCGTACGTGATCACACTTGCAGGCGTTGCCTGGGGCATGATCATTTTTGCGGAAACACACTCCATATATATCTGGCTGGCGCTCGTGCTGACGCTCACAGGCATCGGCATGGTACGTCCACAACAGCCGTCGAGTCGGCTCGCAACAACCTGACCAGATTGGCAGGTGTATTAGCGGCAGATAATTAGTGAATCTATGAAAATCTGATCAGGAGCATCTGGAGCTGTTGGTCAGATTCTAATGAACGACAGCTTTTTCAAATCCCCTGTTTTCTCAGCAATGGATTTGAATACAGATCAGGTGATAGGCGGTTCGAAAGTCAGTGTCGTCAGATGTCTCTCTTCGTTTTGTGATCAGTTTGGCCTCGCATCTTTTGCTAGGATACAACCAACTAAGCTACTCGGTAAAAATTATACGAGCACGAATTACATGAGCAAAATCTGGATCAATAAAACACCAACTTTAGTCAGTCTTGCAGATCAAGTGCGACAGCTCCGCAAGTATTCGCCAATCAGACAGAAGATTTCAAACATCAACACGGAACCTGTTAGACCGGTGATCTGATTTGGATTATCGACAGTAGGCATTGGACACACGATATCCCCACCGATGATGTTCTTACCTCGTAGTCCCTGAAGTATCTTTATAGCTTCCCAGGTGCGGAGTCCGCGATAACCTGCCTCCAGATTGGAAACACCGGGCGCATCTGCGGGGTCGAGAGCGTCAAGATCGAAACTGATATAGACAGGGTGATCACCAATTCGGTTCCGCATCAGTTCGATCGTGTCCCCAAGTCCTATCTCAAAAATCTCGTCGCTTGGCACGACACGATAGCCGGTGTCACTTTCCGCGGGATCTTTTCGCGGTTTCATGGGGTTACCCCGAATGCCAAGCTGAATACTGTGTTCGGCATCGACTGCACCTTCCTTTACCGTATAGGCCGCCCAGTGCGCCGCGGATTTCACCGCTCCAAGCCAATGCGGCATGTGATCGTAATCATCGCGATGCGCGTCGAAATGTACCAGTGCGATCTTCTCTCCTTTAGTGGTCTTAGATCCTTCGCCGCCCATTGCTTTCAGTATCGGACCGGTTATGGAATGATCCCCTCCAAAAGAAACCGGCCGGCATCCCGCCTGATCGACTATCCGATAATAAGCCTCGATATGTTCGATAGAGATTTCATTATTGTTCGCTTCTGGAAGTGGCACATCGCCAAGATCATGAATCTTGAGTTCAGTCCACGGGTCGAGTTGAAAGGCCTGATGCGATCGTCTGAGCCGACCCGAAAGATTGCGAATCTGACGTGGCCCAAGGTGCTGATCTCTCTCGGTCGAACCATTTCCGGTGCTGTGTGGTACTCCAACAAGTCCTATTTCACAATGTGATGGGTCTTCATCCCAGGGGCATTTAAAGAATGTCGGAATGCCCCACCAATACCAGGGCTGCATCGCTTTCTTAGCGCTTTCAATATCAAATTCTGTCATGGCCGAAAGCTCTCAGATCAATTACAACAGAGCCCGTAGATAATATATTTCAGGCTGCGGATTGAAAAGTATAGCCTGATCATCGTCTAATGTGCTGAAAATGTCTTTGTTTAGTCTCATTCGTTTGCCGGTGGCGAAGCGTCTACAATATCTAAGTAAGTTTGTATTCCAAATACTCTTAATTGAAACCGTATTATCTTCTGCTTCGGGCTTTTCCACCTATGTTTTCTGCTCAGCCGTTTAATGAATTGGTGTTTTGTATGTCATATCTAACACTCCATCTGTTACTAATAAGATAAAGTATTGCAACCATCTGTTGAACTCACCTTCCTGAGCGGTCCTTCGCAAGACCATCCACGCCGTCAACACCGGCGGGGCCTAAGGGACCTTATGGTCCGGTTGGACCGGCGACACCTTGGGTGGTTCAGCCCTTAAAAAATGGACCACTATGAAAGTCCGCTTTACGAACAATTGATAGCGTAAACCGCCAATAATATTGCGAGATTTCAACAAGAGCGTTTCATTGATAGTCACTGCAGCGGCTCGCGCGTTACAAGCGCTTGTTGACGCCTTCGGAGACGCAGTCATTTCGCACGCAATTGGCCAAATACATCTTTTTGGCAATACTCTTAATGCAACAAGATGAGAAAATACATTCGCTGTATTATGTTCATTATTCTATCCGAACGATGTATTCCTTTTTTTCATTGGTTTCGAGATTAAACTGGGAGCGGTTAGTATAGTTAACATGTTTACCATAGGTATGTAGCGACAGAGTTATGCGATCGGTTTCATTCACGACCGCATGGATTCCGCCGGTTTTTATAGCGACTACATCCCCTGCATCGGCTTTAAAGTCACGTTTGACCCCCAGCTCTGCATAGTCTGGCCGACTGCCATCATCCAGTCTTTTGTATCGAATGTTTCGCTCCGTACCTTCCACTCCCGCAACAACGGCCCAAGTTCCATGGTCGTGTGGAGGAGTACCCCGACCTGGTAACCAGTTAACGATCAAAACGGCCAGGGTATGGTCCGGTTCTTCGTGCAGAAGATGCACGCCAAACCCCTGCTCCTCGTCGGTTTCATAATATTTCTGTTGGAGCCAGGACTTGTCAGCTACTAGACGCTCAACCAGTGGACCAACCCGATCGATAATTTCTTCCTCATCCGTGGTTTCCGCAGTGATCTCTTTCAAGTCACTGACATACTGTTGAAGAGAGTAAGTGCCTGCCATTTTGGTTATCCTCCTCTCCCTGCCCGGGGGAATGGTTCTGTCATCGATCCTTGAAAGGATCGCGTAGTATCCTGAACACAATACATAATTCGCCCGAAAATTATTAATTCTGTGATTTTTCCATTTCTTCTAAACATTTCACGTGTGCAATTCGATTTTCACACGTAATCCATTTGTCATTGCTGCATTCTGTTTTTCGACAAATTTCACATTCCGCGAGCTCATCAGGAACATCTTGAATAATTTCATTTTTGAAATTCTTTAAGATAGTTTTTAGTTTATATATTTTAGGATTATTCATAACAGGGTCTTATTTTGAAAGTGACACAACCTCGCAATCATAGCATTACCAATCCACGGTTGATGCCTTTGACCTGCATCAACCTGGATTGGCTACTGTTCTATGTGGCGCCACTATTAGGCCGCAGGGCATTTTTAAGCCATTTCAGCTACATTCTTTTAGGTCTGCATTTCCGTGTTTATCCGATGATGGCCTGCTCAACTTTTGAAGCTGCAAGATCAGAATCAGATATGAACAGACAATGAGCCTGTCAATAATCGCTCTGTGGTCATTGCCACGTACAAACCTGTCATGGCATGCTGTGCGTCAAGCCATGCACACTGCACCCAGCCATGAATGTAGATCTTAAGAAATATCCTTTGGACCAGGAGATGCAGGCTTTCCTTGAAAAAAGCGAGGAAATCTATCCACCGAATAATGGTGCACTAACTGTCGAGGAGAATCGCCGTCTTTATCTTCAGATGTGTGAATCTTTTCAGGCGCCGATCCCTGACGGAATAGTCATCACTGATCATGAGATTCCGGGCAGGCATGGTCCAGTGCCGATTCGCATTTACGAACACCAGGACCACCGATCAGCGGTCACCGTGCTTTATCTTCATGGCGGTGGATTTGTGGTAGGTGATCTAGACACTCACAATTCAATCTGCGCAGAGCTTTCGGCCCGATGTGGCCACCGACTGGTTGCGGTGGACTACCGCCTGGCACCGGAGCATGTGCACCCTGTACAGTTTGAAGACGCGCTGGACGTTTATCTGGCAATCGATCAGGGTCACACCGTCCTGGTCGGCGATTCAGCAGGTGCCAACCTGGTCGCTGCCATCTGCGTAGCGCAGCACGGTAGTGATCGGCAGCCTGTGGGGCAGGTACTCATTTATCCATGGCTTGGTGGAGAGCTGTATGACCTCGAATCGTATGTCAGCAATGCCGACGCGCCCGGCCTTACCGCCAAGGATATTGAAGACTACCGTCAACTTCGTTGTGGCGGAGAACCACACTTGCATGATCCAGTCTATTACCCGCTTGCACTGAAAGAGTATGCAGACCTTCCACCGTGTGTTGCTTTCGCTGCCGAATTTGATCCGATTCGAGATGATGCGGTCGAGTGGGTCAACAGACTTAAAAACGCTGGAGTAGAGGCGACCTGCCACTATGAATCCGGATTGATTCATAGTTATCTCAGAGCACGTCATTGCAGCAATAAAGCAAGCGCCAGTTTTGATCGAATCTGTGAAGCCGTTGCAGATCTCGGAGAGATTCGTTGAAGCCCGAAAACGGTTTGACTGCGGTCAGGCCTGAGAATTGCTACTGAGCGCACTACCACACTTATCTTAAGATTTTGCGCAGAATCTCTGAACTGACTTTAGCCAAATTTTGCGGAATCTATTCCGGCATTGTATTTGGCATCTACTGGATCCCGCTTAGACAACTCGAAAGCGCTGGTTTTCCAGGGATTTGGGCCACGTCGGTATTTAACCTGATCGCCACGATACTGATTCTGCCGGTCATGATTTATAACTGGAAACGGTTCGTTCCGGGTCGACCGCGCTTTCACTTTATCTGCTTCGGCACTGGTCTGGGGTACGCGCTTTACGCTTCGGCATTCCTCTACACGGATGTCATCTCTGTGATCGTATTGTTTTACTTGATGCCGATATGGGGATTTGTTCTGGCAAGGTTTGTGATTGGCGATGCCATAACGCCGGTGCGTTGGGGCTCGATGGTTATTGCCGTACTTGGACTATGGGTTATTCTGGGTCAGGGTAGTGAAGTTCCGGTACCGAATAACGTCGGTGACTGGATGGCTTTAGTTGCGGGTTTATTGTGGGCTGGACTGTCATTGATGTTATTGACTGATGAACCGGAGCAGCCGATCAACTATGCCGTCGGTTTTATCAGCTGGGGATGTGTCATTTCACTGATATGCGCCTGGATAGCCACACATTATGGATTTGAACAAGCACCACATTGGTCAGGTCTTATGGGTGAGCTAATGTGGTTGGTGCCATTTGCAATGTTAATCATTATTCCGGCAGCGGTAGCCACTATCTACGGCCCGACAAAACTGAATCCAGGTATCGTCGGACTGTTGTTTATGACTGAAATCAGCGTCGGCACCGTCACTGCCGCGATCTGGGCCGGGGAGCCATTCGGCACGCCACAGTTAATGGGCGTGCTTCTCATCACATTCGCCGGTGTGCTCGAAACCGCATGGGTCTTCTTGCGTCGAAGGCCTGCAGCACAAACAAGCTAAGGCGGTTAACTTTGCTCGGCCGATACAGATCATTGCTACGACCAGATCAGCTTCCCAATCGAGCTGTGGTTGGATTGGCCCTGACTCCGGTATTGATTGCGGTGGTCCTGCTGTTGCTTGATCGTTATGGTATTCAACGCGCATTTTACCAACATTTTTCTGAGCTGGACTTGTATCGCGCTATGGGTGACACAGATCAATCTTTTGCGGCTCAACTACATTTTTCCGCCTCCTGTCTGACGTTGTTTGTATTGGTACCGCTATCATTTCATTTGGCTTTTCCGGTGGATAACATTCACGCTTACGGCCTTTCTTTACGCGCCGCGATTACGCACTTTCCACTATACGGAATCATGCTTCTTATCATGCTGCCAGTTCTGTGGTTCATTTCAGCGACGGAAGGGTTCAAGCATTTTTACCCAATGTACAAACCGACAGCAATAGGGGATTGGCTGTTGTATGAACTAGTGTACATGCTGCAATTCTTTGCAGTCGAGTTTTTCTTCAGAGGCTTTTGCTTATTTCGACTGGAACGAATCGCCGGCCTCTATGCGATCGCTATCATGGTCATTCCTTATGGCTTAATACACATCTACAAACCCCTTCCGGAAGCACTGGGTTCGGTGGTCGCGGGGTTAATTCTTGGTTATATGGCGATCAAGACCCGCTCTATTTGGCCGGGCCTGCTGGTCCATTGTGGCGTGGCGTTCAGCATGGATGTGTTTGCCTTACTTCGCAATGGGTGGTTCTCCGTTTAGACATTCCATTTGCCTGCAATCGATTAATACGAAACACACTTGCTAATGGGCTTTGCTTAAGTTCTTTCCAATGGTTTTTAGCTGACCGACCATGCTGACCAGGCCATTGGAACGGGTCGGGGATAGATGTTCCTTGAGACCGATTCGATCGATGAAATAGAGGTCGCTGGTGGCGATCTCCTCAGGTTTTTGCCCGGATAATACACGCACCAGCAAGGCAATGATCCCTTTTGTGATCACAGCATCGCTATCGGCGGTGAAATTTACCCGCCCCTCTTGCATTTCGGCATGCAACCAGACCTGACTCTGGCACCCAGGAATAAGGTGCTGCTCGTCTTTGAAAGTGGAATCGATTAGCGGCAGTTTTTTTCCCAGATCAATGATGTACTCATACTTATCCATCCATTGATCAAAAAGTTCAAATTCCTCAACTATTTCATCCTGGAGTCGATTGATTTCCATTCTATGACAGCATTTCGAGTGCGCGTTTCAAAGCCGCAACCAGAACATCCACATCGGCGCGGGTGTTGTACATGGCGAACGAAGCACGGACTGTACCGGGAATATGATAATAATCCATTAATGGTTGGGTGCAGTGATGACCAGTCCGCACCGCAATTCCCTGTTGATCAAGCAGAGTACCGATATCAAAAGGATGTTGCCCTTCGATTATGAACGATATCACACTGGCTTTATGCTCAGCGGTACCGATAATCTTTAATCCAGGAATTTGCTGTAATTTTTCTGTTGCGTAGTCCAGCAAATCTTGCTCGTGATCAGCCAACGCCCGCGGTTCAAACTGCGAGACATAATCAATTGCGGCGGCCAGGCCGATCCCTCCAACAATATTCGGGGTGCCGGCCTCGAATTTATGCGGCAAAGTGTTATAGGTGGTTTTCTCGAAAGTCACCTTTTTAATCATGTCACCGCCTCCTTGATATGGCGGCATATTGTTCAATAGGTCTTCTTTTCCGTAAAGAATTCCGACACCAGTAGGTCCAAATATTTTATGTCCGGAAAAGGCATAAAAATCTACATCCAAAGCCTTTACGTCCACCCGCATATGGGGCACGCATTGCGCGCCATCTAGCAGCACCAATGCACCGTGTTTGTGGCTCATTCGAATCACATCTTCAACCGGATTGATGGTGCCTAGAGAATTAGACACGTGAGCAATAGCCACCATTCGCGTCCGGTCTCCCAGCAACGATTGAAACGCCGCCATATCCAACTCACCACTTTCGTGAATAGGAATGACTTTAAGTATCGCCTTCCGCTCATCGCAGATCATCTGCCAGGGAACGATATTGGAATGATGCTCCATGGTTGAAATGACAACTTCATCACCAGGCTCCAGGAATCTCCTGCCCCACGACGATGCCACCAGGTTTATGCTGTCGGTTGTACCTCGGGTAAACAACACCTCGTAGTCGTGATCGGCATTGATAAACAGGCGGACCGTTTCACGGGCATCCTCATAGGCTTGGGTTGCAAGCTGGCTCAGATGATGCACACCACGATGGATATTCGAATTCTGATCCCTGTAATACCTGTCGATCGTGTCAATCACGGACTTCGGTTTTTGTGCGGTGGCGCCATTGTCGAGGTAGATCAGTGGACGACCGTTGACTTCACGCTGCAGAATTGGAAAGTCTTTGCGGATCGCTTCCGCATCGAATTTTGTGCTTTCTACTTTAGGTGCGAGTGCTTTGTTCACTGGATTTCTGGCTTTTCATGATTATCCGAGCAAGATGGCCTCAGATATGGCCTTTTCAACGGCTGAAACGGCCAAATTGGGGGCCTGGTTCGAGTCAATATGCGGCATTTGCCCATCGATTGCTACCTAGTACTTTAAAGATCAGCCCCTATTCATAAACACGGAAATCGCAGCTTGCGCTTCCTCAGAAGCAAGGTGCCGGGAAAAGTGCCCTGCTTCTTCCTCAATCCGCGACAGTATTTCAGCCGTATCACCGCGCAGTAACCGCCGCGTGGTCGATAAGGCCTGCTGGGGTTTTTGTGCCAGTATAGCAACCACTTCCAGAGTGGCCGACTGAATATTCTGCTCGTCAACTATTTTGTTCACAAGGCCTGCATTCATCGCTTCCTCAGCGCCCCATCTCTGCCCCATCGCGAGCAACGAAAAAGCCCGTTGGGGACCAAAAAGACGGGGTGCCACAAGACTCGATCCGGCTTCCGGGACCAGCCCTAGATCGACAAAAGGCGTCTGGAAATAGCTGCGAGGGGTGGCCAACACATAGTCGCAATGCATCAGCAAGGTAGTTCCGATTCCGATAGCTGGTCCATCCACTGCGGCAACGATTGATTTTTCCGCAGTAACCAGGGCTCTTAGAAAACTTAGCACTTCGTTACCAAGTCCAGCTCCCGTAAGATCGTGACCGATAAAATCTCCAAGGTCGTTACCTGCGCTAAACACGCCGTACCCTCCGAGAAACAGGTGCACCCTGACCGAATCGTTTTGATCACCTTCTGACAGTGCCGTTGCCATGGCCAAGTACATTTCTCTGGTGATCGCGTTTTTCTTTTCAATTCGATTGAATCGAATAGTGCTGATCGCATTTTCAATTGTCACTACTACACCGCTATGGCTGTCGTCAGAGTCATTCATTCTCAGATGATGAAGAGTTGGTTGGGTTACCCCCAGGGCGCTGCTGTATAAGTATAATGTAAATTGTATTGACACTTCTTCCTGGCATTCCGTGCACCAATTTAGCTTAGACAGCGCTTTGTTAGAACGCATCAGGGATGGCCTCGCTCGGTTTAATTGGATGGACCAATTCAATCCAAGCTTGCGCAGAGCCGCGGTCACTATTACCTTGGTCAAAGCTAGCGAAGACCCGGATGCAAACAATATCCTATGGAGCATTGAGCAGAAGAACGAAGCAGCCGTGCTTCTCACCCGACGCTCAAACAAGCTCAATAAACATGCGGGACAATGGGCTTTGCCCGGTGGGTCAATTGATCGGGATGAATCGGCGGAACAAGCAGCGCTGAGAGAACTCAACGAAGAAGTGGGACTGACCCTCGGTCACGATGCGATCATTGGCCGTTTGGATGATTACACTACCCGATCCGGGTTTTGTATCACTCCGGTGGTTGTTTGGGGCGACGTAGCGTCCGAACTGGTTGCCAATCCGGACGAAGTGGCATCTATTCACCGCATACCACTCAAGGAGTTTCTTCGCGAGGATTCACCGATGCTGGAAACCATTCCTGAAAGCAAGCACCCGGTGCTTAAAATGCCAATTGGGGATAGCTGGATCGCAGCCCCTACTGCAGCGGTACTTTACCAGTTTCGTGAAGTAGCCATACTCGGCAGAGCAACCAGAGTCGCGCATTTCGAACAACCCTATTTTGCATGGCGGTAAATACTGGTTGCATCACGGCCTGCGGACGAGTACGGTCGCATTGCGATTAACAAACCTTGAAAGTTATGCGCAGCGGCGGCCAAATTCTAATCGATGGATTGATTCAGTACGGCGTAAACACGGCATTCTGTGTTCCGGGCGAGAGCTACCTAGGCGCGCTGGACGCTATGTACCAGCGAAGCAATCAAATACGTCTGATCACCTGCCGCCAGGAGGGCGGTGCAGCATACATGGCAGAAGCTTGGGGCAAATTGACGGACCAGCCCGGAGTTGTTTTCGTGTCTCGTGGTCCGGGTACGTCCAATGCCATGATTGGTATTCACACTGCGTTCCAGGACTCCACACCCTTGATCTGTTTCGTCGGTCAAATTTCGCGGCGCGATCGTGGCCGAGAGGCTTTTCAGGAACTTAACTATCATCGGGCCTTTGCGGGGATTGCAAAAAAGGTCATAGATATCGATGACGCAACAAGGATTCCTGAGCAGCTAAACCAGGCCTGGCAACATGCAACCACCGGGCGGCCGGGACCGGTGATCGTTGTCCTGTACGAAGACATGCTCAAGGATGAGGCGGAAGTGGCGGACATCGTTTTCGAGAGCTCTTCCGACCCACAACACTTTCCTGCGTCACCCTCCTCCACAGCCACCGAAAAAGTGCAGGGCCTTTTGGCAGCGGCGAAACAGCCATTGGTTATTTGTGGAGACAGCAGCTGGGACCAAGAATGTGCCGAATTGGTGACTCGCTTTGCAGAACAGCAACAGCTTCCAATTGCCACTGCATTTCGCCGGCAGGACAGTATTGACAACAAGCACCCTCACTACGTTGGTGAGTTGGGTCTGGTGGCGCCACAATCTTTGATTGATTATTTATATCAATCGGATTTGTTACTGGTTGTTGGACCCCGGCTTGGCGATATCACCACTCAGGGATACACGTTGCTGCAGCCGCCCCACGGCATCAAGGGACAAAAACTGGTGCACGTGCATTCGTCGGCAGAAGAAATCAATGCAGTGTATCGCGCCGATTTCTCCATCGTGAGTGACAGCAAAACGTTTCTTGAAGCCATGGTTGAATTTGGTTCAGCCTCGATCGATCGTAACCAAATCATTGACAACCTGCACCGGGGATATTTGAATTTCGTCACCACGCCACGTCCGGTAGAGAATGGCGTACGGATGGACCGGGTCATGGAGTTTCTTCGTGATCGTCTTCCGGACGACACCATTATTACTAATGGGGCCGGAAACTATACAACCTGGCCTCAACGACACTATCAGTTCAGGTTGGCCAATACCCAGCTTGCGCCGACTAATGGCTCCATGGGATATGGGGTACCGGCAGCGGTCGCGGCGCAGCTTGCACGATCCGACTCCGTTGTAGTTTCGTTCTCTGGAGACGGTTGCTTTCTGATGAACGGCCAGGAGGTGGCAACCGCTGTTCAATACCAGTTACCGATCCTGTTTCTGGTTATCAACAACAACCAATATGGCACTATTCGAAGTCATCAGGAAAGACATTACCCTGGGCGGGTGATCGGGACCGATCTTGTCAATCCTGACTTTGCGGCTTTGGGACGGGCTTTTGGGGTAAATGGCTATATCGTAAAAGAGACCGAAGAGTTCGAAGCTGTCTTTGAAGAGGCGCTAGCCGCGGAAGGCCCAGCGTTAATTGAAATCCTGCAGGCAGCGCAGACTCCATCAGCCTGAGGAAAGCCGGGAACTCACAGGTTACCGCCTACTCCTTGTCAATGCTTAGAAGATAAGGCTTCATCCTGCGCCAGCATATCTCTAATTGACTGCTCAATCTGACCACCACAGTATAGCTGCCCATGCTCAGCCTCTTGTCGCTCGATAAAATCGCGCACGATCGGGTCAGATTCGATCCTGACAACTAAAGCCGAGATTTTTGGCGCAGTGACTTTAAAATCAGTATGGAGTTGTGGCAGGCACCGACACATCGTACCAAACAGTGCGGTTATCGCGATATCAGCGCAATTTTCCTGGTCTGGATTCAAAAGAAAACCAGCGTCTCTCCGCAGACCATTGCGTTCACCGGTCGCTTCAAAAATCCGCATCCATTTTTTCAATCTATCAGTGCGAAACGATATCCACTGTTCATGTTCCCACATCTTCGAACCGTTGGCATTCGTGAGATCCGACAGGACATCATTACAGTCCAACAGAGTTTTTAGCACTAAAGCTCTCTTGTACGGACCCGATGGCAAGTAACCGAGCCTCTCAGACAGGTACATCATAATCGCTGGCATTTGTGCAATAAAGGTTCCGTTAATGCAATCCTTCAGAAAGGGTGGCGCCATTGCGGGAATACCTTGTGTCTTTGCAGAGGAGTCTTTGAACGCAAGGGTTTCTTCACTGCTCGCAATCTGGTACTCCGCCCCGGCATGCTCAAGCAACAGTTGAACGAAAGCCCCACGAAACGGGAGCGGCCAGTAGTATAGTTTATACGCAATGGTCATAGTTTTTCCGTTGTATCAACACTACCCAATATCACCAAGTGTAAGATTAGTCCAATAGCTGATCAGATCGCATACCGTCGAAGTGGTTTTCGTGATGTTCCTTGGTTACCTTTCCATATAAATCCTTGACCCGATACATGCTGCCAATTACACCAGGTTGTTCGGTAAATGACATGATCAAAAGCAATCGATCTCTCTGACCTGTGTTTTTGGTGACCTGGTGCAGAGAAAACCGTCCAAGAAAAATCTGCAGATCCCCTGCATTGAGCCCTAACTGCTTTATCCTTTTGCTGTCGCCTCGGAGCACCTGCCTGACATCGTCATAACATTCATCCCCAGGTTTTCGGAGATTTGGAACATATTCAAATATGCCACCGGCATCAGACGGCTGCAGCAACATTGTAATCGTGAACTCGTTAGTGTCGAAATGCCAGTTGAACTGCTGCCCGGGTCGACTCACGTTTACAATCATATTGGAGATCGGATCGTGGTAGATATAAAGTTCTTTCTTCCCGAGGCAATCAGCTATAAAGCGCATCAGAGGCACCCATAAATATATTCTTCGCGATACCGTATCTTCATCAAAAAGATCAGCAGTAATGAAGCCATTACTGCGTTCAAGAAATATATTTCTGGGATGATCCAGCGGCAGTTCAGCGGCTCCCGTTCCCAGATATATATTACATTTCTTATTTGGAGAGTAGTAGGCCTTCGATTGTCGCAGCTTGGCCTCTCCTAATAGCGCTTGTAATCCCACCTTACTGAAGAAATTGTGCACCACTGCACAGCCATCCTCTGCGAGCTCACCCTGGACACTTTCGATTAGCGCCTTTCGCAGTGGGTTGTCCAGTTCATCTATAGGGTACCTTGCGTGATCAATGATATCTCGACACTTAATATCTGACATTAGCCCGCTACCGAATTTTCCAGATCAGCGATCCTGGGCCCGTAATGCAGGATGCTGGAGTCAAGACTTCCCGCGAAATTAGGCTGGGTGTTATATCCAAGGATTGCTTGCAATCTGCGCACTAATCCCGCAACTTCAGTTACCCTGTGTAAGGAGTAGTGCCCGCGGAATAAGCTGAGAGTTCCTGGTTTCAGATTTAAACTTTTAACTCGGCTAGACTCACCATCCAAAACCGAACGCACCATATCAAAGTTCTCGTTTTCATCCGTGCGTATATTAGGGACATATTCGAAAACACCTCCTGCTTCCGGCGCCTGCAGCAGAAGAGTCGTCACCATATTTCCACCGTCAAAATGCCATTGCTGGCAGCCTCCTGAATCCATTACTGAAATATTAAGCGACTGATATCTATCCTGGTTTCGATACACGGGTACTTGTAGCACTCTCCCGAGAAAATCCGTCATCAAAGGCGAGCGATACAGCTGATATAACAGGTGTTCAGGTGGAATCAGATCTGCCGCCACCTGGCTCAGATTACGACGTCCTTTGCGCTGAGTGGGATGTCTATCATCAGATTTATACTGTTCGCCGATGCGATAATTGAAAAAATAGGGAGAGACCTCGGACGGACCTGGAAAAGCAAATTCTACCAGTGAATCTGCCTGCTCCACCATCTCCAGTCGTGTTGCATCAGAAACAAATTGATCCAACGTACACGACCCATCGTGCTGCATCGATTCACGAATCGAACCAATAAACTCAACCCCTTCATTTGAATCAAGTTTGTTTAATGGATATCGCTCCAGATTGATGATTTCTGCAATTTTCATCTGAAATACCTTGGTATCCGCCTTTCTGAGAATATACTGTAAGCTAAAGGTAAATGTCAGTAACGCGTCTGGGGAAAACCCATATGATCAGCAGACGAGGATTTATTAGATCCCTCCTCACGACGGTAGCAAGTACCATAACGATGGGCGCCGCATTCCGGTCAAGCTCAAACGCCATAGCATCCCCTGGAAAACTAGTGATTGCGCATCGCGGGGTCGCCGTATCGTGCTGTGTCTCCGCACTGTTTTTTACCCAAATCACTCTGGCGGACAATTGTTTTTTGCGATTACACTAGGGTTGCTGAATTCTGATATCAAATAAATTAATCCATGCTCAAAAACAAGATCGCGATCATTACAGGCGCCTCGCAGGGAATTGGGTTTGCCTGTGCTAAACGTTTTATCGGAGAGGGTGCTACGGTTGTTCTATCAGACATCAATGACGAGATCGGTGAGGCTTCCGCAAAAGATTTGGGGGAGAAAGCCGTTTTCCAGCATTGCGATGTTCGCAGTCGTGCGCAGATTCAATCTCTTTTCGATTTTACCGTTGAAAACTTCGGTCGAGTAGATACGGTTATTGCAAATGCAGGTATTGTCCATGCCGCCGATATTCTGGAGCTGAAGGAAGAGGATTTTGACCGGGTGATCGAGATTAATCTCAAAGGCGTGTTTCTTACCGGGCAGATTGCCGCCCAAACCATGATCAAACAATCTCCCGACGAGAATGACAGCCGCGGCACGATTATCAACATGTCATCAGTGAACGCTGTACTGACGATCCCGGCAATTGCTCCTTATGTAATTGCCAAAGGCGGCGTGAATCAGTGGACCAAGGTTCTGGGAATTCGAATGGCGCCTGAAAAAGTTCGAGTCAATGCTATTGGCCCCGGTTCGATTAATACAGAAATGTTCCAGTCGGTAGCCGACAATCCTCAGAAAATGGCTGAAGTCATGTCACGCACCCCGATGGAACGAGCCGGAGAGCCCGATGAAGTCGCCAAGGTCGCGGTATTTCTGGCCAGCCATTATTCAAGCTATGTGACCGGCCAGACCGTTTACCCAGATGGTGGCCGAATGGGTTTGAACTACGTGGTTCCGGTTAAGTCCTGAGGATAATTTTATGGCCGATCCGGAGCAGCTTGAAAGCATCCGGCAGGGCGTCCGCGCCCTGTGTCAGAAATTTGATGAACAGTATTGGCTCGGCCTCGACACCAGTCGCGACTATCCTACAGAATTTGTCGGCGCACTCACCAAAGAGGGATACCTCGCAGCACTGATTCCAGAAGAATATGGCGGTTCCGGTCTGGGTCTGAGAGAAGCCTGCGCGATTCTAGAAGAAATTAGTTTTTCCGGCGGCCACCCGGGCGCTTGTCATGCTCAGATGTATGTTATGGGATCGGTACTCAAGCACGGATCGGAAGCGCAAAAACAACAATATTTGCCGAAAATCGCCAGCGGGGAGTTGCGCATGCAAAGCTTCGGCGTCACCGAACCCAGTACCGGCACAGATACTACCAGTCTTAAAACCAGCGCGCGTCGTGAGGGCGATCAATACATTGTCAACGGCCAGAAGGTCTGGATCAGTCGCGTACAGCACTCTGACCTTATGTTGCTGCTTGCTCGAACCAAACCAAAGCATGAGTCCACAAGAAAAACCGACGGCCTGTCCACCTTTATCGTTGATCTGAATCAGGCGGTAGGAAACGGACTTACCGTACAGCCCATCGATTCGATGATAAATCACCACTCATGCGAACTGTTTTTCGACAACCTTTCCATCCCGGCTGAAAATTTGTTAGGACAGGAACACAACGGATTTCGCGTGGTCATGGATAGCATGAACGCAGAACGCATTCTGATCGCTGCAGAATGTATTGGAGACGGCAGGTTTTTCGTCGACAAGGCAGTAAAATATGCCAACGAACGTGAGGTATTTGGCCGCGCTATCGGTCAGAATCAAGGCGTGCAGTTTCCTATCGCCCGCTGCCATACTGCGATCCAAGCCGCTAGTCTGATGGTAGAGAAAGCTGCAGACTTATTTGACCAAGGTCAATCATGCGGGCCGGAAGCTAATATGTCTAAGATGCTGGCTTCGGAAGCCAGCTGGAATGCCGCCGATATGTGTATGGAAGTCCACGGTGGATTTGCTTTCGCGCGCGAATATCATATTGAGCGTAAATTTCGCGAAACCCGACTATATCGAACCGCTCCGATTTCTACCAACTTTATTCTCAGTTACATTGCTGAACATGTATTGGGGCTTCCACGCAGTTTCTAGGGAACAATATTAAAATGACCGGCGCACTTGATGGCATTCTTGTTGTAGCAATTGAACAAGCTGTGGCAGCCCCTTATTGCAGTACTCGGTTGCGTGAAGCGGGTGCAAGAGTGATTAAAATTGAACGGGCGGGTGGTGACTTTGCTCGCGGCTATGACTCGGTAGCGGGTGGCGACAGTTCTTATTTTTTCTGGCTCAACCAGGGCAAGGAATCGTTGGTTATGGACTTTAAACAGCCTGATGACGCCGCCCTGCTGCATCGAATTCTTGCGAAGGCCGATGTGCTGATCCAGAACTTGGCGCCTGGGGCTATGTCACGAGCGGGCTTCGATCTGGTCAAACTGCGTAAGCAATATCCACAACTGATCACTTGCGATATATCAGGGTATGGGCATGGCGAAGCTGTAGCGGGAATGAAAGCCTATGATTTTCTGGTTCAAGCAGAAACAGGATTAGTCAGCGTCTCAGGGGGAGAAAACGAACTCGGTAGGATCGGGATATCAATATGTGATATCGGCGCCGGCATGACTGCCCATGCCGGGATTCTTGAGGCGCTGCTCCAAAGAGCCGGAAATGGGATTGGCTCTGCGGTAGAAGTCTCTTTGTTCGGCGTGACTGCGGATTGGATGACTGTACCGCTGCTGCACTATGACTATGGTGGCAAAGCGCCTCCCAGAGCGGGTTTAAACCATCCATCTATTGCGCCCTATGGTGGGTATTATGCCAAGGGAGGAGAGATTGTAATCATCGCAATTCAGAATGAACGCGAATGGCAACGCTTTTGCGAGATTGTGCTTGAGACACCCGAGCGGGCTGGTTCAGAAGAATTCTGCAGCAACAATCAACGGGTCGCCAATCGGTCCGCACTGGATGCGATGATCCATGACGTGACTCAAACTCTGGAACAACTTGAGTTGGTAGCCCGTTTGCAGAAGGCGGACATCGCGTTTGGCTCCGTTAACAGTGTTGAGGACTTCTCCAGGCACCCCGCTCTACAGCGTCGCCACGGAAAATCCTCAAATGGTATTTCTGTAAATTATCCTAAGCGACCGATGGGAACTCCCCATAACTCCGCGGCAGCCCCGAGCGTTGGACAACACAGCGATGCTATCAGAGAGGAATTCGACCTGTGACTACGCCCACTCTTGACTCTGAGGTCCTTCACAAGTGGATTGGTAAGTCTGAACAACGGCAGGACTCTATCACTATGCAGCCCGCTCAGTTCATGCAGGCTACCCTGGACCGTGAACCTAGTCTACAGAACGGCGATGCACTGCCACTCGGTTGGCATTGGCTTTACTTTCTGGAAGCCAGACCAATGTCAGAACTAGGACGGGACGGCCATCCGGCTGTGGGAGGATTTCTGCCGCCAGTTGCACTACCGAGAAGGATGTGGGCCGGGTCTCGTCTTGAATTCCACAGCCCGATCAGGCTTGGCGATTCCGTTCGCAAGGTCTCCACCATTAAGGCCCTGAAGCTTAAATCCGGCAAGTCAGGAAAGCTTTGCTTCGTGACCGTTTTGCATCAATACTTTCGTAAGCAGGATAAATTGATAACTGAAGAACACGACATTGTTTACAGAGAAGACCCAGCGCCGGGAGCAGCGTTGCTCATTCCACCAGTGGCAGGATCAGATGCTGAAATACAACGTTCAATAGTCCCCTCGCCGGTATTACTTTACCGATATTCGGCGTTAACTTTTAATGGCCACAGGATTCATTACGACATCGACTACTGTCGCGATGTAGAAGGCTACCCTGGTCTGGTTTTTCATGGGCCCCTAAGTGCCACCCTGCTACTCGACCTGGCGTCTGAAACCGCTGGCGCCGAAACGATCAACCACTTCAAATTTCGCGCGATCAGCCCGCTGTACGCTGATCGCCCGTTTACAATTAATTTGAAAAAAAATACTGAAGGATTTGCGCTCTGGGCAACCAATCCCGATGGGCATCTCGCAATAAATGCCAGTGTTGTACTTCGCTAATCAGAACGATTTTGTGACATTGCCCCGATCACAATACTAAAATAGAAAAAGCCCCGATATCTCGGAGCTTTTTAATTTAATTATCGAGTAACTGCTTAGTTCGGTATTTCGCCTTGTACCCCTTCAACGTAATAATTCATGCCAAGCAGAATACCGTCGTCGATGATCTCCCCCTCCTTAGCGACCATCTCTCCGGCCTGATTCTTAAGCGGCCCCTGGAAAGGGTGTAGTGCACCACTCGCAATATCATTTCGAACCGCTTCTGCAGCCGTCTGAACTTCGGCCGGGACCGCTTCACCATATGGCGCTATCACCACCATTCCAGGCGCCAATCCATCCCATGTATCTTCTGATTTCCAACTACCGTCCATAGCCGCCTTTACCCGTGCAACATAATACGGGCCCCAGTCATCGACAATTGCCGTGAGCTGCGCCTTGGGTGCAAATCCAGACATGTCGGAGGCCTGCCCGAAAGCATACACTCCACGTTGTTCGGCTACCTGAAGTGGTGCCGGTGAATCTGTATGTTGAGTAATGATATCAGCACCCTGGTCAATCAGTGCTTTGGCCGCATCGCCTTCTTTACCGGGGTCATACCATGAGTTAACCCAAACCACCTTAACTATGGCCTCAGGATTAACCTTGCGCATAGCAATGGTGAAAGCATTTATTCCGCGAATCACCTCAGGAATTGGAAAGGACGCGATATAACCTACCACACCACTTTTCGACATGTGACCAGCTATCGTTCCTATGACAGCCCTGCCTTCATAAAATCGACCTGAATAGGTGCTGACATTGTCTGCCCGTTTGTAACCTGTAGCATGCTCAAACTTAACGTTTGGGAACTGCTTGGCAACTTTAACCGTCGGATTCATATAGCCGAATGACGTTGTAAAGATCACGTTGTGCCCACTTGATGCAAGCTTGCGAATTACTCGTTCCGCGTCAGCTCCTTCCGCCACGCTCTCAACAAAACTGGTTTCGACTCCCAACTCCTGTTCCACCTGCTGACGTCCTTTATCATGACGGTAAGTCCATCCGTGATCTCCTACAGGGCCGACATAAACAAATCCAACCTTAGTATCTGCGGCATGCACAGAGCCAAAAACCATGCCGGCGGACAGCACTGCGCAGGCGATTGATTTTATGAATATTCTTTTTTGCATATTGTTGAATTCTCCAGTAGAGGTTCTTCGATTTGAAGTAGAACGAAACGAATTATTGTATCAAAAATGCCAGGGGACAATTCAGCTCCCCCGACTGGCCTTGTCTGTTTAAAGGCGCTCCGAGAAAACATCATGTTAGAGCATATATATAGATCTGAATTTAGGTAGCTGACCTAATTCCCTAATCTTGGCGCGATCATAAAGGTATTAGCTACCTCGATAAGTGGAATAGCCAAACGGATTCAATAAAAGTGGGACGTGATAATGCTGGCCATCATCAGCGACGGTAAAAATAATTTCGACAAACGGGTAAAACGTTGCAACCTTTTTACGCTCATAGTATTCAGCAGTAGCAAAATGCAGTTTGTACTGGCCGCCGTCCAGCACCTCATTACCCAACCAATCCGCTACTCGACCGTCTTGATTGGTCCGATCTGCAGCAACCTTTTGCCAGCCATCGGCGTTGTTGGAATACAAAGTCACTGCCACATCCTTCGCTGGCGTGCCTGAAGAGGTATCTAGAATATGGGTAGTGATCTGGCTCATAGGGTGTCTGATATTCAGCTATCGGTAATCAATCAAAAAGTTTCTCTATTCTCAGCGAAGTAATTTTTCCTTGTTCTATGGCAGCGAGTTGCAACTCCTTGTCGCGGTTGTTGACGAGTCGGACTCTAATACTCGATAGCATTTCATCGGCAGACTTTCCGGTCGCACAAATAATAAAGATGAATCCAAATTTATCCTCGTATGCCTGATTGCAGTTTGCAAAATCCATGATAATTTTTTCACTGGCCTGCTGAACACTTGCTTGTTCATTTCTGGCCATTGTATGCGTAGAAACATACTTCGCTTTAAGCGAAGCAGGATCCCCTATTTTAGGATGCCCATCAAAAGCTTCAAGATAATCTGCTTCTTTCATGCTGGCCCAACAATCTTCCGCAGCATGTAACAATACTTTTACGGATGAATACGGACGCATCTCCAGCACTTCATCGATCCATCGAGTTGCCGCACAACACTGCATCAACGTAGCGTAGGCATCAGCTCTAGACATCTGATTCAGTTCCTGTATCTGCATGGCCTTTACTTATTCGCTTAAAAGTCGTCGAATCGCTTCAGTTTTTTGTCCGATCGATATTTTACATACTCTACAAGATTTGACCATATGGTCAGATAATTGATTATAATTGAGCGGGATTTCAATGTCTGCGTTTCTATGGCTCTGTCCGCACACCGAGGTGAAATACTACATTTTTTAAGCGACCCAGCCGCAGATGGAGAGCAGGCTGTGGAACATTTCAAAGACGGAATTCTGCTAATTGAAGAGGGATACATTAAAGCATTGGCAGAAGCTGAAAGGATCATTGAACAACTGCCAGCCGAGGTTGAGTTATTCCACCATAAAGAAAGCATATTGGTACCTGGATTTCTGGACACACATATCCACTACCCTCAATGTGAAATTATCGCCGCTTACGGCACTCAATTACTCGACTGGTTAGAAACGCATACTTTTCCCGCGGAACATCGTTTTTCTGAATCCGCCTATGCAGAGTCTGTTGCAGACTTCTTTCTGGATGAACTGATTCGAAACGGAACCACCACCGCCCTCGTATTTGGTACCGTACACCCGCAGTCGGTTGATGCTTTCTTCCATGCTGCAGAAGCACGAAACTTACGCATGATTTGTGGCAAGGTAATGATGGATCGTAATGCTCCGGATTTTCTGCAGGACACGCCTGCTTCAAGCTATGATGATAGTAAATCACTGATAAAAAGATGGCACAACAAAGGGCGATTGGGGTACGCGGTGACGCCGCGATTCGCCCCCACTTCGTCACCACAACAGCTCGAGATGGCAGCAAAGCTGATGCGAGAATATGCCAACGTCCACCTGCATACCCATCTTTCTGAAAACACCAGGGAATGTGAATGGGTTGCTGAACTGTATCCCGAGAGCAAAAACTATTTAGATGTATACGACAGATTTGGTTTGTTAGGTAAACGCTCGGTCTTTGCGCACGGTTTACATCTCTCAGAGGGAGAATGGTGCAGACTGAAACAGAGCGATTCGGCTATTGCCCATTGCCCCACGTCTAATCTCTTTATTGGCAGTGGGCTGTTCAATTATCAGAACGCTCTTGATCATGGCGTCAAGGTTGGGATCGGCACCGATGTTGGCGGCGGCGATAGTTTTTCTATACTGCGCACCATAAACGAGGCTTACAAAATTCAGCAGCTAAACGGATATAATCTGTCCGCCTTCCAGTCTTTGTATTTGGCTACACTCGGAAGTGCGAAAGCGCTTAATCTCGACTCCTGCATCGGTAACTTCTGTGTCGGTAAGGAAGCTGACTTTATCGTACTGGATTACCAGGCCACTCCCTTGATTGAGTTCCGCGTCAAACACTGCAAAGACGTCGAGGAAAAACTGTTTGTGCTCGAAATGCTGGGTGATGATCGGGCGGTGCGGGAAACCTGGATCATGGGAAAGCGACTTAAATAGTGAATGATGATTAAGGGAAACTGCCTTTGTGGGGATATTAAGTTCCAGCTAAACGGAGATCTTCCGCACATTTATCAATGCCACTGCTCTTTATGCAGGAAAGTAAGCGGATCGTCATCCAATTCGGCAATGTTAGTTAAAATCGATGCGTTTCGATGGGTTTGCGGAGAGGAACGTATTTCATCTTTCGCCACCGAATCAGGGTTCAAATCTGATTTCTGTTCAAGATGCGGCAGCCCTGTGCCAAACATACTAAACAATGCAACCGGGTATTGGGTCCCGGCGGGTTTGCTGGAGGAACCAACAAATGTTTCTGTGGCGGCACACGTATATGCCGGGTCTAAAGCCAAATGGGATACGCTGAGTGGCAATTGTGAAAGTTTTGCTGAAATGCCTGACCCAGAAACTCTTGAAAATCTGATACGGCCAAAAACAAAATATAATTTTTAACCCGCGCATACGTCAGATTAGACTTTCAACCTCTTTTCAATATTCATGATTCTCGAAACGGAAAAAATAGAACTAGCGAAGGCGTACGTTGCGTTGTCAAACTCGCACCAGCTGGATCTGATCATTCCACTATTTACTGCCGGCGCAAAATATCATTCACCGAATGTGGGCACTTTCGAAGGCACTGAGGCAATCAAGGAAATGATGGCAGGTTTCTTTCAAAGGTTTCCCGACGCAAATTGGAGCGCATGGGAGCACCACTGCAACACCGACAGTCAGATTCAATTCAATTTTTCCATGACCGCCACTGAGCGCGAAACAGGGGAGCAGATCGAGCGCGCGGGCAAAGAAAAAATCGAATTGAATGACCGGGGTTTGATTACGAGATTAGAGGTAGTGCCGGCTTAAGTCCGCCTGCGCTAGAACCAAAGACCATCAATCCAATGGTTTATCCAGGTCACAGTACGCAGCTGATGTCAGACATCGAAAAGCACTAGCCGAAAGAGTCAGCAAAGAGATTGTCCGCCCAGGCAAACATCTCTTCATAATTATCCTTAGAGACTTCCTCGGCTTCAGAAAAAGAGTCCGGCACTACCTTCATTTGACCTATGCCCGCATCATACTGAAACACCGCGGTAAGCCAGCCGGCGGTGTCCTGCGTTATCGGACTGAAGCAAGCAGAAGCGGTTGACGGTTGCTGGTTGGGCTGCTCTCCGCCGAAATACCTCAGCATCGCATCCGCACACACCTTTGCTTGAGCATTGGCCATATGGCCCGATTTCGGTTGCCCGGTCGCCTGGGAGTCACCAATTATGTGAATTTCCGGATGCGCCACGGAACCGTAGGTGATCGGGTCCACCTGCACCCAGCGGTTTGTAGCGTCGTCGACCAGGCCGCTCCTGTGCAGAATCTTTCCCGCCTTGTGATCGGGAATAAAGTTTATGACATCGCCCACAATTTGACCCATATCGGTGTTCAAAATCCCAGAAGCGGAATCGATATCGGCAACTTGGATATTAGTGTGATATTCAAGAATGTCAGAGTAGAGAGATTCAAAAGCATTTCCGAAAGTAACCGGCTCAGCCATTATTTTTGGATTCTCATCTAGAACAATAACTTTGGCATTGGGATTGTGCCGTTTTAAAAAATCAGCGACCACACACGCACGCTCGTATGGTCCCGGTGGACATCGATAAGGTGCTTTTGGAATTCGCATCACGAAAGTACCGCCATCCCTCATGTTTTTTATTTTGTTCCTGAGATTGATTGTTTGCTTTCCCGCCTTCCAGGCATGTGGTGTCTTCCCTGATTTGTAGTTTCCTTGGGGGGAAATAAAATCCACTCCAGGTGACACGATTAATTTGTCATAAGGCAGTTTCACCCGCCCAGATGCCGTCCTAACCGTGACCTCCTGAGAATCCGGGTTTATCTTCAGCGCTTTACCTTGAAGCCAATTGACACCATAACGATCTTGTAAAGCATCATACTGGAGCGTTACTCTGTCGAGCCCATAGTCACCTGTAACAATACCGTTGGACAATATGCAGGAATAGTGCAGAGGCTGCGATTCCACCGTAGTGACATTTATATCCCCACCCCATAATCGAAGATACTTACTTACGGTCGCCCCGCCAAAGCCACCGCCGATCACCACCACACGTGGTGCGAGTGGAGCTGCTGTTGAAAAACCGGGAATCGCTGATGCCAGGGCAGCTACTCCTGCATGTTTGAGGAAAACCCTTCTGTTGGTCTTATTCATAATTTATTCTCTTGTCGTAATATGTAAAGTTATGCCAAGCGGCATGTTCCACTGCCCCTAGTCTTTCTTCTCTTGCTCTTCTTCCCGTTCTTCCTCTTGGCTTTCTTCTTCTCCCGGCTGTTCGGACCCAGACTGCACAGAGATATATTCAGCAATCGCTCTCAACTGCTCGTCGCTGTAGCCGCGGGCATGCAAATCCATAATGCCTTCGGTTTTTCCGCGATACTTCATTTCGATCAACCCTTCATACAAGCTGTTTGGATCTTTGCCACCGATTTCGTCCATGTCACCCACTGGATAACCGTTGGTGCCATGACACTGAAAACATTGGGACGCCCAGATTCTCGAATCATCGGCATTGGAATCATGAGCATTCGATAAGGTGAAGGTTAAAGCCAAGCCTATTTGGGATAAACGCCTATAAATTTTTTTCTGCATATTACTTCTCTCTACTTAGTAAAAATCAAGCTTGAATGATGTAGCAGGGGAAATATCGACATGATGGTTCGGCCTCAGTCCGCAGCCTCATAGAGACACTCATTAGCGGACTCATCAAGGATAATTAAGCGCGCATATCGAGTCGCTCTAAGCGGCAAAAAAGAATTGAATGAAAGCAGCCCCCTTTTGGCATTCAATTATGTGGGAAATATTCCCACATAATAAATCAAGTGTCAAGCCTATGTTTAGTTTCGCTAACTGAGGCTCCGCAAATCGTGTTTCAAGGAGAAAATAGACCATATACAAAGCAGATTTCCGCACCTTGATGTCCGTGCGATTACGCAACAATGCGGTTCAAGCTAACAGCAATACACGTCCATAAGTTTGTCGAGTTTTGTTCTAAGACTTACTAGGGTTTACTTCGTCTTTACTAGTCTTGACAGGCTGCCATTCCGCGGGATCATCTATATCGACGGATTCCCAGGCATTACGCAACGATGGCGATTACGACGTTCGTAATCTGGGGAGATCGTCATGCACGTTCAACCACGGTAATTGGCTTTCGATTCCGCCATGCCAAACCGGCGGGAAGTCCTCTGGTCGGTCAAGAGTGGGAATACAAATGATGAGGTATTCAGAAATAGATGGCTTTAACATCTGGTAGGTCAAAATGGTTCCGCATGTGGAGCAAAAGCCCCGTTTCGCAATCATAGTGGACCTATAGTACGAAGGCTTACTCAGCGGAAACTTTACCGACCTAAGCGGAAATCCCACCCAGGCGTTTACTGGCGCTCCTAACGCCCGTTGACAGATTCTGCAGTGACAAAAACCCGTTCCTATATCCGGTTCAGAAACTTCATATCTGACCGCTCCACATAAACAGCCTCCAGTAGTGAGTGCTCCCTGCTCAGATGCTGCGCCGTTCAGATCGAATAATGGCTGCTCTTTTAATCGTGAATTTAGGAATGCGGTGGGATGAGTAAAGCCCTTTAGATCAGAGATGTATAAAGCGTACACGCGCACAGTCTCTGCTATGTTTTTTAGTTTCTGATATCCGAGATCATGAAAATCCTGAGTCATCAATAACAACATATTGAATAACCACAATTTATATCTCCCCCATCAGAGTGCTTACCAAAGACCCCCAGCCGTCTGAAACCCAATGAAAATAACGTTTTCACCGCGAGGTCGGTTTTTTTTTGCTGTTGACATAGGTCTGCGTCTACAGTGCTGATATAGTTGACCAACGGGCATTACCTGATAGGGCTTAAATGATATCACCGAAGGCGATACTGAACTCGTTGCTCGACAGTCTGCGTGATTTACTGCCCATTATTCTGGTCATCGGCTTTTTTCAGATTGCGGTATTACAGCAACCGATACCGAACTTTGGAGAAATCGCCCTCGGTGTCGTTTTCGTCGTTATCGGCTTAACCCTGTTTGTGCAGGGCCTCAATATGGGTTTGTTTCCGATCGGCGAAACCATGGCCTACTCATTCGCCAGCAAGGGTAGTCTCATCTGGTTGTTAAGTTTCGCTTTTGCGCTCGGATTTGGGACTACGGTCGCGGAACCGGCGCTGATTGCGGTGGCCAAAGAAGCTGCAAAGATTGCGGCCGATGGCGGTATGATCGAAGCCAATGAACCATCCATGGCATCCTATGCACAGGGCCTGCGCTTAACGGTCGCGGTTTCGGTCGGCTTTGCGATCGTCATTGGCGTGTTGCGCATCATCAAGGGCTGGCCGATTCAGAACCTGATCGTGGTTGGTTACACCGGCGTTGTCATCATGACCTTTTTCGCGCCGCGCGAGATAATCGGCATCGCCTATGACTCGGGAGGCGTTACCACCTCGACGATCACAGTACCCCTGGTTACCGCACTGGGTGTTGGACTCGCAAGCTCGATCAAGGGGCGTAATCCGATGGTCGACGGATTCGGCCTGATCGCGTTTGCGTCTCTGACACCGATGATCTTCGTCATGGCTTACGGCATGGTGGTCTGACGCGCCTGTGATACATATATTTATCGATTTGTTTCACGTGCTGATTGCCACCGTCTGGGACGTGTTGCCCATCGTGGTGATCCTGTTCGGTTTTCAGCGCCTGGCGTTTCGCACTCCGATGCCAAACCGAAAAAAAGTAGTCAGCGGGTTTTTACTGGTCCTACTGGGCCTCGCATTTTTTCTCGAGGGCCTTGAAGCCGCGTTATTTCCACTCGGTAAATTGATGGCGCAGCAATTGACGGACCCTGTCTTTATTGCTGGAGACGAGGTCGGCCGGGCACTCGAGTGGTGGGATTACCAGTGGGTCTACCTGTTTGCGTTCGCCATCGGCTTTGCGACAACGATCGCCGAGCCCTCGTTACTCGCGGTCGCGATCAAGGCGAACCAGGTCTCGGCCGGCAGTATCGGCATCTGGGGCTTGCGTATCGCGGTTGCGATCGGTGTCGCCATCGGCATCGCTCTGGGCGTCTTCCGCATCATTACCGGCACCCCGCTCTACTGGTACATCATTACTGGCTATGTATTCGTAGTAGTACAAACAATGTTCGCGCCACGCATGATCATCGCGCTTGCTTACGACTCAGGCGGCGTTACCACATCGACCGTGACGGTACCCCTGGTGGCGGCACTCGGACTGGGCCTTGCCAGCACCGTGCCTGGCCGCAACCCTTTGCTCGACGGCTTTGGTTTGATTGCCTTTGCCAGCCTGTTTCCGATAATGTCGGTACTTGCCTATGCCCAGTTGTCAGAATGGAGCACCAGGCGTAGAAAGTAGACCAAAACTTTATGAGAAATCATCATGCATTTTAAACTCATCATTGCATTGACCGACGATTCGATTACTAACAAGATCGTCGAAGCTGCGCGCGATAATGGCGCCACCGGTTCAACTGTGATCTCGAGCGCTCGAGGCGAGGGGTTGGAGGTTGCTAAAACCTTTCTTGGCCTGAGCCTGGAAACTCAAAGAGACGTGGTATTGCTACTGGTCGAAGAACATATGTGTCGCGATATTCTCGAAACTATTGAGGATGTCGGAGAGTTTGAGGCCCATCCGGGCAACGGTATCGCTTTTAGCATCGATGTCGAAGATGCGGTAGGGGTATCGCACCAGGTAAGCCAGTTATCTGCAATTGTTGAGGAAGAGATATGAAAGAGAAAATCATCGTTCGTGTAAGGGATGTGATGAAGCCGAATTTTGATCTCGTCGATGGGATGGATACCGTGGCGGACGTCTTAAAGAAATCAACCCATCCCGAATCCAAATGTTTCGTCGTCGATACCCGACATGAAAACGACGAATACGGAATCGTGCTGCTGTCGGATATCGCGAAGAAGGTTCTGGCCAGGAACAAGGCGCCCGAGCGAGTCAATATTTACGAGATCATGTCTAAACCTGTGATCAGTGTCGATCCCGAGATGGATATTCGTTATTGCACGCGCCTGTTCGAGAACTTTGGTATCGGACGTGCACCGGTGATCAACAACAGAAAAGTGATCGGCATAGTCGGGTACACCGATATCGTGCTACACGGTGTTCGTGACCGCCTGCTATAGGGTCTGGTGTAACGGTGTTTAAATTCTTTCACACGGCCAGCGGGAGCGACGGTTCAGCCAATTCAATTGAATCGGCACGCACCTAATCGAACATCAGAGAATGACAATTCGGAAATTTGAGAAGAAATCGTATAGATTGTCCCGAGCCAAGAATTGGCTAGCAGCCAAGGTCTATTTTTCTTCATGAGCTTCTGTTCTCTACGCCAAATTATTTTAATCCATACACGCTAATTTTTAATAAGTGTTTTAACTTTAGATGAAGTCAATCAGCGCGTTGATTTGATCAATAATGGCCCATTAAAAGAACCAGCTGGATGTATAAATTGCGAATGGAGTGTCTGGTTTCTAATTAGTTTCGTACTGAACACCAAGGTAACTCAAATAGTAAAGTCCTTTATTCATACCTGGATCCAGTCTAAGAGATTTGAATGGGGTTTCTGCCGCAATTCGAAGATAGATTGTATTAACTTCTTTCTGTATTGGAGATGACACTGCGTTGTCTTCTGAAAAAACTGGCGAGCCTTCGGTAGCGAAGTAAAGTTTCAGCTCATCAAGTTGTTCACTGATCAACGAGACCTTCACTGTGGCTTCCGTTCCGGCATTGTTGAGTAATTGCGCATCAAACTCCAAAAACGGATCTTCATTGTGAGAATATATTTCCAGCCCATCTTCATATTGACGTAAATCACAGTTAACGCACTTAACGATCTCGGGTAGTAGTTGAATTTTTTGAACCTTTTGATTTCCTTGTTCGAATTTTGATTTAATAAAATCATCAGTGACGCCTGGATAATCTGGAAACAACGATAGAAGCTGCCTTTCGACACGTAAATTGATAACGATATCAGGTTGAAACTCCTCGATAAGTTCCTCCAGCACAATGGGACTGCCGAAATTTGAGGTGATCGTTTCCTTAAAGTGTTCCGCTAACAGCGGAGCAATCCAACGCCCAAATGAATCGTGAATAAACAGCAGCTTTTTGGTCGCCGTTTTGCATCGATATCTTGTCGCCTGCTTTTGCGGCTGCGCGCCGTACTTTTGCAGAGATATATTCTCAACTTGCACTGCGCAAGGCGCCTTGAGCGTAGCAAGCGCCGACGTCTCCGCGAAATAACTTGCAAACCCCACCATGCCACCAAGATCGCCGGTCATCGCGGGTATGTGCTCCAGCTCAAATTCCTGGTCTGATCTGCTGACCGGAATTCCATCGGCATGCTGCCGGGCCCACTCGATGATCTTTCTATAGGCGAGCACATAACCCTCATGATTCCAGTGTGTGTCAGTTCGCATATAAACAGGCCCACTCTGTTTGAGGGCTAACAAGTCGGCGCGTAAATCGTAAAACCCCTCTGTATTTTTCCCTTCGAGATATTCAGCAAATTGATCTAGAATTGTTTTTCCGGACTTCTGCCGTATTTTATATGGCAAGAATTCGGGGTGAATAGATTGTTTATTTGGCGCAATGAACATCGCGTACTCTGCACCCTTTGTACGCATATGTTCTAACGTCGCCATGTGATTGATATACCAGCGATCCAATCGAGTGCGCGAAATCATATGTCGGCCAGAGAAATCACGATCCGCAGTGTAATTATTGCTACCCGCACCCCAATAGAATATCCATTTATCCTTACCTAGCAGTGCCCAGTCATTTGGAGAAATATTGAATACCAGCACTTTGATCGCACTATAGCCAGTAATCAGCAGCTCTCTAAGGCCTATATGGTCGCCCCAATAATCTTCTACGCTATTACGATAACCTTCGAAATCACTGAATAACTGTGACATGACCGGTTTCGGTGCAAGAGTGCGTTTTTCAGATTCGGATATGGATTTATCGGTTGATAGGACAGACATCAACAATGGCAGACTGATTGCGGCCAGGAATATAGTGACCAGGAGCCTGTCTGACCGCAGTTGTAAAATAGAATCGGAATCCATCACCGTTAAAATCTAAAATAAATAAATGGATTGTGGCTCCCGGCCATCAAGTGCATGGACGAAAAAACCAGAATAGTCAGCAACCACAAGTGCTTTACTGCATGCACGCTGAAATGGCGAATCAGCACCGGCTCTCCACAGTCCAGAGAACCTGAGCCCGTGTACCTACTCCTTATCCAGGGCAAAACAGGGGTGGCGATAATAATCCCCACAACAAATATAAAGGCCCGCTCATAGTCAAAGAAAATATCGAGTTGATACTTGCCACTGGTATCGGCTAGTAACATGGTTTCCAGGAAATCTGATGCGCCCGACAGAGTCTCAACACGAAAAAATACCCACGCAATCATTACAATAAATATCACATAGCAATGGCGCAACGGACGCCACACCCTATTCAATACACCAAGAAAACCAATCCTTTCGAGCACCAGAAAAGAGCCGTGCAGTAGTCCCCACACAACAAAATTCCAACTCGCACCATGCCACAATCCGCACAGAAGAAACACAATCAGCAGGTTAAAATAGGTTCTGCCTGGCCCACGTCTGTTACCCCCCAGGGGAAGGTAAAGAAAATCTCGAAACCAGTTGGACAACGATATGTGCCAGCGACGCCAGAACTCTTGTATCGATTGTGAAATGTATGGATAGTTAAAGTTTTCCAGAAACTTAAATCCAAACATTCGCCCAAGACCAATGGCCATGTCGGAATAACCGGAAAAATCGAAGTAGATTTGCAGCGAATAGCAGGCCACTGCGGTCCAGGCTACTGTGGCGGTAATACTGTCTGGAGGAAGCGCAAAGATCTCGTCCGCCACCGCCCCCATGGGATTAGCGATGAGGACTTTCTTCCCAAGGCCTATGACGAAGCGCTCTATACCATAGGCAACCTGTCCCGCATTGACAAATCTGGTTTTTAATTGTGCGGCAATATCATGGTAGCGCACGATTGGGCCGGCAATCAGTTGAGGAAAAAGTGCAATGTATAGCCCAAGATTCAGCAGATTGGTCTGTGCGGGCATCACCCGACGATGCACTTCGATCACGTAAGACATTGCCTGGAAGGTGAAGAAAGATATGCCAATAGGCAAATGAATCTGGTCGATAGTGATTAGTTGTATACCCGTGCTTGAGAACAGAGTGTTTATATTTTCTACCAGGAAATTTGCGTACTTGAAAACCCCCAAAAGGGCAAGATTTGCCATCACGGCAATTCCTACCCATAGTCGCCCCGCCCGCGCATTTCCACGCTCTATAGCAAGCCCGAAAACATAGTTCATGGCAATCGAAAGCAACATGATGCCCACGAAAAGCCCTTCCCCCCAGGCATAGAAAGTCAAACTTACAATAAGCAGAAAACTGTTTCGCCACTTGTTGGGGATTACCCAATAGAGCAACAGCACGACGGGTAGAAACAGAAAAAGAAAAAGTACAGAACTAAAAACCATCGCGGGTGGTGTTGCTTCTCATGCAGCCGATTTCGTGTGAATTTTTCTTCCTTTACACCCCTTCGAGTGTAGCAAACCAGCTCACTTTTTACTTAAGTCTTTAGTCGTCGAGGAACATTATGACACTTGGGGAAACACGCCTTCCAATATCCGTGTTTTTTATAGATACCGTTCCCCAGACTAGTCGACGTTATTGTTGCTTACCACGCTAAGAGGATTGAAAACTTCACGTTTCTGCTTCAGGTCAGCATAGTAGAGCTGCATCAATTGTGCTGAAATGGAAACAGCTACTTCCATTGGCCGCTTGCCCGCACCAAGATCCAGTCCAATGGGTGAAGTTAAATGACCAATTTCCATTGCAGTGAAACCCTTCTTTTTGAGGCGACTGCGAAAACTTACTGCCTTCGACTTGGATCCAATCAGACCGCAGTACTGAACGTCTTTACGTCCCAGGATAGCCTCGCAGAGCTCGAAATCGATCTCATGACTGTGGGTCATTACCAGGTACCAGGACCGGGGCGGACACTGTTCAATGGATTGATAGGGATTGTGATAATTAACCGGTGTCACGTTCGAAGGCGGGCCGACTTCCTGTACTGCTGATTCGAGTAATTCGTTTCGTGAATCCATCCACTGCACTCGGCAAGGCAAACCGGACAGGATCGACACTAGCGCTTTTCCAACATGTCCCGCGCCACATAACACAACATTAAAGTCGCAGGCTGGAAAACACTCATACAATAGCTCGACGCTTCCACCACAGCATTGAACCAGATCTGCTCCGAGCGTGTAGTCATGTCGTTCTATCGCGGCCCTGTTGCCTTGCAACAGTGATCGCGCCGTTTGAATTGCCTCAAACTCAAGATTACCGCCACCAACGCTGTCGTAGACCGTATCGCCTGTCACCACCATCTTGGTTTGTTCCGCACGAGGCGAGGAGCCCTTTACGGATAACACTGTCACCACCACAAACCCGGTATTACTCCTTGTCGACTGTGCAATGGCGTCAATCCAGCTCATCTCGACCGCACTCCATTCACGGACTGCAATATCTGCTCTGGAGTAGCGGGTGCGTGAAGCTCCGGAAACGTGTTGTAATCTCCAGCCGCCGCTACGGCATCTCGAATCGCACACCACGCCGATATCGCCAACATCAATGGTGGTTCACCCACCGCCTTTGATCGGAATATCGTCGGTTCGGAGTTTGGTGCGTTTTCCATCAGGCGCACACTAAAAATCTCAGGCGCATCCGAAACCGCGGGAATTTTATAGGTTGCCGGGCTGTCTGTGAGCAGCCTTCCTTCCTTGTCCCACTTTAGCTCCTCACTGGTCAGCCAGCCGAGACCCTGAATATATCCACCCTCGACTTGCCCGATATCTATAGCCGGATTGATCGAATTACCGACATCATGGAGAATATCGGCGCGCAGCACCCTTGTCTCTCCAGTCAGTGTATCAATGACTACTTCAGAGACTGCTGCACCGTTGGCATAATAAAAAAACGGCCTGCCTGACGCAGTCTCTCGGTCATAATGAATTTTCGGCGTCTTGTAAAAACCGGTAGACGACAGAGACACGCGACCGAGCCACGCAGATTTAGCTGCCTGCTCAAAGGTAAGCATATTTTCACCGGCGCTCACCTGATCGTTTTGGAAGACAATTTCCTTTTGTTCGACTTTATATTGTTGTGCCAGAAATTCGACCATCCTCTGTTTAATCGTACGCGCTGCATTAAGCGCTGCCATGCCGTTTATATCCGTACCGGATGACGCGGCGGTAGGTGCGGTATTGGGCACCTTATCGGTACGGGTTGCGGAAACCACTACCCTGGATGGATTTACCTGAAACTCTTCCGCCACGATCTGCGCGACCTTGGTCATCAGACCCTGCCCCATTTCAGTTCCACCATGATTTAAATGGATACTGCCGTCGGTGTAGACATGCACCAAAGCACCAGCCTGATTCAAATGTGATACCGTGAATGAAATACCGAACTTAACTGGCGTCAATGCAAGCCCCTTCTTCAACACAGGACTCGACTGGTTAAACTGCCTGACAGCTTCACGCCGTCGCCAGTAATCTGAATCATTCTCCAGCTGCTCGATGATGGCGGGCACCGTATACGACTCAATCTGCTGATGATAGGGCGTAACGTTACGTTTATCGGTGTCGTAAAGATTGAGTTTTCTGATTTCTAGTGGATCCTTAGTTACATTGAAAGCGATCTGATCAATGACTGCTTCCATGGTAATCACACCTTGCGGGCCACCAAAACCACGAAACGCCGTATTGGATACGGTATGGGTTTTACATCGCAATCCGTCTATTAAAACATCTGGAATGTAATACGCGTTATCGCAATGGAACATGGCGCGATCGACGATGGCATCAGACAGGTCCGGGGAATATCCACATTGTCCCGCAAGTAGATAACTTATTGCAGTGATTTCTCCTTGTTCGGAAAAGCCAACGTCATACCGATTGAGAAAGTTGTGGCGCTTGCCGGTCATCACCATGTCATCGCGGCGAGATAGCCTGCATGACACCACCTTACCCGTGCGCCGTGCGAAAACTGCTGCAATGCATGACCATGGCGAGCCATGAGTCTCCTTGCCCCCGAACCCACCCCCCATACGACGAGTTTCTGCGTTAACCAGATTCATAGGTATACCTAGAACCTCAGCCACCAGTTTCTGTGCCTCCGTCGGATTCTGGGTAGAAGTGAGAATATTGACACCACCATCCTCTCCGGGAATTGCAATGGACGCCTGTCCTTCGAGATAGAAATGCTCCTGACCGCCTACCTGCAACATCCCGGTAAACCGACGGGAGGCCCCTGCTAAAGCTTTATCGACATCGCCGCGTTGCATACGATGAGGTGGTCGCACATAAAACTCTTGCTTAATTGCCTGCTCAAGATCGAGAACAGGCTCCAGCGGTTCAACCTCTGCCACTCCCAGTGTCACAGCTCTTCTAGCCAGTTCATGACTGGTCGCCAGCACAGCAAACAAAGGCTGACCCAAATATTCGATCTCCGACTCAACTAGTAGAGGGTCGCCGGGAAAGACCGGCCCAATATCCAATTGCCCAGGAATGTCCGCCGCGGTAATGACATCAATTACTCCTTGTGCCTGGCGTACCTTCTCGAGATTCATGGACTTTAATTTTCCGTGCGCAACCCTGCTGCCACCAACACATGCATACAGCTGGCCAGCGTATTCCGGTTGATCATCAACATATACCGCCTCACCAGTCACATGTTTGCGCGCGCTGTCATGGGGCATCGAGGTGCCGATCCGCGAAGGACTATGCAACATGTTCTACTCTTGTCTTTATGCTGTTGTCGGAATGCTCCAAATGGAAACGGCGCAGCAGATTTTGTGCCACCTGAATTCGATACCCGGCGCTCGCCCTGGCATCACTGATCGGCGAGAAATCCTCTTCAAGAGCGTGAGCGGCTTGGTCAATAGTTGAGGCGTCAAATTCGGCACTCTTCAAAATTGCTTCGCAGCTACTGGCTCTTTTTGGGATCGCAGCCATCCCACCCAACGCGATGCGGGCCGAGCTGATTCGAATTTCATCCTTCGAATCTCTATCAAAACTAAGATTAATTGCCATGCAGACAGCTGATATATCGTCATCAAGTCGCTTGCTTACCTTGTACACCCGAAACATCTGGCCTTCGAAAGGAAGTGGCAGCAGTATCGCGGAAATAAATTCGCCGGGTTGCAGAATAGTTTTACGGTAGTCAACGAAAAATTCTTCGACAAGGACTACGCGGGTCTGCTCTCCCCGCTGCAGCTTGAGGCGGGCATCCAGCGCGATCAGTACTGGGGGAAGATCACCAATCGGCGAAGCGTTAGCAATGTTTCCGCCTATTGTGCCTTGGTTTCTGACCTGGGTAGAACCGAACCTGTGAAGCAGTTGGCTTATTTGTGGATAGCGCACTTGCAGTAATTTATCGCAATCTAAAAGGGAAACCGCGGCACCAATTTCAAGCCGATTTCCATCGCGTTTTACTTGTCTTAATTCCTTTACCTGATCCAACAATATGATCGAGTCCAGCGACCTCAGTTGTTGTGTGACCTCAAGTGCCAGATCAGACCCTCCGGCAAGCAATCTAGCGGTCGGTTTTTCCAAACATGTGGAAGCCAGTTCAGACAGCGATTGTGGTATTAAAAATGCTTCGACTCCAGTAACGTTATCCAGGGAGTCGTGATCAGAAATCTCAATTAATTTTGTGGCCACCTCATTTTCGTCGATGCTGAAGTGATCTGATCGTGGCTGCTCGGTAGACGCCAGCGCCGCCTCGACGATTGGTCGGTATCCAGTGCAGCGGCAAAGGTTACCCGCGAGGTACTCATGTGTAATGCGACGCCGATGATTGCGATCAGCTCCTGGCGGCATGTCTTTGTAAAGCGCGAACATAGACATAATGAAACCTGGCGTACAGAATCCGCACTGCGAGCCATGATGGTCGATCATTGCCTGTTGCACCGGGTGTAAATCGTTCCCTGCAGCAAGATCTTCTACTGTGATCAGCTGTTTGCCGTGAAGCGCACCTAGGAAAGTAATACAGCTGTTTACAGATCTGTAGTTCAGACCTTCTTCAGCCGGGCTTGCCACTACAACAGTGCATGCCCCACAGTCCCCGGAGGCACACCCTTCCTTAGTCCCACATCGGCCCTCCTGGTTACGCAAGTACTCAAGCACAGTGAAATCTGCGGCAAAATCCTGCAGAACAATCTCTCGCTTGTTTAAAAGAAACCGAATCAAGGGCAGCAAAACCTGACTATTTGGTCAGAATTCTAGCAGCTTAAGAGATGCGGGCCAAATAAATGGAAATTCACCTGTTCCAAGTTAATGTACATTTATGTATATTTATCCATACATAACTGTATGGAAACTCTCAGTACTATTTCAATGGCCGACAATACACTCCTGAAAGCAGTTGCCGAGCGCGGCACCCTTAGCTCTGAGCGTAATCAGTTGCAGCGTTTGGACTGGCTTCAGACCGCTTTGGAACTGTTTGTTGAGGAGGGCATCGATGCAGTGCGTATTACTAGGTTGGCACATGAGCTTGAAGTGACTCGTGGCAGTTTTTACTGGCATTTCACTAATCGTGACGACCTGATTGACGCTTTGCTGCAGTACTGGAGGGATAAAAACACACGCGCCATAGTCGTCGCAGTTGAAGGAGCAGAATCTTTAACAGATGGAATCTTTGAGTTGTTTGACGCCTGCATCGACATTGAACTATTTGATCCTCGACTCGATCTCGCGGTGCGGGAATGGGCGCGCAGATCAAAAAAAGTGCGCAAGGAACTCGATAACGCGGATACCGCCAGAGTTGATGCCATTACCGCATTCTTTTCACGTTTCAGATACCAAAAAACTGAAGCGTTTATCCGCGCGCGTATTGTCTATTTCTCCTTGATCGGATTCTATGCCCTGGATATCAAAGATTCGCTTGCAACCAGGATCAGCTATACCAGAGCCTACTTCAAGGGCTATACCGGGCGTGATCTCACCGCACAACAGGCGGGTGAATTTGAATCCCGCATGCGATCCAAGTATCAGGATCGGATAGTGTAATGAATTTATCAAACATCTAACTTACGAGTAAAAAAATGCAACAGTTTCGGGTAGTCGTAATAGGCGGCGGCGTGGTAGGCACCTCTGTTTTATATCATCTGGCAAAATTCGGTTGGACGGATGTGTGCCTGATTGAGCGCTCGGTATTGACTGCGGGATCTTCGTGGCACGCAGCGGGCGGTATCCATGCCCTCAACGCGGATCCCAACATGGCCGCATTGCAGGCATATACCATTGATCTGCTGTCGGAAATCGAAAAGGAGTCCGGTCAATCCATAGGATTGCATATGACGGGTGGAATCACAGTCGCATCAGCGCCTGCGCGCTGGGAGTGGCTGCAGTCTGCCTACCGAGTGTTCCAGACAATCGGTATCGAGGATTGTTATCTGATGACACCGGAGGAGGTAAAGGAAAAATGCCCGATCATGGACGTTGACGGCGTACTTGGTGGGCTCTGGGCCGATCGCGAAGGTTATGTAGACACTACCGGGACAGTTCACGCATACGCCGGTGCGGCCAAAAAGCGTGGTGCGACCATCATGGAGCATAACCGTGTAATGGAATTGAACCAGCGCCCTGATGGAACCTGGGACGTGGTCACGGAAAAGGAAACCATTCATGCCGAACACGTGGTCAATGCCGGTGGATTATGGGCCAAGCAGGTTGGCCGTATGGTCGGTCTGGACCTGCCTCTGTCTCCACTATCCCATCACTACCTGGTAACCGAAACAATCCCCGAAGTTGCGGCTCTCGATTTTGAAGTGCCGATGACGGTGGATCTCGAAGGCTTTACCTATATGCGTCAGGATCAGCAAGGCGTTCTCATCGGCATATATGAAATCAATCACCAACATTGGCAAATTGACGGTGCTCCATGGGACTATGGTATTGAACTGCTGCAGGAAGATATAGACCGCATTTCAGACGAGCTTGAAATGGCATTTCACCGGTATCCAGTTTTACAGCGAGTCGGTATCAAGAACTGGGTAAACGGCGCGTTCACTTTCTCTCCAGACGGCAATCCCTTGGTTGGTCCGGTTCCGGGTAAGCAGAATTACTGGTTGGCCTGCGGGGTAATGGCTGGCTTCCTGCAGGGCGGCGGTGTCGGTAAAACCCTGGCCGAGTGGATGATGCATGGCGAGACCGAGACCGACGCCTGGCCAATGGATATCGCCCGTTATGGTGATTTCACTTCTAACCGCGAATACATTCGACAAACCACGGGACAATTTTATTCCCGGCGTTTCGTAATGACCTATCCCAACGAGCAATTACCCGCGGGTCGGCCACTTAAACGCGCTCCCGCATATAGCGCAATGAAGGAGGCTGGCGCACTTTGGGGATGCTCCTGGGGCCTTGAGGTGCCATTATTGTTTGGGCCTGACGGCTTCGAAGAAACTCCGACACTAAAACGTTCTAATGCCTTCGACATCGTTGCGGCAGAATGCCGCGCAGTGCGAGAACAGGCAGGCCTGCTCGACATCAGCGGTTTCTCCCGCTATGAAGTTACTGGTGAAAACGCCCAAGAATGGCTGGACAAAATCATGGCGAGCCGTCTGCCATCTGCAGGGCGATCTCGATTGGCGCCAATGCTGGCTCCGAGTGGTCGACTCAAAGGTGACCTAACAATTTTCAACTGGGGAGATGGCCGCTGGTGGATAATGGGTTCGTACTACCTGCGCCAGTGGCATATGCGCTGGTTCAATGACCATATTGGCATCAATGATCACGTCACGGTCCGTGATATTTCCGATGACTGGGTCGGCTTCTCTCTAGCCGGGCCCAACTCACGAAAGATCATCCAGGCACTCACTCATCAAGATATGAGTGCAGAGGCTCTTCCATTTATGGGATGCACAACAGTTGATGTTGGATTGGTCCGCGCTAAAGTCGGACGTCTATCGGTAGCAGGTGAATTGGGTTTCGAAATTAATTGCCGCGCAGCGGACCATATTACTCTGCGCGAAATACTGCTTGCGGCCGGGGCTGAACACGGTATACGGGAATACGGTTTCTATGCGATGAACTCCCTTCGACTGGAAAAGAGTTTTGGTATCTGGTCCGCGGAATTTACTCAGGCATACACTCCGGGCATGACCGGCATGGATCGCTGGATTCCGTTTTCTAAAGGAGAGTTTATCGGACGTGAGGCTGCACAGGCTGAAAAAGAGAATAATTCCGCCCCTCAGCGCCTGGTGACCATAGGCCTTGATGGAGGTGACGCTGAAGCCACAGGTTACGAACCTGTATGGAGTGAGGGTAAACGAATTGGTTTCATTACGTCCGGCGGCTATGGCCATGCTATTGGAAGAAGTCTAGCAATGGCTCTTGTCGAACCCCAGTTTGCTGAGCCAGGTACCAGACTAATGGCGCACATTGTAGGCGTTGAACGTGGCGTGGAAGTGTTGACACCCTCACCCTTCGATCCGGAAGGCAAAAAGATGCGACTCTAGCCAAAGATTAGGAATAGAAGAATGACTGCTAATGTTGACGCTATAGTAATCGGGACCGGGGTGATTGGCGCTGCTATCGCACTGGAACTAAACAGAGCAGGATTAACTACTCACTCGGTAGATAAAAATCCAGCGGCGGGCTACGGCCCAACCAGTGGATCCTGCGCCATCATTCGTGTGCATTACTCGACACTTGAAGGCACTGCTTTTGCTTACGAGGGCTATCACTACTGGAAGAACTGGGGGGAATATCTCAAGACCAAAGATGAGCGGGGACTGGCTGAATTCCGTGAAATCGGATGCCTGGTAATGTGCACTGAAGAGAACGGTTACCTTCAGAAACATACCAGCATTTGCGACCAACTCGCGGTGCCCTATGAGGTCTGGGACGCAGCGACGATTCGGGCACATCTGCCGTTCTATAACCTGGAGAGTTTTGCGCCACCAAAGCGCATGCAGGATCCGGATTTTGGTCAAGCGGGCAGCGGCAGGATCGAGCGTGCGATTTTTTTTCCGACAGCGGGATACGTTACCGATCCACAGTTGTCTACACACAATCTACAGCGTGCGGCTGAAGCCGCCGGCGGCACGTTTTTATTTAACCGTACGGTTACCGAAATACTCAAACAAAGCGATCGCATTTCCGGCGTTCGACTTGATGACGATAGCGAAATTCATGCTCCGGTTGTGGTTAACGTTGCAGGTCCGGCATCATCCGCGGTAAATGCCCTGGCTGGGGCATTGGGCGACATGACTATACGAACCCGAGCTCTTAAGCAGGAAGTGGTGCACTTACCCGCGCCACCTGGTTACGATTTTTATACCCACGGCACTATCGTCTCCGATAATGACATTGGCTGCTATTGTCGTCCGGAAAAGGGTAACTACATTTTGATCGGCAGCGAGGATCCAGAATGCGATCCGAGAGAATGGGTGGATCCGGAAGACTATGACCGCAATTTTTCGGAACAATGGACCCATCAAGCATATCGATATGCCCAACGCGCCAACGGCCTCGAGGTGCCGCGGCGGATGCAGGGAGTGGTCGATTTATACGACGTTTCTGACGACTGGATTCCGATTTACGATAAGTCTTGTGTGCCCGGATATTACATGGCGATTGGCACCAGCGGGAATCAGTATAAGAACGCACCGATCGTCGGCAAGATGATGGCTGCGCTGATCAAACACTGCGAAGCCGGTAATGATCACGACCAGTCTCCCTTTCGTTTTCATCTGCCCTATATTGATCGTGATATCGACACCGGTTTTTATTCTCGAAAGCGTGAGATCAACACCGAAAGCAGTTTCTCTGTACTTGGATAGGCATGGCCAGACGCAACAATAGAAGAACCAGGAGGTCTGAGAGCACTGAACTCCCGAAAGCGTCACGCACGGTCGATTACCACAATCTGATCAATCCATTTACGCCGCAAACCGTGTTTTCCGAAGATGAAGTGGAGGCGCTGCATCAGAATGCATTGCGGATACTTGAAGAATTAGGGATCAAGATGTTACTGCCTGCAGCCAGGGAGAGGTTGCAAACAGCCGGAGCGCTGGTAGACCATGACACTTTCATGGTCAGGATCGGTCGGGAAATTGTTGCCCAAGCACTGGCCAGCGCACCCGCCAAGTTCAAAATTTGCGGTGGAATCAGCGACAAGGGCCTGATAGTCGCTCCGAGTCGGCTAATATTCAAATCTGGCGCAGGTTGTCCACATGCCTTTGACCGTGAACGTGGCCGTCGACCCGGCACACTGAAGGATTTCGAAGAACTGATCAAGCTCACGGAAAGTTTCGATGCATTGCAACTGCTTGGAGCCATCGTTGAGCCGCAGGACATCGCCATCCATGAACGCCACTACAGGACAGCAAGGATTCAATTGTCTCTAAGTCATAAGGCACCCTGGGTGTATGCCCGTGGGAACAGTCAGGTAACCGACTGTTTTGAGATGATTCGGATTATGCGTGGGATATCCGCTGAAGAGTTCAAAAACTCCCCCTATTGTTCAACGGTAGTCAACACCAACTCCCCACGCCAATTGGATAAGCCCATGGCCCAGGGAATTATCGATTTTGCATTGGCCGGGCAACTGTGCATCATTACTCCTTTTTGCCTGTTGGGCGCGATGGCGCCAATAACGGTTGCCGGTGCGCTCAGCCTGCAGCATGCTGAGAATCTAGCGGGCATCACTCTTAGTCAGATCACAAAACCGGGCGCGCCAGTAATGTATGGAAACTTTGCCTCAAACGTAGACATGCGGTCCGGCTCGCCAACATTTGGCACTCCGGAGCAGGTCAAGGCGACACTTGGTTCAGGGCAACTTGCTCGTCGTGTTGGCTTGCCTTGGAGGTCTTCATCTGGCTCAGGGTCAAACATCGCCGATGCGCAGGGCGCCCATGAAACCGAAATGAGCGCCTGGGCTGCCGTGCTCGCGGGAGCTAACTTAATGATACACAGTGCTGGCTGGCTTGAAGGCGGTTTGACCCTGGGCTATGAAAAAATGATCACCGACATGGAGATGGTGCAAAGCTTTGCTGAAATCTGCGGCGGTGCGATAGCAAACGAAGCCGAACTGGCATTTGAAGCGATAGCCGATGTAGAGCCGGGCGGGCACTTTTTTGCGACACAACACACGATGGACCGCTACCGTACAGGGTTTTATGAATCGCTGGTAGCAGATAGCTCTAACTTTGGACAGTGGCAGGAGGCCGGCAGCCTCACCGCGGACCAGCGTGCGACCTCGATATGGCAAAAAAGACTGGAAACATATACGCCCCCGGACATTGAACCTGCAAGACTTGATGAACTCGATGAGTTTATCCGTAATCGAATTGCCGAAGGCGGTGCACCGCCTATGGACTAAGGGTGAACTATGTGGATTTACCCTCGACGCGCAACCTTGTTCGCCAACACGGCTATAAGCAGCCCTAGTGTGACGTAACCAAACACCACTTCAACAACTACAATTAGCTCACCAAGCCAACCAGCCGGCGTGACATCACCAAATCCAAGCGTTGTGTAGGTGACTAATGAATAATAGAACGGCGTGAACCAGGTATCAGCGCTTTCACTATAGTCGAGTAAACCCCACTGTTTCCAGCGGCCGGTCCAGAATACTGCGCCAAACAGCACTGATAGGAAACAAGCACCTAGCGCAACTCTGCTAAAGCTTCTGCCAAAGTCGATTAACCGCCATAATGCAAAGACTATTTTACCTCCCAGAGTTGCGTCTAGTTTAGCCTCTAAAGCATCTATGTACTGTTGGTCTTCAACGTCTCTTTTAAAAATCGGGTTGCCGCGGCAGGATTCTATTTTTGAGCCACCACATCGCCCGCGTAGCTCCTGTCGCGAATAAACTGTTTCCGAGAGCAGCGCATCCGTGAGATCTGCTCCATTAATTTTTGCCCAGCTAATATCAGCTTTACTGAGATCCGCTCTCGTAAGGTCAGCGCCCCTTAGATCGGATTCTCTGAGATCTGCGGCAAATAAATTCGCTCCAGTTAAATCCGACTCGTTTAGATCCGCTTTATGGAGATCCGCTGCAATGAGATTGGCCGCCATGAGGTCAGCGCCGCTCAAATCCGATTCGCTGAGATTTGCCTCACCGAGACTGGCGCCACTCAAATTCGCCCAACTAAGATCTGATCCGGACAAGTCTGCACCTCGTAGCTCGACGCCACTGAAATTCGCGCCACTTAACTTCGCCCAGCTCAGGTTAGCGGAACTGAGATCAACATTACGCTCGGGGTTGTGCTCCCGCCAACTATTCCACTTCACAATATCCGAGCGGATCAATTGCACTGGTTCGTAATTTTTCATATATCTATTGCGGCTACTCAACTAGACTCACTTAATACAGCTGAAATCAGCTTCGACCAAAAAGCGTTTTCCAGCTGTAGCAGTCAGATCAATATTCAGGCAAGCACACCCAAGACCTCCGACAATTTCTTTTATCATAAGAGCACATAGTCACGCTGATAGGGTAACTTTGTCCTACATCGATTTGATCGGTCTGAACCTTCACTGTCCCGAAACCGTCGATACACTGTAATACTACAGAATATTTAACCGATTAAAACCTTAAAGATAAGTAACGCTTGAGGCTATCTTTCCAATAAAACCGTGAGTTCCGCTAATCCCCGCGTGTCCTGATCTGGATACGTTGGCACCTTACTACTTTGATTCCAGCTTGATTTTGCTGCCCGTGATTCCCGCTTGCAGTCGTTTCAAATGAAAAGCGGCAAGAGAATCATCTGGATGACCGGAACAATACTGCAAAAAGTTCTGGCAAGCGTCCGGATGGCAGGCCTCTAACAACTGGTACGCCATTAAGTATGCCGCCTCATCCACCCCGTCTGTATTACTATCGCCCAACGGTTCAAACACCTCCGTTTCCTGGTTTTTACCTTTCAATAATAGTACCCCAATCGGCCGACCTCGAAAGTTCTTTATGCGGGATTTGGTATCACTGCTGACACAGATTCTAGTTCCCAAATACTTGTTTGCACTTTCCAACCTGGCTGCGATATTGATTGAATCGCCGTGAGCCGTATAGTCAAAGTAGTCTTCACCACCAAAATTTCCCACGATAGCGCTGCCGGAATTTACCCCTATCCGGGTAACACCAATTGGAATCTCAGATTTAATCCGCTGGCGAAAGTTTTGAGCGACCGCATCCATCTCAAGGGCACAGTTAATTGCTCTAACAGCGTGATCCGGTTGTTCTTTTGGTGCGCCAAAAATCACATGAAGCGCATCGCCTACGATTTTTTCAACTGTCCCTTCATGCTTAAACGCAGTACGGATCAGCTCATCCAGATACCGGTTGATGATCGATACCACTAATGATGGCTCATTATTTTCGACTAGCGATGTAAAGCCTTCTAAATCAGTAAAAACAAAGCTCAAGTCTTTACGCTCACCACCGACCTGAAACAATTCAGGGTCATCCTCCAAGCGATTAACCAAATTTGGAGAAAAATACCGGCCAAGCTGAATATTCTTCTTTTGCAACTGGGCTGACTCCACCACCATGTTACGGGCACGCATTGTCAGAAGCGTCAGAATGACACCGGACAGCAACATAATTACAAGTTGGGTAACCACTCTTCCGCTCGAGATTGCGGGAGAGGTGTATGCAACCAGATAGCTGGCGGTAAATTCAGTATGACTATCGTTTAGACCTAAAACTAAAAGTACGGCATGTACTAATAGCGCACCTATAGTGACCAACAACGGATACAGCGGACGCATTGCCAGAGTGTTCAGGGTAATAAACAAAATAGCGATCAGCGTAACTGAAGATTTCAACGTAATTCCGACTGGCAGATCACTGCCGCCAAGAGATGTATGCCAGATGAAAGGTAATGTCGCGATCACACACACATCGAGCCCAACTCCAGCAAGGCTGATAAGCGTAAGATGCATACGGCGCCTAAGAAACAAAGTCGATACTGCCAGTACGGCGACATAGATCACCAGCAGTATAGTAGTGGCAACACGATCAATCATGGACGTCCCAAGCAACCAAACCATTGGAACCATAATCGCAATCATCGCAAACCTGACCGCGGAGCTCATCTTAAGCGCTTTATATTCACGCTCCCGCAACAACTCAGTTGCCGGATCTATGAGTGATTGTATCTGTTCGGATTGCGTGGCAATAACCTCATTCAACGGGATACACGATGGTGAAATATTAGCATGCGACAAACAGTAGAGACTTAGCCATGATGGAATTTACGTTGTAGAATCAATCTCTCATGACCTGACTTAGAGAGGCATTCCGAATGGCCTTTGTACTGGAACAGTTTGTTGAAGATTGCCGCATTGCGCTCATTGAGAATGATGCTCAAGGCGCGATCAGGGAGCACATCGCAAAAGCGGTATCTGACCCAGCCAGAATTATCGACGCGTTAGGCACCCCCGAATTGGCCGGGCTTGAAACTCTCTATCACGCTGAAGACCTGACAATTTTGAATATCGTTTGGGCGCCCGGGATGACACTGCATCCCCACAATCATTGCATGTGGGCAAATATTGGGATTTATGGCGGTGAAGAAGAAAACACCTTCTATCAAAGAAGCCCGGACGGACTACTTCAGCAGGGCCACAAACTATTAAATGAAAAAGAAGTTGTTCCACTACATCAGGATGTAATTCACAGCGTACATAATCCTTCCCCAAAATTGACTGCCGCCATACACGTTTATGGTGGTGATTTCTTTAACGCGCCACGCAGTGAATGGACCCCCGACACACTGCGGGAGCAACCCCTCGACATTGAGCATACGCGTGCAGTTTTTGCTGAAGCAAACGAAAAACTTAAAGCGGCTAAGGGCACCTGAAGATTACCACGACGGCTAAGGGCTCAATACTAAGCGTTGTAAAGGATGAATTAATCCATGTTCACCTAGATCTACTTTGAAAAAATAAAGCATTTGAATTGTCACCCGATTTTAGCCTAAACTCAGTTAATTCTGACCTTTTGGTCAGCTTTACAATCGACCACCGGCGACTAATTACCTTGCAAGGCGAATTCCTTATACAGCTTGACGGTATGACTAAATCGTTTCCGGGCGTGCTAGCGAATGATCGCGTAAATCTCACCATCGCTCCCGGAGAGATTCACGCTTTACTGGGGGAAAATGGTGCGGGAAAGTCCACCCTGGTTAAGATGATCTATGGCATTTTACGACCTGATCAGGGTCAGATAAAGTGGAAAGGTAACACGGTTGAAATTACCAGTCCTGCGTTTGCCCGCAACCTTGGGATCGCCATGGTGTTCCAACACTTTTCCCTGTTCGATTCACTCACTGTGTTCGAGAATATTGTGCTCGGAATGGATGCCTCTACGGACACTTCCAAATTACGTTCCGAAATTGAAGACATCTCCACTCGATATGGCCTGCCTCTCGATGCGAACCGACATGTCTATACTTTGTCGGTTGGAGAACGTCAAAGAATTGAAATCATTCGCTGTTTGCTGCAACACCCGAGTCTGCTGGTGATGGACGAACCCACTTCAGTACTGACGCCACAGGAAGTAGAAAAGTTGTTTGAAACATTAAATCGACTGGCTGATGAAGGTTTGTCGATTCTTTATATTAGTCATAAGCTGGACGAAATTAAGGCGCTATGCCACCACGCCACTATTCTGCGCGGCGGTAAAGTGGTGGATTCAGTCCAGGTCGAAACGGAAACGCCATCCAGTCTCGCCGCAAAGATGATGGGGGAATCTCTTGCGACAAGTAACCTTGAGCAACAAGGGGAACCGGGAGAAATTCGGCTTCAGGTATCTGGCTTGAATGTACTGGCAGTGGATGAGTTCAGCATTCCACTTAAGAACATCACATTTGAAGTCAGGTCCGGAGAAATCCTTGGTGTTGCAGGGGTTGCCGGAAATGGGCAGGATGAACTGCTCAAAGCATTGAGTGGAGAGACCCTGACAGCAGATTCCTCCGCATTACAGATAGACGGCAAGCCCTGTGGTGGCAAAGGTCCAAATGCCCGTCGGATGTTGGGCATGTCGACGATCCCGGAAGAACGCCTTGGTCACGGTGCAGTTCCCGGCATGAGTCTTGTAGATAATGGATTGCTTACGGCATTTCAGCGTCTAGAGTTTCTGACTGGTGGATTTATTGTTCGAGGTGCCAGCGAGCTGTTCGCGCAAGAAGTTGTTCGCCGTTTTAATGTTAAATCCCACGGTATCGAAGCTGTGGCTTCGAGCCTATCAGGAGGCAACCTCCAGAAATTCATTGTCGGCAGAGAAATCTGTCAAAAGCCAGAGCTATTAGTGGTATCGCAACCGACTTGGGGTGTAGATGCCGGTGCCGCTCAGACCATCCATGAAGCTCTCAGACAGCTGGCAAGTGAGGGCACGGCAGTTGTAGTCATCTCCCAGGACCTGGATGAACTAATGAAAATTAGTGACCGTATTTCGGCAATCTGCGCCGGCGAACTTTCACAAACTTACCCTGCAGCAGGCGTTACCATCGAGCAGATCGGTCTTATGATGGCCGGCGCCCATTCGGTAGATGAGATAACAGAGAAGGTCGATGCTATTTAAGCTGATCAAACGACCAGAGCCATCACGCGCAATGGTTTTTGTTTCTCCTCTTGTCGCATTAGGCCTGACCCTGCTATCTGGAATTGTGTTATTCCAGATAATGGGTGTAAACCCCGGACAGGCTCTATATGCTTTCTTCGTTGAGCCACTTACGTCGAAGTATGGTTGGGGGGAACTCGGGGTCAAAGCCACACCTCTGGTTTTGATTGCAGTTGCCCTATCGATCGGATTTCGAGCGGGTGTCTGGAACATCGGTGCAGAAGGACAGCTAACACTCGGCGCAATCTGTGGTGGCGGAATTGCGCTATGGCTATACCAGGTTGATTCGATATTTGTGCTTCCCTTAATGGTGGTATGTGGAATTGCGGGAGGCATGTTGTGGGCAGCAATTCCGGCGTTTCTCCGAACCCGATTCAATGCAAACGAAATTCTGACGAGCCTGATGCTGACGTACGTTGCGACTCTGTTTCTCAGTGTCCTGGTGCACGGACCGTGGCGTGATCCGGATGGATTTAATTTTCCAGAGTCACGCATTTTCAGCGACGCCGCTACCCTGCCTCTTATCCTTGACGGCACCCGACTGCATCTCGGCTGGATTTTTGCCCTGGTAGTAGTTGCCAGCGCATGGATACTAATGGCGCGCACCATCATTGGCTTTCAGATCAAGGTTGTTGGCGAAGCGCCTGCGGCAGGGAGATATGCGGGATTTAGCGTCAACAAAGTTATCTGGTTTGCCCTGATGATGAGTGGTGGCGCAGCTGGGCTTGCGGGGCTGGTGGAAGTTTCCGGGCCAATTGGACAATTGCTGCCTTCAATCTCTCCAGGATACGGATTTACTGCAATCATCGTAGCATTCGTGGGACGCCTGCATCCGGTCGGAGTTCTGCTAGCCGGGCTACTACTGGCACTGTCGTACCTCGGAGGCGAGAGCGCACAAATTTCTCTAAATCTGCCCTTAGCCGTGACCGGCGTGTTTCAAGGCATGCTGTTATTTTTCCTGCTGGCTTGTGACGTACTGATCCAATACCGGATTGTTCCGGCCACTGCAAAATCAATTGCCTCCTAAATGCTGATATGGATATCCTGATTCCCACGTTATTGACTATCATCACTGCTGCCACACCGCTGCTCTACGCGGCTATCGGTGAAATGATTACTGAGAAAGCCGGTGTATTGAACCTTGGAGTTGAAGGCATGATGTTACTTGGCGCGGTATGTGGTTTCGCCACTGTGCATTTTACCGGCAGCGCGACTTTAGCCATCCTGGCTGGCTTTCTAGCAGGCGCGGGATTATCGATTATCTTTGCCGTATTAGTGCTTGGGTTTCAGTCGAGCCAGGTTGCCACCGGACTGGCACTCACAATTTTTGGCATTGGCCTTAGCGCTCTGCTCGGGCAGAATCTCGTCGGCATAGCCTATGACGGATTACCGAAGCTAACTATTCCCCTTCTTTACGATATACCAGTATTGGGACCTCTACTTTTTAGCCATGACATACTTGTATATGGCTCGATATTACTGGTAGCGACAGTTGCCTGGTTCCTGAACCATACGCGCCCGGGGTTAATTCTGCGCGCAGTAGGCAACTCTCACGATGCTGCCCATGCAATTGGCTACCATGTTCTAAGAATCAGATTCTTCGCTATCCTGTTCGGCGGCGGTATGGCCGGACTTGCTGGGGCATATCTATCGCTGGCCTATTCCCCGCTGTGGATTGAGAACATGAGCGCTGGCAGGGGCTGGATAGCACTGGCGTTAGTTGTGTTTGCAACCTGGCGTCCATGGCGTGTACTTATTGGCGCCTATTTATTTGGCGGTATCTCCATTTTGCAATTACATGCCCAGGCACTTGGCATCGGTGTTCCGTCACAGGTGATGTCGATGCTGCCCTATATTGCCACAATCGCGGTACTGGTTATGATCTCCCGCGATCGCAATAAAATAAGGTTGAATGCACCAGCCTGCATTGGGAAACCATTTCACCCGACATCTTGACCGAAGCATGTCGGGGCTTCCACGAAAAATCACCGAACTTGGTTCCCGCAAGCGGGAACAAATCCTGCGTGCAGCGGAAAAAGAGTTCGAAAAATATGGTTTCAATGGCGCTCGAATGCAACGAATCGCAGACGCTGCGGGCGTGCCAAAAGCAAATGTCCACTACTATTTCACTAACAAACAGGCACTATACGACGCAGTACTTGCCTATGTGATCGAACTGTGGAACCAGGCGCTGGCGCCGATCGATGCCAGTGATGACCCAGCTAAAGTGCTGGAAAACTACGTCAGAATGAAAGTGGAATTTACGCGTATTTACCCCGCTTCGACCCGCATATTTGCAATTGAACTGTTAAACGGCGGGCAGCATCTCAGTGATCATTTGATGACCGAAACGCGAAGATGGACCCGCAATCGCGCGAAGGAAATTCAGCACTGGATTGCACAGGGAAAGATCCTTCCCGTAGATCCGTATCACCTTATTTTCATGATCTGGTCCAGCACGCAACATTATGCGGAGTCAGAAACCCAGGTATTGGCGATATACCGAAAGAAAAAGCTGTCGCGCACAGATTATGACAAGTTAGCGGATTCACTTACCTCCATGGTATTGCGAATTTGCGGGTTAAATAATCAGGACTGAAGACTATTGGAAGCACATATTCACGAGTGGCTTAATCTATTGGTGCGGTGGATTCATTTTATCGTGGGTATTGCCTGGATTGGCGCCTCATTTTATTTCAATTGGCTGGAAAACAATCTTGACCGCAAGCCGCCACAGGATACGGGGATCGCAGGAAGCCTTTGGGCAATTCACGGCGGTGGTTTTTATCACCTCAAGAAATTCAGTACAGGTCCTGATAAGTTGCCATCGCCCCTGCACTGGTTTAAATGGGAGGCTTACACCACCTGGCTCAGCGGCGTCAGCCTGCTGGTCATCGTATACTACTTCAACGCCAGAGCTTACCTGGTGGATCCTTCAGTTTTTGATCTTGCGCCCTGGCTGGCCATTACAGTAAGCCTGGCATCTCTGTTTGTGTCTTGGATCGTTTACGATCTGTTATGCCGCTCAGCTTTACGAGACAAATCTGAAACACTCACTGCACTGGTTTTTTCCTGGTTTGTATTGCTGGCATGGCTTCTATCTCATCTGTTAAGCGGGCGTGCCGCTTACATCCACGTAGGTGCGGCAATCGGCACCATCATGGTAGCAAATGTGTTCTTTGTCATAATTCCAGCACAAAAAGAGATGGTACGGGCGCTTCTTGAAAAGCGTCCAGTAGACCCAAGCTTTGGTAACAATGGATTGCTTCGTTCGAGACACAACAACTATCTGACGCTGCCTGTGCTGTTCACTATGATCAGCACGCACTTTCCAAGTACCTATGGCCACCCGTGGAACTGGGCAGTGCTGGTGTTGCTTGCACTGATTGGCGTGGCTGTGCGCCACTACTTCAATGTTCGCCAACTCTCGAAAGCCATGCACTGGATTCTGCCTGCAGCATTTGCTGGCATGGTTGGCGTAATGTGGTTGACCTCACCGCAACACCAGCTCCAAATCGCCTCGTCATCAGACAATAAACAACCGGTAGTAAGCGATCAACAGCTAATGTCCATCGTCAACCAGCGCTGCGCCGCCTGCCACGCCGCCAATCCGACCCAACCTGGGTTTGCCAGTGCGCCTAACGGGCTGGAACTCGACACTCTGGAAAAAGTGCAGACTAACTTGGAAAAGGTATATCAGACCACCGTGTTAACCAAGATCATGCCTCTTGGAAATCTGACCGGTATGCTGGATCAGGAACGCCAGCAGGTGATGGCATGGTATCTGGCAAGATGAACACCCGGTATCCCCGCGACATGATTGGGTATGGGAGATATTGCCCGGATCCCCGCTGGCCTGGTGATGCGAAAGTGGCAGTGCAGTTTGTCATCAACTATGAGGAAGGCGGTGAGAACAACATCCTGCACGGAGATACAGCCTCTGAGGCTTTTCTGTCAGAGATTGTTGGCGCTCAATCATTCCCCAATATGCGGCACGCGAATATGGAGTCCATATATGAATATGGATCGAGGTCGGGATTTTGGCGACTGCAGCGAATGTTTAACGAAAGACAGATACCCGTCACTGTCTTTGCTGTTGCAATGGCAATTTCCCGAAATCAGCAGGCGGTAGACGCAATGCTCGAAGCGGATTGGGAGATTGCCAGTCATGGCTATCGCTGGATAGATTATCAGCATATGCCCGAAGATCAAGAACGGGAGCATCTTGAAAGAGCGGTAGAAATTCATACCAGGATCACCGGACAGGCACCGATGGGGTTCTATCTTGGCCGCACCAGCCCCAATACACATCGAATCATCGCGGATCATGGGGATTTTGCTTACACCGCCGATAGTTATGCGGATGAATTGCCCTATTGGTTAATGGACTTCAGTAAGCCACAGCTGGTAGTACCGTATACGCTTGATGTGAATGACATGCGATTTGCAACCGCTCAAGGATTCAACAGTGGCAGCCAGTTTTTTCAGTACCTGCAGGATTCCTTCGATGTTTTATACGAAGAAGGTCGACAATTCCCCAAGATGATGTCTGTTGGACTGCATTGTCGTTTAGTCGGCCGACCCGGGCGAGCTGCTGCGCTGGCAAAGTTTCTTGACTATGTATTAAGCAAAGATAAGGTCTGGCTCGCTCGCAGAATTGACATCGCCGAACACTGGACAACTCACTTTCCACCTACTGCCCCAGAGCAGGCTTAAATTACATGACCATTACCGACTATTCCCAAAGATGGGTAAACCTTGCTTCATCCAAGCTGGGTGCATCAGCTGTCGCCTGCAGCGACGACTTTTTTGCCCCCATGAGCCGGATGCTGAAAGAAGAGCCCGCCATATTTATCGATGATAAATATGATGATCATGGAAAATGGATGGACGGCTGGGAGTCCCGACGCAAACGTGAACCCGGGTATGACTGGTGCATCGTTAAACTGGCTCGTCCAGGAGTCATTCACGGCATAGAAATTGACACCACGCATTTCACCGGAAATTACGCGCCCGCGGCATCGGTGGAAGCCTGCTTCAGTGCGCAGGATCTTCCGGAAGACAGCCAGGCCTGGACTCAGATTATCGAAAAATCGACCCTTAAAGGTGATGCCAGCCGGGGATTCGATGTCGACAACGACCATCTCTTTACCCATGCGAAACTGCATATTTATCCCGATGGCGGGGTCGCACGTTTTCGAGTCTTTGCAGAACCACGTGTAGATTGGAACCAGGTAGGGCCAGAAGAGCGGATCGATCTAGCAGCAGCATTGAACGGCGGCGTGGCGCTGGCATGCAATGACCAGCACTATGGCCATATAAGAAACCTGCTGGCTCCTGGGAGAGGTATAAATATGGGAGATGGATGGGAAACACGCCGCCGGCGTGAGCCTGGTAATGACTGGGTTGTGATTGCCCTAGCGCATCCCGGAATCATCAAGCAGATCGAAATCGATACTGCTCATTTTAAAGGCAACTACCCAGACCGGTTTGACATTCGCGGCGCCATGCACGAATCAGAACCAACCGAATTCCTGGTTAAGGACAGTGAACATTGGGGTCTGTTGCTGCCTGAGTCCAAACTGGGTCCTGATCAGGTCCATCAGTTTGAAAACGAGATCATAAAACATCAACAAGTTTCGCATATCCGTATGAGTATTTACCCTGATGGCGGTGTCAGCCGACTACGTCTGTATTCATTGGTTAATTAGACGTGGTTGAACTGAACGCGACACCGCTGATCCAGGAGGAATTCGCTCCTTTCGGCGATGTAATCGAACTTAAGAACGCTCGGCAATATCCCATCAATCAAGGACTCACCACTCGCTTTCATGATCTTTTCAATATTGACGCCACTGATCAGGGAGGGCGTGCCATTGTTAGCGTGTTTCGCACTGATCCGTTACCGTTACCGCATCGGGTAGAACTGATGGAGCGGCATCCTCTTGGTAGTCAGGCTTTTTTACCCATGGACCACGATCCCTTCCTGGTGCTTGTCGCCGATCCCGGCAACAAGATTTCAGCATCCAATCTGCATTTATTCATCACCAATGGCGACCAGGGTATCAACTTGCATAAAAACACCTGGCACCACTTTCAGATCGGGCTTCACAAACAGCGGGATTTTATTGTGATAGATCGCGGTGGCAGTGGGACTAATCTCGAACAAAAAAAAATAGAAGAAGTGGTGCAGATTCCCGCGAATATTGTTAAATACCCATAACAATACTATCGCCGCACCTCAGAATGAGTCAGCCACCTAAGTCCATCGCCTGTCCGAATGGCGAATGGATCTCCTATCACCATAGTCATGGAAGCTCCCCTGGGGTAGTGTTCTTTGGTGGTTTCAAAGCCGATATGACCGGTATTAAAGCCGCTACATTACATGAATGGTGTCATGAACGTGGCATCCAGTTCACACGCTTCGACTATTCGGGTCACGGACAGTCTTCAGGCAGATTCGTTGATGGCACCATTGGACGATGGCTTGCCGACAGCCTGCTGATCCTCGATCAGGTCACAGACGGCCCCCAAGTTCTTGTGGGCTCCTCAATGGGCGCATGGCTGACGCTGCTGGCTGCAATACGCAGACCACGGCGCGTCGCTGCGGTGCTCGGGATTGCATCTGCCGCGGATTTTACTGAAAACCTGATCTGGAACAATCTCGATACCACACAGCAACAACACCTTTTAGAAAATGGTCAGATCGAACAACCTTCAAGTTATCAACAGGATCCTTACCCGATAACAATGACGCTCATCAGCGAAGCCCGGGATCATCTCATTCTCAATAGCGCTATCGAGGTAAACTGTCCTGTGCGCCTGATACACGGCCAGAACGATGTCGATGTACCCTGGCAGACAAGTATCGAAATTTCCGAGAAGGTAACCAGCAACGATGTCTGCGTGCATCTAATTAAAGATGCGGAACATAGGTTATCGAGAGAAAGTGATATTCAATTTATACTGGATCGGCTTCAAGATCTCATCGACTTGGTGAAACAATCTTCGTCTAGTAGCTATGATTGATTCCCGGGCGACGTTGTTTAATGGACTGTCAAATGTGCTTTACCCCTAACCAGGTTTGGAGAAAATTGTATCCAATCCAAATCCGGATTGACATTGTCACATGAAACAAATTCACGCGCTCCTCTTTGATGTATTTGGAACTGTTGTCGACTGGCGCACTTCGATCATCGACGAAGGCCAGGTGATTAACCAACAGCACGGCCTTGATGTGGATTGGGCGGAGTTCGCAGACGCCTGGCGCGCCATGTACCAACCATCCATGGAAAAGGTACGTACTGGGAAACGACCTTGGACAATACTCGATCACTTGCACCGAGAAAGCTTGGATAAACTCTTGATCGATTACGGAATCACCAACTGGAGCGAGGAACAGATTGAAAATCTTAATCGCGCATGGCACCGCCTAAAGCCCTGGCCCGATGCGGTTGAAGGACTGACCCGTCTAAAACGCAAATACATAATCGCCACCTGCTCAAATGGCAATGTAGCGCTTATCGTCAATATGGCTAAAAACTCCGGGCTGCCGTGGGATATGGTGCTAGGGGCGGAAGTCACCCGGCACTATAAACCACAAGATGAGGCCTATCTGGAGACCGCTCGCATGCTCGGTCTCGACCCGGGGCATTGCTGCATGGTGGCTGCACACAATAGCGATCTGGTCGCTGCATCGAGAAACGGAATGCAAACCGCTTTTGTAGCACGCCCCACCGAATACGGCCCACATCAGGACAAGGACTTCTCTGCAGAAAACGAGTATACCTATGTTGCCGGAAGCTTTTTAGATCTTGCAGATCAAATGGGCTGCCCAACCTGAATTTATGACTATTACAAAGTACCTTTAGAAAATGATCACCACCCACCTTGACCATATCGTTGTCGGCGCATCAACTCTTGAAGAGGGTGCTGACTACGTCGAAAAAATCCTCGGAGTGCGTGTTCCAGATGGAGGTGAACACATCATGATGGGTACGCATAATAAGGTTATGACTTTAGGCAACGGGGTTTATTTGGAAATCATCGCAGTAAATTTCGAAATGACACCCCCGGCACAGCCGCGCTGGTTCGGATTGGATGATCCGAATGTGCTGGCGAGCCTGGTGCATTCTCCACGGCTTCTCACCTGGGCAGTGAATACCTCTGATCTGACGCAGTTGACGCTTCAGAGCAAAATATCAGTTGGAGAAATCAAACAGGCTGAACGTGGAGACCTGCGCTGGAAAGTTGCGCTTCCCGACGACGGCAGGTTGAGCGCAGCTGGATTTTTTCCGTTATGTATTGAGTGGCAGGTGGATTTTCATCCTTCTGAGCGAATGCCGGATCTCGACTGCCGGCTTGAGGGCATTGAGATACATCATCCTCGCAGTGAGTGGTTGAAACACTGCTTAACAAGCGTATCAGCGGAGAATCTGGTCCGCATACAAAAGTGCAATGACAATCAGTTAGCCTTTATGCAGGCAAAAATTCTGACTCCAAGCGGCACTCGTATTTTGAGCAGCGAGATTCATTAATTGTCAATCGATATATTGGAATCCTGCGAGCAGTTATTTCTCTTGAATGGATAAATCGCTGCAAACCATGCGCCCCTTCGAGCTTCCTGGCTTAATGAGCGAATGAAGGACAATGTCTGTAACTGTGGGTCAGCTGATTATACTCAAGACTTCAGTACGCCTTAAAAACAAGAGTAATAGCGTAACGCCTAACATCGCAATGAATATTGCATCTAAGACTTTCATTTTGCCCTTCATTTTTAATCACGTCGGTTTTTTTAATTCATTTCCTTGACGACGCAAATCCTTCACCTCATAAAAATATAGAACCCTATAGCCAGGTTGTCTATAGCGGAATAGTTTAAATTTGAATGTGGTCACCACCCATCCCGAAAAGCACGCCGCTTATCTGATTCAGGCGCAGATTAAAGTGTGATGGGGTGACTGAACGACGATGCGATTTGAATCATGGTTTGGCAGTGCCTCTGATCAGGCGCCTGGGTCTAGTTCAAGGCCACTTCAGCGGGTGCTCATCCATTAATGCGGATTGTTCACGTAGGTCGAGGATTTGTTGCTCCCAGTATTTTGTCGTATTGAACCAGGGAAACGCGATTGGAAAGGCCGGGTCTTCCCAGCGCGACGCGAGCCATCCAGCGTGATGGATCATCCTTAAAGTCCGCAGCGCCTCGACCAGATGGAGTTCAACCGGATCAAAATCATAAAACTGGGTATACCCTGTGAGAAGGTTCTCCAGCCGTGCAGTCATATAAGAGCGATCACCTGAGAGAAACATCCACAGATCCTGAATAGGCGGACCCATACGCGCGTCATCGAAATCTACGATATGTGGTCCCGCATCAGTCCAAAGCACATTACCCTGATGCAGGTCGCCATGCAGTCGTATAGCTCTGACCTCCCCGGCTCGCTGATAACATGAATCAATTTGTTGTGACAGCATTTCAATCAGACTTGACCATGCCTCCACAAGGTGCTCCGGGATAAATCCATTATTGAGTACAAATCGACTGGGTTCGTTAACGAAGTTATGGATGTTGATTTCCGGTCTGTACTTATAGCGATCGCTGGCACCCACTGCATGAATCCGAGCTATGAACCGACCCATGATCTCAAGATGCTCCGGATTATCTAACTCTGGTGCTCTACCTCCCCGGCATGGATAAATAGTAAAACGAAAAGAATCAGCACGATGAAGTGTGCCACCTGATTGATCGGTAAGTGGCGCCACCACCGGCAGTTCATTCTCTGCAAGAAGCTGAGTAAACTGATGTTCCTCGAGAATTGCTTCATCCGCCCATCTTTGCGGCCGGTAAAACTTAACCACAACCGGCGACCCATCCTCTACGCCTACTTGATAAACCCGATTTTCATAACTGTTTAAAGCGAGGAACCTGCCATCGCACGCGATACCATGTTGTTCAACCGCATCCAGCATTTGTTCGGGCGTGAGATTTTGAAACGCCAGTACCGGATCATTCAACGTCATATCAAGTGCCGATTATTACTCTCAGAGCATCGAGTCTTATTTTTGATTGCTCTAACCGTGAGGTGACAACACGCAACTGGTCACGCAGAAATTCTATTTCCTCCTCCCGTACATTGGGATTAACGTCGATAAGCGCCTCCAAACGATGGATTTCCTTCTCAAGTGTTTCGCGCGATCTCGAAACTGCGTCTGAGAGAATATCTGGAGCCAATCGATTCGCCAGCTTCTCGCTGGCCGCCACCATCTTACGTAAAAGCACATCACGAGCGGCAACTAGCCTGCGAGCCATGTCTGGTCGCAGTTTTTCCGCGGGTTTGTCGATAGCACTGTAACTAGGCAGATGGTCGAGTCGCTTCCCGGTCTGATCTATAAATACCCGAATTGCAGTCGGGGGTAGGTAGCGTCCACTATGTAAAGAGTCAGTCGAAGCAGACTCTAATATATATACAGATTCGAGCATAATGGTCCCCCGCGCCACCCCATCAATCGGAACTGCAATCACTGAAGTATTGCCAAGCTCGCCCGCCTGCACCAGGTCCATAGCCCCGATTACTAATGGGTGATCCCAACTAAGATAAGTGACATCCTCATAACTTAGAGCGATGTCACGGGAATAGGTGACAGTCAGGCCATCCTCGGGAAGTTGAGGAAAGGGTACTGCAAGATGGGTTCCTGCATTGATCGCATAACAACCTTCTGAATGGATCTCATGTTCAACCCCGAAACAATCAAAAACGGTCTCCATGTATTGCTGCAGTGTAGATGACTGGTCATGCTCCAGAGCTAGTGCACGCAGCCGCTCCGCGACTAACGGCCTACAGGAGTTATACTCCAGCAATCGATCTCGCCCGTGTCTTAGCGCATCCGTCAATTCACGATAGTGTGCAGCACTTTCATCAATTAGTGACCGATAATCTCGTTCTGGAAAATGCAATGCCGCGGTCAGTGCATCCTGAACTCGAGCGAATACAGCATGTCCGACCGGACAGGTGCTCGAGAAGGCGTTGAGGCCTTCTTGGTACCATCGATACATTATTTCCTGGGCAGTGTCTTGGATGTACAGCACATGGACGTGAATCGTTTCAGTTTGACCGATCCGATCCAGGCGACCGATCCTTTGCTCGAGCAGGTCTGGATTGAGCGGCAGATCGAAAAGTACCAGATGATGAGAGAACTGAAAGTTTCGACCCTCACTGCCAATTTCGGAACAGATTAAAACCCGGGAACCCGAAATTTGATCGGCAAAGTAGGCTGCGGCACGATCTCTTTCTATCAGCGACATACCCTCATGGAACACAGCCGCGTTGATTCCCTTCGTGTCTCTGAACCATCCCGCCAAATCCAAAGCAGTATCGGCGCTAGCCGCAATCACCAATACTTTTTGCCTGCGATTTAATTGTAGAACTTCTGCAAGCGCTTGTACCCGAGGATCCACTGCAGTCCACTCGGGTCCGTCAGAAATAACCTGATAGAGTAATTCAGGACAAAGCAGTAGTTGCATTTCAGACAACTGCGATCCCGCAATTTCTGTGAAAGCTTGGGCATAATGTTGTGGCAATTGTAAAGGATAGTCGTGCACGATCCTTTTGGGAAAGCCTTTGACCGCTGCACGGGTGTTCCTAAACAAAACTCTGCCAGTGCCATGTCTATCCACAAGGTTATCCACCAGTCGGTCGACCGTTGCCTGTTTTACACTCCGCGCTTCATTGGGATTTTTGAGAATTGAGATCAATGGTTCAGATTGCTCACCGAGCTTGCCACCAATCACCTCGAGGCTGGAATTGGTAATTGGCGTATCGTCATCCAGCAGCGCTTCGACTGCTTTCGCCACCGGCTCGTACTCTGCCTCCTCTTTCACAAAGCTTTGAAAATCAGGAAACCGCTGTGGATCCAAAAGACGCAATCGAGCGAAGTGGCTTGATTTGCCTAGCTGCTCGGGTGTCGCGGTTAAAAGCAAAATGCCCTTGATCCCTGACGCTAGTTGTTCAACCAGCTGATATTCGAATCCTGGTTCTTGCTCCGACCATTCAAGATGATGGGCCTCATCGAGCACCAGCAAATCCCAGCTGCCGTCTCTGCAGAGCTTGTAGTAATCCGGGCGAGAACAAAGAAAATCTAGACTGCAAAGTACCAGTTGCTCAGTGTGAAACGGATTGACAACTTCTGCTTGCGTAGTGGTGTCCGTTTCATCCCCTTCCTCTTGTGCAGTCAATGCTTCCATTCTATCGGCGTCAAAAATACGAAACCGTAAATTGAACCGCCGCAGCATCTCGACTAACCATTGGTGCACCAGCGATTCAGGCACCACAATCAAGACCCGCTGCGCTCGCTCAGTAACCAGCTGATGGTGAATGATCATGCCGGCTTCGATTGTTTTACCAAGGCCAACCTCATCAGCCAGTAAAACTCTGGGGGCGTAACGATTAGCCACCTCGTTGGCTATGTAGAGCTGGTGCGGAATCAATCCGATCCGGCTTCCAGTAAGTCCGCGAAGTGGATCCTGCTCAGATAACGATTTTAGTAGCTGGGTTTTATACCGCAGCTCAAACCATGCATCCCTGTCAATTTGTCCATTAAACAATCGCTCCGTGGGGCGATTGAGTTGGATAAAATTGTTCAACGCGCTTTCTTCCACCTCGTGGACTGCTCCTAAATTGTCCTGAGCGACATAGGTCAATAGTGCATCCTGTTCCCTGACGTCCGTCACCTCAAGAACTTCCTCATCCTGAGTCAATATGTGGTCTCCGGGCGCAAACCGAACTCGCGTAAGCGGCACCGATTCTTTGGCATAAACGAATGATTCGCCCACAGCCATAAAGATAATCGTCACGGTTCGGAAATCGGTACTGACAACAGTGCCCAATCCCATTTGCAACTGCGCGTCATTAATCCAGCGCTGTCCAGGGATAAAATCGGCCATTCGACTAGGGAGTCCTATGGGTTACAATTAGAGGCTGCGTATTGTATTCGAATTTTAATCACTTTCAGCCAGGTGAACGCCCCCACTGTTGCTCCAATCGACAGTTCCCAGAAGACCAAGGTAATTGGCCGGACCAATCAATTGGTAGAAGAAGCTGTGGCCATGTTTAAAATGCCTTTACGCCCTATTCTGGTTCGATTCGATCTCAGGGGCCGCAGTGCTGGCATGTTCCGGGTTCGAGACCTGCAGCCGGAAATTCGTTACAACCCATGGATTTTCGCCCGATTTTTCGAATCAAATATGGCACAGACCATTCCTCATGAGGTTGCCCACTATGTGGTGTACCTTCTTTTCGGAAGGCATGGCGTCAAGCCTCATGGAAAAGAATGGCGAAAGGTGATGCTGGCCTTTGGCTGCGTGCCGAGAACGACTTGTGATTATGACCTGCACGGCATTCCAGTACGCCGGTTAAGACGATACAGTTATCGTTGCAATTGTAGCGATCATCAGGTGAGCAGCATTCGACATAACCGCATGGTCAAATATCATATTCAGTATCTTTGTCGTGTCTGTGGTCAACCGCTTAAGCAACAGGATGATTTATGAGAAATTGGTATATTTACATCATTCGCTGTGCCGATCAGAGTTTGTATAACACAATAATGGTTGCGCAGCCGCGCGCTATACCCGCGGACGGCGCCCTGTGTCCCTTGTTTACTTCGAGACTGCGGCGGACAGATCTATTGCCTGTCGGCGTGAATACCAGATCAAACAATTAAATCGATCAAATAAACAGAAGTTGTTGGCAAATTTTAATTCCCAGATGTGATCTCTAGTTTGATTGCGTTATGAGTCCTCGTATAAAAGCTTTTCTGATTCACCTTGGCATTAGCTTGCTTATCTTAGCTGCGCTCCTCTACGTTATAGTATTCATCTGGTACCCGCCGCCGTTCTTTGCCAAAGATGGAGGATGGCAGGGTGTGCGCTTGATAACCGGCGTTGATCTAGTGCTTGGCCCTATGCTGACTTTAGCGGTGTATAACACTCGCAAAGGATTACGCAAGTTAAAATTTGATCTATTAGTAATAGCAATCATCCAGTTTTCTAGTCTAGCTGTGGGCTGCTGGATCGTAGCAGATCAGAGAACGGCTCTGGTCACCTTCTCCAACAATCGATTCGTCTCGATGTCCCAATCCCAGGTCACCGACTCTGGCGTAACTGAGCAGGTACTTGCCTCATTGCAAGATCAAAGACCTCCCATGGCATATGTGGCACTTCCCGATGACCAGGCCGAGCGGGCCAGAGTGGTGATGGAAAACCTGGGTGGAGAACCTCTATTCAAGCGCGGTGATTTGTATGAGCCGCTCACTCTTGAAAACCGCTTGAAAATTGTTGAACAAGGATATGATCTCAGCTTGGTTGCCAAATTAAGTGATGAGTTATCCAAGATAGTAGGTGATTTTTTCAAGAAATCTGGAGTAACTTCAGAACGCGTTGTGGCCTTACCATTGTATTGCCGCTATGGTGTTTTATCTCTAGTTTTGGATCAGGAAAATGGGGAAATTATCGACACCATAGCCATCAATCACGACCAGCTCATTGCATCGCTCTCTAAAGGAAAACAACCAGACCCGACATCTTCTAGTGGAAATTAACCGCGCCAGTGGTTGGCCTGCTTAGGTATCTGTTTGTAAAGATCGATGAGTTATACTTCATCGCTGAAAAACGCGCCGTCGCATTCCGTGATTACAAGAAAAATATTTATCCTGATTCTATTGCTGTCGCTGGCTGGTTGTGGAGGTGGAGACAACAATACCGAGACGGGAGCGGGGGAAACCGCAGAGGCAGGGGTTGCAACCACTGAAGAAGGCACTCCGCCAGAAGCAGACGAACCGCTACCTCTTGAGCGATTAATCGTGGTTATTGGCGACAGCATCGGCGCCGGTGTCGGCGCGAGCACAAATTTTCCCGCCATCCTGCAGGGCCTCACTGGAATTACAGTAATCAATGTCAGTACTCCCGGTATCAGCGCTGAAGGTGGGGCAAGTAAAGCACCAAGCCTGATAGAGCGATTCCGTCCCATGTATTTGGTAGTATTACTGGGCACCAACAATGCTGTGGGTGCCGCAGGAGGCATAAGCGGCGCCATCAACAGCCTTCAGTTTGCTGCCAGCGTCGCGCGTGGCGAGGGAGTTATCCCGGTAATCGGTACTTTGCCGCCAATCAGCCGAGATGCCGCTGAGAATGCCGCGGCCTCCGCTATTAGCGGCGGTATTCTGGGAATCGGCGGCGCACGAATTGCCCGTATCAATGGTTCGGTCAGCATCTCTGATATTTCAGATGGACTGCATCCGAACGATAACGGTCAAAGCATTATAGCCAGCTTGTTCGCGGCACAAATCTATTGAGGAAACGACAACAGTGCTGGAGGTAAAAGATCTTAATATTAATTTTGGCGGTGTACAGGCCGTGCGAGATTGCAATTTTACGATTGAGAACGGCACCATTACCGGCCTGATCGGACCCAACGGCGCTGGCAAAACCACAACTTTTAATATGATAGCCGGCGCGCTCCGACCCTCTTCGGGCCGGATCATTTATCAGGGTGAGGACATTGCTGGTCTGCCCACCCATGAAATGTTCCATCGCGGAATCGTAAGAACTTTCCAGATTCCGCACGAATTCGGCCTCATGACAGTTCTCGAAAACCTCATGGTAGTGCCCCCGGAGCAGCCTGGAGAAAATCTTCTACACACCTGGTTCTCGAGTGGAAAAGTCCGGCGCCGGGAAAAAGAAGTGATGCAGCGGGCTGAAGAGGCACTGGAATTCCTTTCGATATCCCACCTACGAGACGAACAGGCTAAGAACCTGTCGGGCGGCCAGAAGAAACTACTGGAGCTCGGCCGTACCATGATGACTGATGCCAGATTGGTACTTCTCGATGAACCTGGAGCCGGGGTCAATCCAACTCTTCTGCTAAAAATCCGCGAAATGATTGCCAGTCTCAAAGAACAGCGCGGTTATACATTTTGCGTCATCGAACACGACATGGACCTAATCGCCAGTTTGTGCAGCCCCGTGATTGTGCTGGCAGAGGGGACGGTTTTGACCCAGGGCGAGATGGTAGATATTCGGCGCAATGCAGAAGTACTGGATGCATACTTAGGTGGAGGCGAAGACTAGTGGCGGTCCTTTCACTCGATCAGGTAGTCGGTGGCTATGGTGATACTCAGATTCTTCATGGTGTATCGATGCACGTAGACGAGGGTGAAATCGTTGTTATTATTGGCCCTAACGGCGCAGGCAAGTCTACGGTGATGAAAGCCGTGTTTGGATTGCTAAATTTATCCAGTGGCCGTGTATTACTCGATGATAACGAGATCACTAATATGCCAACCGAGATGGTGGTTCGCCAAGGTGTCTGCTACGTTCCCCAAACTGCCAATATATTTCCTAGTCTGACAGTGGAAGAAAATCTTGAAATGGGGGCATATGTCCGTAACGATGATTTCCGCCCAAGAATGGCTGAAATCTACGATCTGTTTCCACCATTACTTGAGAAAAGAAAGCATCCGGCCGGCACGCTTTCTGGAGGACAACGACAAATGGTGGCGATGGGAAAGGCCATGATGCTGGAGCCGAAAATATTATTGCTCGATGAGCCAACTGCTGGCCTCTCTCCAAAGTTTCGTGGAGAAATCTTCTCGATTATTCGAACTGTAAACAACGCCGGTACCCCAATCCTGATGGTAGAACAGAATGCCAAGCAAGCACTCAAGATTGCTGGTCGAGGGTATGTACTGGTGGACGGAAAAAATAAATTTGAGGGCGCAGGTCAGGCTTTGCTAGACGACCCAGAGGTGGGGGAAATGTTCCTTGGTGGCGGCTCACACAAGGTGGCTTCATGATCGCTTTGATGGAATTTATTAATTTCTATCTGATACCAGGCGTAGTATTAGGCAGTATCTACGCCCTCGGAGCCGTTGGAATCACCTTGACATTCGGCATTTTGCGATTTGCCAACTTCGCCCATGGCGAAACCATGACTTTGGGTGTTTATTTCACCTGGACCCTGATGCAGATTACTCCGTTTCACCCACTGGTCATCCTGCCCGCTTCGATGTTATTGACAGTAATAGTTGTGCTCGGAATCGATCGCGTGTTCTATAAACCATTTCGTGCCTCTCCGACGATCATGGTGGTGATGGCGTCGTTTGGCATCATGCTGATGGTGCGCTCGATCATTCAGTTCATCTGGGGTGTTCAGCTGAAAGGACTTGTGCCGGGCATTCAGCGGCCCATGCTCCTGTTTGACTCATTAAGGATATCACCAAAGCACATGGTAATCATCGCGTCGGCAGTGGTTCTGGTACTGGCGATTCACCTTCTGCTCAGCCGGACCAAAATCGGAAAAGCAATGCGAGCCATGTCAGACTCTCCCGAACTGGCACGGCTCACCGGTATAGGCACTGAAAAAATCGTGATGACAACATGGGTAGTAGGCGCCAGCCTCGCTTGTGCTGCTGGTGTTTTTCTAGCTTACGACACCCACGTAGAAACCATGATGGGATTCAAACTCCTGTTACCTATGTTCGCAGCTGCGATCCTGGGTGGCGTCGGAAAACCTTATGGGGCCATTGCTGGCGGACTCATCATCGGTCTAGTTGAAGAACTCTCGAGCTATCCCTGGATAGGCACCGAACCCCTGCTTAACCCTGGCTACAAAGCAGGTGTTGCTTTTGCAATCATGGTCCTGATGCTCTTGTGGCGCCCCAGTGGGCTTTTCCGAGGCAGGGTATTTTAGGAACAAAAAGATGGAACAAAGCTACGGTATTTTTCTTTATATAATCTCACTGGCCACTATGGGCGGCATATACGCTATGCTGACTTTAGGATTGAATATTCAATGGGGGTTCACCGGACTCTTTAATGTTGGTATCGCTGGTTTTTTTGCGATTGGCGCTTATGTCTCAGCCATCTTAACCACACCAGAAACCACTCGGCACTTGGGTGGTTTCGAGCTGCCCTATATCCTTGGTTTTAGCGCGTCGATGGTTGTCACTGCATTGATAGCATGGGGAGTTGGTAAGGTCTGTCTCAGACTAAGAAGTGACTATCTTGCAATAGCGACTATTGGTATCGGTGAAATATTCCGGCTAGTTCTCAAAAACGAAACCTGGGCCACCAATGGACCGCGAGGGGTTTCAATGATACCAAAACCTTTTGAATCGCTAGCAGAGCCCTACAATCAATTGATGTTTCTGGCACTTGTCCTAGTCACTGTTGTAGTGATTTACCTGCTTATTGAAGCAGCATGTAAATCACCATGGGGGCGCGTGATGACCGCAATCAGAGAGAATGAACCAGCCGCCCGTGCAGCAGGCAAGAACGTCGAAAGATTCCGTATGGAGGCATTCGTGATAGGCTGTATGATTATGGGGCTTGCCGGTGCGTTTACCGCGCAATACCTCAAATTTATCGACCCAAACGCTACCGAGTTAACCACTACTACATTTCTGGTGTGGGTTATGCTAATTGTCGGTGGTAGCGCCAATAATAAAGGTGCAATTTTAGGTGCGTTTGTAATGTGGACCGTGTGGTCAGCGTCGGAAATATTAACTAGTCGTTTACCGGACGATATGGCTATTCGTACTGCGTATGTGCGAATCTTCCTGATCGGTCTCGCTTTACAAATCATGTTGCAGAAATTTCCAGGTGGCATAATTCCCGAAAAACGACCAAAGCCATCGAGGTCACCGGAATGATTTCTGTTAGAAGCCCCGGGTGCAACCCAATTCTGCCCGTGTTAAATTTAATCAACCACAACTCATTGAGGAGTAATCTAAATGAATAAACTTTTAGCTCTACCTGTCGCCGCAACCGCGGCACTTTCTCTCTCGGCCGGCGTCTTCGCCGGCGAAATTAATGTCGGCTCCGTAGCCGGTGTAACTGGCCCTATAGCAGAGCTCGTAGCGCCCATCGTTGCTGGTCGCAATCTCGCAGCAGAACACGTGAATGATCAGGGTGGCTTGCTCGGTGGCGATTCGCTTAACATGATCCTGGCTGATTCAGCCTGCGACCCCAAAGCGGGGGTAGATGCTGGCGGAAAAGTCGTCAATGTTGAACAGGTAGTGGCAGTAGTTGGCGCAAGCTGCTCAGGCGCAACCAACGGCATGGTCCAATCGGTCACCATTCCTGCCGGGGTAGTCAATGTATCCGATTCCGCTACTGCGCCCTCCATTACCGATCTTGAGGATAACGACCTGGTGTTCAGAGTGGCACCGTCTGATGCATATCAAGGCGCCGCGCTGGCGAAGCTGGCCTACGATTCCGGTTCCCGTAATCTGGCCATGACCTATTCCAATGACGATTACAATGCGGGTATTGCACAAGTATTCGAACAGTCTTTCACTGAGATGGGCGGCACGATAACCGCCAATCAGGCACACGAGCCAAACAAGGCGTCCTATCGCTCGGAGCTTTCAACGCTGGCGAACGGCGAGCCAGACGGCCTCGCACTGTTCGCATACTATGGTAGCAGCGGGATCGCTATTATCCGAAATAGCCTGGAGAATGCCCTGTTTGACAAGTTCTTCGCTGCAGACGGCATGTTCGATGTTTCTGTTATAGAACAAATTGGCGCTGACAATCTTAAAGGCAATATCCAGATTACCCAATCCGCGTCAGACTACAACGATGTGTCCTATCAGACCTGGGCGGAACTCTATAAGGCTACCGGCAATGACCCTAAAGCACCCTATGCCGCGCACGGCTATGATGCAACTTTTCTGATTGCTCTAGCGATTGAGAAAGCTGGAGCCGCAGATCGCTCCAAGATCGCTGCCGCGTTGAGAGAAGTTGCAAACGCCCCGGGAGAAATAGTTAGACCTGGCGAGTGGGAAAAGGCAAAAGCATTAATAGCGGAAGGTAAAGACATTAACTATGAAGGTGCAACTGGAAACGTAGATTTCGATGGAAACGGTGATGTTGCCGGAATTTACGGAGTAAACACTGTCGCTGATGATGGTACCTGGGCTAACGAATTGATTAAATAGTTGATCTAGTTCATTACCAGAGCCGGGGTAGTTAATCGAACACCCCGGCTTTTTTTGTTCCCACTAACCACGTTTGAGCATTCCATTTTGAGAACCAGTCTGCAGGTCGGGCGCTAGGCTCTCCCGATGTCTGAGAAAGATCTATAGCGCCCCTCTTCATCGGTTCCATACCGTCAAATGCATCATTCATTTTGGTACGTTTTTGATATGAATGCTTACAATATCTCTCAGGCAGAGCTCGTTTTGGCCTGCCCCGAACTTACTCCTACTCTAGAGTTTTTCAGAAATTTTCTGGGTTTTAGAATCTCCACCATCTATCCAGCTGATGATCCAACAGTTGTTGAGTTGGATGGCTATGGCATTCGAATTCAGTTACAGAAGTCCGCCCACAGAGATCAAAGTAGGATTAAATTATTTTGCGATCAACCCGAAATGATCGCGAATGGAGTATCCACTCTCACTGCTCCAAATGGGACCATAATCGAGCTGGACTCGAAACACGACGGCATCACCATCCCCACTTTGGACTCAACCTTCGTCCTGTCTAATAACAATGATGACAGCAGCTGGATTGACGGCCGTGCAGGTATGCAGTATCGGGATCTGATACCAGGTAGACAGGGTGGCCGGTTCATCGCATCTCATATACGTATTCCTGGCGGCGGCCCGGTGCCGGATTACGTTCACTTCCATAAAGTTCGTTTTCAGATGATCTTTTGCTACAAAGGTTGGGTAAAAGTAGTCTATGAAGACCAAGGCCAGCCGTTCAAGATGGAACCGGGAGACTGCGTGCTGCAACCGCCGATGATTCGCCACCGAGTATTGGATAGCTCTAAGAATTTAGAAGTCATTGAAATTGGGTGTCCGGCCGCACACTATACTTGTGTGGACCATAAGCTGGAACTCCCAAACGGAAAAATCGATGCGCAGAAATCTTTTAGCGGACAGAAATTCGTTCGCCATCAGGCAGGTAAATCTGTTTGGCGGCCTTGGCGTTATGATGGATATGTTGCCCGCGATCTCGGGATAGGATCGGCTACTGATGGGCTCGCAGGTGTCAGAGTCACTCGACCGGAGAGCCAGCTCAGTACGCCCTTCCAATCTCATAAGAACGAATTCGTGTTCTGGTTCGTATTACAAGGCAAGCTAGTGTTGGCGCGTGAAAGTCAGGATCACTCAATGCAGCCCGGAGACGCCGTCACGATACCAGCGGGCATGCAGTACTCAATTCGAGAATCTAGTCACGATCTCGAGATGCTGGAAGTATCGCTACCAGACGCAATATCAATCTGTTGAAAAACCCTCGGTCCGATATTATCTGTTTGCCCATTCCTAAACAGAATATCTGCTGAGCAACGTATGATCCTGATACAAACAAATTTTTCGATCACCGTATGACAACATCAAGTTGCAACGTCTATTAATGTCATCTCTGATATCGCAAAAAATTAGATTTATTGACGGAGTACCCTACTCCGACTCGTATCAAGATGTTTATTACTCCCGGCAAAACGGACTGGAAGAATCTCGCTATGTTTTTCTTAAAGCAAACGACCTGCCTGATCGCTGGCGCAATTGCCAGATTTTTACGATTGCAGAAACAGGCTTTGGGAGCGGCCTGAATTTTCTTGCTATCTGGGACCTGTGGAACAAAGGTAAAGATCGACCTGGAATTCTCCATTATATATCCATAGAAAAGCATCCACTGGGGAAACACGATCTCGCAACGTGTCATCGAGAATTTCCTGAACTTGCCCGGTACTCGCGCGAATTGATTAAGCACTATCCGATAACAAATAAGGGCTTTCACCGAATTTGGCTTGATCGGCACCGCATTTGTTTAACTCTTTGCTTTGATGATGTTGTAGCCGCATTAGAACAACTGTACGCAAGAATAAACTGTTGGTTTCTCGACGGATTTGCACCCCCAAAAAATCCGGAAATGTGGAGCAAGGAAGTGTTTCGCCAGATAGCGCGACTAAGTGGTTCACATACAACACTCTCTACTTTTACCGCTGCCAGTGCTGTTCGAAGCAGACTTAGCTACGCCGGGTTTAGTGTCAGAAAGATATCGGGATTCGGTAAAAAGAGAGAAATGATTGTAGCTGGATTCGAACGTGAGGCGCCTTACCGTGAGCCAGAACCATGGTTTAAAGCTCCAATAATTGCGAATCATTCTCGAGATGCAGTTGTAGTTGGCAGCGGTATCGCAGGTGCTCAAGCAGCCTGGCATTTGGCGCAGCGCGGATGGCAGGTAAGGGTACTTGAACGTCACAGCAGTGTTGGAATGGAAGCCTCCGGCAATCCAATGGCCGTGATTTCACCGAAGGTTACAGCTGGCTCATCCATTGAGGAAAGCTTTTCAGTGCAATGTTTCCAGTATTTGTATGATCTGCTCAACCAACTTGAATTGAATCAAAATGCCTGGTCACCTTGCGGTGTATTGCAACTAGCTTGCTCTCCTACAAAGATCGAACAGTGGCAGCGTATTGCGAAAAGACAATTCGATCCGTCTTTACTTCAATGTTTGTCAGCTAAAGAGGCGAGTAATATTGCTGGTGTATGTCTCAACCATGCTGCGATTTTTTATCCATTAGGTGGCTGGCTTAATCCTCGTAGATTGATCGATACATTACTTCAGCACCCCAGGATAACCGTGTCAAATGATGTAAATGCAGTTCATTTTTCCCGAAAACATACAGGTTGGCATATTTGTGATCAGCATAATACCTGCATCGCAATTGCTCATGTTTTAATAATTGCCAGCGGGCGGCATCTAACGTTCAATCAGACAGCGTCAATACCCAATACACCGGTTCTGGGCCAATCCACATATGCACAAGCAACGAACACGAGCCGGCAGTTAAAAACCGTTCTCCAGCATGACGGCTACATTACGCCTGCACACGACGAATACCATCTTCTGGGAGCAACTTTTGATCGAAATATTGATCAACCCGACTATTATCCTGAGTCGGATTTACATAATTTATTCAAGCAGAAGGAACACATTCCAGAATTTTCTGAAACACTGGGCAAAACCTCATCAGCGCATGCTGCTGTCCGAATCACTTCTGCGAATCGAATGCCAATAGTTGGTGCGATCGCAGATGAGAAAAACCTAAGAAGTAACTATCGTCCGATGCTTCGTCGGCACTATGCTAAACAGCTGACAGCTGAAAACTATTATCCAGGCCTTTACATAGCCGCTGCATATGGCTCCAGAGGGATGACTAATGCAGCTCTAGGAGGAGAATTGCTAGCCTCGATTATATGTAACGAACCTTTGCCAATTCAAAGCAAGATATATCATTGCGTTCACCCCGCAAGACATATAGTTCGTGATCTCAAACGTCATCCACGCGGTTAATGATCATTGCTAGTGTCTTCATTATGTTGAATGGTACCGCTATCTTGATTTCCAAAATATACGCCATAACGCTGGTCATGTGATTCATCAAGATATCTCCTTAGCATCGTAATCATAGCTTCATTTTCAATTCGATCCCAGGGAATTTCATGAGGAGCGTAGAAACTGTTTTCAGCATCTTCGTGATCAGCGATAGCACGATAAAAAATAAAATGCTGATCCTTTTCTTCATTCTCAAACACAGCGTAAAGAGACTTGATAACGGCCCCAATTTGGAGTTCATCGAGAATCGTTTTGAGTCGACTTATTGAGCCACGCTGCTGGCCAAGTCCACTTGCAACAAGCTGGAGCTTATTGGTATCTGGATTCGGTCTGAGCAGAAGACTTCCATTGCAGTCCACCAATGCACCCACAACTACTCGTGCATCATGGCCCGCTGCAGAAACTGCCGCCTGCTCGAGACCTAGGGTAACGTAACCTCCACGGACGTATCCCAACCCATTCTGATCATTATAATCAAAGCCTTCAACCCTACCAATTAAGATTACGTGATCACCTGCATCAATTTTCTGCTCTAACGTGCAGTCGAACCAGGCGCATACGGCATCCAGCACCGGATGGCCTGCTGGGCCAGATTGCCAGGTAGCAATATCAAATTTGTCGTGTCGTTTTGAAGCAAATAAACTGGAAGTTTCCACTTGTTTTTCGGACAAGATATTGATGGCGAATCCTTGTGTAGAATTGAACACATCAATGCTATCCGCTGACTTTCCAATACAAATGGACAGCATGGGCGGGTCCAGGGAAACCGAGGTAAAAGAGTTTGCAGTGAATCCCCGCGGCGTGCCATCGGCTTCATGGGTGGTTACTACTGTAACCCCTGTCATGAATGTTCCAAACGCATTACGCAACTCACGCAGGTCAATTTGACTGGTCATAGATCATCTACCATGTTCGACCTGCATGAAATTTGGTAATCGATAGGATATTCATTGCCCGATTCGGCTTAGTGGCTGGCAAACATAAGGGCGTTAAAAAAGTATGAGAGAGTTTCCAGTCGAACAGTTATGGATTGTGGCAAAACAATAACCTAGGAATCAACCGCCTTGGAACCAAATACACCGGTACACACCTCAGTGCCTGGTAGATTTTGTCCGAACTATATCCAGAAAATTAACTGCTTCATCCCCGCTTTAATCTTACTGCCTGCCGACTTGAGAGTCGTCGCATGATAATAATGTGTTTATCCTGTTGTCAACCGTAGCAGTTTTACCCAACGGGCTGTCCAACCATCCATTGCAACACGCTCAATCTGAATAAAAAGATCGAGAAATACAGGATTTTATTGCAATTGGTACTGTATGCCGTGGCAACTTCCATTACAATTCGGCGGTCTTTTTATCAACCCAAACATGACTCTTAGTTTCAATGAAAAAATCTTATCAAGAACCATTAACCAAGGCACAAATTGTAATTACTCTCGCCGAAGAAACAAATCTGTCTCGAAACGACGTCAAAGCCGTTTTAGACTCTCTGGGTGACTTAGTACAGGCACATATCAAACCTCGTGCTGGAGGCATCTTCAAGTTACCCGGTATGTTCAAGATCCAGGTCGTAAAGAAGCCAGCAACTAAAGCACGCGAAGGGGTTCCAAATCCGTTTCGTCCTGGGGAAACCATGGATGTGGCAGCCAAGCCGGCCAGCCGCAGAGTAAAAATTCTCGCACTGAAAAATCTTAAGGACATGGCTTCCTAAGCTTTCTTCAATCCTGTCCGGGACCGATTTCCCGGGCAGGATACTCGCCGGATAGTCATTAACCGAGCGACAAGACCTCGATCATCATTTCAGTTACAACGTGTTAACTGCCACATGCTACGGGTATGTCGTTGAATTTTCGTTGTTATTTTCACGTCAGATTAAGTTTTTGCTTATTGCAGGTCTTCCGTTTCATTTTGACAGCAGACGTAATAATCAAATATTCAAATTCAAGGAGTTCTCCCACTACACTATCCTTATAATTGTGAGCTGATTTTGGTGCTTATAAAATGGTGGGGCGTGCAGGATTCGAACCTGCGACCAATTGATTAAAAGTCAACTGCTCTACCGACTGAGCTAACGCCCCGCTCGTCTATCCAAAGAGGGTGCGGATTATCCAGCTATGGTTCGGTGGTGTCAAACGGAAAGCGGCTCCTGATTTAATTCACTAACTATTGACCATATTTATGGTCCATTGGAGATTCGGTCCAAACCAAACCCGAATCCCATTCTCTACTGAATAGTCTGCTGAATTCGGCGCAGCCGGGTCTCTGCTGAAACCGTAACCTGGTGACCTGGAAACCTTGTAAGAACATCCTGGAAGGTCTGAGCAGCCTGCTCATAGGCACCAATATCATATTGGATATAGCCAACTTTCAGCATTGCTTCTGGAAGACGCGAACTGTCTGGATAACGTTCCACTACAGCACGAAATCCGTTTAGTGCAGCTTCGAACTCTCTGTTGACATAATTTGCTTCCGACATCCAATACAAGGCGTCATCAGCCAGCTGGCTTTGTGGCCAGGTATTTACCATTGCCTGAAACTGCTCTATCGCATCCTCGTACCGGCTTTGCTTTAGCAATTCGAAGGCTGCATCGTAAGCCTGCTGTTCAGTCATAGATACACTGGATGACCCCGTACCTGCGAGATTTGGGGCAGTATTATTCTGAACAGCGCTACTGACGGTAACACTATCAACCTGCGGTGGCTGATCGCTTTCGACTGCGCTGGAGGTATCCGACTGTTGAGTGTCAACAAGCAAGTCTGAATCCTGCTGCGATCCGGTCTGGCGTGACCCGGTCTGGCGTGACCCGGTCTGGCGTGACCCGGTCTGGCCTGACCCGGTCTGACCTTCTGCCAGCACCTGCCCAGACGCCGATAAGGTGGTCTGATCCTGTACTTGAGCCTGCCGCTGCCTGCCACTAATCTCCAAGGCCAGTAATCTGCGATCAATATCCTGAAATAAATCTTGCTGACGACGGTCCGTATTTCCCTGCTGGAACTGCATCTCTTCCACTGCATTACGCAGTAGTTTAAGTTCTTCTTTTAAGTCATTCACTTGCGAAAGCGCACGAATCATCTCGAAGTTTTGTGAAGATGGATCCTGGGACGCCTGTGCAGCTTCTGTGACTTCAGGTCCTGGCTGACTGGAGGCACAACCTACGAGCGCCAAAGCGCTTGAGATTAGTGCTGCGCTAACAATGCTATGGCTCAAACCACTGTATTTATTGGCTTTCCGACCGTTCTGTTTGAATTTCATCTTGATTGTTTCTAGTTCCCTAGAGCACTACAAACTTTGTGGTCACAGCGGGCTTCACACAACGCCCGCTGTTACTGTCAAGCTGCAGCTTGAGGTGGTCTCTTACTGATAAAGAATCTCGACGCGACGATTTAAGGCAAAAGCAGCCTCATCATAACCAAGCGCCACCGGACGTTCTTCCCCGTAGGACACAATCTGCACTCGGCTGCTGCTAACACCCATTGCCTCCATTAAGTTTGCAACAGATCTAGCGCGGTCTTCGCCTAGTGCGAGGTTGTACTCTCGCGTACCCCTTTCATCCGCATGACCTTCAAGAATAATCTGGGTACCTGGCGCCGATGCAAGATATTGGGCATGTGCCTGAACTATAGCTTCCGCTTCTAGCGTTAGCAGGCTGCTATCGTATTCAAAGTAAACTACTCGCTTTCCTAGCAAATCACCATCCGCTCCTGCGGCGCTATCAACGCCCTCCAAACCACTTGTAACGGTTCCGCCACTACCGTCCAGACCAGCGGAGCTGGCACCCGCCGTACCATCAACTGCCTCTACCTGCACATCTCCCTCAACAGCCTTGCGACCGCCACATCCGGCGATTGCAATACTGAAACCAATAATTACAACATATGAAAGTGTTTTTCGCATAATAGCCTCTACAGTTTACGGTTAAATGGGGACCACGCTGGCTCACGGACTGAACCCTGTTGGAATCGGAGCGTCTGCTGCACGTTGCCATCTATGGAAACTGCAGCTAAAACATTACGACCACCCTTCTGGGTCGCATATATGATCATCTCGCCGTTTGGTGCAAAAGTGGGCGATTCGTCCTGGATAGTTTGAGTCAATTCTCTAACGGTCTGATCGTTATCCGAGTATAGCCCAACTCTAAAGCCGTTGCCCTGATTCGTGATCATGACAATGCTTTTTCCGTCCGGGGAAAAGGAAGGCCCGGCATTGTACTGCCCGTTAAAGGAAATCCGTTTGGCGGTACCGCCAGCTGATGGCATTTTATATACTTGTGCCGCCCCGGATCGCCCGGAAGTAAACACTAACCACCTTCCATCTGGGGACCAGTCAGGCTCGGTGTCTATTGCCGTGTGACGAGTCATTCTGCGTAAACTCTCATTATCGACGTTATATACGTAAATTTCAGGATTTCCGTCCTTAGATAGAGTAATTGCCAGAGATCGACCATCTGGAGACCACGCGGGGGCACTGTTGATGCCCTGGTACTCAGAAATTAGCTTTCGCTCACCACTCCAAACATTCTGTAGATAAATGTTAGAACGCTTCTGTTCAAAAGAAACATATGCCATCCAGTTGCCATCGGGTGACCACGCTGGCGAAAGTATTGGTTCCGAAGACTGCAGCACGGTTTTGGGACCATAGCCATCTGAATCAGCAATCTGCAATAGGAACCTCCTGTCAGGCTCCTGGCCTTCGACAGTAACATAGGCAATCTTTGTGTCGAATGCACCACGAGTCCCGGTCAGCTGTTGGTATATTATGTCTGAGATCTGATGAGAAACTTTGCGTAACCGGTTTTCGGGGATGATAAATTTCTGACCGGCCAACTGTCGCTCCCTGAATACATCGATCAACCGAAAGCGAACCTCAAGCTGGCCATTACCAATATTGATTATTTTTCCCACGACTAACGCTTCCGCTTTAATCAACCTCCAATCTTTGTATTGCACCGAGCGTAACTCACTGGGCTGACTTAAAAACGTTTCACGCGGAATGGTGTCGAACTTACCGCTAAGCCCTAAATCAGACTCGATAACGTCGGCAGGCGGGTGTGACACATCTGCAAGTCCTTCCAGGCTGAACGGCACTACAGCAATGGGAATCCCAGCATCTATCCCTTTATTAACTTCTATTGTCAACACTGCTCCTGCTTGGTTAACCATCCCCAACAACAGCAAAAGTAATAGAAACGCTCTACCGCAGGTCACTTCTCGACCATTCATTCGCTTATTCATCCGGATTAAACTCGATATTGAATTCGTTAATGTATTCATAATACTTCGGATCAGTTGGTATTGGCAAAGGCGAAGCTTTCTCAACAGCCAGCTCAGCTGACTGGTCAAAGAAAGGATCGCCGCTACTCTTAATTACTCTCACCTGGAGTACTTCTCCAGTTCTCGACACTTTAAGTTGAATCACCGCTTTCAGCCCCACGCGACTGGTTCCTGGTCGCCGCCAGTTATTTTCAACTGCGGCTTTAATTCTGCCTGCGGCAGCTTGCAAAGCGTCAGCAGCTTCTGTTTCAGTTTGTGCCGCCAACTTTTGCCGCCGTTCTGTCTCTAATTGTGCCTTAAGGGCTTGTTCTGCTCTGAGTTTTTCCTCAGCCTTACGACGCTCTTCGGCTTTACGTTTTTTCTCAGCTTCCTGCTTTTTACGTTCCTCTTCCTCTTTACGCTTCTTTTCCTCTTCTGCTTTCTTTTGTTTCTCCTCAGCCTTACGCTCTTTATCAAGCTCTTCTTTCTTACGCTTATCTTCCTCTTTACGTTTCTTCTCATCCTCGCGCTTCTTTTTTAGAGATTCGCGTTGCTGCTCACAGAGCTCATCCAGCTCGTGATTGATTTCTCCGGACTCTTCTTCTTGCTGCACTAATTTCACACAATTATCCTTGATTTCATCTTTACGCTTTTTCTCTTGCAACGCTTGTCTTTCTTCTTCCTTGCGCTTCTTCTCTTGCTCGAGCTTCTGTTGTTCCTCCTGTATTCGTTTTTCCTTAGCCTCTTCTTTTTTTTGTTTTTCAATTTCTAATTGTTTCTTCTCCTCAGCCTCTTGCTCTTCACGTTTCCTCTCAAGCTCCTCAAGGTTCTTTACTTTCTCCTGTTTTTGTTTATCAAGCTCAGCCTGACTGATAGTGATTGCCTGTATTGGCTTGCCGGCAGGAACAACCTTTTGTGTATTGGTGAACAGGCCGAATACCAGCAGGATTATAATCCCGCCGTGTATCACAAGAGTAAAAAGCGCAGCCCTTATCCAATAGAACAGACGCCTCAGTTTGTCCCTCATCAGGTTCCAGGTGTCTCCGTTATAAGCCCGACTGATTCCACACCCGCTCGCTGCAGAAGCACCATAGCCTCCACTACCAGCCCGTAGTCTGCCGAACGATCCCCTCTAACAAGGAACGGAAGTTTTGGATTGCGTTGCAGGACCACTGCTGCGGCGCGCTGCACTTCCTCTGCTCCAACCACTGCATCTTCATTGTCATTAAGATAAAGATTGCCTTCAGCATCTACGGTAACGACAAAAGGTTCTTCATCTTGATCAGGAATGATTTCCGCTTCTGCCTGTGGAAGATCCACTTTTACACCCGAACTCAACAATGGCGCCGTGACCATGAAAATTACCAATAGCACAAGCATGACATCAATATATGGCACCACGTTGATTTCGCCCATCAGGCGCTTTTTTCGACCATAGCGCGTCTGACTCATTAGACCCTCTTCACGATGTCTTGCCGACTCACAATACTTACGAACTCTTCCATGAACACCTCGTAGCGTGTTGTTAACTTTTCTGCCTGGTGGGCAAAGCGGTTATATGCAATTACCGCAGGAATTGCGGCAAATAGCCCCATAGCGGTGGCAATCAGGGCTTCTGCAATGCCGGGCGCTACAGTCGCTATAGTGACCTGTTGCTGCGCGCCGAGCTGAATAAATGAATTCATAATTCCCCAGACGGTTCCAAACAATCCCACATAAGGGCTGATAGATCCTACCGTGGCGAGAAACGAAAGATTGGTTTCAAGATGATCAACCTCTCGACTGAGGGCCACGCGCATTGACCGGTGCACCCCATCCACCATGTCAGATCGACCTACATTGGATTTTTGCGCCAAACGATTATATTCACGGTAGCCGGCGATGAATATATTTGCGATTCCTTCGGAAATTCCTTCTGCACTCCATTTCTGATAGATCCTGGTCATTTCCCCTCCGGACCAGAACTCTTCTTCAAAGTCATCGGCAATATTAGCGGAACGCTTAAATGATGATCGCTTTCGATCAATCATGAACCATGATGTGACCGATGCGAGAAAAAGAATGAGCATCACCGCCTGAACCAACCAACTGGCATCGGCAATCAAGCCAAGTACCGACAGGCTGTTGTCTGCGGTTGCAGGAATATTCATGGGCATATGATGGGGGTTAGATTGTTATTTCTGAAGCGGGTGTAAAAAGTAATTCTGCACTCGCCCATTAAAGACCGCCGTATTCTATACGGTGTTGCTCCAATGATTGGCGCAATTTCTCTGGTATTCTGCAGGGCGAAAAAGTGTCGCTATTGAGTGTTACCAGTTTGATGGTCGAATCCACAAGCACTTCATTATCTCGGATGGCCTGCTGAGTCAGGCTTACGGAGGCTCCTTTAATACCTAAAACTTCCAGAGTAACTTCGATGAGATCATCAAGTCGCGCGGGTATAAGATATTTCAGACTGGCTTCGGCCACGACAAAAATCAACTTTTGATTGCGCTGCAACTCGGACAGCGGAAATCCCATTTCGCGTAAACAGGCATTTCTGGCACGTTCCATGTAAGCGAGATAATTCGCGTAATACACTACTCCCCCAGCATCGGTATCTTCATAGTTTATTCGCACTGGAAGTGAGTAACGAGTCTTAGTCATCTCAGTTCCTGAGTGCATATCCTGACTGACCTGAGCGACCAAGCGGGTAAGAATCTATATGGTGGCCCAATGTATCCGGATACCATGAACCCAAGCTGAATAAGCACTCGGAATCAGTCTCCTTCGTCGCGCGGTAATAATTCCTGTTGCCGATTGGCGACATCCTGTGGCATCTCTACACCGAGATGACGCCATGCGCTTTTAGTCGCCACTCTGCCACGCGGTGTGCGCATCAAAAAACCTTGTTGGATCAGGTACGGCTCGACTACATCTTCGATAGTACCTCTTTCTTCACCTATTGCTGCTGAAATACTATCTATTCCGACTGGTCCGCCATCAAACTTATTCATAATCGCAAGCAACATACTGCGATCAAGTGAATCAAGTCCATATAGATCAACCTCGAGCATATCTAGTGCAGCGTCAGCGATCTGTTGATTAACAAATCCGTCGGCTTTGACTTCAGCATAGTCTCTCACGCGTCGCAGCAGTCGATTAGCGATTCGCGGCGTGCCTCGTGATCGCACTGCGATTGCGCGCACACCTTCCGCATCATATTCGAGCTTCAGCAGTCGAGCCGAACGTTCGACGATAAGGGTTAATTCTTCAATAGAATAAAAGTGTAACCGCTGGACAATGCCAAACCTGTCGCGCAGCGGCGAAGTCAGTAAGCCGGCTCGTGTAGTCGCTCCGACCAGCGTAAATGGGGGTAGATTGAGCTTGATCGAGCGCGCCGCAGGGCCCTCACCAATCATGATATCCAGTTGGTAATCTTCCATAGCCGGGTAAAGAATTTCCTCTATAGCCGGATTCAAACGATGGATTTCATCGATGAACAATACGTCATTAGTTTCCAAATTAGTAAGTATTGCTGCAAGGTCACCGGCCTTCTCCAGCACCGGACCGGAAGTGTGACGCAATCTGGCCTCCATCTCAGTAGCAATAATGTTGGCCAGCGTTGTTTTTCCAAGACCTGGAGGACCAAACACCAGCACATGGTCAAGCGCCTCACTGCGCTTAAGAGCCGCGTGTATAAAGATTTCAAGCTGGTCTTTAGTGTTGGGCTGCCCGATAAATTCTTCTAGCCGGGATGGCCTTAGACTGCGATCTATCATCTGCTCCTGAGGAGAGTCTTCGAACCCCTCAGGAGATAATAGTGGATTAAATTGACTCATCTAAATTAGCGTCCAGTTTATCTTTTACTCAAGAACTGCAGAGCATTCCGAATCAAGTCATCACGCCCTGGGCTGTCTTCTTCCACCGCACGAATTGCACGATTGGCATCCGCAGACCTATACCCCAATGCTACCAGCGCGCCCATTGCATCTTCGACCGGATTCTGCTGTAGCTCAACGCCTCCCACCACATCATCGTTGCCGATACTGAAATTATCAAGAGCGCTTATACGGTCCCGCAGATCAAGTAGCATTCGTTCTGCGGTCTTCTTGCCGATTCCTGGCACCGATGTCAGAGTTATTGTGTCCTGCTGATTTACACATTGCACGAATTGCGAGGTGCTGAGCGTGGAAAGGATAGCCAATCCCACTCTGGGACCCACGCCGTTTACTTTTAGCAGGCTGCGAAATAGTTCTCGCTGCGCACGATCGGAAAATCCATACAATAAATGCGCGTCCTCTCGCACCACTAAATGGGTAAAAAGCAGCACCTCTGTATTTTCTTCAGGCAAGTCGTAAAAGGTAGCCATTGGGGCTTCCAGCTCATAACCAACCCCCTGTACATTCAGCACCAGGAAAGGAGGCAGTTTGCTTACCAGGCTACCTTTCAAAAACCCGATCATTGAATACTTGCCGCATTCTGCAGACGCGATTCTACCTGCGCCGTATGAATATGACAGATCGCACATGCTAGTGCATCCGCCGCATCTGCTCCAGGTTGTGTGCGCAACCCTAGCAACACTCTCACCATGTGTTGGACCTGATCTTTGCTAGCGCCCCCACTACCGACCACAGCCTGTTTAATTTGTTTTGCGCTATATTCCGCCACCTCACAGCCGCTGTTCACCGCCGAGCATATTGCACCGCCACGGGCATGTCCCAATACAAGGGCCGACTTAGCGTTTTTTGAAATAAACACTTGTTCTACCGCCACAATGTCTGGATTATATTCTCGAATAACTTGTTCAACACTTTGATAAATAGTTCCTAGACGAAGCGCTAGCGAAGCATCCTTAAGCCGGACGCTATGGTAAAACAGGGAGCGCAGACCATCACGACTGGACTCAACGATAGCTAGCCCAGTGATGCGGGAACCCGGATCGACTCCCAGGACACGCATTAAGCCGACTCGGCGAAGCTAGCGTTGGTAAACACGTCCTGAACATCGTCTAGATCTTCCAGGGCATCGACCAACTTGATAATTTTTTCAACGTTATCGCCGATCAATTCGGTCTCGGTCGACGGTCGTTGAATTAATTCGGCCATGTCAGGTTCAATCCCGGCTTCTTTGAATGCTCGCTCCACCTGGTGGAATGATTCTGGTGGTGTCACCACTTCGATAACACCTTCGTCACTTTCGATATCATCAGCGCCGGCATCCAGAGCGATTTCCATAATTTTCTCCTCGTCCTGATCTCCAGAAAAAACTATAGACCCGATCTTACTGAACAAATAAGCAACAGAACCATCGGTTCCTAGATTGCCGCCATGTTTACTGAATGCGTGTCGAACCTCGCTTACAGTGCGATTACGATTATCGGTTGCGGTTTCCACTAGCACAGCAACCCCCCCGGGCCCATATCCTTCATAGCGAATTTCTTCAATGTCTGCCCCTTCCAACTCACCAGCTCCCCGTTTGACCGCCCGCTCAATAGTATCTCGAGTCATATTGGAACTAAGAGCTTTATCAATCGCCGCCCTAAGCCTTGGGTTTGCATCAGCGTCGCTGCCACCAATACGGGCGGACACTGTAATTTCTTTGATTAATTTGGTGAAAACCTTGCCGCGTTTTGCGTCCTGCGCGGCTTTACGAAACTTGATGTTGGCCCATTTGCTGTGACCTGCCATATTTTCTCCGTCAGGGGTTTCTCAGGTTCGGTCGAATGAGATTAAACAGCCCTAATCTAGGACTATTCATACAACGAAATATTAACATTATGGGCGGTTCCGGACCACGCCTGAACCAACTTCATACTATAGAGAATACATCGACGCCGGACTTATTCCACTCTTGGTTTGCGTAACTGAATGCCTAGCTCTCGAAGCTGGCGCTGATCAACCTCACTGGGTGCCTGAGTCAATAGGCAGGTGGCTTTCTGGGTCTTAGGGAACGCAATTACGTCGCGAATCGACTCAACGCCGCTCATCATTGCCACCAGGCGATCAACACCAAACGCAATTCCACCATGGGGCGGCGCGCCGTATTTGAGTCCGTCCAGCAGAAAGCCAAACTTGGCCTTCGCCTCCTCATTATCGATGCCGAGAACATTTAAAACTTTTTGCTGCAGATCAGATCGATGTATACGTATGGAACCGCCGCCAATTTCGGTTCCGTTCAGCACCAGATCATAAGCACGCGACAGCACTTTGCCGGGATCAGAATCGAGCAATGCTTCATCCGAATCCCGTGGTGCCGTGAATGGATGATGCAGTGATTGCCAGCGACTGTCATCCTGACTCCATTCGAGGAGTGGAAAATCCACTACCCATAATGGTTTCCAACCATCTGTTACCATTTCTAGATCGTGACCAATTTTGAGTCGTAGTGCGCCGAGTGCATCATTAACCACGCCTGCCTGATCTGCACCGAAGAAAACCACGTCACCGCTCGCCGCTGCAGTGCGCTCAATCAATTTTCCCAAAACATCGTCTGGCAGAAACTTTAGTATCGGTGACTGGAGACCGCTACGACCGGCTGTGACGTCATTGACTTTAATGTACGCCAGGCCCTTGGCACCGTATTGCGCAACATACTCAGTGTACTGATCTATCTGGGCCCTGGACAAACTGTTGCCGCCTGGCACTCGAAGTGCTGCTACCCTGCCTTTCGGGTCTGTTGCCGGCCCAGAAAAAACTTTGAACTCAACCTTCTGCATTAAGTCGGTAAGCTCCGTTAATTCCATGTCAATACGCAAATCAGGTCGATCTATTCCATATCTCAACACTGCTTCCCGATAGCTCATTCTTGGAATCGGGTCAGGCAGTGTCACATCGAGCACCCGAATAAACAGCTCTCTAATCATCTCCTCCATCAGACCTATCACTTCGTTTTCATCCATGAACGAGACTTCGACATCGAGCTGGGTGAACTCTGGCTGACGATCGGCTCTCAGATCTTCATCGCGGAAGCATCGCGCAACCTGATAATAGCGTTCGAATCCCGCCACCATTAGAAGCTGTTTGAACAGCTGAGGTGACTGGGGTAAAGCAAAAAATTCCCCAGGATGGGTGCGGCTTGGTACAAGGTAGTCCCGGGCACCTTCCGGGGTGGAACGGGTCAGTATCGGCGTCTCAATTTCTACGAATTCTCGATCATTCAAGAATCGTCGTAATTCGCTCACCACAAGGTGGCGCCGGCGCAAGGTGTCCTGCATTGAAGGGCGACGCAGATCAAGAAATCGATAGTTAAGTCGTGTCTGTTCGCCAATATCGTCATCATCCATTTGAAACGGCAGTGGTTCAGCCCGGTTCAACACCTCAATCTGGTCCGCGACCACCTCCACAGCACCTGTCACCAAGTCTTCATTGACGGTACCCTCGGGTCGATTTCGTACCTTACCAGTCACGGCAAGGACATACTCATTTCGAGCGCTGTCGGCAATAGCAAAAGGCTCGGGCATATCTGGATCAGCAACCACCTGCACGCGGCCAGATCGGTCACGCAAATCGATAAAAATTACCCCGCCATGATCGCGCCTGTTCAACACCCAGCCATTTAGCGTAACGATGTTGCCGATATCGGCAGTGCTAACCTCGCCGCAGAGATGGGATCGCATGTTAGATGTATTAATCTTAACGAATTGACGCGTTCAGGCGCCGGCGCTTTGGCCGGTGCTGCCACTGTCATTGTTCTTGGTTTTTACGGAAGACGCTTCTTTACTATCGGATTTGGTTGAATCTCCTGAATCCGATTTTGATTCGGCTGTCGATTCAGTTTTCGATTCAGATTTCGATTCAGCATCAGGGCCAGTAGAGGCTTTGCCGCCTTTTTTGTCTTCTTTTTTAGCAGACTCTTTGTTTTTAAAATCAGTTTCATACCAACCCGTACCCTTCAATCGAAAGGCTGCGGCAGAAATCAGTTTCTTGAGTCTGGCTTCATTGCACTCCGGGCAGTAAACCAGCGGATCATCGGAAATTTTCTGCAACGCCTCTAGACGATGACCGCAGGCGCCACATTCGTATTCATATAAGGGCATATTGCAATGGGATAGTTTAATTATCCTGATTACGGCCGTAGCCGGATATTTATCGAGCGCGGATTATAGCCAACGGTGGCGATTATGTCGCGGCTGAGTCCTACCTATTAGTAAAACAGCTCAGATTAGAAAATAGCGCCAGATTCCTTTGAATCAAGTCCATGTCGGACGCCGGTTTTATTGAATATTCTTCGGAAGACGGGCTTCAGGATCGTTTTATTGTCTAAGCGCCACTCAGCCTAAGTTCGTTAACACAACAGATTCAACTTAAGCGTCTTGAATTGATCAGGAACTAAGTACCTGCTTTAATTTGCGATCACGGGCGTCGCCCACCCAGTCGAGCCCTGATTCATGCCCCTTGACCGGATTACCCTCTCTATCCACACAGTAGCGACCGAATACCACCGCCTCGGACACCGCACCGTGGCTGCGCATCAGAGTATGCTCGAACAACATGCTGCGATGCACCTTGGCTCCACCTTGTAAATGGCAACCATGGGAGATCCAGGTCGGGCCCTGGATTTCACAACCCGCTTCAATGCGAGAACTTGATCCAATATAAACCGGTCCCTCAATCAAAACATCATCCCAATCCACATTAACATTTAGACCTGTCCAGACTTGCGGTAATACTTCCTTTCCGGGCATCTCAATCCCGCGTAAAGTGCCCCGCATCAGCTGTTGGTTGGCCTCCCAGTAGTCGTTCATTCTGCCAATATCCACCCAATGGAACGGTAGCTCGATCGCATTAAAAGGAATTTTGCTTTTAATCAGACCCGGTAGTAACTGGCCACCAATATCGTATTCCACACCCGGCGGTATCAGATCTATAATTTCTGGCTCAAACAGATAGATGCCGGTGTTGACTAAAGTAGACTTGGCTTCCTGAATAGATGGCTTTTCCTGAAACGAGACCACTGACCCATCATCGTCACATACCACCACTCCATAGTTCGACACCATTTCCTTAGGCACGCTCTTAACGACGATACTGGCGCGGGCGCCGCTCTGCCAGTGCTTACGAAGCGCCGTACTTAGGTTCAGATCGATAATTGCGTCGCCGCATACCACCAGGAAAGTATCGTCAAAAAAACCGCCAAACTCCTGGATTCTCTTGATGCCACCAGCCGACCCCAAGGGTTCACCAATCAATTCACCGCTTTCGATATGGCCTTCAAATGAGTAACCAATATTTACCCCCCAACGCCGACCATCGCCAAAATATGTTTCGATGACTTCAGGCAGGTGGCTGACGTTGACCATGATATCCTCGAATCCATTTGCAGCAAGCTGTTCTATCAGGTATTCCATCACCGGTTTGCCGATTACCGGGATCATCGGCTTGGGCAGCTCGTAGGTAAGAGGCCTTACTCTTGTACCCTTTCCAGCCGCCAAGATCATGGCTTTCACGTGTTTCCCTCCTTCCACAAAAAGCGGTATTCTAACTGATGACACTAATTAGCGTAACTGTACACGCTCAGCCACCCTTGCTATCCACTGGGAAAAAGATAGACTTTAACAATGGAAAAATATAATCCGCTTCGGATCTTGATGGCTTCTACCGTGACTGCGGTGCTTTCTGGCTGCATTCATTTCGACCACTCGATACTCGATGAACCGAAAAAACCTGTCCGAACACTGGACCAGCAACTATGTTGTGACGATGTGCTTGGACTTGATGTTTACCCTCTGCCAGTCAACGAATATGTCACCTTTATAATCGACGAAAACGATCCGGTTCTTGAGCTTAGTAGCGGTAAAAGTTTTGCCAAAGCCATCAAGTTACCGCAGATTGAAGGTGAATACGTGTTGCAGCTTGATAGCGTGGTCAACATTCCTCGAATTGATCTTTATCCTGAAGCCATTTTCCCGATGGTCACATTGCTCGACGACAGCCTTGAAACTATAGCCATCCACGACAATGAACCACTAGATCTGCTGCGCCCCATACTTGGGCCACGACTGGTCAGAATCATACTAACGATCCCATCCGGTTCCTCAGCGAAGTACGCTATTATTCACACCAGCAAAAAGCGCACCCACCAGGCATTGACCCTTCATCATCCCATCGAACTGGTTCAGAAGAGCTCATTTGACACATTGCTTTATGCCAGGCCGTCGCAGTCAAGAAACAAAGTTCATTTCGTTGAAACTGGCATGGTGAACATGCTGGCATATCTGAAAGAGTAATAGTGTAAGCAGTCACCAGGCCGACGACAAATAGTTCTAGAAGCGGATGGTGAAACTTAACATGCAGATAACTCTTGCCTTCGGTTAGTCCTTCAGCACTATTATAATGCGCAAAAAAAAGCCCCGCCGAATTCGGCGGGGCTTTTGGATTTAGAATTGCGGGGAGTTATTCGTCGCCAAAAATTCCTAGAAGATGCAGCAGACTGGTGAACAGATTGTATATAGTGATATATAAAGTAACTGTCGCCATGATGTAATTGGTTTCCCCGCCATGAATAATTGCACTGGTCTGCCACAAAATTAAACCTGACATCAGCAGCACAAACATAGCAGACACCGCCAGCGACAGAGCGGGGATATTAAATAAGAGCGCCGCCAGACCGGCGACAAATGCCACCAGAATGCCCACAAAAAGCATGCCGCCGAGAAAGCCGAAGTTCTTTCTCGTTACCAGGGCGTAAGCAGATAAACCGACAAATATTACCCCTGTGCCACCAAGCGCAAGCATCACGGTTTGGGCGCCATTCGCCAGGTTATTGATATACAGGCTCAGAATCGGTCCTAAGGTCATCCCCATAAAACCTGTGAACAAGAAAACCAATACCAGCCCCCAAACAGAGTTGCGGAACTTATGGGTTAGAAACAACAGTGCGAAGTAGCCGATCAGAGTTGGAATGATCCCGAGATAGGGCATATTCATTACCATAGAAAGCCCCGCGACCGCGCCACTGAACAATAAAGTCAATGCCAACAGCATATAGGTGTTCTTCAACACCGTATTCATCTCAATAGTGCGACCGCCCGTGCGGACAACAGCTTGGTCAAGTCTTGCCATTAATTGATTTCCTCAAATTTGTTAACACTTCAAGTCAGACATCGAGTAAACCCAAAAGTTTATCCACTATGTCACTTCCACTTGCTGATTAAATGCTATCTGAGGTTAAAAAATCAACCGTCTAAGGCACCAATAGGGCTCAAATAGTATTACTGACAAGCCGATTGACGATAGGGTACACTTCGGCAAAAACATTGATTTCAGTGTCAGTATCTCACCGTCATTTTCCCCGGTAAAGCATTGAATATCCATAAAACTACGACCCAATAAAGCTAATGAAGAATCCAATTCGTGAAACTTTTGAACTAGCAAAGAAGCTGAATGCATCAGATATACACCTGCATTCTGACCAAAAACCTGTGCTGCGCATAGATGGCCGGCTGTTTCCGTTAACTACAGAGCAGGTGATTTCACGTGAACAGATGATTGAAACGGTAGAAAACTTGCTTCGGGACGACCAGAAAGAGGATCTGGCGAGAAGGCATCAGGTTGACACCGCGGTAGAGTATGAAGACCTAGGCGTGCTCCGTATTAATGTCTTTAAAGAGCGCGGTAAATTAGCCATGGCCAATCGGATCATTGGCACTGAGGTGCCAGATATTTCCGATCTTGGGCTTCCACCCATGGTGCACAAACTAGCCGATATCCCACGCGGATTAATTCTGGTGTCAGGCGCAACCAGTAATGGAAAATCGACAACACTTGCCGCAATAATCGATGCGATCAACAAGAAATATCAGAAGCATATTCTTACCATCGAGGATCCCATCGAGTTTATGTTCAATAACCGTAAATCTATGGTTTCACAGCGCGATATAGGGATCGACGCGATCAGTTTCAGCAGTGCAATCGTTGGCGCAATGCGACAGGATCCGGATGTCATCCTGATTTCTGACTTACGCGACCCTGAAACCATTGAAAATGCCCTGATCGCCGCTGAAACCGGCCACCTTGTTTTCGCCACAACACACGCGCCCACAGCACCAGACACGATCACGAGAATTGTCGCAACTTTCCCCTCGGAAAAGCAGCATACCGTGCGCGTAAAAATGTCTCAGAACTTGAAAGCATGTGTCGCACAACGACTGGTTCCTGCAAAAGGGGGTAATGGGCGCGTCTTGGCCTGCGAGTACATGATCATCTCCGCCCGCATCCGAGAGCTCATGCTGGACGCCGCCAAAATACACGAGATTGGTAACCTGCTCCAGGGTGAGCAGGTCACGAAAGGCGTGCTGAGTTTCGACTCCCATTTAACCCAGCTGGTAAAGGATGGCCGTATCGACAAGGAAACTGCGCTCGATTTCGCCACCAGTCGTACCGATATGAAATTACGTCTTTCCGGCATGATGGGCTGAGTCGCCACGACTTAAGCGACAAACATGGCGGACAGAAGACTGCAGGTATTTGCTACCGTGGCCAGGTTACTGAGTTTTACCAAGGCCGCGGAATCGCTGCATATGACCCAGCCGGCGGTGACTTTTCAAATTCGACAGCTGGAAGAGTATTTCAATACGCGTCTATTTGATCGCACCCACAATCGAATCACCCTGACCGAGGCCGGCGAACTGGTAAAGCAGTATGCCGATCGGATTATAGGTATGTATAAGGAAATGGATAACGAAGTCAGGACGCTTACCGGAGACATCCAGGGGCCATTGTTAATCGGTGCAAGCACAACCATTGGCGAGTACTTTATTCCAGGAGTCGTAGGCTCTTATCAGAAAAATTTCCCGGATGTGAAAATACGTCTGCACATTGCCAATACAAACGGCATTATCCACATGGTGGAAAATAATGAGATTGATATTGGTATCGTTGAGGGACCCGTAAATAATAAGAACTTGGTCAAGGAAATAATCTGGAATGATGAACTGGTGCTGGTTTGCCCTGTTGATCACGCACTTGCAACGCATAAGAAACTCACCATTCCTGATGTTCTTGATTACCCGTTTATCAGCCGCGAAGAAGGCTCTGGCACCCGTGAAGTGGTGGAGAACTACTTGACCAAGCGGAGGATAGAACCGGATAACATCAATATTATAATGGAGTTTGGCAGTCCGGAATCTATCAAGAGCGCGGTGACCGCCGGCCTCGGTGTTTCGATATTATCAGCCGCGACCTTGGAGAAAGAACTGGCGCTTAAGTCTCTAGCTGCAGTGCCTCTTAGTCCTCCAATTAAGCGAACTTTCTCCATTGTTTATCAACGCCAGAAGTTTAGGCTGAGAGCAATGGAGGAATTCCTAGCATTTGCCCGCCAGCATTGTGAAGCACGTGGTCAGGGCGCAATCCCCGCCAGCAAAAAAACCCATTGACAGCTTCCACAAGCAAAGTGTCAGCGGCTTTAGGGCAGTGAGCTTGTAATATTTTCGCTGTCGCCATAGGATACGGTCGATGGCAAGACAAGACGATAAATACGACCTTGACCGTGACGGCTACAGAAAAAATGTCGGGATAATCGTCTGCAACGACAGCAGTCAAGTTCTTTGGGCGCGACGCGTCCGACATGATGGCTGGCAGTTTCCGCAGGGTGGTATCGAACCTCAGGAATCGGCTCTAGACGCGGCGTTTCGCGAATTGTACGAGGAAATCGGGCTGGAATCGTCTGATGTAAAGTTGCTGGGAAGCACTGACAAGTGGCTACGCTATGACGTGCCGTATGCGCCTAAAACGCATTACTACCGCAGGGCGCGAAGTTTTCGCGGCCAGAAACAGCGGTGGTTTCTGTTCAAGCTAATGGCGCAGGAGTCAAACGTCAGATTGGATATTTCGGAGAACCCGGAATTCGATCACTGGAAGTGGGTGGACTACTGGAGACCGGTACACCAAATTGTAGAATTCAAACGATCCGTCTACAAGCGCGCGCTCAAGGAACTGGAGCCTTTTCTATTGAGCGTTTAACAGCACGGCCGAATACTAGCGGCTGTGGCAAATTTACCGCCGGATCAATTTCGCCGAGGGTATATGTCTATTCTAGTCACGCCGCTATTGCCACTTCCTGCAAAATAGAAAGTCGCGCCGAGGTTTCTATACTCAAGGCGATCCTTCTTACTTTTAGTTGGGGACTTATAGATGCGTTGAATCAGAGATCGATTCATTCCAAAACGAGCGCCCTGGGCAGTGCGCACAAGCGCCGCCGAGTTTCCGTTTACAACGATCCGCTCGACTTGGCTTCTTCCCACAAGAGCAACCTCAGTGCCACTATCTAGCTGATAGATGAGCGTATAGATGGTGCGCAAAATCCCTTTTCTTAAAATCTTAGCTGGAGGTCCTAATCGATTTTCGACTTCCTCAAGTGGCTCACCAAGGCGAATATTTCTAAGGCCGATCCCCGGCGCCAGTATGACCTCATTTGCGATCAGCGCAATTATCTGATTTTGGCTCACATTGCCATCAGGCGCTGCGGTATCTTCGCTATCCTGGGTCTGCTGGGTTTCCTGAGTCACCTGAGTCTCCTGGGTGTGACCCGCGACTGACCAGGACAACAACAATACAACCGCAAAGCATACGCAAAACGATTTATTGATGAGATTACCCCACATTGTCAAAATCAAAGTCCTGTTATTCCCCAGCAACAGTCAGTTTACTGATCAGGAGCGAACCCGTTCGGGTGCTGCGCCGGGTATCCACATCCGAAGCCACCGCCTCGATCGACCTAAACATGTCCCGCAGATTACCAGCAATAGTGAATTCCTGCACGGGATATTCAATCTTTCCGTTTTCTACCCAGAAACCAAAGGCTCCCCTTGAGTAGTCTCCGGTGACAGTATTGACACCAAATCCAATCAATTCACTCACCAGGAGACCGGTGCCCATCTGAGATAGTAGATCCTCGAGCCCACCATTAATAGTCGAATCTATTGTCAGATTGTGCACGCCGCCGGCATTACCAGTGGTCTGTAATCCTAGTTTTCTAGCCGAATAACTGTTCAGTACATATTCATTAAGTACCCCGTTTGAGACTATATCACGGGGTTTGGTTGCGACGCCTTCATTGTCGAAACTCGCACTACCGGACGCCTTCTTCAGCAGCGGCTGTTCATGAATTCGTATTTGTCTGCTGAATATCTGCTCACCTTTGCTGTCCAACAAAAAACTTGCCTGGCGATAAAGGCTAGATCCGTTAATTGCAGATACCAGATGAGACATTAAGCTACCTGCAACGGGTGCCTCATAGATAACCGGATAATCTCCAGTGCGAATTTTTCTCGCTCCCAGTCGCCGCAAGGTTCGCCTGGCGGTCTCTTTGCCCACTTCCTCCGGGAGCATCAAGTCATTGCGGTCTCGGCAGGAATCAAACCAGAAATCTCGCTGCATACCGTCTCCTTCGCCTGCAATTACCGAACAACTCGTACTATGGCGACTGTTTCTGGACAGGCCGCGAAAGCCGTTGGAATTGGCATACAGATCAGAACCATGATGGCTCGAGATCGAACCACCTTCAGTATTGGTAATTCGCTTATCCTGTTCGAGAGCTGCTTGTTCACAACGTTGGGCCAGCTCAATCGCCTGCTCCATATCGAGGTCCCATGGATGATAAAGGTCCAATTCCGGAAATTCGGTTGCCAGCAAATCCGGTTCTGCTAAACCGTTGAACTCATCTTGCTCCGTAAACCGGGCAATGTTGCAGGCCGCGTCGACACAACTTCCTACCGCGGTTGCAGAGTAGTCCGTAGTATCCGCGCTGCCGCTTCGGTGCTCGAAAAACACCGTGACACCAAGACTTTTATCCCGGTTGTGTTCGACGGTCTCTACTTGTCCACGACGCACGGTCACCGATATCCCCTGACCGTGACCCATTGATACTTCGGCCCCGGTAGCACCTTTGTTTGCTGCTCTGCTAAGGGCTAACTCGGCAATCTCCAACAGCGTACATTCCTGAGAATCAATAGGAGCCGGGTGCCAGGTGTGATTATTCATTCCACCGATACTCCGCCCACGGTTAATCCATCGATTCGCATAGTCGGTTGACCCACCCCGACCGGCACACTCTGGCCGTCTTTACCGCAAACCCCGACCCCGGAGTCGAGCGCCAGGTCATTGCCCACCATGGACACCCGGGTTAATACCTCGGGCCCATTGCCAATCAAAGTCGCTCCCTTAACCGGGTGTGTGGCTTTACCGTTCTCGATTAAATACGCCTCTGAAGCAGAAAACACGAATTTGCCAGAGGTAATATCCACCTGGCCACCGCCAAAATTTACCGCATAGAGTCCTTTGTCCACCGACGCAATGATTTCATTTGGATCATAATCTCCAGGCAGCATGTATGTATTGGTCATTCGGGGCATCGGAAGATGGGCGTAGGACTCTCGACGACCATTTCCAGTGGGCTGCATACCCATGAGACGAGCATTCATCTGGTCCTGCATGTATCCCTTGAGTACACCATTCTCTATCAGCACGGTATTCTGACTCGGTTCGCCTTCGTCATCTATGGTGAGTGAACCTCGCCGATCTGGGATAGTGCCATCATCTACTACCGTGCACTGACTTGAGGCCACGGTTTCGCCAATGCGTCCGCTAAAGGTCGAAGTGCCCTTGCGATTAAAATCGCCTTCCAGACCATGACCAATGGCTTCGTGCAACAGTATTCCGGGCCAACCGGGACCGAGCACCACTGTCATTTCGCCAGCAGGCGCGTCGCGTGCGTCGAGATTCACCAGCGCCTGTCTCACCGCCTCCCTGGCATACTCCCCGGCACGATCCTGTTGGGTGAAATACTCCATGCCGAATCTTCCGCCTCCGCCCATCGAGCCCTGCTCCCGTCGCCCGTTTTTTTCCACGATTACGCTTACGTTCATTCGAACCAGCGGTCGAATATCCGCAGCCAGCAATCCGTCGGAGCGTGCAACCATAATCGTATCCTGGACCGCTGCCAGGCTCACCATCACCTGCTTCACCTTTGGATCCAGGTTACGGGCGATCTGCTCAACCTGACGTAACAGCTCGACTTTTTCCTTGTCTTGCATACTGTCTAGGGGGTCAAGTGGCTGATACAAAGGTACAATATCCACGCCGTCTCGAACTGCAATCGCACTGGAATCCTTGTAACTCATTGCAATAGACCTTGCTGCAGTGGCAGCGTCCAGCAATGCGCTGCCGGTAATTTCATCCGAATAAGCAAACCCAGTTTTCTCCCCGGCAATAGCTCTCACTCCTACCCCCTGGTCTATCCCGAAGTTGCCTGATTTGACCGTGCCTTCATCAAGCGCCCAGGATTCATGGCGGGAGTACTGAAAATAAAGGTCGGCGTAATCAACCCCGGGAGTCATGATTTTGCCTAGAGTGCGACTGATATCCTGCTCTACCAGACCGGTCGGATGCCACAGTGATTGCTGTGCAAGTTGAATCAGTTCAGACATATGTAGCTTCCGCTTTAGTTAAAGTTGATTTGTGATTTGGGAGATTTAAGGCGGTGCTTTAAGAAAACTGCCTTCGATGCTCAAGGCTGGGGATCTGTTCGCGCGCCTGCTTAACTTTCTTGAGGTCGATTTCCGTTATTAAAAGACCTTCTCCAGTCTGTTTTTCAGCAACCACCTTTCCCCACGGATCGACCACTACCGAATGCCCGTAAGTTTTTCTGCCGCTTGAGTGGGTGCCCTCCTGAGCCGATGCGATGACATAACAGAAATTCTCTATTGCGCGAGCCCGCAGCAGAGTATGCCAGTGCGCGGGGCCGGTCTGCGATGAAAAAGCCGAGGGAACCACGAAAATTTGCACCTCCTGATTGACTAGTTGGCGGTAAATCTCCGGAAATCTGAGGTCATAACAAACTGTGAGGCCTACTTTGCCCAGGCAACAGTCCAGTGTGACGATCTTGCTGCCAGGCATGGTATAGGCTGATTCCAAATATTGTTCACCATTATCCAGGTGGACATCGAACAAATGAATTTTGTCATATCGGGCCAGCTCCCTTCCATCTGGATCGTAGACCAAAGAGCTATTGAATACACGTTTTGAGTCAGTGCTGCGAATCGGCAATGTGCCGGCAAACACCGTTACTTTGTGTTGCCTTGCAGCCTCTGACATGGTTTCTTGTATCAACCCGTCACCATGACTCTCAGCGCAGTTTCGCAACTGCTTTCTGCTGGTTTGCATGAAGGCGAAACATTCAGGCAGAAATACAGCACAGGCTCCTTTCGCTGCCGCTTTCGCGATCAGCGCCGAAGCCAGCTTTAGGTTCTCCGGAATATTATCGTGTGAACAGGTTTGTGCGACCGCGATTCTAGGCACTTAATGACTTGGGACAGGAGGAAACAAGCGAATCTGCAGATTTTACACCTTGATCGGCCACAGCATCCCGTCCAATGCGGCAGCGTCGACGCCGCCGCATCCTTTTCTACACTGCCTAGGGGATGGGGTAATCTAGAGCGCGTAGAAAATGTGGGCTCCTACTAATGCCACCAGTTTACTGTCATCCTGCCAACTAGGCTGAACCTTAACCGAATGATAGTGGGTGGCGTCGCCAACCAGAGATATTTGAGCGCCGCTAAGGAACAGTTGCGCAACAACCAGCGCTTGGCTCCAGGCTTTTGGGTCGTTGATTACGTGGTGGCGAGGAGCAACGGCGGTCCAGCTGAACTGTTTACGCTGCCAGACAACTTCACACACAGTATTAGGATAGCGACTGCTTCTCACCCGATTCATAGTCACCGATGCAATCGCGGCCCGACCTTTTGCGGATTCCCCACGTCCTTCATGGTAGATATTCATTGCCATGCATCCTAGCTCTTGGCCAGGGGAATCTAGGGAATAATCGAAGGTTTGCGCATTATCAAATTCGGCGGCATGTATGTTAGTGGTGAATAAACAGATGGCGAAAAGAACGGCGATTTTCGCCTTTATTAGCGTTATTGCGACTCTCATGATCACATTTCTTGTTGAAATGCAGCACCATTTGCACCATCATGGTGCAATTCGGTAAAGCATTAGTGTAAAAGTGGTAGTGTTTCAACGTTTTTTGCATAAATTTTGCAGAAGTATAGCGCCTGCTTTGAGCGGGAACAACTCGAAATGGTTACGGAAACATTACCATCGAGGTTTGCATTCTGTAAAACGGCAGAACGCTTGGTCTGAAGCCAAATTTACCCGTGGCTTCGCCTGTACAAGGCCTTAGTCGAATGCGACTGAACAGCATTGTGATGGATAACGAAGCTAGCCATAGGTTATCGATTTAGCCGCTGTATTGGCTGATCGCGGTAATTTCTATGTCTACTGCACTGGATCCTTTATGACAGCAACTAATATCTCCCACCTGCTGACCGATCAATATTTTG
>CAMYNW010000003.1 GCA_947259885.1 uncultured Gammaproteobacteria bacterium
TCGATCTGGCCCGAAAACATCTCCTTCACCACCCATGAGGCGCAGGCCACCGGCATGCCGGTCTTCTGTTTCGATCTGGGCGCACAGGCGGATGCGGTGCGGCAGGCCTGTGCGGATGGCGCGCCGGGTGCGGTTTTGGCGCGGCCTTTGGACGGCGCCGTTGATGCGTCGGCTCTTATCGCAGATATTAGATCAAAAATGCCTTTATTAGAGACTGATTTTGCGAGAGATGACAGATGAGCGGTCGCAGCCTGATCCTACATATTGGCGCTCCGAAATGTGGCAGCTCTGCCTTGCAGAGCGCCCTGACCCGGCACCCCGATCTGCGGGATTCTGCGGGCAGAAGGTTGCGCTATATCGCGCTGCGTCAGCAGAACGATGGGTATCACCCGGTCTATGGAAACATGGTGCAGCGGCGTGGCGCGGCATCGGTCTATGGCTATATGTGCTGGCCCAACTTTGGCCGTCATACGGACAGCGGGCCGATTCTGAAGGCGATGCAGGATGTGCTGCACGCTGGCCAGCGTGGCGGTTGGGTGCCCGTCTTGTCTTGCGAAGGGTGGATCAACCATCCTGACCTCTTTGCCGGGGCGCTGGCCGATCTGGGGCATCCTCAGGTGGATGTGGTGTGTTTTCTGCGCCCACCAGCCGAATGGGTGAACGCGGCGTGGTGGCAATGGGGCATCTGGTCAGTTCCGAGTGTGGATGTTTGGCTGAATCGGGGGGGGCTGCCTTATGGGTTTGCAGACCATCTTGAACGCTGGGCCGCCATTCCTAACCTTACGTTGCGTGTGCGGCGTTCACGTCCCGATGCGGTGCAGAAATTCAACGCGCTTTATGGCAGCCATCTGGGCGCGCAGAAGGCGGAAAATATATCATCCCCAGCCAGCTTGCTGGGCTTTTTATTGCGGAACAGAGCCTATCGCGAAACCCCGCATGATGCGCGGTCAGAAGCACTTGGTCTGGTTCAACGACTTCGCTAAACCAGTTATAGCGGGCATGGCGTGCTTCCGCCTCGTTAAGTTCATGCCCGCGAGGTGCGGTCCAGGTGTGCGAGTGAATCGGTACATCGAGCGCATGACACACCTTTTCACAAAATCGTTGCCAGCTGTCTGAATTCGGATTTATCCGATGATTAAAGTGCAGCGCAGTAATCACCTTGGATTTGTTAGAAGATTCTTCCGGTGGATCTTTTTTAAGTGCTGACTGCAATGCGTTTAACAACGCCATAGAGTCTGCACCACCGCTAAAAGCGACCGCATAACGCTGGTCAATTGTAAACCCATGAATCTCCCTTAGTACCTGAGAGAGAGCCTGAGCGTTGAACAATGAGTTGATCAGTTGCTCTTAACCTCGAACCGGCCAAGCTGCATCAGACGTTGATAGCGCGCTTCAACTAGTTCACGTTTATCCATATTCACCATATTCTCAAGAGCGCTCACGATACACGACCGAACAGACTCGGCGGCCCCATCATAATTTCGGTGTGCACCACCAAGCGGTTCCTTGATCACTTCATCCACCAGCCCGTGTTTGGAAAGTTCTGCAGTAGTCATTTTCATTGCTTCAGCCGCATCAGCGGCCTTGTCTGCGCTCTTCCACAAGATTGACGCACAGCCTTCAGGGGATATTACCGAATAAACCGCATATTCCAGCATTAGCAAGCGGTCGCAAACACCTATAGCAAGCGCTCCCCCAGAACCACCCTCCCCGATAACAACGGAGATGATCGGCGTTTTTAGGGAAGCCATGAGTTCGAGAGAACGCGCAATCGCTTCACTTTGGCCCCGCTCTTCTGCGCCGACACCGGGATAAGCGCCAGCGGTATCAATCAGGGTAATAACCGGTAGGCTAAATCGGTCGGCCAGCTTCATAACTCTCTGTGCTTTTCTATATCCTTCAGGCCTAGGCATACCGAAATTTCGACGGGTTCGTTCTCGGGTATCACGGCCTTTCTGATGTCCGATCAGGACCACGCTGTACCCATCAATTTTACCTATTCCGGCGACAATTGCCGGGTCATCTCCAAACATTCGGTCTCCATGCAGCTCCTGAAACTCAGTACATATTCGATCGATGTAGTCCAGCGTGTATGGTCTCAAGGGATGTCTGGCGATCTGAGTGACCTGCCAGGATGTCAGACGCGAAAATATTTCTTTGGTGAGTTCGCGGTTCTTGGTCCGCATTTTCTCGATCTCATCGTCGAAATTGAGCGAGCGGTTCTCACTCACCCTTTGTAACTCAATAATTTTCTCTTCTAGTTCCGCTATTGGTTTTTCAAATTCCAAATAATCGAGACTCATATGGCAACCCAGATTTATCCTGCTATAGCTGTGGATTTTAAACTATTTCAGTTCCATAATTGTCCACAACGCATGGGATATGCTTTGTTTTCGGATTCCTTCACGATCTCCATCAAATAAACAACACTGCGATATTTCAATATTGAAATGCCGATCCGTTTTCTTAGCCCAAGCGAAACATACCGTCCCAACAGGCTTTTCTCTGTTTCCACCGTCCGGGCCTGCAATTCCGGTCACAGAAACCGCAATGTCAGCGTTGCTGTTAGTTAGCCCACCTATCGCCATGGATTCCGCCACTTCAATACTCACTGCACCGTGTTCCTGAATTAAACTAAGTGGAACAGCAGCCAGTTCATTTTTAGCCTGGTTACTGTAGGTCACTAAACCCCTGTCAAACCATTCAGAACTCCCAGAGACAGAGGTAATGGCATAGGCAATTCCGCCACCTGTGCATGACTCAACTGTCACTAGACTGGAGTTTCGCGCTAATAGCCACTGCCCTACGTCAGATGCGAGCGAAGGAATCGAAAACTGGATAGATTCAACCACTACAAAGCTGGAAAGAAACTGGCCGTCTTGTGCCGAAAAGATTCTGGCGAACCGATACTCTGCCAACCATCGCCGCCCAGAGCAGATTGAGATGCTCCCTGCCTGCGCCCCGGTGATTGGATCACCAGGTGTCGGCGTTCGGGTGCTGTAAAAGTGCGCAGAAAATCTTGAACATCTTGCTTACTGAGCTGTCCGATCTCCTCTGCGAGACGCTCGCGGCTATCAAAACTAAAGCGCTCCAAGTCAATTTCCCCCCAGAATCTATCTGTCCGATTGGCCAGTTTCGTATCACGACGAAGTATCTGCGCAATCAGACCCTTTCTAGTCTGCTCGAACTGTTCTTCGGTCATGCTGTCGAGCTGTGCTGGAAATCCAGCAACAAACTCATCAACAAGCTGACTGATCTCAGTAGCGTTATGACTAGGGCTTTGAATCGACAATAATAATCCAGGCACTTCCAGCATATCCATGTGAGCAGCAATTACCAGATATCCGACTCTGTGGGTGGTACGTAAGTTGAAGTAAAAAGGTGACTTCAACAGCTGTCCTAGTAATGCCACCTTAGCTCTGGCAGTGATGGATTTTTCTTCTGCCTGGAAATAGTAACTGAGCGCTGTATCTCCATGGTCTATATCCATTGTCCTTAGGTAAGGCTGACCCTGCCCCAGTCGGCGAATACGTGGTCGTGCAATTTCATCGACAAACTCGGCCTGGGGGAAAGCATCCTCTACCATTTGCGCCATTTCAACTGCCTGAGATTGAGACACATCTCCATGAGACAGAGCGGTCACTTCGATCTGGCCAAGCAAACTCTCTAAATGTTTAATCAGCTCTTCGATAGTGACCGTGTCGATCTCCACCAGCCGTTCACTCTCAGTCCAGTAGGGGTCCATTAACAAACGATAAAGCTCATGTACAGTCTGACTCGATGGCCTTTCCTTAAAGCTGTTGCCAAGTTCGCGCGTCAACTCAGCCTTAATCAATTCCAAGCGCTCCTGTTGAAGAACCGGATTACTAATCGCATCCAGTATCACTTTGAGCAGTTCGCTTTGCCGGTCCTGATAACCTCCCAGACGCGCAGAAATCCCACGGCTGTGTCTGTATAGACTGTAACGCATGCCAGCAAGCCGCGCTGGATAGGTTTCTGTATTTAACTGATCGTTTAGCATTCTCACCAGAATCTCAGTCAGCACTGCTGACCTTGCGGAAGAGTTCGAAAGTGGGGTTTTTATAGTGAAGTAAAAGCTTGCTCTTGGGGTTTGAAATTCCTGGTCGGCGAAATGCCATGATTCAACTCCACTATTGATTTCAAGGCGAACAGGTTTGTCCGTAGATTGTTCAAGTTGCTGCAAAGCCAGCCGCTCGGGAATAAACGGATTTGGTGGTGGCAACATAAGATCTGGAAATTGCCGAGTATCGACTTCACGCCATAAATCGAGGATTTGGGAGTCTATCTGTTCGACGTTATACTTGACCTGGTACCATGGAGAAACCTTTCGTACCTTATGACGATTCGACACGATTTGCAGATAAGCGTTATCAGGCTTCAGGTACGATAAAAGCTCACGAATCCTTTCTGGGTTATAGTGATTTATGAGGTATGGTCCGCTTAAAACTTCTTCCATCGGGTAATTGTGCAGTCGCGATGCCAGAGAACGGGCCAGACTTCCTGCATTGCTTTCTTCAGCGAATCTGAACCCTAATTCCCCCAATTTCTGTTCCTCTTCGAAGCGCCATTCTTCAATACCAGAGTCGGTTAAACGGTTGATGCTGAAAAATAGCATCGAACCGATTTCCTCAATGTGCTCTAGGCCAGGCTCAGTTAGTCCAATCGAAATTTGTACCGTGCCCTGATGACGGTCCATGAATCCTGCTCCTGCGCTCAAGCTGTCTGCCCAACCTTTTTTCTTAAGCGCAGCGAGTAGCGATCCCTCAGCTTCATGTCCTAGTAGATTCGAAATATAGCCTAGTGGTTTACTGCGGTATTCGGTGTAGGTGCTGGGTACGCGGAAAATAAACGACAAGGTATTAATATCCTTGGCCGGCACAACCTTCAGCAAAGCCGACTTCAAATCGCGATTAAGGTAGGATTGGACGTATAGGGGGGGGGTAATATCCCGCGCTGGAATTTCCGAGAATCTTTCACGAACCCAAACTTCAAGTTGATCTAGGGATTCCCGACCAACAACTGAGAGCGCCATGATATCCGCTGAATACCATCGATTATAAAATTCGATTAGTTTGTCTCGAACACTAACCCCCTCCCTGTCCTGCAGCGTTTCATTCGAGCCAACTGAAAACCGTGAAGCCGGATGACCTGGATTGAGAATTTGTTTCTGCGCGGCCCAAATCCTTCTGCCTTCGTCTTTCAGTCTGGCTTGATATTCCGAGTGCACGACCGAACGCTCGCGCTCTACATAAGTTGCATCGAAAGTGGGATCAATAAAAAATCTGGAGAAGCGATCAAGGGCCGGCAACAGGCTATCGTAACTGACATTGAAGAAATAGTTCGTGTGCTCGTAAGCGGTATACGCGTTATGACCGCCACCACGGCTTTGGATAAACTCTTGATATTCTCCAGCGTCCGGATATTTTTCTGTTCCGAGAAACAACATGTGTTCAAGAAAATGAGCAAGTCCATTCCATCCCGCAGGATCACTTCCGCTACCGACATGAACATCCAGTGAAGCTGCAGCCTGGTCGGTGTATGGATCTGATACCAACAAAACTTTCAGGCCATTATCGAGCACCAGACCACGATAAGATTTTTCGTCAACCTCACTCTTAATAAGTTCAGTTATTTGAGAATCAGCCGATGCAAATTGTGGCAAAGTTGCGTGAATCACAACTACAGCCAGCAAGCCCAGCATCATTTTTAATTTTCCAACGAATATCATGAATATAATTTGGTTAGTTCAGCGACAAGTTTTACCGCAACCATGCAGAGGTCGGTAATTGTAGTGATTATGGGACGAAAAAAGCGCTTAACAAGTCATATTCTAAGGCTACCGGTAGAAAATAGACTTCGGCTACCGAATAAAAACGGCCCGGATTGACTGCTCAACCCGGGCCGAACCTCTTCGAAACCGTCATTCCTTTTCCATGGCTTACGGATTAACTCCTGTAATGGCGTTACATCCACGCTTCCTGCGTTTCCATTTCGACACACATTCGTCCGTGAACTTATGTCATTCTCAGCCTAACGGTCAGGTCACCCCCTGTGTACCTGTTTCGAGGTCAGAAATATTATCTCTGATACCGATCATTTGCCTCTGTGCGAATTGTCACAAAGAGATCAATAAAGATATGACAAAGATACGATGTTGAAAGAAGTCATCCACTGAGGCCATGCCAGTTAACTCTATGGATGACAAAAAAACCCGCAAAAGAAGCGGGTTTCAAATGTTTTAATGGCGTCCCCAAGGGGATTCGAACCCCTGTCGCCGCCGTGAAAGGGCGGTGTCCTAGGCCAACTAGACGATGGGGACTTGATCTTTCTTCAAGTCAGGATCGGCATTGCACGGATCGTGAATCTGGTGGAGCCAGGCGGGATCGAACCGCCGACCTCAACACTGCCAGTGTTGCGCTCTCCCAGCTGAGCTATGGCCCCAAAGGCGGCGTATTGTAAAGTTTCGATTACCCTCGATCAAGCTTTATTTAGAGCCGGATAGAAGCTTGGTTAGGCTCTCTCGTGGATATGTTTTACCGCGCTTTCGATGCGTGCAAGGGTGCGTTCCTTGCCTACCAATTTTACTGTGATATCAATTGAAGGCGTCGCAGCATCCCCTGAGATCGCCACTCTCAGTGGCAACGCTATTTTTGCAAACTTTATTCCCGCATCTTTGACCACTTCCTGGATGACTTTGTTAATTGCTTCTGCCTCCCAGGTGTTCAAAGCCTCCAGTTTTGGTGTTAGAGCCTCAAATAGTGGAACGGCCTCTGCGGTTAAATGTTTATCCGCTGCAGCGGCGTTATAGTCATCGAATTCCGCATACAGGTAGAGAATCTTGTCAGCCATTTCTTCAAGAGTACTGGCCCTCTCTCGCATGACCTCGACCACCTCATGAATCTTGGGACCGTGACAAAGCCCAACTCCTCTTTTGTGCAGTCGTTTCGCTAATTCATTTCCAATACGGTCTGTGTCCACGATCTTAAGATAGTGCTGATTGACCCAAAGCAACTTGTCTAGATCGAAACTGGCAGGCGCTTTGTTGATATTTTCGATATCGAATAAATCGATCATTTCGTCGAGATCGAATATCTCCTGGTCCCCATGGGACCAACCGAGCCTGACCAGATAGTTGAGCAATGCTTCAGGCAAAATACCCATTTCACGGTACTCAAGAACGCTTATCGCGCCATGCCGCTTTGAGAGACGTTGGCCATCGGAACCTAAGATCAGCGGAATGTGAGCAAATATCGGGAGCGAGGCGCCTAGCGCCCGAAATATATTAATTTGCCGCGGAGTGTTATTAGTGTGGTCGTCCCCCCGCACGACATGTGTAATTCCCATGTCAATATCGTCGACCACAACGGTAAGGTTATAAGTGGGAGAGCCATCGCTACGAGCTATAATCAGATCATCCATCTCCTTGTTGTCTATGATCACCTTTCCTCTAACAACATCATCAAAAATCACAGCGCCTTCAATGGGATTGCGGAATCTGATCACGGCCGATTCCCCTGCATGCGGCTGACGCCCTAAATCGCGGCAATGATGATCATAACGAGGTTTTTCTCCCGATTGTCGTTGAGATTCTCTTATCTCATCTAGCCGTTCCTTCGAACAGAAACAGTGATAAGCGTTACCCTGGTCGAGAAGCAGCTGAGTTACCTGCTTATACCTGTCGGTCCGACGACTTTGAAAAAAGGGCCCGCTGCTCCAACCCAGCCCCAGCCACTCCATTGCGGCTAAAATTACATCTACCGCCTCCTGGGTGGACCTTTCGAGATCAGTGTCCTCAATTCGAAGCACCATCTCACCGCCCATTTTGCGCGCATAGAGCCAGTTAAAAAGCGCCGTACGTGCTCCCCCGATATGTAAATATCCGGTGGGACTGGGAGGGAAACGGGTAACAATCGACATAAAAATTCAAATGGACAAAATCACGCGCGGAATTCTAATTCAAATGGGTTAGTAGAGACAGAGCCTTAGCGCTGCTAAAACACTATAATTAGGATAGAATATACAGTTAAACAAGAGTTAGAGGGAGGGTAGACTCTTACGCTTAAGGTCTCCCAATTTACTCGCTTTACCGCCCCTGATCAGCAGATATGAGGATTAACACACTATCAATTATTTCTAAAACTTTCCTGGCGCTTATAGTGTCTGGGTATTCGGCCTATGCACTGGCCCAGGCGAGTTTACTATTCGATGGCGATTTTGAAAGCGGCACTTTTCAAGGATGGACGCCGAGTGGCGAAAATGGTGGATTTGCCCAAGTGGTTTCAAAAGGTAGCTGTTACTCCTCCAATGACACAACCGCTATTTCATTCAATGGAAATCCGACAAGTAACTTCGTAGCGCTGCTGCGCTCTAATGCAGCGGGTAATACGGAGTCTGTTGGCAAATTAAGGTCAAACCCATTTACAGCGGGGAATGGCGTAATTTTCTCAGCTCTGTCGGAGACCCTTGATGGCGATCCGGGCCACAAACCGGTGAATCTTGTTGTCAATATTCTGGACAGCGAAGGCAATGCTGTATCAGATCAGCCCTACAACACTGCAGTGATTAAACTCGCACAGGGATGTCCGAGTGTTAAACGCGATGCAGCATTTAGCCGCCATTTTATAGACACACATCATTTGGCAGGCCAGGAAATTTCAATCGAGTTTTCACAAAACACAAAAAATGAGTCGATGGGTTACTTCACTCTGATCGATAATGTTTTGTTTGTGGATAGCGGCCAGTTTCTCTTAAGCACCAGCCAGCCAATTGCAGTCGCTGGTACGGGGCTGACAACAAGTGGAACATTTTTTCTTGATCCGAGAGCTTCTATAGATCCTGATGATGGACCGGTGGCACTCAGTTACAGCTGGTTTATTGATGGCGAAGACAGCGTCAGACATATCGATATACCCTGCGTGAATTTAAATGAGGATTTTCTACTTTCCCCCGGCAATAACAAGGCGACACTGTATGCCAATGATGGATTCAACTACGCTGCAGACTCTATACGTTTCGTGATTCCGGAATCTGACAGTAGCAGCACCACAAATAATAATAGCGATAACACTGATCAGCTAAATGCAGACGATACCGATGCAAATACAGATGACGAAGACAATAACAATGATACTGATAACATTAGCGGTGTAACCTTGACTGATCCGTTAGAGGAGTGTGATGTCGATGTTAGCGAAGTCATTGTTGACGACGGCGAAGATAGTGGAGACGGAAGCGGCACCGATGGAAACTCTCCACCAGTAATCACCGTCGGTGGAACTGATGGCGAAGTACCTGTTGTCGATTTTAGTATTTCCGGGGGGCCTGTCAGCATAGCTAGCAACGTCACCATTTCCGACGCGGACGGTGACAATATGGAATCCGCAACTGTTTCAATTCAAAATCCCGGTACCGTGGACCGACTGCTTGCAGATTCTATTGGCGGGTTTATTGTTTCCGGGTCTGGCGGCACTTCAGTCACTATCGCAAATAGCGATCAGGACAATCCTGCATCTAATGAAGCATTTGCCGCAGCCATAGAAACTATTGAATTTGATTATATTGTTCCCGCTGGCGACGATCCCGACACAAGTAATCGAACAATTACCTACACCGTTAACGACGGTGTCGACACAAGCGAAGAGGCTGAATCTTTAGTAGACGTTGCCTTGTAATTGTTTGCTTATAATTGCTGGACACTAAGGTTCCAAGAATCTGATTGGAAGACCTTAGTAATTTGAAGTACGGTCAAAAAAATATCGGGATGGGAGGAATCTATTCAGGGCATCCTGCCCTTCACCCTGCGGGCCGCCTCACTGGCGTGTGACGTTCGAAATCGCTCCTGCGATTTTGTGAATCTCTTCTTCGGTTCCATCTCATCTCCCAAATCCTAAAAATTCGCTTTCCTTTTTCTGCGAGAAAGCAAATTTTTAGGATTTGGTCGGGGTGAGAGGATTTGAACCTCCGACCACCGCAACCCCATTGCGGTGCGCTACCAGGCTGCGCTACACCCCGAGCGTAGCGTCGAAATCGACGCTAATAATATACAGATTACTGAACCTCTAGAGCCAGATCGATCATCTGGAACAGAGAAAAAGGCGTTGAATTCTAACTCAAGATGTCGCTGACTTCATTCAGTTCAGCAATTAACTGCGAGATTACCTGGGAACCTTTTTTGTCCAGCCCCGATGGGCTAACCGGAACACCTTCAGTTTCCACCTGCTCCAATCGAGTTCTAGCGCCGCTAATAGTGAATCCTTCGACATACAGAAGTTTTCTGATCTGGCGAATCAGTTTCACTTCGTGTCGTTGGTAGTAGCGACGATTTCCTCGGCGTTTTACAGGCTTTAATTGTGGAAATTCCTGTTCCCAGTATCGCAATACGTGGGGTTTAACCACACATAATTTACTGACTTCACCAATTGTGAAGTATCGCTTACTAGGAATTGGAGGTAGTTCAAACCCCGCCGGATCGAGCATTGTCATCAGCGTTTCCTGCCAAGTTTCTGCGTGAGCTCAAATGAGTTATCGACCACGCTTTGTTTCAGCTTCTGACTAGACCTAAAGGTCACTACCCGCCGCGCCGAGATTGCAACCTCTTCACCTGTCTTAGGGTTACGCCCTGGGCGCGAGGTTTTATCTCTTAGAGTAAAACTGCCGAATCCGGAAAGTTTCACCGCCGTTCCCTGCTCTAACGCTTGTCGCACCTTTTCAAAAAACAGCTCGACGAAGTCTTTAGCTTCCCGCTTATTAAGCCCAACTTCATCAAACAAAGTATTACCAAGATCGGCTTTAGTTATTGTCATTTCGTATTCCTCTTATTGTCCCCAGGATATAGGCTCACTAATCATACGAATCAGGACCGCAGTTCAGCACCCGCAGTTTTCCGAAGCGCATTTATTATATTATCGATTACGGCCTCAATTTCACCAGCCTTAAGACTGCTTGATTCTGACTGGAAGGTCAAGCTGAAAGCAAAACTTTTCTTATTATTTTCAATCCCTTCACCGGTATATATGTCAAACAACTCCAATTTCTTGAGATGCTCGCCGGCAGACCGATTTACCACAGATAGTATCTCTGCAGCTGGAACCTCTTTATCCACGACTACGGCGAGGTCTCTTTGAATCTGCGGAAAGCGCGAAATCGGCTCAAAACTTGGAAGACCTGCGACGCTAAGCGCGTCCAGATCGAGTTCAAACAGAAATACTTTCTGGTCAATTCCCAGACTTTTCTGTTTAACCGGATGCAATTGCCCTAGGTAGCCCGCCGTCTTGCGACCACGACGAATAGCGGCCGACTGCCCTGGATGGAACGCTGGATGTGCAGCCGAATGAAATTTGAAGCCCGAATCGGCACCCACAATTTCCAGTAGATTCTCGAGATCCCCTTTGAGATCAAAAAAATCAACTTCGCGGGCCTCTGCTCCCCATTGTCTTGGTAACGCCAAACCGGAAGTCAGCGCCGCAATACGCGGAATTTCGATCCGAGATTTACCCCGGCGATGAAAAACATTTCCGCATTCAAACAGCTGCACTCTGGATTGTTGATGGTTGAGATTTCTGGCCAGGGTTGACAGTAAACCCGGAAATAGACTTTGTCTCATTTCAGTCATGTTATCGGCAAGAGGGTTTTCCAGCGTTACGCCTTTCTTGCACTCCATCAGGTTCACCTGAACAGCAGCGTCGATAAAGCTGTAATTGATCGCCTCGTAATATCCGCGGCAGGTCATTGACTTTTTTATTTGCGAAAGACTAATTCGAGTTTCGGGATAACCTCCTGTGCGAGCGGCAGAAACCGGCATACGCGGCACAACACGATCGTAGCCGTAACATCGACCGATTTCCTCAACAAGATCATGCTGCCCAGTCAGATCAAAGCGCCACGAGGGTATCTTGACTTTCCAGCCATCCTTAAAATTACTCACCCCCATTCCCAGACGCTTAAGAATTGAGTGCACGTGTTTAGTTGGAACTTTAACGCCCAGAAGCCTCGGTATTTCTGTTTTTTCAAATTTAATGGTGTGAGCTTTGGGAAGATATTTGCGGTTAACGGTATGACAAACCTTTCCCGGTTCACCCCCGGCAATCTCTAATAGCAAAGCTGTGGCGCGCTGCACGGCGGCGACCTGGCCATTTGGGTTAACTCCGCGTTCAAATCGGTGTGATGCATCGGTGTGCATTCCAAACTGTCGAGCCTTACCAATAATGCCAGTGGTTGAAAAAAACGCGGCCTCAAAAAAAATGTTCCTAGTGCTTTCAGAAATAGCAGTGACTTCACCTCCCATAATTCCGGCCAATCCAACCGCTTTACTTTGATCGGCAATGACTAAATGATCTGGAGATAGCGTTACTGTGCTGCCATCTAAAAGCTTTAGTTTTTCTTTCCTACCAGCATTTCTTACAGTAATGCCTCCGGAAAGCTTATCCAGGTCATAGGCATGCATCGGCTGTCCGGTTTCAAACATGACATAGTTAGTAATATCCACCACAGGATTAATGCTCCTCAGCCCACTGCGCCGAAGTTTCTCTTTCATCCAATCAGGTGTGTTCGCCTGCATGTCAATTCCGAGAACTGCGCGCCCGGCAAATCTCGAACAGGCCTCGGGCGCATTAAGCTGAATGGGCAAACTTTCGGCGTTACCAGCCTTAACCTCCTTGACCCTGGTATCTTTCATTGCTGCACCAGTTAGAGCCGATATCTCTCGAGCAATGCCTTGAATACAAAGACAATCCCCCCGATTCGGTGTCAGATCAATCTCGAAGATAGTGTCATCCAGCCCCAGGTAATCAAACAGTTGTGCCCCGGGAGTAGCATCGGGATCCAGTTCCATTAACCCAGAAGCCTGATCAGATAAACCCAGTTCGAATGCTGAACACAACATTCCTTTTGATCTGATACCTCGGATTTCGCTTTGCTTGATTTTTAAGCCTGGCAGCTTGGCGCCCACAAGCGCTACAGGCGCAACCAATCCTACACTTACATTAGGCGCCCCGCAGACTACCTGAAGCGTTTTTGGCTTTCCGATATCCACCGCGCAGATCTTAAGGCGATCCGCCTGAGGATGCGGTTCAACGGCAATAATTCTGCCCAATACCAGCCTCGCCCGGTTTGAACCACGAAAATCCAAATCAGTTGCGGGGACGATTGACTCAACTTCCAATCCAGCGAGTGTGAGTCGGTGCTCTAGCTCTGTGGCTTCAAGGTCCGTATCAACCCACTCTTTCAACCAGAATTCACTTACCAACATGTCTTTTAATTCTAAATATTAATTCGATTCAAAACTGCTGAAGAAAATCTAGGTCGTTGTCAAAATAAAGGCGTAGATCATTTACCCCGTACCGCAGCATGGATAGGCGCTCAACTCCCAAGCCAAAGGCGTACCCAGAATACCGTTTGGAATCAATACCACCGTGTCGCAACACTTCCGGATGTACCATTCCGCACCCAAGGACCTCGATCCAGCCTGTATGACTGCAAATCCTGCATCCCGCACCCTCGCAGAAAACACAACCAATATCTACTTCTGCCGAGGGTTCAGTGAACGGAAAATAAGAGGGTCTGAATCGGACCCCTAAATCCTGCTCAAAAAACTCCTGTACAAAGTGAATCAGAATACCCTTTAAGTCTGCAAAAGTGATGTCCTCACCCACCGCCAGTCCTTCAAGTTGATGGAACATCGGGGTATGCGTAACGTCTGAATCACATCTATAAACTTTACCCGGAGCAATTACCCGAATCGGAGGTGTTGAATTATGCATGTAACGGATTTGCACAGGCGAAGTATGTGTTCGCAGGACCGTATGCGTATCCACATAAAACGTATCGTGCATTGCACGTGCAGGATGATCTTTGGGAATATTGAGAGCTTCAAAATTATAGTAGTCATCTTCCACTTCAGGCCCCGTGGCAACATCAAAGCCCAAGCGAGTAAAAATCGCTTCCATTCTTTCCAGGGTGCGAGTTATTGGGTGCAGTTTACCGCTACCTGAACCACGCCCCGGTTGTGTTACATCAATTTTCTGGCTCGCGAGCTGCTCCGCTACAGCCAACCGCTCGAGATTTTGATGCCGATCCTCAATCCACAATTGGATCGTTCCCTTAAGTTGATTAATCTTGTGGCCAAAATCTCTCTTTTCTTCATGCGACAGCGAACCAATTGTTTTTAGCTGCGCAGTAATTTCTCCTTTTTTCCCAAGATATTGGACCCTGAGTTGCTCAAGAGCCACTAGGGTATCTGCATTTGAAATTTGCTTACAGGCTTCATCAGCCAGCTGTTCTAGCGAAGGTGCGCGGTTACTCACAGGACAATACTTAGTTTTCCAGATTGAATCTCATTGGTCAAAAACGAAAAAGGGAAAGGCCACCCTTTCCCTTTATTTTCAAGTCATTAAAACTCTTATCTCAAGTTAATTATATATAATAATTTGGAACACTGAGGCATTCGCATTGATCAGGCTGTCAGCGCTGCTTTGGCTTTTTCGGCCAAAGCGCTAAACGCTGCTTTATCATGCACTGCCATGTCTGCCAGCACTTTTCGGTCCAGGGCGATTTCAGCTTTATTCAAGCCTGCGATCATTCGACTGTAGCTCAATCCATTATCCCGAGCTGCGGCATTAATACGGACAATCCATAATGCACGAAACTGTCGCTTGCGTTGACGTCGATCCCGATAAGCATATTGACCAGCCTTATCAACCGCCTGTTTTGCAGTTTTAAACAGCTTACTGCGTGCACCGCTATAGCCTCTAGCCTGTTTAAGGACTTTCTTGTGTCTGGCTCGGGCTTGAACTCCTCTTTTAACGCGTGGCATATTAATTCTCCCTTAGTTGTACGGCAACATCTGTTTGACAGAGGCCTGGTCAGACGCATGAATCATTGCACCACGCCGAAGCTGGCGCTTACGCTTGGTGGATTTCTTTGTCAAAATGTGACGGAGGTGCGATTGAGATCGCTTGAACTTACCCGAGGCAGTTCGTTTGAAGCGCTTCGCAGCGCCCCGATTAGTTTTCATCTTAGGCATTTTAGCTCCAGTATTTAGTGCAGTCGTCAGACTGCGTTTCGTTATTGACAAAGGCAGTTCTGGATTGGACTGCGATTTGTCCTATTGTTGCCGGTAACCTAACGGCCACTGGCGAAATCTTTTCATACAGGATTATCAGAACTTAGGTCTGAAACCCGATTTTACACTCCTTGTCAGGCTCATAAGGGTGCAACTAAAATCGTTCGTCAGGTAGTGCCAGTATTTTGCACCAGTGACACATCGATAAGGCTTAAGCAGATAAAGTCAGGCCCGCTTCGGGCCCATTACCATTACCATCTGCCGTCCTTCCATGGTTGCGGCCTGTTCCACAGAAGCAATTTCAGACAGATCGTCTTCAACCTGCTTCAACATTTCAAGCCCTAACTCTTTATGTGCCATCTCACGGCCCCTGAAGCGCATAGTCACCTTGGTTTTGTTACCCGCTTCAAGGAATCTACGTAAATTTCTCAGTTTAATTTCGTAATCCCCAACATCTGTGCCTGGCCTAAACTTGATCTCCTTTACCGTGATCTGTTTTTGCTTTTTTTTGGCTTCGTGTTTTTGCTTACTTTCGTTGTAGAGGTATTTTCCGTAGTCCATGATCCGACAGACTGGTGGATCGGCATTGGGTGAAATTTCTACTAGATCAAGAGCTGCATTTTCGGCAGCCTCAGTGGCTTCACGCAATGCCACAACGCCGAGCTGCTCTCCCTCACTGTCGATTACACGCACCGGATCACTGGTGATCTGTTCATTGATGCGTACTTTTTTTGCTTTAGCTATAGTCTGAGTCCTCTGGAATTAATACAAAACACCCCACAAGATCCTGAGAAAAATTATCAAGATGCACTGTTAGGTAGTTCACGCGCGCTGGAAAAGGCACTATGACGAATGGCCATGCAATATTTCGGTGACCGCCTCAATGGACAAAGATCCCAAGTCTTCCCCATTGACCGCCCGAACCGAAACCGTGCTCGTTTCCACCTCCCGGTCTCCCGCAACCAAAAGGTAGGGAATCCGCTGCAGCGTGTGCTCGCGGATTTTAAAACCGATTTTCTCGTTTCTCAAGTCAGATTCGACTCTGAACCCCTGTTTTTTCAAGGTTTTTTGCAATTCTTTGACGTATTTGTCCTGTTTCTCAGAAATATTCAAAACTATCGCCTGGGTCGGCGCCAGCCAAACAGGAAATCTTCCTGCATGATGTTCTATCAAGATACCGATAAATCGTTCAAAAGATCCGAGAATCGCTCGATGCAACATCACTGGCACACGCCTGGAACCATCTTCAGCGACATATTGCGCATCGAGACGCCCGGGCATTGAGAAATCCACTTGCATAGTCCCGCATTGCCATACCCGGCCAATGCTATCTCTTAGCGAGAATTCAATTTTAGGGCCATAGAACGCGCCCTCACCGGGAAGCTCCTTCCAGGGTAACTCCTTTGCATCCAGAGCTTGCGCAAGTGCAACTTCCGCCCTATCCCAATCTGCATCATCACCGACCCTGTTTTCCGGTCGAGTCGAGAGTCGATAGATAATGTCTTCAAATCCGAACGAATGATAAACGGAATGTAAAAAGTCTATGAATGCTGCGACTTCCTGCTGGATCTGATCCTCGGTGCAGAAAATATGACCGTCATCTTGGACAAAACCCCTAACGCGCATCAATCCATGAAGCGCTCCGGATAATTCATTTCGGTGACAAGAACCGAACTCAGAAAGTCGCATTGGAAGATCTCGGTAACTTTTCAGTCCTTGATTATATATTTGCACATGGCATGGGCAGTTCATTGGCTTGAGCGCGAAATCCCTTCCTTCTGATTCTACTGCAAACATATCGTCGCCAAATTTATCCGCGTGTCCCGAGCGCTCCCAGAGAGTAAAATCTACCACCTGCGGTGTATTGACTTCGCGATAACCCCGTATTTCTTGTTCACGGCGCATGTACTGTTCTAAAACCTGATACAGAGCCCAGCCTTTGTCGTGCCAAAACACCATACCAGGTGCTTCTTCCTGCATATGAAAAAGGTTCAGCTGTTTTCCAATTTTTCGATGGTCTCGCTTTTCTGCTTCAGCCAGCTGAGTTAAATAAGATTTTAACTGTTTCTTGTCGGGCCATGCAGTGCCATATATCCTCTGCAACATTTTATTGCCAGAGTCGCCGCGCCAGTATGCTCCTGAAACCCGCATCAGTTTAAAGAAGCGACAAAAACCCATATGAGGGACATGAGGCCCCCTGCACATATCAACATATTCCTGATGATGATAGAGACCTGGGCTTTCATTACGCTCGATATCTTGTTTCAAAATTTCTTGCTTATACGGTTCCTTTCGTTGCTCAAAGACATCGAGCGCATTGTCCCAGCTCACCTTTTTTTTGATAACTGGATAGTTAGTCGACGCAAGCTCCTGCATCCTCTGCTCAACACTAAGCAGGTCATCTTCTGTAATGCTCCGCTCAAGATCGATATCATAGTAAAACCCGTTTTCTATAACTGGGCCAATTGCCATCTTACTCTCGGGCCATAACTGTTTGATCGCATGACCTAAAAGATGGGCGCAGGAATGTCGGATAATTTCAACTCCCTCGGGATCTTTACTGGTCAGAATTACCACGGCAGCATCATCAGAGATGGGGTCTGTTGCATCGACTAGAAAACCATTGACCTTTCCAGCGACCATTGCTTTCGAGAGGCCGGGGCCGATATCAGCGGCGATCTCGGAGATGCTGGTAGATCCCGTAAAAGACCTGACGGAACCATCAGGTAGAGTTATTTGTGGCATGTTTTTTACTATTCAGTGGCGCCCACTACCAAAGGGCGCTTGCAAAGGGCGCTCGCAAAGGGCGCTTGGTTTTTCAGTCAAGCCTAACGCTGAAGCGCACGCGTTTAGTATTTCTTCGCCCGTATGAGATTAAAGGAATCTGTGACAAGCAACTGGCTTTCAACAGGATTACCGCCTGCACTGCACGTATATCTGGATCAGAATCAAGAGATTGGACAAGAATACTGGTAGGCGCGATTGGAATCGAACCAACGACCTCTACCATGTCAAGGTAGCGCTCTAACCAACTGAGCTACGCGCCTGTCGCGAGCGCGGGAGTGTACACAGACGAGTGCTCGAATACAATTGCCACCGACAATGATCGGAGCACGCCTGACAAGGCTTTATAAGCCAAATCGATCATTTATACGGAACCCGTTCAGGTGCCAAAATAATATAATTGTAATAAAGTAATGGCCTTGATATATTCTCCCGGTCGGGGATTAAATGGGAAGTGTTATCTGTTTACTCTAGCGACGAGAAAAGATTGATCCTGGCACTGCTAAAAAAGAACGAGCAATACCTCTTTCCAGTATCCAGTGCCAGACAACGGGCGGAGAACGTCCGGGGCTGAAAAGCTACAGGTACTTACACTAAACCGTTATCACTCATAGGTAAATACACCTAAGTTAAGGTTAAACCACGGATTTTCTATGGAATCCTGACAGGTGGACGCCCCACTGCAGATCAAGGGGTAACTCCAGGGTAGAGCGGAATGTGCTGATTTTGATTTTTGCGGGATGATTAATTGTCAAACGACAATATATTTGGTTAGCAGCGACCAAATTCCCGTATCCGGCGTATTTTGATATAACGCTTTTGGCTGATGACGCTGTGCTGCGTTGATAGGAGCGCTAAACAGGCCAATACCACGGTGCATTCGTGGAAGGAGTGGTGGAGTGGATTTATTCAGGTCCAGATCTAAACCATGGCGCGCAAATTGGATAGCAAGAACAGAAGCTGGCTCTAAAATAGAGCTAACCGGTCCATGCTGATTCGCTTGCGCTGCCTCAAAGTCAGTTCATCGGTGTGTGCATGCTGATTGCATTGTCACTCGCCGGCTAATACCTGACCATTTACGGAGTTATACCGTCGGTCAGCGTACCTAAGGGTTTCTTTCCCGATATTCTCAATATTGTTAACGTGCTTCCTTGTTGATCACAAGGTAAAGTAATGCATTGCATATATAAATTAACCTATTGATTTATATTGCATTGTAAAAGGAAAATGTAATGAAAAGAATGTTATTTAACGCAACCCATGCTGAAGAACTGCGGGTTGCAATTGTCGATGGTCAGAAGCTACTCGACCTGGATATTGAGTCAGCAATAAGGAATGAGAAAAAAGGAAATATTTACAAAGCTGTGGTCACAAAAGTTGAACCCAGCCTCGAAGCAGCCTTTGTCGACTACGGAGCGGATAAACACGGATTTCTGCCCCTAAAGGAGATCTACCGTGCCTACTTCCAGAATTATGACTCACGGACTCCAATCAGCAACGTTAAGATTGATACGGTTATCAAAGAGGGCCAGGAGATGATCGTCCAAGTAGATAAGGACGAAAGAGGCACGAAAGGCGCTGCCCTGACTACTTTTATCAGCCTGGCAGGTCGTTTTATTGTATTGATGCCAAACAACCCAAAAGGGGGTGGAATCTCGAGACGGATTTCAGGTGAAGACCGTACCGAGCTCCGTGACGCTCTGGCTACTCTCGAAATAGATTCAGACCATGCACTCATCGCGCGCACTGCGGGAATCGGTCGCACCACAGAAGAATTGCAATGGGACCTTGATTTCCTTGAGAAGCTATGGCGCTCCATCGAAGTCGCTGCCGACACCCGCAAAGCTCCGTTCTTGATCTACCAGGAAAGTAACCTAATTGTTCGTACGATTCGGGATCACTTGAGCGCTGATATTGCCGAAATAGTAATCGATGATTCAGAGATCTATGAGCGTGCTCAGAGATTTATGACCCAAGTCATGCCGCATAACCTTACGCGGCTTAAGTACTATGATGATTCAGTGCCATTATTTTCGCGTTTTCAGATTGAAAATCAAATTGAATCCGCCTTCACTCGCGAAGTGAGCTTGCCTTCGGGAGGCTCCATCGTCATCGACCATACTGAAGCTTTGATCTCGATAGATGTCAACTCTGCTCGGGCAACCAAAGGGGGCGATATAGAAGAAACAGCTTTTCATACCAACCTTGAGGCTGTCGAAGAAGTCGCAAGGCAACTTAGAATTCGAGATATAGGCGGTCTTGTCGTTATTGATCTGATTGATATGAGTGCGAACAAAAACCAACGTTCTGTCGAAAACAGGCTGAAGGAAGCACTTAGACCTGATCGGGCTCGAGTTCAAGTAGGAAAAATATCCCGCTTCGGATTACTCGAAATGTCTCGCCAGCGTCTTAGGGCCTCGATCAGTGATTCCAATTATAGAATCTGCCCACGCTGCGATGGCACAGGGACTATCCGCAGCGTCGTTTCTTCGTCACTCAACCTACTTAGATTGATTGAAGACGAGGCGTTAAAGGAAAATACTGAAGCCATTCAGGTCGCTTTGCCTCTAGACATGGCAACTTACCTTCTGAATGAAAAAAGACACGAACTCAATCAGCTTGAGGCCAGGCTGGCGTCAAGAGTTATTATCGTACCTAGCGATGAACTTGCCAGCCCACATTTTGAGCTTCGAAGACTTCGCAGCGAAGAACTCGACCAACTGAGTGGAGTTCCCAGTTATAAACAAGTAATAAAGATCGAAAAACAAGAACAGCATCCGACAGAAGCCTTGAAATCGACTAAGGCAGTAAAGCCCAGTATAGAGATTGATCAAATTAATCATGCTGCGCCTCCGGCTCCTGTAAAACCACAGCCCGCATCAACTGAAAGCGAACTGGATAGCAGCGAATCCGTTGGATTGTTGCAGAGGATTGCAAGATCTCTTTTTGGTTCCACCTCCGAGGAAGCCCGAACTGGGGATGAAGGTGCAGAGCAAAGCAAAACCCCGAGTAACGATAAGCAGCCCCGAAATTTCGATTCGACTGAACGCCAAGGCAATCAAAACAGAGGTAGAAGAGACCGCTCAGGAGGCGCCCGAAAACAAGGACAAGGGTCAGAAACAGGGAGTAGACAAGGCGGTCCCCGAAAAGGCAGTGATCAAAAAGTGAAGCGAAAGCAGAGTCAGGGCGGTCGTGGCCAGCAATCGGGCGGAGATGGTCAGCAACCCCGTGGACAAGGCCGACGAAAGACCGGTAATCAAGGCGCTCAAAGTAGCAACGTTAACCGCGGCGGTCCCCAGCAGGGTCAAGATAATGAGGCCACTCGAAAGCAAGGTCGATCACGCCCCGCGCCTAAGAATAAACCGGCCCAGCAGAACCAGCCACAAGAGCAGTCTAGTGGCGAACGTTCGTCAATGAACCGGGGTCAGAACCGTGGACGAGGTGGGCCGCAAAAGTCTAAGCCCACGACTCAATCTGGAACACCAACTGATAATAAATCAGATGCGCCGCAAGGACGCGCTAGCAGCTCTAACCGGGCAAACTCTGCTGCCGGCAGTGATGCCTCAATGCCACCATCTGACACCCATTCGAACCAGATAAATACCGGGCCAATGCAATCTGCCAAGTCATCGGTCGATCATCGCAATGCACCGAATATGGAGAAGGCAGAACACACCATCCCCGACGATATTGGTAACAGAAAATAGCGCTAAACGTCGCCAGATTCGAAAACACCCATGGACTCAATATGAGCTGTGTGCGGGAACATATCTATCGCACCAGCATGAGTGAACCGATATCCATACCCATGGACTAGCGTTTCGGCATCCCTGGCAAGGGTCGCAGGATTGCAAGACACATAGACTATCTTCTGTGGGCGGATTTTAGGTACCAGATGCTTTAATACTTCATCAGCACCAGATCGCGGTGGGTCCAGGAGTAATTTATTATAATTGGATGATCCAAGCTCGAGGATCGATTCGCCAGCAAGATTCATTTCAATGAATTTGACGTTGTCAAGATTATTCTTAGCCGCATTTGCCCTGCCCTTTTTCACCAATCTGTGCTCTCCTTCAACGCCGGTCACGGGCACTCCGGATCTCGCTACAGGTAATGTAAAATTACCTAATCCACAGAACAGGTCGAGTACGCTGTCTGGTGCTTTTAGATCGAGAAAATCTATCGCCTGCTGAATAAGAGACTGGTTTATAGTTCCATTGACCTGAATAAAATCCGAGGGAGAAAATTCGATAGACAGGTCAAAATCTGGTAACAGGTAATTGAGAGGTATCGGATCTTCGGGCCACAACGGATTTATGGTGTCCAGTCCGCCTGATTGAAGAAATAGCTGCACTTGATGATGTTGCGCAAATTTTGTGAGTAAATCCAAATCTTTTGAATTAAGCGGTTGTAAATGCCTTAACACTACGGCGATTGCATTGTCACCGGCTGCAAACTCTAATTGCGGAACCTGCTGGAAGCCGCTTGTCTGGGCGATGACCTGGTGCAAAGGATCGAGTAAATCGGACAATCGCTGCTCCAAAGTTTTACATTGTCTTAGCGAAGTGAGATAACTATTGCCCAGCTCACGGAAGCCCACCAACACCCCTCCCTTCTTCGGAACGTACTTAACTCCAGGCCTGGCCTTACGTCGATAATGCCAGTTTTCTCCACTAAGAGCGGGTAAGAGGTTTTCAGGTTCAACCCGCCCAATACGAGAAAGATTCCCAAGCAACGTTTTCTCCTTGTAGGCAAGCTGTTGGTTCGGGGCGAGATGTTGTAGGGTGCAACCTCCGCATGTGCCGAAATACTCGCATGCTGGTTGTACACGATGCGGCGAAGCAGACAGCACCGACAATAACCTGCCAACAAATTGACCCCGGCGCTTACGAAAAGGTTCAAATTCTATTTTTTCCCCGGGTAACGCTCCTGGAACGAAATACACTTTTCCATCCAGCCTTAGTACTCCTCTGCCATCGTGTGACAGGTCGTCAACAAATGCCTCCCGTTTTTTATTCTCCAATGTATACTTCCTCGAATGAGTCTTATACTCAAATTATTTTCTGAACAATAAGTATATCTCCCGCGCAGTCGTTAGGCACTCGTTACCCAAACGGAGATATAATTCAGCTAACCAATAACCATCGTATCAATGGTGAATCTGTATCGAATAATTCTTGCGGCCGGTCTGCTTCTAGCAGCTTTGACAGCGAACGCAAGTAGTCCAGAGATCGTGGAACGGCTGCTGTCAAAGGGAGAATATAAAAATGCTTTACTCGAAGCAGAATCCGGCCTTGCAGCTGACTCAAAAAATACTCGACTGCTTCTTCAAAAGGGATTCATTTTAATTCGATTGCGTAGACTCGATCAGGCCGAAGAATTCTATCTCAATCTCATCCAGTCATTGCCGCAAAATCCCGAACCGATGAATAACCTTGGTGTGATATACCAACTCAAGAAAGAATATCAGAAGGCAATCGAAATTTTTAGTGAAACTATTGCAAAGTTTCCCAAATTCAGTCGCGCATACGAAAATCTCGGCGACACTTATATACAAGTCGCCAGAGAAACATATGTCAAAGGGCAAAATCAGTCACCCTCGGATAAAATGCTGGGTTCAAAAGCAGACCTGAGTCAGAGATTTTACCGTTTAGCGAGCGAAAATCTCGAATCAGCGACAACAAATCCTACCCCTTCTACAAAACAGCCACCCATATTGAATAGTGCTCAGAACAGCAAACAAAATACAATGTCAGAGGATGATTCCAGAGACAAAATCATGGATTTTTTGCGGTCTTGGAGTATTGATTGGTCTAAGATGGATATCAAAGCATATTTTGACCACTATGACGCGGACTTTATGCCAAGTGGGGGATTAGACCTCAATACCTGGAAAAAGACAAAGTCCCGCATTTTTTCCGAGGTTGAATATATTAGGATCCGAATTGAATCTATAAAAGTTCTTGAATTCAATCAGAATCAGGCTACCCTGTCCTTTACTCAGCATTACAAGTCGAACACTCATCAAGAAACAGCGAAAAAAACATTGGTACTAAGACGACACGATGACCGCTGGCGGATTACGAAAGAATTCTAGACAGGTGTATGCTCAACAATCCTGGCTTAGTTGTACTTGACAAGTAGCGCTTTAATGAAGGTCATCCTCAACGATAATATGGAATGCTGAAATGAAAAATCCCGTAACAGAAAAGCTGATCTCAGCGATTCAAAAGACTGTAAGTCCAGCTCCATCGGCCGATAAATTGGAATTCCTTCAGGACTACTATCATCGGATTTCTGGTCAGGATTACAGCGAGGAGAGAATACCGTTTCTGTATCAGTCGGCGATGCAGCACTACAAACAGGCGCAGAAAAGAAAGCCGGGACAAGTTCTTATTCGGGTTAATAATCTAACACTTAGTGATAACAGTAGCCGAACCGTTGTCAGCATCGTGACTGATGACAGTCCTTTTATAATAAGCTCCCTTACCATAACGCTGAACCATCTCAACTACCGACTGGAACGTACTATTCATCCAATGTTTCAGGTTGTACGGAACAGTAGGCATGCAATTTCCAGCATTCATCGCTTTCATAGTGGCGATATTTCAAGAAAGCGATCGGATAAGTCTATTCTCGAATCTTTTATCCAATTTGAGCTCGACGCAGTTGCTGAATCAGAACATGAAGGGCTCATGGATGCGCTTCGAAAAGTACTTCAAAACATCGGGGTTGTAACCACTGATTGGAGTTTTATGCGGGATGCGGCTTTATCTCTTGCCGATATGGTTGAGCAGAGCCAACAGGGACCAACATTCGCGGAATATGGTGCCCTATTTCGCTGGATGGCAGAGAACAACTTTGCCTTCATCGGCTACTGTGAACTTGAGGTTTCAGGAAAAAACAACAAACTAGAAGTGGATCCTGATTCATTGAGCGGTATTTTAAGAGCAGCACACCAGGACGGACAGGATGTATTGAAAATACTGCCACCAATAAAACAAAGTAAAACATCACCCGTTATTTTTACCAAATCAAGCGAACGTGTCTACATCCATCGCGCCAACTATCTCGACTGCATCTTGATTGATCATGATTTTGGAAACACTAAAAGCAATCCAGGTAAAAAGCGGAGAGTAAGTTGTGTTCTAGGATTTTTAGCCGGTTCAACTGCTACCATGGCAATTAAATCTATTCCTCACCTTCGCAGTAAAGCTGCTTTTATTCTATCTGAAAGCACTTTGCGCAAAGGCAGTTATGCTTACAAAGAGCTGAGAACAATTCTTGAAACTCTTCCCCGTGAAATGATTTTCCAACTGGACGTAAAATCGCTTTATGGCTTATGTATGACTCTTCTTAATCAACAGGAACGGCGAAAAACAAGACTTCACATCACGCGTAACACCTGTAATCATTTCTTTTCGTGCTTGGTTTATGTGCCGCGGGATCTATTCAACACAGGGCTACGTAAGCGAATTCACAATTATCTCCTTGAGACACTCAAAGCACATGAAGTAACCTTCAATGTTTACTTCTCGGAATCTATATTAACCAGGATACATTTCACCGCATTCTGTGACCCGGACGATGAGCCAGGAATTAGTCAACACGAACTTGAACTCTCGGTGCAGTCAATGGCGAGAGATTGGGATGAGAACTTATTTGTCGCAGCTCAGAACCGGCACAACCTTGAACACGCCAGCCGATTATTAATGGCATGGCGCGGAGCTTTTCCTGCCAGCTATCTGGAAAACTTTGAAATCGAAAATGCCCTCGATGATATTGAGATTTTTGATTCGCTCTCGACAAACCAGGTTAATCCTCGATTGATGTTGCCTCAAGATATCGATGAGCAGTCAAGAATGCGAGTGCATTTCAGACTTTATTCACCTGATAAACCAATTCCTCTATCTGATGCGCTACCGATTCTGGATCATATGGGCATAAGAGTGCTTGGCGAACACCCATACCGAATTCACCGTAATGATGGCCAGGAGTTCTGGATTAACGATTTTGATATTGTGCGCAGCAATGGACATAGTTTCAGCCAATCGATTTGCCATACTTTCGAGTCTGCATTTGAAAATATCTGGAATAACCGTTCTGAAAACGACAGATTCAACCAGCTAATTTTGCTCACCGGGTTTGACTGGCGACGAGTCAGTATGGTGCGCGCTTATTTTCGCTACCTTAAGCAAATACGTTTGAGATATAGCGAGAACTATATCATTGAGTCACTGATACGGAACCCTGATTTAATCAGCAGCATCGGAGAGTATTTCGATTTGCGATTTAATCCAGAGCACAAAAGTCGACCGATTAAAAAAGTACTTACGCAAATCAACGCTCTTCTTACGGACGTACAGACGCTTGATGAAGAACGCATTCTTAGGGCCCTGCTTGATGTTTTAAGCGCAACGCTAAGAACAAACTACTATCAAAAAACTGGGGGTGAATATAAGGACTACATCTCTTTCAAACTAAATTCACAGTCCATTCCAAGAATACCTGAACCCGCCCCAAAATATGAAATTTTTATTTACTCACCGCGCGTCGAAGGTGTGCATCTACGGGGAGGCGATGTTGCACGAGGAGGTTTGCGATGGTCGGAGCGGCCAGAGGATTTTCGTACTGAAGTGCTCGGATTAGTCAAAGCCCAGAGAGTTAAGAACGCGGTAATCGTACCTGTTGGGTCTAAAGGTGGTTTTGTTGCAAAACAGCTACCAGCAGGCAGTCGCGAAGAAATTCAGGCGGAAGTCGTAGCTTGTTATCGGATTTTTATTTCTGGTCTTTTGGACCTGACCGACAACATCATTGATGGTCGTATTGTGCCGCCTAGAGATGTAATAAGACTGGATCAGGACGATCCGTATCTTGTAGTGGCTGCCGACAAGGGTACAGCCACGTTTTCTGATATCGCAAATAGTATCTCAGAAGACTACGGATTCTGGCTGGGCGATGCATTTGCTTCTGGTGGGTCGGCTGGTTATGACCATAAAAAAATGGGAATCACCGCTCGCGGTGCCTGGGAGTCAGTAAAGCGTCATTTTCGCGAACTTGGTAAGGACATCCAGTCTCAGGAATTCACTGTAGTTGGAATCGGGGATATGGGCGGAGATGTTTTCGGAAATGGAATGCTGCTGTCCAGGCACACGCGATTGGTCGCTGCGTTCAATCATATGCATATATTTATCGACCCAACCCCAAATGCAAAGACTAGTTATGAGGAAAGGCAACGTTTATTTAATATGCCTCGCTCATCATGGAATGATTACAATTCCAAGCTTATATCCAAGGGTGGTGGCATCTTTGAACGCAGCGCCAAATCAATCAAACTCTCAGCTGAGGCGAAAAAAGCATTATCCGCGAGTCGTGATACCTATACCCCTGATGAATTAATAAATGTCATTTTAAAATCTGAAGTCGAGCTGTTGTGGAACGGAGGTATTGGCACTTACGTTAAGTCATCGGACGAATCAGATCAGGACGCACAGGATCGGAACAATGATAATTTGCGGGTAAGCGCTAGCCAGCTTAGAGTGAAGGTGATCGGAGAAGGCGGTAATCTGGGTATGACCCAGCTTGCGCGCATAGAATTTAATCACCTGGGTGGTTTGTGCTACACCGACGCAATAGATAATTCAGCTGGTGTAGACACCTCAGACCACGAAGTAAATATCAAGATTCTGTTGAATGCCGCTGTCCAGAGCAAGAAGTTGACTCAGCGTTCTAGAAATCCACTGCTAGCGAAGATGGAAGATGAGGTCGCCAGCTTGGTTCTCAACAACAATTACATGCAAACGCAGGTGCTCAGTTTGGAAACCAGTTTTGGAAATGAACTGATGGCACAACAGACGCAATCTATAGGTCTGCTTGAGAAGAAAGGCCTGTTGAATCGTGAAATCGAGTTTTTGCCGGATGATGCAACTTTAAAACATCGACAGGAGTCAGAAAACTGGCTAACAAGAGCAGAGCTAGCGGTGTTGCTCTCCTACAGTAAGATGGACCTTTACCAGGAACTACTGGACTCAGAAGTTCCTGATGATCCCAACCTCAAATCGCACATTGAGGGATACTTTCCAAAGGTATTGGTGTCAAAATTTTCGCGAGAGATTCAGCAACACCGTCTTAAGCGGGAAATTATATCTACAGTCATAACAAATGACCTGGTAGGCATGCTGGGCGCTAATTTCCACCTTCGAATTTCCGTGCTCACTGGCGCAGCAGTTGGCGAAATCACTAAAGCGTATTTAGTTACCAGGGATATAATCGGTCTTGAATCGTTTCACCATACAATAAGACAACTTGATAATAGAGTTTCGACAGATTTCCAGAAAAGCCTATTACGGCAATCGTCATTAACCACCGAATCACTTGTCGTGTGGTTGCTTCGTAATCGTTCAGCAAACTTAAATATTGGAAAAACTGTAAAAGAATTTGAAGCGGCGATGAAGCAGCTGACTTCTGCTATGTCAAAGCTTCCTGACCAGCTAATCGCAGGCAATAACCAGCCGGACCTCAAACAATCTAAAGTTACAGGGCTAGAAAAATCTGCTGTTCAGCAGTTGCAACTTATGCATGCCAACGCTAGGGCTTTCGACATCCTCGATATCGGATTTTCAACCAAACAGCAAATCAATCTGGTTGCAGAGATCTATTTTCGATGCGCCAACCAGATGGGGCTTGATTGGGTGCAACAAGCGATCGACAAATTACCGGCGACAAACGACTGGAATCAGCGCGCCCGTTTTAGTCTTATAGAAATGCTTCGGACAGCACATGGCAAGCTCACCCGGAATGTTTTAGCCGGGAACAAGAGTAAGAACGCCGAATTAAGAATACAAAGCTGGATCGAACAAAACGAACATGACCTGACTACGTTTGAACAGATGTTGAATCGCCTTCAGGCTGAGCCCCATGTCGATTTTGCAATGTTATCGGTACTCGTGAGCGAACTTTCTCGCCTCAATACCTGAATTCGATTATATCGCTACATTGACCAATCGATGAACGATAAGGCATCCGAACGAGAACGACTCGGATTTGACACCCGTGCGGTGCACAATGGTCGAGACCCTGGGCTGCAGGGCGGAATGGTCAATTCCCCCGTCTATCATGGGTCAACCGTGATATATCCAACCCTGGAAGAACTTGAACTGTCACGCCTCGATCACGACGCTAAGGGTAAAGTTATATATGGCCGATTAGGTTCACCTTCCACTTTCGCTCTCGAAAATGCCATGGCGGACCTTGAGAACGGCTTTGGTTCAATCTCCGTCTCCTCCGGACTAGCCGCGGTTACCACCTCAATTCTCGCGTTCGCAGGGAGTGGTGATCACGTGTTGATGGTTGATACGGTGTATGGACCTACACGCGCATTCTGCGATAGTTTTCTCAGAAAAATAGGCGTTGATGTGACTTACTACGATCCTTTGGTCGGGGAAAAAATAAAGCCCATGATCAAGTCTAATACTAAGCTCATTTTCATGGAATCGCCGGGATCAATTACTTTTGAAATTCAAGATGTACCGAAAATTGTATCAATCGCAAGCAAATTTGGCATCACTACAGCCCTTGATAACAGCTGGGCCACCCCGCTCTTTTACAAACCGTTGGATTTTGGTGTCAACTTATCTGTAACGGCCGCGACAAAATATATTGTAGGTCATGCAGACGCTATGCTCGGATTGATTACAACAGATGAGAAAAGTTTTTATTTGGTTAAAAAATGCCGGGATCTGCTTGGTCAATCACTTGCACCGGACGACGTTTACCTTGGCACTCGTGGAATGCGCACTCTGGCCGTTCGGGCTAGACAGCACCAAGACCAAGCTTTAGCGATGGCGGAATGGCTCTCGGGTCACGATGAAGTCCTGGAAGTACTTCATCCTGCGTTTGCAAACTGCCCAGGTCATGCCATATGGGCCCGTGATTTTAAAGGATCAACCGGGCTGTTCTCGTTTATCATTAAGCCCCGCTCCAGAAAAGCACTTGCAAACATGCTCGATCACATGAAACTATTCTCGATGGGTTTCAGCTGGGGCGGATTTGAAAGCCTTATTGTTCCTCAAAATCCTGAAAAGTCTCGCACCGCAACTTCATGGGAAAAACAGGGACAAGTCATTCGAGTTCATGTGGGCCTCGAGGACATTGAAGACCTGATATCCGATATGGAGTCTGGACTGCGCCGATATGCGGCAGCCGACAGTTGACTATATTTACCTGACCACCGAACTATCCTGGCCAAACAATATTTTTGCGGCTTCATCGCTGATACCACCTTGTAGATTCATTTTTCCTGGAATTTCGTAAGCACGCTCGACAGCGGGGCGTGATTTCATTTGAGCATGCCAACGCTTAACCTCAGGAAAGTCGTTTAAATCCTGCTGCTGACGCGCGTGAGAAACCGTCCACGGATAACACGCCATATCTGCAATAGAATACTCATCACAGATATATTCACGACTTTTTAACTGTCTGTTTAACACGCCATACAATCTAGAGGTCTCTTTGACATAGCGCTCGATTGCATAGGGAATTTTATCCTTTGCATAGAATCCAAAATGGTGGTTTTGTCCAAGCATTGGTCCAAATCCACCCATTTGCCAGAATAGCCATTCAAGGACTTTCACCCTTGCGGTAGGATCCGCCGGGATGAATTGAGCGTATTTCTCGGCAAGATAAAGAAGTATTGCACCCGACTCAAACACTGAAATAGGGCGGTCAGCGCCAAAGGGCTGGTGATCAACAATTGCAGGAATTCGGTTGTTAGGAGATATCTCAAGAAACTCGGTCTCAAACTGCTGCCCTTTCCCAATGTCAACCGGAACAACTTTGTACTCGATTCCAAGCTCTTCTAATAAAATCGTTACCTTGTGCCCATTCGGTGTTGTCCAGTAATATACGTCAATCATGGTTTACTCAATTCTCGATGGAGTACCCGCAGTTTAACTTAACCAAACTGGTAGCAGGTACAGCCGATAAAATTCCGGTTCCCGAAGATGAATTTTGGGTATTTGCCTACGGTTCTCTGATGTGGAATCCTGGATTCGACTTCTTAGACGCACGCCCGGCAGTATTATATGGATACCATCGCCGACTGTGTTTGTGGTCGGTCAGGTATCGAGGCACTGAAGCAAAACCGGGACTTGTATTGGGTCTCGACCGAGGAGGCTCATGCAGAGGATATGCCTACCATATCAGTCAACAACAAACCCATTCAGTAGTAGACTATTTGTGCGAGCGAGAATTAATAACCGGCGCATATGATGCGAGGTTGTGCCCGGTAGTACTTGAGGATGGACGTAAAGTTTCTGCTTTGACATTCGTATCAAAACAGGATCATCCTCACTTCGTTCCGAAGCTTGCGCTTAATGAAACTGTATCGGTTGTTCGCGATGCCAAGGGTGCAAGAGGCTGTAATCGCTCTTATGTTCTAAACACCGTAACCCACATGAACCAGATGAATATACGCGACACCGAATTGCATAAGATCGCAAATCATCTTGAATCCAACGATTAGATAATTTTACAAACAATGACGAAAGACACGCTGTTCAGCAAAATAGTTAAAAAGGAAATACCCGCGGAAATCGTTTTTCAGGACGACCGGGTTACTGCATTTCGTGATATTAACCCCCAGGCACCTAGTCATATATTGATCGTACCTAACAAGATAATTCCCACAGTAAACGATGTGGCTGAAGAAGATGAAGCCCTTGTGGGCTATCTATTTATTGTTGCCCGAAACCTGGCAGAACAGGAAGGAATAGCTGAAGACGGATACCGCTTGATCATCAACTGCGGTCGCCATGGTAACCAGGAAGTTTTTCACTTGCATATGCACCTTGTAGGAGGAAGACCATTGGGAAGAATGATTCAAAGCGATTAAATCCACTTTCAGAAAAGCCCTTGTCGCTTGCAAATAAAACCGATAATTGGTCAAATGCGCGGGCTAACCGGTCTTATTTTAGGACCAGTGGAGTATAGTTGTCCGACCATCCTGGAGTTCGAGGGGGTTGTGGCGAAAAATACCCCAAACCACTCACGAAACCTAGAAAATCTATACCAAACCCTAAGGAGGGTTCAATGAAAAAGAAACCACTAATAATGCTGGCTGCCGCCTCAGCACTTTCCATCTCTATAGCTGCCCAGGCGAAAACCCTGGTGTATTGTTCCGAAGGCAGCCCCGAAGGATTCAATCCTTCTCTCTACACCGCAGGAACTACGTTTGACGCATCCTCACGTGCGCTCTTCAACCGGCTTGTTGAGTTTGAGCGCGGTGGTACAAATATTGTCCCAGCACTGGCTGAATCCTGGACCGTATCTGATGACGGCCTGGAATATACATTTAATCTTCGAAAAGGCGTCAAGTTTCATACCACTGGGAGTTTTACTCCCTCTCGTGACATGAATGCCGATGATGTGGTGTTCAGCTTTAAACGTCAGGGTGACGCTGACCATCCTTACCACAAGGTCTCCGGTGGCGCTTACGAATATTTCAACGGTATGTCCATGCCTGATCTGCTTAAAGACGTGGTCAAAGTGGATGATATGACCGTTAAATTTGTCCTGAACCGCCCCGAAGCACCTATGATCGCCAATCTGGGTATGGACTTTGCCTCGATCATGTCGGCTGAACATGCTGATCAGATGATGGCAGCTGGCACGCCGGAAAAGGTGGATCTTGAGCCTGTGGGCACCGGACCATTTCAGCTGGTTGCTTATCAGAAAGACGCTGTAATTCGCTATAAAGCGCATCCGGATTACTGGGCAGGCAAAGCCGCAATTGACGATCTGGTGTTTGCGATCACTATCGATCCAGCAGTACGCTACCAAAAACTCAAGGCAGGCGAATGCCATGTAATGCCTTATCCGAACCCGGCGGATATCGAAGCCATGCGCAACGATCCCGATCTAAACCTGCTGGAACAGGAAGGTTTGAACGTAGGCTATCTGGCATACAACTCTATGATGGCCCCGTTCGATAATCCAAAGGTGCGAAAAGCACTCAACATGGCGATAAATAAGGACGCCATTATTGACGGCGTGTTTCAGGGAGCTGGAAAGGTTGCAAAGAATCCAATACCACCCACTATCTGGTCTTATAATGACGCCACAGAGGACGATGGTTATGACCCGGCTGCTGCTAAGGCTATGCTCGAAGAAGCAGGCGTATCTGGATTATCAACCAAAATCTGGGCAATGCCTGTACAACGCCCTTACAATCCCAATGCGCGTCGAATGGCCGAATTGATCCAGGCTGACTGGGCCGCTGTAGGTGTAGAAGCCGAAATTGTGTCATTTGAATGGGGTGAATACCTCAAGCGTTCCAAGGCAGAAGACCGTGATGGTGCCGTGCTTCTTGGCTGGACTGGAGACAATGGCGATCCAGACAACTTTCTCGCGGTATTGCTAGGTTGTGATGGTGTCGGTGGATCTAACCGAGCTCAATGGTGCCATCAACCATTTGAGGATCTGATTCAAAAAGCCAAAGTTACCAGTGATCCAGCGGAACGGACTAGTCTTTATGAACAGGCGCAGCTGGTATTTAAAGAGCAAGCACCGTGGGCAACCATTGCACACTCAGTGGTGTTTATGCCGGTTCGCAAGGAGGTCAAGGACTATCTCATTGATCCCTTCGGCGGACACATCTTTTACGGTGTTGACCTTGTTGAGTGATTCACAATCGGTAGTAGCATAAGATGCGATAAGAGGGGGTGGGTTTCCTGCCCCCTTTCTCATTGCGTCTTACACTAAACTGATCCGACCCCATGTTTCGATTCATACTGACCCGGCTAGGATTAGTAATCCCCACTTTTGTCGGCATTACATTGCTGACTTTTGGCATGATTCGTCTGGTGCCAGGGGATCCCATTGAACTGCTCGCAGGAGAGCGTGGCGTTACACCAGAAAGACATGCGCAGCTGCGTGCCGAATACGGCTTTGACAAACCCGTGCTCGAACAATATTGGAATTATATTTCTGGAGTACTGCAAGGAGATCTTGGAAAGTCCATCACCACCAAACAACCGGTAGTGGAGGAATTTTTTACCCTTTTTCCAGCGACGGTTGAGTTATCTGTATTCGCTATTTTTCTTGCGGTAGCGATTGGACTTCCGGCAGGAATTATCGCGGCGGTGCGCCGCGGATCCGTATTCGATCACACAGTGATGGGCACCGCCCTCACTGGATACTCAATGCCGATTTTCTGGTGGGCACTGTTACTGATCATCTTTTTTTCTGGAATACTTGGCTGGACACCTGTATCTGGGCGTATATCCCTGCTCTATTTCTTTGAACCCGTGACAGGTTTTATGCTGATAGATAGTTTGCTTTCCGGGCAGGAGGGTGCATTTCGTTCGGCAGTGAGCCATCTTATACTACCGGCAATTGTATTAAGCACAATTCCGTTGGCGGTAATCGCACGCCAAACACGTTCTGCAATGTTGGAAGTGCTTAACGAGGACTACGTCCGTACAGCTAAAGCAAAAGGCTTATCCCCTGGTCGAGTCATAACGGTTCATGCTTTGCGTAATGCGCTCATCCCTGTGATCACCGTAATCGGGCTTCAAGTTGGCGTGCTTTTTTCAGGGGCCGTATTAACAGAGAGCATTTTTTCATGGCCAGGTATCGGTAAGTGGCTGATCGACTCTATCAGCCGCCGGGATTATCCCTCAGTCCAAGGTGGAATTCTGTTGATCGCCACCACAGTAATTTTAGTCAATCTCTTGGTCGATCTGGTATACGGATTTATCAACCCGCGGATTCGACACACTCGTTAAATCTCCACCCATGACTAAACCCCTATCGCCGACAGACACAAGCCACGGCCCTGACGCGGGATCAACATCTCCTCCGGGGCCGTTCAAGGAATTCTGGAATTATTTCTGCGAAAACCGCGGTGCTTTGGCGGGACTGATCGTTTTCATTATGATCTGCCTGATGGCAGTTTTTGCGGCATGGATAGCGCCCCACTCGCCTTCTGAGCAATATCGCGATTCTTTTCTGGTACCTCCATTTTGGAGCGATGGTGGAACCACTCGCTTTATTCTTGGCACTGATGCGGTAGGACGGGATATTTTTTCCAGATTGATATACGGAGCTCGTTACTCCCTGATCATTGGCGGTATCGTCGTCTCATTATCGTTAACCGTTGGCATTCCACTCGGCCTTATCGCTGGATTTGCAAGGGGCGTAACAGAAATCATTATCATGCGCGCAATGGACATCATGCTGGCTCTTCCAAGCCTGCTTTTAGCCGTTGTCATTGTCGCCATTCTTGGTCCAGGTTTGTTTAACGCGATGCTGGCAATATCGATTGTTTATCTGCCTCATCTGGTCAGGCTCACTCGGGCTGCCGCCATCACCGAACTTAGTAAGGATTACGTAACGGCTTCTCGTGTCAGCGGAGCGGGAATTCTGCGCCTGATGTTTATTACGATATTACCCAACTGTATGGCCCCACTAATTGTGCAGGCCACACTAAGCTTTTCCAGCGCGATATTGGATGCCGCGGCCCTTGGCTTTTTGGGGATGGGCGCCCAACCTCCCACTCCTGAATGGGGAACCATGCTGGCTGAGGCGCGCGAATTTGTTCTCCGCGCATGGTGGGTGGTGACTTTTCCGGGATTGGCGATATTGATCACCGTATTGGCATTAAATTTATTAGGCGATGGCCTGCGCGATGCGCTCGACCCGAAACTTAAAAGGCAATAAAAATGGCTCTGCTTGAAATTGAGAATCTAACAGTGAGCTTTGGTGATTTTCGAGCCGTAGATAACGCCTCAATTTGTATCGATCATGGAGAGACACTGGGAATCGTAGGTGAGTCTGGTTCTGGCAAGAGTGTCAGCATGCTGGCGCTAATGGGCCTGATCGCATATCCAGGGATAATCCGTGCCGACAAATTGATGTTTGATGGCCATGATCTATTATCCATGTCGGCCGCAAAACGACGAATGATCACCGGTAAGGATGTCGCGATGATCTTTCAAGAACCAATGACCAGTCTGAATCCCTGTTTTACCGTCGGATTCCAGGTTATCGAAGCGCTAAAAATTCATCAGGGTGGGGACAGACAATCGAGGAAAAAGCGCACTATCGAATTATTTGAACAAGTTGGTATTCCAGATCCCGCTCGTCGACTGAGCGCATTTCCCCATCAATTGTCTGGTGGTATGAATCAACGGGTGATGATGGCAATGGCAATTGCATGTAACCCCAAACTATTGATTGCCGACGAGCCAACTACCGCGCTCGACGTTACTATACAGGCCCAGATCCTTGATCTTTTATTGTCGATACAAAAAGAAACTGGCATGGCGATGATCCTGATCACCCATGATATGGGAGTGATCGCTGAAACAGTAAGTCAAGTGAACGTAATGTATGCAGGTCAGATTGTTGAACAACAAGAAGTAAACGGCCTATTCACGCGACCCGCGCATCCTTACACTAGCGCTTTGTTAGAAGCGTTACCCGAACGCAGTCACGGAAAGAGGCGACTGCCGACCATACCTGGCGTAGTGCCCGGGCCCTATGATCGGCCTCAAGGCTGCTTGTTTAATCCACGATGCAAGAGTGTACAGCAAGACTGCAGAAGTGAAATACCGTCACTTAGATCATCAGGTAATCACGATGCGGTAAGATGTCTACACCCCCTGGTTGAGGCAAATAATGTCTGACCTCGATAATGAGCCTGTCATACGGGGAGAAAATCTTGCACGTTACTATCAGGTCAAACAAGGATTGTTTTCCAGCAGCAAAACACTCAAAGCCCTCGACGGGGCAAATTTTGCACTAAACTCAGGACAAACCCTCGCTGTGGTTGGAGAATCGGGTTGTGGTAAATCCACCATGGCGCGCCTTGTTACGATGATTGAGCCACCAACGTCTGGAAAACTCTGGATAGATGGACATGAGGTTGGCGGTATGAGCTCTTCGGCACAGCGATCGTTACGAAACGCAGTACAAATGGTTTTCCAGGATCCTTATGGTTCGTTGAATCCACGCAAGCAGGTAGGCGCCATTCTGGAAGAGCCACTCATCATTAATACCAGTTTAAGCGCAACCCAAAGAGAACAGGCGGCTCGGGAAATGCTGAATAAAGTAGGACTCCGACGCGAGCACTACAGCCGTTACCCTCATATGTTTTCCGGTGGACAGCGCCAGAGAATTGCTATTGCCCGGGCATTGATGTTAGAGCCGAAAGTGGTTGTTGCGGATGAACCCGTATCTGCACTTGATGTCTCGATTCAAGCCCAAGTACTAAATCTGATGATGGAACTTCAGGAGGAACTGAATCTCTCCTATTTGTTCATCTCGCATGGCCTGAGTGTCGTCGAACACATCAGCGATGAAGTAATGGTTATGTATCTGGGAAAAACGGTAGAACAGGGCAGCAAAAGCAGTATTTTCTCAAATCCGCTCCACCCTTATACCCAAGCATTGCTCGCCAGCACGCCATTTGTCGATCCTACCAAGCGCGCCAAGAGGGTTGTGTTGACAGGAGAGCTGCCGTCACCGCTCGATCCACCCTCAGGATGTGTTTTTCATGGTCGCTGCCCGTACGCAAGGGAGATATGCTCACAGCAGATACCGACCTTGAAGCAATCAACAGTAGGACACCAGGCCGCGTGCCACGGCATAGAACAGGATTGGATTTAATAGGATCAATCCACAATAAGCCCCTGAAGATCGTTATTCCCCAGCTTTCAAAACCATGATCGACAACAGATCGGGAATTGGACTCGTTTGACTACAGATCTACCTTTTAGATCAATAATCCAAATGCGCTAACGGCGAGCACAACTTGAACACCGAACCCAAATCCCATCACCGTTAAACGTCTAAGAAATTTGCGACCGACAAATACAGCTAGGACGGCGGCAACCGAAAGACCGAACATGGGTTTTAACTGAGAATCATTCAACAAATTTGTATGATTATAGGCCGCTAATTTAGCTAAATTAGCAAGTACCGATGTCGCCGCCATCGCTCCGACGAAAGCTTCCTTTGACATACTCATCTCCCTGAATATGACTGCTTTAACTAGGTTTCCGCTTCCCAGCAGGCCGGAAACAAATCCGTAGCCGGCAGATCCAGCGATCACCCCTGCGGTTCCGATCTCTAGGCTAGGAAATAAATTAAAAACACTTAAACCAACGTACAGAAGAATCATAAGGCCCAGCATTTGTTTCAGATTTTCCGCAGGCAGATCTGGAACGAGCGACGCACCTAAATAGGCAAACGGCAAGCTGGATATGGCCATAATTCCAGCAATCTTCCAGTCAATATACCTGGCAAAAACTATCGACTTAGTCAAAGTCGAAGCGATAAACAGAACAGCCGAAAGCGCTATGACCTCCTTAACGGGAAGAATATAGGGCCCGACGGCCAAAACCACCAGAGCACTACCGAGGCCAAAAATAGTGGACGTAACAGAGGCAACAAATCCGAGAAAAATGAAAACCAGGTATTCAATTCCCACAGCCAGACCATAAGAAATTCAATCGATCATAACAATCACTGTGCAACAATCTCGAAATAATTTCTCCTGCCTTTAGCAAAATATTTTCTAGTTTTAATCGTTCGGAGGCGCGTATTTCGCGTACACCTCCGGCCCTGTCATATCGCTGGTTTTATTAGCAAATTCATAGTAGTCCGGTCTCTCATCAACAAATACCTGATGATTAAACTCCAAGCCCCTGTCGTCATCAAATAGGCCAGGTGGAATCTGATACTGTTCTATCCCTTTCAGTCTGTAAAAGAGATTGCTTCCACACTTTTTACAGAACCCACGATCGGCCCAGTCCGACGAACTAAACACGGTGATATTCGCCTCACCTGTAAACTTTACTTCAGTCCCGCAGTCGACCGCCAGAAAAGGCCCTCCTGTCCAGTGTCTGCACATACTGCAATGACATGCGCCCAAACTTTTACTCACATTACTCGCTTCAAACTTTACCGCGCCACAAAGGCATCGGCCGGTTCTATTACTACCTTCAGACATTTAAGCCACCTTTAGTTTCAATCAATACGCTTACCGACGCAGCTATTCCCTCTTCTCGACCGCAATAACCAAGACCTTCCGATGTCGTCGCCTTAACATTGATACAATTTTCTGCAATGCCAAGGTCCGCGGCGATAGTTGTAACCATTTCGGGGGTATAAGGAGCCAATCTCGGTCGCTCAGCAATAATTGTGCAATCTACATTACCAACGCTAAAGTTTGCGTCCAGCAACATCTTTGCTACTGTCCGGATAAACTCTCGGCTGTCCATGTCACGATAATCCTCGTCCGACGGTGGAAAATGCTTACCGATATCCCCCATTCCGGCAGCGCCAAGTAGCGCATCGCATAACGCGTGCAACAGAACATCAGCATCTGAGTGTCCCTCCAGACCTAGCCCCCAGTCGATTTCAACACCCCCGAGAATTAAAGGCCTGCCAGCAACCAACCGATGCACATCAAAACCGTTTCCTATACGCACATTCATAGCTGGAGAATCATTCTTGCCAATTCAAGATCAGATTGACGGGTGATCTTTATATTCAAGGGGTCTCCGTGCACAAGTCGTGGTCGTCGTCCCATCAGCTCCATGGCAACAGATTCGTCCGTGGATGAATGGCCCCTGCTGATCGCATACTCTAGAGCATTAACCAACTCCCCTACGCGAAACATTTGTGGGGTCATTGCACGCCGTAATCGGTTTCTTGGTTCAGTCGCAATGACCCGACCTTCATCATCCACTCTTTTCACGGTATCAATTATTTCGCACCCCAGGAGACCACCGCAATCGAATTCTCTGCAATTGGTTATCAGTCGTCGGATATCATCAGTTTTGACACAGGGTCTTACTGCATCATGCACTAAAACCCAGTCAGAATCGCCAGCCGACCAGAAATCACGCAGTTTTGACAGCCCGTTCAGCACGGTCTGAGCCCGCTCAGCACCCCCTTCCGCTGCGACCGTTTTATCATCTAGCGAAAGAGGAAGTGAAGACCACCATTCATCAGAATCAGATATACCCACTGCAATACCCCGAATTTCAGATAGATTAACAAAAATCTCGAGAGTCCGATCCAATACTGCTCTGCCGCTGAGGTCAAGATACTGTTTCGGGCGAGCCGAACCCATTCTGGTTCCAGTGCCAGCGGCAGGAATCACGCACCAGATGCTTTCGCTTTTAGATGACATAAAACTCGACTTTGCGACGGTTTGGGAATTTCGGCTTAGACGGTTAAAATTCGCGCCCTAATTGTATGCCATCAGCTGACTAAATCCTTCTAAATGAATTCACAGTTGTTGCTTAATCCGCCTATACCAAAGAATAAAGGCACTATCAGCTGGTCAAATCTATATGGCGCCGGACTGGGATTGGCGATAGCCGAAGCTGCCAGACTTTACCAGGGGATTATGCTCGTGGTGCTGGATGACCCACGTCAATTACACATTATCGAAACTGAAATTCGTTTCTTTCTTGGGTCGAGCGACGATTCTAGTATTGACGGTATCGATATACTCCGATTTCCAAGTTGGGAGTGCCTTCCATATGATGTGTTTTCACCTCATCAGGACATCACCTCTGACCGACTTCGGCTATTGTCTCAGATAGGTGATTGTACTCACGGAATTGTATTAACGACCACCGAAAACCTTATACAGCGTTTACCGCCAGTAGACTACGTTTTAGGTCATAGTTTTTCGATTAGAGTCGGGGAAACGCTTGATCTGGACTCGCTAAGAGATCGGCTCACTAACGCTAACTATGTCAACGTGAGCCAGGTGCTTTCACCCGGGGAATTCGCCGTCAGGGGTGGGTTAGTTGATGTCTTCCCAACAGGCGCCGTCTCCCCTTTTCGGCTTGATTTATTTGATGACGAAGTCGAATCTATTCGTTTATTCGATCCAGACTCCCAGCGTTCAGCGGAAACAACCGATCGGATCGAATTACTTCCAGCTAGAGAGTTTCCCATGACGGAGACCGGGATTAAGACCTTCCGTCAGGCCTTTCGAAGAATTTTTGAAGGTGACCCACGTAAACAAACTATTTACAACGAGGTTAGCGAAGGCCGTACACCAGCAGGTAGTGAATTTTTCTTTCCACTTTTCTTTGACGATACAGCAACATTTTTTGACTATTTACCGGATAAGACTCTGTGGTTTTTTGAACAGTCTCTTGGCGATAATGCAAGAACTCGTTGGGCAGAAATCAATGACAGATACGTTAATGCTAATTATGATCCAAGTCGCAAAGTTCTGCCGCCGGAAATGTTGTTTCTTAATCCAGAGGAGTTGAGCGGCAATCTCGTAACATTAAGAAAAATCACCTACGTTCCCGGTAAATCCAAGAAAGCTGACTGGGCAGCGGCCACCGCTTTAACTAAGACTCTCCCGGTCGATCCAAGATCAGAATCGCCCTATCACTTATTACTGGATTATCTAAATCTCAAAAATACTCGCATTCTAATTGCATTGGAGACAGCGGGACGACGAGAAGCCATGGAAGCGTTGTTAATCAATCATGAACAGAATGCCTTACCCTGCACCAGTTTTGAAGATTTTGTAACTGGCAAGAAAAAGCTGGGCATCTGTGTCGCTCCGATGGAACGTGGCTTAAATCTAACCTCCATTGGTGTCGAAATAATTACTGAAAGCCAGCTATACGGCGAGCGGGTGTTTCAACGGCGACGTCGCAGCAGCGAGGCTCAGGATCCCGCATCCCTTATCCGTTCTCTCGCTGAGCTTAATGAGGGTGACCCCGTAGTCCACATTGAGTATGGCGTAGGGCGATATAGAGGGCTGCAGAACCTGGATATTTATGGAGAAGAAACGGAGTTTCTCGTTGTTGAATACCAGAATTCCGACAAGCTATATGTACCAATCCTGTCACTTCATCTTATTTCAAGATTCATCGGCGGTGCTCCAGAAACCGCGCCACTGCACCGACTAGGGACAGATCAGTGGCAGAAAGTTAAAAAAAGGGCCCGAGAAAAAGCTTACGATGTCGCCGCCGAATTACTCGAAATTGAAGCGATGAGAAATGCAAGAGACGGCAACGCCATGCTCATTGAACAAGAAGACTATGATGCTTTTACCAGCCGCTTTCCGTTCGAGGAAACGGCAGATCAGGAGCGCGCGATTAATGAAGTGGTCGGGGATCTTGCCTCACCAGAACCAATGGATCGCTTGGTATGCGGCGATGTAGGATTTGGCAAAACAGAGGTGGCTCTGAGAGCGTCTTATGTGGCTGTCCAGAATAAGAAACAGGTAGCAATACTGGTCCCAACCACGTTGCTTGCACAACAGCATCACCAGACATTCGTTGACCGTTTTGCTGATCTTCCAATTACAGTTGAACTTTTATCGAGGTTCAGGAGCAAGAAGGATATCGATATGCTGATCGCCGCCATGAAAATCGGTCAGCCTGATATCGTCATCGGCACTCACCGATTACTGCAGGATGACATCCAGTTCCGTGACCTTGGCCTGTTAATTATTGATGAAGAACAGCGCTTTGGCGTAAGACAGAAAGAAAAAATAAAGCGCTTACGCAGTCAGGTTGACATCCTCACTCTTACCGCGACCCCTATTCCTCGCACCCTTAACATTACTATGTCAGGGTTACGTTCGATTTCTATTATTGCTACCCCACCATCTACCAGGCTTTCGATAAAGACATTTGTCAGAGACTGGAACAGAGGACTAATTAGAGAAGCCTGTCTACGGGAAATCCGCCGAGGAGGTCAGGTGTACTACCTGCATAATAATATCCGCACAATTGAACGCACCGTGGACGAACTGAAAGAGTTAGTCCCGGAAGCAGAAATCAACTTCGGGCACGGACAAATGGGGGAACTGCAGCTGGAACGTGTAATGCAGGATTTTTATCATCAGAGATTCAATATTCTCGTATGCAGCACCATAATCGAAAGTGGGATCGATATACCCAGCGCAAATACCATCATTATAGATCGAGCAGATAAATTCGGATTGGCTCAGTTGCACCAACTGAGAGGCCGAGTTGGCCGATCGCACCATCAAGCTTATGCATATCTCCTGGTTCCGGATCGTCGTATAATTACAAATGATGCGAGGAAGAGGCTGGAAGCTATTGATTCTATGGATGATTTAGGTGCAGGATTTGCCCTGGCATCGCATGATTTAGAAATTAGAGGCGCTGGAGAACTTCTGGGCGAAACACAGAGTGGAAGCATTGACGATGTCGGATTCAGCCTTTACAGTGAATACTTGGCGATGGCTGTTAAATCTATAAAAGAAAATAAAATCCCTGATGCGCTAGAACCAACTAAAAATCCAACAATCATCGAAATTCATGTACCAGCGTTATTTCATGAAGATTACCTCGGAAACACTCATACTCGATTAATACTTTACAAACGAATTTCCAGTGCAAGCGATCACGCAGCGCTCGAAGAACTGCAGATTGAAACCATTGACCGTTTTGGATTGCTTCCGGAGGCCGGTAAAAACCTTTTCCGCCTTACCGGGATAAGACTGTTGGCAGAAAGAATTGGAATTGCCAAAATGGATATTGGTGATAATGGTGGGCTTATTGAATTCAATGAAGAATTAGCCATCGACGCTTCTACGATCCTCAATCTAATTCAGTCGAATCCTCACCATTACCAATTGGCTGGACCAAGCGCCCTGCTGATTAAAGGTCAATTTGAAGATCCCGCTGAAAGGTTGATTTTTTGCGAAAAACTAATGGATAACCTTGCACAAGGATTGCCTGAAAGAGTGGGTTGAAATAGCATGGTACTATCCCGAGCGACTGGTTTCAGAACAAAAGGCGAAGAAATGAAAAAGTTGGCAATATTTTTGTTCTTTTTTGTGCAAATTTTTGCGCTGCCAGCTCTTGCGAGGGATTATCAAATTGAGCTGCTGGTATTTGAGCCAAAAAATCCATCCTCAGAATCAGAGGAACAGTGGAATGCCGGCTCCAATCAGATTCTAGCCGACCAGGAATCTATGAGAGGGATCGCTGTTGCTGCAGTGAATCTACCACTGCAAAAGGGCGTCAGCAGACTAAAAAGGATTGAATCGGAATTGCTCAGTTCTGGCTATCGACTACTCGTATCGACAAGTTGGCCTCAACCTGCCGAAGTTTATCAACGTGCTCCAATTGTCAATATCAGTCGTTCCGACAACAAAATGATTGGGTTCCTTAAAGTCTATAAAACTTCGCTAATATTCGTTGATGTCAATCTTGGTCTTGTTGACGCACTGATTGATCCTGTCCTCCCTACCTTTTTCATAAGCGAAAAGCGCAGAGTTAAATTCAAGGAAGTTCACTACTTCGACCACCCAAAGTTTGGCGCCATTCTCACTGTATGGCCGGTGGAGGAGTGATTTACTGGAATTTGTCTAATGTAAATGGATTGAATTCATTACCAGATAAGCTTTTAAAGCGCACAACCTTGCTATAACCTAATAATTCTTTAGGATTTCTAATGCCTTTCTAGCACCCGTTAACAGGTGTTTTTGAATTGTTTCGAGGGTAATCGATTCGTTGCCCCTGCCTGCTGCAGGATTTACAACAATTGCAATACAGGCATAGTCAATAGCTAGCTCCTTCGCAAGAGCAGTTTCAGGCATCCCGGTCATACCCACTATACTCGCCCCATCACGCTCCAATTTATCGATTTCTGCCGGAGTTTCGAATCTTGGACCCTGTGTGGCCGCATAGGTACCCTTCTGCACCACCTGGATGGAGGATTTATTGGCAGCAAGAATTAGTCTCCGGCGAAGAACCGAAGAATAAGGCTCGGTAAAATCGATATGATGGACATTGTCAGACTCGCCATCGAAAAATGTATGATCCCTTCCCCATGTGTAATCAATCAACTGGTCCGGAATGACAATTGACCCTGGCACGAGACTTTCATCGATGCCCCCCACAGCGGCAAAGGCAATAATGCGATTTACACCATAATTCTTCAGTGCCCAGATGTTTGCGCGATAATTTACCTTATGTGGCGGTATGGTATGTCCTGCACCATGTCGAGGCAGAAACACGTAGGACGAACCAAACAACTTTCCGCTGATTACGATCCCGGAAGGATCGCCATAAGGTGTTCTTACTACCGTTCGTTTCTTGACCTCAAGTTTCTCGATTGTATCAAGGCCAGAACCTCCGATAATTGCTGTGGTATTCATCTATGGGCCACTAATCTGTTGGCAGTGCAAATCATGGATTAAAATCTCCAGGGCTGAATCCAAAGTCTCGCACGGCATCGTCAATTGAAAAAATCTGGTCGACCGACATCCGGTCTGCAACCTGAGGCGTCAACATTCTTAAACCAGGAACCTTGCTGAGCATGATCAGGATTGTTCGGGCTAAAGAACGTGACAATGAGATAAATCGCGGGCGCCTTCCAAGGCTGGTAAATACTCTTTCGAGCATCTCTTTGTAACTCAAAACTTCATTTCCACCGATATTGTATCGGGTACCCGTGACATCCTGATCTATTAATCGTATGCAGGCGCTTGCGACATCCCGGGCATGCACCGGCTGCCGTAGTCCCGACCCTGCCCCTACAAGTGGGAACACCCCTAGCAGCATGATTACCCTTTTAACCAAATTAATGTTTCTATTACGCGGCCCTCCATAGATCATGGTAGGCCTTAATACAGTATAGTCCGCACCGACCTTGTAGGCATACTGTTCAATCCATAGCTCGCCGTCCAGTAGTTGTTGTGCTACTAGAGACTCATTAGGATGCTCGCTACCTGATTTGACTTCAGCGCTGGTGGAACTTAATGCGATGATTCTCTTAGGAGGCTGACCCCTGAATACATCTTCAAAGACACTCGCCGTCCAGATCGGTGCTAGATGTATCCATTTAGCAATTTGCGGATGGTCATCTATAGGTGCCTTCGAAAAATAGCTGCTTGATAACCATCGTACATTCTGGATTCTTGCTCGATTAGCGCTCGAGCGACTCAAAGCAATGATTCCTTTCTCAGACTGAGATAGCTCGTTCAGCAGAAAATCACCTACATCAGTAGTGGCTCCACTGACTAGAACGTTGGGGCAAGAAAAATTAAGAGCAGGCTCCGGATTGGTTTCCTGTCCATGCTTTCCATGAAAGAAAGAGTTCAGTTTACTTCTCAAGATCACTGTAACATAGTGTGACCATACCAATAGAGGGGCAACTAGAACTCTTACCAGCACATGTTTCCTATAGTACTTCAAATAATAGTTCATCATCCCTTGATGTTTTAGTTTCTCCACTTTGGTGTAACTTGTTCCACTGGAGCCACCCTGCCGATGGAACACTGATACGCCTGGCTCAAACAAAACCGTGTGGCCTGCATCGCGCATTTTTCGGCAGATATCGAGATCTTCACAGTGCAGAAAGTAAGATTCGTCCATCCCCCCAACCTCATCCATGAACTGCGTGCGAAGCATCATAGCAGAACCGGAAACAGCACCAACGGTTACTGGATGCTCCGGCATTGGCCGTTCCGTCAGATCTACTCCTTCGAAATGATTTGAAAGCCCCAGTGCGGTCACAATACTGCGGCCTAAAGTCGGCTCATTACGTCTACATCCGCGCTGCTCAGTTCCATCCTCATTAAACACTAACGCACCAACGATTCCAGCGTCAGGATGCTGCTGCAGAACATCACAAAGCTTTTTGATTGAATGTGGATGTACTTTGCAGTCTGGGTTCAATAGGGCTAAAAATTCGCAATCGAGCTTCGAACGTCCAACATTGACTGCACGTGAAAATCCAAGATTGGCATCATTTAAAACAATTTCCAGTTGGTGTATATCAGTATCAAGATGTTTTATTGATTCAATACTTTGGTCAGCGGAATTATTATCAACAACCACGATTGAAAGTGGCAAATGTGACGCGTATAAACTCTTAAGACAGCGCTTAAGAAACTGACCGCTGTTGAAATTGACAATGATTACGCCGGGACGACTACTCATTACGCATAAAATAAGGGGCAAGTGGATGCGTCACCATGATTTCTTTCAGTGCCTGATTGGTGACAACGCGAGTCTTCTGAACTTGGGACCGATTACGAAACACCGCAGGCAACCCGCAGATTGCATCCCATTTTGCTTTAAGAATGATCTTCGGACGCCCTTTAAATGTGTAGTAAAAAACAGAAATTAAGTTAAGGATTAAATGCTGTGGCAAATACCACCAGAATAGTGCAGTCGGCATATTTTTAAAATACGTCCAAACCAAATTTCGATGACCATGATAGACAGTAAAATCACTGTCACTTCCAGTAACACCTGATCCGGCGTGATAAACAATGCAATGATCGAGGTGCAGACAATCCGCACCTAATAATCGCATTCTAAAAGCTAAATCTATATCCTCGTTGTAACAGAAATAAGATTCGTCAAAATCTCCAGCTTGCCGAACTAAATCAATGTTATACAAGGCAGCAGCGGCGCACGGAGAAAATACCCGATCCGAGATACTTCTGTTGCGGGTCACGGGCGCACCATGGTCCCTACGCCAGACTAGCCCGCAGACATGATAATAATCCCCTGTGCCATCCAGTAGCTGTACATTTTGAGCATCTATTAGCCGACAGGAAAAAAACCGCTTAGTAGGGTGGTCTATTACACCCTGCCTCAAATGCTCAAGCCAATTTGGGCTTGCTACCGCATCTGGATTCAGTAGCGCCACCCATCGGCAATCGCTTATTAATTTAATCGCGTGGTTATTGGCTGCTGCGAAACCTATATTTTCAGATTCACGAATCAGTTCTACTCCAGGATAATGCTCCAACACAAAATCCGCTGAGCCATCATCGCTATTATTATCTACAACCAGAATTCGGTCAGCAGGACTGGTTTGATTAAGCAAAGAATCTAAACATGCATCAAGAAAATCACCACTATTATAGTTAACCACTATTACAGCGATCGTTTGCTTCGAATCGGTCATCGCTAGTTGAAATTCAAAGCAAGCAGATTAATCTTTTCGCAACAACTTGCGGATAGTATAAATTGGTTTATCTTGTGCCTCATGATAGGTTCTAGTCATGAGCTCAGCGAGTAGTCCGACTGTAATAAACTGGAGACCGATAAAAAGAAGCAATATGCCGAGAAGAAGCAGCGGACGATCTGACATTGGAACCTGGTAGAAGAGCTTTTCAATGGTCAGGTACAGACATATAAGAAACCCGATGAAACCACTGATTAGTCCAAATGAACCGAAAAACTGCAGCGGCTTACTGGAATAGCGCAGTAAGAACTTAACAGTAATCAAATCGAGTACCACTCTGAATGTTCGGGAAATCCCGTATTTCGACTCGCCGGCCACACGCGGGCGGTGGTTGACTTTGACTTCAGCAATACTGACCCCGACAGCGCTGGCTAAAGCTGGAATGAATCGATGCATCTCTCCGTATAATGATATTTGCTTGACTACGTCGTGACGAAACGCCTTTAACGAGCATCCATAGTCATGTAACTTTACGTCTGTTGCCCAGGAGATCAGTTTGTTGGCTATCCTAGACGGTAGCAAACGGAGCAGATATCCATCTTTACGATCGTGGCGCCACCCAGATACCAGGTCATACCCCTCTTCAATTTTATCAAGCAGCTTGGGGATATCCGCCGGATCATTTTGCCGATCAGCGTCCATTGCTACAACTACTTGTCCCCTAGCAAACTCAAAGCCAGCAGCCATTGCCGCTGTCTGTCCAAAATTTCGTCTGAATTCAACCACCACTACACGAGTATAGATTCGATGGAGATCCCTCAATTTCTCTAGAGTCGAGTCACTGCTGCCGTCATCAACATAGATCACTTCACTCTGACCTTCTATAGTATCTAATACAGCTGCAATCTCATTATGCAGCTCTGTTATATTGTCTTCCTCGTTGAATACGGGCAATACTACCGATAATTTCAAGGTAGGTTTGTCGTAGCCTTTTCGGGAATTATTCATGTCTTGTTATTGTTTAATGCCGTCGTTTATTTGCTTAACAGGCGCAACAAATACTGCCCGTACTCGTTCTTAATCAATTCCTGGGCCAGTGATTCAAGCTGCTGGTCATTTATATATCCCTGACGCCAGCAAATTTCCTCCGGGCAGCAAATTTTCATGCCTTGACGTTTTTCTATGGTTTCAATGAATTTAGACGCATCCAATAATGAGTCGTGAGTACCGGTATCAAGCCAAGCCATACCACGACTAAATACTTCAACACCCAATGCTCCCTCATCAAGATAAGATCGATTAAGGTCAGTAATTTCAAGCTCGCCTCTCGCAGAAGGTTTCAGTTCTCGAGCTCGATCCGAAACTGTATTGTCATAAAAGTAGAGTCCGGTTACGGCGTAACGCGATTTAGGCTTCTTTGGCTTCTCTTCAAGATCATAGGCATTACCTTTGTCATCAAAAGCAACCACACCGTATCGTTGCGGATCATTCACCTGATAGGCAAAAACACGAGCTCCTTTTTTCAAAGCGGAGGCATTTTGCAGGCTTTCGCTCAAATGGTGTCCATAGAAAATATTATCCCCTAATACCAACGCCGCCGGGTGTGCACCAATAAACTCAGAACCGATAATAAATGCCTGAGCCAAACCGTCTGGGGAGGGTTGAACCGCGTACGAAAGATTCAATCCCCATCTCTCTCCATCGCCAAGAAGCTGTTGAAATCTAGGAGTATCCTGCGGTGTCGAAATGATAAGTATGTCCCGGATATTTGACAGCAATAACACCGACAGCGGGTAATAGATCATCGGTTTATCGTAGACGGGAATCAACTGTTTCGAAACAGCCAGAGTAATCGGCCACAGCCGTGATCCAGAGCCACCCGCTAGTATTATTCCTCTCATACCGCACCACCCTTGCGATTGATTGTTCCCAGTCTTTGTCCGTTATGATCGTTCCTAGCCAGCACTCTGGAAATCCAATCCTGGTTATTCAGATACCATAGCACTGTCTTTTGCATGCCCGAGGTAAATGTTTCTTGAGGCTCCCAACCGAGTTCACGTTTTATTCTGCTAGCATCAATCGCATAGCGTAGATCATGACCTGGTCGATCGCTGACAAACTCGATTAATGATTTATGGGGCCTACCATCTTTTGCGGGCATCAAGGTATCCAGTATTTCGCAAACTGTCTTCACCACTTCAAGATTAGTGCGTTCTTCATTTCCCCCGACGTTGTAACTACGCCCAATCTCCCCATTGAGCATAATCAATACCAGGGCTCGTGCATGGTCGTCCACATACAACCAGTCTCTCACATTCTCCCCTTTTCCATATACCGGTATTGGTTGTCCGGTAGTAGCCTTGGAAATAATAACTGGGAGCAATTTTTCCGGATACTGGTAAGGTCCATAGTTATTGGAGCAGTTGGAAAGTACTATCGGAAGGTCAAAGGTTTCATGCCAGGCACGTACAAGATGGTCGGAAGACGCCTTGCTGGCACTGTACGGAGAATTAGGCTGGTAAGGCGATTCCTCTGTGAACAGTCCTTCACTGCCGAGACTGCCAAACACCTCATCAGTAGAAATATGGTGAAATCGAAACCGATGTCGATCACTCTCTTCGAGCTCAACTAGGTACTTTCGTGTTGTTTCAAGTAGATTATAGGTTCCAACAATATTAGTCTGAATGAACTCAGCGGGTCCGTCGATTGACCGATCAACATGGGATTCTGCTGCCAAATGCATAATTGCACACGGGCGGTGCGTGGCAAATAGCGCCTTTACGCCTGTTGAATCACATATATCGATTTTCTCGAAGTGGTAGCGCGCGTTCGAGGCTTCATTTTCGAGGGTTTCAAGATTTCCCGCGTAGGTCAGCTTATCAACATTGACAACATGAAAATCAGATTCTTCGAGTAAATGTCTGATTACAGCCGAACCAATGAATCCCGCCCCACCGGTGACGATAATTGTATTTTTCAAAGTATTAATATCTTAAGTATTGGGGTGCTCTAGATCCTTCATGTAACGTTTGATCCCTTGCTGGACAGTCAGAAACTGTTCCGCATAACCAGTTTTTCTCAGTTCAGTCAAATCAGCTTCTGTATAGCTCTGATATTTTCCCAACAGCGCATCCGGCATCGGAATATACTCAATCGTCCCTTGTTGAACTGCATCTTCTATGCTCAACTCTGTTTCACCTCGATCTAGTCTGAGTGTATTGATCACGCTCATCGCTACTTCGTTGAAACTTTGGCATCGTCCAGTCCCAACATTAAAGATTCCACTTTTTCCTGGATGCTCAAGAAAAAAAAGATTTACCTTCACTACATCTTCTACCGAAACAAAATCGCGACGCTGTTCGCCGTCGCCATAACCGTCGGTACCACGAAATAATTTCACTTTACCCTCAGCACGGAATTGATTGCGGAAGTGCCAGGCTACAGAGGCCATCCGGCCCTTATGTTGCTCTCGCGGCCCGTAAACGTTAAAAAATCTTAGTCCGACGCACTGTATTCCTGGGTCAGGCTGCCCCCGGACATAGTTATCGAATAACAGTTTTGAATAGGCGTAAGCATTGAGAGTTGATTCAAAATCCGGCGATTCTTTGAATACGGCACCTGCGCCGTAAACCGATGCTGAAGATGCGTAAATATACTGAAGATGGTGTCGCCGGCAGTAGTGAAACAATTCCTTGCTATACGTGAAATTGTTATGTAGCACATAACGACCATCAGTCGCCATTGTGTCGGAACAAGCACCTTGATGTAATACTGCCGAAACAGCACCCAGCTTCTTGGCCGAGTGTTTCTTGGCTTGCAGAATATCAAAAAACTCGTCTTTATCCATATAGTCGGCGATTTCCAATCCGGAAAGGTTGTTGACTTTTTCGGCATTGGTTAAATTATCGACAACCAGAATATCTCTCCTGTCTTGGTCGTTCAAAGCCTTCACTATGCTCGATCCAATAAACCCAGCTCCTCCGGTAACAATTATCATTTGCCTGCATCTCGGGTTATAGCAGTTTTTAACTCATGCATAGTCGCTGTGGCAGTACCCAGTTTTGACACCACAACTCCGGCTGCACTATTGGCAACACTCATCGCATCGCTTAGGCCGAACTTTGCTGCCATGCACATTGCCATCACCGCTATTACTGTATCTCCAGCGCCACTTACGTCATAGACCTCACGACTCCTCGCGTGACTGTGAATCGAAGGAGAATCTCTATCGAACAGCTTCATTCCTTTGTCACTCAAAGTCACCAGTATTTGTTGCACATTATATGTTCTGATGAGATCCATGGCCTTTGCTTCTAAGTCTGAGTCATCTCCAATCTTTCCGGCAACTAGTTCAAATTCGTTTAGATTGGGCGTGATCATGGTTGCACCGCTGTACCTTGAAAAATCATTCCCCTTAGGATCTACAAGGACTGTCATTTTATGCTGTTTCGCAACCGTGAGGATTTTTTCTACCAATTTCAGCGACCCTTTGCCGTAATCTGACAATATCAGCACATCGTGCCCGCTCAAAGATTCCTCGATTTCTTCGACCAATAATCGAGTTGACTCATCATTTGGCTGGCCTTCGAAATCAGCCCTGATGAGCTGTTGATTGCGGGAGATTATTCTCTGTTTGATACTGGTTGGCGCCAGCGGATCAACAATAAATTTATGTTGCACACCGGCGTCTTTGGCGGTCCTTTCTACAGTTTCTCCTGCCGCATCGTCACCAATAATTCCAAGTAGCGTGCAGCGACCACCGAGAGAGGTAACGTTCAATGCTACGTTTCCAGCACCTCCCAGACGCTCCGTATTCTCGGTAACGGACACCACCGGTACTGGAGCTTCCGGTGATATTCTTTCTACGTCTCCAAACCAGTACCGGTCGAGCATGACATCACCCGCCACCAGCACCTTCGGTAATGCAATGGATTGCAGCTGTTTATCTGCCAACACCATAATATTGCAGTCCCGCCGCGCGCACCGCCTGTGGCGATAGTATATTTCTGCCGTCGATGATTACATCACCGTGCATTGTTCTAGCAACTCTGTCAAGGTCGGGCGCGCGAAATGCCCTCCACTCAGTAACCAGGATTAGTCCGTCGCAATCCTTAAGTACTTCATAAGGGTCTTCTGAGTTGAGTACTAGATCATCCCGATCTCCGTAAACGCGTCTCGCTTCGTCAGTTGCAACTGGATCATACGCTTTAACCGATGCCCCCATTCGCCACAACGATTCTATTACCACTCTGCTGGGCGCATCACGCATGTCGTCAGTATCAGGTTTAAAAGATAGCCCCCAAAGTGCAAACGTCTTGCCTTTTAGGTCTCCATTAAAATAGGCGGCTAGTTTATCTACGGGCACTTTTTTCTGATCGGTATTGACCGCTTCTACAGCGGATAAGATGCGGGCATCGTAACCCGCGTCTCCCGCGGTTCGATGCAAAGCTCGGACGTCCTTGGGAAAACATGACCCACCATAACCGCACCCAGGGTAAATAAAATGGTATCCGATACGTGGGTCAGCGCCGATTCCAATTCGAACTGATTCAATATCCGCACCTAATCTTTCCGCCAGATTTGCCATTTCATTCATGAAGGATATTTTGGTTGCTAGCATCGCATTGGCGGTATATTTGGTGAGTTCTGCAGATGGCACGTCCATCGTAATTACGCGCTCATGATTACGATTGAATGGAGCATAAAGCTCGCGCATGACGGCAAGAGCCTGCTCGTCTGAAGTACCGATAATAATGCGATCCGGCTTCATAAAATCCTCTACCGCAGCCCCCTCCTTTAAGAACTCAGGATTCGAGACCACGCTGAAGTCACATTTAAATCCTCTCTGGTCTAATACGGATTGGATTTTTACCCTGACTTTATCCGCGGTGCCGACCGGCACGGTAGATTTGGTCACGATTACACGATAATTAGATATAGACTCACCAATCGAACCCGCAACCTGGAGTACATATTTAAGATCAGCAGAACCGTCCTCATCGGGCGGTGTACCTACCGCTATAAATATCACCTCCCCGTGATCAACCCCGGCTTCAATATCTGTAGTGAATCGCAATCGCTCAGCATGGGAGTTTTCGTGTACCAGTGATTCAAGTCCTGGTTCGTATATAGGTAGTTGTCCTTTTCTCAATCCGTCAACCTTGGATTGATCGTTATCCACGCAAAATACGCTATTTCCCATTTCAGCCAGACAGGCCCCTGTAACCAGCCCAACATACCCGGTTCCAACAACGGTAATGTTCATTTTTAAGTTTTTAGATAAATCAGGTGGTTTTTCGAGGCTCGGATAAGCTAAACCGGTAAATTCTTATGTCCAACCGTATCACGCTCACGGCCAAATACCCGTTTCTGTACAGACCCCCACTCCTTACAGCCCGGACACTGCCAATGCAGAGAACTACTATTGAATCCGCATTGGCGGCATTGATACTCTCTCGATTGTCCCATTGATTGAGATAGAAGGGTGGCAATCAACTCGAGATCAATCGACTCTCCCTTAAACAACTCAGGTGCGTTTCGATTGCGGAGTAACTGATACAGTCCATCTAGGTTGGGGTACTTACGAACAATTTCCAGCAATAGCCGTTGGCCCGCTATACGCCCCTTTCGGTTCTGCGTAACCTCTACCAGTGCGGATATAATTCTGGCATCTGGATTTTTTTCAATAGCAGATTCAAGAAACTGCCGATATCCCCGCTGGTCGCCCAGTTCTGCATAACTGTTGGAGATGAAATCCACTACCTCACCCAGTGCTTCTGGAGCCCATTCTTCGATTCCCCTCCACAATTCTATAGCAACCAAGTGATTGCCTCTGGCTGCGGCAACCTGACCAGAAAGTATGGCAGCTCGGACACATTTTTCCTCGTTTTTAAAGGCGGATTCCAGATAGTACTCGGCTTCACCCGGCTTTTTATCACTCACAGCCCTTTCAGCCAATTCACAACAATACTGTGCAAGCCGTTTAGAGAAATCCTGGTTTGATATCCCAGCAAGTTCTTCGGCAACTACTATCGCACTGTGCCATTCTTGTTCATGATCATAGATCTGCAACAGGAAGCGACACGCCTGCTCCTTATATTCTTTAACCTGGCGTAATTCTTGAAACAGACTTTCTGAACGATCGAACAGTCCGGCCTTAAAATAATCTTGAGCAAGCTCAAACAGGGCTAAGCAGCGCAGGGAATCGTCAAGATCAGTTCTGGCAACAAGGTTCTGGTGGATCTGCGTCGCCCGTTCTATTTCACCTCTACGGCGAAATAGATTCCCCAAAGCAACATGCATCTCGACTGTATCCTTATCAAGTTCAGCTGCCTCAAGGAATACATTTAGTGCTTTATCTGGTTGCTCATTCAGAAGAAGATTGAGGCCTTTGAAAAATGCATCCGGAATTGGTTGTCTGATCGGTGCAGGTGGGGAGTTTTGATGATCTCTCGACGCCATCCACCACCCGCTGGCAGCAGCGGCAGGAAGTAGCAGCAGTAACCAGACTGGATCCATTGGCTAAGATAAAATTAGAACCGAGTAGAATTATCAGACCTGGTTACTTTCGAGAGTGCGAATAGTTTTATTCGCCTTAGAAAGACGACGACGTAACTTCAGGGATTTAATTAGACTTGCGAAATACCCAACTATTATTCCAGCTATAAAGGTGATAAGTAGCACAACAGTCAATGGCTGTTCGGTTCTAAGTCCCATATAGTACTTAAGTTCTATGTTTTGTGGATTGTTGTAGAAAATCGACAATCCAAACAGAAAGAAAACCAGAATCACAATTACGTAAAGCAACTTTTTCATTTTTACTGCCCCTTAAAACCGTCATCCACACGCTTTCGTAAACTAGCACCAGGTTTAAAGTGCGGAACATACTTCTCGGGAACCTGTACTTTTTCTCCAGTTTTCGGATTGCGACCGATTCGTGGTGGTCGATAGTGTAAGGTCATACTGCCAAAACCCCGGATCTCAATGCGTTCACCATTAACCAGGGCTTCTGACATCCGCTCAAGTATGCTGTTGACGGCAAGTTCAACATCCTGCTCCGAGAGCTGAGGTTGATCTTTACTGATGTAAGCAACCAACTCTGATTTAGTCAGAGTTGGCTGGTCGTTGAATTGATCGCTATCAGAAGACATGAGAATGCACCCGTTATCACGAAGACTGTTTGCTCAATTGTTCCTTTAACTTGTCGCCAAGCGTAGCACCACCGATCTTGGCATCACGGGAATACTCCTGAACCGCCTTACCTTCAATCTCCATCTCCCTGACTTTTATTGATAGAGAAATTTTCCGATCTTTCCGCTCAATACTGGTGATCTTAGCCTCGACCTCATCACCTTCGTTGAGCACAGTGCGAGCATCTTCAATCCGATCTTGTGAAATTTCCGAAGCACGAATATATCCTTCAACGTTTGGAATTAGCTCTATTGTGGCTCCTTTTTCAGTGACCTCTTTAACAACTCCTCGAACTGTACTGCCCTTGCCATTCTCACTGACATAGCCTGAGAAAGGATCCTCGACCGCTTGCTTAAGCCCCAGCGAAATACGCTCGCGCTCGGCGTCAACGGCTAGAACTACAACACTAAGCTCATCTCCTTTCTTAAGTTCAGTAACAACCTCCTCTCCTGGTCGGTCCCATGAGAGGTCTGACAAATGCACCAGGCCATCGATACCTCCATCAACCCCAATAAATACACCGAAATCTGTAATTGACCGAATATTGCCTGTCATTACATCCCCTTTCTTATGTGTAGCGGCAAATTCTTCCCAGGGATTAGCTGTGCATTGCTTCATACCTAGCGAGATGCGGCGACGATCCGGATCGATGTCCAGAACCATTACCTCCACCTCGTCGCCCACGTGGCAAACCTTACCAGGATGAATATTCTTGTTAGTCCAGTCCATCTCGGACAAGTGAACCAGACCTTCAACTCCCTCTTCCAACTCTACAAAAGCACCATAATCAGTGAGATTCGTAACTTTCCCAAACAGTCGGGTATTAACCGGATAACGTCGTGCAAGATCCAACCAAGGATCCTCACCTAACTGTTTAATTCCCAAAGAGACTCTGCATTGTTCTCGATCGAATTTGAGCACACGAGCGTCTATTTCATCACCGACATTCAGAACTTCGGAGGGATGTTTAACGCGTTTCCATGCCAGATCCGTAATATGCAGAAGTCCATCCAGGCCTCCCAAATTTACGAAGGCCCCGTAGTCGGTTAAGTTCTTTACGATACCTTTGACGACCTGCCCTTCTTCCAAAGTATCTAGAAGCTTCTCTCTTTCCTCATTGAGTTCGTTTTCTACGATGGCGCGGCGTGAAACTACAATATTATTGCGCTGTTGGTCTAATTTTATGATCTTAAAATCAAGCTCACGACCCTCGATATATGCAGAGTCTTTGACTGGTCTGACGTCAACCAATGAACCAGGCAGAAACGCTCGCAACCCATTCACATCCACAGTAAAACCACCTTTGACCTTACCAGTTATAACTCCGTTTACGATCTGACTTTCCTCGTGCGCCTTGGCCAGTTCAGTCCAAGCGCGCGCCCGCATCGCTTTCTCGCGGGACATTTTGGTGTTACCAGTTCCGTCCTCAACAGCTTCAAGAGCAACTTCAACCTGGTCACCGACTTTCACAGTCAGCTCTCCCGCCGGGTTCTTAAATTCTGCTGCATGTATTTCAGCATCAGATTTCAAACCTGCACCAACAATTACGAAATCATTGTTGATTTCCAGGACTTCGCCCATGATGACCTCTCCGGGTTTCATCACTACACCGGATAAGCTTTCTTCTAGTAACGCCGCAAAATCTTCGCTCATAATAAATAAAAAATGCCCAACCTAAGTCTCTATGCAATCATCGTCTGATGCCGAAATCCCGGAGGGCAATACCTGCAATTAAAAAGTTAATGTCTGGTTATCGCAAGATGCCTGTTTCAGTTCATCTTTAGATAACCGCCTGTGCTTTGAGAGAAAATCGAAACGGTTCCGAAGAATCCGGTTATACGCTCGATTCTTAACGCAATTATTTGCTCCCAAGAGCAGCAATCGATCAAGAATCCGAGATATTCAAACTGTTTCGAGCCGCCTCGTCACTCGGATAAATCAAGGGCGGACTGGACTAGCTTCAATACCTCCTCAACTGCTTGCTCGATAGTTAATTCCGTCGTATCAAGCAAAAAAGCGTCCTCGGCCGGTCTTAAGGGTGAAACTGGTCGGTTAGCATCCCGCTGATCCCGTTCGGTGATCTCCTCAAAAAGCTGGCGGATATTAACATCAAAACCCTTTAGTCTCAACTGGTTAAAGCGTCTTTTAGCCCGAGCCTCTGCACTCGCGGTAAGGTATATTTTGCAGATAGCGGCAGGAAATACCACGCTGCCCATGTCACGCCCATCCGCTACCAGGCCCGGCGGTTTTGCGCACGCTCTTTGCCAATCGAGTAAAGCCCTGCGAACCCCTGCTAGTGGTGCGATCCTGGAAGCTCGATCACCGGCTTGCTCACTCCTGATCAATCTATCTACAAATTCGCCATCCAGTAAAACCTGATCATTCCTAAATTCGAGTTCTAGGTTTTTGGCCAACTTTACCAGAGCAGGTTCGTCATTGAGTGCAATCTCATTCCTGGTTGCGAGCAAACCCAGCGCTCGATACAGAGCACCTGAGTCAAGATAGTGCCATCCAAGCACAGTCGCAGTTCTTAGCGAAACAGTACCTTTACCCGCACCCCCAGGGCCATCAACCGTGACCACGGGCGCATTAAGACTCATCGGTTGATTTAGCAGATACCACCTCAACATCCAGTCCAGTCTGTCGCGCCAACTGGTAAAAATTAGGGAAAGATGTCGCCACACAGTCTATATCAGCGATACAAACTGGACCGGAAGCTACATTTGCAGCCATGGAAAACGCCATGGCAATACGATGATCACCTTCACTCTGGACCTCACCGCTTTGAAATCGGCCTCCGGTGATGGTCATCCCATCAGAATGTTCTTCCACATTAATTCCAAGGTTTCGCAGACCTGTGACAGTACTGGAAATTCGATCACTCTCCTTGACTCTTAGTTCTTCAGCTCCACGAATCTCTGTGACACCATCGGCACGGGCAGCCGCAACTGCTATTGCAGGAATTTCATCTACCGCCAGTGCCACATCATTAGCGTCTATTTTGGTAGCGACAAGACGCGAACTGCGCACTCGAAGGTCAGCTACAGGCTCACCTCCTACATCTGTTTCATTTGTGCGTTCTACATTCGCCCCCATTCTCTCGAGTATTGGCAATATTCCGCTGCGGGACGGATTAACGCCAACCCGAGACAGCAACAGGTCCGAGCCCGCACTGATCAAGGCGCCTAGAATAAAAAATGTTGCGGAAGAAAGATCGGCAGGCACCTCGATCTGGCTCGCGGAGAGGCCGCCACCGCCGCGCAAGGATACCCACGATCCGTCACGATTTACCTGGTAGCCAAATCCGTTCAGCATCCTTTCAGTATGATCTCTGCTTGGCGCAGACTCCTTTACCGCAGTCTCTCCTTTGGCATAAAGGCCAGCCAATAATATTGCAGATTTAACCTGGGCGCTCGCAACCGGCAGTTCGTACCTGATCCCTCTCAGACCAGAACTCGGATGCACCATCAATGGCGGCTTATCGTTGTCTGATTCTATCACTGCCCCCATTTGACGCAACGGATTGATAATTCTCCCCATCGGTCGATTGTTGAGCGACGCATCTCCAAATATCGCCGACGACCATTGTTGCCCGCATAGGATACCAGCCAGCAAACGAAACGCAGTGCCAGAGTTCCCCATATCCAAAGCGGCTTTGGGTTGTCGTAGTCCGTGCAGTCCATTTCCATGTACTAGATAGTCACCTTCCACATGCTCAATTAAAATACCCATTTTTCGAAATGCTGAGATCGTAGCCTTTACGTCCTCACCCTCGAGAATATCGCGGACTCGTGTCGTACCTTCGGCTAACGCGCCAAACATAATAGCGCGATGAGAAATTGATTTATCTCCATCCACCTTTAGATTACCAATAAGAGAGCCCCCGGGATTAATTCGGTAGTTCTTCATATCAGATGTAAATCAGCGATTGACCAGTTGCTGCACTCTGCGTTTGCCGCTTTGACGCTCCGCTTCGCTTTGATCCTTGTTTCCTTTTCGGCGTTCAGTAACAATTGCTCGTGCCGCTTTTGCACTGGCAAACAGTGCCTCGATTTCATCGTCGTCCCCTTTTTCGATCATGGAGGCAATTCGCTCCAATGTTTCCTGATAATTTTCGATATGAGTGAGCACTTGCTCTCTGTTCATTCGACATATATCACGCCACATCACTGGGTCGCTGCTGGCTATACGGGTAAAGTCATAGAATCCCCCTGCTGCCATCTCATAACATTTTTCCTTATCTTTCCCAGAAGCAAACAAATGCACCATCGCATAAGCAAGTATATGAGGTAAATGACTGGTCATCGCCAAAACCCGATCATGCTCTGCCACACCCATCGTTACTACATCCGCACCAACAGCGCTCCACATATCTTCTATTCGTCTGCAGGCATCCGCATCTGTTTTCACGGACGGTGTAATCGCAACTTTGTGATCCTGAAAAAGATCATCGGATGCAGCGGTAACGCCCGAGTGTTCCTTGCCGGCAATTGGATGTGCGGGCACAAATCTGCTCGACAGCGGTCCGAGAATATCTAGAGCTTGCTCAACAATTCCATGTTTGACACTCGCCACGTCGGTAATAATTTTATTTTGGTCCAGCTCTGGGAGGATCTCCTCAAGAATGTCAGCCATGCTACCAGCAGGTGTAGCCAGAACTATGATGTCAGCTTTGTGAGCGGCCTCGGCAATCGATGTACTAATTTCATCTATGGCGCCTAGGATTTTCGCCTTTTCGAGATTTTCTCTGCTACGCCCAAATCCAATAACTTGATTCACCATACCGCGCTGCTTCAGAGCCAAAGCCAGAGAGCCCCCAATCAATCCTACTCCTGCGACCGCAATGACGGGTACATAAAAACCGTTTGTTTGTTCGGAACTCATATAAATAAACTTTCACTCAGTAGGAGTGGCGGATTCGGATTAGTTCAGGAATACCAGAAGGTCTAGTCGTTGCTGGGGCATGCGACCTAGGTTAGCCAGTGGTGCATTGTAATCCGCCCATGGGTTCAATGCGACACCGTATACTCGATCGGCAATATGAGAATCAGTACAAATACTTAGGTTGAGGCCGGATATGAACCAAGATGCTTGTACAAACCAGCTTCCGCCTTGATTTTCTTCAGTGCCTCAGCCAGTTCAGGATCTTGATGATGTCCCTTAATATCCACAAAAAACACGTACTCCCATAAACCAGAGCGGGAGGGTCTAGATTCAATTTTAGTCATGTCAAGATTGTCATCAACTAATGGTTTGAGAAGATGAAACAAAGCTCCTGGACGATTTCGTCCCGACAATAGTAGACTGGTTTTGTCGTCGCCACTTGGCGGGGTCTGACGATCCGACAGAACTAAAAAGCGAGTGGTATTTCCCGGCTCATCCTCAATATTTGCAACCAGAATGTCCATGCCAAAATTTTCAGCTGCGGATTTAGCGGCGATACCCGCTGAAGTGGCATCTCCAGAAGCTTGACGAACTCCTTCTGAATTGCTATTGCAAGGGACCAGTTCTGCATTAGCAAGGTTCTGGCTTAGCCAGTGTCGACACTGACCTAACGCTTGAGGGTGAGAAACCACACGACGGACTGCTTCGAGGGAGTCGGCATGGCTGATAAGATTATGATGGATCTTTAAGTAAATCTCGCCACAAATCTGAAGTGAGGTATTGGTTAAACGATCAAGCGTTGCATTCACACCACCTTCTGTCGAGTTTTCAATTGGCACAACCGCGAAATTAGTTTGGCCGCTTTCTGCAGCTTTACAGATTTCATCGACTGTAGGCAAATAAACCAGCTTAATCTTGCTTCCAAAATGCTGCAGGGCAGCCGCCTCAGTAAACGTTCCTGGGGGTCCCAATAAGGCTGCTGACAGCCCCGCCTCAGTACCTCGAGTAATCGACATGATTTCGCGAAATAACGACTCAATGTCGCTGTCCTGAAGATTACCCCTATTAAGCTGTTTAAGCCGCCTCAATACCTGCGCTTCTCGCTCCGGCCGATAAATTGCAGGTTGGTCCAATTCATTTTTTACTTCAGCAATAACCTTTGCCGCCTCGATACGCATATTCATTAACCCAAGGATCTTTTCATCGATAGAATCGATCTTATCTCGCTGGGCCTGGAGCTTACTGTCAGTATCGGAATGCACGTATTTTGTTGTTTTTAATAACTAGTGCAAAGTCGTATCGGTATCAGAATCGGTTTGTTCCGAAGAGTCAATCGAGCTTTCGACGCCCTCTTGTGAATTATCCGGTTCGGATTGATCAGATTCGGTATCTGTTTCAGACTCATCTACCCGGCTCACACTAACCAACTTTTCATTTTGATTCAGTGAGATCAATCGAACTCCTTGCGTGTTTCGTCCTTGAGAGGAGATCTCAGCTACCCGTGTTCGAATTAGTATGCCACCATCGGTAATCAGCATTACCTCATCTTCACTATTTACCGTGAGCGAACTCACCACTTCGCCATTACGGTCTGAGGTTTTAATTGCGATGACCCCCATTCCACCTCGGTTTTTTCGTGGAAATTCAGATAGTGGAGTCTGCTTGCCGTACCCATGCTCGGTGCTGGTTAGGATATTGCATTCGCCTTCTATACTGTCTACTCGATCTGCGCCTGTAACCACCATTAACGAAATGACGCGATCCGCACTGCCGAGCCTAATGCCACGCACTCCTCTGGCGGTGCGCCCCATGGCGCGTACGTCAGATTCGGCAAACCGCACTGCTTTACCTCGATTACTTATGAGAAGAATATCCTGGCCTAGTTCGGTAAGTGATACGCCGATGAGATGATCTTCCTGGTCAAGATTGACCGCAATAATCCCGTTGCTGCGAGGATTTGAAAAGTCGGATAGCCTGCACTTTTTAATCGTACCGGCTTCTGTAGACATCACTATGAATTTACCCTCTTCATATCCTTGGATCGGCAATATTGCGGTGACGCGTTCGTTACCCTCCAGAGGTAATAGATTCACTAACGGTTTACCTCTGGCTTGACGCCCAGCCTGAGGTAGCTGAAATACTCTTAGCCAGTATACTTTTCCTCGGTCAGAAAAACAGAGAATTGTGTCGTGGGTATTCGCCACGAACATCTTCTTAACAAAGTCTTCTTCACGTGTACGGGTCGCGATGCGCCCTTTACCACCACGCCTTTGGGCTCTGTAATCACTGACCGGTTGAGATTTAGCGTAACCGGCATGAGACAAAGTGACCACCACTTCTTCTTCAGGTATTAGATCTTCAAGTGAAAGATCTATTTCGCCATCAAGGATCTCAGTACGCCGCGCATCACCGAACTTATCCCGGATTTCTTCCAGCTCTTGACGGATTATTTCCATCAACCGATCAGGGTTACGCAGTATTTCCAGGAGATTCATAATCTGCTCAATTATTTCGGCATACTCTTGGTGAATCTTTTCCTGCTCAAGGCCGGTAAGACGGTGCAGACGCAATTCGAGGATGGCCTGTGCCTGCGAAGGTGACAGCTGATAGCCATCATCAAACATCCCGCAATCGATGTCCAAACCATCGGGCCGAGACATGTTGGCGTCACTCCGTCCGAGCATTGCGGCCACCGCGTCCGATTGCCATTTCGTCGCAAGTAATTGCTCCTTGGCTTCAGCGGGCGTCTGAGCGGCCTTAATCAAGGCAATAATAGGGTCAATATTTGCCAGTGCAACCGCAAGCCCTTCCAATATATGTGCCCGATCTCTGGCTTTACGTAACTCATAAACTGTCCGCCGAGTGACTACTTCCCGACGATGGCGGACAAACTCCTCCAGCATATCCTTAAGCGAAAATAGGCGCGGCTGATTATTGCTCAGCGCCACCATATTGAGACCGAACACTGTCTGCATCCGAGTCTGCTTATACAAATTATTCAAAATTACGTCTGCCTGCTCGCCCCGCTTGAGCTCTATCACCAAACGCATTCCGCGTTTGTCCGACTCATCACGTAGAGCAGAGATTCCTTCTATACGCTTGTGCTTAACATGCTCAGCAATTTTCTCGGTCAGTCGAGCTTTGTTGACCATATAAGGCAGTTCCGTAACGATAATTGACTGCCTGCCATTGTCTGCCTCTTCGATTTCAGTCCGTGCACGAACATGGATGCGACCACGTCCAGTTTCGTAAGCGAGACGGATACCGCTTTTACCACTAATGATCCCTGCTGTAGGAAAGTCAGGGCCAGGAATATACTCCATGAGCTCAGTGATAGAGATTTCTGGGCTTTTGATCAGTGCTAAACAGGCGTTTACAGTTTCTTCCAGGTTATGCGGCGGAATATTGGTTGCCATGCCTACAGCAATACCAGTTGAGCCATTGACTAACAAATTGGGTACTCTGGTTGGCAATACCAGTGGCTGGAACTCGGTTTCATCGTAGTTCGGGCCAAATTTGACGGTTTCCTTGTCGAGATCCGAGAGTAACTCATGGGCAATCCTATCGAGGCGAATCTCCGTGTACCGCATAGCCGCGGGTGCATCTCCGTCCACCGAGCCGAAGTTCCCCTGCCCATCTACCAAGGGATAGCGCATCGAGAAGTTCTGCGCCATACGCACGATTGTGTCATATACCGCCGTATCGCCATGAGGATGATACTTACCGATTACATCACCGACTACCCTCGCGGATTTCTTATAGGCTTTATTCCAATCATTGCCCAACACGGACATAGCGTAAAGCACCCGGCGGTGCACCGGCTTCAGCCCGTCACGCACATCAGGCAGGGCGCGACCGACGATCACACTCATTGCATAGTCCAAATAGGACTGCCGCATCTCGTGTTCTATATTTGCAGGAAGGGTCTCTTTAGCGAAAGACGACTCGGTCATGAATCGATACCTTTAAGGCGGGCAGGATAACAAGTTAGAGGTGAGGTCGTTGCCAAATTCAATCCCTGCGGGCCGTCCGACCAAAATCTTCAAGAACATGGTCTGGCGCAGGGTTTTTTTTGATTTATCAGAGGTCGACGACCGGCGAATTTTGGGTTGATATAAAAGTAAGTAACTTCTGCGCAAAACCGCATTCTTAACGATACGATTTTATCACAGCGCCGATCGGGAAAGCACCTTTTCAAAGGCTTCAGATTGGTCATGTTCAGACACTAAAATCTCTTGCCAAAGACTTTTAGATTGACGCTGAGATTTGAGCCATCCAAAGTCTGCCTGATCCATTCGCAGAGTGAGCAAAATATGCCCGTGTTCATCGTAGGACTCTTCAATTACATCACATCGCTGGTATAAGCTGGCGCGCAATGCACCTGCCCCTGGCGCTAATCGCAAACGTTTTTGTTGGTGTTGCTCCCCAAGCAGCGTGGCGAGTGCGCCTCGCAGGAGATCAAGACCTTCTCCCGACTCGGCTGATAACCATACTCGATTAATTCTTCCCTCACCGTCTGTAGCGCTTCGGGCGGGCTCATCTAGCAGGTCTATCTTGTTATTTACCAGGATACAAGGCACATCATCAGCATCAATTTCCGCTAGTACCCGTTCGACTTCGAGCTTAAGCTCAGAATGTTCGGGATCTGAAAAGTCATTCACCAGTAGTAAACAAGAAGAAGTTGACACCTCTTCTAGAGTGGAATGAAATGCAGCGATCAAGCTATGAGGCAGGTCCCGAACAAAGCCGACGGTATCAGACAACACTACCGGTCCAAATCCCGGCAGTTCAAGTCGCCGCATAGTTGGATCGAGAGTCGCAAACAATTGATTGGCGGCAAAGACTCCGGCACCTGTCAGCGCATTGAACAATGATGATTTGCCGGCATTGGTATACCCCACCAAAGAAATCGTAGGAATCGGGGTTCGATGCCTTGCTCGTCGTCGCAGACTGCGCTGAGCCTCCACCTTATTTAATCGACGTGTCAACGTCTTAATGCGCATTCCAATCAAACGACGATCTGTCTCGAGTTGCGTTTCCCCAGGCCCACGCAATCCGATGCCTCCTTTTTGCCTCTCGAGATGCGTCCAGCCTCTTACCAGTCTTGTCGATAGGTGTTTTAATTGAGCGAGTTCAACCTGCAGCTTGCCTTCACTGGATGTCGCACGTTGAGCGAAGATATCCAGTATCAGTCCAGCCCGATCCAGAACACGACACCCAATTAGACGTTGTAAATTTCTTTCCTGAATCGGTGAAAGCGCATGGTCGAAAATAGCAAGTGCAGCATCGTGTTGGGCAACCATTGCAGCCAGTTCTTCAACTTTGCCTTTACCGATGTAGGTGGCCGCTATGGGTTTAGACCGCACCGATATCATCTGACCCAAAATACTTGCCCCAGCGGATGCAGCAAGTTCCCCAAGTTCATGCAAGGGTTCCTGCAAACCTTTGGCCGGCGATTCGAGCTGCTTTACTAAAATCGCTCGTTCAACATCTGGATTAGAACTGAAGGATTTTTCGAAGGACTTAAACAGTGTTACTACCCGCGTTTAGACTCTGATCGCCGATCATCCGGCAGACGCCAATGCGACATAACCGATTTAAGCTCGGACTGACCGACCTCAATTCACTAAGCAAGGGCCACCCGCCAATCGGGAGACATAAGACGGCTTGAAATAAGCCGCCTGCTATGCACCAGAACTTTTTGAGCGCTAGAACGAATTAGTACGAGCTATTCTCGGAAGGCTGCATCTCTTCACGCTCCGATTCAGCACTGGCATCATCAGGATTGTCGTGGGGAATCCGAACCGGCCGCGCCGGTACGATCGTAGAGATGGCGTGTTTGTAAATCATCTGGTTTACGCTGTTGCGAAGTAGTACAACGAACTGATCGAAGGATTCGACCTGTCCCTGCAGCTTAATGCCGTTTACCAGGAAGATTGAAACGGGGATTCTCTCTTTTCGTAATACGTTAAGGAAAGGGTCCTGTAACGCTGTCCCTCTAGGTTGTGCCATTTTTTTACCTTTAAGTTTTTGCCCAGTTTATTGTTTAATTCGTTTATTGCTACAGTTGCCAGTGTTTCAGGGCATTACACCGGCAGTGGTAACTTTTTGTATTTAAATCGAAAAAAGGCTGGTACGAGAAACCCTCTTTCGATGCGAAAGTAATGCGGCTGGCTATTTGGATTACAACCCACTTCAGCGAATCCAACCCCACGTACGCCCGATATTATCCTAGCAGTACGCCTAAGTTCAAAGGTTTTCGAAGCTAGTAGTACGATTAATATATGGTAAGTTTTATTTATTCTTCAACTAGATAAGAAATTTTCCAGATAAATTCTCGAGAATACTAAGACGATTGAGCGCGATAGCCTACTGGTTAACCTGCACCAAATTCACCGGAACCATGCCAATTCAACGGATTACACCACTCACGGCAATGGTATCACCGGGCTTCACGAGCCCAGGGAAATGCCGGCCGATCAAGATACCGTCGTGTTTAGCCCGATAGTACGAAGGCGTAATTCCGGTTCGCTCCACATCGTAGATCCTCGCGATCTCCTGCCCTGCTGAAACCTCCTGCCCCAGCTCGGTTGTAATCTCAAGTAGACCAGAATGCTCCGCAATGAGGTAGCAATCGTCACCCGGCATATCTACCAAAATACTGTCACAAAGGATTTTCGGTTTAGACAGAATTCCCGCATGTGAAAGTAAATTGAGCACTCCCTGTCGAGCAATTCGATTAGTGGCAGGAGTTGTAGAACCACCCCCACCGAGCTCGGTGGAAATAAAGATCTTGCCCTGATTCTCCACCGAGGTGTCATACATTCCCATGGCATCCTGCTCCAGCAACATGACACTGTATGGCGCCGAAAAAGCGTGCATCGCTGCCTCACAATTTCGTTGTTGCGCTTGGTCTTCTAAAATATGCGCTGCAGCAAACGGGACAAAGACTAGTGTTTTTCCTCCTGAGTGAATATCCAACACATAATCAGCAAGTGGAATCAATGTGTTTTCAAAATAGTCAGCGATCTTCTCGGTTGCAGATCCATTAGGTCTTCCAGGAAATACCCGGTTCATATTTCCGTGGTCAATTGGTGAAGTTCGTCGACCAGCACGAAACGCGGGATAGTTCATCATAGGAACAATAATCACTCTGCCCTTTATATCTTCCGCGCGCATGGTGTTCGCTAAATCCAGCAACGCTACAGGCCCTTCGTACTCATCACCATGATTAGCGCCAGTCAACAAAGCAGTGGGGCCTTCGCCATTGCAAATCACCGTAATTGGAATCATTATCGCCCCCCAGGCGGCGCTATCATCGGAATGAGGAAGCTTTAGTAAACCGTGCTGGATACCATTCTGGTCAAAACTCAGGTTGGTAGAAATTGGATTCTTAATCTTCATTGTCTTAACTTTTTATCATCAGCTGTCGAGGCACATCGGCGAGCGCCTCACACCCTTTCTCGGTAATTACAATACTTTCGGTAATCTCAATTCCCCAATCATTCAACCAAAGTCCAGGCATGAAATGAAATGTCATTCCTGGTCGAAGTTCACTAAAATCTGAATCGCGAAAACTCATGGTGCGCTCACCCCAGTCAGGCGGGTAGCTGATACCGATCGCGTAACCACACCGATTGTCTTTTGTAAATCCGTGTTTGCGCAATGTTGAGAACAGCGCATTAGCAATATCGCGACACCGATTACCGGGCTTTGCCTGGGCCAGCCCGGCTTCAATGCCCTCCTGCAGTGCAGCCTCCGCACGAACAAACGCTTCAGTCGGTTTGCCAAGGAAAATGGTACGCGATAAGGGGCAGTGGTATCGCTTATAGACTCCCGCGATTTCAAGGAACGTTCCTGAATTTTGTGGGATGGGTTGATCGTCCCATGTCAGGTGGGGCGCAGAAGCTTCTATCCCTGTGGGCACCATTGGCACAATTGCTGGATAGTCCCCTCCGTGACCATCAGCACCCTGCACTGCGCACTTGTAAATTTCTGCGACCAGGTCATTCTTTCGCATACCAGGCTCGATTACTTCAAAAGCACGCATGTGCATGGCTTCAACAATCCTTGCGGCTCTTTTCATATAGCTAATCTCTTGAGGAGATTTAATTGCTCTTTGCCAGTTGACCAGTGAAGTAGCATCGATAAAAGTTGCGTTGGTAAGATGTTGCGACAGAGACCGAAAGGCTGCTGCACTGAAATAGTAGTTGTCCATCTCCACACCTATTCGCCTGCTATTCCAGCCTCGCTGCTCTATTATCTCGGATAAGTAGTCCATCGGATGTTGCTGGGGATTTTGAACATAGTGATCAGAGTAACCGAGTATATGTTCATGGGGCATAAACACTGTCAGTCTCGCCCCAGCGGCATCCATTCCCCGCCCAAACCACAGTGGATACTCATCGTCGCTCAGGATGACGCACTGATGAACATAGAACGACCATCCGTCATAACCCGTAAGCCATGCCATGTTAGAGGGGTCACTGATGATCAAAACTTCAATCCCTTCATCAGCCATCGCCGCGCGGGTGCGTTTTATCCGCTCCCAGTATTCATTGTGTTCGAAATTAAAACCCATCGTAGCTAATATTGGCGTTGGTTGAAGCAGACTCGAATATAACTGAATAGCTGGCTTTGTCGCAGCCAGCTGTTCAAAGCTTACAGCGCTGAACCGAGTGTTTGTTGCTGCATATAGCGAATAACAATATCAGTGGGCGGGTGATTCCCAGCTTCAAACCAGACCGCTCCAGATTGCTGCCGTAACCAGGTCAGTTGGCGTTTGGCCAGTTGCCTTGTTGCGGCAATACTGTTCTCGACCATTTGTTTGTAGCTTACTTCCTGATCGAGATATTCGAGCACCTGTCGGTATCCCACAGTCCGCATGCTTGGTAGATCACGAGGATTATTTAGTCCCAGCATTAGTTGACTGATTTCGTCAATCAACCCCTGCTCGAGCATGGTGTGAAACCTGTGTGCAATTCGGTTGTGCAGCAGAATACGATCCGCACTGAAAAGTAAAAGTTTGAGCGGCTTGCGCCCTAGACCTTCCCTGCGCATCATCAATTCTGAGGGCACCTTTCCGGAAGCTCTGTGGATTTCAATTGCTCTTTGCACGCGCTGACTGTCATTTGGATTAATACGGCCTGCAAGGTTCGGATCAATCTGCTGCAATTGACCGTACAACGCTGCGATTCCAACAAGGCTCAATTCCCTGGATATTTCTTGCCGAATTTCCAGGTTGGCCGATGGCAATTTCGATAACCCCGTTTCGAGGGCTCTAAAATAGAACATCGTCCCGCCAACCAACACAGGGACACGCCCTCTCGTGCGTATATCGTCAATCAATATGCTTGCATCAGAAACGAAGTCGGCTGCTGAGTATGTTTGATCCGGGTTCCTCACGTCTATGAGGTGATGTGGATATCGTTTTAGAAAACTCGGTACTGGCTTTGCTGTACCAATATCCATTCCCTTATAAACCTGGGCCGCATCAACGCTAATCAACTCAAGCGGAAACACTTCACTTAGCGACGCGGCCAGATCAGTTTTTCCTGTGGCGGTTGGACCCATCAGGAAAACGACCGGCGGGATTTCACTCATCGCTCTAGTTTTACATGGTAAATCCACATTAACGGCCTCGCATGAACCACTTGTCAATTTCCTCGAGACTGGCACTCATCCAGGTCGGTCGGCCATGATTGCACTGCCCAGATCGTTCCACTTCTTCCATCTGCCTTAAAAGTGCATTCATCTCCTCTATTGTGAGGCGTCGATTCGCGCGAACTGATCCGTGACAGGCCATACTGGAAAGAATCTCATGTTCAGCGTCTTTAATTCGATCACTTATCCCATATTCAATTAAGTCGGAAAGCACATCTCGGACCAACGTTTCGATATCAGACCGCGACAAAATTCCTGGGACGGACCGTACAATCAGCTGTTCGTCACCAATACTATCAATGTCAAAACCATACTGCCGAAAAATTTCGATATGCTCAATCGCTGCGTTGCCCTCCCCCTCACTGACATGAATACTGAGCGGTACCAACAAAGGTTGGCTGACGACACCATTTTTCAGTGACTGTTTTTTGAGCGACTCATAGGTAATTCGCTCATGGGCTGCATGCATATCTACCATAATCAGACCATCCCTATTTTCCGCCAGGATATACACACCCTTCAATTGCGCGATAGCAAAGCCCATCGGTGGAATTTCACTCTGTTCCAGTTCTTGAGATCCTTCATAACTAGAATGCGGCGGAGCCTCGTGGTTTTGAAATCTGCTATAAGCGTGTAATTGTTCCTCCACTAACATGCGGATGTTCTGTTGGGACTGCAAAGATCCGAAACCGCGGCGACTCCTCTCGCTGCTGCTGTACTGCTCTTCGACGCCAGTGTTAACCCCTTCTTTCGGACCTGGTAACTCCACCCGACTCTGTTCTGGAGTCATAGTGGCAATAGCCCGGTGAAGGCATCGGTAGATATAGTCATGCACAGCTCGGGTTTCACGAAACCGCACTTCTGTTTTTGCCGGATGCACGTTGACGTCCACCAGTCTCGGCTCGATCTTAAAAAATAGAACAAACGCAGGGTGACGCCCGTGAAACAACACGTCGCTGTAAGCACGTCGGACCGCATGGGCAATCAGGTTATCCTTTACCGCCCGACCGTTAACGAAAAAAAACTGCATATCTCGCTGAGTCCGTGAGAATGCGGGTAGTCCGATCCAGCCTTCCAGAATCATTGGACCTGCATTGTCTTCGATATAAACGCTTTGGTTAGCAAAAGAATTGCCGCAAATGCCAGCGATTCGCTTTTCTCGTTCCGCTGGGGTATTTGCTGCGGATACCGCAAGTACCTGCCGACTGTTATGAGAAAAATCTATTGCCACGTCGAAACAACTTAGCGCCATTCGTCGCACCACATCTTGCAGATGTTTAAGTTCTGTTTTCTCGGTCTTCAGAAACTTTCGGCGGGCTGGAGTATTGAAGAACAGATCCGAGACTTCGACCGTCGTTCCCGTAGCATGTGCCAAAGGTTGAGGCTCGGATACCTGGCTACCGCCATGGCACTCTGCTAAATATCCACTATCGCCGTCCAAGGCGCGTGAAGCAATGCTCAGGCGTGACACCGCACTGATACTTGGCAGTGCCTCGCCACGAAATCCCAGTGTAGATACGTTAAACAGATCATCAAATCTCTGCAGCTTGCTGGTTGCGTGTCTAGAAAGCGCCAGCTCGAGTTCATCGCGGGGAATCCCATGGCCGTTATCAGTAATCCTGATTCGTTTAATTCCTCCACGTTCAGCCTGAATAGAAATACGAGTGGCCCCTGCATCGACGCTGTTTTCCAGCAATTCTTTTAACAGTGATGCTGGTCGTTCTATCACTTCGCCGGCAGCGATCTGGTTGATCAGTCTGTCATCCAGCTGTCGGATGGGATTTCGGCTCATACTGTCGCTACGTTAGGTCGCTGTTTATTGACGCGCATAGTACGCTGGGCTCTTGGTGATATATCGTTTTACTCCGGTCAAAATTGCCTTCGCGATCTTCTCCTGATGTTGCTTACTTCGCAGCAATTTTTCTTCGGAGGGATTGGTAATATAAGCGGTTTCAACCAATATCGAAGGTACATCAGGGGATTTCAGCACCACAAAACCGGCCTGTTCCACTCGCTTACTGTGCACTCTGCCAATTTTTTTTAACTCAGAAAGGACTTCCCGACCAAAGCTTATACTTTCATTCACCGTACTGCTCATAGACAGATCAAGAAGCACTTCAGCCAATAAATCATCTTTATCGGCTAGACTGACACCACCGGCAAGATCCGAAAGATTTTCCTTGTTAGCGAGAATCTTAGCTGTCTCACTGGTAGCTCCTCTAAGCGACAAGGCATAAACGGAGGCACCCCGTGCCCGGGAATCTTTGAAAGCATCTGCATGTATTGAAATAAACATATCAGCACGATTCTGCCTCGCTAAGGTGCTCCTTTTCCTTAGTTTGACGTAATAATCACCGGTTCGGGTGAGTTCAGCTTTCATCCCGGGTTGGGCATCGATCAGAGCCTTGAGCCTTTTAGAAATCTGTAATACCACAGTTTTCTCATACGACCGTTTACCCCGGGCACCGGAATCCTCCCCACCGTGCCCGGGATCGATCATTACTAAAATATCCCTGCTCGGATCCCTTGGCGCCCCAGGTACCGGGAGCGGCGCTGGTACTGGAGTTTTCTTGTTCGGATCGAAATCATGATGATAGAAATCAACTACCAACCTGTACTGAAAATTATTACTAGGTTTCAGCAACTGAATAAAATAACGCACTGGCTTTTTTAGATCGAAAACCAGCCGGGTAACACTTCCATCTGGTGAACCCAATCTGATCTGACCGATAAACTGACCGGTTCTGGTTGGGTCTGGGATCTTACTGCGCAACATTGTGTTTTCAAGGTCGATGACAACACGGCCGGGATTTTCCAGCGAAAAAACCTTGAATTTGCTCCGCTTATCCATGTCGAAAACCAAGCGGCTGTGGTCAGGAGCATGCCACATTCGAATATCTTTAATAACCGCAGCGCTCACCGGGCCAGCTATAAACGCCAGCAATACCAGCAGCGCCGCCAGTCTTAGGCCCCTTATCATGTTTCCAGACATACTCCTCGTTCTCGATCCAAAAAGTCTTCATCGAAAAGAGGCTCAGGCACTTCTATTGTTCGTCCGTCATCGCTAAAGTTGATAATGATATCGAAATCAGCAATCGGCAATACGCCACGCCCCCGCTCCGGCCATTCGAAAATTGAGATCGCTTCCCCTCCAATCATGTCCCGTACGCCAATTGATTCCAGCTCATCGGGCTCACTCAAACGATACAAGTCGAAGTGATATATTATGAACTCATTGAAAACGTAGCTTTCCACTATTGTATACGTGGGGCTGGTGACGGGAACCGTGCATCCGAGGCCCGAAATCAGTCCTCTTACGAGGGTTGTTTTTCCGGCACCAAGATCACCATGCAGGAAAATTACTGAGCCCGCTGGAATCCGATTGGCAATACTCTCGCCAAATCGAACCATCGCGGCTTCTCCGCTTATTCCGATACGTCGCTTCAAAGGGTATACGTGGAGGTTGCGATGGCTGGATAATGGCTCCTAATACACCAATTTTATCACTATGCGATGATGCCTATCATGCCTGAACTCATGCTTAACACCGCTATTTGTTTCACGATCTGCATGCGGAATATTACTGAAACCAAAAATAAAAAATAATTCATTGAAAAAGGACTGGGGACAACTTAGCAAACAGATCAAACTTTGGTCCGGAGAGCTTGGATTCAGCCGCGTTGGAATCTCCAATGCAGAGTTGGCACAAACGGAGCGCCGGCTTTCGGACTGGTTAGCTCGCAAGTTTCATGGGGAAATGGGATATATGGAGCACCATGGCATAAAAAGAACTCGGCCGGCTGGACTAGTGCCCGGCACGATTCGGGTTATCACAGTCTCCATGAGTTACCTCCCTGAATCCATGCAACAATGCCTTGACGCTCTTAAAGATTCTGACACTGGCTACATTTCCCGATATGCCCTAGGACGCGATTACCATAAGGTAGTCAGAAAGCGTTTGCAAAAACTGGCGGACCGTATAAATATAGAGATAGGAGAATTTGGCTATCGCGCGTTCTGCGATAGTGCCCCAGTTATGGAGAAAGCACTCGCCGAAAGCGCAGGTATAGGTTGGCTTGGCAAGCATACCAACATTCTAAATCGATCCGAGGGATCGTGGTTTTTTCTTGGTGAGTTATATGTTGATATTCCGTTAGAAGTAGACACTCCCGTTAGCACACACTGCGGCAGTTGCACCGCTTGCATCGAAATTTGCCCGACGCGCGCAATTGTAAAACCTTATGAACTCGATGCCCGCAAGTGCATTTCCTATTTAACGATCGAATTGCAAGGAACAATTCCAGTTCAATATCGCAAAGACATTGGCAATCGGATCTATGGTTGCGACGACTGCCAGCTGGTATGTCCCTGGAATCGTTACGCCCACCTAGCCGTAGAGCCGGATTTTGCAATCAGGCTACCTCTTCACAATCGCAGCCTGATAACTTTATTCGGCTGGACTGAAGAGACATTTTTAAGCGAAACAGAAGGTTCTGCTATCCGCCGGATAGGTTACACCAGATGGTTGCGGAATATTGCGGTGGCACTCGGCAACGCCACAACCTCTGAAGAGGTTGTTGACGCTTTGCAATCACGCGCCAATCATCCTACTGAAATTGTTAGAGAGCACGTACAATGGGCTTTGGAACAACATTCTAGTTAAGTCGACTATGCCTAAAACATCGCCGAAACAGAGAATTAGCGCAGGAGAGAAGCTCACAGGCTGCTGGATCTCCTTATTCAGTCCACTATCGGCGGAAATTATGGCGCAGACAGGTTATGACGTGGCCATGATTGATCTTGAACATGGTCCCGGCGGATTACTTGAGGCTATTTCAATGATGCAGGCTGTTGAATCGCATGGATGCTCTCCAATGATTCGTGCCAGTTCCTCAAATATTGTCGACATAAAACGCGTGTTGGACATCGGACCCATGGGAATAATGGTGCCAAACGTGCGCGATGCAGAGGAAGCCCGATCGGTGATCGAGCATTGTCGATACGCTCCTGAAGGAGACAGAGGTGCCGCACCAGGCTATATGCGCGCTATGGGGTACGGCGGATTCGGAGGTTGTGCGAGGAATGGAAAGGAGTATTCAGCATTCATGAAAGAAGACTTTATGCTTATTCTCCAGGTGGAATCCGCAAATGCAGTCGAAGAGATCGACTCTATTGTGTCGACCGAGGGAATCGACATGGTATTTGTCGGTCCCGCTGATCTCTCCGCTTCTCTCGGCAATTTAGGCGGTTTTGACTCACAAGATTTTCAAAAGGCAATTGCCAGGATTGAATCAGAAACACTTAAAGCCAAAACGCCATTGGGCACTATTCCCTTCTCTAACTGGACTGCAGAACGTCTTTACCAAACAGGCTATCAGCTGGTCATTTCTGGCGCTGACGCCATGTTACTCGCGCGCGCAGCGAAAGAAGATCTTCAATCACTCGACAGCGCCCGCTAAGTTGCAAAGAGCCCTTTTGCAGAAACAGCGACTATTTACCAGGATCTGACTTAGATACAAGCTCGAGTCTCTCTGCATCTGTTTTATTCAACAAAGTAGCAGACTCTAATTCAGTATTCCAATACAGTGTTGCAAGGCCGCTTTTGAGCTGATTCCGCGCTAGAGTAACCTTCTGTTCAGTGGTCTTTTCCTGCACACCATAGTCGGTACCATCCCTGGTGACTATTTCTTCAAGCAGTGAATCGAGGGTTTGTGAAGATAATTCCTTCCAGGGAATTTTCACTATGTCATGACAACGTTATGTTCAGGGCCATAGGGAAACCCGGTAATGTTTTCCGCACCTTGCTCATTGACCACCAGGATATCGTGCTCGCGGTAACCTCCAGCACCTGGATTACCTTCGGGAATGGTTAGCATAGGCTCCATAGACACGACCATATTGGGCTCTAGAACCGTATCAACATCTTCACGCAGTTCCAAGCCTGCCTCCCGCCCATAGTAATGGGAAAGGAGTCCAAACGAATGGCCGTAGCCAAATGTTCTATATTGGAGCAATCCACAGGACTCAAAATACGCATTTATTGCACCGCATATCTCACTGCACCTTGCACCTGGTTTGATCAGCGATAATCCTAACTTATGAGCCTCGACATTGGCCTGCCATATGTTCAACGAATGGTCATCCACATGATCAAGAAATAGAGTGCGTTCCAGAGCAGTATAATACCCTGAGATCATCGGGAACGTGTTCAAGCTGAGAATATCGCCCTCATTTAAGCGCCTCGTTGTCACCGGATTGTGCGCACCATCTGTGTTGAGCCCAGACTGAAACCAAACCCAGGAGTCACGAATTTCGCTATCTGGATAAGTTTGGGAAATTGCCAACTCCATTGCATCCCGTCCAGCCATCGCAACATCCAGTTCGCGAACACCGGGCTTAATCGCATCCCTAACCGCTTCTCCTCCAATATCCGCTATTCTAGCGCCACACTTAATCAGCTCGATCTCTTCAGAAGATTTGATCATTCGCGAACCCATGATCGGAGCATGTAAATCGACCACGTCTGCGTCTGGCAGGAAAGCCGATAGCGTATTCATTGATGTCAGTGTTAAGTGATCCCCTTCGATCCCAATGCGACCAATCGAACCGGTAATACTTCGAATAGCGCGCCAGAAATTATTCTGTTGCCAATCGGTATATACGACGTTCTCAGCTACTGACCTTCTGCCAGGCTGGCCATAATCAATATTTGCTGAGACAGTTACGCAGCGCTCCGCAGTCACCACGCAGGCGTAGGGCCGTCCAAAACTGCAGTAAAGAAAGCCCGAATAGTATGCCACGTTGTGCATCGAGGTTAACAGCATGGCCTCGACATCAGACTGATCGATTAAATTTCGCAGCGATACTATCCTGCGTTCATATTCACTATGGCTGAAGGGTAGTGTAGCTTTCGCTCCGTTGTGGATGGAGAGCTGTGAAGGGCGTGGAGAATATACCTGATTCATCAAAATCACCTCATTTCAAGCCGGGCGATTTTACTGATTCAAAAGGCCCGGTGTGATTCATCCGGGCGTACAGGATGCTAAAAAACGCGACTAATCAGAAATCGAGATAAATCGCATTCTCATTTGCCTAGCGGAAGCGACGCCATCACTCCCGATGGCGCGAATATACCTCTGAATAACACATTACTGCAATATTGCCGCAACAACTTCGCTTAAGCTCGCGTATTTTATGAATACTCTGAATCTCTCAATTAGTAATTGCTCCGAAATGATCGGATTGTCGCGACCTGGCACCGCCTGGAATAGCCAATTGCCCATAGCTAAAATCCAGACACTTCACTAGCCTGCTGCTGTTTATCGATTTTTAAGCCAAGTTCTTTGCAAATTACGAGAGTTAGCTGAGCGCGATTCAGAGTATAAAAATGCATATCCCGCACCCCAAATGCGATAAGCTGTTTGCATTGTTCGACGGCAATCGATGTTGAAACTGCGGTATGTAATTCGGGATTTTGCTCCAGATCTTCATACATTACGTGGTACCAGGCTGGAATCCTGGTCCCGCACTTTTCGGCAAAACGAACCGCCTTCTTGAAATTCTCTATCGGAAGTATGCCCGGTATCACCGGCACTTCGATACCAGCCCTTCTTATCCGCTCCAGAAAGCGCACAAAAACCTCTGTATCGAAGAAAAACTGGGTGATAATTTGGTCAGCACCAGCATCAACTTTTCGTCTTAAGTACTTGATTTCTTGTTCAATGCTTGAAGCTTCTGGATGACCTTCGGGATAGGCCGCGACTGATATCGTAAAGTCTCCGAAAGACCTGATTGCCCTGACAAGCTCAAGCGCGGAACCGTATCCTTTTTCAAATTCAATCTGCTTACCAACTGGAGAGTCGCCTCTCAACGCCACGATATGCCTGATACCTTGATCGAGATACTCCGTGACTTCCCGATCTACCTGTTCTTTAGATTTTGAAATGCAGGTCAAGTGGGCAGCAATTGGCGTCGTTATGATTTGCTTAACGTGAGAAATCGTATCGAGTGTTGCCCGGTTTTTAGACCCCCCTGCTCCACAGGTAATGGAGATAAATTCTGGTTTCAACCGATCCAGTTTCATCAGCGCATCGTCAAAGGATCTAACAGCCAGATCGTTTTCAGGTGGAAACATTTCCAGTGAAATTCGCATATCGGGACTTAGAATCGTTCGATCCTGATAAGCAGTAGTGTTTGCGCTCCAATAACTGGTTCTATTGCTGTTTCCTGATTGACACTTCATGACCATATAAATATATCTTTATATTTTATAATATAGTGTGGAATTTGTAGTGAGACACACTAATTCAAGCAACCGTATATATTCTTGAGCTGAACCAATAATCATCCAATAACCCTCTGCACAAACCAGAATCCCCCTACAATCGCTATCAGCAATGATGCCGGTATCGTGATTACCGCGCGGTACCAATTTCTGTGGCGAAACCAGAAACCGACCAACATGAAACAGCCAAAGATGACAGCGATCTGACCTGCTTCCACACCTATATTGAAAGCCACTAATGCCAGAATAAAATAATCATTTGATATCCCTACATCGGACAATACCCCGGCAAATCCAAGACCGTGAAGAAGCCCAAATCCAAACACTAGGAATGGTCTCCATAGCTTTAACTTCTCAGAAGTAATGTTTTCAACAGCCACATAAATGATGGAAGCTGCAATGAGTGGTTCGACTATTGCAGCAGGCACATACAGCAACCCTGAAGCGGCCAGCGCAAGAGTCATCGTGTGCGCAACGGTAAAACATGAAACCTGAATTAGTAATGGTCTAAACAACGGGCTCAATAGAAACAATCCCACCACGAACAGGATATGGTCCAATCCCCTGGGCAGAATATGGATAAATCCAGTAACAAGATAGTTCCAAGCCACATCAACAATTTTAAGGCTGATCTCGCCCGACAAGGGAATCTCAACACTCCGTTTGCCGCTTGAGATAAAGGCACTATACGCATCCTGCTGCTGTTGAGGATCATAGTGATTGATCCGGATAACACTGGATCCATATTCCTTTGACCAGCTCCAGGTTATCCCTTCGATCGCGCCGTTAAACTCAGGTGATAATGTGATCGTACTATCCCTGGCTAAATCAGTATCACCCACTTCGGCTATCTCAATGCCCTCTATTTGATGGGTGATTCTGTTATTAAGTGTATCGTTTATAAGGATCGCACTGAGGAATTCCGATTGTCGATTATTAAACTCCTGATGCAAATCCCTGGGTGACAGCGCTCTTAGTCGATCGTACAACAAAGAATTAATCGAATCCTTTGTATCCGAGTGCTCGGGGCCTATACCAGCCAAAACGGCCTCAAGATTCAAATTGATTTCGAGCTTATAACCTGCAGGTTTCAAATACAGATCAACAATCGCAGGTCGCACTTCATGGGCCTGTGTTACGACACAGTGACCGCCAATGATTAATCCAAACAACATTAACCACCGATATCGGAACAGATTAGAGAAATTGCAATTTAAAAGATATTGGCGGCGTCTTTTCACTTCATTTCAGAATATGTAAGCCGTTTACTCAACTTTTAAAGGGATGCAGTGAGGAGAAGTAAATCTCATGATACCCTAACACGGATTACGATCTAGCCTTACATCGAGTACGCATTATCCATGCAACATAAATCTTTGACTAGTGCATTATTATGGCTGCTGATCCTGCTACCTATGGTTTCCCATGGTCACGAAGCGTGGCTTCAACCCTATGAGTATTTATTAAAAAGCGGACCAACACTTCGGGCCGATATAAGAGTGGGTCAAATGTTTAAAGGCAGCTCGCAGATATACAACGCTGACAAGTTTGTTATTCTAGATATTGCGCGAAAAGACTACCGAGAAAGAATCAAAGGAAGGCTTGGAGACCTGCCGGCAATTACACATAAACTGCAAAAACCAGGTTTATATACACTTGGTTATCAATCATCAGGGAGCATAATTTCCTATGAAAATTGGGATAAATTCGTCACTTTTGCGACCAAGCAGGGCTTATCATGGGTGCTGGACGAGCACCGAAAGCTTGACTTTCCGGAGCAGGATTTTGATGAGACTTTCTTTAGATATGCTAAGTCTTTAGTAAGCTGGCAATCTAGTCACGGACAGGACACCCGACTTAATCTGCCTTTTGAAATTGTAGCGTTAAGTAATCCATACATTGGCAGGGCTGTTTCAATTGAAATAGAACTAGTATGGAACGGTAAACCTTATGCTAATGGACAAATAACAGCATTTCGAAAACCCGAGACTGGTGACGCGGTAACATTTAATTTCAATACTGATTCCCTCGGCCGTGTCATCATTCCAATTGAAGCTGGGCACCAGTATCTGTTGAATGCGGTCCATATGGTGGCCACACCTGAAAATAAAGATGCTTCAATTTGGCAAAGTCACTGGGCATCATTGACTTTCGAGGTTCCGCAATAAAACGTTCGATGATTTAGACCCAGCATAATCAACCTAGAGTCTGCTGCAACGCCCAGATTAATACGATATATCGACCAATCTTTCCCAACGCAATCATCAGCACACTGGGCCAAAATCGAAGTCGAAGGTAGCCTGCTGCCAGACAGATCGGGTCTCCGACGATTGGCAGCCATGAAAGCAGCAGCGCAGGGATTCCCCATTTCTGAACGCGCTCTATTGATTCCGGTTTTAGTTTAAACCAACGATCTAGTCTTTGTTGCCAACCAGCCTCGGCGACGCCAACGTGCAACAAGTATCCTACCCAGAATGTGATCACACCACCTAAAGTATTTCCGATACTTGCCGTACTCAGTAAGGATATAAAAGAGTGATCTCCTTGCTGTACCATGAAGTAAAGCAGTCCTTCTACTCCCCCGGGTACTAGAGTCGACGCCAGTAACGAACCAAAAAACAAGGACAAAAGCCCGCCACTCATCACTAGATTCTCCGCTGCCCTACTGGGTGGCGCCGGATTCCTTCATGGCGTCGTCCAGCTTCTGCTGATATTGATCTACGCTAAGCTCCAGTTCCCTCTTTACCTGTTCCGAGCGCTTGACAGCCTGCTGAGTTTCTTTATTTCGTGGCTGTTGAAGCACGCCAGTAAAATGAATAATAACTAGCAAGACACCCACAACAAGCAGCAGTCTCAGCAACATTGACATAACGATCAGATCGGCAAAGCCGGAATATGCATACCGACCATATGTCGCATCACCCTCACCACCTGAACTGAATAGCCATATTCATTGTCGTACCAAACATAAAGGACACAGCTATTATCCTGAACAATTGTAGCTACTGAATCGAAGATGGCAGGTTCTGGGGTGCCTACGAAATCCGTTGAAACCACTTCCGAAGAAGCTGAGTAGGCAATCTGTTCGCTCAATGGCGAATCGTAGGCCACATCACGTATATGAGTATTGAGTTCATGCCGCGTTGGCGCGCGGGCCAGGTTGAGGTTCATTACCGCCATCGATACATTAGGTGTGGGTACCCGAATTGCATTCCCGGTCAACTTACCCGCCAACTCGGGTAATGCCTTCGCGACCGCCTTAGCCGCACCTGTCGAGGTTAAAACCATGTTCAGAGGCGCACTGCGGCCGCGACGCTCCGCTGAGTGATAATTATCGATTAGGTTCTGGTCATTCGTATAGGAATGTACAGTTTCTACATGTCCATTCACGATCTCGTAGCGGTCATTGATCGCCTTGAGCACGGGAGTTATTGCATTAGTAGTGCAGGATGCCGCGCAGACAATCTTGTCATCACCGATCATGTCCTGATTCACGCCAAATACGATATTTTTTACATTTCCATCGGCTGGCGCGGTCAGGAGCACTTTACTGGCCCCATTTGGAACCAGATGGCGTAACAATGCAGCTTCATCTTTAAACTTGCCAGTATTGTCGACAATCAATGCATTATCTATATCAAAATCAGTGTAATCAATATCTTCCGGCTGATTTGCATAGATAACTTTAATATAGTTTCCGTTTGCGATGATGGCATTGTTTTCAGAATCAACAGTAATTGAGCCATTAAATGGGCCATGTATTGAATCTCGCCGCAGCAGGCTCGCGCGTTTTTCCAGATCTCCATCCCGTCCGCCACGGACCACGATTGCTCGCAGTCTCAGTTTATTATTGGCCGTGGTGCGCTCGATAAGAAGTCGCGCCAAAATCCGGCCAATTCGGCCGAATCCATACAATACAACGTCTTGAGGATGGGGTAATAAATTACAGTCCCCTGTATTAACTGACGAAAGCTCCAGAGCAAGATAATCTTCAATGGTCCCTTTTCCTGCACTGGAGTAACCATGAGCGAGTCTGCCGATATCAATTCGAGAGGCACCGAGATTCATTTGTTTCATTGCCTCCAACACTGCACTGGTATCTTCAAGTGTAGGATGCTGACCGACCATATTACGACCAAAGCGGTGTGCTTTTATGATGTCAATCACTGAAGCGTTCATCAGTTTTCTACCAAACACCGTAACAATCACTCCCTGCTCCCGATAAAGCTGCCCCACCGACGGGATCATTAGCTCAGCCAGATACTGGTCTCTAATATAGGCCTCCAGATGGGCCTTACTCTTTTCACTTGTCACATGCGTAGGTCAAAATAAGAATTAGAAAAATTTGGGCGTATTATCTCTCAATTCTCTGCGCTTTACATTGCGATGCCAGCTTGAGCAGATGAGCGTAGCAAGAGAAATGCTAGGATAGCGATAATTCTAAGTATGCCGTAATGGTAGTTATTTCAAGTCAATTTCAGAGGGAATTCTCTATTTTCGACTTGATCTAATGCCACTGGAAGCGGCAGAGCTTTCCCGGTAGTATTCTGATCCGCCGTGACCAGACCTGGAGACATCTTGCCGGTTGCACCAAAGACGTTCGTTTAACCTAGTATGTGTTAATACATGAATACTGAAGCTGTTATCAATCATATTGTCGATTGGCTCAATGCCTACTCCCGGAAATCTGCAACCGACGGGTTTGTCGTCGGAATTTCTGGCGGAATCGATTCAGCGGTAACCTCTAGCCTGGCGGCCCGGACTGGGCTCCCGGTAATCTTTGTTGAAATGCCGATTCACCAGGCAGAGTCTCAAGTCTCGAGAGCCCGTAAACACATCTCTATGCTGGAATCTCAATTCAACAATGTCAGTTCCGCTTGGACAGAACTGACGCCTTTTTTTGATTCTTTTGTTGCGGCGATGCCCGCGGTGAAAGATGAGGATAAACGGTTCCACGCTTTAGCTAATACGCGGGCACGATTGAGAATGACTACTTTATATTACTTTGCCACTTTGCATAACTATCTGGTCGCAGGAACCGGCAACAAGGTGGAGGATTTTGGTGTGGGCTTCTACACAAAATACGGTGATGGCGGGGTTGATTTAAGCCCAATTGCAGACTTGATGAAATCTGAAGTCTATGAAATTGCGCAGGCAATGGGTGTAATTGAGGAGATTCAGAATGCTGTCCCTACTGATGGATTATGGGGCGATGATCGGAGTGACGAAGACCAGATCGGCGCGAGTTATCCGGAGCTCGAATGGGCGATGGAATATCGTTTCGAAAAATCTGAAGGAGAGTTGGGTAGCAGGCAGAAACAAGTACTAGATATCTATCAAAAGTTGAATAGAGCGAACCAGCATAAAATGCTACCTATTCCAGTCTGCGAGATTCCGCAAAGTATTAAAAAATCCTGAATTATTCTTTCCAGTGTTTCAATGATTGAAGGTATTGTTTCGGGCTCACACCCGTCCAAGGTTTAACCTTGCCATGGAGGCCCGGTATCGAGCTTGGATAAAGACCTAACAGTTTTGCTGCATATTAGTACCAAGTGCTGAGGTAAAAAGTAATACTGCCGCCGAACCCCAGATCTGAATTGGTGGACCGGGATCAACTCTTGACTCACCTGGAATTCAGGTGTTGGCACCCTCACCGCTTCTTGTGTAAAGTCCCTTAAACTTAACCGCATAAGTTATACATGCTAGTTATTTCGCGATTACTTGGTCATCATGCTCAATATCGAGGTCAATACCCTGCTCTCGATTTCGAGGGTCGATCATGGAACTTCAGCCAGTTTAATGTTGAGGTCAATCGGCTTGCAAACGCGCTACTGAGCTGCGGCTTATGTAAAGGAGACCGATTCGCAACGGTGTTGCCAAACAGCTTGGAACTCATGGCTTCATATTGGGCCGCCGCTGTGAGCGGTCTTGTGATTGTTCCATGCAGCAATCTACTGCAAAAGAATGGACTTTCAACTCTGTTAAAAGATTCCGGTGCTAAACTTGTTATTGCAGGTGAAGATCAACTCGTAATGATCGAAATGATAATCGACAGCCTGGATAATATCGATCCGGACCGAGTCATCATTACTTCAGATAAACCACATCGAGTATTCCAGCCATTCTCTGCCTTTTCTAGTGGCAGTGAGGTGACTGATCCTCAAGTAGAAGTGCAAGAAGATGATGTTTATAACATCATGTATTCGAGCGGAACCACCGGGCTCCCAAAAGGCATAATTCACACACACCAAATACGAAGTATGTACTGTGCGCTGTTTGCCAATGCCTGGCGCATGACACCCGAAAGTGTGATATTGCATGCTGGAGCCATCGTATTTAATGGTGCAATGCTGGATCTGATGCCATGGATGTATCTGGGGTGTCGCTACATCATGCACGCCGGGTTCAATGCCGAATCTGTGATCGCCGACGTTGAAAAGTATCAGGTAACCCATATGGTCATGGTTCCGGCTCAGATTATCGCCATCCTCAATAGCCCTGAATTCACACCCGAAAGACTGTCGTCGCTTGAAATGCTGCACAATGTGGGAGCCCCGCTACATCTCAACTATAAGCAGATAATTAATGACAAATTACCCGGTAGATTCTACGAACTGTACGGAGTGACAGAAGGTTTCATGACCATTCTGGACAAAACGGAGGCCGTTAAAAAACAGGGTTCAGTTGGCAAACCTGCAGCATTTAATGAGATTCAGATCATGGACGAACAAGGCGCTTCGTGTGCGAGCGGTGAGATTGGTGAAATCTGCGGTAAGGGTCCAATGGTTATGCCGGGATATCACAATAGACCGGATCTTACCGAGAAAGCGTTTTACGGCCGGTGGCTTCGATCGGGAGATCTAGGTTACCTCGATGAGGATGGCTACCTGTTTCTAGTGGACCGGGCTAAAGATATGATAATTAGCGGCGGCGTGAATGTTTACCCCAAAGATATCGAAGAAATAGTAATTCGCCATTCCGCTGTAGAGGAGGTCGCCGTATTTGGTGTCGCAGATGACAAATGGGGAGAAGTACCCATTGCGGCTATTAGAATTAATACTCCAGTTAGTTCAGAGGATATGATTCAATGGGTAAATGCTCGGGTCGACGCAAAATTTCAGAGAATTTCTGACATCATTGTGCTTGAAGAATTTCCGCGTAACGTGGCGGGAAAGATTCTAAAACGAGAACTTAAGGAGCGTTTTTCCCGCAAAGATAAATAAACACCCGGAGACCCGCTATTGCAATCTAGGGGCAAATATCTTCCGTAAGATTAGCTGTATTAAAAAGTTCTGAGCGAAACATCATATCACTCACATCTTTGCTTGGGTTCAGAGTGTTCAACTCCGACCATCATTCCTCAAGGAGATTGGACTGTGAGAATTATATTTTCGGTAGTGGCAACCCTTTCTTGTTGGCCATCCGAGTCACCGCTGGGCGCGCAAGGTTACGGTCTGCATAGTCCAGCAGGTTCTGATGTCTGATTTCAAATTTAGCCACCCTGGCCCAGCCAAGAGTGTGAGTAATCATGATATCCGCCATCGTGAACCGACCTCCAAGGATAAACTCGTTTTGTCCCAAACCGCGGGAAAGTATCTCCGCGGCTCGGTCAAATTCCCATTCTACGGTTGGACTTAAGCCCTCAATTCTTTGCGCTTTAGGTAGCGCAAATTTATGTTTCGCTTTAGTCCACATTGGTTGCTCGAGTTCTGACTGAACAAAAAACATCCACTGATCATATTTAGCCCGACCGGCAGTGCCTCCAGGCGGGGTCAATCCAGAATCTGAAAATTTATCACCTAGATAGTTACATATTGCGCCCGATTCGCTTATTACCAAATCACCGTCCTGCAACACCGGTATTTTCCCCCCTGGATTCAACTTAAGGAACAAGGCGCTACGAGAATCTCCGGCGGCAAAATCTAATTGATAAAACTCGTAAGGTACTTGTAGTTCTTCCAATGCCCAGTGTGCCCGATTAGATCGGGTCTGAAATCTGCCGTATAGCTTCAACATAATAGATTTGTAGTAATTGCTTCACTGTTCATAGGGTTTAAGCGATCTCACCGCTTCGAGAAGCGTTGAATCAAGCGGTGTATTCTCGAACTGCGGTAACTCAGCTACCGCATCCAAGGCGGAAAGAACATCTTTCTCGAGAATACCAATTGTATTCTCAGGGTCATAGCCTTGCCTTGCCCAGGCAATTTCATCGAACCGATCGCCAAACCAGGTTGCGCCGGAACTGGCGGCCATCACTTCCCGTAGTTGGTCAATTTCAACATTCAGTTGTCTGGCAATATCAAACGCCCTGCGAACCGAAACCACCGAAGCCGCTGCAACATAGTTATTGATCACTTTTAGAGTCATCCCAGCGCCGATACCACCGCAATAAAAAATTTGTTCTCCAAGGGATTCAAACATCGGCATTAAGTCATCCACAACCTCTTTTTTACCGCCAATCATAAATGACAAAGTGCCCTGCTCTGCGGCTACCGGCGCACCAGACATCGGCGCGTCGATTAGCCGCACGTCCTTTGGCAGTCTGGTGGAGAGATATTTGATAAATCGTGGCGAAATTGTTGAGCTCACCACAAGAGTCTGTGGATATTTGTCTCTTCGAAATACACCCTGAACATCAAAACATAAATCCAGAGTTTGACGCTCACTTCTGACTACACTCAACAGAATTTTAGACCCAGCAATCCTGGCCGGATCACTTAACATATTCTTAGCAAACTGCGTGAATTCAGATAGCGGTCTTATATCGTAGCCTAATACTTTGAATCCCGACAGATGTAAGCGATGCGCCATCGGGAGTCCCATATTCCCGCATCCGGCCAAAGTTATCACATCTGATCTAATATCCATTTTTATGCTAAGGGTACTACCAAGCGGCAGCCTAACTTTGAAATCTAAAGATTACAACAACAGCGCCCAGATCACGGAAGCAACCAAAAGAAAAGCAAATATGCGGTTTAATATTTTTCCTTTTCGGGGATCGGCTATTAGTTTAGACAAACGGTCTCCAAGTAATGTCCAGGCCAGATTTCCGAATACGATTATTACGCACAGAATAATAAACCGTATCATCATTTCCATTGACATCATGCTCTGTACGGAGCCCATACTTGAGAACAAGGCGCCCATCACTGCCCAGCCCTTTGGATTCGAAAGAGACACGAGCACCCCGGCGAAGAAACCTGGCGATGTTCCTTCAGCATAAGTTGCGATATCGGACGTCTCTCGCGCAATCTTATAAGCGAGGTAGAGAATGTAACTGACTCCAATAATGCTAACAATCAACACCGTTCCTGGATACAGGCCAACCAGATGCGCCAAGCCAAAAGCAGCAACAACCATCACTAAAATTAATCCGGTCGCGCAGCCGGTCAAATACGGGATACCTCTGGTAAACCCGAACGCATTTCCAACGGCAGCCATACTCAATGTAGCTGGACCGGGGCTGACGATCAGAGCAATGCCTGCCAGGGAGAATCCAATCAGGGAGTCCAGATTACCTCACAATAATTTGTGTGAATGAAAACGCCGGAGTTTACTAGCCGACCTTGCAAAACGCACCGCAAGCCATAACCGGACTGCGCATCGCGTGTATCTACATTTTTATCCGGGTAGTGATTATTAAACCGCGCTATTTTTGTCGCGAAGCAGTCAATGATCCAATAGTTGGAAAGATCGACCAGTTACCCCATCCTGCCGCGCAGATAGACATACCTAGGGACTTGCTGATATCTACCTGTTTCGGCAAACGCCGCAAATTACGCAAATAAGTAGTAATTTGTTAAAATATTTCGATAATTTGCCCGATTACGGGCATAATTATAGTAATTTATAAGAAATAACGTATGATTCCGTGATGAAGCAGGTGACAAACGATCTTGAACTCGTTCAATATCTGTCCCAGACAAGAGGATTGCCAATAGAGGAAGTCACCCGATTACTCGATGAAATGCTCGGATATTTCGATGAAACCTGTGAACAATTTGTGCAACGCCGACATAAGGAGCTGCAACAAACGGGTCAATCCAATCCTGCGATCTACGGCCAGATACAAAAAGAGTTGAAGCAACGAAGATTTGTAGCCCCAGGCCTCAGTGAGCGCCAGATCAGACGAATAATATACGGCTAACCGCCCCCAACTGATTATGTGTGGAATTATCGCTTATACCGGAAGTCAAAATGCAGCACCCATACTGGTCGCTGGATTACATCGCCTTGAATATCGCGGATACGATTCTGCGGGAATTGCTCTCCACTCACGAGGCAAACTGAATGTTCACCGCGCGGCCGGGAAAATTGCACAGTTGGAAAACAAATTACCGGCAAAGTTATCCGGAAAGTCCGGAATGGGCCATACGCGCTGGGCAACACATGGTGAAGCTACCGACACAAATGCCCACCCTCACCTTAGCCAGGACGGATCAATTGCAATCATTCACAACGGCATCATTGAAAATGCGGGTATGTTGCGAACGCGTCTTGAAGCAGAGGGAACAATATTTAGTTCAGATACCGACAGTGAAGTTCTAGCACATCTTATATCTAAGCAGTCTGCAGATACTCTTATTGAATCCGTACAGCACGTGCTTACCCTGATTCAGGGCACATACGGATTAGTTGTTATGGATGCAAACCGGCCCGGAGAAATTGTCGCGGCGCGAAATGGTAGCCCGGTAATTATCGGTTTGGGGAACAAGGAAATGTTTGTAACCTCTGACGCAAACGCGATACTCAACCACACTAGAGAAGTGGTACATCTCGACGATGGTGAACTTGCTGAAATAAATCCGAAAGGATTCTCTATTCGCACTCAGGATGCAACCGAAATGGTTCGCACTCCGATCACCATTAGCAGCGAGTTCCAAAGTCAGGATATGGGTAAGTTTCCGCACTTCATGCTTAAAGAAATTCATGAACAGCCCGAAGCCGTAGAGCGGACCATTAAAGGACGCCTAGACCACCGATTTGATACCGCGCACCTTGGAGGTCTTAACTTGTCTGCTAGAGAATTATTAGACATTCGCCGTGTCAAAATACTCGGCTGTGGATCCGCCTACTATGCCGGAATTAGTGGAGCTAATATGATCGAGCAGCTGGCCCGACTCCCGTCAAGTGCTGAACCGGCCGCAGAGTTTCGCTATCGAAATCCACTGATAGAATCCGACACGCTTTATATCGTAGTCAGTCAGTCGGGCGAAACGTTTGATACTCTGGCCGCGTTGAGGGAAATAACGCGTAAAGGGGGCAGAGTACTTGGCATCAACAACGTCGTGGGAAGCACCATCGCCAGAGAGGTAGATGGAGGTATCTATATGCACGCAGGCGCAGAAATATCGGTTGCTTCTACTAAAGCCTTTTCCTGCATGCTTGCATGTTTCATGCTACTGGCTTTGCAATTGGGGCGCGTGCGCGACCTATCTCCGCAACAGGGTAAAGAACTCATACATGCAATCGAACAATTGCCGTCACTGATTGAAGAAGCGCTTACTCAAGAAAATGAAATTAGGAGTTTGGCTGCAGAATACTGCACCGCCAAGAGCGCTTTTTTCATCGGACGAACCGATGCCTATCCCGTTGCGTTAGAAGGCGCACAAAAGCTAAAAGAAGTGTCGTATATTCATGCCGAAGCTTATCCCGCATCTGAACTCAAACATGGGCCGCTAGCCCTGATCGATCCGGACACCCCTACCGTGGTGGTTCTCCCAGACAACAATCTGCTGGATAAATCCCTGTCTTCATTACAGGAAATTCGTGCCAGAAAGGGGCCAGTCATTTCGATCACTAATGCAAATGATCCGGAGATAAAACGCCTTTCGAATGCAGTAATTAAGACTCCCGCATGCCATCCACTGCTGTTTCCTTTGGTGATGGGAGTCAGCCTTCAGTTATTTGCCTACTACTGTGCAATCGCCATGGGAAGAGATGTTGACCAACCTCGTAATCTTGCTAAGAGCGTAACCGTAGAGTAAACGTTCCCGAAGAGGGAACTAAGTACCGCGCGCCGCAATCACCATAATCTCGACAGTGAATTTTGTCGAAGCCAAGCGGGATTCAACACAGGCGCGACAAGGAGCTGCACCTGGACTTACCCACGCGTCCCAAACCGTGTTCATTTCCTCAAAGTCATCCATGCTGGCCAACCAGATATTAGCTGAAAGCAGGTTGGACTTATCCGTTCCCGCTTCCCCAAGCAATTTATCAATTCTGTCCAGGATATTACGGGTCTGTTCCGTTACTGTCCCACCTGCAGCATCCTGGGCAACCTGGCCGGCGGTGTATACGGTGTCGCCATGAATAACTGCCTGGCTCATTCGTTCAGAAGTGTTAATTCGCTTAATCGTCACTTGTAGAAATCCATTAATTGAGGGATCCTCAGTTTGCAGCGCAAACAAAATCTGATCAAGGCAGAAAGCAGCCCAATGTTGAACTTGACTAAGAATAAGCCAATCCCATCGGTTAGATTTTATATTCTTGGATTTAGCGTATTTATCTGGATATCAGCATTAATTCAATAATTGTTAAACTTTCAACGAATGTCGGTCATAATATTGGTGCTAAGAGCGCCAGCGAAAATCGGCGATCCGCATCCAAAAGATGCCCAAATTCCAATACATGAACACTAAGAGGTAAATTTAACAATGGCCACTCATACTCAACATCCTGCAAGACGAAAATTTCTAAAAAAAGCTGCTGCAGGGACTGTCGCTGCGACTACTGCCAGCGTCTTTCCAAACATCGTGTTGTCAGCCAATAAAACACTGACCGTTGGCATGAACATTCCGATGACGGGTGACTATGCGCCCTGGGGGCTTCCTGGCCTGTATGGATGCGAGATCATCGCCAACAATATAAACAAAGAAGGTGGTGTCACTATTGGAGGGGAAACTTACGATATCAAGGTAGCATCCTATGACCATGGATATGATACGGAGAAAGCCCTTCAGGGTTTTAAAAAACTGGTGTTGGAAGATGATGCCAGTATGATAATGATGTTGGGCGGATCAACTGTGGCAGCAGTACTTCCTTGGGCTACGCGCAAGAAAGTTCTCACTACTACCCTCCTTCCAAGCGACATTACCCCTGACTCAAACTATCTAGTTGCTACCTGCGAATCACATCCGCTCTACAACGTAACCGGAGTCGAGTGGCTGGCAAGAAATTTTCCTGATGTAAAGTCCGCTGCAATCGTTACAAATAATGATGCTGAATACGGCCTGCAGTCCGCCGCTACTTATCAAGCAGCATTTGAAGTTGCGGGAATAGACGTAATCGACACTCATCTGCACGGTTTCGATGTAACTGATTTCGCACCGATTGTCAGCTCGGTATTAGCGAAGAATCCGGATGTATTTTGTATGGCCACCAGCTTCTACGTCACGCCGATAATGGAACAGCTCTATCATCAAGGATACAAAGGTAAGATCATTTCCTGCACCCTGGACTATTATGACGAAATCATCGCCAAAACAAGTAAGGAGTTCGTCAACGGTACTATTTTTCAGTTTCCTGATTTCGATGACCCCAAGCTGCAAGAAGCAGGCGTGAATTTTCCAGATCCAGCGGGATTCGATGCCGCTTTCCGTAAAGATCACCCCAATGACTGGTCGGCTGTCGCCTGGGAATATCCAGCAATTTTGCTCAACTGGTTGGATGCGGCTAAGGCTGCTGGCAGCGCTGACTCTGAATCCGTCGCAGCCACCCTTAAAGCCAATAAGCAGGAATTTGTTTTTGGCGGCGGCGACTGGTGGGGAAGCCAGCTTTGGGGACTCGATAATGCGTTGGTTGGGCGCTGGCCAATAGTTGTCATTGAAGACGGTAAAGCGCGCATCCAGGAATATGGCGACGTCGCTGGTTGGTTATCCAACAATAAGGATGTCCTGGTCAAACATATGAAAGATCTCGGACTGAGAACAGTTTAAGTCTAAATATTCAAACCCCAGAGGGGAGAAGCCTAGTTCTCCCCTCTTTTTTTGCCGATTCCTTCTACCGGACGATCTTAGCGTTGGAACTGTTCCTACAATCTATTGTTAACGGCACCATTCAGAGCGGCTTCTTCGCCCTTGCGGCAGTTGGCCTGGTACTGATATTCGGAGTCATGGGTGTGGTCAATTTTGCCCATGGCGAACTAGTAATGGTCGGTGCCTACACGGTATGGTTTTTGCATGCACAGCACAACACGCCATTCCTTATCACCATAGTGATTGCTATCTCACTGGTCACTGTGATCGGCATGCTAATGGAAAAGTTTTTGTTCCGGCCGATGCGAGATGATCCGCTCGGAGGGTTGATTTGTTCAATTGGGGTTCTTTTTATACTCCAGGTTGCAGCAACTCTGGTTGGAGGCGATGGTCCTTCAAAACAGGTCCCGCCACCTTTCGAAGGCACTATGGTTCTTTTTGATTTTTTAAGAATTCCTTACCAGCGTCTGTTCAGCATTGCCGTTTCAATCGCTGCGCTTGGTTTGTTGTGGCACTTCCTTACACACACAAAATTAGGGTGGGCGCTTAGAGCGGTATCTCAAGATCGTGAGGCAGCCTCTCTGCAGGGAATAAACAGTAACCGTATCTCGATGATCGCGATTGCAGTGGGTGCAGCAATGGCAGGATTAGCCGGTGCATTGATGGCGCCTCTAACAAACATTAATCCTCATATGGGGCACAATGTCATTATCACCGCGTTCATTGTCACAATTGTAGGTGGAGTAGGCAGTCTGTCAGGGGCTGTAATCGCCTCAGTTTTGTACGCCCTTTACCATACATTTGTCACCACTTACTTCAATGGGACAGTTGCGACAATATCGGGACTCCTGATTATGGTGTTGGTCCTAATTATTAGGCCTACAGGGATAATGGGCCACAGGGTCAGTGAGTAAGATGCCTGGAACCGTGATTCGCAAAACTGTCGCGATCGGCATACTGTTTATAGCGCTGGCGATCCTGCCTCACTTTTTAAAGTACCACCACCAAGACTTCTTAATTTTCCTGGTCATCAACGTTCTTGTTGTAGTGAGCTATCGCTTGGTGACGCTCACAGGTGAATGGTCCTTGATACACGCTGTGATGATGGGAGTCGGCGCCTATGGCAGTGCGTTATTGAGTAAGCAGGCAGGGCTTTCATTCTGGATCAGTTTTCCCCTGGCAGGAGGGATTGCCGCGATTGTTGCCGCACTACTTTGTTTTCCTTTGTTTCGGATGACCCAGTTTTATTTTTTGATCGGCTCATTTGCTGCGGGTGAAGCTATCCGACTGTCGTGGATTCACTTCATTAAACCATTTGGAGGCACTAGTGGAATTAGCGCCATCCCATCACCTGAATTGCTTGATATCGATTTTCTCGAGCCGATCCCCTACTTCTATCTCGTACTCATTATCGTCACTATCTGCCTTTTCTTGCTTTTTCGAATTGAGAAATCCCGTATCGGACTAACCTTACATGCAGTTCACTGGAAAGCGTCACTTGCTGAGTCAATAGGGGTAAACACCTGGAATTACCGGTCCCTGGCATTCATTACGGGGTCATTCTTTGTTGGTCTGGCCGGGGCCCTCAAGGTGCACTACATAGGTACCGTGACCCCAAAACAGTTCGATATAGGCTTTATGGTGTTCATTTTGATCTGGGTGATCGTCGGCGGGTATCGTACTTTTTACGGTGCTATCCTGGGTGCAGTCGTATTGTCCGTGCTCGATGAAATGTTTCGTGAATTCAACGAACTGCGTCCTGCGATATATGGAGCCATATTGATATTTTCAATTCTGTATTTACCAGCTGGACTCGAAAGTCTCCCCCAAAGACTAAAACGCGTATTCGGCAGGAAAGATAGGCAAATGGAGCGAACTTAGTGGCCATATTGGAAGTCCAAAACTTAACTAAAAAATTTGGAGGCCTTACCGCGCTCAACGACGTCAGTTTTAAAGTTGGTGAGGGACAGATACACGGATTAATCGGCCCAAACGGTGCTGGCAAGAGTACAATGTTTAAAAATATTGCCGGATTCTATACACCCACCCGAGGTGATATTCTGTTTGAGGGCAAAAGCATAACAGGCCAAACCCCCTCGAGAATCTCCATGAGCGGAATCGTGCGTACATTTCAAGAGACCACGCTGTTCCAGGAAATGACAGTTTTTGAAAATGTCCTGGTTGGCACCCACAACCGCTCACGGACTAACATCTTCTCCGCTATTATTGGCCTGGACCGGTTGATTCAGCAGCAGGCGAGAACCTCTGCGATGCAGGCACTTGAATTTATGGGCCTGGAAGATAGGAAACATCAACTCGCAAGCGAGCTTCCTTTAGGCTCCCAGCGCGCGTTGGCAATCGCTATCGCCTTAGTATCGAAACCCAAATTAATGTTGATGGACGAGCCGTTTGCAGGCATGAATCCAGAAGAAACTCGCGGCATGATGCAGCTAACTCGCAAGGTTCGCGAATCTGGAGTGACCATTGTACTTGTCGAACACGACATGAAGGCGGTTATGGGATTATGTGACCAGCTTACCGTGCTCAATTTCGGCACACTACTTGCAGGTGGAAGTCCTGAGCAGGTGCGAAACAATCCTGATGTGATCAACGCATACCTCGGAGGCAGTCATCAGGTATGAAGCTATCTGTTCAGGATCTTGATGTTAACTACAATAATGTTGCTGCACTTAAACGAATTAGTCTAGAGGTTTCGGACGGTGCATTCGTCACACTAATAGGCTCAAATGGTGCGGGCAAGAGTACCACTCTCAGGACAATATCCGGCTTGGTAAAACCGAGTAGAGGAAGCATATATCTTGATGACCAGCGTATTGACATGCTGAGTGCCGACAAAATTTTGCGACTCGGAATTGCACATGTTCCTGAAGGACGACGAATCTTTAAAGATTTAAGCGTTGCGGAAAATCTCTATTTAGGTGCTTATATTCATCAGGACAAGACACAGATCAACTCGGATCTGCATAAAGTATATTCACGGTTTCCCCGACTTGAAGAACGCAAAGATCAGCACGCCCGAACTCTCAGCGGTGGAGAGCAGCAGATGCTTTCGATTGGCCGCTCGCTAATGTCACGTCCACGAATTTTATTGCTGGATGAGCCTTCATTAGGGCTGGCCCCCATCATCGTTCAAGAAATTGGCCACATATTGCGAGAAATCAATCAGCAGGGAGTAACGGTTATTTTAGTAGAGCAAAATGCGGATTTAGCGTTACAGCTCGCTGACTATGGCTATGTACTGGAAACCGGTCGCATCGCCATGCAAGACAAAGCCGAGCTCCTCGCAAATAACGAACATGTGAAGAAGGCTTATCTCGGGATTTAACCGCAGCCATTATTCCCAGATATAATCCAACAGATAGTTAACATCATAGAGATCTATCTGAGATCTAAATGTGGTACTTAAAAACGTACAGGCATTGCCACTGAACAATGAAAAGCCTCACAATTATCAGGAACGAACATCGCAGCCTTGGCGCTGTTCTCTTTTGTTTAAAGCACCTTGTATCAGAGATAGACCAAGGCAAACATCCAGATTTCAGGGTGTTCCATGGATTGCTGATGTACATCGACCGATTTCTCGACCGGTACCATCATCCAAAAGAAAGCGATTATCTGTTTCCCGCAATATTAGAAAGTAATCCAGAACTGGCACCAGTTATCGAAGAACTCGGACGGCAGCACCGAGAAGGAGAACAATTGTTTATCAGAGTTTTGAAAGCACTGTCGGCATTCGAGTACTGCGGTCCTAGTCAATTTTCAGAGTTTCAGCAGGCTGTGATCGATTACACTGCGTTTGAATATGAGCATGCACACAAGGAAGAAACTGAAGTATTGCCGATCGCCGAAAAGTTTCTCTCAACGGAAAGCTGGAAAAGAATTGACGCTGCGTTTTTAGATCACCAGGACCCACTTTTTGGTGACCAACCATCGGGGGAGTTTAATAAACTATACAAGGAAATCGTATCAATTGTGCCAGCCCCGCTCGGACTCGGCGACGCCTGGAAATCCTGAGCGTAGGTCGAGATCAGGTGGTTATAACGATTGCTAATTTAAACAACACCAAAACGAAATATGGGCGAAACTGACAAACTAGCGGTTTTAATAGATGCCGATAACACCCAGGCCAGTATCATTGCTGCGCTGCTGGCAGAAATTGCCGACTACGGCACCGCCAGCGTGAAACGTATTTATGGAGACTGGACAAGTCCGAGACTGAAAAGCTGGAAAGAAGTTCTACTCAATCACTCTATACAGCCTATTCAGCAATTTGCCTATACTAGAGGCAAGAACGCCACGGATAGTGCCATGATCATAGACGCAATGGATCTCTTATATACTGACACCTTTGATGGATTCTGCATTGTGTCTAGTGACAGCGACTTTACAAAGCTCGCATCTAGAATAAGGGATTCTGGTCTGTTCGTGTACGGGTTCGGAGAACGTAAAACTCCGTCGGCCTTTGTTTCCGCCTGTGATAAGTTTGTCTATCTGGATTTAATCAGCGCTAAAACAGATGAAGACCAAGCGATCAGGAAGAAAACGACTAATGAGCTTAAACAGGATACAAAGCTAGTCAGCCTGTTGCGTAATGCTATAGAGACTTCCTCCGATGACAGTGGTTGGGCTAACCTGGGCCCGGTGGGAAGCAATATTGCGAAACACTCTCCAGACTTCGATCCCAGAGACTATGGCTATGGCAAACTGGGGGAGCTGATTGTGGCAACAGAGTTATTTGACGTCGAACAACGCCAGCTCGGCTCAACAAATTCCAGAGTTTTATACGTCCACGCCAAGAAAAAATCGAAGTGAACCGCACCTATGTGCTGCAGTTTGTACCGTCTGACTTTTACTAGGCAACTAACACGACATTTTGGACAAACTGGTCGCGGTGATCTCACAAAATTAGCGACACTTTTTTGATGCACTGTACTTTCTAAGCCAAACTGTAATTATTTCTTTGTACGGATTTTTGTGAACACTAATTTGAATTTTACCCCCAGACCGAAGGCAGTCGGAATTGGCAACTGGCGTTTACATCCACAAAGCCAATGGGCATTTCAACACGTTCGCGAGCTGATGCCCACCGCGGCCATAGAAAGAACAGCTGGATCAACCCAAGCATTGTCAACCAACCTGCGTAATCTCGAAAATATAAGTGTTGAGACGCCGGCTGGCGATCGTTCGCTCGAGAGATTACTCAGTGAAAGCCACACTGATAGCCTGCTTGTACTGCATCAAGGCACAATCGTAACCGAGTGGCATGCCCCTAACTCTAATCCAAGCAATCCCCATATTTTATTTTCTGTCAGTAAATCAATAACCGCAATACTCGCAGGAATTCTCGAGGAAAAAGGGATTGTAGACAGTGAAAATCTCGTGGTTGACTACCTTCCATTGGTAAAAGGGTGTGTCTACGGTAACTGCACGTTACGCCATTTACTTGACATGTCAGTTGCATTGGATTTCGAGGAAAACTACACCGATGAGCACAGCGAATATGTGCACTATCGGATCGCCACGGGCTGGAATCCAATCGATCAAACCACGCCCGGACCTGGCCTTGAGTCATTCCTATATAGCTTGAAACAGAATCAGGAAGACCATGGAAATACATTCTTGTACCGTTCACCTAACACTGACCTGCTTGGACTTTTGCTGGAACGCGCTGCAGCAGTGCCTCTGCCGAAACTTCTCTCCCACTATCTCTGGAAGCCCATGGGTGCCGAAACGGAAGCATATATCACTCTAGACCGTTTCGGCACCTCGCGTGCAGCCGGGGGTATCTGCGTTACTGTCCGCGACCTTGCGCGAATAGGTCAGCTATTCCTTGAAAATGGTCAGGTCAATGGCAGGCAAGTCATACCCTCAACCTGGATCGAAGATACCTGCAACAATGGCGATCAGGCAGCATGGGACAGGGGCAACTATAAGCACAAACTGCCCAACGGAAAATATCGCAATCAGTGGTACCAGGTTGGCGATCGCGACAGTTCAATAAGCGCCAGGGGAATTCATGGGCAGTTACTCTATATCAATCCATCTCGTTCGGTGGTGATCGCTAAACTGGCTTGCCAACCTGAGCCATTAAACGATGCTATAACAGCTTCTTTTATGAGCGCATTTGATCAGATCGCCAAACAGTTAGGTTAATCGATAAAACTGATTTCACACAACCAATAAATTATAAATTTACTATGTAAAGAATATCATGCCGGCACGCAGTTGTGCTGCTGTTCGGTCAGAACCAATTAGAATACCGTTACTCATGTGCCTTTCATTGGCACATACGGGAAAGGTACCTGGTAAATTGCCATAGATTACGTTCGAGGGGATGGTAGGTGCCTGGAGGCAATAATGGGGACTGTGTGCCGCGGAACAATGCTTCGACCAGCTCTTTATCCTCGGTGTTGGCTGCATCCATGTAGGACTTTAATTGATCCAACCAGCTTTGGTAAATGTTAGACGGCATCTCATCCAACACTTCAGGCGGTACCGCGACCCCCCAGGTCGCATGCATTTGATCAGTTCCTATTGGTTGAACAGAGACATACCAAAGATAATCAGGCATCAATGTCACCAGGTGGCTTGGGAATACACAAAAATCAACCATCATCCTTCGCCACTCCCCCGTCAGCCTCGTATTGTTTTTATGCGCCGCACCGGGTCCCGATTCTTCAGGCTGGGCAGCACGATGATAGCAATAATAATCACTGTCTTCTCCGCAGATATAATCTTCTAACGGCTTATTGTGTTGTGCAAAAGTTTTACCATGCACCATTGGCACATGATAGCTTTCAGTGAAATTTTCTATTAGATTTTTCCAGTTTGCATTCCAGATCATACTTTCCCGCAGTACCGTGCGATAACACCCCATGTCGAACTGACCGACAACTTGTTCACAAAGGGGTTCCAGCACCGTAGAGAGGCATGTTGCGGGTTGCTCAGAAAGGGAAACAAAAATAAATCCCTCCCAGATCTCCAGAATTAATTTTCTCAAGTGGTATTGAGACGGTTCGAAGCCCAATTTCATTTCCATATGTGGCGCTCGTATTAATTGACCTCTACAATCATAGGTCCAGGCGTGATATCGACAGGTAAACCTTCTTGCGGATCCTTTTTGCTTAGGCATCAGACAAGCAAACCGATGAGCACACGCATTAACAAAAGCACGGATGTCACCATCTTCTTGACGCACTACTAGGATCGGCACCCCGGAAATGTCATGGGTTAAGTAGTCCCCATGGTTGGGGATTTCATCATCTCGACCTATGCAGATCCACTCCTGCATAAAAATATTTTGCTGTTCGCGCTCAAGAAACTCCCGTGAATGATTAACTGAAGCGGGTATTGGCTGAGCTTGATCAAACGGACGCACTGCCGATGCTGCCAGCTTTTTTAGCACCGTCACTAAAGGGGTTGTTGTATTGGGGCTACTTTTCAAATTATCGAATCGAGAGGATTAATACGTTTTAATACATTCACTTATCGATAACACTTCCAGCAATATGTAATCCAATAAATTTGGCTCGAGATAGTTTGTTATCGCTGTTTAGTTAGTATTGTAAGTGATTCGAATGGCATCCGTTACGGTGCGAAATGAATTCATGACTCCCCCAGTCCTGAAACATACTAAGAATTAATCACGACACTCAGATTCCAGGTGCCCCAGATGACCGCTAGATTAATTTGTTCTCACGCATAACACCAGACAGCTTCGACAAACGCTTTTGGCAAGACATCTCTAACAACGCCTGGCGGCTTTCCATAGAAAGCGGCAGAAGTTCTGCAAGCCTGCAGCTCAGCCAGTCCGCATTTTCCCAGTCTGGATCAATGGTACGCGCCCAGTCCCGTAATTCTTCACGAGCACAAAGATCTCTTACAAACTCACGCATAGGTGAGAATTCTTCGGGCAATCCATGAATTTCATTGTCTTTTATGATATTGATTTGAGCACTGATTAACTGATCGTCCTGTAAGTGATGCTCAATCACAGAGAAACGTTGATTACCGCGACAGGTAATACCAAGGTTTCCATCGTCAAGTTGATCGAAATCCTCAATACGAGCCAAAGTCCCAATCTGATGGAATTTTGCTGGCTTTCCTGATTCTCGCTCTTTGGTAATTAGCACCACACCAAACTCCGCACCTTTACGCATGCAATCACCGACCATCGTTAAATAACGTGGCTCAAAAATTCGAAGCGGCAACACACCTTGTGGAAACAAGACAGTACTTAATGGAAACAAAGGGACTTGCATAAAACTTACTCATCAATTCGAAATTTTTCTGGACTCCGTATCACCATAATCCTGCCGTTTATACCTTCCCGCTTGATATAGCGTGATTTGTGAATTTTTTCGATACAGAATCCGTGCTTAACCGCCTCACTACGGACAGCAGTTTCAAGCTCTAGTTCACACCAAGCTGCGCCGTTAACCGAAATCACGCAGTAGCTCTGGGGCCTGACCGCCTGAATAACATGAATAATATCGGTGATTTTGGGCTCATGAAATGCAAACAATCCAACGCATATTAACGCATCGTATTGGCCTTTGCGGTCTAACGGCTGGGTAAAATCATGTTGATATACATCCTGGTAGACCCCTCGATCCACGGAAATTTTTAACATTTCGGAAGAAAAGTCTGTTCCGTCAACTTGGGTAAAGCCCAGTTTTCCAAGTTCTGCGCCGACCAGACCTGTACCGCAGGCGACGTCTAGAATCCTGGCATTTTTATCTTTAAAAACCTGATTGAAAATTTGCGCAACATCGATATGCGCAACATAATCCATATCGTTAACAAGATCAGCCTCATAGTTCTTGGCCCATCGGTCATATGTTTTTTGCTTATCACCACCGGAAGTGTAGAGGCTTGACAGACGCGGGTCTAGGTTACGCTTACTGAACTTTTCAGTTGTCATGGAAAATTTGTATTGGAAATTGGTTGTCGCACGGTTTGATTATGGTCCCCACCACTGTTGCATCTTGGTGCCCGCCGGCGTGAAGTTGATCTATACAATTCTGCACATTCTCCCCTGGAACCGCTGCAATTAAACCACCGCTGGTTTGAGGATCGAAAAGCAGCGGATAAGCTGAGGCCTGCTGCACGGATTCAGATTGGATAACAAAGTCCGCAAATCTAAGATTAGCACTATATAGGGAACTCCTAAATCCCATAACCGAAAGATCCTGCGCGCCGTCGAGAAGTGGCACCTGTTCCAGTATTAATTCGCTGCCAACGCCTGCACGTTGCAAAAGACCATGCAGGTGACCGATTAAGCCAAAACCCGTGATGTCTGTCATGCAGCTAGCATTATTCTGCCGAAGAATTTTAGCGGCTAAAGCATTACTTACCAGCATTGATCGTATCGCTCCTTGAACGACCTGGCCGGTGGACCGCGCGCGCATGTCAGCCGCCATGATCACACCAACTCCCAGAGCTTTAGTAATGATAATTTTATCACCAGGATCAACTTGTTTGGTTACATCGCTTCCGACTTGATGCATATAACCGTTCACCACCATACCCAGGGACAACTCAGCTGCTTCACTAGTATGGCCACCAGATAACTCACAACCAGCCTGATTTAATTCATAAACAACCCCAGCTAAAATCTGCTCAAGATCACGACTTGTCACTGTGCTATGCATATGCGGTAAACTGGCAAGTAGCATCGCCGACTGTGGCATAGCCGCGGCCGCATAAAGATCACTCAAGGCGTGAACGGTAGCAATTCTGGAAAAAATCCAGGGATCTTCCAAAAAACTTCGAATTTGATCCACTGATTGCGCAATTACCGGGGCCTCTGGCTTAATCATAGCCACATCGTCAAACTTGCTAACGCCTGTTATTTGATCCGGGTGATGGAAAATCTCCTGCCGGGATAATATTTTCGATACCAAATCCCAGGGTATTTTCGCTCCGCAACCGCCGCAGCGCATTAAATCTGCATTTGAATCTCCGTGAAGCTCCACGGCAAACTCCCGTGACAATGTACGCTTTTGAATATCGGGCATCTTTGGCAGTCTATTGAAGCGATGCATAAAACGCAGGTCGATCCAATCTTTCCACCTCCACACCCACTTTCCCGCTACTGACAATGGCCCTTTGTTACCTATTGCAGTTTTTCCTCCCTTGGACAGCAGGGTCAGGAATTTTTTCTGCGGTTGGTAGATTCGCAACCGGCGGTTACACACTGCACGCTGCAAATTGTTAAACAGCACCGGCCCCTGACGTACTGCAAACACACCCGCTCTTGGTCTTGGATGATTAATTTGAAGTGCTACATCCCCGGCGGCAAAAACATTGCAATGTGAAAGTGATTGCAGACTATCATTCACTTCAATGAATCCGTTTTTATCACACTGTAGACCAGACTTGGCAGGCCATTCTGGAGCCATTGCCTCGGTGCACCATAAAACTTCATTAAGATGGAGAACCTCATCATTAGCACCACGTATCTGACCCGCCTCGACTTCGGTCACATTGAAACCATGATGACATTCAATATTGCGCTGCTCACACACTCTGAGGGCTATATCCTTAACCCGATCCGGATATCCAGACAAAACCTGATCTCTGATGATCCAGTGAAACTTGTGGAGCTGCGATTTTCCACCATTTGCAGTGCCGGCTAGCTTATGCTGCATTGCTAACATTATTTCAAACCCGCCGGCACCTGCGCCCACAATCCCGATATCTAAACCTTGTTCACTTGCAGTCGCATTGGATTCAATTTGCAACCAATGTTCATAAAACCGATGTACCGGCTTAACAGGGACACTATGTTCGGCCGCGCCTTTTACATTATCCAGTCGTGGCGCCCCGCCGGTATCAATTGAAAGGATATCGTAGCCAATAGATGGACGCTGCTCAAACTCAATCTCATTTTTTTCGGGTTCGATGCCGCTTGCTTCGTCTTCGATAAAACGTACCCCAGCCCAGCGGCATAGTCGCGTAAGATCGATGTGGCTTTGTTCCACGGTATAGTGACCAGCCACCAAACCAGGTAACATGCCGGAGTATGGTGTCAAAGCATCTCGAGAAACCAGTGTAAGCCTTACTCCTGCAATCGGATTCATTGCCCACTTTCGAATTACGATTACATGTGTGTGACCACCGCCAAGCAGCACCACGTCGCGCACCACCGGACTTTGTAAAATCATGAGAGCATTTCTACACCCTCGTGCTCCAACCAGGCAATCAAATCAGATTGATCTCCCCGGCATAACACCTTCGAGTCACGCTGCGAAAGCTGAAAGTCGTACATTGGATCGTAGTATTTCTCTAATAAGAACCGTATGAAAGGTTGATACCCCTCGGTCACATGGAATTCTTGGTGCGCGCCTATTGCCTCTTCGAGTAATTTACAAGCTTTAATATAACGTTCTTCACCTAGTCGCTTACGAATATTATATAAGCTGGTACGATGACGCTCGGTAAACTGTTTAAGCCCAGCTTCTCCGGGAAGCTGCTTCTGGATTCTCGCAAGAAGGTCTACCACGTAGTCCTGCATGCCAATCTCGATTCTTCGCTCGATGCCAGCTTCCAACACAAGAGTTGGAGATTCACACATGGTTTGCCACAGTGATTGGGGCAAACTCAGGCTGCCAACTTGGCGCCCCTCTCCTTCCACAAACACTCGCTCGGCTGGTTTATTGCTGCTATGCTTTAACATTGTTACCGCCAGGCTGTTTTCAAAATTAATTGTAGTTGGCTGTGGAGTTTCCATAGGACCAAAACTTGAACCACGATGATTGGCCATCCCTTCAAGATCGAGGGAACGTTTGATACGATTGAGCAGAAGCGTTTTTCCAGTCCCGGTGCGCCCACTGATGAGCACAAAGCTAGTTTGTCCAACATCGGTCTCAAAGCGATCAATGAGAAAACGTCGCATTGCCTTATATCCACCCTTAATATAGGGATAATTTACGCCAGCATCGGCCATCCAATCCTGGGTAATGCGAGATCGTAACCCGCCTCGAAAGCAATAGAGGTGGCCCGCCGGATTATTACGGGCGAAAGCCACCCACGCTTCAGTCCGCTGCTTCTGAAGATTAGTATCAACCAGCTCCCTGCCTAATGCGATTGCGGCATCCTGCCCAGCTTGTTTATAACGAATTCCGACCAGGTGGCGTTCTTGATCGCTCATCAACGGCAGATTGACTGCGTTATTAAAAGCGCCCTTTTCATACTCTATCGGCGCCCGAGTATCGATCAAGGGAACGTCGGTAAGAAAAATCTGCTGATAGTCTTCAGTATAAGTTCGCTGCATAGTATGTGCACTCAATTATATTGCAGTCCACCCATAGGACGTTTGGCAATCATACAGGCTCGAACAGGCGCTTGGTAACCCTCAACGGTCTTGTCAGAATTTTCTGGGTCGAGGAAATCTGCAAGAGAATCAAAGGTCATCCAATTCGTTGTTCGTTGTTCATGCGATGTGGTTTTGCTTTTATTCACCAATTTGACATTCTCAAATCCACTTTCCCGGAGCATGTTTTCGAGTCGTATTACGGTGGGCAAGCTCCAAACATTGCGCATCTGGGCGTATCGCTCATGGGGAATCAGTTCCCGGTCCTCCTGACCTTCAATTATCAATGTTTCCAAGACCAGCTCTCCTCCGGGCCGCAAAATTCTGAAGAGCTCTCTAAGATGGTCTATTGGCTCGCGGCGATGATAATAAATACCCATCGAAAATACCGTGTCAAAACCCGATTGCACGCCCAACATACCAGGTACCACAAGGTCCTCGCTCTTGATAGGAAGAATAAATGCATTGGGCACATTGACATACCTGGCGATTGCCTCGAACTGTGCCAGAAACAACTGAGTGGGGTCGATACCCATTGCTATCCGGGCTCCTGCACCGAGCATTCGCCAGAGGTAATAACCATTACCACACCCCACGTCCAGAACTAAGCGCCCGTCGAGAGACGAGATACTATCCTTGATCCGGCTCCATTTCATGTCGGAACGCCATTCGCTATTGATCGTAAGGCCAAACAGGTTAAATGGGCCCTTGCGCCACGGATGAAGTAGCATCAAATTTTGTTTTAACTCAGCAAGCACATCACGCTCGACTTTAGCGTCACTTTGAACCGTGATATGACTGCAATTTAGATCAACTTTATCGACCTGTATATTAGGAAGATCTCGGATAGCAGTCAGCCATTTGGTCCAATCGCCGTGTGGCTGCTGTACAAATATTTGGTTAACGCGATTGATCCAAATTTCTGTTAGAGAATCCAGACAAGTACCGCATAGGGATGCTCTGATTCTGTTGCTATCGATCATAGATAGTTGAGTGCATTTTGGTCTGCGCCGCATTGGTATACTGACAGCTTATCAAGATTGCACGGAGCAACGAGTAATCAGCGCCTCTATCACCTTCTCGAAAAGTAGATTCTCAGGGTAATCAATGCGACCCCGGGTCGAGCCAGGAATAGTGGTATTTAGATCCGCGTATCATTCTCCATTATTCCCCTTACTGCACCGCTAAAATAAAACAATATTAAAGCAGTGATACAACTTAGTCGAACATGAAAAGTCCGCTTGCTTTACCCTGGCACTGAACGGTGAATCATGATCCGAAATTCTTCTGTTGCCGATTCATCACACATAAAATTAAATTTTTTCCGTTGCGGTCGGGAATAAAAGGCGTTTCTATCAGACAATTGTGTATCCACCCTGGAGTAGTCAGATCTGTTCAAGCTCGATTAATGCACCAAGAGCATCCTTGGGATGTAAAAACAATACCGGTTTTCCGTGCGCCCCTATTTTTGGTTTACCATCGCCAAGGATCCGCATACCACCGCTTTTAAGTTTTTCTGCAGCAAGTCCAATATCTACCACCTCATAACATAGGTGGTGAATACCTCCGGCCGGATTCTTTTCAAGAAATTTTGAAATGGGGGACTGATCTCCGAGTGGCAATAGAAGCTCTATTTTAATATTTGGAAGATTTACAAATACCGTGGTCACGCCATGCTCCGGTAAATCAACAGGATCCGACACGGATGCGCCAAAGATATCTCGATACTGAGCCCTGGCGATCTCCAGATCGGGCACCACGATTGCTACGTGATTTAGTTTTCCAATCATGATTTTAGGAAGCTTTGCGAGACTCTAGAAACTGTTGGGCCAGATGTCGAGCAGCCACAGAAGGCGCTATTATTTCATCTCTGACTTGCTGTCGCAAATCGTCAAGTTTGGACATGAGTCCTTCCTCCTTAGACAGTTGATCGAGCAGAATATCACCTGTTTCCCGCCACAGCCAGTCGACCGATTGCTGTTTGCGTCTGGACTGCAATACTCCGCTGTCCATGATCAGTTTCTGATAAGCCATAACTGCCATCCAGACCTCTTCAATTCCTTGGTTGTGAAGAGCCGAAGCTGGCAACACTGGAACTTGCCATTTTGCCAATCGAGGTTTCAAAAGATTGAGTGCATGCTTTACATCTGCGATAGAAACTTTCGCCGCGCGTTCCATATCACCATCGGATTTGTTCACCACCACCAAGTCGGCTAGCTCCATAATGCCGCGTTTGATGCCCTGTAGCTCATCTCCACCACCCGGCAGCAAAAGCAATAAAAAAATGTCAGTCATTTCTGCAACCAGCGTTTCAGACTGTCCAACGCCCACTGTTTCAACAATTACCAAATCATATCCAGCGGCTTCACAGACTAAAATAGCTTCCCGGGTGCGTCGAGCCACTCCACCGAGAGTATTTCCAGAGGGAGATGGGCGAATGTATGCGCAATCATGGGTAGACAAGAATGACATCCTGGTTTTGTCACCAAGAATCGAGCCGCCACTCACGCTCGAGCTCGGATCGACAGTCAGTACTGCAAGTTTGTGCCCTTGTTCTATTAAGTAGCGACCCAGGGAATCAATAAAGGTTGATTTGCCCACTCCCGGGACGCCGGTAATTCCGATTCGAAGGGCTTTACCAGTAAATGGCATGATCTGATCGAGGAGAAATTCTGCATCTTTACGATGATCTTCGCGACTGGATTCAAGCAATGTAATCGCTCGTCCAAGACTGCGACGGTCCGCCTGCCTGAGCTTATCAATATCAATCAAAGTATGATCTATAGCGGGGGCTTGAAAGGTTATTTACCAGACTCAAACTCCAGTATAGGCTGATCGACTTCCAGAGTGTCGCCGGACTTCGCCAAAACCTTGGCGACTACTGCATCTCGTTCCGCGCGCATTGAATTCTCCATTTTCATAGCCTCAATGACCGCTAAAACTTCTCCTGATTTTACGCTCTGCCCTGATTCTACCTCTATCGACACCAGGAGACCTGGCATAGGCGATAGCAAAAAATCGGACATGTCTGGAGTCTCCTTAATCGGCATATACTTGTAAAGATCTGCGTTTTGAGGCGTCAGAATCAGAGCTGAAATGTGTTTGCCCCGATAGACAATTTGATAACCATTTCCCTGTTTTTCGATCTGGATATTCACCGGTTTACCATTTACAGAGCCCATAAACACCGCTTCTGTTAACTGCCACTGATCCTCGACAACGTATTTCTGATTTCCATAGTCGACCACCCATCTTCCTGCCACGCCCGATACTGCGACCCGATGCGCTTCTCGGTCCAACATCACGACCCATTCAGGACTCATTTTACGACCATATCCAGGTATCTGACCAGTAACAGTCCCCGCCCGTGAGGCTCGTCTCTGATGTATCGTGGCAAGCGCCGCGATCAATACATCACTGTCCGCACTGGGTAACGCGGCGGCGGAGAATCCGCCAGGATACTCTTCGGCAATAAAATTGGTGGTGAGGTCGCCGCGCTGAAAACGTGGATGCGCCATGATCGATGAAACAAACGGCTGATTGGTCTCAACCCCGCGTATGTAGTACTGGTCAAGGGCATGCTGCATGCTTGCAATCGCCTCTTCTCGATTATTGCCCCACGTCACTAGTTTCGCAATCATTGGATCATAAAACATTGAAATTTCTGACCCTTCGGTAACGCCGGTATCCACTCTGACAAATTCGCTCTGTTCCGGTGGTTGGTACTTTACCAAACGACCGGTTGAGGGCAGGAAATTCCGAAATGGACTCTCTGCGTAGATTCTCGATTCAATTGACCAACCATTGATTCCAACATCTTCCTGGCTTATCGATAATTTCTCTCCCGCCGCCACACGGATCATCAATTCGACCAGATCAAATCCTGTAATCATTTCTGTTACAGGATGTTCGACCTGGAGTCGGGTATTCATCTCTAGAAAATAGAAATTACGTTGGGCATCTACAATAAGTTCAACTGTTCCTGCTGACTGGTAATCCACAGCTTTAGCCAGCGCTTTTGCCTGCTCACTCATAGCTGCGCGGGTGAATTCATCAATAAATGGTGACGGCGCTTCCTCAACCACCTTCTGGTGCCTACGCTGAATCGAACACTCCCTCTCGTTCAGAGTCAACACATTACCGTGCGCATCAGCGATTACCTGAATCTCAATATGACGTGGCTGCTCAACGAATTTTTCAATGAAGATTCGACCATCTCCGAAACTTGATATGGCTTCATTCGTTGCTCGTTCAAATCCATCTCGGCATTCGTCCTCATTCCAAGCGACCCGCATGCCCTTGCCTCCCCCCCCGGCACTGGCTTTGATCATAACTGGATAACCAATGGTGCCGGCAATATCGACTGCTTCGTTGGCATCCTTGACAACTTCGGTATGCCCAGGAATCACATTCACACCAGCGCGTTCCGCCAATAACTTTGAAGTGATTTTATCGCCCATCGCTTCGATGGCCCGAGTACCGGGACCAATAAAAACAATTCCCGCCTGCTCCAAAGCTTCTGAGAATGCGGAATTCTCTGATAAAAATCCATATCCAGGATGCACCGCCTCTGCACCTGTTTGCTGACACGCCTGAACAATTTTCTCTTTTGAGAGGTAGCTCTCCGCAGCTGGTGCCGCTCCAATGTGAACCGCCTCGTCAGCCTGTTCCACGTGACACGCGTTCTTATCCGGATCAGAGTAAACGGCCACGGTAGAAATACCCATCTTACGCGCTGACTGGATTACTCTGCAGGCAATCTCCCCTCGATTAGCGATCAGTATTTTTTTGAACATTTTATTTTTTTATCTAAACAAGTGGTAGATCAATATGTCAAAGCGGAATGTTGCCGTGTTTCTTCCAAGGGTTATTTAATTTTTTTTCCGCCAACATCGCCAGCGAACGACAGATTCTTTGTCGCGTATCACGAGGGGAAATAACATCGTCAATATAACCACGGCGACTTGCGACAAAGGGATTGGCGAATTTAGTACGATATTCTTCTGTACGCTGTTCAAGTTTTTCTGGATCTTTGGCTTCTTCCCTAAATATGATTTCTACCGCTCCCTTTGGTCCCATCACGGCAATTTCAGCACTGGGCCAGGCAAGATTCACATCGCCCCGCAGATGCTTTGAGGCCATCACGTCATAGGCACCTCCATAAGCTTTTCTTGTAATTACCGTGATCTTAGGTACAGTGCATTCAGCATAAGCATATAGAAGCTTAGCGCCATGACGAATAATCCCGCCATACTCCTGAGCGGTACCGGGCATAAATCCAGGCACATCGACTAGTGTAACGATTGGTATATTAAAAGCGTCACAAAACCTAACAAAACGACCGCCTTTTATCGATGAATTGATATCCAAACAACCCGCTAATACCATTGGCTGATTGGCTACGACCCCTACCGTTTTTCCTTCCATACGCGCAAATCCGGTGATGATGTTTTTTGCGTAATCGGGTTGCAGTTCGAAGAAGTCTCCTTCGTCCGCCAGCTTGGTTATCAGTTCCTTCATGTCATAAGGCTGGTTTGGATTGTCCGGCACCAGCGTATCCAGGGACCATTCGACTCTGCTCTGTGGGTCGCTTGTGTAGCGACGAGGGGACAACTCTCTATTATTTGGTGGCAAAAAATTAAAAAATCGCCGAGTCATCATCAATGCTTCAATATCATTCTCGAATGCAAGATCGGCCACACCTGATCTGGAAGTATGAGTAGTTGCGCCCCCAAGATCTTCAGCGCTAACTGATTCATGAGTAACCGTTTTGACTACCTCTGGCCCGGTCACAAACATGTAAGAGCTGTCCTCCACCATAAATATGAAATCAGTAATCGCAGGTGAGTAGACTGCGCCACCAGCGCACGGTCCCATAATCAAAGAAATTTGCGGTACCACACCCGACGCCATAACGTTTCTCTGAAACACTTCGGCGTAACCACCTAGCGACGCTACCCCTTCTTGAATCCGCGCACCGCCGGAATCAGAAATTCCGATCACCGGAGCGCCAACCTTCATGGCGTGATCCATAACTTTGCAGATTTTCTCAGCATGGGCTTCAGATAATGATCCGCCAAACACGGTGAAATCCTGACTATATACAAACACAAGCCGACCATTGATAGTTCCATAACCAATCACTACTCCATCTCCCGGAATGGTATTCTGCTGCATTCCAAAATCATTGCAGCGGTGCTCGACAAAAATATCCCACTCCTCAAAACTATTTTCATCCAGTAGCACTTCGATTCTCTCTCGGGCGGTTAGCTTTCCTTTAGCATGCTGCGCCTCGATACGTTTCTCACCGCCGCCAAGCTTGGCCAGATCCCTTTTCTTCTCTAATTGATGGATAATTTCCTGCATAACACTATCGATTGGTGAGTGGAACGATGCACTGCATTATCATTGTAATTTGACCAACACATTTTTCGAGTATTAGGTTAAAAACAATAACAACCCGCTATGTCCGCCGGAAGGTAGGCATAAAAACCGACTTCCAGCTGTAAATCATATTGCGCCGCGTTTGAGGGCGTCGGCTTTATCTTGGGGTTGCTTAAGTATATCAATGATTTTTGAAGCCGCTTCCGGAATATTAGTCCCGGGACCGAATATGGCTGCAACGCCCGTATCCAGCAACATTTGATAGTCGTCCGGCGGAATCACGCCGCCACAGACTACCTTAATGTCTTGAGCCTGTTCGGCAACAAGTGCTGCCATTACTTGCGGTACCAGTGTGCGATGGCCTGCGGCCTGGGAAGATATACCAATTATGTGTACGTCATTTTCAATCGCCTGCCGAACCGCCTCTTGGGGCGTTTGAAACAATGGGCCTATGTCCACATCGAATCCCATGTCAGCAAATGCCGTAGCGATTATCTTAGCGCCGCGGTCATGACCGTCCTGACCCAGCTTGACCACTAATATGCGTGGCCTGCGGCCGTGACTCACGGCAAAATCTTCTATTTTCTGCTGCAGCGCCAGGAACGCTTTGTCGCCCTCATACATTGCACTATAAACTCCACCAATAGATCGAATCACAGCTTGATGACGACCGAAGACCTGCTCCAGACAACCTGAGATTTCACCAACGGTCGCTCGCGCCCGGGTAGCTTCTAAAGTCGCTTCAAGCAGATTTCCGCGACCACTTTTTGCCACTTCTAAGAGATGATCGAGAGCGGACTGCCAGGTGACTTCATCTCGTTGCTGTCTGACTTTCTCGAGCCGTTCGATTTGATTGTCTCGAACGACCTTGTTATCCACGATCAGGATATCAACCTTGTCTTCCTGATCACGTTGAAACCGGTTTACGCCGACAATTATCTCTTCTCCACGATCAATCCGGGCCTGTTTTCGCGCCGCTGCTTCTTCAATACGAAGCTTTGGAACGCCTGCCTCCACAGCGCGTGTCATTCCACCGAGCTGATCCACCTCTTCTATCACCTTGCGCGCCTCATTCACCAAGCTATTAGTAAGGCTTTCAAGATAGTAGGAGCCAGCCATGGGATCTACAACCTTAGTCAGTTCTGCTTCATGTTGAAGAATTAACTGGGTGTTTCGAGCGATCCTGGCAGAATTCTCAGTGGGCAGCGCGAGCGCTTCATCAAATGAGTTTGTATGCAGTGACTGGGTTCCTCCTAAAACCGCCGCCATGGCTTCGACAGTAGTACGCACAATATTGTTATAGGGATCCAGACTTGTCAGGCTGACTCCTGAAGTCTGGCAATGAGTGCGTAACATCAACGATCTCTCATCTTTCGGCGCGAATCTATCCGTCATCAGCTCCGCCCATAACTTACGCGCGGCGCGCAGTTTAGCCACCTCCATAAAGAAGTTCATGCCGATGGCGAAGAAGAACGACAGTCTGGGCGCAAACTGATCGACCTCGAGCCCGGCTTCAATAGCCGCCCGAACATACTCAATGCCGTCTGCAAGTGTATAGGCCAGCTCCTGCACAATAGTCGCACCTGCCTCTTGCATGTGATACCCGGAAATCGATATCGGATTGAAGCGAGGCAAATACTCGGCGGTGTATCCGATAATGTCCGAAACGATCCGCATCGAGGGTTCGGGCGGATAAATATATGTATTACGGACCATAAATTCTTTCAGGATATCGTTCTGCAAAGTGCCAGACAGATCCTCCTGCCTAATGCCTTGCTCTTCGGCAGCGACAATGTACATTGCCATCACTGGCAATACCGCGCCATTCATGGTCATCGATACCGACATTTGATCCAAAGGTATCTGGTTGAACAAGACTTTCATGTCTTCAACGGAATCAATTGCAACTCCTGCTTTGCCAACATCACCCTCTACTCGCGGATGATCGGAGTCATAACCCCGGTGTGTTGCCAGATCAAATGCTACAGATAATCCAGCCTGACCAGCAGCTAGATTCTTGCGATAGAAAGCGTTTGATTCCTCTGCGGTAGAAAATCCAGCATACTGCCGAATCGTCCAGGGCCTGCCAGCGTACATGGTGGCACGAGGACCTCGAGTAAAGGGTGGGAATCCCGGCATGGAATCGAGATTAGCGATCTGATCCAGATCCTCTGCGGTGTAAAGCGGCTTTACCGGTATTCCTTCCGCTGTTTGCCAGATCAACTGTTCCGGGGCCCGGTCAGGCAACTCAGCTTTCGCACGCTGTTCCCATTGAGCGATGTTTTCCTTGGCTTTTTCCATTACTTGATGGATGAATATAGACACAGACTATAGTACCCGAATCACAAATATTTGGATAGAACGACGCTGGTTTATGCCCCTGTTTGCAAGTATCAGACATTAGGCGCAAATTACAGATTGCAACCTATCTGAACCTTTTATTGTGCGATCTGTCATAAATTTCAAGAGGGCTTTGCGCCTGCTTCCACACCAACCAACAACTTTAAAGATACCGCTATGAAATCGATGATCAGAATCACCATTGTGCTAATCAGCGCGATCTGGATCAGCACTGCGCAAGCGGCCTGTAAGGCTGAGAAACCGGCTGCCGAATTAACAATCGAAGATCTGCAGGGTTTGTATGAATGTCTACGACCCGACATGGTCAAGGGATACCAGAAAAAGGGCCACGAGATCGGCACCGCTTATACCGACTGGAAATCAGCATCCATCGCGCCACAAGCTCCCGGTATGCATAGCGGCCAGTATTTAATGACCTATATCAATCCAACTGGATACGATCAGTATATCCAGTTTAATACTGACAGCACCGCTATGCCTACAGGCACCGTGATCGCCAAAGAGGCATTTTCAATCTCAAGCAGCGGTAAAGTTAAAATTGGTCCTCTGTTATTCATGGAGAAAGTAGGTATGGACGCCGCACCGGAAACCGGTGGCTGGCAATACAGTGGCATAAAGAAAAACGGTAAAAATTTAAAAGTAGATGCCAAGGGCTTTTGCCATGCTTGCCATCAAGCCTGGCCAGGGCAGGACTATCTCGGTTATCCGGTACCTGCGGTTCGCGCCGCAAGCGGTTAACCTGAAGCGCCAAACATATTGAGAATTGATATTTGCATGCGAGTCCCCGGATAGCGACTTTGCCACTACCCGACTTGCACACTCCCCTTGGCCACAATCGTTCGCCTTAAGATTTTGCCCTGGGCCTAAACTACAGCTTTTCGCGCCAAGTTTTCACTCTATGTTTTCACTCCAGGTTCACTTTATAGGGCGGAGCGAATTTTCCACCGCGCGGCACACCTGCTCACACAGGGCGTAGCGTTGCTCGAAACTCAAAGACTCATTCTCGAGTCGTGCGAGAATTTCATAGGTTTCCATATATTCCATTACCCACATCGCAGACTGCATTTTATGCGCCTGGAAATTAAACCTGCGTTCATTCTGCGCATAAAGCGCGAGCAATAAGTCTCGTAAGTAGTTTGGCGTTTCAGATCGGTAAATATCGATCATTTCGGCACTAATATCATTGCTGATCCGATTATCAACCTCCGCGGATTCAGTTGAACTACTCTTTTCAAGCGTCTCGACCAGTACGCGTATTAGTGCATCCGGTTGATAGGGTTTCACCAAAATCTCATTCGCTCCTAAGTTCAGCAGACGTGTCGCTTCATCATTGCCTGTCTTTCCACTCAGAACAATGATGGGAATTTTATTAAGCGGGAATAACAGGTTTTCCCGTATTTCCTTGATTGCCTCGTCTCCATTCATCTCAGGCATCAGCACATCCATAAAGACCACATCGATAGGTTCAGTTTTCAGTACCTGTATCGCCGCTTCGCCAGACCCTACAACAGATACTTTACAATCTCTGGCGCTAAGTATTTCTCTGACATATTGCTGGTTAAGCCTATTGTCCTCCGCTAGCAGCACATAAATATCGTTAAGCAAGTCTAGCCCCGCGGCGTCGATGCCGGATCGAACCACCTTTTGGCTCCCCTCAACCACACGTTCAAGGGGTAGTCTGATCCGAAAATTCGAGCCCCGACCCGGTTCACTCTTGACCTCGATGTTCCCCCCCATGGCATTGACAAGTTGCTTCACGATCGCCAGACCTAATCCAACCCCCCCAAGTTCATTCGCGTCTCCAGCTTGATTTTGACTGAACTCTTCAAATATCTGCTGCTGTTTATCACTAGCTATACCACGGCCGGTATCCTCCACTTCAAACTCCACAAGTTCTGAGGTATCAGTACTATCAGCAACCTTAACCCGCACAATCACGTGCCCCCTATCAGTGAACTTGATCGCATTGGTCACAAGATTAAGAACAACCTGAGAAAGCCGCATACGATCCCCAACCACCTGCTTTGGAATATCCTGGCCGCTCTCGATACTAAGATTCAATCCTTTTGAGTCCGCCAGGTTTCTGCATAATCCAACCGTACCTTCAAGCATCTTCAGCAACGAGAACGGTTTATTATCGATCTGATACTTTCCAGATTCTATTTTAGAAAGGTCAAGAATATCGTTTAACAATCCGGTCAATGACTGACCCGCAGCCTGGATAGCTGAAACCTGCCGCGCCTGCGCCGAAGTCAGCTCTTGTTCGGTTAATAATTCAACGAATCCTATCAACGCATTTAACGGTGTACGAATTTCATGACTCACTGTGGCAAGAAATTTGGTTCGTGTCCTGACCGCAGTTTCTGCCACATCTTTAAGAATCTCCAGCTGTTCATTCTGTCGGGATAACCGATGTTGCATGATATCCGCTTCGTTACGCTGCTGATTAAGCTGATTTATCGCCTGATATCGTGATGTTTCGTCACGCATCATGAGAACAAAGCTGCCATCATCATCGTGCAAAACTGCAGCATCTATTATTAATTCATGTCCATTGAAAACATGATGAATACCAGCAAGGCTCGCTTGATCGCCGGGTACCAGCGACTCAACGGTACCGTAAAGAAAGTCGCAAATTTCGAATATATTATTGCCTGAAGAAAACGCTTCCTTAGTCAGCTCACCATCACATTTAGTTATTCGACCGTCTGAATCAAACCGGCAAATGATTGAACCTGCCACCGACAATAGTGGCGGATGTTTCTTTTCAATCATTGACAATCCGGCGCCCGAGCTCGTGAAATGCCCGATCTACATTATCATCAGAGCGGGCGCTGGTTACAGCATCTACTCTTACTCCAATTTTATCGAGCACCTGCTCAATCTGAGAAGGCTCACATAAATCTGATTTGTTCCCAACTACAATGATATTGTCTGACTTTGACATTTGCCGGATGGTTTCCAGACGTTGCGACATGCCTACCCAGGTTTCCGGACGAGTCAGGTCGAATACAAACAGCAAACCACTGCATCCAAGATAGTAACTAGCGGGCACCTCCGAAATTTCTCTTTCCCCAGCAACGTCCCAGATCAGAAATTTTAGGACCAGACCCTCTAGATTCAATTCCTTCTTACTAATAACAACTCCTATGGTGCTTTTATATTCCTCAGAGAAACGACTATAAACAAACCGCTCCACCAGAGATGATTTGCCAACCCCAAAGTCTCCAACCAACAGAATTTTTTTCTGCATAGTGACCATACGTCGCTATAAATGATTGAGCAATAAATACGGCGAGCTTGATACCGAAGCAAACCACGCACAACGCTTTCGCTGAGCGGACAAAGACCTAGTCATTGACCTCATGGAAATGATGCTCCAGAAGGCTCTGCATTGCCCGCTGATCCGATCGGTAATTTTGGTCTTCCGCAATTTTCACTGCAAAACCAAGCACAGCATCATTTAAGCGGTCTTTAAATGCTTGATTCAAAACACCCGAAATCGCCACAACGATATAAAATGACTTAAAGCTCTGCAGGTATAGAGTGAATGTTTCGTACTCTATGTATTCAAGGTCTTGTTCAGATTTAGAATACGCGTCCTCGACAAATGCTTTGATTGCAGTAAGCATACCTGCCACTAGATCAGGATCAGTATTCGATCCTATCGAGTAGTTGGCCAGTAACAAACCCGAATCGTTTTCAATTACCATGATTTCTTCGAGTACCGGCGGCAACAATCCTTGCACTACAACCTCAGATTCTTTGACTCCTTTAACCCGATAAATGAAACGCTGCCAAAAGCCCTTAAAAGAAAACATCTGGCGCATTCTTGCATCTACAGACTCGGATAGTTTGGCAATTTCCTTCTGTATATACTTCTTAATCAATTTACCCATGATCGGGTATATCGCTTCCACTACTTCGTCCTGGGAATCCTTGATTTGAGCTTTAAGCGATTTGGTAATTATTGGAGAGATCGCTTCGACCACGTCATCTTGTGATTCCTTTATCTGAACCTTAAGTGTTTCTGTGATCACCGGGCCGAATCGTTCGGGAAATGTTTCCTGCAGTTCAGCAATACGTTTTTCCAGTATTGGACCAACTTGTTGAGCCAGGCGTTGCTCGTCATTGATTTCACGATCTAATGCCTGGACTTTTGCCATTTCCTCCTGAAATAGAATCTCCTTCAGCCGGGTCAGCTGATGATCAGAATTCTGTGATGATCGAGAAGACAACCTGCGTAGACGTCTTTACTTTTGGAGTACTTCCGCAATTTGCGCCAGAGCTCGCCCAACTTCCTGGCGATTTTCCACTATTTCGGCGCTGACCCCTTCAAGGCGGTCAACATGCTGCACCACCTCTTGTTTAAATTTCTTAAGGGACTGGTCGAAACTGTATTCAAGCGCATCAAGTTTCTCACTGAGAGCGGCCGACTCACTTGCCAGTTTTTCCTGTGCAATAATCTGATGTTCCGCGATCTGCTCTCGAAGCAGGCTGAATTCCTTTTGGTATTCCGCCATATTTTCGCCGAATATTAAATCTCTGACGGCTTTCAACCGTTCGCTTTCACTCATGGCTGGCTCCGCGCTGGCCTCTGCTAGATTTGTTTTACTCATAATTGTCCACCCGATTTGATTTTGCGCATTATGTTCGATCCTAGTACCGTTTTAAACACGGAACGAAGACCCAATTTTAACGTATCGAGACACTTGCCGAATCAGTTTATACACTGCTTAGTCCATGAAATGTTAGACTTATCACCGGATTGTCTAATGGTTTTATTGCCTTTTCTGATCCAAAATACCAGATTAACCGACCTATCTAAGAAAAATTCCCAATGAGCTACAAACATATCAAAATCCCAGAAAGCGGCAAAAAAATAATTATCGAAAATGGCAAACTGAAGGTATCGGACCATCCGATTCTGGGATTTGTCGAAGGTGATGGGATTGGCCCAGATATTACTGCTGCTTCACTGCGTGTCTGGGATACTGCTGTGGATAAGGCCTACGGTGGAAAACGCAAAGTAAGCTGGTGTGAGCTTTTTATGGGCGAAAAAGCGGCGGGTCTGTATGAAGGGGATTACTTTCCAGCTGAGACCATGGACGCGATACGTGAACTGGGAGTGGCTATTAAGGGCCCACTGACAACCCCTATCGGAGGTGGGTTTCGTTCTCTCAATGTTTCATTGCGCCAGGAAATGGATCTTTACGCATGCGTGCGCCCGGTCCGGTATTACGAAGGCGTGCCCTCCCCGTTAAAAAAACCCGAGGAAGTAGATATCGTAATCTTTCGGGAAAACACAGAGGACGTCTACGCCGGAATAGAGTACGACAGTGGCACGCCAGAAAACGAGAAACTGGCAAAGTTTTTACGCGAGGAAATGGGAGCCGAATTTTTTGAAGGCGCTAGTCTCGGTATCAAACCGGTGAGTCCGTTTGGCTCAAAGAGACTCGTCCGCAAGGCAATTCAGTATGCAATAGACCATAACAGACCGAGCGTTACTCTTGTCCATAAGGGAAATATCATGAAGTTCACCGAAGGCGGATTTCGTAACTGGGGTTACGAGTTAGCGAAGGAAGAGTTCAGAGACCAGATTATCACCGAAGAAGAGTTATGGGATGACCACGACGGTGAGATGCCAGAAGGCAAAATTCTGATCAAGGATCGAATCGCCGATATTATGTTTCAGTTGCTGCAACTTCGACCAGCTGAATTTGATGTGATCGCTACTATGAACCTAAATGGCGACTACCTTTCTGATGCGGCAGCAGCTGAGGTGGGTGGTATTGGCATCGCTCCCGGGGCAAACATTTCTGACGAAGTGGCTGTTTTTGAAGCGACCCATGGCACCGCTCCTAAATACGCTAACCAGAACAAAGTAAACCCATCATCGCTGATGTTCTCTGGGGTCATGATGTTGGAATATATCGGCTGGCAGGAAGCCGCGGATCTCATAAACGAAGCATTCGTAAAGGTTATAGCAGATAAAACCGTAACCTATGACTTTGCACGACTCATGGACGGCGCAACTACCGTTTCCACCAGCGGGTTTGCCGATGCAATCATTAGCAAAATGCAGTAGATTAATTCTCATACAAAGAATCCTTCTATGCGGGAATGGTCTGACAAATCGCAATAGATAAACCTGAAACTTTTTTCGACAAAGGGAGTCCGATCACGCAACCCAAATAAAAAAGTTACAATCCCTCTCAATCTTTTCAGGGAATCAGCTTTGTCGAAGACTAAACTTATCGTTCTAGCTATTGTCGCCTTGATAATTGGCGGTATTGTTTTATTCGGACCCAAACACTACCTGAGCCTTGCGTTCATGCAGTCTCAGCTAGATACGATCTCTGCTTATCGGGAAGCAAATCCTTTACAGTCAGTCCTTATCTATGCCGCGATATATATCGTGGCTACCGCGGCCTCCATACCCGGGGCACTCGTGCTTACACTTGTTGGCGGCGCTATTTTTGGATTTTATCTTGGTTCATTGGTGGTTGTGATATCCGCTACTATAGGCGCTACCATCGCTTTCCTTCTTGCCCGATATTTGTTTGACGATCTTGTTAAAAATAAGATGGGCGACCGCCTTGCCAGAATCCGGGATAATTTTCGCAAGGAAGGTGCATTGTATTTGTTTTCAATGCGCCTGGTCCCGGTGTTTCCATTTTTTGCGATCAATCTGTTAATGGGACTCACGTCAATTAAGACCTCGACATATGCTATCGCTTCTCTAATAGGTATGACCCCCGGAACCATGGTTTTCGTTAATGCAGGTACGCAGCTGGCAAAACTGGAGTCGCTGAAAGGATTATTGTCACCAGCCATCGTCGCATCATTTGTTTTGCTCGCAGTGTTCCCATATATTGCCAAGTTTGCGCTTAGAATCATTCGCGCTCGGCGCGGCGCTTCAGAAAAATCACTTCCATGAGTAATTACGAGGCGAACCTCGTGGTCATCGGCGCCGGAAGCGCTGGACTTGTCAGCGCCTATATCGGCGCTGCGGTAAAGGCCAAAGTAATCTTAATTGAGCAAGGTAAGATGGGGGGCGATTGCCTCAATACCGGATGTGTGCCATCAAAGTCTCTGATCGCTTCCGCCAAGCTTGTGCACCAGATCAAGCATTCAAATAGGTGGGGTATTCACACTGCATCGGCCACCTTTGACTTTAGCGACATTATGGCAAGGGTGAAGTCTGTAATCGAAACGATTGAACCCCATGATTCAGCTGAACGCTATACCGGTCTCGGAGTTGAAGTTATTCAGGGAGAAGCAACCATCAAGTCACCGACCAAGGTTGAGGTCAATGGCCGGATTATCAGCACCAAAAATATCATCATCGCAACCGGGGCCAAACCGTTTGTACCGCCTATTGACGGCCTGGATCAGGTGCAATACCTAACCTCAGACAATATCTGGGAGTTAAAAGAACTACCCAAGAAACTCGTAGTTCTCGGTGGCGGCCCCATAGGCTGTGAATTGGCCCAATGCTTTGCCCGGTTTGGATCAGAAGTATCTATTGTAGAGATGTTGCCGCAGATCATGATTCGTGAAGATGAAGAAATTGCGGCATTTATGGCGAATCGGTTCGAACAAGAAAACATCAATATTCTGACCAATCACAAAGCGATAAAAGTTGAGGTGGAGGGTGACCACAAGATTCTTCATTGCAACTATAACGAGTCGCCAGTGCAGGTCGAATTTGACCAGATTCTGGTTGCAGTGGGTCGCGCCGCGCGCTCAGAGGGTTACGGTCTGGAGCAGGTCGAGATTCCTATCAGCAAGCGCCGAACAATCGAAACCGATGAATATCTGCAGGCTGGATATCCCTCCATTTTTGCCTGCGGCGATATTGTAGGCCCCTATCAGTTTACACATGTTGCTGCACACCAGGCCTGGTACGCAGCGGTCAATGCATTGTTTCGTCCATTCAAGAAATTTAAAGTCGACTACAGCGTGATTCCTTGGGCGACTTACACTGATCCAGAGGTCGCCAGGGTGGGCCTGAACGAATTGGATGCAAAAGAGAAAAATATACCTTACGAAGTCACCCGATATGACCTGGGGGGACTTGATCGGGCCCTAGCTGACGGGCATGCAGAAGGAGTAGTAAAAGTTTTAACCGTTCCCGGAAAAGACAAAATTCTAGGCGCAACAATCCTTGGCAGCCATGCCGGAGAACTCATTGCCGAATTTGTTCTGGCAATGAAGCATGGTTTGGGAATGAATAAAATCCTCGGCACGATTCATTCTTATCCAACCTGGATGGAGGCTAACAAATACGCTGCGGGTAACTGGAAGAAAGCCCACGCCCCGGAATGGGCACTGAACCTGCTAGAGAAATTTCATCGCTGGCGGCGATAGAGGGTATCACCCATCACCCCCTATTCTAACCAGCGTTCGGCCAAAGTTTGATCCATCTAGATAACTATCAAACGTCTCTGGCAACTGTTCGAAATTTACTTCTCTAGTTACCACCTGATCGAGATGGCGCGGTTTTAAATCGCCCCCAAGGCGACGCCAGATTTCATTGCGCATTTCGTTTGGCATTTCAATGGAATTGATACCAAGCAGCGACACCCCCCGCAATATGAATGGCATCACCGTTGTGTTCAGTTTGAAATCATCCACCAGTCCTATGCTTGCGATGTTCCCCCAGGGTTTCACTGTGCGAGTCAACCATGCCAGGGTCTCACCCCCTGCATTATCTACTGCCCCACCCCAGGTTGCGGCTTCCAGGGGGCGTGTGCCTTTTTCGATACTGTTACGATCGAGAAATTCATTGGCACCTAGACTGCGTAAGTAATCGTGTTGATCTGTTTTACCGGTGAACGCGACCACTTCATATCCTTTAGAAGCCAGGATATCAATCGCAATACTGCCCACTCCACCGGTTGCACCTGTTACAACTATTTTGCCGTGCTCGGGAGTTTGACCATTTTGCTCCATCCGCATTACCGCCATCGCTGCGGTAAAACCGGCCGTTCCGAGCGCCATAGAGTCTCTGAGGGTGATGCCATCAGGTAATGGCACCACGCAGTCTGCGCAGACTCTTGCCATTTCGGCGTACCCCCCATCTGCGGTTTCAGATAAACCACAACCACACACCAACACATGATCGCCCTCTTTAAACCGGTCATCCTTGGAGCTCACTACAGAGCCAGATAAATCAATTCCACCATTTAACGGATATTGCCGCAGAATCTTACCCTTCCCTGTCGCTGCCAGCACATCCTTAAAATTAATATCCGACCATTCAACCCTGACCACCACTTCACCGTCTGTGAGGTCATCGATGGTTAAATCCTGAAAGCTGGCGATAATCTTTTTATCTTCTGATTGATCTATACGATAAGCTTTAAACGTAGACATATGTGCCACTCATTAATAGTTTGTTAATTAAGACAATCCGGGCTACCTTAGAAACGTTCAACTAGACAGAAAAAACCCGGCCGGATTCCAGGTATTCAATATCCATAAGGCAACACCAGCCAGCAGGCCGGCCAATACATCATCCAGCATAATACCGACCCCCCCACCGACCTGGCGATCTGCCCATTTGATTGGCCAGGGTTTTATGATGTCAAAAAATCGGAACAGGATAAATCCACAGACCACATTTATAAATGTGGCATCCACCGGCACCATGGTTACTAGAAAGCCCGCGATTTCATCCCATACAATTGCCGGATGGTCATGGCTTTCGAGCACCTTTGCGGATTGACCACATATCCAAACACCGCTTACCGTAATCGCCAAAAGACCACCCAAATAAATCGCCTGTCCACCATATGACAGCAGCAAAAAAACCGGCACTGCCGCTAAGGTACCAAAGGTTCCTGGTGCGAATGGCATTAATCCTGATCCAAACCCGAGTCCCAGAAATGGGGCCAGGCCCGAACCTAGATCTGCTACAGTGGCGCGCCTATGTTTCACGAACTTCCCGGGCAACTTTGTCAAGCACCCCATTGACATATCTGTAACCATGCTCCGAGCCGAAAGTTTTGGCTAAATCAATTGCTTCATCGATCACTACATTAACGGGTATCGATTTGTCGTACCGTAGTTCGTATGTTCCTAGTCGCAGAATAGCCTGCTCTATCAGATCCACTTTCTCCTGGGCACGATCAAGATGAGGAGCGATCAGTGCGTCAATCTGATCGACATGATTTGGGATAGAATTTATCAGACTCAGAAAATACTCCTGATGCTTTCCATTTAGGTTTTCGTTTTCAATAAATGTTTCGATTATCTGCTCCTTGTCCTGACCAGTCATTTGCCACTGGTAAAGCGCTTGCACCGCGCAGCGTCGGGCCAAATGTCGACCACTTCTTGCCAAGTCTAGTCTCCAATCTGGCTGGCAAGGCTGACCATCTCCAACGCGGTCATCGCAGCATCAGCGCCCTTGTTACCGGCTTTTGAACCGGCACGTTCAATCGCCTGCTCGATGGTATCGGTGGTTAGAACGCCAAACACAATAGGAATGTCACTTTCCGCATTCAACCGAGCAATACCGCTGGCACATTCGCCCGCGACATAATCAAAATGAGGCGTTGCACCTCGAATTACCGCGCCAAGGGTAATCACTGACGCATATTTTCCGGTACGAATTAGTTTACGCACCGCAAACGGCATTTCAAATGCTCCTGGAACCCACACAAGGTCTACATCGTCATCACTAATTCCATGTCGGGAAAAGGCATCCAGAGCTCCTTCGATCAGCTTATCAGTGATGAAATGATTAAAGCGGCCTGCAACAATCGCGTATCGCCCCTCACATTTTATGAAGTTCCCGGCTATTTCATTCATGTTCTTTTTCCCAATTTTTCAACGATTTCTGATCCGCAATATATTCTACTACCTCAAGACCAAATCCAGACAAGCCGAAGGTCCGTTTCTCACTACCCAGCGCAAGTAATTGCTGCACTCCGAGATCGGCCAGAATCTGACCACCAGCTCCAAGCATTCTCAGGTTCGCGGGACTTTGTGGACTCGCCAAATGATCATCATTACGATCAGCTCGGCGGCGCGGATTATTGCGCAGGTCTATACGAGATGCTAGTTCTTCCGCCGATTCATGATATGCGAGAAGCACTACTACGCCAGAGCCATGCTCGACAATAGATTTTAGAGCGGTATCGATGTTCCAGCTTTCGGGCACATTTGATTGGAGAATAATATCCAACAGCCCGCGATGAACATGCACTCTCACCGCCACCGGCCCTGAGACATCAACCTCGCCGTATACCAGAGCCATGTGCACACCGCCCTCGACTTCATCCAGATAAACCATGGAATTAAACTCTCCATGTTCCATGTGCAGACGATGTTCCGCGATACGTTTAACCGTAGGGTCATTATTTAGCCGAAAACTGATTAGATCAGCGATGGTACCTATCTTGATTTCGTGATTTTTACCGAACTCCAGCAAATCGGGAAGGCGAGCCATGGTGCCGTCTTCGTTTAGAATTTCACAAATTACGCTCGCCGGCTCGTACCCACAAAGTCGTGCCATATCGACGCCCGCTTCAGTATGACCGGCTCGGGTCAGTACACCACCTGGCTGGGACTTAATTGGAAAGATATGTCCGGGCGTGACGATGTCCTCAGGAACTGCGTTACGTTTCACCGCGGTACGAATTGTTATGGCTCGGTCCTGAGCAGAAATTCCCGTTGTGACACCTTGGGCGGCTTCAATGGATACAGTGAAATTGGTCGAGAAACGAGCGCTGTTTCGGCTTACCATTAAAGGTAAATCCAGTTGTTGACAACGTTCCTCAGTCAAAGTCAAACAGATCAAACCGCGTCCATGGGAAGCCATGAAGTTAATGTGGTCATCGGTGACACATTCCGCAGAGACCAGCAAATCACCTTCGTTTTCGCGCCCTTCGTCGTCCACCAGGATGACCATCTTCCCTTGACGATAGTCCCCCAGCACTTCTTCAATGGGGCTCACCTGGCCGATTTTAATCGGATGGTTCACGTCGATAGCCGCTGATTCATGCGCTCCAGATACCTCGCTACAAGATCTATTTCAAGATGAACATGACTACCTTCAATCAAATTGCTTAAAGTTGTCATGGCAAGTGTATGGGGGACAATGCTAATCTCAAACCTCGTGTTTTTATCTACGTCTTTTACTGCATTTGAGGTCAAGCTTATTCCGTCAATCGTTATTGAACCCTTTACCGCTATGAACCGACCAATCGTTCTCGGGGTTTCAAATTGCATCCAGGTCGAATCGGATTCATCACGACGCTCAATCAACTGGCCTATGCCATCAACATGACCAGACACAAGATGGCCGCCTAACGGTTTTTGCAACGTGAGTGCTCGTTCCAGGTTTACCTTATCTCCTATTTTCCATTCACCTATTAGACACTTTGACAGGGTCTCTGGAGATACATCAAACCTGACGGAATTATCCTGAAACAGAGTCGCGGTCAAACATGCTCCATTTACTGCAATACTGTCACCTGTTGCCAAAGTAGATGCATCGAGTTCGCCAAGCTCTATTAGCAACACCACGCTTCCCGCTGATTCGTGCTTGGAAACAATAGTGCCAAGAGACTCTATAATGCCGGTAAACATATTTTCGTTTATAAACAGTCGGCCAACTAAGCCTTGGCTATCGCCGCTCTCAGCGTCAATCTCAAATCCCGACCGACCTGACGAACATCGCGGAAACCAAACTGATACTTATCTTCGATTGATTCAAGTCCAGGAATTTGAAACATACCTCGTGCGCTGCTGCCGAGTAGATCAGGCGCCATATAGACGATCAATTCGTCAACGAGATCCTGCTGTAACATCGCACCACTGAGTCGAGAGCCAGCTTCCAACATTAAATTATTAATTTCTCTGCTCCCAAGTTCCAGCAGGACCTGTTTAAGATCGATGGAGCTGCCTGCCATTCCGCAACTAATCACCTCAACGTTTTTCTGGGAGTAAATCTCCGCATCCCCTGTTTCGGATGGTGAGGTAATGATGAGCACATCTCCGGGCGCCTCCAGAATCGCGGCACTAGTCGGTGTGCTGAGCCGACTATCAAGAATTACCCGTAAAGGCTGTCGTTCGAGGTCAGGTATACGCGCAGTCATCTTTGGATTGTCTCTGAGAACGGTACCAATACCAGTAAGAATCGCGGCATTCTCGGCGCGAACGCGATGTGCATCTTGCCGAGCCGGCTCAGAAGTTATCCATTGGCTTTTACCATTTTCCATCGCAGTTTTGCCATCAAGACTGATCGCGATCTTTAGTGTCACCCACGGTAATCCCTGATTAATCCGACGCACAAAACCACGGTTGAGCCAGGCAGCGCGTTCGCGATTGATACCGGTTTCAACCACGATCCCAGCGTTTTGCAAAGTTGAAATACCGACTCGATTAACTTGCGGGTTTGGATCCTCCATAGCGATCACTACTCGGCTAATACCAGCTTTAATAATCGCATCAGTGCACGGGGGAGTGCGGCCGTGGTGACAACATGGTTCAAGGTTGACATACATGGTAGCCCCCTCAGCATACCGCCCCGCATGTTTGAGCGCGTTAACCTCTGCATGGGGTTCACCAGCGAATCTGTGATAGCCATCACCAACAATTACCCCATTCTGCACAATCACACAGCCCACGCGGGGATTGGGATGGGTCGTATTCTTTCCTTTCCCAGCCAGTTTTAGAGCTTTCGCCATAAATTTGTGATCATCCCCGAGGTGGTTCTCATATTCTTCGGGGATATCAATTTGCCGCAACGGTTGCGACGTAATCGATTCCTTTAATTCCTTGATACCGGGGAAAATAGCCATGAGAGCGCTCAGTCTTTACCGTTAGCGAATAGGGAGAGTTGAACCTTACCGCTTCGGTCACTCAAGGTTTCGCGAAGCTTTTCGACCTCCTCGCTAAACGCCTCCAGATCCTGAAAACTCCGGTAAACCGATGCGAAACGAACATATGCGACCTCGTCGAGTTCGCGTAACTCCGCCATCACCGCCTCACCAATTTGCTTGGCTTCGATTTCCCGATCTCCTTTATGTGTAAACCGGCGCATAATCCGACTCATTGCACCTTCAATTGCTTCCGCATCAACCGGCCTCTTCTCGAGTGCCCGAGCAAGCCCTCGACGCAGCTTCTCATCATCGAATCGTTCCCTGCGCTGATCCGACTTTATTACCTGTGGCATTTGCAGAACGATACGTTCAAAAGTGGTGAAACGTTCATTACAGCTTTGACACTCCCGACGACGTCGCACGCTCTCTCCTCCGTCTCCTAGACGAGAGTCAATTACTCTGGTGTCATCATTGGCGCAGTACGGGCAACGCATCAGAGTTCCTCACAAAGACCCTGTTTAGGGTAGAGATTCCGCTTCTGCACCTTCCTTGGCAACTGGCATCATATCTTCCCGTGTGATGCCCAAACTCAGGACCGCCGGGCTTGCCACAAATATAGAAGAGTATGTACCCACTAGTACGCCTACAAACAGCGCAATGGAGAAACCTCGAATAACTTCCCCGCCGAAAATTAACAACGTTAGAACAACTATCAAAGTTGTCATAGAGGTTAACACCGTCCGTGGTAGTGTTTGATTGATGGATGTATTCATGATTTTCATAGCGTCACTCTTTCGCATCTTGCGAAAGTTTTCGCGAATCCTGTCATAGACAACGATAGTGTCATTAAGAGAATACCCGATCACCGCAAGCACAGCAGCTAGAACTGGCAGCGAAAATTCGAATTGAAACAAAGCGAAAACACCGATAGTAATAATCACATCGTGAACCAATGCAATAACCGATCCTACAGCGAATCTCCATTCAAACCGGAAGGTCACATAGATCAAAATCCCAATTAATGCATATAGCATCGCCAACCCGCCTTGGTTGGTCAATTCATCCCCTACCTGTGGACCCACAAATTCAACACGCCGCATTTGCAGCGAGCAGACACCAGTCTTGCCATCACGACTGCACTGCTGCATATCGCTACCAGGAACCTCAACTAACACTTCCCCCATTGCTCCGCGCAGCACTTGCATGACGCCACTACTGATTTCTGCGGCTTTAACCGATTGCGACGATCTGCCAGCCGGTAGTCGAATCAAGACATCACTGGAGGTACCAAAGTATTGGACCACGGCATCACTAAACCCGCTTTCTGTTAGCGCGGCACGCACCGATTCCACATCCACTGTCTGTTCATAGCCGACTTCAACCAGCGTACCGCCGGTAAAATCGATACCAAAATTCAAACCGCGTGAAACCGTCGCGCCAATACTGACTGCAACCAGTATCAACGACAGTATAAGGGCTATCTTTCGCTTACCGAGAAAGTCAAAGGTGGTGGTTTTATTTAAAATTTGCATTTAAAACTCCTAGATCGCCAACTTCTTTACAGACTTACCACCGTAAAACCAGTTGACCAACACCCGAGTCAATAATATCGCCGTAAACATTGAAGTCAGGATTCCAATACTCAACGTTACCGCAAAACCCTTTATCGGTCCGGTTCCAAAATTAAACAGCACAACCGCAGCAATCAAGGTTGTAACGTTAGCGTCGATAATAGTTGAAAGTGCTTTGTCATATCCGAGATGAATACTTGCCTGGGGCGAGTTTCCAATACGGATCTCTTCTCTTATTCGCTCAAAGATCAGCACATTGGCATCCACGGCCATACCGACAGTCAGCACTATTCCGGCGACGCCGGGAAGAGTAAGAGTGGCCTGAAAGAATGATAGTACCGCCACCATCAATACCAGATTGACCGCCAGCGCAACATTTGCTGCGATGCCGAACATGCGGTAATAAAACAGCATAAACACTAATACCAGCATAAAGCCAACCATGACCGACATGAAGCCCTGTGAAATATTTGCCTTGCCAAGACTGGGACCGACGGTACGCTCTTCAATAATTTCGACCGGCGCCGCAAGCGCACCAGATCTCAACATTAAGGCAAGATCACGGGCCTCATCAACGCTATCCAGACCTTCGATCTGGAAGCGCTTACCAAGCTGATCACGAATAACGGGGGCGGTGATGACTTCTTCAATTTTACTGCTGATGCGCATAGGTTGACCAGCGTCATCCATTTCCACATTACCATCATCATCTTTCTTAGTTACGGAGGTCAACTCGACGTAGACTACAGCCATACGATTATTGATATTCTCCGCGGTCACTCTGCTATTCTTTGCTGCGCCAGCGGCATCCAGAGTAATGCTAACAATGGGAGATCCAGTCTGTGTATCAATACTTGCAGCTGCGTCGACAATGCTATCACCGGAATAAATAATCTGCTTTTTCAGCAATATCCGTCGACCGTCACGGAATTTATACAGACGAGCCCCCGGTGGTGCTTGACCGGACTGCTCTGCCTCCACCGTATTCTTCTCATCAACTAGGCGCATTTCGAGAGTCGCAGCACGACCTAAAATGCGTTTTGCACGTTCCGTATCTTGGACTCCGGGTAGCTGAATGACGATTCGCTCCAGCCCCTGCTGCTGCACCACGGGCTCAGCGACACCAAGCTGATCAACACGATTGCGCAGAGAAGTCATGTTCTGTTCAAGAGCGAACGATTTGATTTCGTCCACCATCGTATCAGTAAGCTGGATTTTCAAAACGTCCTCGCGCACTTCATCCGGATCCACCCTGAGTGCACCCAGTTCCTTGGTGATTGTCTTAATCGCATCCGCTCGCTGCGCTGGATCGCGCATGGCCACTTCAATAACGCCATCGATACTTCGTCGAATACCTCGATACCTGAGTTTGCTTTGTCGCAAGACTAAGCGTACGTCGTCTTCATAACGCTGCCGTGCATTGTCTACCGCAGTATCCATATCAACTTCCAGCAGAAAATGCACACCACCTCTGAGATCAAGTCCAAGATACATTGGATTCGCACCGGACTCGGTCAGCCACTTCGGCGCTCCTGTAAGTAAGCTTAATGCGGAACTGAATTCGGACCCAAGATTTGCGTCTATACCATCCCTGGCTCTGAGCTGATCCTCGTTGCTATTAAATCGAATTTGAATGCCATTACTATCTTGAATCACCGACTTGGGTACGATTTCAGCAGCCTGGAGTACGCCTTCCACCTTCTCCAGCGCCGCCTGGTCGAGGGACAGGCCACGCGCACCTCGAATAGTCATTCCCGGATCATTACCGAAGATGTTGGGCAACGCGTAGTAGGAACCGGTGATCAGCACCGCCACTACAACGAGGTACTTCCACCATGGTGTCTTGTTTAACATGTTTTTAGTCTGAAATAACGAGCAGCTTGGGTATCACGATGATTGCGCAATACAGGTCGAAATTGAAATGGGCGCGATCAAAAGTCAGGCTACTTAGTAGATTTGATAGTCCCCTTTGGCATCATCTGGGCAACCGCAAGACGTTGGACCTGGATTGTGACCCCGCTGGCAATTTCCACCGCGATGAAATTATCATCAGTATCGGTAATCTTCCCCAACACACCACCGTTAGTGACAATCTCATCACCTTTGGAGAGATCAGCAACCATTGCACGGTGTTCCTTGGCTTTCTTTTGCTGCGGCCTGATCAGCAGAAAATAAAAAATTACAAAAATAGCCACCATTGGTAACAAGCCAATCAGGCCAGCCCCACCGCCACCACCAGCCTGAGCCCAGGCGTCTGAGATTAGGAAGTTCATCGTATTTCCCTAGAATTGCAGGTTAATTGTTGAAAAATAGTCTTTTTACTGGATGTGGTCCAGTTTTTTAAGGGCGGTATTATGCCATAACAAACTGCAGCGTGACCGCATTTTATGGCAAGTTGAATACGCGCAGGCTTACAGGCCTTTATACGGTCTGCTTCGACCAGAAGCAGGTTCGGCTTCAAAGGTCACTAGCGGACCGAATTCTTTTCCCAAGTGATGCTCAGGCTCAAGTAATGCAAGGACCACAGCTGCAGTTTGCCGAAAGCGTTTAGCATAAGGATGCATATGGATGAATGAACCAATTTTCAAGTATCCCGAAAGCACGCTCGTAATCCTCAGCCATGCAGTAATTGGTCGTATGTTGATACCAAGTCTCGTTGTCTTTAAGGGTTTGTCTTCAACTGGGCTTCCAGCACCTCAATTTGCGGTGCGTGACTGACGCAGACGCCAAAACAAGATGGGGCTTGAGCAGGCTTATCTCCGGACCCACAACCGTCTGGCGAGGTAGGGCAAGCAGCGTATTCCATGCGCCTAGTACTTGCCCTTGCAAGAACTGTTGCTTAGTTCTATCAAGTGCTGCTCGATACTGCCTGTGTTCCGTCGCATTTAGTGCTTCGATCTGCGTAATCCCTGGTCGTGGCAGGTGTTGGTCGACAAACTGGTAAAAAATCAGGACCTCAACCCGTGCGCAAAAAACCGGAGTAAAGCCCGGGATACCACTTTTTTCTATCCAAAATGTTGCTTCCCCTCATAACAAAGCCACTACAATCCCCTTGATGTTCGACAAGCTCCTGGTCCTGATAATTCTGTTGTTGCTCGTTACCGTCGGCGCCTGGCTGAAGGGGTGGTTTGTTTATCCCTTTGGAATTCTTGTGCTATTGATGGCTCTGATCATCAGGTCGATTCAGGTTTTTTCTAATCGCCAATAGTGAAGGTTAATTTAACAGAACTGGAGCAACTCCTGGGAATACCGGTGGCGAGCGCAAAACCGCTGGGGGGTGGCAGTATCAACCAGGTTTATCGAATTGAATGCGAAAAGCAGCGTTACTGCCTCAAGATCAACCACAGTGCTCCCGAAGATTTCTTCACTGCAGAAAAAATTGGGCTCGAAGCGCTTGCCGCCAGCAACAGTGTCACGATTCCCGGCATCAGGAGTCACGGAAAAAATTACCTTCTGCTGGAATGGCTCGAGCCGACCCCTGATAGGGGCCGTCAACCGGAACAATTGGGCAGACACCTAGCCGTTATGCATCAAATTAATGGCAACTATTTTGGTTTCGATAGCGATAACTATTGCGGTAAGACACCGCAAGTAAACACTCCTTGTGCGGATGGGTTCGATTTTTTCCTAAAGTATCGGTTAGCCACCCAGATAGAACTGGCATCAGACGCCGGACTAATGAATAAAAACGACATTACTATAGTTGAGTCGATTGCTCAGAAGCTCAATCAATTCATCCCCAAACAACCTGCTTCGTTACTGCATGGAGATCTTTGGAATGGAAATGTTATTTATTCTCATAGTGGCCCCGCCTTAATCGATCCAGCGACATATTACGGATGGGCAGAAGCCGATCTAGCGATGACCAGGTTGTTCGGCGGATTTGACGACACTTTCTACCACGGCTATCAAGAAGTCCGGCCACTAGAACCAGGTTTTGAAGAAAGAGCTCCACTCTACAATCTTTATCATTTGCTGAATCACCTCAACCTGTTTGGATCTGGATGGTATGACTCCGTTATGGCTGTAGCGCGACGATATGCCTCTGGTAGCTGAATGGTAACGTCAAATTTCTCTCGCGCCGTATTTGTGATCCTAATAGCGATTCTGCTGTTTGACTTTCAGGGCGCGATCATCAAAGTATTGGGGGATCGATACTCCGTTCCCCAGATCGCCACATTCAGGAATATTTTTGGTCTAATTCCTAGCCTGTTAATCCTGTACTTCTCTCAAGAGTGGCATGCTCGAGGCCGCAGCTTTCGACTGCCAGGACTAAGACTGGCTCTCCTACGAGGCGTTGCAATCGCAACCGCACAGTTCTTCTTCTATTGGTCTATTACCATAATGGAGTTCGCCACCGCTTCCACCCTTGCATTCGCTGGACCATTATTTATAACCGCACTGTCTATCCCTATCTTGCGCAACCATGTCGGTTGGGTGCGCTGGCTTGCGGTGATCATTGGTTTTGTTGGGATCGTCTTGGTGATGCAGCCTGGTAGAGATATATTTGAAACCAAGGCGCTCCTTCCCGTTATCGCCGCACTGTTTTATGCACTCACCAGCGTGCTAGTGCGACTTTTTGATGAATCCGCTCCTACCGCCTTGATAAATTTGTACACAACGATTGCTGCACTTGCCTGCTCAACACTGTTGATGTTTACGCTCGATGCGTACCAGCCGATCCAGTCCTTCACAGATTGGCTTTGGATGTTGGCTCTCGGGCTGGTGGGCGGTCTCGCCGTGTTCTTCCTGATCGTAGCCTACCGATTAACCCAACCGAGCAATCTGTCCCCATTCGAATATTTTGGCATCCCATTTTCTTTCGCAATCGGATATATCTTTTTCGGTGAAGCCCCTGTCGAAACTTTACTTCCAGGCGTATTTCTGATTATTGGTGGTGGGCTACTGATTGTATGGCGTGAACGACAGTCTCATACAAGCTCCGTAACGCAGGTCAAGAGCAGGCGAAGGTACTGAACGTCGGATAACATCGCATCATCTTCTATCATCCAATGGGAATTACCGACCGCTAACAGGCCGGCAACGCAGCGCAAGCTGACGAGGCACTAACTCTTGTTAGTGCTCGAAGAGATCTCGACATCTCGTTCTAGTGACATTCTGGTTCCTCTCTTCATAGGTCTATTTTAGATTTGATCCTGGTCAAGAATTAGAACAGGTGAAAGTTGCATAGTTTGATTAATTTATATATATTCGTATATTCGAATACTATTATTCTACTAAATTTTGCAAACGGCAAATGGGAACATTTGGCAAAAGTCGCATATGAAAAATAGTTTCTGCGGAAAGTTCGCACAGGAAAAGTAGTTCCACTATATGAACGTTATAGCTTGAAAGCCTTGGGCATCAGCCGTCTGGGATCCTGACATGTTGGTTTGATTTGGAGTAGGTTTATGAAGAAAGAAGAGCTTAAATCCAAGGCCATGGAGGCCAGCTCCCTGTTGGCATCCATGTCTAACGAGAAAAGGCTGATGATACTCTGTCAGCTAATCGACGGTGAGCGCACAGTGTCCGAGTTAGCGAAGGAATTGGATGCGAGACAGTCGACGATTTCACAGCACCTAGCATTGCTGCGTAAAGATGGTCTGGTGGCTTCGCGGCGTGAAGCCCAAACACAACATTATTCACTAGTCGGTGACGCCGCCAAATCAATTCTAGAAACTCTGTATTCCATCTACTGCGCACCGAGGAAAAAGAAGTAGTCACATGCGTCAAAGTTTATTGAAATATAGAAATCTCGATCGAATGCAAACACGATCACTGCATAAAATCAGGATCCTAACCAGAAAGCTCATCTTTCTGACAGGGATATTGTGCACCCAAAGTATTTTGGCACAACAAATTAACGAGGAGCAATTGGAGACTATCCAAGTGGCTATGGAGCAGGCGCCAAAGGAACGCTTGTTTGACGGCACCGTGGAGGCCGTAAATAAATCCACGGTTTCAGCACAGACGTCTGGCAGAATAGCTGAAATTTTTTATGACGTGGATGACAAGGTTAAAGCCGGTTCGCCCATCATTCGATTTACTGACGTAGAACAGCAAGCGGGTTTACGTCAGGCGCAGGCACAGCTTCAGGAAGCTAAAGCAAGAAAAAAAGAAGCGGATGAAGAATTCCGCCGCGCATCAGATTTATACAACAAGGGCTCGGGCACCAAACGGGAATACGACAGAGCGCTGGCTGCCCGGGAAGCCGCTGGTGCACGCGTATCTTCCGCGCAATCGGCAATTAAAACCGCGCAACAGCAGGTTGACTATACATTGGTTACCGCACCTTACTCCGGGATCGTCGCTGAACGCCACGTAGAACTCGGTGAATTCGTTAGCGTCGGGCAACCGCTCATGAGTGGTCTCTCTCTCGGACTACTGCGAGTTACTGTCGACCTGCCACAGCAGATCGCGGTAAAAGTCAGGGCAAACCGTCGCGCCGAGGTGATCACAACGAATGGCCGCATTACCCCAACTCATATCACAATGTTTCCATTTGCAGATAAAGCCACCAACACTTTTAAAGTTCGTCTGGAACTTCCGGAGGGACAGTTTGAGCTATATCCCGGAATGTTCATCAAAGTTGCCTTTGTTCTTGGTCAATCCGAAAGACTATTGATACCAAGCATCGCACTGGTTCAGCGTAGTGAAGTAAAAGGCGTTTACGTGCTCGACAACGAGCAGATTAGACTGCGGCAGGTGCGCATAGGCAATCAATTTGACGACCGAGTTGAAGTTTTATCGGGTCTAAAACCCGGTGAGAAAATTGCACTTAATCCGGTGCAAGCAGGTATTAGGGCAAAATCGGCCACAGCGAAGAACGATGTCCAATAAACTGGGGATATCCGGCGCAATCGCCAAGCATTTCCAGGACAATGCGCTGACGCCTTTACTCGCGATTACCGCATTGTTGCTGGGAGCATTTGCAGTATTGGTGACGCCGAGGGAAGAAGAGCCACAGATCGATGTGACCTTTGCCAATGTGTTTGTCGCCTTTCCTGGTGCTGGGACAAGTGATGTAGAGAACCTTGTCTCTATTCCGATGGAGCAAGTGCTAGCGGAAATTGAGGGCGTGGAACATGTTTATTCCGTATCGCGTCCTGGTTTAGGTGTTCTCACGGTGCAATTTGAAGTTGGCAATCCATCAACTGAATCCCTGGTTCGGCTATACAACGCAATTTACTCCAACCAAGACTGGCGGCCGCAGAACACCGGTATCATGCCGCCCCTGGTCAAACCCAAAGGAATCGACGACGTGCCGATCATTACCGCCACGCTGTGGACGGAAGATCCAGAACGCGGCACCCATGACCTTTTGATGGTGGCGCATGCGGTGGAAGCGGAATTGAAACGAGTAGCAGGTACACGTGATGTCTACACTATTGGTGGTGCTGAAGATATAGTTCACGTCGAACTAGACCCACAGCGTGTTGCCGGCTTTGGTTTAACGCTAGATGATCTTCGATTCGCTCTCACGGCAAGCAACACAGTACAACACGCCGGGTCACTAGTTGCTGATAATAGTGAGATTCCGGTTCAGGCTGGAACTTTTCTAAGCACTCGTGATGAAGTGGCGTACTTGGTAGTAGGCATGTTCGAAGGTCGTCCTGTGTTTCTGGAGGACGTTGCTCAAATCAAGGCCGGAACAGATCAGCCGGAACAGTATACTTGGTTCGGCACCGGGCCCTCTTCCGATCAGATCGATCTTGAATCAGTAAAACATGCTCCTGCAGTCACCCTGGCAATTGCAAAAAAACCAGGCACAAATGCTGCAGCAATAGCTGATGCCGTTATTCGTCGATTTGAACAACTCAAAGCTACGGTGATTCCAGAGGGTGTCCATGTCACCATCACCCGTAACTACGGTAAGACCGCCAACGATAAAGCGATTAAGCTGATACAGAAACTAATGTTCGCGACGCTGTCGGTAGTGGTCCTAATGTTTTTCGCCATGGGCTGGCGTGAGGCATTTATTGTCGGTAGTGCTGTAGTAGTCACCCTTGCTGCTACTCTTTTTGCATCTTGGGCATGGGGATTCACGATTAATCGGGTATCCCTGTTTGCACTCATTTTCTCAATTGGTATCCTGGTTGATGACGCAATTGTCGTGGTTGAAAATATTCACCGTCACCGCGGTATCCGCAATGGTGGGCTCGGTGAACTAATTCCTTCAGCTGTGGATGAGGTAGGCGGCCCGACCATACTCGCCACGTTTACCGTGATCGCAGCTCTCTTACCCATGGCATTTGTCAGCGGATTAATGGGGCCCTACATGAGCCCAATTCCTATCAATGCCAGCACAGGAATGCTGATCTCTCTCGCGGTAGCGTTAGTTTTCACACCTTGGTTGAGCCACCGGCTGCTGGCGCGGGCACTCATACATCAACACGATGACGAGCGTGAATCGTTATTACACCGTCTGTTCAAAAGGTTGATGCTGCCCTTTCTGCGCGAAAACCGGGGGCGCCCGGCACGCGCCCTGCTATATCTTGGCCTGACATTGATTATTGGACTCGCGATGAGCCTAGCGGTAATGCAGCTGGTTGTACTCAAAATGCTGCCATTCGATAACAAATCTGAATTCCAGATTGTAGTCGACATGCCTGAAGGCACCCCGGTAGAGGCCACCGCCGCAATTCTTGATGCGTTGTCAGAAAAAATTGAACAGGTCAAAGAAGTAACCGACTATCAGGTGTATGCCGGAACCGCCGCACCGATTAACTTCAATGGACTCGTCAGGCAATATTATCTGCGAACTGGGGGCAACGTTGGCGACATTCAGGTAAACCTGACAGAAAAGAAACATCGCGATCGTTCAAGCCACGAGATCGCAAGATCGGTCAGAAGCAGTCTTAGTGAAATAGGCAGTAAATTCGGCGCATCGATTAAGGTAGTAGAGGTTCCCCCGGGTCCACCGGTATTGTCACCCATTGTGGCAGAGCTGTATGGCCCAGACTATGAAAACCAAAAACAACTAGCCCGCACGCTCGAAAAGATATTTGCCGACACCGCAGATATTGTCGATATAGACAGCTCTGTGGAATCGGATGCAAGTCGATTTGTAATTGAAGTTGACCGGCAGCGCGCCGCGTTACTCGGCGTCTCCCAACAAAGCGTAACCTCTGTACTCAGCATGGCCCTTGGCGGTGAAGACGTTACCTATATTCACCAAGGTAATGAAAAATACCCCATACCTGTGCGCCTGGAAGTACCCGTGGCGGCCAAAGCCGACCTCGACAGTCTGCTTGCATTGGAGGTGCGCAGCCGCACTGGCCAGCGGGTTCCCGTATCCGAGATTGCCTCGGTAAGCGAACTACCCTGGGATGACACAATCTACCACAAAGACTTGTTGCCAGTCGTTTTTGTAACCGCAGATATGGCGGGGGACCTGGATAGCCCTTTATACGGAATGTTTGATATCTCGAGACAGATAAATGAACTGGCAGAGCAAGGCCAGAATGTGGAGCAGCGTTATATAAGCCAACCGGATAACCCGTACTATTTTTCGATTAAATGGGACGGCGAATGGCAGATCACCTACGAAACATTTCGGGATATGGGCATCGCCTATTGCGTGGGTTTGATCCTGATATACCTGTTAGTGGTAGCACAATTTCGTTCATATCTGTTGCCACTGATCATCATGGCACCGATACCATTGACGGTAATTGGTGTAATGCCGGGCCATGCCCTGTTTGGCGCTCAATTTACTGCCACATCAATGATTGGCATGATCGCATTAGCTGGGATCATTGTGCGAAATTCGATATTGCTTGTGGACTTCATCAATCAAGAACACCGCAACGGCCGAAGCCTTGATCAAGCGGTGATCAGTGCCGCAGCGGTGCGGGCCAAACCAATAGTGCTAACCGCACTGGCGGCAATGATGGGTGCATTTTTTATTCTCGATGATCCAATCTTCAACGGACTTGCAATATCTCTGATCTTTGGCATCCTGATTTCAACCCTGCTGACCCTTATTGTGATTCCTGTCTTGTTCTACAGCTTTAGAAAGACACTTTTAGCCACGCATTAGAGCCAACAAAAGTGCCACATGCTGGAATCGACCACATCGACCTACTGGACAAGATTCGGCATCTCATTATCATAACCTTTACACGGGTCAACTCTCCCTAGAGATAAAACGACTCAATAATCTCCCAACCCTGCTCCGCGGTTTCAACAAAGGTAAATAGGTTGAGATCTGCCGGCGAAATCATCCCCTGTGTGACTAAGCTGTCAAAATTAATGATCCCGCGCCAATAAGCTTCCCCAAACAACAGGATTGGAATCGGTTTTATTTTTTTTGTTTGCACCAGGGTCAGTGTTTCAAACAACTCATCCAATGTTCCAAACCCACCTGGAAAGATAACCAAGGCTCGTGCTCGCATTAGAAAGTGCATTTTGCGCAAAGCAAAATAGTGAAACTGAAAACAAAGCTCAGGGGTAATGTATTCATTTGGCGCCTGTTCATGGGGTAGAGTAATATTCAGTCCAATACTAGGCGCCCCTGTTTCACTGGCCCCGCGATTAGCTGCCTCCATGATCCCTGGACCGCCACCGGTCATAATCACAAAATCCTGGCGCTCTCTATTCGGATCCTGCACTCGGCTGGCAATCAACTTTGCCAGGCGACGCGCTTCTTCATAGTATTTACTGTTGTCTAACAAATTTTTCGCAATCTGTGCCCGCCGATCCGCCTCAGCATTTCGTGGGTCCGACTCCAACTCTGCCGAGGCATGCTCATACTCAAGTCTGGCTTCAGTGGGCTCAGGTATGCGGGAACTTCCAAACACTACTACAGTGGAGTGAATTCTCTGCTCCAACAACGAAAGTTCGGGCTTCAGCAGCTCCAACTGCAGTCGCACTGGTCTGGCCTCATCGCTCAACAGAAAATCATCATCGGTATAGGCAAGGCGATAGCTCGGGGATTGGGTTTGCGGACTTGACGAAACTATTTTTGCTGCCAGAGCATCTTCTCCGGCATCAGGGAAAACTGGCTTTTCAACAGGTTCCTTCATCGCACTCTCTTTTATGTATATGAATAATTCAAAAAGTCGGTATTAGGAGCTTTCACGATGCAGCCTCAACATACCCCAAAATCCCCATAACGCGATGACTGGCAGGACTATCCAGTATGCAAATTCTCCTTGTAGATTCCAACCATCGGCATTTCGCGCAACATACACCGCAACAAGACTCACAATAGGCCAATAGATCGTAATCCCAAGCGCCGCCGCAAAGATGATTTTCCCCCGTACCGGTGATTGTAACTGTCCCAGCAGACCAACCCCCAGCAAGGGCACATAAATAAGATCTGAAACAGCAAATCCCTTCCAAAACGCCACACCAACCTCCGATATAATTTCCGCCGGCTCCTGAGTCCCCATAGAAACACCAAGGTCGTAACTAAACGCAGACACTACCTGAGCGTAAAGCAGGTAGAAAAATAACAGCCAACCAAGCCCTTGGAAGAGCCAGAAATCGCACCCTCGATGAGTTTGTCTTTTCTTGTTTAAATTCATCATGACAAAAAATGATCCAACATATTTTAGACTTTAACAAACAGACCCTTAAGCCCGGCCAATTGCTCATGAACAGCGCGTCCGGTTCCGACCCCGCAAAGTCTAAACGTTTAATAAACCCGAATTAAATGTTTGACCTTCACCGACACCACCGATCTTGAACAGTTGGAATAAAAACCAAATCAATAAATTTCTTTATTAGCACTTTGAATCAAACAAATATTGCGGTAATGATGGCCTAAAAGCATGAACGGTGCAATTTACCCTCTGAACGGTACATCGAAGTGGGTTTGAACTATTCACTTACAGCGCTATTCAGGATATAACGTCAGTCGTGAGTAAGTAACACCGAAAATAATTTTGGGCTGCAGAAAAACTTCCCGCATATAAAAAAGTGAGATTAAGATGGCTAAGCTGAGCAATCAAATGTTGGCACAAAGTAAACATGTTGAGCAGCTCACAACTGTCAAATATATTCGTCTAGGAGAACCTTAATACTCATGTTCCAAAGTCCAGTCAAATTGCTGACACTGTTATTTGTATTGTTACTTTACGGATGTAGTTCTACTCCACCTACTCCCCAGGTCGTTCAAACGCCAAACGAAGAGCTAATAGAAGACATTAAGCTCTATGATCTTGAAGCAGACGAGATCGATCTTGGTGTTAAAATCTATTTACCGAAACTGTCTTTTAAGTTTGATAGTTTTGATCTATCTAACGTAGCCCGAGACAAACTCGCTTATATTGTTCAACTATGTCAAGAGGAGTCAGCGCTCAATCGTAATGTACTGGTAATGGGACATGCTGATTCAAAGGGAACCACTGAATACAACCTCCAGCTTTCACGAGAGAGAGCAATAACGGTCAAAGATACACTGCTCGAGCTGGGATTGCAGAGTTCTCGTGTAACTGCAGCATGGTATGGAGCAAACCAACCAATCGTCCCCAATCAATTTAGCGACGGAAGAGATAATCCTGAAGGGCGTGCGGTAAATCGGCGTGTTGAAGTCGTGATACTGAATCCTTGATCTTGATAAGGAGTTGATCCTCTTGTTCAGCACGCTGACTCTCTGGAAAGCACAATTCAATCAAGCAGTGGCTTGGGTATGCTTTATTGTCCTGGCGTTACTGAGTGGCGAACCAGTAGTTGCCGACTCACAGCCAGCAGGGAGCATCTTAATTATCAGCTCCTATCATAAGGGGTTTGACTGGAGCGATGGGATAATTCGCGGAATATACAGTCGGTTCCGAATTAGCAATGTCACAACCAATACATACTATATGAATGCCTGGGGCAATCAGTCTGAACAGGTATTAGACAATGCGGTTCACCATGTCGAATCTCTAGTGCAAAATTTAAATCCGGATTTGATTATTGCAACAGACGATGAAGCAGTAAAACACGTGGTTTCACGGTTGTCACAAAATACATCCACACCGTTTATTTTTGCCGGAGCAAATGGCGCCGTTTCGAACTATGAATTTTCATCAAAGAACGTTACCGGAATTGTTGAAACCTCATTTATCAATTCCCTGGTTGGTCTGCTTTCAGACTACTCCACCGGCAATAGAATCGGTTTTCTTGCCCTAGATACTCTGTCCGCTAGAGAAAATCTTAAGAGCTATAGAACCAAGCTAGAGCGGGATTTTGATAAATGGTATTTCGTTAACAATCTTGTTGAATGGAAGCAGCGCTTCAATGAACTACAGGAAAGCGTTGATATGGTTATTCTGGAGAACCCAGATGGTTTGGGCGGTTGGTCGGTTGAGAGATTCAATAGCTTTGTCGAGCAAGAATCTACTATTCCAGTTGGTTCGACATACATCGAGCTTGCTCCTTTATCATTAGTCACCATTGGCAGGGTGCCGGAAGAACAAGGCTGGTGGGCAGCCGACACCGCGCTGAAAATACTTAACGGCGCAGAACCCGAGAATATCCCGTTTGCTGAGAGCAAAGAGGGGAAATTGACGGTCAATTTAAGAGCTGCTGAAAAGCTGGGTATTGTGTTTAAGCCAGAGCTACTTGAGATCGCTGAAATTATTCGGTAATCAAGCGATATTTATCTGTTCGAATGAATATTCAGTCTAAATTTTTCATCATGCTTGTTGGCCTCTCTCTTGTTTTAGGGGTCGGCATTATTATTCCAGGCTTCATGAAAATCAGGGAGTTCGAGTTCAATGAAGCCGAAAGTTATCTGCATGACAAAAATAAATTGCTCCAACAGGATGTCGTGAGGAGCATCAATGTTCTTAACGATGCTGGAGTCACGGAAATTGAATCTTACGTCACCGCAAGCAAGACAGAATTTATCGAACGGTATCGAAGGGGAAAATCGGACGTCAGGATTAATACATTCATTTTCGACATTGATGGGAATCCACTGCTAGTGCAGAACGGCGCTTATTCACTAGATCCTTCAGCAGCCTTAGCTGCGCAAGTTAAAACCGAAGACGATAGAACATCAGCACATAAATTCGATGGCAACACGTGGAGAATGGTAGTTAGCCGCGATAATGACTGGAATTGGAGCATAGTGACTGCAGTCTCAGACCAAGAGATTTATCGTGATTCAAAGTCTTATCTGCGTTTTGTCCTATTAGTCAGTACCGGAGTCTTATTAGCTGTATTGGCAGTGTACTCGACTCTCACGAGACAAGTCAGACGAAGATTTGGGGAACTAATTTGGGGCGTCAAGGAATACAAGCTAGGGCAAGATCCGCCGAGATTGGATGATTCAAAGCCGGACGAAATGGGACTTCTTGAACGCCATATCCATACCATGATGAGCCGCATCAGTAAGGAAATTGAAACTCGCAAGGAAACCGAATCGGCTCTTGAAACTGCAAGGATCGAAGCAGAAAATGCCAACCGTGCAAAAAGTGTGTTTCTGGCAAATATGAGCCATGAAATTAGAAACCCGCTTAATTCCGTGATTGGATTTTCTGAATTACTATCGAAAACGAAAATGGATAAGGAGCAGTCAGGTTATTTAAAATACTTGATGCATGCAAGCAAAAATCTTTCTGCAACCATTAACGATATTCTGGATTTATCCAAAATCGAATACGGAATTGTGGAAATCGTTCCTGAACACTTTAATCTTGCTGAAGAGGTTCGCAAAACATATGGTATGTACCTGCCCCAGGGAATTAATAAGGGTTTGGATATGCATTGCGAAATTAACGATCAGGTACCCGAACAAATTTATGGCGACAAGGCACGATGCTCTGAAATTGTTAGCAACCTGCTTAGTAACGCGATCAAGTATACCCAACAAGGTCATATACGAATTGAAGTTAATATCGACCACGAAACTGATTCCCTGCACGTACTACGTATCAAAGTAAGCGACACAGGAGTTGGAATCACTGAAGAGGAACAAGGAAGCATTTTTCAGGCATTTTCACAAGCAGGCAGCAACAGAAATAGTGACCAGCAAATCGGCAAGGGTGCTGGCCTTGGCCTCGCTATCGTGCGCCGCTTGGTTAATCTTATGAATGGATCTATCGAGCTCGAAAGCAAACCCGGTGTGGGTTCAACGTTTTCTGTAGTGATTCCGTTTGAGAAGCATATCTCACAGCAAGGCGAGCTTTTTGATGCACCGGAAACTGCCAATCGTACCCGGTCTGGCCTAACTGCTTTAGTCGCTGACGATGATTTCTTGAATCAGAAGTATGTGGAAGAGATCTTAACTCAGAACGGTATTGAGGCAGTACTGGCTAATGACGGCAAACAAGCGCTCCAGAAAATTCTGGCCAACGACTTCGATGTTTTACTATTAGATATACGAATGCCGGAAATGACAGGCGTCGAAGTGATGGAGTACGTTCGCACCAAGCTGCCCTCTCCGGCCAGCGAAACACCTATTATTGCGCTTACTGCAAACGCATATGAAGATGATATCAAACGATACTACGATGCTGGCGCAACCTCCTGCATGTCGAAGCCGTATAGCGCAGATGATCTGCTTGATACCATCCAGTCAGCAATCAGCTCGGTAGCGGCGTAATAATTCTATTGCCAAGTACAAACGCTAGTTTTCTATCTTAGCTTCTTGAACAATCCAGTCTCAGAGATATAATTTAGTTCACCTGAATTGATCTCATTCTTTATCAGTGCATCCCAAAGCGCTGTTCTCTGACCATCAATGCCCGCCTAACCCGATCATTTGAATCAGGGACAACCAGAGCGTGACGGAGATCGGCTCAACCAGGCTAGAGCAAATGCATATATTGGTTTTAGCGGACAGCATCAGCAATATAGTTCCGCCAGCAATTAGACAGGAGCCGCGGAACCACCATACGGTCATTTCCCCCAATATGATTTTCATTCCAGGCCAGTTCAGGCCCCAGAATAATGATACCGACCCGAGCAGAAGGTAGGGTGTGATGGAAAAATATTTTGAATTTACCGGCGGCACAATCAGTCCGGACTTTGAGGAATCAGCTTCGTTGCGGAATATCCACCCGCTTACCCCTGGGGATTTCAGCTCGCTTATCGTAAAAAGGCATTTCTACCAGAACGCCACCATGATTTTCACCGTCAGTACAACCGATAGATACAGAATTGCCATGGGTAAAATCTGGCTGATTCATCAACGCAATACCGATACCATTTTTGAGGAAAGGCGAATAAGCACCAGCAGTAACTTTTCCGGCTTTGATTCCTTCAATTTGAATTTCAGCGCCGATATGAGGTTCTCCTGACAAGCATTTGATGCCAGTTAACCGCACCTTTCTTGATGCATTTTGCAGCACCTGCTTGCCAATAAAATCCGGTTTATTCAGATCTATAAATCGTCCCAGGCCTACATCGAAAGGCGTGGTCAGGTGACTAAAGTCAGATCCGGCATTGAGGATACCTGCTTCAATCCGGCGGATATGCATCGAGTCAAGGCCATGTAGCCCGATACCATGGGACTCCCCCTTAGCGGTAAGATGTTTCCACAAAGCTTCTGCATCGTGATGGGGCTCGGTATAAAACTCCCAGCCCAGTTCGTTGGTGTAACCGGTTCGCGTGATTACCACTTCCTGACCGCCGAGTTTTACCCGAGCGATGCCAAAATAACTGAATGGCTCCGGCAACCCGTCATCCGAGGCCTGCTCCAGTATTTTCAAAGAATTCGGTCCCTGCACCTGGGACACATAGACCTGCGGATCACTGACTTCGACATCAAGATCCAGCGCATGGGCCCGGGCCCAACTATAGAAATCTCCGTCAGCCTGGGCATACCAAAAACAGTCCTCATCGAGACGTAACACAATGCCGTCCGTTATCATGCCGCCGTCTTCGTAGCAAGCCAGACCGTACCCACATCGACCGCTTCTGACTTTACTAAAATCCTTTGTAAATAAACGATTTAAAAGTGTTTCCGCATCCGGTCCCTTAAATTGAAGTGGGAATTCGCCGGTATGCAAAACCGCCGCCTTTTGACGTAATAACCAATAGCCGTCCTCGGTATCGATTTGATCAAAACAGCAAGCCATTAGGCGCCGATTATAGACCGTATAGTGCGGCCCAAATGGCCGTTCAATTTCATGATATGGATGACGGGAAAGCCCAAAATCCCACCCCGCACCGGGAGTGGAAGAAACAAGGTCCCGTGTTTTTCCGTCGCTAGAATTCATAAAAATATCGCCCGACAACCTGAGCTTAGGTTAAGACAATGATACCTTAACCCTGGCCCGGGTCGCTGGTTGACTTTATTCTAAGTTTGGCAAGCTGGTGCGCCCTGTGCTTGTTATAAACAATTGGATTTCGCTTCGCCAATTCCTTCAATGTCTTGCGATCGAGTTTGACGCCACGGGATGCCGCATTGGTCGGTGTGGGTGCTTCAGTCATTTTTGGATTAAAACGTCGACCGCAACCACCTGTTGTTCAGATACCAGTACTGGATTGATATCCAATGCCTCAATTTGATCCTGAAAATCAACGGCAAGCTGTGAAATTCTGGCCGCAGCATCACAAAAGCTGTCGAATGCCAGAGATTTCTGTCCACGATAACCAGTAAGCATTCTGGTTGCACGTAATTGGTGTAACTTCACCGCCACGGTAGCGGCATCAAAAGGTGCCATCAGAATTATGCCTTCATCCAGCAATTCAATCATCACCCCGCCTGGCGCAATCATCACTGCTGGACCAAAATCGCGATCATTGATCACACCGATTACCCACAGGGAGCGCATTGAGATTTGGGTAGCACTCAACGCCACCCAAGGTTTCATATTTCGGATTGACCGGAAACACGCCTCCCTTGAAGCCATCCGCCAACGCCATTTCCAGCATCGCGCAACCAAAGCTGTTGACACGTTTGGAAGCACCTATTAACGCAATCGACCTGGCTTCAAGTAGCGGCTGGAGGTTTTGACTTGAGGCGTGATCAGCTCCTTCTACCAACATATTGCAGTTTAAATTAACTTCAGAAATGTATTAAAAATAAGGCTGGCCCCATAAACCGAACCACAGCTGCAGTTCAACCCAATAATTATAATTCGTCGTCCAGATACTGGCGAATCAAACGAATATGCTCTGGTCCGGTACCGCAGCACCCTCCAACGATTTGTAATTGATAACGATCCACCCATTTCCTGACATCGGCCACGTAATCCTGCGGCGAGCACGCTTCCTCAAAATGCCAGTCCGGTTTTATAAATTCTCCGGTTTCAGCATAGGCCATTTTTGCACCCGTCCAATGTTTATTCAGGACTTCTAAGGCCGGACCGATACCGCCTATTCGTGTATGCATGATTCCGGCCGCCTGGATACTTTGGCTGCAGACAGCATCGACGATGGCAGAAAAATATTGTGCGTTTTCAATATCATGCGTATTCTTCCAATGAAGTCCTCTGACATCCATACCTGAGTCATCGACCATGGTGCTAAATCCTACCCAGACAGGCAGACCGGTGGCTGCCGCTGCATTGACGACCATCGTGGCGTTTTCTATATCGCGCATCATTTCAGCAATGATCAAGTCCACCCCCGCCTGTGCCAGCACTTCTGCCTGCTCCCTGTAACTGGCCTCGGCATGGGCATCGATTGCAACTTCATGGTCACTAGTTAAAGGCGGCATACTGGACATTGAACCGGCAATCCAAACATCTTGATCCGCCACATTGTCCCTGGCCTCCTTTGCAAGCTGCACCGACTTAAAATTGATCAGCTTGGCTTCGTGACCCAACATGATACTTTCGAGCACATGACGCGCAGTGGAATAGGTATTCGCAGTAATCACTTCGGACCCTGCACGAATGTAATCCTCATGCACTTCCCGCACCACATCCGGATTGGTCTTAGTCGTCAAACCGCTCCATACATTAGGGTCCATTGATGCGCCGCGTTTTTGGACTTCAGTACTGACGCCGCCATCAAGGAGAATAATTTTTCCGGTCGCTAACCGTTCTGTAATAGTTTGCATGAATGTTTACCTTTAAGAGAATATTTCCTCACGCCACAGCGGTCGAGTGCACCCAAATGCGCACTTTACCGGAGTCACTTGCTGTCGACGATAACAAACTGCTGACGATTTCGACAACTTTAACCTACTCACTATTATCGGGCATAATAAGATCAAGCGATTTTGGTCGTCATATTATCAATGTCCAAGGTACTATCGCCGCAACTCCACACTTTCCAAGCCACTTATCAATACAATGATTCGCTATTATCAACCTAGCTGCATGCCCGAGTCTGACGCGCCTTTTTCACAGGTCGTGATTGATGACCGGTATGCGCATTTAGCCGGTATTGTTGCCGCTGATTTTCCTGCGGGGCAGGCCGTACTTGGAGATCCCGGTTCAGAAACTTCCGCGGTCATGACTCTGGTCAGAAAAGTTCTCGGAGAGCTGGATCTCAATTTCGCGCATGTTGTGCGTACCGAGGTACACCTGCAAACGCTCGATGATTTCGACGCTATGGATGCCGCTTATCGACAATTCTTCGAAAATAACCTTTACCCAGCGCGGACCACTACTGAATCACCCCACTTATTCGGAGGAAGCAAGGTGGAGATCACCTGCATGGCCCAACTTCCATGAACTGCGAGAATATTTATTCGGCCAATCGCCATTAAAATGATTTATATTCAAATTTTGCGAAATTAGCCTATACTTCCCGCAGTTGGATTAGTTTGAGAATATTTAACCACAATTCAGGCTTTTGAGAAAATTATCTCGTTCAGCCTGAACCGCCCAAAGTTGCATAGAAGACGACAATCCCCGCAACATAATAGTCAAAATTTAAACTTAACTCTCTGGAGAGCCGTTAATGAGTGAGAAAACCGCAGATTTTAAAACCCGCGAAGTCCATGCAGGCGTCAGTCCGGATCCGGTCACAGGCGCTATCCTCACGCCAATTTACCAATCGACCACCTATGTGCAGGAGTCTGTGGATGAATACCTGGCGAAGGGGTATTCCTACAGCCGCTCGGGTAATCCAACCGTAGCCGCTCTGGAAAATCGAATTACATCATTGGAAAACGGTATTGATACCGCATGTTTTTCAACCGGCATGGCAGCAACAAGCTCCATTATGACTGGACTGCTTAACGCGGGCGATCATGTTGTCCTGTCAGATGTGGTATACGGAGGTACGCATCGACTTTCAACCAAAGTCATGTCTCGATTTGGTGTGACTTTCAGCTTCGTCGATACCTCAAACCCGGATAATGTGCGCAATGCGATCAAGGATAATACGCGCTTGATCCTGACGGAAACTCCCGCCAATCCAACACTGAAAATGACCGACATTGCCGCGGTTTCGGAAATCGCCAGCGGTCGAGATATCCCACACGCGGTCGATAACACATTTTTGACCCCTTTCTACCAGCGACCGCTGGAGCTCGGCGCAGATATCACATTCCATAGCACTACAAAGTTTATGGACGGTCATAATATCACCGTCGGGGGTTCTGTCACCTGTCGTGATGAGAAAATGATGGAGGATATTAAATTTGCCCGTAACTGCCTGGGCTCCAATATGTCTCCGATGGTGGCGTTCTATACCCTTCAAGGTTGCAAAACGATGAGCACCCGGCTAGAAGCCCAGTCCGCCAATGCAATGAAAGTCGCGCACTACCTTGAAACTCACAGTATGGTCGATCGAGTCGCCTATCCGGGTTTAGACTCCTTTACTCAGAAAGACCTGGTCGATAAGCAATCGAGCGGCTATGGCTCCATGCTCTGGTTTGAAGTTAAAGGTGGCGTTGAATCGGGTAAGAAACTGATGAACACCCTAGAATTATGGAGCCTTGCGGAAAATCTGGGATCAGTGGAGTCCCTGGTGACCCATTCCGTCACCATGACCCATGCGGATATGCCGAGAGAAGAGCGCATGGCCGCGGGAATCACCGACGGCCTTGTGCGGCTGTCAACCGGTCTCGAATCGGCCGACGATTTGATTGCAGACCTCAAACAAGCTCTGGATAGCTTGTAATTTCCAATTTCTCAACTATTTTTATTTTCATCTCAGGTCTAAGGGCATATAGCACTACCTCAGGAATCAACTCATGCGCTATTACGACTCAATCATAGACACCATTGGCGATACGCCTCTGGTCAAGCTTAACTCGGTAAATCGCGGAATCAAGGGCACCATTCTTGCCAAGGTCGAATATTTCAATCCGGGCAACTCGATGAAGGATCGGATGGCAATCAAGATGATTGAGGACGCTGAAAAACGCGGCGATCTCAAACCCGGCAGCACCATAATCGAGGGCACATCAGGCAACACAGGCATGGGCCTCGCCCTCGGCGCAATCGCAAAAGGGTATAAGTGCATATTTACCCTTGCCGACAAACAGTCTCAGGAGAAGATAGATATTCTGCGCGCGGTAGGCGCTGAGGTAATTGTATGTCCAACCAGTGTTGCCCCTGAGGATCCGCGCTCCTACTACTCGGTAGCGCAACGACTTAACGAAGAGATTAAAAACTCTTACTACCCTAATCAATACGACAATCTGTCCAATACCGAAGCTCACTATGAGACAACAGGCCCGGAGATCTGGCGCGATACCGATGGCAAGGTCACTCACTTTGCAGCGGGCGTCGGGACCGGTGGCTCGATGTGCGGCATTGCGCGATACCTCAAGGAACAAAATCCAGAGGTTGTAACTATTGGTATCGATACCTATGGATCGGTATTCAAGAAGTACAAGGAAACCGGTGAGTTCGATGAAAACGAAATCTATCCTTATTTAACCGAGGGCATCGGAGAAGATATTCTGCCGGCCAACGTCGACTTTTCCCTGATTGACCACTTTGTCAAAGTGACCGATAAGGATGCTGCGATCATGACTAGAAGATTATCTCGCGAGGAGGGCATGTTCGTGGGCTGGTCCTGCGGCTCGGCGGTCTGGGGCGCCCTTAAATGGGCTGAAGATAATCTGAAGGAAGACGATTTGATGGTCGTTTTACTCCCCGACCACGGCACCCGTTATCTCGGTAAAGTGTACAACGACACCTGGATGAAGGATCATGGTTTCCTCGAAGAGCGTGACTATGCGTCAGCCAAGAGCATAATTGGCAAGCAGAGCGGTGAGGACGCCCTGACAACAATCAAACAAAACGCTTTGGTCGCAGACGCAATCACGTTGCTGACTTCAGTGAGCATATCTCAGCTTCCCGTGGTTGATGAAAAAGACGAATTTGTCGGTAGTTTGTCAGACACCAAACTGCTTTCTCAATTAATTCAGGATCCTGGGTTAAAGGAAAAGCTTGTAAAAGATATCATGCAGCAACCGTTTCAGTTCGTGCCAGCGAACACCACCCTCGACGTTCTTTCTTCCATGATTACACGAGAAAACCCGGCAGTAATGGTGCGTGACACTAAAGGATTACCTAGAATCATTACCCAGCACGATTTACTCGAATCTATCGCCGAGGCATAAAGCACGATAATCGTCATCCTGAACCGGGTGCCGCAGACTTCAACCCTGGGCCTTCAGCAGGTTTGCTGAGATCTTGAATAAAGCTCACGAACGTAAACATACGCTCAATATTTGAGTAAAAGCTCCCTAACCCCTTCGCACTACTACAAAAGACTCATCCTGAAACCAGAGCCCACCGTGACGCTGCAGCACTGAGCGGGTGGCATCAAGATAACTTCCAAGCTGCAATACTTCGTTCATGCGCTCATCGTCGATCTGAGCCACATACACTGCGGCATTCCAGGCAGCTAATAAAGTAGAGGTCCCAATATTACTGCCTATTTCATCGGGCAACGCATGCATATGATAAGTAAAGAGCGCGCTATCGTCACCAGTACCTTCTATCGAATATTGTTTGGTTCCTGACTCGGCGAAGGATTCTTTCAGTGTGTTGATGAGAATGTGTCTGGGCGTCGCAAAGGGTTCCTCAGTAGGCCAAACTTTACGGATAATCTCCATTCCCGGATCATGACCCGTGGCTTGAACAACTATCATCCGACCATTAACCGACAATGAATCCGACAGCGGACCCAAAACCTTTTTAACTTTGAATTTCGCGTTGGTTCGACTCCGATAGGGCTGTGCAGCGATAATCAAATCGAAATTAGCATCAAACCTTCCCTTTCGCGGAATGATATCGTGCATCGCGAATGCCTGATCCCGACGATATAACACAAGTACAGAGGGTGTGACGTATAACGGATTACCGGTTACTGGGCTTGAACGTGTTTGCCATCCTCGGTTTAGTTTCTCTCCCAATTTACCTATCTCCTGACTGAAATCGTGGGCAGTTGTGCCATCTAGCGCAACATCATGCCATTCGAGTTTTTCTCTGTCTTCAGGATTCTTTGGCTCCAGCCATGGCGCTTCAGCGTAATAGAGATTGGTCATCACGACTATGGTTTGCGGGTGTTCCGCGAATCGATCCGCCAGAGTCTCCAACCACAGTCTGGTGTCTTCCATACTGATCTCTTTTCCCACAACCAGAAACGGTACAGTAGGAAAACGACTATGCATATCCCGCAGCACTCGGCTGAAGACAGCACCATTGCCAACTCCAGCATCAAATAGCCTTAGTGCGGGAGGATTCGGTGTAAGAAAAGTTAGCTCTTCCCCAACCTTCTCAGCAGTAACGGACTTCTCACTGGTAGTGGTCACAAACAGAAGATATTTTTCGCGGTTGTCGAAAAATCGGAAAGGCTGATCTTTTTGCAGTGTGGTTTTTTCTTCGCTCATTTTCGTGTCGCTAGATTGTTAAGCAGTTTGTTATCAAGAATTGTCATATTTTACAGATTACATTCTTTCACAGATATTCAATAGCGAATGTATTTGCACTGGTTATGACAGTCGACTCCATTTCACGGACAATACCAGAATACATATACTCTGCCGTCTATATTGATCTGTGCATATTTGTTAATAGGCATCAGTGCGGTCTTAATACTGATCTCTCCCAGTATCCGATTGAACGGCCCCAGGGCAAAATAGTTTGCGTTTAGCATCAGCTGTTCAATTGAAGATGCATAGAATACTTATTCCTTTACCGTGAATTCGTCACATAATAGGCGTGTGCGTTCGCTAACATGCGCCATGGAGTCCGCCGCAACCTGCTGACCGACCTCACTGGCATATGCATCTTCAAAGCTATGGCGCGATTCGAACCAAAGTTCGGATATCCCATCATAATTTGACTGTCCCTCGTCCGATACAAGGTTAAAAATGGCCTTTAGCAGGCCTGGAAGTTGACGTGCCAACGGGGCGTGCTGATCGAGCCACCAATCTTTGAACTCACTATGGCTCGCTTCCGATTTTCTCTTTAGCAGAATGATCGCTTTAAACATGGGTCAGCTATCCGGTCGGGTGCGATGGAGTGGACGCCCACCAATCGCAAATGCCAGGGCTACCAGGATTTCATCTGGCTTGGGTGCATCGGCGATAGAGATTTCCGCAGCATCCATGCGGTCGAAATCCCAGATACGATTCTTATTGGTGATTGGTAAGAGCAATGACGAACCAGCTCCTCCAACCTTCTTGGTCGAAGGAATAATATCATCGCCCTTACCTACAGCGGCGCGCACCGGGGCACCGAATCGAGGATGCAGGATCGCCGCGGCATGCTCGATTTCACCATCGATACCGACTATGGCACCTTTACCATAGCCTTCCACCTGATCCGGCTCAACACCTAGGGCCTGCACACCCTTTCCCGCAAGATACCCACCAATCTCCTTGCCGAGATCATACAAGGGCTCGAGATCTTCATGGTAAGCACCTGCATAGGGATTATGAATGACCGCGGCCACGGTAACTTTACGTGGTGGAGATTCCACATTTTGGCCCATCTCCTGATAAATTTCTTCTAACAAGACATGGGTTTTGCGAATACTTAAAAGACTCATTTCCACTCCTTACAGTTCGGTTTGTCTGCAGAACTACAGACATTGATCACTTCAGCGAGCGGAATTATCACATACTGTAGAGGGCACCACAGGTAGTTTAAAGGTAAATGCCTTTCCTCCAGATCGACCGTCCCCTACCTTTATCGAGGTATCATGCAAAGTGAGGATTTGTTGTGCTATAGAAAGCCCAAGACCTGCACCCATCTCACGTTCATCTCGCTCATCCCCCTGGTAAAAACGGTCAAACAATCTGGTCACTTCTGATTGAGGTATGCACTTTCCGCTGTCCCAGACGCTGACATTAATATAGTCTGCCTGTCTTTCAAGGCACACCACCACCTCGCCAGCCCGCTCCAAATGATTGATTGCGTTGGTGATAAGGTTTTCCAATACGCGATGAATCATGCCCGTGTCCGCCTTCACCAGTGGCAGATAAGCAGGTACTTCCATTGAAAGAGCAATATTATTTTGCTTCGCTAAAACACCTTGTTGGTGCACGACGTCCTGGACCAAATCAGTAATGGAAATCGATTCCATAACTGGGGCAGCAGCACCGGCTTCAAGTTTAGCCAACTCAAACAGCTCTTCAATCATCTTCGACATTCTGCTTGCGTTGCGAAGTGCCGTCTGTACATAATCGTGTAGCTCCGATTCACTAGCCAGCGCTGCCCTTGCTTTCAACGTCTCCAGATACCCGAGAATTGCAGTAATGGGGGTGCGCAGGTCATGTGAGATATTTGCGACCAGATCCCGTCGTTTACGATCATTTTGTTCCAATGAGCGAATCTGATCGCTGATCCGGTTTGACATGTTTTCGAACGCAAGAGATAACCGTTTTACTTCGTCGCCCTGGTTCGGACCTGGAGAGGCTGGGACGAGCTGATCCTGGGGCAGAAAGCGATCAATTTCCAATGTCAATCGACGAAGTCGTCGAGTCACCCGCCACAATATCATCAATCCTGCAACCAGCCCAACCAAGAGACTCATAGTCAGCACCTGAAACCCGAGCTTAACCAGGTACTGTTGTTCCAGCGTCCGGGCCACGTTGTCGTAGGCTTCGCCTCGCAACACGACATATAAATATCCGAACATTCCTGAATTGATGTTAACTGGCGCCACCGAAAACGCTTTCCCTCGTTCTCTGTTTCGTGGATCATCACCAACAACTGGCTTGTACTCTTGGTTCTCTAAAAACTCTCTGATGGGTATTAAAGATACGCTCGTGCGGACCACTTTTTCTGGGGGTGCTGAATGGGAAACAATTTGCCCGGCGTTGTTAAGTAGATAAATCTCAATACTTGGATTGATCGCCATATACTCATCAAAGGTTTCCTTGAGCGTAGCTTCGTTGAGTTCACCGTTATCTATCAGCTTTCGCTCAAGAATTAAATTCGCCGCAAGGTCCCTATTGAATGTTTGAACTACCAGGTCAGCATGCTGCTTTCCAACATACCAACTAAAACTGCCAAAAACAGCACCCACCAAAGCCAGCACAATTGTTAGCGCGAGGGCAAGTTTTGAGTAGAGAGTGTTGAACAACGCGTGGAGGTTACAGATCTACTAGTTTGTAACCCACACCCCAGACCGTCACGATATATGCCGGTTTCGCTGGATCCTTCTCAATCTTTGCGCGCAGTCGGTTAATATGAGAATTTACCGTGTGTTGGTATATACCATTGCTGTATCCCCAGACATTTTCCAATAGCTCGGTACGAGTAAATACCCTTCCAGGATGTCGCAAGAAGTGGGTGAGCAATTCAAATTCCCTGGCCGTAAGGGCCACTTCATTTCCATCAACGCGGACCAGGTGCTTGGCCTGGTCAATTTCTAAATCGCCGTGGCTGACAATACATGGTTCCGAACAAAGGTCTGAAGTTAAGTACGGATCAACCCGCCTCAACAGTGCCTTAATTCGGGCAGTCAGTTCAGCTACACCGAAAGGTTTTGTCAGGTAGTCGTCCGCTCCAATCTCAAGACCTACCACTTTGTCGATTTCTTCAGCTTTTGCGGTGAGCATGAGTATCGGGATTTGCCGGTCTACCTGTCTTATTCGCTTGCATACTTCCAATCCATCTAACTCCGGCAGCATGATATCCAGCACCAGCATGTCGTATTGTCGGGCAGAAAACATATCGAGTGCGGTCTGTCCGTTGTTAGCAATATCAGTCTCCAGGTTGATATCACGCAAGTGGAGCTGTACCAATTTGGCCAAATCCGCATTGTCTTCTACCACTAGAGCAAATTTTTCAGCAGGTTGCATTAGCATAATCCAAAAAAATAGACCGACCCCCAGCAGGAGTCAATCTATTCTGAGTCCCGGATTGAAAATTAGTTCTTAATCCAGGACATAGTTTCCTCTCACTCGTGTAATGACCACACGGGCAACTGGATTTTGCCAACGGTGGGCCGATCTATCCAAGTCACTGACACCGCCAAATTCGTCATCGTCGCCCACTATGCCACGATGAATATGGACCGTTTCGTTAAAATCGCTATCACTCACTCCGGCGCCACCTGTGCCGGCAAGCCCGGATGGATCACCAGGAATTCCGGGAACACCTGGCACACCGCCTGCTCCTGGATTGAGCAGTTCGTCATTAGCTTCTGTTCCCGCGTCATATCCATACAAATACACCGTTCGATTAGAAAACCGACGCAGGCTTATGGCATCCAGCCCGATAAATGCATCATTGGTGGGCAGAATCATCGCTGCCAGAGAGAGTAAACGGTTTCGACCCCTGGCATCCACCAGCGCCACCGCGGTTTCTCCTGGTGCAAGCACTGGCGCCGTGGTCGGCGCTTCAGCTACTGATGATGCAGCGCCCCCATCGTCAAGGGCTGTTTGCATCAATGTTATATCTCCGCCTTCAGCAATGGCCTGCATCGCAGCACTGGCAGACTCACCTGCCTCAAACATATCAAGGTCGTGCCGATGGGCAGCAACTAAAATGGGGGTGAAAAAGTTAGCGTTGGTGAGGTTGGTAATTTCGATTTTATACCTAGCGGCGAATGCCTGAGTGGCGGGCAGGACCAGAACCAGCGTAAAAATGGTAATGAGCATTTTTTTCATAACAACTCCTCTTATAAATAATATGGTGATGGACACCATCTGACTGCCAGAGTCGAGAGGAGTTGTTTCCAGCTTATAACGATTTCATCACAATTCGATCACAGATAACGATTTGAATGACACATAAAGTGCCTTATTGAAATGTTCTCCGCCCTCTCTTTGATGATCCTGACCAGATATAGTCTCTTATTACTGAAGATTCCGGCGCACCTTTGCACAGAGTTCCTGAGGAGAGTTAGGATCTCTTCGCCGGTGCTTGGTTATTTCAGTTTTGATGTGTGACTTCTAAGCGATCCCAGATCAGGACTTGAATGGCTAGCGCGGCTCAAAAGACTGTTAGTAATCGTTGATTCAACTAATCAGCGCACGATAACCGGGATAGGATTCGGCAGTGATTCGATAACGTTTTGATGCCGCACGCCAAGATTCTCCGGCACGCCACATATCAACGAACTGAGCGCAATTCACTACCTGCCTGCCGCCAACCGCAGTTACGCCGCGGTCAAATAACGGATCTGGCAGACATCCTAGGGTTGGTCCGACCAAGTAAAGTTCATCGGCATTTTTCGCCTGCTCCAGTATCCTGTCGAGAGTATGGTTGATGAGCACAGTGCCGGTGCACAGCACCTTGTTGCATACATTCAACTTCGATGAGTCGATTGTGACTTCGAAATCCTGCTCGCTCTGCACCCACTTCTGATCTAGTTCGATCACTGTCAAGGCGATATTTTTCTCTCTTATCATTTCTACCAACGGCGGGAAGTAACCCACCATTCCAATGTGATCATCCTGCTCCGGTTGCAACAATCCCATTGTATTATCAGCATCTGGAAGCAAACATCCACTGCCCGTCAACACACACTGACTGATCGCGTTGATGGCTGCCATGCCCAGAGCCCGCTGCCAGCCTTGATCCCCCGCATAAAGAACCGCCACCTCAGCGGGTGAGCATCCGATATAGGTTTTTGATTCAAGAATCGGTTGAAGATCGTGCCTGGCGGCATCCAGATCGACAAAGGTCAGCCCTACAATATCGTTCTCAAGAATCATCGCACCAAACTTGCTGCTTTTCCCGGACTGACTTGAAGCAGAAGCCACATGAATCTCTCGTATAACGGGCAAGCATATGGCATTGGCAACCTTCTCTATAATTGCGAGATAATCTGCTGCAATGCTCATGCCCTGTTTTTTATCTGCACCTCGAAACCTGCGCCCTCAGGTTCCTCATCAGTCAGATACTCGGGAAATCCCTGTGCCCGAAGATCTACACCACAATCGTCTTCAAGTCTTTTCACCACCATGGAAGACCGGGCTCTGGGCCCGTAACGTTTTAAACCATCTCTCATGATCTGCACGCAGAGAGGAGATAGTTCCAGCGGCAAATCGTACTTTTTCCCAAGATCGTCGAACAAAGTCAAATCCTTGACCTCATGATCCATCGTGAAGTTGATGTTGTAACTGCCATTTAATATCAACTGCCCTTCTGTCTCATGCACGAAAGAATTTCCTGAGGAAATTCGAATCGCCTCGTAGGCGACATTTAAATCTACGCCGGCCTTTTTTGCCACCATAAATGCTTCACCGGTAGAGATCAATTGCACACCTGCCAGGTAGTTGGTCGCTACTTTCATTATGGATGCGGTTCCAAGGGGGCCGGTGTGCAGAATACTCCTTCCCACAACAGTTAAAAGCGGCAGTACTCGCTCAAATGCCGCTCTTTCACCACCAACAAAGATGGAGATATTTCCAGTTTCCGCGCGATGACATCCACCGGATACTGGACAATCGATCGGTATGCCGCCCTTGGCCGAGACCATCTCACCAATACGGCGAACCTCATCCGCATCCGTTGAACTCATTTCAAGCCAGATCTTGCCGTCAGACAATCCTGCAAGCACACCGTTTGCTTCTTCCATCACAAGTGCCGATACGGACGGAGAAGGCAGGCAGGTGATGACAACATCCGAATTCTCAGCTACCGATTGACCAGACTCCCCCGTCAGGGCACCTTGCTCAATCAGCGGTCCCATCTGCGCCGGATCGACATCCTTAACCATGACTTCGTATCCGTTTCGAACAAGGCTTGCCGCAAGTTTTGCTCCGACATTGCCAAGACCTATAAATCCGATTTTCATTTTTTCCACCGTAGTTATTGAGTGAGTATCAGTCAAAATGCTAAGAGCTCATCAAGTAATAATCAAAGCATGATTCCGATCTTTCATCTGTGGACTGTTATTGACCGATCAATCGATAGTTTACTGTTAAAATAGGTCCAATCATTCACCCACTTTAAAAAGATTACGATGAAAAAATTTGTATTCTTATTGATTTTTTGCATGCTGTCTGCACCCGGCTTCGCCGCCGAACTTTCTATAGATCTTCGCACAGACTATATGCAAAGCACAGACTTTAAAACAATTCGAATTTCTGTACTAGACGAAAAGAATGAGCGCAATCAATGGATGGTGTATTTCACCAGGGATGGAGATTTTTCGAGTGGCGTGAGGATTGCAGACTTCGATGAACTCAAGTCCGAACGAAATTACATGGTAAGCACAGAACTTTTAGATGATCGCATGCATACGGTTGACGGCAGCCTCACCAGATTGTCATTGGAAAGTGGCCGAAATGGAATGACGGTTCTGATCAGTAAGCCTTGACCCATTCATGCCTGGTCTTCGAAATCTACTCGACAAATTACCACTTGCTCCTTTACTCATTTTCACGGTGTTATTAGGTCTGGCACCATTCGTTCCTGAACCACATTTGTGGGAAAAGCTTCAAATGCTAGGAACCGGTACGCTAACCAAACCTTTAGATATGTTTGATTTGTTGATGCACTCAGCACCAGCAATACTCCTGATTGTGAAGTTGACTCTAGGCAGCAAAAAATAGCGCTAAATCTGCGCTGCCAGCAGCGCTTAGTCCAACTACCAGTCGCCGGAAGCGCCCGCTTCCATCTATGTCCGTCATGGCGTCCCGAATACGCTCGGCATCCTCGACCAGGTAAGGCGGTAACTTTGACCCGGGTTGCCAGGCCTTCGCCAACCAGTTGACATCCCAGTCCATGGTCGTTAACCAGATTTCACCCGTGATATCTTCCGTCACAGTGATTTGATAAGCAATGAAAATGGAAAACTTCGGACTGAAATCCAACATTCGTCGACCAACCATTGCGTCGCAAAACTGCAGGATTGCCAAATTGGGCATGTGATGAAGATGTAAAATTAAGGCTGACTGCCAATGTCAGAATCGCTATGAATTGTGTGAATGACTTTATATTGGTTTCCAATAGACAGGACCAAACGCCCTCAAGCAAAATCGAATGTCATAATACATACGGCTTGGGCCTCGACACCTGAACAGAATTTTCCAAGGGCAAAGCCTATCCCACCGCTTTTACAAACAATTGATGTATTTCAAAAATTTCAGTACCCAGCGGAATACCAGAAAAATTGAGAAATACAAGGATGACATAAGCGAGATTCAGTAGTATTCTGCTGTTAATCATACGCAGTTAGGAGGAAACGGCATGAATCTTGAACGTGTCATCTTTGGATTCTTCGTCATCCTGGCACTCACACTAAACGTCATCTTCGTGATGGGTGATATTGATAATATCGATCATCACAATGTGTGGATACTTACCCTAGCCATATTAGTCAGTCTGTGCACAACTGGATTGAAACTAGGCGACCGATCGCAGATCGGCGCTCTGCTACTGGCAGCGAGCCTGGTGGCAGATCTTCTCTTAATTGCAGCAAGGATCGTTTGGGTTGTTGCTGAAAATGAGAGTGCCGCCGGCCCCGCGCCCGAAACTATTGCGATGATCGTTTCTATCGCGGCAGGTGCGGTGATAGCAAATATTATTTCTTGTATTATCGTGATCGGCGACACACTAATGTCTCGCCGCTGAGATAGATAGATCATGGCCACCACATCGGAACTTGACCGTGTGGCAATGGTGGTTCTGCGCTTCATGCGCAGACCGTTCTTCGCAATCGTAGGTGTTTATGCGGTTGGTATCGTCGGCATGGCGCTAATTCCTGGCATTGACGAATATGGAAATACCCGTCACATGAGTCTGTTCCACGCGTTCTACTTTTTTACTTATACCGCCACCACAACCGGGTTCGGAGAAATCCCTTCAGCGTTCACTGACGAACAACGCCTATGGGCAATTGTTTGTCTTTATATGGGTGTGATTGCATGGTTGTATGCTGTGGGTTCTATTATTCGCTTATTGCAAAATCCACATTTTATCCTGGCCCTGAATGAACACCGATTTGCCCGGATTGTTAAACGTATATCTGATCCATTTGTAATACTTTGCGGTTTTGGCGATACCGGTAGCCTTCTAGCGCGAGGGTTGAGCGACCAGGGTACCCGCGCCGTTATTATCGACGGCGATCCGGAGCGTATCAAGGCACTGGCACTGCGTGACTATAGTATGCGAATGCCGGGGCTTTGTGCTGATGCAAGTGTGCCTAAGCATTTACTTGATGCCGGTATCAAATCTCCCCATTGCAAATCGTTAGTAATTCTATTTAAAGATGAAGATATAAACTTCAAGATTGCGATCATTGCAAAATTCTTCAACCCCTCTATCCAAATCATATGTCGGTCAACCTCAAAGAGACATCAATCCCATCTTAACGCTCTTGATAATGTGACGGTTATCAATCCGTTCGAGATATTCGCACAGCTCCTGAATATGTCGATTACCGCTCCAAAGTTGCACAACTTAAACAGTTGGCTGGTGCATGCACCGGACGTCAGATTGGGACGTCCCCTTGAAGTCCCTGAAGGTCACTGGATATTGTGTGGATACGGGCGCATGGGTAAATGGTTGAACAAGTATTTTGCCGAGCAAGGCATAAGCGCCACAATTGTTGATCCTCATATTAAGGATCCTCCTCAACATTCCCAAATTATTAAAGAGCATGCAGATCACCAGACGCTTAAACAGGCCGGTATTGAGACTGCAGCAGGCGTATTAGCCGGCACTAATCACGACGCAGACAATCTTGGAATATTAATGTGTGTCAATGCACTCAATCCCAGCGCTTTCACTATAGTCCGCCAAAATGACCACGAGAACCAACTGGCATTTGACGCCGCACATGCCGATCTTACCCTCCAATCCAGTCTCACCACAGCCCGGCGAATCCTTAAATTTCTCATTTCGCCGATGGTTCAGCCTCTTATAGAAAAGTTGCAGAAGGGCGATCCAAAACAGACGGATGAATTGGTCGAACGACTCCAAAATGCGGTCGGCGACCATATTCCGCAATTATGGAGAGTTAATTTGTGTCCACAGGAAACCACGGCGGCAGCCGAGTTTTTAGCGAAGCAACAGTCGTTAACACTAGGGGACATAATACGAGATCCACACAATCTGTCAGGTTCTATATCCTGTGTCCCACTTATCGTTAACCGCAACGAAGACCCAAGTATACTTCCAAGGGATGATGAATCTCTGCGACTCGGAGATGAAATACTGTTCTGCGGAACCGCTCAAGCAAAAAGAATGCTGTCCGCCTCTCTAAACAATACCTATACCCTTGACTACCTGATGTCTGGTACTGACCCCCCGCGTGGATACTTTTTTAGATGGCTCGCGACAAGAACTGAACCATTCTCAACACCGTAGAAAGTGAGAGCTAATACTAAACATAAATGAGATCAGCACTATAATCGGATGCTTCAATTTTATAATACCATGCCCAGCACATCCCAATAAAACACGTTTCGTGAAATAATTGAAGGCCTGACAAAATGAAACCCAAAGAGAAATGGACGTACTAGAACAAGCGCAAAAGCTCAGAGAAATTCCTCTGTTTTCTGCTCTGGACAAATCACAGCTCAAACTGCTCGCTTTCACCTCGGAGGTATTCAGCTATGATGCCGGTGATTATCTTTTCTACCAGGATGAAGTAGCCGATGGCATTTACGTTGTATTGGATGGCAACGTTAGCGTAGTGGACGAATCTACTGAAGAACCTGTTTTACTTGCCCGGAAAACTCCAGGTGCGTTGCTCGGCGAAATGGCGGTATTACGCAAAGTTCGTCGCTCCGCGGCAGTCCGCGTGGACAGCGAGGCCTTGGTGCTAAAAATTAGCGCGGAACGTTTTATCGATCTCATCACCGGCACACCGGAGATCGCTCTGTATGTACTGAAGGACATCAGCACAAGGTTAGAAGACGCAAGTAAAGAGCTTGCCGAACTCAAGCTTCGACAGTCACACGCCTCGAATTGACAGTGAGCAGGAAGGTAGAAGCTGACTCAGACAAGATGGAAGCCTCCATCTATCGCTACATTCTTCACCACACCTGGAAGGATCAACTATGGCTGATTGTGCTGATTCTAATGTCGTTGCCCTTTGTTTATATCGGTCTTGAGATACCCAAAACCATTATCAACGAAGTTTTAAGCGGACAATCGAATCGATTTGTGTTTTTAACCATGGAATTCGACCAGGTCGAGTTTCTGCTTCTAATGTCATTCGCATTTCTGGCGCTGATCCTTATTAATGGAATACTCAAGTATGTCATCAACGTGTATCGGGGTGCACTTGGTGAACGCATGTTGCGCAGATTTCGTTACACGCTATACAGCCGTGTCTTGAGATTCCCCCTTCCTTATTTTAAGAAAGTGTCCGCCGGAGAACTGATACCAATGATCACCTCTGAAAGCGAACCTCTTGGGGGATTTATTGGCGATTCAATTGCGTTGCCAGCCTTTGAGGGCGGGCTACTTCTAACGTACGTGGGCTTTATTTTCGTTCAGGATATATGGCTGGGATTAGCCGCGATAGCACTATATCCACCTCAAGCCTATTTGATTCCGAAACTGCAACGCAAGATTAACAAACTGTCCCGGCAACGCGTCAAGTCAGTTCGAAAACTCGCGTATAGAGTTGGTGAGACCGTTAGCAGTGCCGTGGATATCAGGGCAAACGATACCGGATACCTCGAACGCGCAGATATCAGCTACCGGCTCGGAAAAATATTTAGGATCAGATACGAAATATACAGACGTAAATTTTTTATCAAGTTCCTGAACAATTTTCTTGGACAGTTGACACCATTTTTCTTTTTTAGCATAGGTGGGTATTTAGTTCTTCAGGGCAGGCTGACACTGGGCGCACTAGTTGCAGTGCTGGCAGCATACAAAGACATCGGGCCGCCATGGAAGGAATTGCTCAAGTTTTATCAGATTGCCGAAGACACTCGAGTCAAATATGCGCAAATAATTAAACAGTTTGAGCCAGAGAACATACGGAATGAAGAGCTTCACCTTGGGATAGATGTGACCGGTCCTCGATTTTCTAAATCCGTATCGGGAAACAATATATCTCTTTCAGCAGAGCATCATCATAGCAAGCTTGAAGGAATTAATTTCAATTTATCGGTCCCGGAGCACACTGGATTATTATGCGCCGAAGGGGAAACCGGAAAGGAAGTAGGACTTTTATTGTCCGGCCTGGACCCACCCGTTCTGGGCGATCTTCGATTCGATGACTATGATGTCAAGGATCTTCCAGAGGCGGCGCTAGGCAAGAACATTGGTTACTGTTCGCCCAATTCTAAACTTCTCAATGTCTCTGTAAAGGACAATCTCCTATATGGACTCAAGCATCGACCAGTCGAGGGAGGCATGGCTCTGGAACTGCCTGAACCAGAGCTAGTGGAGGCAACAAGATCTGGAAACTCTATTCATAATGTAAGAACCTCCTGGGTCGACTTTCATACTGTCGGGACGCAAACACAAGAGGAGTTCGAGGTCTTTAAAGATGAGGTTATCAATGCGGTTGAATTGGACCAGGACATAATGGGATTAGCCCAACGCTTATATCTCAAGGGAAAATCAGATCAGGAGCTGATGAAAGAGATCGTGGACGCACGGACTGAAGTTAGGAATGCGATTCGAGACCTGGATGATGGAAAATTAATCGAGACTTTCGAAACAACTGTCTACAGTCAAAATTTGACCGTTGCGGAAAACCTGCTGTTCGGCACTCCCTACGACCTAGCTGCGGACCTTGAGGATCTTGCCTTTGCTCAAGAAGTGCAGGATATTCTGTCGACAACTGAATTGAACAAAGACTTAATCTATGTCGGTCTCGAAGCGGCACGATTGATGATCGAACTGTTTGAGAATGTCGATACGGATAGCGATTTCTTTACCCGTTACAGCTTTATTGAAGCATCAAAATTAAGCAAATACCAAGAACTTATCGAGAAAATAGACAGCTCAGGAACCCAGAGTTTCAGCGAGCGCGATAGCAAATTATTAATTTCGGTCGCTTTGCGAATATCTCCTGCCCAACACCGTCTGAGTTTAATCACATCTGAAATTCAAGGCCAGATTGTTGCGGTACGCAAATTGATTATGGAAGAACTTGGATACGATAACGACATAATCCAATTTATAGATAAGGATGGCTATCAATCAGGCATGAATGTACGGGCAAATTTACTTTTTGGAAAAATTGCTTACGATAAAAGACATCTGCAAGACCGAATACATCAGCGGCTAAATCAGGTGTTGAGCACGCTTGGACTGGGAAAGGTTATTCTGAATCGGGGTTTGCAGTTTCATTGTGGAGAAGCTGGTTCAAATTTACCGCAAACATTTAGACAGAAACTACTATTGGCTCGAGCGTTGATTAAAAATCCTGACGTACTGATTATCGAAGAGCCCTTGTCTGCCTTAAACTTCGAATCACAGAAACGGATTTTTACAAACGTCAAGAAGTTGCGCGACGGTAAAAATATGATTTGGATATTTAGTGACAAACGATTCGCCGAAGAATTTGATCAGGTCCTATCTTTTGACAATTCAGTGTCTGGCAGTTAGCTCAATGAGCAACTGACTCCGCACGCCGTGAAAATATTCATCTGAATCTCTGGATCAAGTGAATCTCTGGGTCAGGCAAATGTTGCCGAGTTAATATAAAAATGCGCGGCTATGCTTGCGAAGTAACCCGACACAATTACCCATGACCACTTCAAGTCTGCAAAGAAAATATATACCCCCCGGGCCTGACCCATTACCACATGATGCACGACTAATCATTGCAGCATCTCGGATGGTACATTTCTACACCGGCAACATTCATATCATTAAAGTTTCTCATATTATCGGTAACAATCAGATTTAATCTCTATAGCAACTCGATCTGTTCGGCAAGCAGAAGTGAACCGCAGTTCTGCAATTTTCCCCAACATCCCATGTGCCCAGCGACTACAATACCCCGCTTTTACTGATCCGTCCGATTGCATGACCGCCCTCCATCACAACACAGATCGCCCTACCCTGGGTATACTTCTGATGATTGCTGGAGTGGCATCGTTTGCTGTGATGGATGCAGCGATCAAGTGGTTAACGTCGGGTTTTTCGGTCACCCAGATTGTGGCCTTAAGGAGCTGGTTTGGATTACCTGTGCTGTTTGTTCTGGTCCATTTGGAAGGAGGAGCTTCCGCATTAAAAACCAAGCGGCCAGCGGCCCATGGATTGAGATACCTGCTGGTACTAGCGTTGAGCTTTAGTTTTTTCTGGGTGCTGTCCCAGATGAAATTAGTTGATGCGATTGCCATTACCTTTGCTGCGCCGATAATAATTGCCGCACTTTCGGTACCGTTATTGAAAGAAGCCGTTGGTTTTCATCGTTGGTCAGCGATCATGGTCGGTTTTATTGGCGTGTTGGTCATTCTTAGACCGGGCGCGGGAGTTTTTCAATGGGCATCTGTGGTAGCACTTGGTAGCACCACCGTCTACGCATTTTTAATGATCACCACCCGCGCTCTTAAGTCTACGGAGACTACCGCAGCACTCATGTTTTATCCGCAGTTCGGTATGGCGCTCACGGGAACAATATTCGCGCCTTTGTTCTGGGTGACACCAAGCCTAGCTGAATTTGGGTTATTCGCCATAGCGGGAACGTTTGGCAGTGTAGGCATCCTCTGCCTGACTAATGCATTTCGACTGGCGCCTGTCGCGACAGTTTCACCATTTGAATATACCGCTCTTATCTGGGCAACACTGCTCGGTTTCCTGATTTGGCGCGAACTACCGGATTCACTTACCCTGTTTGGTGCCAGCATTGTGATTGCCAGTGGACTCTATATTCTTTATCGCGAAACCAGGCAAACAGGCAGGGCCCAGCCGAAGTTGCCCGGAATGAGTCCAGACGACACCGGGCAATAAAAATTACCTAACAAACTGCTTGAGTTAGACACAACTAAGTGCCTACAAACTATAGCCCAATTGACAAAGTCGCCAGGCTTAATTCGAACCACCCCAATAAAAGTAATAATTTTTAATTTCGGCAGCATTTCCATACGGTTACTAGGCGCTACTTTGGCAATATATTTTGATTAAAATGCAGCAAGTTGTCACCAATTGTTGTATATGAACGAATATAACAGTTCAAATTCGATTCATTTGGACCTTTGCGTTTACTCAGATCTACGGGAAGTTGCAACTGCTCCTTAGTTTGCGTAATATGAATTTGCGCGGTTAACCTGTCTAGCGGGCCTACGATGTCTGTCCCTACTATAAAGACGGTAATCGGAGGTGTGTTGGGGGGGTACTACAAAACTAAATAGTAGCGAACGAAGTAGCGTCAGCCGGATTGTGTTTAACGCAATCCGGTTTTTTATGGCCGGATAATCGGGGAGGTGTCTAATGATCATTACTCGACACCTTATTGATAACGAGTTCTGCTATAAATTATCTGGGGGACACTATGGAATATTTAGTGAATACTATGGAATTCGGCGACGCCATTCTGCTTGCTCACTTGGTTGGCACGATCTTCGGTATATGCGCGGCATACTACTTCGATACGGTCTTGTCCAAATTATGCAACACTGGTGTGGTGACCCGACGTATCTACCTGAGTTTCAGACACGCCGTTAAGGCCTGTACTTTTGCCACAGCCCTGCTTTGGTCTACCAGCCTCATCTATATTTCGTACCTGGCTAACGTTAGACCGGAATCCTTGACCGATCCGGTCTTCTGGGCAAAGATCACGATAACCGCAGTGATCAGTGTAAATTTGCTGCTTATCAGCAATGTCGCAATGCCAATGGCTGCAAAGAGAATCGGTGTATCAATATTTGGCGGACTCACTAATATTCAACAGGATATTATGATCGCCATCGGTGCAATATCCGGCATTTCGTGGATCTCTATTGTTGTGCTCGGTTTCGTCAAATTAAACTTGAACGGGCAAGACTCTATGACGGTATACGGCTCAATCGTTCTCGTTTACACCGCTTCTCTCGCAATCGGTCTGTTACTCAGCAAGATCGGAGGGCACGTGATTCGACGCCGTTTTCTGCATCGGATGGAACAGAAAAAATCTAATCACAGACGAATAGCGGGCTACCTGCCCTAGGTCAGTTTCACCTTACGCATGCCTCAACGGATTGGAGTGATTCAAACTTGAAGTGCTCCAATCCGTCATAATTGTAGGGTCTAGATTATAGGATCTAGCCCTCAACAATCGACAACTCTCGATCGTAGGCTTTGTTTGCAGCAACCATCGCGACCTGATATTCAGGATCCTCATAACACGCCACTGCATCCTGATACGTTGGAAATCGAACCACCAGCTGTCTCGGATAATGTGACCCTTTCCTGGTATCGATCTCTCCTCCACCTGCAATAACTTCCGCGCCATAGCGTTCTCCAATCGGAATCCATAGTTGGCCGTATTCTTTAAGCGCATCTTCATCTTTAATTGATGAACCACACACAATCCAGTAACCACTCATATTGTCATGCCCTCTAAAATCTAATGATATTAAGTCGATAACGCATGATCATTAACACGTTAAAATTGTCAATTTCTGCCTTCCCACTCTTGACTCTGTACTAACTACAAGGTTTACTATTATACTGACAATCTAGTATTGAAACTGGAGGTGACTCCAAAACTGGTCTCCATCCCGTTGCATCAACCATGAAACCTTTTCGAGTCAGCTGAATCCCGTGAATCACAAATCAAGTTTATCCTTGTTTCCTGGTGTTAAGTTTAAACTGCTAGCTTTGTTTTTGACCACAACTGCTCTCATTCCGGCACTCTCGGGCGCTCAGGATCGAGGCTATGATCCGGGTATGCTCGAAAACGGTCAGTACTTGTTTCAAAAGAATTGCGCAAGCTGTCATGGTCAGGCCGCGGAGGGTACCGTTAAAAACTGGCAACAGCGTGGAGAAGATGGGAAATTGCCCCCGCCGCCACTAAACGGCACCGCACATACCTGGCACCATCCCATTAAAGGATTGGCGCACACGATCCGTAACGGGACACTGTCAATTGGTGGAAACATGCCGCCATGGAAAGACAAGCTATCAAATGATGAAATTTTCTCCATCATTATTTGGCTCACTTCGCTATGGCCAGACGAAATCTATCAGGCCTGGCTTCAACGCAATAATTCTTAGAACTTTCAACGATGATTACAAGAGGAAAACTTTCAGAACAGAGCGGATGTAATGCGGAAACGATACGTTACTATGAGCGGATTGGTCTTCTACCCGACCCCCCTCGCTCCGAATCGGGCTACAGAATGTACGATCAGGAACATGTCAGTCGCCTTAGATTTATTCAACGCGCGAGAGAACTAGGTTTTTCAGCGCAGCGTGTGCGCGATTTACTTAATTTGTCTGACAGACCCAAACAGCACACGCGAGCAGAAGTCAAAGATTTAACTGAAGCACATATCCAGGAAATATCCGAAAAAATTCGCGATCTACAGAAACTAAAGAAACGATTGGATGCTATCTCATCGCACTGCGATGGTGCCATGGAAAGCGCGAAAGACTGCCCTATTCTCATCTCTTTATTCGCAGAGCATTAAGAATTATTGTTTCTTTATTTATAAACACCATCTAATAGTTGATGGACATCATTCTGCAAAAAAACGCGCAAACCATTCAGCATCCAAGTGTTGAGAAACTCCAGGAATTAGCGGTTTCAGGCGCTGGATGTGCGAGTTGCGTGACCAAGATCGAAACTGCTCTGAAAAATGTGCCGGGTGTTGACCAGGCCGAAATGAATTTTGCCCAGCGCACGGTCACAATCACCGGTAGCGCCCCGCAGTGCACCTTGATCGCAGCGATTAAGAGCGCCGGATACGGCGCCGGGGCCATTGTAAATGAAGATGGATTAGAGGCACAGGATGAAAAAGAGAAAGCCGATCAGGCATATTATCGGCTCTTAATCCGCAATACGGTACTTGCCCTTTCCGTTGGAGTGCCGCTCATGTTGTTTGGAGTACTGGGTGGCGATATGTCGGTCTCTACAGGCCCAAGGCGCATCGCATGGTTAGTGGTTGGAATTCTGACTCTCGGCGTGATGTTGTTTCCTGGCAGACACTTCTTCGTCGGGGCATGGAAGTCACTGATCAATCATTCGGCAAATATGGATACCTTAATTGCACTCGGTACGGGTACTGCATGGTTATATTCTATGGTTGTGGTCTTATTTCCGACGTTGCTTCCGGAGATGGCACGTCATGTTTATTTTGAGGCCACCACCATGATTATCGGGTTGATTAGCCTTGGCTTAGCACTCGAATCCCGCGCCCGAGGTAAAACCTCCGAAGCGATAAAAAGATTGATTGGTCTTCAACCGAAAACAGCGCGGGTTATGCGTGGCCAACTAGAGGTCGATATTCCGATTGCTGAGGTCCAAATTAGTGACTTAGTGAGAGTTCGTCCCGGAGAGAAAATTCCAGTGGATGGTGAAGTGGTTGAAGGAACTTCCGCTGTGGATGAGTCGATGTTGACCGGAGAGCCGATGCCGGTAGAGAAAGCTATTGGTGATGAGCTGGCCGCAGGAACCATCAACAAATCGGGGACAGTCGTCTTCAAGGCAACAAGAGTAGGTAAACATACAGCACTCGCGCAAATCATCAATATGGTGAAGCGCGCACAGAACTCTAAACCTCCCATCGGTCGGCTGGCCGATGTGATTTCCGCCTACTTTGTACCAGCTATCATGATTATCGCCGTCGTGAGCGCACTGGCGTGGTTAAACTTTGGTCCCGCGCCGGCATTAGCTTTCGCAATGGTGAGCGCTACTACCGTGCTTATTATCGCCTGTCCGTGTGCGCTCGGTCTGGCAACTCCCATGTCGGTGATGGTGGGCGTAGGCAAAGCCGCTGAATCAGGAGTGCTGATCCGCAACGGAGAAGCACTGCAGACAGCGTCCAAAATCACCACCATGGTCCTGGATAAAACCGGCACTATTACCGAGGGAACGCCGAGTGTTACCGATATCGTGCTTACTTCAGATTACAGTGAAGCAGAAGTATTGCAGTTCGCGGCAGCACTTGAGTCCGGCTCGGAACACCCTCTAGCTCTTTCAATCCTGGAGTCAGCGAGAGCTAAAGATATACGCTGGCAAAACGTCCAGAACTTTCAGGCCATCGCCGGACACGGTGTCGAGGGCCAGAATCAGGATGGAATATCGTTACTGTTTGGCAATGAAAAACTCATGCATGAACGCAACGTGGTGATCGACAAACACCTTGCCAAAGCGGAATCACTGGCTTCGGAGGCTCGCACACCGATGTTCCTTGCGGCGAACGGTGAACTGATAGCCATCATTGCAGTGGACGATCCGATAAAAGAGGATTCAATTCAAGCGATCAATCGGTTGAAGCGAGGCGGCGTTCGCGTGGTGATGCTGACCGGGGATAATCAGGCAACCGCTGCCGCGGTGGCCATGCGGGCAGGTGTCAACGAGTTTTTTGCCGAAGTGCTTCCACAAGACAAGGCAAAGAAAATAACCGAGTTACAGGCATCGGGAGAGATCGTCGGCATGACAGGTGACGGCATCAATGATGCACCCGCGCTGGCCATGGCAGATGTGGGATTTGCCATTGGCACAGGAACCGATGTTGCCATTGAAAGTGCGGACATTACGCTTATGCGCGGCTCTTTACACGGCCTTGCCGACGCGATTGCAGTCAGCAAAGCAACACTGCGAAACATCAAACAGAACCTGTTTGGCGCCTTTATCTATAACACAGCGGGAGTGCCGATCGCGGCGGGGTTACTGTACCCATTCTTCGGGATCTTATTAAGCCCTGTCGTTGCAGGCGCAGCAATGGCATTCTCCTCACTGACAGTGGTGTCGAACGCCAATCGATTGCGCTTGTTCAAGCCAGGTGAGCACTGATCGGATCAATGGAATCGATCATCATAAATGGTGCAGGTATTGCGTTAATCGCCGCCATTGTCTGGTGGTTTTGGCTGTATCAGCCCAAACAAGAAGCCATAGGAGGTAACGATCTTGAGATATTGGTCGAAAATGGTATTTACACTCCTTCTCATGTCATCGTACCTGCTCATAAAGCGTTTACCATGAATTTTCTGCGCAAGGACCCTTCGCACTGCGCGGATCAGGTGCTGTTTCCCGACCTGGAGATCAGCTCGACGCTGACGCTGAACCAAGCTCAACAAATCAACCTACCTGCTTTGGAACCGGGTCGATATGCATTCCATTGCCAGATGCAAATGTACCGGGGGCAGATTGAGGTAACATAGCAAACTTCAATGAACAATTTAACAATCCTTTTATAAATTAACCCAATGAATCATTACCACAAAAAAATTCTGCGTTTCATCATTGTCGGCTTATTGTTGAGTCTCGTAAATAGTGTCGTAGCCCTTGCGGAAGAAATTCCGGTTACCGTATGGAAATCGCCCTACTGTGGGTGCTGCAAAGGCTGGGTTGAATACATGGAGGACAATGGGTTTGATGTTACGACACATGAGACAGCAGATTTGAATCCAATCAGACAGGAATTGGGAATTACCGATCCGTCACTACATTCCTGCCACACCGCAAAAATTGGAGACTATTTGATAGAGGGACATGTACCGGTGTCAGATATTCGACGGCTATTAGAAGAAAAACCTGAAATTCTCGGCCTGACCGCACCCGGCATGCCGTCGATGTCTCCAGGAATGAACAGCATCGAACCCAAAGACTACGACGTATTGCAATTTGATAAAGACCAGAGAACCGCGTTGTTTTCTCGACACTAAATGGCGATCAAACCGAGTGGAAGACAAATTGATTGTATTGATCAGTCTGAGGAAATTAAACACGCTTGAAAGCTAACTTTTATAGGAGGCAGTGATGTGGGAATGGCACGGTTTTGGATATGGTCATGGATTTATGTGGATCATCTGGATCGCGATCATTGTTGCGGTAGTTTTACTTATGCGTGCAAGCAGCAGAAGTGACAATACTCCAAATCGCAATGAGTCGGCGATTGAAATACTGAAGAAACGATTTGCGAACGGGGAAATCAGCGAAGAAGAATTTAAAAGGAAAAAGGAAATGATTGAGGAATGATCGGCTTACATTATTAAGTAGTGCTGCGCTGGTTTACGCCGGAGATTGGTGCGTGTATTGCTTAGATGGAACAGTATCGTGTCCCCCGATACAGCTGGACGATCCATGTTACGCTAAAATAAACTAACTGAATCCACCGTATTATTGATTATACCGCCGGGGGGCTTGAATAAAACCTACGTTTGGATTCAAATTAACAAGAGTTAAGGGACGAAGCAACAAGCAGTTCACGCTGCGGCTGGAAATATGCAGCGTTCGTCCACGGGACTCGTTCCCTCTAAGTGAAACGGCGACTACTGGCGCTGCCACTGAACAACTGGCCTGAGGAGTTAAATCATGATTCGACCATTTCTTGCATCGGTAACCCGCATTTCCGACCTGACCCACGATAACTTCACCACATCAACGCTGGCGCGAGAGCATTGGGGCACGGGTGATTATGTGGTCGGAAAAGTGCTCGATACCCGGGGTCACCTGAGTGCCCTCGAACTGCCCGGCGGGCGTATGATTGAAGTCTTGGAAGATGATCTCGTGGTGGGCGCCTGGGGCACGCGGGCCGCGACGCTCGAAGCTGTCGGTGACTGGCGATCCATAGACGACTCGGGTGAATTTGAGTCTCTGACTGCTGCCGGATTGTTTGGCAAGAATACATCGTTGTCACCCTTCATTGGGGCACCCATGCCCTTGCGTTACGTGGGTCATGTCATGCGCAACGATGAAAAGGTGACCATGCGTGGCAGCCTGCCGGAAATAGAAATTATTGATTTTGATATACCGATCGTCCTGATCGTTGGCACTTCAATGTCATCTGGAAAAACCATGTCCGGGCGTATCATTGTACACCTGCTGTCTGAGATGGGGCTTAACGTCGTCGGCACTAAACTAACTGGCGCGGCGCGTTACCGCGACATGCTCAGTTTCGGCGACGCCGGTGCCAGCGCAGTCTTCGACTTCGTAGATGCCGGGCTGCCTTCCTCGGCGGTGGATGAAGCAACCTACCGGGAGGCTCTGCCATACCTGTTGTCCCTGATTGCTCGGGAAAAGCCCGATGTAGTGGTAGCCGAGGCCGGTGCTTCGCCGCTTGAGCCTTACAACGGTGCAATCGCCAAGGAAATGATTCGAGATAACGTCAAGTTCAAGCTGCTTTGTGCGCAGGACCCCTACGCTGTAGTCGGCGTGCAGAAAGCATTTCAAAGAGAGCCTGACCTGGTATCGGGCGGCGCGGCCAATACTGATGCCGCGATCGCGCTGGTGAAAAAATTATCCGGTCTACCGGCACTTAACCTGATGGACCCGGCGAGCCGCGATCAACTCAGGCAACTATTGAGTAAGGCCCTCGGGTTATAAACCAGCGGTGAGGTATTGAGAAATCGGACAAATTTAGGAAGGCCGAGGTTCAACAGTAAAGTCCAAACGGATCGAGATACTCAAGGCTAATAGGATGGTTGCCCCCACCCAGAACGGCATCAAAGTGACCGCCCACAGCACAGTTTATGGGCGGTGATAAGGTAAACAAACTGTTTGCTAACCAAATTTATTAATAGTCAGGTGTGTGCTCGATGGGAGTGTTTTTACACCCTAAAACCAATTTCATAGAAAATCCGATATTTCAGTTAAGATGGTCTCAATGTCTGTCACGAATGGGATGAAGGTGAGCCCTATGCCCATGGTCCAGCCTGAGTTGATCAATTATTAGTCACTCCCGATTCGATGCAATATGAGTAAAGCGCCAGGAATTCAATGTGATGGATGGAAGGATGGCGGGGATATACCAATAGTGTACACCGCCGCCAAAGAAGCCAACATACAACCCACAGGGCGCCTCCGGCCCGAAAACAGGCAACCCAACTTTACCTTTTCCAACATTCCAATTGGAACTCATATCATCGCACTGGTGGTGCACGATGTGCTCGATGGGGAACCTGTAGACGGTATCAGGCCCGGTTGGACGCATTACACGGCATTGCTGACCCCGGAGGGCGATTTACTGGAAGAAGGTGAAACCAGTGAAACTGAAAAGGGATGGGTGGGGCCCTATCCTGTGGACAGTGGCGAATATCACTGCACTGCCTATTTTTTGAAAGAGGGTTTTTCGTTGATCCCTATCACACGTGCAAATATATTAGAAATGTTCCAGTACTATGGTTTAGGTACGGCAAATATGGTGGGAAAGTACACCAATCCCCTGTCAGAATTATCTGATACCTGAGATTTTATCCTGCTCTAAAATTATTTACGTTTGCAACACACACTTCTGATACAAATCACCAAAACGATACTCCGGGTCATATCTCTGTTTTAGCTTTTTATATCCCCGACCATTGTAGATCCGATCGAAATCCTCCCGCCCCACAAAGCTCGATGAACAAAGCATCTTGATGCCGCCGAAGTCGAAGCACTTCTGATCGAGAATCCGTGTGTAGTAAAAATCAATGTCTTGTTTTGGTTTACGGGTGTGGCAGTAAGTTCCAACATTGAAATAAAGGGTGTCTGGCCGTACCGGATAATTTGCAGTGCTATGCGGCGTTCGAATCGGTGCACCGATCCAGGGTTGACCGTGCTGATCGACATGATCAAGGGCATATTGCGTAATATTCCACCGCGCGCTCCCATGGTAGCTCCCAATCCTGAATGAGTTGTTCCTGGTCAGTTTCAACCTTGATGCCGAGCAGATTGCGCAGCCGATGCTTTGCGCCGATATATTTTCTATAGAATCCCGAGTTCCTCATAGTGCGTGGTGCAAAACGTCTGAACAGGGTATAAAAGCCACCTTCTGGTAAGTTCCAGAACCAGTCCGGATCATATCGAAAGATGTAATCGAAGGTTGACAGATAGAAGCGAGTATACTGCCACAACATTTTATAAAAGATGTTGTCGCGATAGATATCCTCGGTTTTCGGAGCGTGGTCGGTCATGCGCCCGGTACTTAGATAGAATTCCTTGTCCGAGTAAAACAATCCTTCAACAAAATCGTTGTCAGAGTCGTTGGTTGCCTGTTCCATTGCATCCAGTTAATTAGAGAACAGAATCATATCGATGGTTGTCGATCTGGACAAAGGATTTGGAGGGAATCAGTTTGATCTTTGCGCGCAGGACATATCCCAGCGTCCCATAAGAATTGGCCATACCGTAAAACAAGTCTGCGTATTCGTTATTCTCCCGACAAGTCAAGATTCGCCCGTCCGGCAACAGCACGTCGACCTCCAGCACCCCATCGTGAACAAACCCATAGCGAAAACAGCTGGACTCAATACCGATGCCGGCTGTGGCACCGGCAAGGGTAATGTGTTTCAGTTCCGGTGCGACTGTGGGGAGAAATCCATGTTTCAGTGTGTGGGAAACAAGCTGTTCGAAAGTGATCAGCGCTTCCGTATCAAGGAGCTTTTCCTGTTTATCAGTGGACAACAGATGATTAAACTCAGACAAAGAAACTACGGTCTGATTTTCTTCTGCCTGGCGTCGGTATCGAAACAGGTTTGAGCTTGAGCTCTTGGTAATCCGGATTCGCCGTCCACCTTTTTACAGGCTTCCGAGACTCTCTTTTTGCGTTGTTGATAAGCTGAATCTGGATCGGACATATTAAGAAATAATCTCTGACGCACATACCGAGCAGAAAGTATAAACCATCTGCTTTTACTACATAATCAAGCCCGCGTGCGCCGATTTATTCAACGCAACAACTTAAGAATATCAACGAACACCCTGGGTCCTTTATCTTAAAAATTAATTCAAATAAGTTTCCACACTAACGATGCTGAAAATACCAAGGCTTAATATAGTTAATATTTGAGTCACGCTTGCTCATTTTTATCGAGCCAGAGCTGATATAACTCAGCACTAAGTGCCTCGATGGATAAATCAGAAAGCAATGCGTCTAGGGACAACGTGACACCCAGAGCGGTCTTAATTCTATTTGCGAGCATGACAGCCATAAGAGAGTCAAATCCGAGATCCAGCAGACACGAATCGAATTTGAATTCTGACTCAGAAAAGCCTGAGACTTGCTTCCATTGTTCCCGGAAATACATTAGAAGCATAGGTACTCGTTCCTCCGCTTTAGCATCTATAAGACTCGCGCTCAGGTCTCCTAATCTCCTTTCCGCGGCTGTTTTTTCTAGATTCGGAGTCTTGGTTTGATCTCGTAACTCAATTACATGAGGACCTTTCGAAGCTCTCTTGGTAACCTTCTCCCGCGTGAGTTTTCGCAGGCACAGACGAACCATTTTTGCAATTACCCGACCGCCTCCGTCTGAAAGGCAAAGATCGGCAAACACATTGTCAACATCGAACTTACGAAGCGTTGCATAGCACCAGATTTCACCAATCTCACTGTCTACTGGATAGCAGAAGAACTCGGCGATTGAAAAGGGGACATAAATCACACCGCCCTTTGTGACCGTTTCTGATGTTTCAAACGTTTTACAACAATGCAGTACTTGAAAAGCAGCTTCAATCAGCCCTGGGTGAATCCGATAGTAATGTTTGTCATTAGCGTCTTCAGGGATACGGGTTCGAGCCAGCGCCACCCCATCGCCTTTCCATATTTTATCGATCCACCGGAAAACCTTCCCTGTTCCTGCTGCATTGCCCCAGACACTGGTGTAAAACTCGTCACCACTAAGGATCTGCGACGCGTGATTTTGGATTTTTTTAATATCCATCGTATTTCCGCGCTTTTTTGCATCGATATCAGATAAAGCCTGGCTTCGACCTGTCAAATGGAGTGACCAAGCAGTATCTTTCGGCGTTGTTTTCTCAGCAGTGGCACTTAGGAGTTGTATGGTTCTATGGTTGTCTTGGCTTTCGGGTGAAAAAACCAGTTGCACACTTCTTGCCGAATTCTCATCGAGATACATCGGTCTCAGAAAAACTATCTCTTCGAACTTACAAGACCCTTTCTCATAAATTGTTTCCGCCGCTTGCGGAAGCATGGCAACATGTGAGGCGCCTGGAACAACAAGTGTGTCGAATAACCGGTGATCCGCCAAATAGTTTGGCGAGAATTTACTATATTTAGTCTCAAAACGAATTTCATTGGAACCAGGTAATCGCAGCTGGTGACCCAATATTGGATTAACTGTTCGATCAGCTCGATGAATCGAAGAAATATAATCAAAGGCTCTATCCGGTCCGCTATCTATCCAGAATCGTCGGCGCTGAAAAGGATATGCAGGTAGTCTATGGGGTTTACAACGACGATTTCCATTAAACGCTAGCCAGTCTATATTTAAGCCCCTAACATAGAGTTCACCCACCGAAGAAACAAGACTTTGCCAATTTGACTCATTGCGTCGCATGCTCGAGATCCAACATATTTCTTTATCGGAAAGGGTATCTCGCCCAAATCTGGTGAGCACTGTTTCAGGGCCAATCTCAACGAAGACTTTACATCCAAGTTTCGACATAGTGGTCACGCCGTCCATGAAACGCACAGTTTCGCGAGAATGTTTTCGCCAGTATTCTGCAGTAGTAAGTTCATTGGTCACTATACCCCCAGTCAGGGTGCTAATGAATTTCACTCTGGGACTTTGTGCTGGCAGCTTCTCTATAAATCTGCCCAATGACGTCAATATCGGCTCGACTAATGGAGAATGAAACGCATGAGACGTTTTGAGGTCACGACAAAGGACATCTTCTTCTATAAATTTTTTCGTAATGGTATTTAAAAACTCTTCAGGCCCGGAGATGACCACGTGCTTCGGTCCATTCACCGCGGCAATGGACACGCTCTGATTAAACGATTCGATAGCAGCGATAACACGTTCGGGGTCAGCGAACACAGACACCATTCGTCCAGTCAGAGTCAACGTATTCATTAAGCGACCGCGCTCAGCGACAAGTCGCAGACTGTCTTCAAGACTAAAGACCCCTGAGACGCAAGCCGCTACATATTCGCCCAAGCTGTGGCCCATTACCCAGGCCGGCCGTATTCCCCATGAGCGCCATAGTTCCGCCAGAGCGTACTCCACGCCAAACAGCGCTGGCTGCGTATATTCGTTGAGACCCGGCAGCACGTCAGCCTTATTATCCGGATAGAGTATATTGCGCAAAGATGCTCCAATATGGGGTCTGAGCAATTCGTCACATCGATCAAATGCTTGACGAAAGGTCGGTTCAGCGTCATAAAGTTCCCGGCCCATCTGGGCATACTGCACGCCCTGCCCAGTAAACAGAAATCCTACCCCTGCATTAGAATCACTTTCATGGATGTTAGCCTGTAAGGATTTGTTACCATCCAGCTTATCTATCATTTCTGTCGATGATCTGGCTGCAGCGGCAAAGCGCCACCTGTAGTGTTTTCGACGTAGATTTGTGGTCATTGCAATATCAGCTATTTGCGAAGACTCCTCCTGCGACAGAAACTGTGTGTATTGAGACTTTAAATCAGTGAGTGCCTGCTCAGTTTTAGCCGAAAGTGTCAATACCACAGCACGCTCACACCCACAGGCAGTCGGTTCAGACTCTTCAGCTTGCTCAAGAACGACGTGGCAATTGGTTCCACCCACACCCAATGCGCTGACTCCAGCCATGCGTGGCTCTTTGTCACCGTGCCATGGTTTTAGCTTATCTACGACGTAGAAAGGACTGTTTGGGAAATCGATATTAGGATTCGGGTTCTCAAAATGTAAGCTAGGCGGAATCTCGCGGTTCTTCAACGCCAGAACTGTTTTAATAAGACCGGCTATCCCAGCAGCGGTATCCAGATGTCCAATGTTGGTTTTTACCGAACCCAGACCACAAAACTGCCGCTGATTTGTTTGCCGGAAAAAAGCCTTACTTAGTCCCGCAACTTCAATTGGATCGCCTACTTGAGTACCGGTTCCATGGGCTTCAACATAACTAATTTGCGCAGGCTCAACCGCTGCCATTGTTTGCGCGAGTGCGATGACTTCCGCTTGGCCATTGACACTAGGGGCAGAAAAACTGGCTTTCTCTCGCCCATCGTTATTAACTGACCAACCTCTTATGATTGCATCTACTCGATCACCATCCTGCAGTGCATCATCCAGTCGCTTCAAAACCACAACACCTACCCCGTCACCAAAAACCGTGCCTTGCGCGCGAGCATCGAATGTTCGGCAGTGGCCATCTGGCGAATAGATACCATCCTCCTGATAATAGTATCCACGCAATGTTGGCAGGGTTATACAGACACCGCCAGCTATGCAAACATCACTTTGATAGCTCGCTAAACTCCAGCAAGCTTGCGCCACGGCCACCAATGAAGTGGAACACGCACTCTGCACACCGACACTTGGTCCAGTGAAGTCAAATAGATACGATGTTCTTGCGGTGACCGAATCTCTGTCGTTATTCAGGAATATTTGATGTGCATCTGGGTCTGCAGTTGCTAACAAACGTTCCTGTGATTCTCTATCGATACAGAGATTATTGAGAACGTACGTACTTTCACGGGCCCCGGCAAACACACCGACCACCGTATCAGCCGTCTTTCCGCAAAGACCAGCGTCCTCCAGGGCCTCGTGAACACACTCCAACCAAATGCGATGTTGCGGATCGAGAATCTCAGCCTGTCGTGGAGGTATGCCGAAAAATTCCGCATCAAAATACTCGATGCCTTCGATTACACCACGTGCTTTAATAAAATTGGCATCATTAAGATCAGCATCTTTCCACCTCAACTCGTGATCGCTGAAATGACGGATGCCCTCTTTACCCGCTCGCAGGTTGCGCCAAAATTCATCTATGTTTTCAGCACCGGGGAAACGGCCTGCCATGCCTATAATGGCAATACAGTGTTGTGGCCGGATACTTTCTTTAGTGGACATGCCGTTAATCAGTCTCTCCGTTTAAATCTTGCCAATGCGACTCTTTGTTTTGCGGCGCGCTTCGAAACATGATCGAATCGATCTGACTCCCGAAGCGGATCATTGCCGAGAGATTTGATCAAGCTTCGTATAGTCCTGTGTTCAAACATCGATATAATGTTAATTTCGATTCCCAGGCGCTCAGAAAATCGAATAACAGCTTGACTGGCACGTAGTGAATCGCCTCCAAGATCAAAGAACGAATCTACAATACCAACATGGTTCAATTCCAGCTCGAGGACTTCAGCCCATATCGAGACCATGGACGACTCCAACTCTGTTTCTGGCGCCAAATATGACGAACTGAGTAGTGGTCGTGCGCTAGTAGAAAAAGCCAATGCACTACGATCCACTTTGCCATCCAGTGTGTATGGCAAGGCATCAACGAAAATATATTTTGAGGGAATCATGTAGCCGGGGACAAGCGGCTCAAGATACTCGACGATATCGCTTACTGTCAGCGTTGACCCTTGATGTAACATGATATAGGCAGCCAAATGACGCTCACCGCCGTTATCCGTATACGGTTTTACCAACACCTGCTCGACACCCTTAAGCATAAGAACGGTAGCTTCGACATCTGCCATGTTCACACTAACGCCACGTATCCTGGTTTGAAAATCCTTTCGCCCTAAATGCCGAAGACAACCATCGGCACTCATGAAACCCAGATCTCCAGTATGGTAGAGGCGCATGCCTGAACCCTCTAGTTCAAACTTCGCCGCTGTAAGCTCGGGGTTTCGCCAGTATTCCAAAGCTAGGTACCGGCTTCTTACAACAATTTCGCCCACTTCTTCGTCAGAGACCTCGCCACCGGATTCGTCAATAACACGGACGTCTACGTCTTCTACTGCATAGCCAACAGGCACAATCTGTTTGGAGCATTTTGTATTCTTACCGATAAAGAACTGACTCACGAGGCCGCATTCGGTCGCTCCAAGTCCATTCACCAAAACACAGTTCGTATCAAAGGTACTTTGAAATATTTCGATATCTTTGCAGCTGGTTGAATCGCCTTCTAATCGAATCAACCTGAGATCCGGATAACTTTCATCAGTAAGCGTAAGTTGGCGAAAAATTGATGGAACCGAGTGAAATATCGTAATTTTTTCCCTTCTAGCCCAATCTCCGACAGAGGATAGACCATCGCGCGCCAAATCATAGAGAAAAAGCGAAGCACCATTTAATAAAGCGCCAAAAATAGTGGAGACTGTGCCGCTGAAGCTACTGTGCTGCACAAGGCTCATACGATCCTCAGCGGAAAAGCCTAAGGTATTTGTATAGCGCATCACGTTATGCAGAACATTTCGATGAATATCAACAACGCCCTTGGGTTTACCGGTAGAGCCAGATGTGTAGAAAATATATGCAATCGCTTCCGGGGTCACTGGCAAATCCGGATTATCAGCGGCAAGGCTGTCATCCACATCTTCTGTGTTCATCACAGGGATTGAATCCTCCGCCAACGTCTGTGCAAGGTCGAGATTTCGCTTATCAGAAAAAATCGCTTTCGGCTGTATATCCGCAATCATTTTTTTCAGTAAAACTATAGGTAGCCTTCGATCCAGTGGAATGTATGCAACGCCCAGTTTAAGTGCAGCAAGAATGGATGCTATCAGTGTGACTCCCTGCTCAACGAACAAAATGACGGTCGGTCCATGTGGGACCTCGAGATTCAAATACCCTCCAACGAGACGGTTTGCAGTGCTATTTAACTCAGCATAATCTAATTGAACATCCTTATACTTAATTGCAAGATTGTCCGGATTACATCTAACCTGTTTTTCAAAGCAGCTTACGATGCTTTTCTCTAAGCAGTCTTTCGGAAACCGCTTAAACGAAGTCGGGAACGAAAAACTTTGCCTGGCTAGTTGGTCTTCCACGGTATTAAGGCAACAGGTTTACTACGGATTATGTTCAAATTATTTGATTTCAGAACGGACGCTTAAGCCAACTAAATTTGATTAAGTAAACTGTCACTTTAACAGTATTTTTGCAATACTTGCACTCTATTCAGATCAAAGGAGGTTGCCATGAAATTACTGGTAGTGACAAATAGAAATATCCACAACAGCTCGGCTACAGATGACACGTTGTTTGGTGAAGGCGTAAATGACAAAGGCGCGAGTGAACTTCGGCTTGCCTGGGCGCAGAAGGTTGGGGGCGGAAAATGGAAGCTTGAGTTGATAGCGGAGCCTTCTACACTCACCTTGCAAAACATTCCGAGCCAAGCTGCATTTCAGGACTATGTCAGTATCCTGCAGAGGCGCAAAAAAGACTGTGTGTTCTACGTCCATGGCTTCAATAAAACTTTTACAGAAAGCCTGGAACAGGCCCACAGCATACACAAACGATATGGTGTTGGTATCGTATCCTTTTCCTGGCCATCTAATCCCGGCGGGTTCATAACCAGCGAGTACAAACGCGCACAATCGATTGCCTCAAATTCTATTGTCGCCATGGACAGGACATTTGAAAAACTGGGTTCCTACATGTGCCAGAATCCTGACGAGTTATGTGAAATTTCTTTCAATCTGATATTACATAGCCTGGGTAACTTCATGTTCGAGCAGTTCATAAGAAATCCGATCTTTTCAAATGAAACGCGGCTGTTTGACAACATCATTCTGAACGCCGCCGATGTTGATCTCGCGCCTCATGAGCAATGGACGAACAGTCTGAAGTATGCGCGCAGGGTATATGCCACTATCAATGAACGCGATAGCATCCTGGACTACTCGGATATCATCAATCCAGATCGACTCGGTAATACGGCCAGAAATCTGGACTCATACCGTGTCACTTATTTTGATCTGACGGACGGGAAAAATGTCAGGAAAAAGCATCAACATTTTGAAACTACCGCTGGCGCTAACCCAACCGTTGAAATATTCTTTAAAAGAACTCTTCACGGTGATGAGGGCCTGCCCCTACCGGGAACTCGTTTTGATCCTGTTAAAAATGTCCACAGTCTTGACTGAGCTAACGCCCTCTTCGAATATTCCTGCATCCTTCAGGGCAAGAAGGTAAACCGCGGCAACTGCCCCAGGAGGCGTTTCAGTTGATTCGTTGGGTTTGCATGACATCAATTCAGCTGATGCCGATACCATCATCTTCGAGCCGCTTTGCAAGTTGCTCAACGGTAGGTACTTCAAAAAATAAAACCAGGGGTACTTCCGCCGTTAGCTTGTTTCGGAGTCGATTCACCACCTGAATTGCTGAGAGCGAATGCCCGCCTAACTCAAAAAAATTGTCGTGAACTCCTATTTGTTCTAACTGCAGCACCTCCGACCAGGCCCCAGCAATGACTTGCTCTAACGAGCTGCGAGGTAGCGATGACTCTTCAGTCGCCCTGTTGACCTGTGGGACAGGAAGTGCCTTTCGATCTACTTTCCCATTACTCGTCAGTGGCATCTCATTCAGAAAAACAAATCCTGAAGGGATCATGAAATTGGGCAATTTTTGTTCTGCCAGAGCGCGCAAAACGGGGGTCAATGAGCGGTTCATTTTAACCGCTAAAGGATTATTGCCATAATCGTTGGGCGCCCAGTCTGCGATCGGTTGATCAGTGGATCCTTCATCAGAATACTGGCCAGCACCCTCTATCTCGTTGGAGTGCCTGTGAAAAAATACATCAAAATATCCAGGGCCACCGCTGTCCGACCACGTAATATCAACAGAGTAAGGCAACTCTTCAGACAAACTCCAAAACTCCTCTGGATGAATGGTTTGCGCACGTGTTTCCTCAAGTTTGGCGCGCAAGGTTTCCACCGTTTTGTTTCCTGCTTCTCGACCAAATTCCAGTAACGCATTCACTTCCGGGAACACCCGGCTGTTGGGCACCTGACGAATGGATAGAGTCTGAGGTTCAGTTTGCATCAGATGCCGGTGAATGGCAGCAATACTCAGGTCATCCTTCTTCCAGTCGAGCCAGTTTGTTACGCCCTGAGAAGCCGTCATTCCATGTACATATATGATTACGTCATAGCGAAATCGCGTGAGTTCATTGAACGCCCAGCCCCGCTTGAGTAAGATCTTAATATTACTAATCGTCGGAGAGTGGTTCTTCAAGGTCGTGAAAAAACGCGGATCGACCACGAGCTCTTCTTCTTCGGTGGTTTGCCTTTGAACGCGCCGCCATAACTGGTTCAAGGGTTCCTCAGCCTCGGCGTTTTCTAATCCTACGGATAATTGGAAGGCTTCGAGCAAAGGCAAGCTGCGCACGTCCCCAATAAATATTTTTCCACCGGGCACCGTAACCTGCAAAGCTTTATCAACAACCTCCACAAGATAGTGCATACTTGGAAAATACATCACCACGCCATTGATGATAACGACATCAAATTGTTCTGGCGCAATCTCTTCGAGTTGATCCGCGCTGGCCTGGATTAGTCGAATATCAGTTTGTTTGGAGGCTATTGGATTCGAATCCAATAAGCTGAGATGGCGTTTTACATAGTCCAGAGCCGGCTGGGAGAAATCCAATCCCCAGTATGTGGAGCAATGCGGGGCAACACGGAAAAGCGTTCGACCTAATCCGCAACCAATATCCAGCACTCTATCCGGCTTGAGATCGAGAACGCGCTGGGCCGCATGGTTTACCCAATCCCGTGCCTCATCCTCGGCAAGGGGTAATCCAGTATAACTGCTCGCTACCCCAGCTGTGTTGCAGGTCGGATCCGATGATTCAGGAGGAGTAGAAAACGTTTGACTCCAAACAGATTCCCACTGCGATACCTGTTCCGACTGCCATTTATCCCAAGGTATGCCGGATGGGCTGATATCGGAGGTCATTGAATCTTGTCTCGGCACAATATAGGCGATAAGACGTACATCTCCTGGTATATCCTCACGGCCCATGACTAAGCATTCTCTCACGGCGGGATGTTGCAACAGGGTTTGTTCAATTTCCCCGGGCTCGACCCGGAAGCCACGGATTTTTAACTGGTGGTCGAGTCGTCCGAGAAATTCGATTTCTCCCCAGTGACGCCAGCGAACCAAATCCCCGCTTGCGTATATTCGTTTTCCCGGTAGGTCAGTGAATGGATCGACGATAAAAGATTGGGTAGTCAGGTCCGGTTGATTCCAGTAACCGCGAGCAAGTCCCGATCCGCCGATAAATAACTGGCCGGGCACCCCTGCAGGCACAGGCCGATTGGTGGCATCGAGAACATAACATTGCGTATTGTCTATCGGTCGCCCTATGGTCACGGTATCGAAGTCAGGTCGAATCTGCGCGCCGGTGGAATATACCGTCGTCTCTGTGGGACCATACATGTTCCAAAGAGTCTCCCCTCGTGCCAGAAGCTGCGCGGCCAATTCGGAAGATAAAGCTTCTCCACCGCCGATCATTTTCAGCCCCGTTTTTCCCTGCCAGCCCGAATCAATTAACATACGCCAGGTCGCCGGGGTGCCCATCATCAGTGTAGCTTTGGAATGAGATAGCTCTTTCATCAGCTGTCTTGCGTCGGTCGCAATTTCTCTGCTGATAAGTTGGAGTCGTGCACCGGTCGATAACGGTAGCAGAACCTCCAGCACACCGATATCGAAAGACAGGTTGGTAATCGATAAGACAATATCATCCTGGGAAAACCCCAGCTGCGAACGCATTGCACTTAAAAGATTAACGAATGACTGGTGCTCGATCATAACGCCCTTTGGCTTACCCGTAGAACCCGAGGTATAGATTACATAAGCTAGATTCTCAGGGCTCCCCATGGCAGCGGGGTTTTCTCTGCTAGCGTTTCGAAATGGTAATGGATTGACATCCAGATCAACGACTTGCGATGAATGATCTGGAAGCCGATCGAGCATCTCCATCTTAGTAATTAAGATCTTCACTCCATCAAGCATCAGCTTCAGTCTATCCTTGGGCAGATCAGGATCCAGAGGTACAAATGCTGCGCCAGCTTTCAATATTGCCAGCAGGCCCACAATCCTGTCAGGCGAAGGATTCATAAGGAGACCGATTAAAGTTTCCGGTTGTGCACCCAACCCGGAAAGATAATGCGCCAACTGGTTGGCCCGTTCGTTGAGCTGCTGATAAGTCACCATCTGATTTTCAAAGCTCAAGGCAGTCTTATCGGCGAGACGAGCCGCTTGTTGTTCAATTAGTTGCTGGATGCAGTTGATCGACTGTCGTTTGCGGTGAGTATCGTTCCAGTCTACTAATAGCTGTTTCCGTTCATCTTGGGACAGCAGATTCAAGTCGGAAATCGAGCAATCCAAGTTGGCTGCCATAGCCTCTAAAACGCGACGAAAGTGACTCGCTAATTGAACGATAGTCTTAAAGTCGAAGAGATCCACGTTGTAGCGAAACAGACAATTTAGGTGACCAGTTTCCTCTTCGATCGTATCAATGAATAAATCAAACTTTTCAACACTGCAATCGACAACGAAGCGCCGCCCTTGCAAACTGGCCAGCTTCAAGACTTGCTTAGGGTAATTTCTGAGCTGGAAAAAAACCTGAAATAGCGGCGATCGACTGAGATCGCGTTCAAGGTCGAGTTCATCAACCAGTTTCTCAAAAGGAAGCTCTTGATGCGCGTATGCCTCTATTGCAAGCTTCTGAACACGATCCAACAAAGCGCCCAAGGTAGGTGAGCCGGAAAAATCCGCCCGCAAAACCAAGGTGTTGATGAAAAAACCGATGAGGTGCTCGAGCTCTGTATGAAGACGACCAGCCACCGGAAAACCAATGGCGATATCTGTTTGCCCACTATATCGGTGAAGCAAAGTGAAAAACGCCGTCAACAGAGTTATAAACAAGGTGCTACCGCGCTGACGACTGAGTTGCTTGAGTTGACTCGTTAGCTCGTCAGATAATATCAAAGGGTAGCTAGCACCACTAAATGTCTGGATTCGGGGACGCGGGCGATCCGTTGGCAACGTGAGAATATCCGGACAGTTTTTAAGTTGTCTCCGCCAATAGGCTTTTGCTTTATCCAGACTTTCGCTGTTGAGACGCTGCCGCTGCCAGACTGCAAAATCGCCATACTGTATAGGCAACGAGGGGAGTTCTGGTGCCTGACCCTGGGAGTATGCCTGGTACAGTGTTGATATCTCTCTATACAGGATCGACTGGGACCAGCCGTCAAAGACAATGTGGTGAAAAGTCAGCAGCAAGATATGCTGTTGTGGACCTAAGCGCAGCAGTTTAGCCCGCAACAGGGGCCCGCTTGCAAGGTCAAATGGCTCCAGTGTTTCTTCCACGGCAAGACGCATGGCCTCTATCTCGCGAATGTCTGGATTCAAGTTGCTCAAATCAACGACGGGGAATTCCAACGAAGAATTGACGCGAACCACCTGTGCAGGCCCGTCATCGCTTGAAGAGAAGTGAGTCCTCAAGACCTCATGACGATTCACAATATGATTCAAGGTTTGCTCCAACGAACCAACATCCAGCTGACCGTCAAAGCGAATATGGGCAGGACGATTATAGGCTCGACTGTCGGGAGAAAACTGCTCGAGAAACCATAGCCTTTCCTGGCCGGACGAAGGTGGAACTCGGTTAAGCACCAGGCTTTTTGAAATCTGCCGTTTCGATGGTTCACGAGTCAAGTTTCCACGAGCATGCGGTGCGGTCAACCCAGGCTTCGAATCCGAATCTATACCTGCCACATTTAACCTATTGGGATATCTCTATTAGTATTAAGCACTTTCTTTTACACACAGAAAGCCTACAAAGTTATACCACTGAAAAAATGTCTCGCAGGTATCAAAGCCATTTCGCTTAAATAGCTCGATATTTTCCTCGAGCGTATAGGGAACAAGGACATTCTCGAGGGCTTCTCTTTTTCTTAAAATTTCAGTCTCTGAATAACCGTTCCTTTGCTTGAAGTTATAGTAAAGGTCGATAAAAAATCGATTCATGCGGCTATTTCTTGTAAGAACTTTTTCAGTTAGCGCCAACGCACCACCGTCTACCAGTCCATCATAGACCCACCTGACCACGCGTTCTCTTTGCATTGGACGAATAAATTGCATGGTCCAACACATAGTAACCAAACTGGCATTTTGTAAAGGCAGTTTCGATAAGTCACCGCTCAGGTCTGCTTGGTGCAATTCGATTTTCTCTTCAAAGCCTTTTTCCCGTATTCTCACTATCCCCCGATTGATCATTGGCTTTGAGTTATCGTAGCCGATAAAATGAGCTGGTTGCTCGATAGCCTCGCACAAATTAATCAGAGTCGTGGCCGTAGAACAGCCTAGATCGTAGATATTCGTATTGGGGATTGTTAACTTCTTGGCCATCTCTTGAATCATGAACTGCTGTTCATGATAGTAGGGAACGCTTCGCGCAATCATATCGTCGAAAACTTCAACGACTTCGTCATTGAACTCGAAATCGCTCGCCCTGGAGGTTGTATTTGAAAAAATATTATCTTGTGTCATCGTGTGTTCATCCGGGCTTAGATAACTGAATACGCTTTGGCTCCAAAAATTTCGATTTGGTTTAATTGTCGTACAAAGTATTAATGGAGGTACAGGAAGTATAGTCGCTCTGCAGTTTGCCTGGAACATGGTCGCATACCGCGCGACGACCGGGATGGTGGTCTTTTTAAGGGCCTATTATTGCATTCGCCTAGTGCGGAACCGCGTTTTTTACGGGTGCGAGAGGACTTCAGGTGGGGCGCCATAAGAGTTGGGGGCATTTATGATGGCTCTGAGGTCAGCGCTCGTTTGCGTCAATACCGTGCTCTGGTCAATCCGTCATGTATCGAAAGACAGCACCCGACGCTGCACACTCAGCATGCTACCCTCGATTACAGGGCGCCAAGGTGACACAAACTCTGATGCGATTACCACTTGGTTGCTCTCAGACTGCGCTTCGATACCTCACACTGTATCCGGTTGACGACAAATTACTTGTTTAGTGAAAGGACTGCTTAGATTCAGGTTCCATTCAGGAACAAGCGTGCATTATGAAAATAAGGAGTCGCGTTAATTTTTCGCGAATTTACAAATAACGATTAACCGAAAGTGATATCAGTGCAACACAAAGAGTTACTGCCCGCGGATAAAAAATACGACACGGGTTTATTTCCTAGATTACCCGACCAGCATAATTCAGGAGGCTCGAATTTCGGCTCTGAACCTGAATACATGAAAGTTCTTGCGCGGTGGATGTATCTGGATCGGGGGGATGATTCGCTGGACTCAGCACATGCTGATTGTTCCAGCTTTCGCTCAATCGACTAGGTGGGGTTTTTGCGGACAAGGTAAACCCTGACCATTGATTGTGGCCCCTACGTTATCGTCAAAACGGCCAGGATCTTATCGTCGGCACCGGCAATATCTGTTTTATCGAATACACCGAAGAGGTCCTGAATTTAGTACAGGATGACGGAATAAAGCAAGCGATCAAAAGTGCGGTGTAGGCGACTGATTCATATAGGACTTCCAAACCAGTTCGTAAGGGACGAACTTCTGAATCCTTAACTTACCGCAGCGAATTCAGCCCCACAAACGTGCCGTCATTACTCTGTGCCAGCTTCTGCATCAACGCGGCGAATCTAATGACATTTTCGTTCATGCCGCCCTGGGTGAACAGGACCGGAAATCCCATTGCGTGAATTCTGACCCTGCGATTTCCGCTTTTATCGGCCCTGTTGATTCGGTCTACGGTATCAATGACCGTATTGATTGAGCCATGAGAAAAATCATCGCCAAAAATATACAGGCTGATTCTTTTATCTTTTGCGTAGTAGCGCCGGATAGCGGCCTCAATGCCCTCCACCGGGCTGGAATTAGAGAAAGGAGCCCAGCTGGCCAGTCGAGAATTAATGGCACTGCGTCGTGCCGGTGTATCGGGTATCCACTTCCCTTGATAGGAAGAGAACATATATTCGCCCATATCATTCATCACCTGAATTCCCTTGAGCGCTGGATAAACCTGCAATACCTCTCTAACTTTCTTCATCACAAGCGTCCATGCATACTGATTCATTGAACCCGAAGTATCAATAATAAAAATCACGTACTCACTGTCCACGGGCAGTCCACCTATCTTGCTATCATTGACTGGCCGCACGTATCTCTGATCCAGCAAACGGCGCATTTCTTCATCGAGACTCTGCCTGGCACTCAGTAACTTTCCTTCAATAATTTCCTGGGTATCTCGATCTCCACGAGTGCTGGCAAACTGACCCCGAAGATCTGACAGGCTGCCCTTCAATCGGGCCAGCCTTTCCCGACTAATAGATAACTGCTCTTGTTTTTCAGTGAGCTCGCGATTTAAGACCTTGGTCTCGCCACGTATAAGAAACAATTCATCTTCAAGCTTTCGAACCTGACCAGATAGATCTACAGTCATCGTTTCGATGACCCGAGGCTCCCCTATTTTCACGATAACAAGTAGCAGCACTATCGCACCAAATCCACAGGAAACCACATCAAGAAAAGAGAGATTGAATACATCAACCACCCGTCTCTTTTTAATGACGCTCACGGCCAGTCCCTCGCGGGTGTCATGAAGGATCCGCCCGAATTTACTGCAAGCAGCCAAAACGCAGCAGCTGCATAGGCATCGCCCTCCATTGGCAACAGAATGGTGTTAACCGGAATATTGCCCGGCAACACTTTGACCGCGCGGTTGAAGTGATCGAGTCGTTGATTTGCGGTTACGGTTGTACCAGAGGGTTTTGATCGCCCCTGGGTCGGCAATCCATCAGTAACCAGCAAGATATTATCGGGCGCAGGCTGCAGATTTTTTACCGTTCCAAGTGCATGGTAAAGACTGGTGCCTCCGCCAGGAATGGCCTGGCTCACTCCCTTTACCACCGCCGAAATGTCTCCGGGGTCACTTGCTGACAGCCATTTGCCGCTGCTCGAAGGAAACGCCGCTCTGGAATCTGTGTTAAATAAATAGACCTGAAATTTGGAGTCCTCCGGCAGATTGCTGATCAACCACTCTACGGTTCCCTGAGCTCTTTTCCACTTTTCGGCAGCTCGCTTTTGCGCATCACCCATATTACGCAAGCGAATGATATTTACAACAGTCTCATCCAGCATACTGGCAGAAGCGTCCAGCAATATCAGGATTCGTTTACCCCCAAGCTTGAGACCGGTCAGGTATTGGCGTTGCCCTTCTCCAATAAACTCATGGACCTTTTTCCCTTGCGCGGCCTGGGTCTCCTGCTGAGAAGCGAGTTGCCGGGTGCGATCATCGAGTGACTTCAAATCAGACTTCAGTTGGTTCACGTGCTCGCGACTTGCAGTGGTTTCACGTCGCAAATCGGTCAATCCCTCCTCGATTTCCAGCAGGCTGTTCAGCACCCTGTCTGCATCGCCCTGCGTCACCACCAGATCTTTCTCGGTGGCTTCGAGACTGTTTTGTATCGTGACCCTGTTTTCTTTGCCGACAATGACTTCGTTTTCCATCCGCACCACTTGAGAGCGCAGATCTGCAAAGGTCTCATTTCGTGCCTGGACAATATCGCTATTAATGATCAGTACCAAAAGCACGACTGCACCGAATCCACAAAACATGATATCCAGGAACGATAGAGAAAACGGGGAAAGCGGACGCCGTTTCATTTCACTACCGAAACCTCGGACCCGTTCTCAGCATAGAGCACTGCGCCGTATTTCGAACAACCAAAATCATCTACGTCCGCAGCTTACGAACAAGCCAGTGATCGACGTAACGCTCACTATCCAATACCAGACGTTCCTGCAGCAGCTGAAGTTGATGAATGAAAAACATCAGGACGATGCTGATCACCAGTGCAACAAAAGTGGAGTTGAAGGCCACGCCCAGGTTTTCCGTTACGCCGGAGATGTCGCCTTCCACTGCGCGATGCGCCTGACCGAGGGCATCCCCGATGCCCCTGACTGTTCCAATAAATCCTACGGAGGGTATAGCCCAGGCGATATATCGAATGATCGAGAGTTCAGACTCCAGCCGCTCACCCTCAGACTCGCATACATCCCGCACTGCTGTGGACACGTCCTGAACATTGCGAGTGGCACTAAAGCGCTCTATCCCGGTCAGCAACGCCCGCGGAAGCAGAAACTGCTTTTCCATTGAAGGCAGGTTGTGAACCTTAGTCGACAGATCTCTCGAATCTTCCACACCTATAGGCAGTCCCTCGGGAAGATTCAGCAGATCGCGATCCAACAGTTTGCGCTGCCTCCAAGCGGCCTGGCCTTTGTACGCCAGTATGGAGAACGCCCATAGCATGAGAATAAAGCAGGCTTCCTGTTCGTAGTCCTTAACCACAACATAAAACGAGTCGGTCGGAATGTAAGCGGGATCAGTTTCGATCTGAGCAGCTTCCTGGGCCATATGATCAGAGGCGGAGGGACGCACCAGAGTTACATATACGGCATGTACGATAATAAATGCGATCAGCAGTGCAAATACCTGATAAGCGAGTTCAGCCGGGAAAGTTTTATTCATTGAAAATTAGCGTATCTGGTTTTAAGATTCTATATATCTACGGGTAGTGAGACCGTGTCTGCTGCACCTATTTTTTCAGTAGGGGTAAACCGCGTCGCAGCCTCAGCTTCTGGGTTTTGAATATCAGTATCGGCTGTTTCAGACCGGGTAGAGGATGTTGAAGGGGAGTCGGTCTCGGCAGCATCCGATTCGACAGTGGATTCGGATTTCTGCTGCTGGGCATGACAAGGGGTAATCACCATGCCTATTGTAAGGACCAATACAATGCCAAGGCCGCTGTTCTGTAGTCTCGATCTACTCCGCATAGCGTGCAATCCGAAACCCAAGATCGTAACGGGGTTTGCTGCTGTAGTCACGGAAGCTAAGCCGCAGTTCGGTGATGTTGCCATGGCGCCAGCTGGCACCTCGAACCACATGATGCTCGCCTGATTCAGGTCCCACTGGATCTGACACTAACGATTGAGCCGCACCCGGGTAGACGGCATAGTAATCGTGAATCCATTCTGCCGCATTTCCTCCCAGGTCGTGAATGCCCTCGGGCCAGGCCGAAAAACTCGCAACTGGAGAAGTTCCCCGATGGCCATCATCATAACCGGGGACAGTATCTGCCAACGTATCGGCAATTCGGGCGTCGGCATAATTTCCACTCACCACCTTAGGCGGATAGCTGCCCTTCCAGGGGTAACGTTGCTCCGCTTCCTGGTCTTGCTTGCGAGCCACCCAGGCCCATTCGGCTTCGGTAGGTAAACGGTACCCGGTGTTCATCGGGCTAGTGGCGACCAGTTTGCCATTTGATTCAGTATAGGCTAGTGGCAATCCGTCTTGCGCGCTCAACCAGTTACAGTAACGCGCCGCGTCCTGCCAGCTCAAATTGATCGCCGGTTGTGATTCCCCATTGAGCCTCGCGCCGTCTATTTGACCAGAATTATGAGAATGCTTAAAGCGCCTAAACTCCCGGTTAGTCACCTCATTCTGAGAAAAATAAAAGGGTCGCCGCAGTTGTACCTGTCTGCGACTTTCATTGGCCCGTCGACCAGGCTCCCGACGTGAAGCACCCATGGACAAGATACTGTCTGGCTGCATGAGCTGAAGAGTCTGGCCACCGGTGGTGGTGATACTGGCGGCAAGTGCTTCTTGTCTCTGAGTAGCTGTTGATGGCTCCGATTGTTCCGACACCTTTTCAAGCCGGATCTTAATATTCTGACTGACGTCCCGCTGCGGACTGACCTCTACCTGTTGATCAACATAACCCGCCTTGCTGACGGTCAGCGTGTGAGGTCTGACTGAAAGCCGAAGTCGCCGAATTCCATCGGTCAATTTTCCATTGACCATAACGGTCGCATCGGAAGGATCGGTACTCACAAACACCGTGCCGTATTCAGCTTTTAACTTAAGGTTTACTGTTTGCTCTTCATCAGGTTGCAACGTGATTGTATTCTCGGTTGAGGAATATCCCGACTTCGATACTCTGAGGGTGTGCGGTGTGCCAGCCACCAAATTTACCGTCAGCGGTGCAGTACCGAGAAAAGCACCGTCAACCGTGACCGTTGCACCATCAGGATTACTGTTAACTGTGAGCTGTCCATCTACTGGTTCTAATTTGACTGATTTCAGTTCTATGTCGTTACCTGCGGTCACAGCTTGCACCAGCGTTAATGGTTTAAATTCCGGTTTGCTCAGCGAAATCGAACGGCTGCCCTGCAAAATTTCTGAAGTCAAGGGGGTTTGACCTATTAGGTTCCCATCAATCGTCACATCAACACCCGAAGGTTCACTCGAAATTAATATCTGTGCCCAGGCGGGTTTTAAAACCACTTCCAGATGCTGTTCTTTACCCAATCCCTGGACTTCAATTTCTTGGTTATGTACCAGGTACCGATCAGTGTAGAGTTGCAGCTGATGCACGCCGCGGGAAACCATCGCCCTTCCATCTTCACCAAGCGAGACTTCATTGCCATCGAGCAGAACTTTAAACCGCACCGCAGGACTGGTAGTGATCTGCACTATCCCTGGCAACTCTGTAAGAGCGTATTCAAATTCAGTTGGGCCATCAGAGCCGATTACTATTTGCTCATTGAGATCCTGGTATCCGATAAGTGAAGCTTCAATCTGGTAGGTGCCCGGTAACACGAGCTGCGAACCCCACAGCGAAATGGGTGGTGGAAAACCTTTCATCTCCACTGCAGTCGGCCGCGGTACCACATTAACTTCAATGGGTGTTGCCATTAACAGATAGATCGCCGATAACCCGAGCACAACGATAGCTGCAGTTGCAATTCTGCGTCGTGTTTTACCGCTGTGACTACTCGCAGCTCTTTCAACATGCACGGGCATATCCACATTGTTCGCGACAGGCGGCTCCGGCGGGGCATGCAGGGGCGGTTGGGGTGCGGGCACCTCCATTTGGTGTGCCACATCGATCAGGACTTTGTCTCCCTGCACCTGCCAGGTCAGCAGGGTTTCACCAATTTGGATCCGGTCACCAGACTTGAGCCACTGGGATTCCTTCAGTCGTTCACTGTTATGAAACAGATCAAGCGATGACGTTGCAGGCTGAATATAAGCGTGTCCATTTGAGATCGCGATAAGGGCAAATAGATCATCGTCCGCAACTTCTGGTATTACGATTCCGCCTTGGTTTTTTCCTCCGACGCGCAATGGAAGTTCCGCCTCGCCCAGCTGGCGTTTGCCTGACGCATCGTCGATGAAGTACAACCGGCTCAAATCAGCTCCTCGCAACGCAATAAAAGTGATGTTTTGCCTGAGCCCGGTGTGAGCTTGATCACTTTACGGACATCCCGATACCCTGGGCAGAATCCGGTTACGGTATAACTGCCCGGCTTCAACGTCACTATTTTCTCTTCAAACTTACCAAGCCGCCCCACATGGTAAATCGTAATTTCGGTCTGGTTGTCGGATTGGAGCACTAGCGTCACCGGCATCTCAGCCAGACTGATCGCTTCACTTAGCTTCTCGATCTTTGATGCCAGTTGCGGTTCGCTTTCAGGTAGGTTGAGATTTGAACCAATTAGTTTCTTGGCATTGCCCAGAGGCTCACCCGAGGAAAGCCGATCGAGATCAGCCAGGTAGTGATCTAATTGTGCGTGCAGCGAAATCCGATTTTCAGCCATGGCCAGACCGGTTACCGCAAATGAAGCCTGGCCGTCTATTTGCAGCGCTTTCTTATAAGTTTCAGAGGCAGAGCTCCATTCTTCCTGTGCCACCATGCGACCAGCTTCCTCGCGCAATCTGGATAATGCTGCTAGACGTCTTGCTTCCTCTAAGCGCCGACGAGTGTCAGCCACCGCAGGCGCATCTGGATCGAGTTGTGTCGCCACCTCGAGCGCTTGCGCGGCGACGGTCAAGTTGCCTGCTTGCAGATTCTCCAGTGCCCTGCTCATTGCGCGCTCAAAAGCAAGCTCAGCGATAACGACTTTGATCCGCTCCAGAGCTTCTGATGCAGGCTGATAGACTGGATCCAGTCTGTTGGCTTCAGCATATGCAGTAGCGGCTGCCTCCAGATCGTTCGAATTTTGTGCCTGTTGTCCCGTCTCCATCAATGCCAGAACCTGATCTCTAGACCTGGCGCGCGCGAGTCCCCGGGTGGCGATGTCGTGTTGCGGCTCTATCGCAAGCGCACGTTCAAACGCCTCAACCGCCTGGGCGCTTTGGTCCTGTTCTAACGATCGTTCACCGGCCTCGAGATTATCGGCAAGCCGTTGTGCACGGCTACCTAAAAGTGCGTTAAGCTGTTGCCAGGCTTCCTGATACGCCGATAACGCTTCACTGAATCGCTTGTGCCCGTAGTGATCATCGCCGGACAGCGCCGAATCCAGTGCGCGCTGCCAGTCTTCAGGCGCCCACACTTCGGCATTAGCGAGTTGCGGTTGAGCCCGAATACGCAAGAATTCCTGCAGCGCAATGCCTGCGTCATGACTCGCCACACTCATGGCCGATACAGTCTGTTCTGCTGGCTTGACAAGAGAAGGTGTTATCTCAGCCGGCAGCGGTGCAGCGTCCTTTTTATTGATCAATACAGGAAGCGCAACCATTACGCCTATAGCAATAGCCACCAGCAGTCCCAGCGCTACCCAGATCCATCGCATCTGCCTCCTGCTTTTAGAACGCTCCCGACCTGCGCTGTTCAATCGGAAATCTGGCGGCTGCAACACCGGTGCAGACAATTCAGATCCCATTTGATCGATCAGTAAGTGCCTCTGGCAACTGGCTCAAGACCAGTTTCCGAGGCATAAATCTTTCTCATCAGTTCGCGCCATTGTTTGTACTGCGCTTCAGCGGAGCCCTTCAGTTCCAGTGTCTCGCCTTCAACTTCAATCACCAGAGGTCTGGCCTCAGATACAAATGACTCGCCCAATTCTTCAATGGCTGCACGGTGAATATTACTCTCACTGCTGATATCCATACCTTTCTTGATTGAATACGCGCCTCCCAGGATCATGACATCCCTGGCAGTGCGGGTTGTGGCCCTTGTATTACTGCTTCCCAGCACTTCTATAGCGATAGCTCCCAGGATGGCGAGTGCGCCAAGCGCTTTGCGGCTGGCGGCCTTGCGTTTAGCCTCACGTAACGCTTCGGCCTCAATATTGCGCGCCTTTCGCCACTCCTGATAAGGAATTTCGAGGTCTCGGTAAAAATTTTCATAGTAACCGTTCAGAGTATCGATCAACTGGAAGTCACGATCGCGAATAATCTGCACACGGCGATAGGCCGGATCGTCCTCGGCCGGCAACCTTACCAGCATATAGTTGCCCTGATCGTCCATCTGCAGGTGATCACCGAAACCATCAGGTAGCATATCGGCGGCGAAGCGCATTTCAGCGATCTGTCGTACCCTGGTAAGCTCCTCATCGGTAAGCGATGTGCGGAACTCGGCCAGGTCATTAGCAATGTCATAGTAAACGGGCTCAAAACTATCTTCGTCTTGATTTTTAGGTTTATTACCTACGTCATTGATATTGTGAGCATATCTGCGCTTGAACCAGCGTCGCCCTGTGGCGTCTTGGGCCGTAATCTCAATCTCCAGTGTCTTACCATCCGACACCTTGATCACACCACCAACAAGTACCTCGGCACCTTCAGTATCACGTGGCACCACCCGCACCGCACCCCAGTAACCCGTCTTTTCCATCACCTGCCTGAGATGGGCGGGCATAAACCGGGCTTCGGCGGCGCGAATTTCCGGGTACAGTCCCAGAGCCTCTTTTTCCTTTTCAGGTAATTCACCGGGATCAAACAATTCAATCCAAACATCCAGCAACTGTTCCTCAGGCAGCTCGGTAATGGCCTTATCCAGTGTCACCTCTGGTGGTACGCTGCGAGACACATTGGTGGTCGCGCAGCCTGCAATCAGCACACCGACTATCAGTGCCGTAAACAGGTTCCTTAATATTTGCACAATCAGATTTACCCGGTACCGGCTTTGTAACGTTTGTACTCTTCCCATAACTTTTTCTTCAATTCGGGATCAGTTTCCTTCTCGGCAGCTTCCCGCAGCTGTCGGGCAACCACATCATCGTCACTGCCGTCTGGCACATCGTCAGGTATCCCGCGAGATTCACTTTGATCAGGACTACCGATCGTGCTTTGCGCACCACTAGCCGTGTGCTGTTCTTTTTGCTCATCGCCTTCCTCATCGCCTTCCTCACCGCTGGCCTGCGTCGCAGCATCAGTCTCTGCCCGCTCACTATCGGTCTGCTCTGACTCAGCCGCTGCTGATTCAGCTTCCCCTGCTTCACCCATACTTTCTTGAGCACTGGCAACTTCGTGTGCGGAGTCGTCGCGTGGGGTTTGGGCTTTAATTTTTTCCTGTTCCTGCAGAAGCTGTTCGTCGAACTTGCTCAGCGCACTATGCAGCTGATCAAGCATCGCTGCGGTATTTTCTTCTCGGGATCTCTCAGCGGAAATATCAATACCGATCGGCTCGGGGCTGCCAACAATAAACTTATCACAGGGCAGATCCACTGGCACTGGTTCATCTGATTCGAGCTCCAATGCCCGGCAACCCTGATGCACCTGTTGAACCAATTGCTCCACCCATCCAATAAAATCAACCTCCTCCGCTGCCCCTAACTCACCAGCCGTGCGTGCTCGATCAAACTCAGTCATGGCCTGCGATAATGCTGCGTAATCAGCCCGGACCCTTTGCAGTAGCTCACTTTCAGCTTTTGCCACAGATCCGCAGTATCCCAACAAAATAGCTGACAACATGATTTTGAAATGATTCCGCATAACCCTCAAACCGTAACCTAAATACCCTTAATAGAGCCTGAACCGCCATAGACATGACATTTGGATATCAGCCTAATTTTACCGAGAAACTGGTATTCGAGTTAATGACAGTGCAGCGTTAACGCTCTTAACAGCCGATCAACTTCAGATACCTCGGTATTCCACGCGGTAACGAATCGACCTGCAGAACCATCCAGTTCTTCATCATTAACGTTGACGCCTTCACTACGAAGCTCTTCAACAACTGACTCCGGAATTCGAACGAACACCTCATTCGATTGTGTCGGATAAGCCAGCTCGATGCCTGGTAGAGCGGCGATACCCGCGCTGAGGCGCGCTGCCATGGCATTCGCATGGCGGGCATTGCGTAACCACACATCCCCGGTTAAATACGCCTCGAGTTGCGCCGAAATGAAACGCATTTTGGATAAAAGTTGACCCGATCGCTTATGCAAAAATGGAAAGTTTCCTATCAGTTCCGGTCTGAAAAAAACCACAACTTCGGCCGCCAGACAACCGTTCTTAGTACCACCCAAGGTCAGCACATCAACACCAGCCTTCCAGGTTGTTTCAGCTGGACTTACTCCAAGGGAAACCAGGGCATTGGCAAATCGTGCGCCATCCATATGGACATTCAAATTGTGGGCTCGTGCAACTGCGGTGATCGCGGAAATTTCATCAAGCTGGTACACCACTCCCGCCTCACATGCCTGGGTGATGCTGACGGCTGCAGGCTGTGCATGATGCACGTTACCTTGTCCATAAATTGTCGATTCTAATGCCTCCGCGGTAATCTTGGCGTTTTCGCCATGCATATCCACGAGTTTTGCTCCACCAGTAAAAAACTCCGGGGCACCACATTCATCGGTATTGATGTGTGAGAGCTCATGGCAGTAGACTTTGCCAAATGAAGGGGTGATCGCTGAGAGCGCCAGGGCGTTTGAGGCTGTGCCGGTAGCCACTGGAAATATCTTGACCTCGGTTTCAAATATTTCACAAAGCCGCGCCTCCAGATTTACGGAGTACACATCCTCCCCATAGGAATCAGAGATTCCGGTATTCGCCGCGACCACGGCGTCCATCACTTCAGGGCAAGCGCATGAGACGTTATCTGACGCGAAACTATTTATTGCGGGTTCCTCTGACATTATATTTAAATCTGTATGGCTTAATATTGAATCAATTACTCGATCACGATCAATTCACGGCGAACATTACTCAGTCGTTCACCGCCGTTTTCAGTCACGACAAATGGCTCAGAAATCGCGGCCCCATAATCATCGAGCCACATGCCGGATTGAAAATGAAAGCACATTCCTGCCTGTAACTCAGTCTGATCTCCCGGGCGCAAACTGGCGGTACGTTCACCCCAATCGGGAGGGTAGTTGAGCCCGATCGAGTATCCGACACGACTTTCTTTCTTATAACCATGACGATTCAATATCTTCTGCCATACGGACTCCACCTCTTCACAAGTGACCCCAGGCTTGGCTGCACCGAGCGCCAGATCACCGCCTTCAATGATAACCTCGGAGAGGCTTACCACTTTCTCGGGGGGTGGGCCGATATGGGCTGTGCGGGTTAATGGTGCATGATAGTGCCGTCGCGCAGCGCCGATTTCCATCACGATGAGACCGCTTGCAGGTAACAGCTCATCGGTCCAGGTCAAATGCGGTGTGCTCGTGCCCTCCCCGACCTGAATAAGAGGGCACAGGCTCGTATAATCACCAAACTTGCCGTCAAACCCCATGACCTGCGCATGATAGACATCGGCGATGACCTCGAACTGGCGCACCCCGGGCCTTAGCCTGGAAATTGCCTTATTCATAGTGTCAGTGACAATTCGGCCAGCCTCACGCATATAAGCGAGTTCGGCTTCTGATTTAACTAGACGGGCCCAATTTACGATCTCGTGATTATCAGAAATAGTGGCGTTCGGCAGGCCTTTGACGATATGGTGATGCGCCCTGGCGGTATAGCAGTGCGCATCGAGTTCGACACCGATTCGTGCGGTGCCCCAACCACGTGCAATCACCAGCTCACTCAACTCGTCGAACGGATGCTTGTCCGGGTGGTGCACCAAGGGTTCTGAAAAGCTTATGATGTTTTGGGCCGGAAGGTCGGTAGTGAAGTGTGCTGACTTAGCATCCTGGGCGCGCCCGAACCATATCGGTGATGCTTCTTCTACATGCACGAGAATGGCCTGGGGAGTATAAAAGGACCAACCATCAAAACCGGTCATCCATCCCATGTTCGCCGGGTCCTGACAGATCAGGAGGTCAAAACCTTCGGCATCCATGCGCTGCTTTACCTTTATTACACGCTGTTCGTACTCCGATTTTTGAAACGGTTTACTGTATCCCATTGATAACCTCTCTCTTTAAGCATCATCGAAACTCGTTGCTGCGAGCGTCGTGATTAAAACAAACTTTTCTTATACAACTCAACTCGGCACAGCAATGACACCGAGAAAATCACCCATGGCAATTTGTCCCGGGAAATGCCGGCCACTGAAAATACCGTCAATAGCAACGTGATATTCAGTTGGAGCAAGGCCTGTGCGCTCAATGTTGTGAACACGCGCAAGAAGATCGCCGACCTTCACTTCGGCCCCAAGATCGGTGCAAAGCTCCAGCAACCCTGCTGACTCGCTAAAAACGAAACAACTCTGGTCAGGCATATCGAGATTTATCGTATCATCTACTTCGAGCTCACCCTCTGTAATTCCTGCGTGTCTGAGGATATTCCTTATGCCTTTTTTGGCAATGGCAATGGTCGAAGCAGTGGCACTGCCGCCACCGGCCAGTTCCGTCCCAATAAAAACTTTCCCCATATTTTCTGCTGCAGTATCTTACATACTGGCAGCATCCAGTTCCAACAACATCATCGAGTGTGGTGCATTGAAAGCCTTCATCGCTGCAACACATTGGGCCTGTTGATCCTTATCATCAAGAACATGGGCACAACAAAATGGTAAGAATTCCAATGTTTTCCCGCCAGAGTGGAAGTCGACCACATAATCAGCAAGAGGCAGAAGCGTACGCTGAAAGTAATCAGCGATTTTTTCCGTTAGCGTTCCCATCGGATTTCCCGGAAAAACCCGATTCATATTGCCCGCATCGATTGGCGACGTTCTTTTACCAGCCTGAAACGCTGGGTAGTTCATCCCCGGCACGATGATGACACGACCTGATAGGTCGTCAGCGCTGATTGTATGGGCCAGATCAAATAATGCGATGGGCCCCTCATATTCATCACCATGATTGGCACCAGTAAACAGAATGGTTGGCCCTTCACCGTTTCTGGCCACCGTAATCGGAATCATCATCGAGCCCCAGGCGGACGCATCGTGGGAATGCGGCAGTTTGAGAAATCCGTGTTGGATACCGTCTCTATCAAAGTCAACGGTCGCGGTAATTGGGCTCGGAATAGTCATGGATTGCAACACTCGTGGAGGAAAGGGCTAAGAATTGAATTTCCGGATAACACTACTGTAGAAATACTCCCTGCTGAATCCTGTTTATGCACCTAGGCGCTACCAGTTCTAAGTAATTGGCCATATCCAGGTACAGATAGCTGAAGGTACAGCTATACGCCTCGGCATCCAGCCGCCCTTGTGGAAGAATCAATGACACAGCGTCAGACACTCTTGGTGCCATAGTGAGAAGATTCTCCACAGTACATGGATTCGCATTGAGAATACGTGACACAAAAATTGCGACGTCGTCACTGGGGCTCATGTTCATAAAATCCCGCTTAGTTACATAATCACTCGCCAGCGCGATCAAACCAATGCGGTAGTGACCAGGTAACTTGTCCAGCTCAAAATCAAAGCGTACAGGGTTTGCCAGTGGAGTAACTTCCTGGTTAATCGTTTCTATCTGATTCATACTATTTCATTCAATTCAAACACTGTTATGAATCGGAAATCAGCAGAAACAATAGTGCCGCCCTCTGGCCAGAATGTCTGCTTGGCTAACTAACCGGATTATTTAGAAGCCCGGCAATTTTACCCACAGACTGATATGCCGCAAATCTTTAGCAATGATAAACTGCCCGGCCTATCAAATATCAGATTAATGAAGGTAATTTTGACATGTCACTGAAGCGCTACGTAACTGAAATGGGCATGGGCGTTGATGTTCATGGTGGCGATTACACCAAGGCCGCAAAACGCGCGGTATCAGATGCAATACGTCATTCGAGCCTGAATTTATTTAATCACCTGAATAAGTCACGCGACGATATGCGCATCATCGTCAAAATCGGCGCGGGGAGTCCGGACTCGATTGATGCAGATGCTGTGGCCGCGGAGCTACCCTATGGTGCAGTGACGGTTGAACCGGAACATGGCGGGCTCGATATTCCAAGCGAAAATGGAAGCGACCTGATGGTGATTGTGAACGCCGCCGTTCTCGTGTGTTTCGACGAGTAAAAAATCTAAGTCAGCATCTAATTTTTCGATCATTAATTAAGAGCTCGATTGCGTCTGACATTGGAAAGCTGCCGTTCATCAGAATCCCCCGAACGTCTCAAGATGCTCCGATGGTTCAGCCCTTAAAAAGTGGACCTCTATGGAAGTCCAGAAAGGGCAAGCGCGTCTCTCAGTATTTGCCTTTGCCGCATCATATCTGCCGTTTTGGCCAGGCGTTCCTGCTGCTCAACCATAGCCTTGTCGTAAAACTTCTCCGCCATGTCCAGGTTTCCGTTTGTTCGAACCGGATCATACTAGCACGTGCCAAGAAAGGGTCTGAGGTATGTGTTAGGCTGGCATCACGGCAACTATCAGGGGAATCAGATGTCTGTCTTGGTGGTTACAGGAGGAAGTCGAGGTATTGGTAAAGCGATTTGCCTGGCAGCAGGGGCTGCTGGCTGGAAGGTAGGAGTGAACTATGCGAATGCCGAGGATGAGGCGCAAGTCGTAGTTGAAAAGATCAAGGCGTCAGGTGGGTCTGCAGTTGCAATCAAAGCTGACGTATCAATCGAGTCCGAAGTCGAATCGATGCTGGATCATGCGGAGGAGACACTGGGTTCATTGACGGGCCTGGTAAACAATGCGGGCGTCATGGGAAGCAACGGAACAGCCGATGAGATCGATGCTGAAAGCACCAGAAGAATGTTCGAGGTCAATCTCATGGGTCCGATTCTATGCTGCAAGCACGCAATCAGACGCATGGCAAAGAAAAGCGGTGGCAAGGGTGGTGCAATCGTAAACATCTCCGGGCAGGCGGCACTCCATGGAGGTGTGGGTTCCTACGTCGACCTGGCGGTCTCCAAGTCAGCGATCGACCGGTTAACCCGCAGCCTTGGTAAGGAGCAGGGAGCCGAGGGAATACGCGTAAATGCGGTCAGACCCGGAGTAGTTATGACCGAAGGCAATATTGCCTGGGATAATCTTAATCCCGGCTGGTCCTCGTCCATTATCTCTGAAACACCCCTTGGACGAGCCGGTGAGGTATCCGATATTGCTTCCGCCGTGCTTTGGTTATTATCAGAACACGCCAATTTCGTTACCGGGGCTATTCTGGACGTGAATGGCGGTTACACGACCGAACAAGCTTAAGCATTACCGTGCAGCAAACAATTTTCGTTATGTGCCGAAAGCCACTGCTGATTTTTGAAATCTGGGGGTCCGTTGTGGGTCGGAGGCAGTCAGCGCATGCAAATCGCTGGACGCCTGCTTTGAGTATGAAGCACTCGTTCAATGAGATACTTAGACTGGTCGAATTTCGATTTTACAACGCCGTCAGGAGCGTCCGCTATAAGTGAGAACAGACGTTGAAGGGTTTTCCGAGCGACCAGCTGGAATGGGTCTATAACGGGCCGGTTCTGAACGGCCTGCTATAGCTTCTACGTCTCAGCAACATGAGACGATGTCCGGTTTGGCTGCTACTGTAAATTCGATCAACCGAGATCGGGCTCAGTCGCCTTAAAGCTCTCAATCTTATTAATGGCGTTCCACCAATCTGCGACTCCAGGTATCGACATCAGACGTTCTGCATCTGGCGTGAGAGATACATAGAAGAGAATCGGGGCTAATAAGAAGTCGGCCAGACTTGGATTGGACCCTCCAATCCACGCATCCTCACCCCTGATCTCCATCAGAAGTCCGAGAAGTTTCTCACTCTCCTTAAGGCATTCCGCTCGCCTGTCGTCATCAGCTCCACCGATAAAATCCGGAAATAGGTGATATCCAGCGACACCGACGAGAGCATTGTATCCATAGCTATGGATCAAACTAATTGCTTCGTTCATTCGAGCCCGGTCTATCGGTGTTTCGGGGATAAAAGAGGGACCGGGGCGTGTCTCGTTGAGGTAACGACAAATGGCATCCGTCTCACGAATACGAATACCGTCGATATCTAGCACTGGCACCTTTCCGAATGGATGACGGGCTAAATGCTCCGGTTGTTTTGACTCTCCCTTAAGCACATGCACCGGAACTTGGTCGTACTCTTCACCCTTTTCCGCTAAGACCATGCGGACTGTACGAACGTAAGTGGATCCGTCGAAGCCGTAGAGCACTGGTTTTCTTGACATATACACCTCCAGAAAAATACTTTTTCTTTGTTTGCGGGTTGTTGGTGGGCAGATTATACGTCAATTCATAGAGTAGCTGAATTTCGGTTTTCCAGCATCGTTGGGTAAGTCCGCTTTGGATGAGACCGGACATTGATCCATTTTTACTACGACCGGCTGGAATGGGCAACTAGTGCGCATTCGATCTGAGGCTGCGAAGGTCAGCAAAGAGTATGGTCTTGCCTTCCAACCCGATTTCTTAAACGGCAGCTATCGAGGAATTAGCCGAATTAGGAATAGCTGACGTTCATCGATAAAGCCCAAATGGCTCAAGTTGCTCCAGCCTGTGTGAAAACGTGAAACTAAAATCAGTAGTGGGACATATGATTATGTATGCTGTCACTATCCGCTTTTTGTGGGACATCAAAAGCGCACCACAATCTTACTTATAATCAAAGCCGACATTGACTTCCCAAACTCAGTAAACGGCCTTCCAGAACAATCCTCCTAAATCGCACAAATGCCAGCCGGTTTACTTTTTGACTCATGTCAGTTTTTAGTCTATGAAACTGGCTATTATCCAACGATATTTATAAGTTGCTAATTATTAGATAAATATATAGAGAGGAGGAGACCATGACATTTTATACGTTAATTCGCAAATCAATTCCCGTTGCGCTCATCATTACTCTGAGTTTTTTTAGCGCAAACTCGTTTGCCAAAAAACTGAATCCACTTAAGGATATTATAACGACTTCAGAGAACTTCAGGATACCAGCTGGAGATGCATCTTTGAGGCGATTTGTGGAAATTCCTGATTGTGGTCTCGCTCGCTTTTTATTTAAGAGCGTCGTTGTTTCGCCAGAAGTCTCAACGCTGTCAAGTTACGATGCCTCACTTGGTACCTGGTATGTCCGAATCCCAACTTTACAACGCGCGAAAACTAACACAGATTTAGGTGTTCCCATCTATATTTATGGACAAGGATATGAAACTGTGTCGATAGAGCTAGTTCGTGGACAAGGAACATTCGACACAAATCTCATAACCCCAGAGATTATCCGATCCCTCGGAGTGAACGTTGAAATTCTAGACGGATTTAATTCTGCTCTAGATCATATTTTCAATGTCCACATTAGTGGTCAATGTGGCGATTCTTACTTTACAGCGGTTCCTCCAGACACTAACTAAAAACGTTTTATAGCGGCCAACCTGATTCTCTAGAATGGTTCTATATTTAAAGTAAGTCACTTGATTTAAACTAGACCGACCGAGGAAGTCAGTTCACTAGAGACTACGAAACACACGCTGAACGTTTTAATGCGTGTGTTGCATCGATCGGTTGAATTCGCACTCCACAATTCAAGCCAAATTCGCTAACTGTCACTCGGATTTCAACTCGCCGGTTTTTCCAAAAACCTCCAAATGTGTTTTCGTAATTTTCAGTTTACAGCTGATTTCAATAAGTAATCCGAAGCATCATTACCGCATTTGTTAAGCGAGTGTGTTTATCAACAATTTATAGAGGAAATTCAAAATGAATAACGTAAAAAATTTATTAAAGCATCGAATCAACTGTCTGAATTTAATTGTATTTATTTCATGTGTATCAATTGTAATCTTACCGTCGCTGGCGAATGCAGCAGGCAAATCACATCTTGGACAGAAACTGAAGGAACACGTAACTTTGTACTATATCCAGGATGACGATGGTAACTGTAGGACAAACTTTCAACCCCCCTTCGATCCCTCTTATGTATTCAAATTCGTAGACATGAATGCGGGGGGAACTGTATTCAGCGTGCCCGAAGATAAGGAATTGGTGATTACCGATATTTTCTGGGAGGCAACCGGTGATCTTGCAGAATCAGTGGCTGAACTCAATATTCAGGAATTTGATGCTATAACTGGACTGCCTGAAGGAGGCGTTAAACTGGAAGCGGCGAAAGCAATTGGCACTACCGACAATGCTACTTTCGTAGCAGACAGCGTTCATATTATAGCCGGTATACGGATAAATTCTGGAACCGTTCCTTGTGCGATTATTACGAAAAGGACTGCCTCAGGAAGCCGCACGTTTCTGGAACCCGTTACGGTGCTTATGTATGGATACCTGATCAAGAAGTAGTTTTAAAAATACAGTCATTTAAGGTCAGAGCAATTATGTTCAATAATATAAATCTTAATTCTCTGGCACCTTTTTCCCTTGTGTTTCATGGTATATGAGATTTTGTTGCGCCCATGTCAGAGGGCAAATTGCTTGCATCATGTATTGCTGGTGATAATTTTTTGACGTTGGATAGAACGAGCCAGAAAATCCGAGACTGCTCAATTGGAATTGAGACTTTATGAGTTCGGCATAGCAGCCTAAACTCGTAAGGCCTTCTCTGGCCGGTTTGTCGCATTTGATTGGATTTTGGGTGGATTGGCGATAAAGCCTTCGGCAGTAATATTCTCGGCCAGTCGTTTTAACATTTCAGCGCGCGGGTCCCGCACTCAGTGGCCAGAGAAGAAGTATACTGTCCCGGGATTCGCTGTTATCAACATGTCTCTGGTGGCCGATGTCTTTTGAAACTGCGGGGATAGTCTTGGCGGTCTGGTTACCGCTCCTGTGGGGCGTGTTGGTGGGCCTGGTGTTTTCCACGGTTGGCGCGGCCGGGGGCATCCTTGCCTCGGTCGGCCTGATTTCGGTGATGGGGTTACAGGACCCGAACCTGGTCAAACCGATGGCGCAGGCCCTGACCCTGGCGACGCCGCTGATTGCCGTGCCGGGATACTACCGGCAGGGCCGGATAGTGTTCAGCCTGGCTTTTATCCTCGGTGCCGGGGGCATCGTGGGCGCCCTCATCGGCAGTACCCTATCGGCTACCTATCTAACCGATATCGATGTGTTCAAGTCGGTCTTCGGGGTACTTATTCTGGGGATCGCGTTGCAGGTTTTATCGCGCTTGTTCGGCCATAAACAAAAACCCGGCACGCGCTCGGAGCGTGCCGCCGCCGCCTTCGAGGGGCTTGTGCGCGATGGCGGGTCGACCCGTACCATCGGCGTCAGGCATCGGCACTTCTCGTTGCAGCGCATACGGTTCGCGTTCGCCGGCGAGCAATTCGAATATGCGCCCTGGGCCCCGTTCCTGGCCGGGGCAGGGATTGCCGTGCTTTCTTCGGCGCTCGGTGTCGGTGGCGGTTTCCTGCTGGTGCCGTTTATGGTCCTGCTGCTGGGTTTGCCCATGTTCCTCGTAGCGGGCACCGCGGCATTGGCGATTGCGTTCAGCTCGGTAACCTCGATCGGTAACTACATCCGGCTGGGGGTCGAACTCGACGTGCCGCTTCTACTGTTGCTACTGGCGGGCACCGTTGCGGGAGCCTGGATCGGACCGCGCCTCAGCAGGCACCTGCACGAACGTTGGCTGCAGGCTATCCTTGGGCTGGTCCTATTGCTGATCGGGATACGTTACCTGGGCGGTTTTTAGACCCCGAATAATCGGGGCTGCATAAAAAGCGGGAGTTCGGGGGATATTACACCAATCTTCATTCGGTAATTATAGAGACGGTTGGGTTACTCCTACAATGTCGCTGAGTGTTACCATCAATTCTTGAATGGCCAGAAAGGGCTGCGAATAGAACCCATTCGCTCTGAGACAGCGAAGGTCAGCAAAGAGTAGAGGCTGTGTGAAAACTCGGATTTCAAAGTCTCTCTTGGGACAGGACCACACAATAGCGGCCAATTTATTCGAAATACGGTTATCTCTCGAC
>CAMYNW010000004.1 GCA_947259885.1 uncultured Gammaproteobacteria bacterium
GCTTTTTTCTTTGCCGCTTTTTTCCTGGTAGCCTTTTTCTTCGCTACTTTTTTCTTCGCTGCTTTTTTCTTGGTCGCTTTTTTCTTTGCCGCCTTTTTCCTGGTAGCCTTTTTCTTCGCTACTTTTTTCTTCGCTGCTTTTTTCTTGGTCGCTTTTTTCTTTGCCGCCTTTTTCCTGGTAGCCTTTTTCTTAGTTGCTTTTTTCTTAGTCGCTTTTTTCTTCGCTACTTTTTTCTTAGTTGCTTTTTTCTTAGCTGGTGATCTAACGACTTTTTTCTTCGCTGCCTTTTTACGGGTCGCTTTTTTCTTAGTTGCTTTTTTCTTAGTTGCTTTGGAAGCCGCCTTTTTACGGGTTGCTTTCTTTTTTGCTGAAGTTGCCTTCTTCTTCTTTGCCATAGGTGTTTGCCTCTCGGTCATCAGGGGGAAAAAGTTCTATTTGAATGTCGGATTAGCCATGACTAGTTGATAATATTTTCGTCATCAAATCTGCAAATAATAATGCGATTTATCGTGGTTTACCGACCTAAGTGCGTCAACAGAAGCGAACGTAGATTATATGACTTTCAATGTCAACATTAATGACGAATTAATTTTACGTTCGAAGTGTCGATAAAAAGACTAAATGATCGTCGTTTTCCAATTTGTTATCTCGGCATGTGAAGTTATTTGGAACATGGTTTTGGGATTAGCAGGAGTAATTCAAATTTACCGTGCATAAACATTCGACTATTCAACAAGAATTCAGAAAGTCTCAGAGCAACTATAAACCCGCGCTCATTAGGGAATGACATGCTCACGTTTGTAGCGACCATGAATAAGGTGAAACTGGTTAGGAATTCTAACTGTAAAACAATATTTTCAGCGAGATAAGCATATTACCTCGGAGGTTTCTGGAAAAAGGAAGATGAGAACATTCTGATAGAATGAAAATGCGTTAGATACAAATGATTTTGTAACGATAATATTGCAGACTGCGCTAAAATCAGCTTTTAAAAATATTTGTCAGGACAGATTTTGGTGCAACCGAAAGATCACTACGGCAAACAGGATTTGCTGGATTGTGGAAATGGAGATTTATTTGGTGAAGGGAATGCGCAGCTACCTTTGCCTGATATGCTCATGTTTGACCGAATCGTTGAAATAAATGCCGATGGTGGCGAATATGGGAAGGGGCAAGTTGTCGCGGAACTAGATATTAATCCAGACCTTTGGTTTTTTGATTGCCATTTTAAAGGTGATCCGGTTATGCCTGGCTGCTTGGGCTTGGACGCTTTGTGGCAACTGGTCGGATTTTTTCTGGGTTGGCGTGGCGGTGAGGGGCATGGAAGAGCGCTGGGTGCTGGGGAAATCAGGTTTACCGGCCAGATCACACCATCTTGCCAGAAAGTGGTTTATAAGGTGGTATTTAAGCGCGTGATCATGAGAAAGCTCATAATGGGAATCGCAGATGGTGAGGTGATTGTTGATGACAGGCAGGTATATGTCTGTAAGGATCTACGGGTCGGTTTGTTTAAAAACACAGACAAATTCTAGTCACTGACACAGCGGAACTATTGTTGAATTTAATTTTACAGGCATTAGATGATCAGCCAGGTTAATGAGTTAAGAATCGACCAAGAAATGATCGAGTCTGGGGTAACAGTTTGCTTCCTAACGAGGCAAAAATGAATCGTGTAGTAATTACAGGATATGGCATCGTCTCTAGCCTTGGTAACAATAAAGACGAAGTTTTAGAAAGCCTCAAGGATGGACGCTCTGGCGTAGTATTTGCTGATGAGTATGAAAAACTCGGTATGCGTAGTCGCGTTCATGGCGCAATAGATATCGACGCCAAGTCAATGATAGACCGCAAAATATACCGCTTCATGGGTGATGCCGCGGCGTTCAGCTATATCGCCATGGAGGAGGCGGTCGCACATGCTGCGTTACCAGAACGAATGGTAAGTAGTGAACGCACTGGACTGCTGCTTGGTACTGGAGGTGCTTCGCCGCGGAATATAGTACTTGCTGCAGATACTTTGAGACAACGTGGAGTTAAACGTGTCGGACCCTACATGGTTACTAAAACCATGGCCAGCACCATTCCCGCATGTGTTGGAACCGCTTTCAAGATTAAAGGTGTGGCCTACTCGATCAGTTCTGCCTGTTCGACCAGTGCACATTGTATTGGCCACGGCTCAGAGCTCATTCAGATGGGCAAGCAGGACATAGTTTTTGCGGGTGGGGGCGAGGAAGTGCATTGGACTATGTCGGTGCTGTTTGACGGTATGGGAGCAATGTCATCTAACTTCAATGATTCACCGAAGCAGGCTTCTCGCCCGTTTGACAAGGATCGTGATGGTTTTGTAATTTCTGGCGGGGCAGGTGTGGTTGTGCTCGAAGAACTCGAACATGCAAAGGCTCGTGGAGCCAACATAATTGCGGAGCTGGTTGGCTACGGCGCGACTTCTGATGGTTATGACATGGTTCAACCCTCCGGAGAGGGTGCGGTTCGCTGCATGCGACAGGCAATAAACGAGCTGGAACAGCCGATTCAGTATATTAATGCTCACGGTACCAGCACTCCGGTAGGTGATATTAAGGAACTTGAAGCCGTTCGTGAGGTATTTGCAGAGCACATTCCTTGGATTAGCTCGACAAAATCACTGAGTGGCCATGCATTAGGCGCAGCTGGTGTAAACGAATCAATTTACACATTGCTGATGATGGAAAACGGGTTTATCTCAGCTTCTGCCAACATTTCTAACCTGGATGATCAGGCTGAGGGTTACCCAGTGGTGACTGAGATAATCGATCAGATTGATCTTCAAACTGCGATGAGCAATAGTTTTGGTTTCGGTGGCACCAACTGCTCTTTGATTTTTAATCGCTGGCAAGACTAAATCTTTCAACACCGGAGCTTTAGATCCCATGCTGATACATAAAAGGCTGCAAGTCGCTATGTGGCTTTGTGTATGCGCGTTCCTAGTGTTCTGCATGGTGATCCTGGGCGGCGCGGTTCGCCTGACGGGGTCAGGACTTTCTATGGTGGATTGGCAGCCAATTATTGGAGTGGTCCCTCCGTTGAGTGAATCAGGGTGGCTGGAAGCCTTCGACCAGTATAAGCAATATCCAGAATACGAACTGGTCAACCGTGGAATGTCACTAGCTGAGTTTAAGTTCATTTTCTACATGGAGTATGTTCATCGCATACTAGGCCGGTTGATTGGGATGGTCTTTATCATTCCATTCCTCGTGTTCTTGTACAAAGGCGGGTTGACTTCAGGGCTCAAGTACAGGCTCTGGTTGCTCCTGTTGCTGGGTGCCGGCCAGGGGCTAATGGGATGGTTTATGGTAAAAAGCGGTTTGGTGAGTGATCCTCATGTTAGTCAGTATCGACTTACCGCACACCTGCTCCTGGCAGTAGTTATTTTTGCTCTGCTCATAAGATTGATCTGCGGTCTTGTCTATCACGATCGGGACAACGATTCCTCATTTGGCAATAATTTGATATTTAACGGCAGAGAGTTATCACTTGGCGTGCTCCTGCTCACTTTTTTAATGATTGGGACCGGCGGGTTGATGGCTGGCACGCACGCTGGTTACATCTACAACTCATGGCCAAAAATGGGACAAGAATGGGTGCCCGACATGGCATGGGCAATGATTCCTTGGTGGTTCAACATTTTCGAAAATCCGTTGACAATCCAGTTGATACATCGATGGTTGGCGATGGTTGTTGCGATTTCGGTAGTGTTTGTGGGACTGAAGGTCATTCGCCACGATACAAGAGCGCGGGTCCGTCAATTCGCAGGGCTAGCCATCCTTGTAGTGGTTTTTCAGGTGATTTTAGGGGTTTCTACGTTACTCGGAGGTGTGCCGATCGCGCTGGGCGTTGCGCATCAAGGCACTGCATTATTTCTTGTTGGGTTGATAGTTGCCGTTTGGTCAGAGTATCTGCCGCGAATAGCGCATGGTAGAAGCATCTGATCATTGCTACAATCACAGGGGTGAAACTGTTGGGGGTAAGCAATGAAGTACAGATATATCAAAATGTTCGCACTATTAGCGATGCTGATGGTGGGTGTTTCGCCTGGTGCTGTGTCTGCTCAAGAACAGACATTTGCGAGTATTGAAAAAGAAAGGGGTTTTCCAGTTCGTGGCCAGACGCGCGCCACTGTTAGAGAAATGTTTGGTGAACCTGGTAGTAGCAAGCAAGCAGTAGGCAGGCCACCTATCAGCAGCTGGAAATATTCGGAATTCACAGTATATTTTGAAAACGATCTCGTGATCACGGCCGTTGCCGAAAACGATAAGCTTCCGTTAACCCTCGGGGATATACAGTAATAGGTTTTAAATTTCCGGCGCAAGGATTCTATTGATATAGGGTTGGCCGTGGTCGGCATGATATTCGGCACTACAGAAAGTATTGGATGCTGAATATCTGCGCACGGACCTTCTCTGTATGGCTCCTCCAATAAAATTATATAGAGTCGGGCGTCTTTAGCGGCAGACGTCTGAGGGAACTTCACACCAACCAAGGAGGACTAATAATCCATACCTTTAGAAAACTGGGGTGGATTCCGACGCCGTGATAGGATGATCGAGTTGGGCTCTATCGATTATAAAACTTTTAACGAAAGCCTCTTTCTGCTGAACCCGCAATCGTTAAATATTACAACTACTAGTGATAATAATGAAAAGCTTGATTAGGAGGTGTCTAGTCGCATCAATTGGCATAGTCTTTGTCGGCTACCAGGGTGTTTCAGCGCAAACGACGTGGGACGCGCAATCTTTAATGCGAGCGCTTGCCGGGGTTAAGGAGGCACAATTAACCTTTGTGGAGCACCGGACTTCCGCTTTCCTGGTCGATGAAATAATGTTGACCGGGAGAATGGTTTACCTGGCCCCTGACCGGATTGAAAAGTTTGTCGAGACGCCATTTGTGGAGAATATAAAAATCCATGGCGACAAGATTACAATTGAAAAAATTTCAGCCCGAGGAGGTTCTACTTTGCGAAGCTATTCTTTGTCCTCCATTGAGGCGTTGAATACAACCGTTGCAGGGATCCAAGCCACCCTGTCAGGAAATTTCAGTGCCTTGACGGATAACTATGATGTAGAATTATCCGGCGTTATGTCGAACTGGTCGGTGCTTCTGATACCGAAAAACCCTGAAGTGCTAGGTATTATTGAGAAAATAGCGGTGAGTGGCAGCGACAGTAAAATAAAGATAATCGAGACTTATGATGCTGATGGAGACGAGACAAGGCTGAACCTTTCCTACCAAATGATAAAATAACTTCGGGGTGATTACCCAAACACGTAACAAAGCAGTACTTGTTGTTATTGTATTATTAGCTTCGATTCTTACTATCGCGTTTAAGTTCAGGATCTCCACTGACCTAAAACTTTTCCTTCCGGAACCCTCAAATAAAGAAGAACGACTTCTTCACCATCAGCTCGATAACGGTGATTCTACAAATCTAATATTTATTGCGCTTTCGGGATTGTCGCCCGAACAACTCGCGCTAGCGAATCGGCAACTAAAAGAAATATTATCTGAATCGCTATTGTTTCGTAAGGTGGTAAACCGAGCATCCGAGTTGAGTCAGTCGGCCCTTGAGTTCGTGGTTGACAATCGTTATCTGCTGAGTCATCGGAATCTGTCAGAAATATTCACCGTTGATGGATTCAGGCAGGCACTTAAAGAAAGAATCCGCGGGCTAAGTTCTCCGCAGGTCTCTCTCGAGAAAAAGTATCTGCGTCAGGACCCGGGAGGAGAGGTTCTTGCTCTACTTGAAGACTGGCAGGGAAAATTGAGCAAGCACTCGAAGCCCGAAGAACTTCATGGTCTATGGTTTTCGCGAGATCACGCACGCACTTTAGTGCTAGTGGAAATGAAGTCGACGATCACGCAACTTGAGAACCAGATCAAATCCATTGAAGCAATCCGTGACGCATACGGTTCACTAAACATACCAGGGCTTAGAATCACTCTGACTGGGCCCGCTGCATTCGCGGTTGAATCTGGAGAGGACATCCGCGACGACGTGAAAATGCTTACTTGGCTCGCGGTGGTTTTCGTTACTGCGTTTTTGTGGCTGGTTTATCGATCGTTCTCCACACTGTTGCTTATTTTTGCCCCGTTGGTTACCGGAGTGATTGCCGCAACAGCTGGGATATTGCTGCTCTATGGTCAAATTCATGGAATTACTCTGGCATTTGGAATTACGCTGGCGGGTGTTGCGGTGGATTATCCGATCCATCTTTTGACGGGCCTGACCCGGAGAGGCGTTAAGGATATTGAGTATGTCGATAAAATATGGCCGACCTTGAGACTTGGAGTTCTCTCAACCGTAATCGCCTATGCCGCGTTCCTATGGTCTGGGTTTGGTGGGTTACAACAGTTGGGAGTGTTTACGATTATTGGTTTGACTACAGCGGCATTGTTTTCACGCTGGGTTTTGCCATTGCTGCTGCGAAGTGATACGCAACGTCGTCAGGGCATGGCTTTTTTGCATGCATTGCTCACCGCTATCGCCACTAAATTGAAGGGTGTTCGCTTAATAGTGATCATAGCAGCAATCGCTGGATTGGCAGCAATGTTACTAACCGACTTGCCGATCCTTCATCTTAATGTCGATTCGCTAAGTCCAATCAAAGACAGCCGCCGTGCTGAAGGCAAGATGCTGAGGGAGGATTTAGGGTACTGGTATGGCGGACGATTGTTGATTATTACCGCTGCAAATAAGGAATTAGTATTACAGCGCAGTGAGGGGATCGAGCCGTATCTTGATCAACTCATTGCGCAAGGAACGCTGACAGGATACGACATGGTGTCGCAGTTCTTACCAAGCAAGAAAAAACAGCAACAAAACCTGAACGCAATTCAAGATATCGATGTTATTCAGAGAAATCTGGATGCTGCATTGCAAGAGTCACGTTTCAAGCCCGGCGTGTTTGATCCGTTCATAGAGAACATCGCGGACGCGGCAAAAGCTGACCTGATCGATATCAATGAACTGATGGGAAAGGATTTGGGTAGTCGCTTTGAATCATTGATCTTCGATTTTGAAGGAGAGTCAGCTGGCATAGTATTGCTCCACGGAGTGGCGAATGAAGAACGGATACGCGCATTTGCGGACCAGCACGAGGAGGTTATTTTTATGCACTTAAAGACCTCAGCCACAAAACTAGTGGCGCGCAGCGTCGACAGGGTGGCTGTGATTATGGTTGGGTGTGTTTTGCTGATCTATATTTTATTGACCTGGGCATTCAATTCACCCTGGCGTCCCCTGAAGATCATGGTGCCAACCTTCTCCGCGGCTATCGTTACTGCGGCTTTGCTGGTGCTTTTCGACTGTCCTTTAAGTATTTTTCATTTGATTTCCCTGTTGCTTGTGATTGGACTTGGGCTTGACTATGCGTTGTTTTTTAATCGACTGCCCGATAATGAAAGCGAATGGAACACCACATTTAGATCTCTATGGATTTGTGGGTTCACGACCATACTGGTTTTCGGTATTCTGGTTTCATCGCAGACTCCGCCACTGAAAGCTATTGGCATGACAGTTGGTATTGGCGCATCGCTGAGTATTCTCTTTGCTGCCATGTGGGCGACAACTGGTGAAAAGCAGAAAGCTGAACAGCACGAATAATTTTCCGCCTGGTGGTTGGGTCTAGCATTATGGGACGTAAGGATTCACGTCATAGAATCTTTGATTCTGTTGCCTTGGAGCATCACAGACATTTCGCAGATTACGTTTATCCAAATTTTTCACCTAGTTTAGCCAGTTGCGACAACGAACGGGAGTTTGTATTGACTGAGCTGTGAGCCGGTTTATGATCATCAGAACAAATCTACATCTGGGAATCTTATGGCCACTAACAATTCGATTAAACGACAAAACATTCTGGTAGTGATGGCCGACCAACTAACCGCCATGGCACTTGGTTGCTACCATAACCAAGAAGTAGTCAGTCCAAATATCGATAAACTGGCAGAAAGAGGCGTTGTTTTTGATGCCGCCTACAGCAGCAGTCCACTATGCACGCCGGCTCGCTATGCTTTTATGACTGGCCAGAATATATCCCGTTGTGGAGGCTATGATAATGCTGCATATATGCCTGCAACGATGCCGACATTTGCACACTATCTCAGAATAATGGGCTTCCACACCTGCCTGGCAGGCAAAATGCATTTTGTTGGGCCGGATCAGCTGCACGGATTTGAGGACCGGGTCACAACCGATGTTTATCCGGCGGATTTTGGATGGGTACCAAACTGGACCCAGCCAGATGAGCGGATAGATCTTTGGTATCACAACATGAGTAGCGTTAAGCAGGCTGGTGTTGCAGCTATCACTAACCAGCTGGCATATGATGACGAGGTCGGTAACGAGGCCCTTAAAGTTCTCTACGATCATGCCCTTAGTGAAGTTAACAGACCTCTCTGTCTGGTTGCGAGCTTTATTCACCCGCATGATCCCTATGCAACCCGTCAAAAATATTGGGATATATACGAAGGCGTAAATATATCTCTTCCTACAGTCACCAGACCATCCGCTGACAAACAGGATCCGCATTCGCGTCGTTTAGAAAAAGTGATGGCTTTGGATGCTGTCGAGCTGAGTGACCAGGAAATAATCGACGCTCGTCGCGCTTACTATGGCAACGTTTCGTATATTGACGAATGGGTCGGTAAGTTACTGGATGCGTTGATAGATTGTGATATGGATCAGGATACCACGATAGTTTTCACCTCGGATCATGGCGATATGCTGGGTGAGTTTGGCCTGTGGTACAAAATGTCGTTCAGAGAATGGTCCTGCCGTATTCCTATGATCATCAGTAAAGCCTCAAGGTTTACTCCGGGTCGCGTGGCTCAACCGGTAGCCCAGGTGGACATTTTGCCGACTTTAATCGATATCGCGCGTGAATCCACCGGACGTGAACAACCCCAACAAATCGATCCCTGGTGTGGTCGAAGCCTGCTGCCTCTATGCGACGGTAATGCAGAGAGCGACCCGGACACAGCGATCAGTGAATATCTTGCAGAAGGGACCGGGTATCCGATGCTGATGATTCGACAAGGAAAATTTAAGTACATTCAGTGTCATTCTGATCCGGAACAATTGTTCGACCTTGAAAACGATCCCAATGAACTCTTGAATCTGGCAGATCAAAACGAATACGCTGAGAAGCTCTCAGACCTGCGCGATCAGGCTGAGGCTCATTGGGATGCGCAAGAGGTACGTACGCGTGTGATGACTGACCAGCGGCGCAGGAGCGCGGTACACGCGGCTTTACGCATCGGTCGTTTTCAGGGATGGGATTACCAGCCAGTTCGCGATGCAGGTGAGGAATACACACGCAGCCATATGGATTTGACACGCCACGATATCAGTTCGCGTTATCCAAGACCCCCGGCATTTGATCCAAAATGGCGTTGATTTTGAATAACGCTGTTGTTCGCTTGTCTGACGTCAGGTAATCGCTAAGTTACAACCAGTACGCCGTTCGAGTCATAATGCGTGAAGCGGTTTTCATAAGTGATTTGACCGGGGACGGCAGTTGAGCCGCGCCCGCATCGATTGCCATCTCAGCATGATTCGCTTCGTCCTTTTTCATCTGCATTACGACTTCGCGGCTGCGCTTATCCTGTTGAGGCAGCGCATCCAGATGTGATTCAAGATGACCGACGACCTGGCGTTCCGTTTCTGCAACAAATCCCAAATTCCACTTGTCTCCTGCGATACCAGCGATCGCTCCAATTACAAATGAACCGGTATACCAAAATGGATTCAATAGGCTTCCGCGAGATCCAAGTTCTTCCAGGCGCTGTTCGCACCAGGCGAGGTGGTCGGTTTCCTGTTGCGCCGCCGACTGCATCTTCTCCCTGAGTTTTGGATCAGTCGCAGTAAGCGCCTGACTCTGATACAAGGCCTGCGCACATATTTCACCCACATGATTTACCCGCATGTAACCTGATGACCTGCGTCTGTCTTGTTCGTTAAGTTCGCACTCTTCGGCGGATGTCGGGAATGGACGCGTTGATCGTGCGGGGCCGCAAAGGGTTTGCATGGCATCCCCAATCCCAATGATGAGGCGGTCAACAGGGCTGTATTGGCGTTCATTGTTCATCCCTTAATTATATCTCCATAATTATCTGTGAAAAGCTTGTCTGAACAGCAGTTCAGGTAGCTTTCAGGATCGATTCATCGCTAATTGCTATATTGCGACCGTACTTAAGGAAGTCACTTGAGTACGATTCCTTCCTCCTTATGGTGGTTTATTGCGGCGCAGCTCTCGGGTTGCGCCATTTTTATTGAGGACAACAGGCCCGAATGCGAGTAACGCGCCAAACCCATAGGTCGTGATGAGCCCGATCGTGAAATGACTGTAATAAGCAATGAATATGGCGGAAAATCTTTGAGAAATCCTCGATAAAACCCCAAAAAAACGATCGGAATCGCCTTGTAACCTCACTTAGGCTCAAGTATCATTCGGCGTCCGAATTTTCACTCCGATTCGATCGTTCAAATGAAGACTTTTTCCGCCAAATCCAGGCAGGTCCAGCGAGACTGGTACATCGTCGATGCTAGCGACAAGGTGCTGGGGAGGCTTGCTTCAGAAATTGCCCATCGCCTGCGCGGTAAGCACAAACCGGAATACACGCCTCATGTGGATACCGGCGATTATATCGTGGTGGTAAATGCTGAAAAAATCGCGGTAACTGGAAATAAGGCCAACGATAAGGTTTATTATCATCATACCGGACATCCCGGCGGTATTAAGAGCACGCGATTCAAGGACATGATCGAAAAGCACCCGACGCGGGTAATAGAAGCAGCGGTCAAAGGTATGATGCCGAAAAATAAGCTAGGTCGGGCAATGCTATCCAAACTTAAGGTATATGCGGGTGATCAACATGCCCATGCCGCACAACAGCCCAAATTGCTGGAAATCTAATCCTGCTGATTAGCGACAAACTTCGAATCAAACAAATTATGGCGCAAGCACAAACGACATACCAGGGAACTGGCAGACGCAAATCTTCAACCGCGCGGGTTTACTTACAGCGTGGCAGCGGCCAGATTGTGATTAATAAAAAGTCTATTGATGAATATTTCGGTCGTGAAACCGCGAGAATGATTGTCAGACAGCCTCTCGAGCTGGTGGAGTTGCTGGACAAGATGGACGTCAACGTGAATGTAGGCGGAGGTGGTAACAGTGGTCAGGCGGGTGCTATTCGACATGGGATTACCCGAGCATTGATGGCTTACGATGAAGAGTTCCGTGCACCCCTTAGGCAGGCTGGTTTTGTTACTAGAGACGCGCGGGAAGTGGAACGAAAGAAGGTCGGACTGCATAAAGGCCGTAAGCGTCCACAGTACTCAAAACGATAACAACCTTCGCAAATCAATCGAACCAATACAGAAAAGCAGCCGACAGGCTGCTTTTTTACTTCTGCACTACTTAACCCGCATACCGGGTTTGGCCCCGTCATCCGGGTTAAGTACAAAAATATCTTTCCCCCCTGGACCTGCCGCAAGCACCATACCCTCGGAAATGCCAAATCGCATTTTACGCGGTGCTAGATTGGCGACCATGACTGTCAGACGACCTTCCAATTGTTCCGGCTGATAAGCGGATTTGACACCCGCAAATACATTGCGGGTTTCGCCGTCTAGATCTAGGATTAGACGCAATAACTTATCCGCACCTTCAACTTGTTCGGCCTTGGCGATTCGAGCCACCCTTAAGTCCAGCTTGGCAAATTCATCGTAGCTGATTTCTGGAGATATCGGATCTTCGGCCAGCGGCCCGCTTTTAGAGGCCGCTTTCATCAATTCTTTTGTGTCTTCAATCATCGACTCAATCTGTTGATCTTCTATACGGGTGAGTAACGGCTTAAACCTGTTGATCGGATGATCCAGCAGCGGTGACTCCGCATCTTTCCAGCAAAGCGGATCGATTACAAGAAAAGATTCGACTTTCCCGGCGGTAACAGGCAAAACGGGTTTGAGGCTGATTATTAACAACCGGAATAGGTTCAAACCGAGGGTGCAAATGCCCTGGACCTGGTGTTTTTGTGAATCATCTTTGATTAACACCCACGGTTTTGCAGCGTCGATATATTGATTTGCTTTGTCCGCAAGGGCCATTATTTCTCGCACAGCTTTACTGTATTGACGGTTTTCATAGTCCTCAGCAATTCCCTGCAGTGCCGAAACGAAATCCTCATACATTTGAGAGTCAGGTAAAGCGCCACCCAACCTGCCGTCGAAATTTTTACTGATGAATCCGGCGCAGCGACTAGCAATGTTAACCAGTTTGCCGATGAGATCAGAATTTACCCTGGCCTGGAAATCGTCCAGGCTTAAATCAATATCATCGATGCTATTGTCGAGTTTAGCGGCATAGTAATACCGCAGGTACTCAGCATTAAGATGTTTAAGGTAGGTTTCCGCCATAATGAAAGTGCCCCGGGACTTGGACATTTTCTGACCATTCACGGTCAGAAATCCGTGACACCACACTGCGGTAGGTGTGCGAAACCCCGCTCCTTTCAGCTCAGCAGGCCAAAACAGCGTGTGAAATCTCGCGATATCTTTGCCAATAAAGTGATAGAGCTCAGCGGTACTTTGTGGTGCCAGAAACGCATCGAAATCTAATCCTTTTCGCTCGCACAAATTCTTGAAGCTGGCCAGGTAGCCGATCGGAGCATCAAGCCAGACATAAAAATATTTATTGGATTCTCCTGGGATAGCGAAACCCCAATAGGGTGCATTTCTGGAAATATCCCATTCAAAAAGCTCGTGTTCAAACAGCTCTCGCTGTTTATTGGCAATTTCTGGTTGTGTGCCGCCCTGGTCGAACCACTCCGCGAGAAAATCCCGAAAGTCATCTACTTTGAAGAACAATTGCTCCGAGTCTTTCTCCACGGGGGTGGCACCTGACACAACCGACTTCGGGTCTATTAGCTCAGTAGGCGAATAGGTCGCTCCACACACTTCGCAATTATCACCATACTGATCGTCAGATTTGCAGTTGGGACAGGTTCCCTTGACGAAACGATCTGGCAGGTACATACCCCGTTCCGGATCGTAAAACTGCTTGATAGTGCGTCGGGAAATGTGCCCCGCCTGGTTAAGCCGCTGATATATCAGCTCCGATAATTTGCGGTTTTCTTCGGAGTGCGTGGTATAGAAATTATCAAAATCGACCAGAAAGTCGGCGAAATCCCGAGAGTGTTCCTGATGCATCTTATCGATCAGCTCTTGAGGACTGACGCCGTCAGCCTCGGCCCTTAGCATGATAGGCGTGCCATGGGCATCGTCTGCACATACATAGTGGCACTCGTGGCCTCGCATTTTCTGGTACCGCACCCATATGTCAGTTTGGATATACTCAACCAGATGTCCAAGGTGAATAGGACCATTGGCATAGGGCAGGGCGCTGGTGACCAGCATTTTCCGCTGAGGATTTGTCATTTCGAGACAGGCTGTTGGTTGAATGCCGCAGTTGTCAAAAGTGGCCGGCAGGTGATTTATTTGAGCTTTGAACCGCCTATTATACTTCGAGACGAACAGTTAAAATATCAGGTTGTACCCTCCAAGATAGATCTTGAAGCCGGCGCAGATTCGGAAACGGTTTTCCTGGCGCAGAACACAGATGCTCCCCACAACTTAGAACCACGATATCTAAATGACACAGGCAACTAAAAAATGACCGCAATGACCCGTGATGACATTGAGGCCAGACTGAAGAAAGTAATCGATCCCCATACCGAGGTGGATCTGGTCGCAGGCAAAAATATTCAAGACATTTCCGTAGATGGCGACGTCGTTAAAATCGAGGTGGTTCTGGGCTACCCGGCAAAAAGCTTTGAGCCGGAAATGGTGAAGCTGGTCAAAGCCGAAATTCCCGAAGCTGTTGTAACTGTTTCTTCTAATACAGTTGCCCACGAGGTGCAGGAAGGCGTCAAACCGCTAAAGGGCGTCAAGAACATCATTGCAGTCGCCTCCGGAAAGGGCGGAGTGGGTAAATCCACACTCTCAGTCAATCTAGCGTTGGCGCTATCGGCGGAAGGAGCGAGAGTCGGGATTCTTGATGCAGATATCTATGGCCCAAGTCAGCCGCGCATGCTAGGTATTTCCGGAAAGCCGCAGTCGAAAGATGGAAAAACCTTGGAACCGATGAACAGCTACGACATTCAGGCGATGTCGATCGGATTTCTGGTGGACGAGGAGTCCCCTATGATCTGGCGGGGACCCATGGTGACCCAAGCACTGGAACAATTACTCAAAGACACCCAATGGGATGATCTCGACTATCTGGTGGTCGATATGCCTCCGGGAACCGGAGATATACAGCTTACTCTAGCTCAAAAGGTCCCGGTATCAGGATCGGTAATCGTAACAACACCCCAGGATATCGCGCTTCTGGATGCGCGCAAGGCCTACAAGATGTTTGAAAAGGTCGAGATTCCAGTTCTCGGCGTAGTCGAAAACATGAGCACCCATATCTGCAGTAACTGCGGGCACGAAGAGCACATTTTCGGAGAAGGCGGTGGTCAGACAATGGCCACAGATTACGGTACCGAGTTTCTTGGCGACGTGCCCCTCGACCGGCAGATACGAGAGGGTGCTGATGGTGGCCGTCCCAGCGTGGTATCCGATCCCGATGGCGCGGTGTCACAAAAATACAAAGCGATCGCACGTAAGACCGCGGCAATATTGGCAATGCGCAAGAAAGATTACAGCGCAAAATTTCCCAATATCGTGATCCAACAAAACTGATGGCTATCAAATCGGATAAATGGATCCGCCGGATGGCGGATTCTACGGGGATGATTGAGCCGTTTGAATCTGGTCAGGTGCGTGAAAATGATCAAGGCAAGGTGATCTCTTACGGTACCTCCAGCTATGGCTACGATATTAGATGTTCCAACGAGTTCAAGATCTTCACTAATATCAACTCGGCGGTAGTGGACCCTAAATCATTTGATGCCAACAGTTTCGTGGATTTCACCGGAGACGTCTGCATTATCCCGCCAAATTCTTTCGCCCTGGCAAGAACGGTTGAATATTTTCGAATTCCGCGAAACGTTTTGACAATTTGCCTTGGCAAGAGCACCTATGCCCGATGCGGCATTATCGTCAACGTAACCCCGTTCGAGCCTGAGTGGGAAGGGTATGTGACCCTGGAATTTTCCAATACCACACCCTTACCCGCAAAGATCTACGCTAATGAGGGCGTGGCACAGGTATTATTCTTTGAATCCGACGAGGTGTGTGAAACCTCTTACGCCGATCGCGGTGGAAAGTACCAGGGCCAAACTGGCGTCACCTTACCTAAAGCCTGAAGCAAAACCCATGTATCGGGTTGGTTCAGTTTCTCAGTATCTTAATCTGATATGCGTTACGACGTTCGAGCTTGAAGAGATGGCATATCGCATGGGGGAGGATCTCGAAGACGAATTGGATGACCTTTCGCCACGCTGTCAGGAGATTGCAGAGTATCTGAAAACCGTCAGACAGGATATTAAATCAGCTGCGCATGACTGGGATATCCGAGAGCTTGAGTATGTGTCGTTGGCGAGACGGTTGAGAAATGTGTTGCCGTTTTATCCTCTGCCCAGAGTCATCAACAGGATTCACTTCGGGCGTGAGCTTCAAGCATAAAGCCGGCTAGTCTTACCCAACCAGGATTACAGGCTTTTTAAATTAGTTCAGGCGCCATGCTGATACTGCTCTAATACCAATTCCACCATGCTGAGGTAATATTCCATCTTCGGCGTTTGTCGACCGGCCACCTTGCCGCCATCATCATAGCGTCTTACCCGTACAATGGTATCCAGCCAGGGATTCTGTTCGAACGCTTTGACTTCCTCTTCGCTCATAGGTCCACCCTGCAAAGCCAAAGACTGGACTGAGGCCTCCGATAATCCTGAAAAGTAATCCGGTTCCACTGCGCATAGATAGCGCTTGGCGTCGACGTGCCAGCGCACCACTTCGCACACTTCAGGGGGGAACCAGGATTTGAGTATTTTTTCACCTGCGACCTCGTGCAGGTTATCCACACCAATGTCGAGGTAATCTTCGTCAAACTCGGAGGTGTAATGACCGACATCGTGCAACAGCGCCGCCACGATCACGCTTGGGCTTTCTCCGGCCCGCTCGGCAATCCAGGCACTTTGCAACATATGTTCCGACATTGTCACGGCTTCACCGAGATAGGATTCACTGCCTCTGCGAAGAAGGATGTCTCGCAAAAGCGCAATGACCTCAGCGGGTTCTTTTGGCTGGGTGTTCATCGACTATGGCTCTCAATCATACGAATCGTACTTTGCAGGCTGTCTTTGTCGGCGTAAGCTCCTTGGAACCATCGGGAACCTGTTTCGCTATATTCACGGCGACCATGCAATACCCGAGTGTTATCGACGATAAATAACTCTCCCGGTGCCAGTCGAAACTGCACTGCCAGTTCGGGTCGTCGGGTAATTTTCGAGAAATGAGCGTGGGCGGCATAGAACTCAGGCACGTTGTCGTAGGGTACACCGGTCAGAGGTCCACTCGAACGATTATTAACCCGCACCGCAATTAACTGCCCCTCAGGGGATACTTCTATTATAGGGCGGCAAGCGTGCAGAGAGCTTACACCATCACCTCGATATTCAAATCGGGCGCTGTGCTGGCACAGAAGATTAAAACGGGTCGGTGATTCCTGATCCAAAATATTAGCGCATCTGAAACCGTCAACTACAATAGATTCTCCGCCGCTTGCATCGTTTTCGATGCAATGCAGTATTTGCAGGGTGGGCACTGGATCGCGGTAGGGATTGTCGGTGTGCGGATCCAGTCCATCGCGCGTGAAGGCGAGATTCACCGGATTGGCTTCAGAGCGGACTTCGAACAGGCGGCCATAGTTGGTTTCCCGCACAAAGCCGAACAAATCAACAACATCAAATAGTTTGCCGGGTTGATCAGGAACATCCTTGAGGATGGCGAAACCGTAGACCGCGATCCACCTTAGCCACTCTGACAGCGCTGGTTTCGACTGCGTGATCAAGCTGTAGCTACCGCTAACCGTGGTTGTGTCTAGCTCACCATCCCAGGAAATCAATGCATGATTAATCAGCTTAGGACGCTCGGTTCGGTCATAGTGATGCTGCTTCAGCCATTCAAGATCAAGCCAGGTTGCGGTGCCGTCAGAAAACTCGATTTCCAGTCGGTTGTCCGCAACTTTGGCATTGACAATATCCAAATCTATTCTCAGGTCGGCGACCGAAAATTTTTTCTGGCCGTTATAAGGATCTCGTGAGCTGGAATCCTGACCGTTATCTCGCAACCAAATGCCATGATAGCGATGAAATTCGCCATCCGGCCAGTTCAGCGCTAATGCTCGTCGATCCTCGATAATTTTTACTGCGGGTAATGGCGGCATAGCAGAATGGTGCGGCTCTCAACGCCGCCGAGTATACATCCAGCCGTGCCGGTGTGAGCAAGCTTCGACTGTTCTCTACTTTGCCCAGAAGGGTTTTTCAGCCTCTTGCGTGGCCTGTTCTCGAGTAATGCCAATGTCTTTCAGCATCCTCTCAGAAAGACTTGTCAGCCGTTGACGCTGCTGATAACGCTGGAACCAGATACGGATTGTGGCCGACAGTGTTCCACCGAGGAATATTTTGATTGCATTACGGGTGGGCACAACATCGACTAAATAATCTAGTGGTTGGTTTTGCTTACATGTGTTCAGATAATTTGACATAATAGCCTCCAGCGTTTGAATTAAGGGTTTTCACCAACGAAAGTTCTTAAGGACTGCTAATTTAAAGGGTATGACAAATTTTCACAAACGATCATTTTTAATATTTCAAATTAGAAAAATTAATCTGATATGCAAACCAGAACTCCACCGCTGGGTACGCTCAGGGCGTTTCGCGCCGCCGCCCACTGTCTTTCATTTACCCAAGCAGCGGACGAACTCAGTGTGACTCAGGCGGCGATCAGTCATCAGATCAAATCGTTAGAGGGATTTCTCAATACAGCGTTGTTCGTGCGAGGTAACCGCAGCCTTGCTCTTTCAGATGCGGGCTCAAGATTTCTCCCTTATGTGGATCAGATGTTCACGCTGCTGGATCAAGGGCTGCAACAGCTTAAGTCGCACAGTAGTGAATCCACTCTGACCGTGACACTGCTGCCTTCATTCGCGTCTCGGTGGCTAGTGCCGAGGCTTGGATTATTTCTGAAATCAAATCCAGATATCGATTTCAGACTTGCGCCCTCTCGCAACATTACCAATTTTCAGACTGAGGATATCGATCTGGCGATACGTTATGGCTCCGGTAACTATCCGGGTCTAGTTAGTATTCATCTTATGGATGAAGACATCTATCCCGTGTGCAGCCCGGGCATCATGCGAGGACCCCACCCTTTACTCAAGCCGTCAGATCTTAAGCATCATGTTCTGCTTCACGATGATGGGCACGGGGACTGGCGAAAGTGGCTGGTTGCGGCGCAAGTCAATGACGTCGATCCGAGTAAGGGGCCCGTGTATACGGATTCGGCGATGGCAGTACAGTCAGCAATCGAGGGCGATGGAGTAGCTTTGGCTCGAAGCAAGCTGGTGCAGGATGACATTACGCGGGGACAGCTGGTGAAACCGTTTGAAATTTCTCAGCCGTCTAACTTTTCATATTATGTTGTGTATCCGGAAGAGCGACCGCCTAGCCAGCCAATGCTCGAATTTATTCAGTGGCTGCAGCAACAGATTCTGGCCGACGAGATGAAGTATCGAGGCACGACATCATGACCGCATAAGTGCAGCTTGCTCGGGAGAGCTGCTTCTCTCTATAAATTGATGATAAATGCCAACATGTTAGCGCAGAGGTTTTTCGAATCCTCTCGCTGGATTTCTTTAAACTTTAGTAAAATGAAAACATTGAACGCTCATGGATAATTCTCTTAGTAGTTCCCTCGATAGCCAGGCGCAAGAGTTAAAGCAACAAGGATTGTTCAAGCAAGAGCACAGTATCGCTTCGCCCCAGTCCGGAACAGTTACCCTGGAAGACCATTCCCGGGTGCTCAATTTCTGCGCCAACAACTACCTGGGGCTGGCCAACCATCCCGCAATTATTAAGGCCGCGCATCAGGCGCTCGATCAGTTTGGATATGGAATGGCATCGGTAAGGTTTATTTGTGGCACGCAGACCCAACACAAAGTACTGGAACGGCGCATCGCAGATTTTCTCGGCATGCAGGATTGCATTTTGTATTCCTCATGTTTTGATGCTAACACCGGCCTGTTTGAAACGCTGCTTGATGATAAGGACGCGATAATTTCCGATGCATTAAACCATGCGTCGATAATTGATGGCGTACGTCTGTGTAAGGCCAGACGCTTTCGATATCGAAATAATGACATGCAGGATCTCGAGCTGCAGCTTAAAGCCTCTGCAGATGCGCGTTACCGACTGATCGCAACTGACGGGGTGTTTTCCATGGATGGAGTTATCGCGAACTTGCAGGGTGTTTGTGAGCTCGCTGAAAAATACAATGCAATTGTAATGGTAGATGATAGTCATGCTGCTGGATTCGTTGGTGCAGGTGGACGTGGTTCGATTGAGCACTGCGGCGTTCAGGGTCGGGTAGATATTATTACCGGGACTCTGGGCAAAGCCCTTGGCGGCGCATCGGGGGGATACACCGCCGCGAGCAGTAAAATTGTAGAATGGTTGCGACAGAGATCGAGACCCTATTTGTTCTCGAACAGTCTGGCCCCGGCGGTAGTCTGCACTTCACTGACCGCATTGGATCTGATCGAACAGGGGGACGATCTGCGCACACAGCTGTTTGCCAATGCAAATCGATTTCGTGAGGGTATGGCCAAGTTGGAATTCGATCTGGTGCCCGGGCAGCATCCCATAATTCCAGTTATGCTGGGTGACGCCTCGTTGGCACAGAATATGGCGTCACGTATGCTGGAACTTGGCGTCTACGTAGTTGGCTTTTCCTTTCCGGTGGTGCCAAAGGGACAAGCAAGAATTCGCACTCAAATGTCGGCGGCGCACTCGGTCGAGGATATAGATGCCGTAATAGAGGCTTTCTCAATTGCTGGACGCGAATTTGGCGTAATTAAATGATGGTATTGGATCAACCTTTAAGGAATCTCTGATCAAAACATGAACGATCAATTTGAGCCCAAAATGACCTATTTCTTCGTTGGAAAACTTCGCAATAGTCCTGCTATTACGTGCGTTTCCCGCCTCGAACTCGATCATTTTAAATCTCAACATGATTCGTCCAGTTTTAATCAGAGGCTCCCTAAATTAAGGACAGTTCTATGAGAGCACTGATTAAATCGAAATCCGAACCTGGAATCTGGATGCAGGACGTGCCCGTGCCGGAAATCGGGCCACGTGATGTGCTGATTGAAATCAGTAAGACTGCAATCTGTGGAACGGATATGCATATCTATCACTGGGATCACTGGGCTGAGGAGACTATTCCCGTACCCATGGTCACCGGCCATGAATTCAGTGGCCGTATCGTGGAAACCGGATCGGCTACCAATAAGTACAAGCCGGGACAACGGGTATCCGGTGAAGGTCATATTGTCTGCGGCTTATGCCGCAACTGCCGCGCCGGTCGCGGGCAACTGTGTCATAACAGCATCGGTATAGGCGTGCATCGACAAGGGGCATTCGCGGAGTATTTGTGCCTCCCGGAACACAATGTATTTGCCTTGCCAGACGCTATCTCCGATGAAGTTGCCGCAATCTTCGATCCATTCGGTAATGCCGTGCACACCGCTCTCACATATGGCCTAGTTGGTGAAGATGTGCTGGTTACCGGGGCGGGTACCATCGGCATCATGGCTGCTATGGTTGCGCAGGAAGTGGGGGCACGCCAGGTGGTGTTAACCGATATCAATTCGACTCGGCTGGAAATCGCAAAGAAGCTTGGAATCAAATTGGTGTACAACACCTCGGAGTGCTCACTCAACGAGGTGATGCAGGAACTCGATATCGTCGAGGGATTCGATGTTGGTCTGGAGATGTCAGGAGCACCACAGGCATTCCGAGGAATGATTGACAGCATGAACACTGGCGGCAAAATTGCCGTGCTTGGCATTGCAGCGGAGCCTTTTGATGTCGACTGGAACAAGGTCGTGTTCAAGATGCTGACGCTTAAGGGCATTTACGGTCGTGAAATGTTTGAGACCTGGTACAAGATGGCCATTCTGGCGCAAACGCGAATTGATCTGAGCAAAATAATTACCCATCGACTTTCCGCGAACGAATTTCAAAAAGGCTTCGATATCATGGAACATGGGCAGTGCGGTAAAGTGGTGTTGGATTGGCAAGACGGACCTTGAATGGGATAGATAATATTGGTGTTTATAGCCAAAGGGCGGAGGAGTTTGGCCTGGCGCTGCGTGGCGGATTTCATCCGGTTGACGAGGATTCGGTACCTCCGTTGATGGCCGGACAATCGCCTAGTACTATGTTGTTGTTTGGAAATGTGGGCTCTTCGATCTGGCAGGTGTTCTCCGAATCCAGTGAGTTTAAGGATCGGGAACCTGATCCACTCAATCGATGGAGTGAACGCATCGGTCATGCGCTTGCGGAAGAGTGGGGTGGCGCTGCGTTTTTTCCTTTCGGTGGACCGCCGTACCAACCTTTTCTGGATTGGGCAAAAAAAGCGGAAAACCTTGAGTCTTCTATGCTGGGGATGTTAATGCATCCAACCTATGGCTTATGGCATGCCTATCGTTTTGCCATCGCGTTGCCGCAAAAGGTCATTCTGGATAAAACTACGGTACAACCCCCTCATGCCTGCGACACTTGCGATGAAAAACCCTGTCTAGGTGGTTGTCCTGTTAATGCTTTTGATGGATCTCGCTATGATGTGGAAAGTTGCTATCGATTTCTCGACTCAACGCCGGATGCCGCATGTCTTCGTTATGGGTGCCAGGCTCGTATGGCCTGCCCGGAAGGGAAGGGGTATGTGTACCAGCCCGACCATGCCGCATTCCACATGGAGAAATTCCTGTTGTCTCAGTCAGAGCGTTTTGAAACCGAGCCTCCCGAAATAAAATAATCAGGGGAAAATTCCGCAAACCAGTTAGGGATGGCGAAACGTTTGCTTTAGAATCCACCGCTTTTAGAGCACTACACAATAAATGGCTTACCAGTTAGGTATCGATACCGGGGGTACTTATACGGACGCGGTCATCGTCGACGCAGAACACAATGTTGTGGCCAAGAACAAGAGTCTGACCACGGCATTCGACCTTACCATTGGTATCGGAAACGCAATCTCCAGCATGCCGCCGGCATTGCTGCGAGAAATTAATTTGGTGGCTTTGTCCACAACGCTTTCCACCAATTCGGTGGTAGAGGGGCGCGGCGCGCCGGTTTCCATTCTTCTGCCTGGCTACAATGAGCAGCAGGTGCAAAAAAGTGGTCTCTACGAAATCCTCGAACGCGATTTGGTGACTGTACTTGACGGAGGACATTCTGCAACTGGATCGGAGTTAGTGCCGCTTGATATCGAACGGGCAAAGGATGTGATTTTGGCGCAAAAAGATCGCGTATCGGCATTCGCAATATCAGGTATGTTTGCAACTCGAAACTCTTCTCATGAGATCATGTTGCGCGATCTGGTCATGAAGTTGACCGGAAAACCGGTTGCCTGCGGACATGAACTGGCCTCATCTCTCGGTGCCCCTAGACGCGCACTGACAGCGGCGCTAAATGCACGCATGATCCTGTATATCCAGTCCCTAATTAACTCGGTAGAAGATATTCTAAAACAAAAGGAAATCCATGCATCTTTGATGATCGTTAAAGGTGATGGTTCATTGGTTAATGCTCAAACGGCGTTGTTGCAACCGGTGGCGACAGTGTTGTCAGGACCCGCTGCAAGCGTAATTGGTGCTTGCGCACTGAGCGGCCAGCAGGACGCCATCGTGGTCGATATAGGGGGCACCACTACCGATATAGCAATTGTTACAAATGGCCAACCGGAGCTTTGCGAAGACGGCGCGCGGATCGGAGACTGGCAGCCAATGGTGGAAGCGATCCGCGTATTCTCTATTGGCCTTGGTGGAGACAGTGAAGTACGGTTCAAAGGCAAGCTGTCGATTTCACAGCGCCGGGTAGTGCCAGTCAGTCTGCTGGCCCATCAGTATCCCGATGTGGTGCCGAGGTTAGAACGACAACTAAGCGCCGCACCTACACCACGCAATAACAAGTTCGCATTGCGCTTGCAGCAGAATGAGGTATTGTTGCGACAGTTAAACGATATAGAAAAACGGGCATGGGAGCGACTTGAAAATGGCCCCATAGAAATTGACGCATTGGCGGATACCGATCGCCAGATGTTGCGCGCAATCGCCAGAATGGAACGACAGGGACTGGTGATATACAGTGGATTTACCCCGTCCGACGCTACCCATGTCCTAGGTATGAGTGATCATTGGGACCGGCACGCTGCGGAAGTTAGTGCAAAAATCTGGGCGCGACAAATGCGCCACCTCTACGGATGTGGAACCTGGGAAGTAGGCGATGCGGTGGCACCGTGCGAGCAAGTATTTGCGATGGTGATACAGGAGATCAGTCAGAAGCTGATTGAAGCAGGTCTGAATCAACATGGAAAGCTGGTGGATTCGCGCTCTATGAACCTGACCCAACTAATGGCCGACATTATTCTTAGCAAAGGAGAAGCAGACGAGGTGAAACCGCTGTTTAAATTGCGTTTCGCAGATGGTTATCCAATTGTTGCCGTAGGTGGCCCTGCAGGGGACTATTTTCCCGCGGTCGCGAAAGCGCTCAAGGTCGGTTTGCATTTACCCGAGCATGCAGACACCGCCAATGCTATCGGTGCGGTAATGGGCGCGGTAGTGCAGATCGCGCACATCACGGTAACGCAACCAGAGTTTGGGATCTTTTACCTATTTCACAAAGATCAGCCGATCAGGTTTGAGAATCTGGAAAATGCACTCACTAAGGCTCGTGAGCTTGCACTGGCTGACGCAACCAAAATGGCCGAGACCGCCGGCGCGAGCTCCATCGAGACTAAAATTAAACAGGATGCAAATCATGTCAAGCATGATATCGATGGCGAGCTGTTTGTGAGCGCAACTATTACCGCCGTGGCGTCTGGTCGACCAAACTGTTTGATGCGATGATGCCTATGAATATTCCACAAAAAATGGTGGCGATACAGTTAATAGGCCACGGAGACTTTGACCAGCTGCAGTATCGGCAGGATGTAAATGTCCCAATACCAGGTAGAGGAGAAGTGCTGATAAAGGTTGGTGCTGCCGGAGTAAATAATACCGACATCAATACCCGTATTGGTTGGTATTCGAAAAGTAATACCGGGAACCTAGAAAATATTAGTCATGATGCATTGGCGGAATCCGGCGGCAACGAGGACGGGGATTGGAGTGGCGCAGGATTATCATTTCCCCGTATTCAGGGCATCGATATTTGTGGCCGAATTGTCTCAGTCGGGGATGAATCTCTTTCCGGGCGAATAGGCGAACGCGTTTTGGTAGAACCATGCCTGCGCAAACCGCTTGATTGGAAACCCTATGAGGCCTGGTTTGTCGGCTCGGAATGTGATGGTGGCTTTGCCCAGTACGTTAAAATGTTTGCTGACCATGCGTATGTCGTAGAGTCAGCTTTAAGCGATGCCGAACTGGCCTCGTTTCCCTGCTCATGGTCCACTGCGGAGAATGTGCTGACAAGGACCAAGGTTAAATCTGGAGAAACTGTCCTCGTAACTGGGGCATCCGGCGGCGTGGGATCGGCGGCGATTCAACTGGCTCGAAGACGCGGTGCAAAGATAATTGCACAATGCGGTAAGAGCAAAGCTGACCTGGTGCTGCAACAGGGTGCCAGTGAAGTGGTGGATCGAGACGCTGATCTGCCCACAACGCTTGGTCAAGAATCCGTCGATGTGGTGATTGATCTTGTTGCGGGTCCAACGTGGCCAGGGCTTCTGGAAGTGTTAAAGAAAGGTGGTCGCTACGGAGTCGCCGGAGCCATTGGCGGACCGATAGTGGAACTTGACGTGCGCACCCTGTATCTAAAGGACCTGAGTTTTTTTGGTTGCACCGTTCTCGAACAAGATGTGTTCGGAAATCTGCTGCGCTATATTGAAAATGGCGAAATTTCTCCCGTTGTTTCAAAGACATACCCGTTGAGTGATATCGTTCAGGCGCAGCAGGATTTTATTGCAAAGCGCCATGTAGGCAAACTGGTCCTGATCCCGCCCGCAATCTGAAGCTTGTCCGCAGGCAGCCTCTGCACTATTCTTTACCTAGTAAACAATTACAAAAGGAAATCTAAATGCCGTATTCAATTCATGCTACCAAACCTGGTGGCACCGATGTCCTCGAAACCATCGAGTTTAAACCAGAAGCACCGGGTCCGAATGAGGTGCAGATTGAGCACCATGCGATCGGCGTAAATTTTATCGATGTCTACATCAGAACCGGCGCCTACCCCTGGCCGGTTGAACAGAATCTGATACTTGGCTGTGAAGCCGCAGGTGTGGTGCAGGCGGTAGGATCCGGAGTGTCCGGGTTTCGTGAAGGTGATCGAGTGGCCTACACCTTGCCGAATGGGGCTTACAGTACCCATCGCAACATCAATATTTCTCATGTCGTGCACCTGCCGGACAATATTGATTACAAGACCGCCGCGGGCTGTATGCTGAAAGGGCTCACTTGCTATTACCTATTGCATAATAGTTTCAAGGTTGAAGCGGGCCATAAAGTTTTGTTTCATGCCGCTGCCGGTGGAGTTGGCCTGATCGCAGGCCAATGGCTTTCGGCGATCGGCGCTACCGCTATCGGCACCGCCGGCAGCGATAAAAAATGTGCGCTCGCTTTAAGCAACGGATATGCTGATGTGATTAATTATCAAACCGACGATTTTGTCGCTGGAGTGAAGGCGTTTACCGAAGGCGGCATGGTTGATGTCGTGTATGACAGTGTTGGAAAAGGCACCTGGCCCGGTTCACGGGACTGCCTTAAACGACACGGTACTTTGGTTTGTTTTGGGCAGTCGTCCGGCCCGGTTGAGGATTTTAAGATCTCAGACCTGGCGGTTGGGTCACTCTATCTGACCCGTCCTACTCTATTTCATTTTGTCGCAGACCGAGAATGGCTTGAAAAAGCTGCAGCGGAGATGTTCGACATGATTGGCAGCGGCAAACTAAATATTGCGATCAATCAGACCTTCGATCTCAAACAAGCAGCAAAGGCGCACCAGGCATTGGAGTCTAGAGCCACTACTGGCAGTACCGTCCTGATACCTTAGTTCGCAGCGGCATCCCGGACCGCGGATATATTTCATCCAGGCCTCGATTCATGATCTCTCAAAAATTGCTGAGATCCCGGATCAAATCCGGGATGATGCGATCTCAACTGCCGCCGTGAACGAGGTGCCGCGCACTTGCTTCAGGACGGCGTTTGAGTCGCTACCCAGTCAGCGCTCGTTCGAGAAAATCGAATCGGTCCTGACCCCAGAAGATTTCGCCATTCAAAACATAAGTCGGCGAACCGAACACATCGGCTGCATGGGCTTCATTTGTAATGGCTTCAAATTGCGTCGCAAGTTCATCGGTATTTGCGGCGGCAAGCAAAGCGCTGCCGTCCAGACTGCATTTGTTGGCAATTTCAACCAGCGTACTATCGTCAGACACGTCTTTTTCCTCAGTCCAGACCGCTGTTAATACGGCGTCACTCAACGCACCTGCGTTGAGATCCTGGTTGCCTGCGGCAATCACCATTTTCGATGCCGTGCCGCAGTCTACGGGAAAGAATGCAGGCTGAAAGTTCATGGAAATATCGAGGTATGATGACCAGCGTTTGAGTTCGTCCATGCGCAGACGCTGTCTCGAGGGATGTCGTTTGGCCGGGGGTACTCCCCCCATTTTCTCAAAAGTCGGCATCACCGCGATGGGTTTGTAATGGACTTTAAGATCATGTCTGGCAACGATTTCGTTGAAGCGTCCGATCGCGAGAAAACTCCATGGAGAGATCAGAAAGTGATAGTAGTCAACTGTCTTTTGCATAGTATGGGGAGATTCGGGCGAGTTAGTGATGAGCTGGATTATCGCAGGAAGTTCATCATGGCGAGTAAGTATAGGTGTCTCGCCTTGTGTGCGCAGATTAAAAAGGGTCTAATTCAGCTGCCTGAAGATAAAAAATACTAAATGTCTTCCTTTCTTTCAGAATCGGATCCCCTGATTTTTAATGCGCTCACCAGTGAGGTGGATCGTCAACGGCATCAGATTGAGCTGATCGCATCGGAAAATATTGTCAGCCAGGGTGTGCTCGAGGCGCTGGGTCACCGCATTACCAATAAAACCCTGGAAGGATATCCAGGGCACCGTTTTCATGGAGGTGCTGAGTTCGCCGACACGATCGAGCAAGCTGCCATTGATCGTGTAAAAAAATTGTTTAACTGTGAATACGCGAATGTACAGCCGCATTCCGGTACACAAGCGAATCAGGCGGTTTTCTTTGCCGCCTTGAAACCAGGTGACCGAATATTGAGTCTGGATCTCGCCGCTGGAGGTCATTTGAGTCATGGGGCTGCGCCTAATTTATCGGGTCGCTGGTTCGATGCGCATCACTATGCGGTAGACAGAACAACAGGGCTGATTGATTACGACCAGCTGTATCAGCAAGCCATGAGCCTCAAACCCAAGATGCTGATTGCCGGAGGTTCCGCATATCCGAGAGAGCTGGATTTCGCGCGCATGGCGGAAATTGCCTCAGATGTCGGGGCACTTCTGCTCGCGGATATGGCGCATATTGCCGGCCTGGTTGCTGGCGGTGCACATCCAAGCCCAGTCCCTCATGCGGATATCGTAACCTGCACCACCACTAAGACTTTGCGCGGACCCCGTGGTGGATTGATCATGAGCCGGGATCAGGCATGGGCAAAGAAAATGCAGTCATCGGTTTTTCCCGGAGTCCAGGGGAGTCTGCATACTAATGTTATTGCTGCCAAAGCGGTGTGCTTGGGAGAGGCCCTGAAGCCCACGTTTCGGGACTATGCGGCACAAGTTGTGAAGAATGCCAGGGTGCTGGCCGAAACGTTGGTTGCGAACAAGATCGACTTGGTAAGTAATGGCACTGACACACATCTTTTACTACTCGATTTTTCTAACAAAAGCCTCAAGGGGCAGGTGGTGCAAGACGCGTTAGCCGAGATCAATATAACCTCCAATAAAAATCCGGTGCCTTTTGATACCACGCGTCCTTCTGAATGGGCAGGGCTCAGATTGGGCGCTGCAGCAGTGACAACCCGTGGTTTTGCTGAGGCACAGATGGGTGAAATCGCTAGTATGGTATCGACAGTAATCGATAGATGCTCCGCCGGTGATTTAGAAGACGCTAAAACAGCGCTTAAACAGAATGTGGCCTCTTTGTGCCAACAGTTTCCGATCTAGCTAAATTCCTATGCAGCCACAAAAGAAAAAACCGTCTCCGCTGATTGAGATTCTTGTGAATGTGGTGATTCCTTCCATCATCCTGATGAAATTCAGTGGCCCCGAGCGGCTCGGCACAGTGAATGCACTGGTGGTTGCGCTGTCGTTTCCAGTTATCTATGGAAGTTACGATCTGCTGCGTAATCAACATTTCAATTATATTGCGTTATTGGGTGTTGTAAGCGTATTGCTAACCGGTGGCATCGGTTTGCTAGAGCTTGATGTGAAGTGGCTGGCGATAAAGGAGGCTGCGATTCCTTCTTTGATCGGGATCGTGGTCGCCGTGACAGGTTTCACCCGTTCGCCTCTGGTGAAAAAGCTGATATTCAATCCGCTGATCATGGCGACAGAAAAAGTAGAGGAAAAGCTCAACAAAAATCAGAACGAACAGGATTTCAACAGTAAGCTCAGATTTGCAAATCACTGTATGGCGGGCACTTTCGTGTTTTCAGCGATAATGAACTATGTTTTGGCAAAAATGATTGTCACAAGCGATGCTGGCACGGTTGCATTTAACGAAGAATTGGGAAAAATGACTTTTCTCAGTTATCCGGTGATCGCCATCCCTTCAATGATCATGCTCTTGGGCATCATGTTTTACGTGATAAGCGTGATAAAGAAATTGACGGGTCTTACCTTGGAAGAAATTTTCGATAAGGAGGCGGGGTGATTTACCTGCTGCGTCACGCAGAAACCGAATGGAATTATCAGTTACGCAAGCAGGGGCGTGACGATTCACCGCTTACGATTAAAGGCCGCAGTCAGGCAGTGGCCTATGGCAAGGTGCTTGAGCAGTTGATCAATTATTCTGGCATAGACCGTGATAATGTGCTGATCCATGTGAGCCCCCTGGGGCGTACTAAAATCACTGCCAAATATCTAGTCGATGCGCTATCGATACCTGAATGCAATGTGCATTATGAGACGCGGTTAATCGAATTCGATTATGGAGACTGGTCGGGACTGACCAACGAAGAAATTGAAAAGCATTACCCCGGTGCGCTTCTAGTCAGGGAGGTCAACAAGTGGTATTACACCGTGCCGAAAGGAGAATCCTATCAGGATGTGGAGGCTAAAGTTGATACCTGGCTGGAAGAGCTACCCGAAGATAAAACGATCATCGCAGTCACGCACAGCGTGGTGAGCAGAGTGATTCGAGGTAAGTATCTTGGTATGCCCAAACCCGTGGCCAGCCTCCTGGAGCACCCACAGAATATGATCTTTCGTCTAAACAATCAGCGCATCGATAGCTTTGACATTATGGATTTTGAACTGGCGGGCTAGATGCCTTCTGATCGCGGATCAATTCGGATCTGGGTCAACAGCTTTGTTAATGCCTAAGCGCTTTCACCTGCTGCGAGGGGCTCAATCAAATGCTCACCTTCATGAGTGGAGCGATTGACATCCTTATCCACGGGATAGAATTTAAGCCGCTCAATATTCTGATTTGTCAGCAGTTGCTCAAAGATCGATACGCCATCATTGAGCCATTGTTCGGCCTGGTCGAATTCCAGTATCAAGGGCATTCTCGAGTGCAGATCCTCGAGCTTGCCGGACGAGGCTTGAGTAATGATGGTGCAGGAATACAGCGATTGTTCATTCTGCCGCCAGTACTCCCATAGCCCTGCCATTACCAGGGGCTCCTCATTTTCCGGGCGGATAAAAAAAGGTTGTTTGTTGCCCTTTGTGCCCTGCCATTCATAGTATCCGACGGCCGGAATCAGGCAGGTTTGAGATTTGTTCCAGGCGTGGCGAAAGGCAGGCTTGTCCGCTACTGACTCGGAGCGCGCGTTGAAGGTTGCATATTTTGTGCTCGGTTCTTTCGACCACGGCGGCACTATTCCCCAGCGCATCGCCAGGCCGTGTTCCGCGGTAAACGCCGGGATCATCTGCGTCGGGGCAATGTTGTAACCAAGCTCCGCATCCTCGGGCCAGTCCTCCAGCAGATCACTCCACTGACCCATCTGTTTCACATGATTTGCGTATCGTCCACACATACTTCCTAGTATAACTAATCAATACCCCGATGCCTGAGGGCCGCCAGTGGATTCTTATTGATCAGCGCTTGCTACAAAAAAAAGTATACTGTATAAATATACAGTATTCAAAAATCTCTATACTGAAATGCCCAAACAGCCCTCCAGACGAAAAGCTAATGCCGCTGACCAGTTGACCTCTCGACAGCGACAAATCCTTGATTTAATTCGCAGTAGTCTGCAAAAGACCGGGATGCCCCCGACCCGGGCGGATATCTGTGAAGCGTTTCATTTCCGCTCCCCTACGGCAGCGGAAGATCATTTACGGGCCCTGGAGCGCAAGGGGGTGATTGAGTTGCTACCCGGACGGTCCCGCGGTATCCGCCTGCTGGCGCCCGGTAAGGAGATTGGTATCCCGCTGGTGGGGCGGGTCGCGGCGGGGGAACCGATCCTGGCGGAGCAGCATATCGAGGATTATTTTGAACTCGACCCCGGGTTCTTCCAGCCCCGGGCCAACTATCTGCTGCGTGTGCGCGGGCACAGCATGCGTGATGGCGGGATTCTGAACGGCGATCTGCTGGCGGTACACCGGACCCGGGAAGCTTCTTCCGGCCAGATCGTAGTGGCCCGCCTGGAGGATGAGGTGACCGTAAAGCGTTTCCGTCGCCGTGGTAACAAGGTCACTCTGGAACCGCATAATCCCGATTTTGAACCGATACAGCTGGATCTTCGGGAGGATGATCTGGTGATCGAGGGTCTGGGGGTGGGCGTCATTCGCAACCGCAAGCTGTAAACTAAATCTTGTCAGCGGTGTCGGCTCTGGATCAAATCATACGGGAGACCCCGGCGCTATGGCGCGGGCGTGGTGGACAGCCTGAACGTCCTGGAGCCAATGCCGTAGATACCGGCTTTACAGATCTCAATACGCTGTTACCCACCGGTGGTTGGCCTTTACGGGCGTTGATTGAACTCAATGTGGCGACATGGGGCAGTGGCGAGTTGCAGCTGCTGCTGCCGTTGATGGCACGGCTGACCCAGGAACAGATTCGGGTGGCCATGGTAGCGCCGCCGTACCAGCCCTATGCACCGGCTCTGGTGCAGGCCGGCATTGCTCTGTCTTACCTGGTGGTGGTGGATGTGGAAGAGAAAAGTAACCGGGACATCTGGTGGTCCGCGGAAAAGCTGCTGCGACATCCGGACTGTGGCCTGGTATTACTATGGCCCTCTATACCGCATCCCGCACAGATCAGACGCCTGCAGCTGGCGGCAGATGCGGCCAACAATATTGGTGTGGTATTACGCTGCGGTCGGTCTGCAGATGCGCCCGTCGCGCTGCGTCTCAAGGTGTCACGCTGCGCCGGGGGCATACAGGCGGAACTAATCAAGTCCCGCTTCGGCTGGCGCCAGCATGGCGCGGTGGTGCTGACGGTACCCGAATCGTATTCATCGTCGGGGCAGGCGGCATATCCATGAAAGCGTTGTCGCTTTCCCTGGCGGTTGACCAGGCTACGTTACCGGCGCCGGAGGTGCTGCCCGAGGTCGCACTGGCTTGTGATGCACCAGTCTGGATCGGTCTGCATTTTCCGACACTGGCGCTGGAAGTTTGCGATTTCCCCGAAGGGTTACCTTCGCTGGTCATCGGTCAGTCGGGTAATCAACAGGTGGTTCATGCCGCCTGCAGCGTGGCCATGGATCACGGCATCGTGCCGGGCATGTCGCTGAACGCGGCCCACGTCCTGTGTCCTAATCTGGCGGTGCGGTTGCGCGATCCGAAAGCGGAATACCGGCGCCTGTGTCAGATCAGTGAACAGCTGCTTTGTTTCACGCCGACCATTTCCCTGGGACAGTGGCGTTCTGCTTGCACCGATGGATCCAGACGAAGTAAAAAAAACGGTGTTACTGGGCCCGAGGATAATGCCGACTCGCTGTTGCTCGAGGTGTCCGGCAGCCTGTGCCTGTTTGGCGGTCTGGAGGCGTTACTGGAAAATATCCGAGCGGAGTTTGGTCAACCATTGGCCGATTCACCGTTAATCAGCGCGGCGCCATGTCCAGCGGCGGCGTTGCTGATGGCGCGTAATGGCCTTGAACAGGTGGTCATGGAGCCGGACAACCTGAAATCGGCCCTGGGGGAGATTCCGCTGCGTGGTGTCGATCTGGAGCACAAGCTGGTTGATCGTCTGCTGCGCTGTGGTCTGCGTACGTTGCGTGATCTGTGGCGCCTACCCAGAGAAGATCTGGGCAGACGTTTCGGGGTGGGCCTGCTGCACTACCTGGACCGCCTGAGTGGTATGCGTGGCGATCCGCTGCGACACGTGCACGCGACGCTGTGTTTTCGTCAGCGCATGGAACTGCCATCGGACACCCGCCACAGTAGATTGATTATGATTGCGGCCGAAAAGCTGCTTGGTGAAGCGGAGCGATTCCTGCAGATGAATGCCGCCGCTACGGAGAAAATCAGTTTTGACCTGTGGCATGTGAACCGGGCCCGGGGCTCACATTCCCGCACTACTCTGGAGGTGCGCTCGGCCCAGGCGGATCGTCGGTCCGGTCGTTTTCTGCCCCAGTTTGAAGAGCAGCTCGGGCGTGCCACGATGGAGAACGAAGTCAACGCAGTGTCGATCACGATCGACCAGGTGGTGCCTTTTACCCGCAGCAGCGAAGACCTGTTCAGCCGCCGCGATCGGCAGACCCAGGACTGGACCCAGCTTATGGATCTGCTGGCCGCTCGCCTAGGCCAGGACAGGGTGTATACCCTGATGACAGTGGCGGATCACCGGCCGGAGCGGGCCTGGCGGCGAGTTGCTCCGAGTTGCGTGAGTTTCAGGGAGCAAGACCAGGACCAAACGCTTGAGCAGGCGCTGCCGACACGGCCATTATGGTTGCTCGACGTGCCGCAGAAAATCGATTCGAGTGGGTTCAGTATCGCAGGCGATACTGAGCGGGTCGAGGCGGGCTGGTGGGAGCGCCGTGACCGGCGTCGGGATTACCGCGTTGCGGATGCCCCTGGCGGCAGGCGCTGCTGGGTGTATCGCGATTTGCGGACGCTAAAAAAAGAGATTGGCCCCTGGCGTCTGCACGGGCTGTTTGGCTGATTTGACCTGGGGGAGTGCAATCAGGTGGTTGAGTACGCCGAGCTGCATGCGATCAGCAACTATTCCTTCCTGCGCGGCGCGTCGGCTCCCGAAGAACTGGTGGCGCGGGCCGATGCGCTCGGCTACCGCGCCATTGCGATTACAGATGAATGTAGTTTAAGCGGGATGGTGCGGGCCTGGGTCGAGGCCAAGGAACGCGATATCAAACTGATTGTCGGCAGCGAGTTTGATCTTGGCGGTGGACTCAAGCTGGTGTTGCTCGCGACCAACCGCCAAAGCTATGGCAACCTGTGTCAGATCATCACACATGCCAGACGCCAGGCGGATAAAGGTCACTACCGGTTGACCCTTAAAGATCTCGATAAATTGCCAGGCGATAACTGCGTGGCAATCTGGGTCGTGCATACCTTGTCCGATATCGAGCAGGGAGAGCAACTCAAAAAGCGCTTTGGTGATGGGTTATGGATCGGCGTGAATCTGGACCGCTCGGGTCGCGATACTGTATTGCTTGAGCACAGTGCAAAGCTAGCGCAGCACCATGGGCTGCGCCGCGTCGCCTGCGGTAATGTCCACATGCACCACCCTGAACGCCGTCCATTAAGGGACACCTTATGGGCCATTCGCCTTGGCAAGTCATTGACCGAGCTGGGCTACGATCTGCCCGGCAATGCCGAACAATATCTTCGGCCCTGGTCCCATCTGCAAAGACTGTATCCGCCGGAACTGCTGGAGGAGACGGCTCTCATCGCCGAACGCTGCCAGTTCGACCCCGGTCAGTTGCGCTATGAATATCCAGATGATCTGACCCCGGCAGGATACAGCGACGCGTCATGGCTGCGGCATCTGACCGAACAGGGCGTAGTCAGGCGCTGGCCCGAAGGTGTACCGGAAAAAGTGCAGAACCAGATCGAGAACGAGCTGACCTTGATCAGCGAACTCCACTATGAACCGTACTTCCTCACCGTGCACGACATGGTGGACTTTGCCCGCAGTCGGGGGATTCTGTGCCAGGGCAGGGGCTCCGCCGCTAACTCGGCGGTGTGCTATTGCCTCGCTATCACCGAAGTGAATCCGACCAATGTGGATCTCTTGTTCGAGCGCTTTATCTCGCGCGAACGTAATGAACCACCAGACATCGACGTCGACTTCGAACACGAGCGACGTGAGGAAGTGATCCAGTATGTTTATCGCCGCTATGGCCGTGAGCGCGCCGCCCTGGCGGCCACGGTGGTCACCTACCGCGTGCGCAGCGCGATCCGCGATGTGGGTAAGGCCATCGGCATGTCCCTGGATCAGGTCACTCGGATCGCCAAGTCGATTCAGTGGTGGGATAAACGCGAAGTGCTGGAGGAGCGGCTTACAGAATCCGGCTTTGACCCGGCCAACCCGAAGATTCGTATGCTGCTGGAACTGGTCGGGCAGATCATGGGGTTTCCCCGCCACCTGTCGCAGCATGTCGGTGGTTTCATCATCGCCCGCGGCGAACTGACCCGACTGGTGCCGGTAGAAAATGCCAGCATGGTGGATCGCACCGTGATTCAGTGGGAGAAAGATGATCTCGAAGCACTAGGTCTGCTCAAGGTGGACGTGCTGGCGCTCGGCATGTTGAGTGCGATTCGCAAGAGCTTTGAATACATCCATGACTATCGTGGCGAGCAACTGACCATGGCCGGTATTCAGAACCGAGGTGAAGACCCGGCGGTCTACGCCATGATCCAGCGCGCCGACACCGTGGGCGTGTTTCAGATCGAATCACGCGCACAGATGACCATGCTGCCAAGGTTAAAACCGGCCAACTATTATGACCTCGTGATCGAAATCGCGATCGTGCGGCCGGGCCCGATCCAGGGCGATATGGTGCATCCCTATCTCAAACGGCGAAATGGGATCGAAACCGTGAGCTACCCGAGTAAAGCATTGGAAAGTGTGTTGGCACGCACTCTCGGTGTGCCGATTTTTCAGGAACAGGTAATGAAGATTGCTATGGTGGCGGCAGGGTTCTCTCCGGGGGAAGCCGATCAGCTGCGCCGCAGTATGGCGGCCTGGAAGAAACGCGGCGGGCTCGAACATTTCGAAGACAAGCTGATCGGCGGTATGCTCGAGCGCGGATATAAAAGAGAATTCGCCGAACAGGTCTTCAGCCAGATCAAGGGTTTTGGTGATTACGGCTTTCCGGAATCTCACTCCGCCAGCTTTGCTCTGCTCGCCTATGTCTCCTCCTGGCTCAAGTACTATGAGCCTGCCGCATTCTGCTGCGGACTGCTCAACAGTCAACCCATGGGGTTTTACCGCCCGGCGCAACTGGTGAACGATGCGATCCGGCATGGCGTGGAAGTGCGCCCGGTGGATGTCAACGAAAGCGGCTGGGACTGCCATCTCGAACCGAGCCGCGGCAAGCAGCCGGCGCTTCGTCTCGGGCTTAGAATGGTCAAAGGTTTGAGCCAGGTCGCAGGCGAAAAAATTGCACAGCTGCGCAGCACAGCCAAGTTCCGATCTTTGCAGGATCTGGCCCAGCGCAGTGGCTTCGACCAAAAAGACCTAGGCGCCCTGGCCGCAGCCGATGCGCTGGCTGCAATCAGTGGCCATCGCCATCGCGCCTATTGGGAGGTGGCCGGGATCGAAGAACCGACCGAAGTCCTCGGCGTGGCCGAATTCAATGAAGCCGAACCGATGCTGCCGCGCCCCGGCAAATGGCACAACACCCTGGCGGATTACGCCAGCACCGGTCTCACCTTGAATGAACATCCATTGTCCCAACTGCGACCGCTGTTGGATCAAAAAGGCATTATCAAGGCGGAGCAGTTGAGTACGGTTAAAAATGGAAAGGTGGTCAGCGTTGCCGGACTGGTCATCAATCGCCAGCGACCCGGCACCGCCTCAGGAGTGATGTTCTCTACGCTGGAGGACGAATCCGGTCAGGCCAATATTGTGATCTGGCCAAAACTGATAGAGCGACAGCGAAAAACTTTGCTGAGTTCAAAACTGTTAATCGTGACTGGCAAGGTGCAGTCCGAAAGCAATGTGATCCACGTTATCGCAAACCGGCTGACCGATGGTAGTCAACTGGTGAAGGGTCTGCGCTCCAGATCGCGGGATTTTCATTAACCGAGTATTTACCGAAGTCCTCCCCCAACAGGTCCAACGGACTGACTGCGCCGGAAAAGTGAGCGCCAAGTATATGCGTATAAATCTGGGTGGCCTTGACATCTTCATGACCCAAGAGCTCATGTACTGCAAGAATATCAGCACCACCAGCTAACAAATGAGTTGCGAAGGAGTGCCGGAACGTGTGGCAAGTGACACGTTTATTAACGACACCGGATTGTTGCACTGCTCGTTTTAAAATACGACGCACAGCGCTCTCATGCAGATGATGCCTGCAACGTACGCCAGTCACAGGGTGTGGGCAAGGCGCCGAGGCTGGAAACAGAAATGACTAAGCGGAAGAGCGAAATGTAGCGGGGTACTTTCGAGACAACGCCACAGGCATTGAGCACCCAAAATCAAGCTCGTTATCTGTTTTCTGAGTTTGCACCGCAATTTCAATCTGCGCTGACAGCAGTGGAACTGCAGATATCACATATCTTGCGGGACAGTTTATCCTAAAAGCTGAACATTAATGCTCTGGCCCCGAACTTCTAGACGACAATCTGCAGTTCTGTGAACGATCAATCTGAAGCGTTCGTTTTGGCCTCAATCATAAATGATCCGCCATCGGCAGCAATCGAATAACGGTAGGAGTTGCCATACGGATCAGACGGTACTTTCAGAATAAAACCATTTTCCAGTTCCTCCAGGGTTTGTGGATAGGACCCTTTTCTGGTGTAGTGTGCCCTAACAGCTTTACTCAACACATCAATATCATTTTCAATAACCCGCAACGCAGCGGAATCTTTGCTGGAGAAATTGTTGAAGCCAAACCAGACAACCAGAAGAAGCACGGCTATTGTTGCAATCTTTGTCATACTCATTACAAAACATCTCAATTTTAGTTAGTTTTAACTTTCACCGTGGCGAGATATATAACGCCTGTATAACGGGCGGCAGAAAGCGAAGCTTATTGACGTACCAGCGGCCGTAGGCCGCGACTTCCCCCCCTTGTTATGCATTTATAGATTTGGATCATTGATATCAATACTCAAAATTGCTGAAATTTTCGAAAAACCTAAAGCTATGGAGCAATGAAATCTGTGACTCCCCCGTACTAACTTATATATGCGACGGACTTGCTTTTCTGGTTTCAGAATTTTAGGCCTATCGACTATGCTCTTGATTTTCATGGGGAGCTTGTGCCCGGTTAGAGAATTTGCGGTCGGAGCATTAATGTTAATTATTCTTTATCCTAAAAGCTGAACATCAATGCTCTGATCCCGAACTTATTTAGCATCACGCTTGGAAATATTGATTAAGTAGACGTTTCCACTCACCAATAAATTCCTTGTAGTCTTCTTTCGTGAAGCTTGTAATAAACTGATTTCGTTTTTCGTTTAATGCTATGCACTCGTAGCTAGCTCTCACGTTTGTTTTGGATTGCGAGATCGAGTTGCATCTCACAGCAATGATTCCTACTTTATCTTCGGGCTCGACTTTATAGAACTCAACATAGTGGGAAATTGGATCGTGTTGCTTTACTAACCATATAGCATCGCTTGATGCGTGATCATGATTCTCTGTTACGAATATATAGTCTTGGTGGAGTTCAGTTGATCCCATGATGTTTTTATAATCCCAGCCTGGGACCCAAAATTTTTCGCCTTCAGCACTGAACAACGGGAAAAGAATATCTATCGGTTGATCAACTTGAAATTCTTCTTCGTGTTTAATGCTACTCATTATCTTCAAGTAATACCAACCATACAAGTGGTTGCAGCGGACCTGCCTAACGGCAGGCCGCTGAAGGTAGGCGTTAGGGGCTAAAATGTGAGCACGCCCGAGGAGAAGTATTCCAAAGGGAAAAGCCCACTTCGTCGAGCCCTGTTTCTGGGTCCCCATACCTGTCCTTGGTGGTTTGGATATTCCTTTGATAATCCGCTTCGGCGGTTCGTTCACGATCCTGTAGCTATTCTTGGGGAGTTCGTCGCACCCGGACAAACAGTCGTAGATATTGGCTGTGGCTTAGGATATTTCAGCCTTGCTCTTGCCAAACTTGTCGGTCCTAGTGGAAGAGTCGTTGCGCTGGACGTGCAGCCTCAAATGGTGCGGCGCGCTAGAAGCCGAGCTAAATGTCAGGGCTTAGCGGATCGTATCGATTTCCACATTTGTACACCTAATCGACTTGGTCTCACAAATCCCGTGGATTTTGTCCTGGCCTTCTGGGTTGTGCACGAGGTAGCAGATCCTGAAGGCTTACTCAACGAGGTATCGTCATTTCTCCGGCCTCATGGTCGGCTGCTCATAGCCGAGCCGAAAGGGCACGTATCGGCTGCTCGGTTTGCCGCAACTGTCGAACTGGCCCATTCGGTGGGCTATCACATATCAGAAGGCCCTCTAGTACGTTTTAGCCGGACTGTTGTATGCTCACCGCTACACGGGGAGGATAGGCCGAAAGGACCAATTGATGACTTTACACCCTAACAAGCAATTGAAGACGGACCCAGCTAAAGCTGGGCCGCTGATGTGAGCGTTAGTGGGCATATAGATGAAAACCAAGGTAGCAATTAAAGGTGGATGTTTATGCGGCAGAGTTCGTTACGAAATCACTGGACCCCTCTTTGATGCGGATCACTGCCATTGTTCTATGTGCAGGCGGCAGCATGGTGCGGCATTTTCGACTTACGCGGAATTCAATCCAGGCGATTTTAAATGGATCTCAGGAGAAGACCATGTAAAAGTATACGAAACGTTAGCAGGTGCCGGATGGTGTTTTTGTGGTGAGTGTGGCTCGTCTTTAGCAGGAACCGAAAAAGGCAGAATCACCACGGTAACGCTAGGTACGGTTGAAGGAGATCCAGGTATAAAGCCAGAGTCACATATCTTCGTAGGTTCCAAGGCTCAATGGCATGAAATAAATGATGATCTTCCGCGATTCGAAGAAAGGCCTCCAGACACATGGAAACCACCGAGCAAAGCCCGTTAACTAGCGCACGCAGTCGGACTAAACAAAGCGCTACGCGCTTTGTTTGCCCGCTGACGCGAGGCGTTAGGCATATAAGTCATAGCACTTGGGTTTAGAGAACTGATGGAAAAAGTAATTATACTTGTTGATGTCCAGAATATTTACTACACAACAAATCAAGCTCACAATTGCAATTTTGACTACAACGAGTTCTGGGTAGAAGCTACGAAAAATAGAAATGTCATGAAAGCTATTGCCTATTCCACCGATCGAGGCGATGAAAAACAAAGGCAATTTCAAAATATTCTTAGAGCTATAGGGTTCGAGGTAAAGCTAAAGCCATATATACAAAGATCAGATGGTTCTGCTAAAGGCGATTGGGATGTTGGGATAACCCTTGATGCTATGGAATACGCGAAAGGAGCAGATGTAGTGGTATTAGCTTCAGGTGATGGCGACTTCGACTTGCTAGTAAAAAAAATTCGAACGGATTACAAAGTTCCTGTAGAGGTCTATGGTGTTCCTCTACTTACAGCCAGCTCATTAATCAAAGCAGCATCTAAATATGTACCAATCGAAAACAAATTACTATTAAGTGCGGCAAAATGCTGAATGTAAAATGCCTAACAAGCGCAATTAACTCGGGCAATTTTCCGCAATGTTCGTTTGTGCCGAATGGAACAAGTCTCACCCCGCCACAAATTGCCGATTATCGCGGACGTTAGGCTTTCGCTTAGGTTATAGAATGCCACTAAATACTAATAATACAATATTGCTACCAGATAAAAGGCAATTAGGGTACGCGGAATACGGTGTGGACAATGGTTTCCCGGTATTCATGTTTCATGGAAATCCTGGTTCAAGGTTATGTTGGGGTTATTTTCCAGACTGTCCTTTTATAGGTGGAATTCGAATCATTGCTCCTGATAGACCTGGTTATGGGTTATCTGATTTTGCAGAGAACGCAATAGAAAGTTGGCCAGATGATACATGTAAGCTCGCGGACCATCTGGGAATTGAAAAATTTGCTGTTTTAGGTGTTTCTGGTGGTGGTCCTTATGCTTTGGCTTGCGCTTGGAAAATTCCTGATCGCCTTTATTCCGTAGGATTACTTGGCAGCGTGGGTCCAAATAACCCTGAAGCTGTAGAAGGTGTTATCAAATCACTTCGCGTCCTATGGAAAGTAGCTAAACCGTTTTATTGGCTAGTTAAGTTGCAAATGAGGTTTATGGGAATGATCGCAAAAAAAAATCCTGAAAAATTAATGAAGCAACTTAGAGATCTCGAGCTCTCAGACAAAGATAAAGAAGTTTTCGATAAACCTGAAATCCAAAGAATATTCATTCACGATTTTCCAGAAGCCTACCGACAGAATGGAATTGGTTCTGCTTATGATGCGACAATTCCTGGTAATTGGCCAATACCACTGAATGAGATAAAGATAATGGTAAACATCTGGAGCATGGAGGCAGATCAACTTGTAGGTGATATGGGGCGGTATTTGGCCAACAAAATACCAAATTGTAAGGCAAATTTCATTACCGATAGAGGGCACTTGTGGGCAATGGAAAACATGAGCGAAGTATTGTCAGATTTGGTTGCAGAGAAGAATTAAAGTCTCAAAGGTGCTAAACAACCCTAACAAGTTACTCAGCCAGGGCGCGCAAACAACGCGCGCCTGTTAGCTCAAACGTTAGGGAACCTCTGATCAAAACATGAACGATCAATTTGAGCCCAAAATGACCTATTTCTTCGTTGGAAAACTTCGCAATAGCCCTGCTATTACGTGCGTGGTGGTATCCAAACCTGATTGGCTCAAAACCGATCAGGTTAAAGAAATATATTCCGTTAGTGGTTGCGTCTCTAAAGATTTTGATGACTGGATCAATTATTGGAAACACAATGGCTACTGGTTTTTTGATTCACCTAAAATCATTAAAGAGATAGCCAAAGAAAATGATATTGATTTGTCTGGCATGAAGCTATTCTTCTATCGCGTCTATGAGAATCAATGGAATGATGAGACAGGACAGTGGGAAGATTTTAAGCCAGAGGAATCATTTGAGACCAATGTAGAGCTTCCCAAGTCATCTACTCTGCATGGCTTCGATATAACTACATTTACGGCTCAAACATCTGCTGAGTGCTCCCCGCTGTCGTGCAACCATATGGCGGAGGAACTTGAAGCAAGCCCAAACTGCCTATTAAGCTCATTCGAAGAGGCAAAACAATTAATTGAGTCGGGCGATTTTAATCAATGTGAGCCAGGCCCTTATCGTATATTTGAAGTTTATAGCGTTGAAAATGCCTAACAAGTCAATCAACTACGCGCCTCCGGCGCCGGACACGCTAAAGCGCCCCGGTTATTTCGGCGTTATGCGCTTGCTCCAGCTATAACGTGCACCTGACAATTCAGTAAACGAGCAAAATGTATGAAAGAATTTACTCTTGACTCATTAGGCTGGTGTGGCTGGTTTGAACAACAAGCTAAAAAACTTTGTGAGGGAGAGAAACTTGTAGCGCGCGTGGCGGCGGTTGATCGTGATCAGTTGCTTCTGGTGGGTGAGATTGGATTTTTCCGCGCAAAACTATCCGGTAAATACATGTATGAATCCGAGTCGGCGTCGGAACGACCATGCGTTGGTGATTGGGTTTGTGTGGAAAAACCTGAGTTCGACCAATTTGGCGTAGTGCATAAGGTTTTTGAACGGAGGACATGCCTGCGTCGCAAGGCAGCCGGAGATTCAGTTGAATTCCAAATGATTGCAGCAAACGTTGATTTCGTCATCATCGTACAATCATGCTACTACGACTTTAACCTCAAGAGACTGGAACGATATTTAGTAATGATAGAGGAGGGCGGATCGACGCCTTTGATTCTCCTAACTAAGACTGACCTGGTTACATCGGAAGTATTGGCAGATCAAATCGAGCAAATCAGAAATGCAGACATTACTGAACCAGTAGGATCACTAAGCAACGTTACAAAAGAAGGGCTTGATGAACTAAAGAGCACTTTTTCCCCCGGCAAGACCTATTGTTTTGTTGGATCATCAGGTGTTGGGAAGAGCACTATTATTAACAGCCTTGTGGGCCGAAACGTGCTGGAGACAAAGGTAGTAAGCAGCACCGGTGAAGGGCGACATACCACCGTGCGAAGGGAGCTTGTTCTCCTGGAGAATGGCGCAATGGTAATAGATAATCCAGGTATGAGGGAATTCGGGGTATTCGGAGCAGAGGATGGAATCGAGGCAAGCTACTCTGACATTCTAGCACTAGCGTCGCAGTGTCGGTTCCGGAACTGTACTCATTCCAACGAACCAGGCTGTGCCGTGTTGAATGCGTTGGAGCGAAGCGAGATCGATGCTGAACACTATGACAACTTTATCAAATTGCGACAAGAGTCTGAGCACTATTTGTTGTCAAATGCGGAAAAGCGCAAAAAAGACCGAGAGTTTGGGCGATTCATCAAGTCAGCAAAAAAGGAACTAGAAGATGAATAGATTTAACGAAGCGCAAAACAAACGCATGCAGATGGGCGTGCAAACCGCTACGCGTTTTGCACGCCGCTGATGCGGAGCGTTATGTGGCGATAGGTCCAACCGACCAATAGCTTCTCGACCAGATAGTAAGTTTTCAGTTAGGGCTTTTTGGTAATACCGAAGTCAAAGTTCTTTTTTTGTCTACTACTGCGTTTTACTGGTATACATACCTTCACTAAGACCAGGTAAGAAGGAGTAAAACATGGAACTTGGGGCATTTTCAGTAAGCTTTGTCGCGGTTGATTATGATGGAAACCCAATCCTGATCGATCAAAACGTATAGTCGACGATTTTGTGATCGCATATAAAACATTAGGAGAAAATCAGGTAAAGCACTGCGTTGATCTATGGTGGGTGAAAATCTAACTATAGATGAAACTGATTTATAAAGTAGGGGTGATCGGTTTAATTGGGTTTGCGCTGGTATTCGCTCCTACCTTCTTTTGTCCCGACTATCGTCTATGTTTAGATCGATGGTTTAACTCATACCTTATTTTTGGTTTTTCATTTTTTGTTGGCGTTTTCGAGTCTAGTAGATTGAATAACTCCAAATCGGGTCCGACAAGGACATTTGGATACGGATGTGCGGTTATGGTTCTATATCCTATCTGGAGCTTAATCGATGTTTTTGTCAGTCCTGGATCACATACGTTGCTTGGGTTAGAAATAATACTATACATAGCATTTGGTGTCGGAACGGGAATAACCGCATTGATAGGATACTGGGCCGGCAATTTATTCAGGAAACTGATAAATACAGATTCTTAAAAGTCTAATAACGAGTGGCAGAGTGCGGGGCGGGATGTTACTTTAAAGGCGACCCCGACGTTTTTTACGGCATAATATAAATTATGTCGATTCTAATAATTATTTTTGGTGCGTTGACGCTTTTGGCCGGGATGGTAATCATTGCGAACCCGGAAGCCATATTTGGGTTATTAGAAAAGCATATCGAAAAAATATGGCTGCAAGTGGTGGCGGTTGCAGTAAGGTTATTGCTTGGAATTCTGCTCATCTATCTATCAAGCGTATCTAAGTATCCTATAGCAATTGAAATTATTGGATGGCTCTCGATTGTTGCTGCTTCAGTAATAGCTTTAATGGGGTCAGGAAACTTTAACAGGCTAATAGCCTGGGCTTTGAATTTGACCAGGCCGATAGGTCGTATTGGTGGGGTGTTGGCAGTTATTTTCGGCGCTTTCTTAATTTATGCATTTATTTAAAGATATGGTCTCACATGTATAACCAGTTAACATCTGCTGATCTAATGGGCGTCTATTTTGTTTCAGCCATGTGCTCAATTATGTCTGGGAAGTTTGAAGATGTATTTCGTGCGCAGAACTATGGCGTGCGATCATTTGAAGGCCCAAACTGAAATAGTTTTCAAAGGAGAATCTAATGAAACATGATGGCGGATGGAAAAAGGAATCTTCCAGATACCTGTTCAAAAGTCAGTGGTTCAACTTACGGCAGGACGATGTGGTGTTACCAGCTGGCGAGTCAATTGTTTATACAGTTGTAGAACATCCAGGCTATTCTATGGTGGTGCCATTGTTAGACGACGGTCGTGTGATCCTTGAACGGGTGTACAGATACACTGTTCAGGAAACAGTGCTGGAGTGCCCATCAGGGGGCTTGGATGGAGACACACCTGCAGTGGCTGCAGAACGAGAGCTGCTGGAAGAAACAGGCTGGTCCGCTGGTGTATTAACGCCTCTGGGATCGTATTACGGAAGCAATGGGATAAGTAACGAACGGCTCCATATATTTTTAGGAACTAAGTTACAAAATATATCAGAACCGAGACGTGAGATTACTGAGCAAATGGAGCTTGAGAAAATGCGTTTGGAAGACGCGATTGAACTGGCTTACTCTGGGCAGCTAGCCGATGGACCAAGCGCGTTGGCACTGATGCTGGCTTTCAGACACCTGCAACAGTCAATTTAAAGGTAGTGCTCGCAGTCGTCAATTTCACTTACACCTCGCTTCAATACGGTTATTTAAAATGAATCTGGTGTTAGATCGTTATACCGATAACCCGGTTATTGGAGCAATAGTTGCCTGGCCGCCAAAAAAGGAAAGAATAAAAACCTTGCGGGGATGTTGCCCAATTCTACGAAAGCCGTTCATCGAAATTGAATACGAAAATGGACGTACAGAGTCGTGTAGTTTTCCAAAGGGTGCGTTCGGTCAGTTCTGGGCTGAGGCCGTTGTGATTATAGAAACCATCACTGATATAGAAATCATTTCAGAGTTCGAATGCCCTCCGCCTGCTGACAAATCAGAATTAGTCAGTGAGCTACAGATCGCGGTACAAGAGTGTATTGCAGAGAGCGCTGAAATATTCGCTGGAGGGATGTATAAACTGTTTTTGGATCAGTATGGGAAGAGCTATAAAGGGCTACCTGACGAAGTACAGGAAAAAATTGAAAGGGCACAACAAGAGCTGATTGATTAAAAATGCCATATAGTCTTCGTATAATGATGTTTATTGGTCATTCCTCTCGATGTTGTGTAAAAACGAATTTGAGAAAGAGTTGAGTAAGCGTAATGCCCGCGCCCAGTGAGGAAATTGAGTTTGTTACTCACGTGGTTGAGCTGATGCAATCAGTTGGGCCAGCGAATGCGAAACGCATGTTTGGAGGTCATGGAATCTTCTTGGATGGGCTGATGTTTGGGCTGATCGCGGGTGGCGATTTGTACTTAAAGGCGGATGATGTAAACGTTGAGGATTTCCTGTCCAGGGGCCTTGAGCTTTTTAGCTATTACAAGGGGGAAAAAGAATTCAAACTATCTTACTTTCAGACCCCGGAGGAAACGCTGGATGATGGTGAAGCAATGCGCGAATGGGGAAGCAAAGCGTATGAGGCTGCATTGAGAGCGGCATCTGAAAAACGTAAGAAAAGTAAAAGGAAAAATAAATCATGAGGATTCCCGCAAAAAGTAATTGCTGAGTATTCTGGTTGCGTTAGCGCAGTTTTAAACTAAGAACGTCTGAGGAAAACAGGTTTATGTTTTAAGGACAAGTCCCCGTCGTAGTAGTATCCATCGAGATCAAAATCGACAAGCTTTTCGGGTCGTTTTATGCGATTTTTAATTATCCAGGCAGCCATTCTGCCACGCGCTTTCTTGGCAAGAAAACCAATCATCCGGTATTCGCCATTATTCCAATCCCTGAACGCCGGCGAGATGATATCTGCGCGCAGCGATTTCGGTTTCACCGATTTAAAGTACTCATTGGAAGCAAGATTGACCAAGGTCTTTGAGCCAATAGTTGTTAGCTGTTCATTCAGAGCATCAGTGATGCGGGTGTCCCAGAAATCATATAGGTTTTTACCACGCCTGGTTTTCAGGCGGGTTCCCATTTCAAGCCGGTAGGGACGCATTAAATCCAGCGGCCTGAGCACACCATATAGCCCCGACAGTATCCGCAGATGATTCTGAGCCCAGGCCAGGTCGCTACTATTCATGTTTTCAGCCTCCAGACCAGTGTAGACATCTCCCTTGAAGGCAAGTACCGCCTGCTTCGCATCAATTTGGTCGCACTTGGGCTGCCAAAGTTGGTATCTCTTTTGATTCAGTTCCGCTAGCGCTGGGCTGATATTCATCAAAGTCTGTAATTTTGATGAGGACTGACGACGCAGAACATCGATCAGAGCTTGACTGTGATCGAGAAAGCCGGGCTTGGTGAATTTACGGATGCGGTGTTTGGATTCATAGTCCAGCGTCTTGGCTGGCGACAGAACAATAAGCATGAACGATTTGTAAAAGCGAGGATACGGGAGGGATTTTAAGGTTCAGTATGTCAAATCGATGTGAGGAACTATCTTGTCACAGTCACCATTCCATAATTAATAATTTACCCAAACACCGCAGTGGCTCATACTAGAGGTCGATACATTTCGGCGAAATGACTCTCCCTAGTCGTCGAACAAATATGAAAGTAAGCGGCTGATCGAAAGCATGCATATAACCGTTGTTTTTGCTGCGCTTGCGGCAGTGATTATGTTTGGTGCCTCGCCGGTAGCGGCAAAAATCGCGGTCTCGACGATTGCCGCTATCGATGTGGCGATGTTACGCACGGTTATTGGCGGTCTAATCGCTATACCGGTAGCGCTGATTCTTGGTATTGGTCTGCCGAAGACAGGTAATCAGCGGATGCTGCTGCTGATATCAGGATTTTGCGGATTCGTCGGCTTTCCGGTGTTATTTACTTTTGGAGTGCTCCTGACATCTGCCAATCATGCATCAATGATTCTGGCCGCGCTACCGGTGTTTACCGGCGCCATTGCGATGGCATGGGATCGTCAGCGGCCCCATGTCCGCTGGTGGCTTGGTTGTGCCACAGCGTTGATTGGCGAAGCGATTCTGATTTCGGGTGTCGACGCGGATACCAGCGGCGCCAGCCTTAAGGGAGATATGTTGGTATTAGTATCAAACATATTGGCTTCACTCGGATACGTTGCAGGTGGACGACTGCAGCGCTCTGGTTACTCCGCGATGGGGACCACTTTTTGGGGTGTGGCGGTATTCGCACTGCTAATGCTGCCGCTGTTGCCGTTCACAATACAGACAATCGATTTGAAAACGGTGGGGGTGAGCGCTTGGGCTGCCGTGCTTTATCTTGCGATAGGGGTCACCATTATGGGTTACATGCTTTGGTACTGGGCCCTGGGGTCAGGCGGGATTGCACGAGTCGGGCTGATTCAATTTATGCAACCCGTATCCGGTGTCATACTTGCGTGGCTTTTGTTGGGAGAAATGTTGAGCCCTCGTTTTCTGGTTGCTTCAGTGATTATTTTTGCCGGAGTTTGGGTGGCGATTGGGGTGAAAAAATAGAAGATACAGCCTGCATTTAAATCCACTACGGTCCAAGAGCCAACCCGTGAAAAACCGCTTTGTCCGCTACAACTCGTGTCTTTTACCCCATTCCGATATGCCTATTCCTCCCAACACCAAAGCCAGTGCAATGGCATGGTATTGAACGAATCTTTCCCCGAGGAAGAGTACGGCTATTATTGCGGCAAATATTGGCACTAAGTTAAAGAATATTCCAGCGCGGCTTGCGCCAATGATATCTACCGCTTTTATAAAGCATATCTGCGCCAGAAATGATGGGAACAGTGTGACTAGCATGACAATAATCCAACCTCTAGTTGTCGGCCACTGCAGATTACCCAGCAAGGTTTCTCCAATTGTTAGCGGTATGGAAGCTACTAATGCACCGATCGCAAACATGGTGAACAAAGAAAGACGATCAGTATCGGGACATTTATGTATACCGATCGAATATCCCGCATAAAGAATACAAGCAATCACCATCAGGATGTCGCCATGCTGAAAGGTCAGTCCAAGCAACCGGTCAATATCTCCATTGATCGTAACGATTGCTACGCCGATCAATGCAACTGCAATACCTACAACCTGTAGTGATCTGACCCGGGTCCGATAGAGCATATATGTCCCAAGCAGAACGAATACAGGGATTGAGCCCTGGATAATGCCGATGTTCAATGCTGAAGTGGTGTATGCAGCGACATAGAACAAGCCATTGAACGCAGTTAGTCCTAGCATGCCCATGGCAAGCAAGAATGGCCAATGCCGGCGCAGTACGGGCCAGTCCTTGACTAATCTTGATCTTGCGAGCAGCAGTACCAGGAGTAAGGTCGCGATCCACCGCAGCGTTACCAGCAGCATTGGAGATATTTCGTCTACAGCAAGCTTGCTGAAGTTTGCATTCATCCCGAAACTGAGAGTGGTGACTCCTAGTAGCAGATACGCACGGATATTGTTCGGGATTGGCACTTACGTTTTCTTGTTTGATAAATTGTAAGGTCGGATCTGGCTCATCGATGCACGCAGTCAAATGTATTGTTCGACGTTGACTGCCAACAGTGCGCGTTGAATCCCTGTGTTTGCCCTCTTGTTTAACTAAGTGCCAATATCCTGGCTGGCCTGAAGTAGTGTTTCTCCATCTTTTGACCCGGCGAGAATCTCCAGATTGTCTTTGCGTTGAAGCCAGGTAAATTGGCCATCCTCCCAAAATGTTTCACCATCAACCTGGACTGTCGGATTAAACACTGACCAGGCTATCTCTCCAGGGGGTACATCACCACAGGTATGAAAATGCAGGTATCTTGGACTGGCGAAAGAGATCGCTCCCCATTTCTCCAGTTCGGTGTCTACGTCGCCTCGATAATAGGTAAACGGATTTATCCCTGCATGCCATGAGTGAACCCGATCCCGAGTAACTCTTAACTGTTGCGAGACGAAATCGTAGAAATCTGCAATCCTTTGAACCGACTGCTTGGGGCCGCGTATGCCTTTAATCGTGCCCTGCTGTACTTCAACATTCACTAGATCATCAAAAGACAGGGTCGACGGCTTAAGCTTTGCGGCTGCACCAGGTACAAGCCAGCGTGACAATGCCACCTGGCCATGGGCGGTATCGCAAGGTACAGGCTTAAACGTAGTGACCGGAAACAACCCGAGAGAGAACTCGTCATCAATAAGATGTTGCTGGCTTGGCCAGCAGAAGGTACCCTGGATGTCGGTGCCAAGGTCACAATTAATGCGCCATATCTCCGCTGCCATTAATTCATTTTCAAGTTTTTCCAGAAGCGTCGACATCAGCTGATGACAGATAGCCGCAAAAGGTGAGGCTAGCATTTCCGCGGTGCGTGCATAACAAAGTGTCTTGCTTCCGATTCCGGGCAGCGGGGTAAAGCGGGAGTAGTCGCCAATTCGACTGAGGAATAGCGTGTGGTCATGCTGTTGCATCGCTGTAGCAACCGATTCCGGAAAGTCTTTTGGGTCTGTGATCAGGTTAGGTCTCATAACCTCGACACTGCAGCCGACATTCTTGATTCGATCCTGAATTATCTTCCAGGCTTCATGGTCGTAAACTGTTTCTGCCTCTGGCTCGAGGATTAACAGCACAGATTCTCCGCCAGTAATCCGGATGCACTTCAGCAGTAGATTGTCCGTGCCTACCTCGGCGGATTCCTGCAGGGAGTCAGTGGCAGGCGTCATCGAACTTGGGTTGGAGATAAATAATCCTGATTATAGCGCCTCAATAATATCCAGCAGGTAATTCGCAGGCCTAATATATGAAGATTTCTATCGTACCTGGATGTGATTCTCGATGCACCGGAATACTCCAATTCTTAGTTTGCCAATCAGTGCCTGACAGACGATGATGCAAGTAAATACAATGAGGCTTGAGTGAAGTCAACTGAGTTAAGGTGCACAGCTGGTGGTCAAACTGTTTAGATCTGGATCATGGCTGCTGAAACAAACAGGGGTGCCGGTGATCGGTCCAGTTAATTGGGAATGAGAAATCAGGACTGTGGTTGTGCCTGATTCGCCTGGAGTTCCCTCGAAAACGGCGCCATTAAGAATGGAATGCCTGACTCGGATTGTGGTTTGTTCTCCAAATTCGGTGCTTGAACCCGAGACGCTTATACCGTTAATCGAGCCACCGCCACGAAGCCTGCTGTTAACAACATTGACGGAACTGTCCATACTGGCGTTAAGGCCAAGGCCGATGGTGCAGCTACCGGCGGCGCCGACCAGCCGGGAATCAGATATCCAGACTCGCGATCCGCGCGCTGCCACCCCCTGACATAACGAATCATTACTGGTGGTCCCGCGTGCAACAACATGTGTCAGGCGAACGCCGCTGCTATTTTCAATAAAAATACCGTACTTCCACGCACCGCTATCCACGGCTTCACCCCTGGATACGGATCGTACGTTTGTGATGGCTGAGCCAGTCGTTCCATCCACCGCGATTGCCACAGCCGAGGATGACGCCCAGTTATTTCTGATCGTGAGATCCCGAAGTTCAGAATTAGAGGCTGCGTTAATGATGCCCTGGATGTCCGAGGGTGTGCCGAACGAGGACCCGATTGCACCCCGAATCACGGTGGTTTTGATTCCGGAACCTTCCAAGTCTACGTAAGGTTTCATTTCTACTGAATCTGAAACGCTGTATACACCAGGATTGACTTTAACAACATACCGATTGCCAGGAGAAGCGGGAGGTAGAGTTGTCCCTATTGCTTCAAGGGCGGCCACCGGATCGGAAAAATCTCCACCGACCTGAGAAACTAAAACAACATTTTGCGCAATGACCGGTAACGATAAAAAGCACAGTGAAAGCGCTAGGCCTGCTTTGTTCATGAGTACCCCCCTTGGAGTTCAGTGATTAAATCCTAAACGTCTGAGGAAAACTTATGCACTGCTAAGTATTTCCCTCAGTTTTATAACATCCCTTAAATAGGGTAGGCGATTTTGTGCTTCTAAAACTTGCTCCAAATCAAGTTCGTGAACGATCAATATCTGCTCCGCGCCAGCACGGGCCGCGTCATTCCCGTCGGGAGCAACGATACAGCTTGCGCCAAGGTAGCTTGCCCCGTTCTCTTCGCCAGCGTGATTGGCGTACATCAACCAGACTCCATTTTCAAATGCCCTGGTCGGCATCAGCTGAAAAGCCACCGAACTCCAGTTATCAACCAGTGCAGTAGGTACAATGATAAGCTGTGCACCCGCTTCTGCACACGCTCTGATCGCCTCTGGAAACTCGGCGTCGTAGCAGATCAGGATTGCACATGTTATGTCGCGCAGGGTGAATAAGGTAAGCTTGTTTCCGGGTTTGAAAAAATCGCGTTCAAATCCAGGGGGCAATAATATTTTTTGATGGTTGGCGAGAAGCTGACCATTAGCGCTAATACATGCAGCTGAATTAAACAGCGTCTCACCGTCCTTCTCTGGATAACCGTAGACGATAGCGATCTTGTGCGAAATGGCGAGTTTTGCGACCTGGGTGGCGTAGGCACCTTGCTGCTCTTCAGCAAGTTGGGGTAGGGCATTACCGATGTTATAACCTGACATAAACAACTCCGGACAAACTACCAAATCAAGAGAGCTGTCTTTGAGAGCGTGGTCTAGCTGGTCCAGGCGTTTTGCAGGGGTCATACCACCTCCTGCGCACTGAAAAATTCCAGCTCTCATCAGCGCTGGTTTCGCAGAAACTTACCCACGGGCAATTAGGATCTCTCTTGGGTAATTGGTGAGGTATTCACTGCCGGATGTTGTAACCACAATAGAATCCCCGATCCTGCCGCCCAATCTGCCATCAACAGAAATTCCTCCGTCTACGGCAAAAGTCATCCCAGGTTGCAAAATTGTTTTGTCACCTTCTTTAAGCTCAGGCGACTCAAGGTAAGCCATACCGATCGAGCGCCCGGTACGGTAACCGGTTTCATACCCACGTTCACGATAAATTTCATTGGCGGCTTCAGCGACAGATTCTGCCGTGACTCCCGGACGAATGGCTGCGATCGCAGCCTGCTGTGCGTCAATCGCAGCCTGCTGCACCCATGCGGCTTCATCGGATACTTCGCTCACGAAGAACATCCTGTCAAAACCTAGTTTGTACTGTTTAAATTGGGCCATGTTGCAGAAGCAGAAGTACACTGGGTCTCCTTTTTCAAGCAGTTTTACGCTCGCACGTCGATGCACCATGGAGGTATCGCGACCTGATTGCATGATCTGCAGGTTATGAATCATTGGCGAAATAAACGCTTCCCAGCCACGGTTGGTAAGGAATCCCGCCGCCTTCCGAGTGCCAGCATTGATTACCGCAAGTGCGGCTTCGTATTCTGGAGCACCCTCAGCCAGGGCGTGTTCCGCGGCCTCCATCATTGCGCCCGCGATTTCGCCAGCCTGGCGCATGACGTCGATTTCTTCCGCAGATTTGATCATCCGCATTTCTCCCAAAATGGGCGAAATGTCCTCAAGGGTTTTTCCGGGCATCTGGTCGTCGAACCAGTTATGGACAATGGGCGGTAACGCCGAAGCCTCCACCCCAATGCGCCCGGTTCCATTCCCAAGCGCATCAGCGAGCACTTTTTCCCAGCGGATTTCTCCCGCGTCTTCCCAGGTCATAATATTTTCTACCCAGGTCATCGCGGATACCATTTCACTTTCCATTAGTGGAGTGATCACCACTGGTTCTTGCTCCGGTCTCACGAGCAGGAACGTGGGCCGGCCGAACTCCACAGAGAGATATCCCCAGAATCCAGCCAGATAGGCTATTGAGCTTTCGTCAGTAATCACTGCGATGTCAATACCAGCAGCCTTAAGCCGATTTTGAAATTCCCAGGTACGTTGGCGAGCCTGGTCGAGCATAAAAATTCCTGGATACTTAAACTCCCGGATATTGCATGACTGCAGTGTCTGGCACAATAGTGCCACACCTAATTCGATCGGAATACAGAATCTCCAGTATCAAGTGACAAACGAGACCAACATAACCGTTGATTCACCAGCGCAGCTGGTGCGTTTTGATAAGGGTCGGCACCACCGCGCTAAGATTGGGTATGTCTTGCTTGTCACAGAGCAGACGATAGAGCGGGTAGTCTGGTAATTGGTGAGGATCGTGTATTCGCTGAATTAAACAAGGGAGCGCCAGAAGCAAACGCGACCTGTAATCTGATTTCGTGTATTTACTTAGCCGGGTAATGGCGACACACCTGCGAAGTAGGGGTGCAGGAACACGACCACAATGAAAATAATTGCGCTAATAGCTATTCCCTTTACCTCTGCCTTTAGTCCAGGTGACTCAGGAGCGGTGTAGACACCGTCTCGTGCATTGATCAGCGGTATTTCAAGTATCGCCCATAAACCAAGTCCTCCAAATAATACTAGTGCACGCGTGCTGCCATTTGTTATCAGGTGACTGATAGCCCAAACAATCATTCCGGTCAGCTGAGGGTGGCGAAGAAGGCGTTTGATCGCTGTCTTATAGTTAGCTGCACCGAAAAGTATGAAAGAGGCGATCATCAATAAAAATCCTGCTGGATGGCTCCAGGCCGGCACCTGATATAGAGTGACTTCTGGTGTGCTTCGCCAGCCAATCACCATCAGTGCAATTGACAATAGCACCACTAAGGAAAACGCAGCGCGATAACCGCCATTACCCAGACGATCGACTAAAGTCTGACGCATTGGTCTTGCTAAGGTTGGCACCAGGTGGGTGATGCCCCACAGTAAAACACCTAATATTAACCAAATCATATTTACTCCCAATGTCTGCTGAATTTAGGCCGACACTCAAATCTTCCAGTCGCTCAAGCTTCGACCTTAATCTGATCAAGATACCACTCCACAAAAGTTGTGATAAAGCTTTCCATATTGGATAGTGGGCCGGGCTCATAGAATTTAGAATCTACGCCTTTCTGATTATTCAGGATGATTGCTTTATCTGACTCAGTGGTCACAGTCCATAGCCAGACCAACTCCTCGAGGTTATAGTCTTTACCTTCTGTTGCCTCTTCATTGACCAGCCAGATAATCTCCATGTCGGTGCTATGCACATCAGTGGGCAGGAAACGGTAAAACACAGCATGATCCGCATACAGGATGGCATAGGTTGCCGGGCCAAACATGACATCCGCAGCACCACCCCCGTATTGTTTTATATCACCTAGCAGCGGCGCCACAGGCTTCCCGCTTTGGCTGCCAGTAACATAGGATTCGTACATTGCGCTGCGATTGTAAAAGAACTGGATAGAATCTCTGTCAGCTGGATTCGATTGGTCTAAAGATTCGATTTGATATCCAAGCCGCTCAGAGAGTTCCAGCATGGCAGGGCGTAACGCCTCATAGTCCTTTGGCGTATTCAACGCATGAGAGCAGGAATACTCGGAATGTGCAGGCGCGCAGTGATAACACTCCATGAAATTTTCAATCGCAAGTTTCCAGTTTGCTTCAACCGTAAACGTCTTTTGACAGGCGACCTTTGTTTTTTCAAGCTTATAAATTTTCAGCGCAGAGTCCATTGTGCTTAAGCCCTGGTTAAGATCCGGCGCATTAGGGTCAAGGCTAATAAAAATAAGGCCATGAAATATGCCGAGGCGCACCGATTTCAGTCCATAGTTCTCCCGCTGGAAATCTTCTGGCATTTCCCGCCTGGAGCGCAGACTGCCGTCGAGCTCGTAGGTCCAGGCATGGTAAGGACATACAAAAGTTCTGCTCTTGCCACTTTTCTCCAGGCATACCCTTGAGCCGCGATGACGACATACGTTGGCAAATGCCCGAATCTCCTGGTCCTTGCCTCGGGAAACAATTATAGATTCGCTGCCAAACTCTACCAAAAAATAACATCCTGGCTGTGGCAGTTGACTGGTGTGGCCGGCATAAATCCACTTACGATAGAAGATGACTTTTAGGTCATGGTTATATACCGAAACATCGTTGTAGAAAGTTGCCGGTAGAGAATAATTAGACCGGTAGCTGTCGATGAGTGAGCGCAAATTTGGAATCGAGTTGCTCAAATTACAACACCTGGGACTGATAGTTTTCTCTTAGAAATCCATAACTCTGATCCACAGAGTTATCCAGTTGTCTTGCATAAAGGTGGCCGAAATAAACAGCGGCGGCAATGGTTCCTGGAACATGGCAGTCGCCGATAGCCTCTACAGATTTTATACCATGATCCTTTAGCTCTGTTTCATTTTGCAGTTCCAATAATAGCTTTTCTTCAGGTAGTTTGGAGGTTACCGGTACTATTGTATTGGCTTCGATAGTTTTGGAATTGCCGCTAAATCGACAGTTGAACGTAATCGCGTCCGATGCGGTGGAATCAGGCGTGTGGCTAAGTATGATGTCCACACCCAGCTCCAGTAATCGGCGGTGAACCCGATTTGCTTCGAGGGTTGCTTCAGTAAACGAGGCAACGGTGTTTCCAGAAGTCACATAGCTTACGGTGCATCCGTCACTGATAAGTTTCTCCGCGATAACGTTTGCCATGTAGTAGTGATCGTCATCATAGACCACGACGTGTCCACTCACCTGTTCCCCTCTGAGAATATTGTCCACTGAAACAATTTTCATCTTGCTGGTTTCGAAAACGGGTTTGTGCATACTTAGGCCGATTCCATCTGCCCTCCAGCGGGCCCCGCACGCGATCACCACTCTCTCGAATCCGAAATCGAGAACATCTGTTGCGGTCAGTGGGCTATGCAGATAAGTATTTACGTTAGATTTCTGACTCAGCATGTAGATTCGATGATCGGTGACCCGGCTCCACTCAGATAATCCAGGCAGCCGGGATTCATACTTCAATCTTCCGCCCAGTTCTGGCTCCTGTTCAGCCAAGACGATATCGTAGCCCCTCTTTGAAAGCGCTAATGCGCATTCCAGTCCGGCCGGGCCCCCTCCGACAACCAAAATCTTGTCACTAGAGCCCGCAGGATCGATTTTCTCAGGATGCCAGCCTTTTCGATATTCTTCGCTCATGGTTGGATTTTGCGTGCATCGCATCGGTACAGCAAAGTAGTCGCCAGTGGTGCATATATTGCAGCCAATGCATTCCCTGATTTCTTCTACTCGATCATCCTGTATTTTTTTAGGAAGGAATGGATCAGCAATTGACGGCCGTGCGGCACCAATCAAATCGATAATTCCACGTTTTATCTGGGACACCATCGTATCCGGGGAGGTAAATCGGCCTACCCCAACCACTGGTTTAGTGGTGACGTTTTTTACAAAGCTCATATACTTTTCCTGATGCCCCGCTTCACCAAACCGGGAGGTCCTGGAGTCATTGGACCAGTCTGATATATTTACATCCCACAAATCTGGAATATCCGCTAACATCTCCACTACCTCACGACCCTCACTATCATAGTGAAGGCGATCGTCGTCGAAATCGTGTACCGCAAAACGCAGGGCGACCGCGCAGCTGTCACCAACCGCATCTTTGGTATCTTCGAGAACTTCTCTCAGAAGTCGAACGCGGTTGGTCAAATTGCCACCGTATTCGTCGCTGCGGCTGTTATATCTTGTTTGCAGGAAGTGACTGAGGATCGTCATATCGTGAGCAGCATATACGTATACGATGTCGTACTCTGCCTGCTTGGCACGAATTGCGGCATCTCGATACCAACCTCGTAATTCTTTGATATCTCGTTTGCTCAAAGCTCGGGACTGAATGGGATCGCCCGAGTGGACAGGGCCTCCTGAAGGGGACAGTGCAGGTACGCGGGTAAACCTATTGCTACTATGTGATCCATTGTGCGCAAGCTGAACCCCAGCGAGTGCGTCATGCTCATGCACTTTTTCGGTCATTAACCTGTGGGTTGGAATGTCGCTGTCATCCCAAAGTCGCATTTCAGTAAAACCTGAAAGATCACTGCTTGGGTGAATTTCACATTCCTCGGTACAAACCACTCCCCAGCCGCCCTCGGCCTTCATGCCTCGCATATGCGCCATGGACCGAGGCCAGCGATGGCCTGATCCGTTGCAGTGGGGCACTTGATAAAACCTGTTCTTAGCGATTTTCGGTCCGATTTGAATGGGTTCGAAAAGAATAGAGTATCGTTCGTCAGTCACTTTATTTAACCTTTTGCTTTTTAGTTTGAAATCTCGCGGTGAGTTTTCACTATTCATGGGTGATAACCGAATATTTCACCTGAAAGGACGTTAATCTACAATTGAGATGAATCTTTGGTTTTGTTATTCCATCCAACATTATCACCGCAGCAGATGGGATTCCGATGCCCTGGGTCACTGTTCAATAGCCTTGCCAGCATAAATTGAAATCAATTTGTATGGTGTTCTGGATGGACTTATTAGGATTCTAGCATTACCATTTTAAGCGCTAAAACCATTCGTGTTAGAAATATAGAGGGTGAGTAGTTATGAAGAACTTTGGTAGTGCCGCTGAACTGGTTGACCTGGTTCAATATCCCATCGAGGATCTTCATAGCCAGGAAGGGCATGCTTTTGCCGAACGTTGTCGCCAGCAATATATTGACACGGGGCTTTGTGCGTTGCCCGAATTTATTCGACCCGAAGCACTGGAGATATTGGTGAAGGAAGCCAACGATGTAAGCGGGCAAGCGTTTTTTTGTAAGAATGTACACAACGCTTACCTTACCGAAGACAATCCAAACCTACCCTCAGACGATATTGCTAGGCGACAGGAACAAACATATGTCGGTTCCGTACCGTATGATCGAATTGGTCGAGATACCCAGCTTTGCGAACTCTATCATTGGGACCCTCTTAAGGATTTTATTGGATATGTATTGGATAAGAGACAATTCTATCGATTCGCAGACCCCCTTGGCGCCTGTTCTATTAATGTGTTTGTCGACGGCGGAGAGCATGGCTGGCATTTTGATGAATCAGAATTCACCGTAACTTTAATGTTACAGCCACCTGAGAGCGGGGGCGCCTTTGAGTATGTGCCAATGATCCGTGGGCTCGACACCGAAAAAGAAATAGTAACTAATGTTTTGAATGGCGACCAGAAGAATGTGGTGGAGCTGCAGTTCAGCGCCGGAACTCTGCTCATATTTGGCGGTAATCAAACCATTCATCGAGTGACCCGTGTGGTGGGTAAGCGTCCGCGCCTGGTCCCGGTTTTATGTTTTGCGGAGACGCCGGATCTGACTAACAGTGAGACAGTTCAAAAACTCTTTTGGGGCCGCACAAGTAATGTAACAGAGTCAAGAATATGATTAGCGTGGTAATAGCAGATGATGTAATCGATCAATTTCATTGTGACGGTGCGGTATATTTGCGAGGTCTGTTTGATCAATCGTGGCTGGATTCTCTGGCAAAAGGTCTTGATAAAAATTTTGCCGATCCCGGCCCCGATCACACGGTGTATACCAAAGAAGGCGAACCGGGTGGATTTTATGATGACTACTGCAACTGGACTCGGATACAGGAATATCGGGAGTTTGTACTAAATTCTCCCGCTGCGGAAATCGCAGCGAGTATTATGCGTTCGAAGTCCGCCAGGATCTATCACGAACACGTGCTGGTGAAAGAACCGGGTACAAAAGAGGTCACGCCATGGCATCACGATCTTCCCTACTATGGTGTCGATGGAGATCAATTGTGTTCGATCTGGCTGCCGCTTGATCCGGTACCTCAAATCGCCTGCCCGGAGTTCGTCGCTGGTTCACATCAATCCGGTGTGCTGTATTACCCCAGACTTTTCATCAACCATGAAAACTATGCGGATGGTGCAGAAGGATTTGAAACCATCCCCGATATCGATGCCCGGCGGGATGAATACAAAATTTTATCTTGGGATTTAAAACCAGGTGATTGTATTGTGTTTCATATGCGTACTATCCATGGTGCACCGGCCACTGCCGGACTCAAAACACGGCGAAGGGGCTTCTCAACCCGCTGGCTCGGGGACGACGCTCGGTTTGCAGTAAGGCCTTGGAAAACCTCGCCTCCCTACCGCGAAGTATCTTTAAATCCGGGTGATCCTATGGAGCACGCTTCCTTTCCTGTTGCCTGGCGCGCCTGAACAGCGCTAACCGAAACGCCAAACTTCAAAGCTACCTGGCGAATATACCTATCCGATAGCCCGTCCCGCACCATCTGGCTGAGGAAGACCGGCGTGCCTGGAGGCGTAGTCGGTCACTACTGCATTAACTGATGCAAGCGGTTCGCATGCGGAGCGAGTTTTAAGATTGACATGGATCATCATGTGCTCACCGGTTGCCGCCAGGCGACGGTCTTCGGTTTCGAGTCGTTGAAACAGATGCAATTTTTTCCCCGCACCTTGTATGACCTGTGTGGTGACTCTAACCTGTTCCCCGGCCTTTAGTTCTTCAAGATGTCTAAGATGTGTCTCCACTGTGAAGTAGCTGTAACCTGAATCGATATATTCGGCGTCCGCTCCAATCATGCCTAAGAATCGGTCAGTTGCCTGAGAAAATATTTCCAGATAGTTTGATTCATTCATGTGGTCGTTATAGTCTGTCCAGCTCTGGGGGATTTGGCGTCGCACAGTTTCGATGAGTTCTTTGTTTACCGTGGGTGCAGAACAGAGCGCCTGGTCGTGTACGTTTAGTGTGGCCCCGGCACCCCAGTTCGTTTTCTTGAGTGCCCGCATCATGCCCACCAGATTGTCGTCCCGAACGCGTTCCATTTGTCGGGGTGTCATACCGTCTGCCTGCTGATCGCATTGTTGTGCAACGGTATCGATCAGCTCGTCAGTCAGCTCAGGGACATTCATTAACTTGGTCCAAGGCCATTTAAGGCTGGGTCCAAATTGAGCCAAAAAGTGACGCATTCCGCCTTCGCCGCCGGCCAGCCAAAAGGTCTGGAAAGTGCCCATTTGCGCCCAGCGCAGGCCACAACCAAATCGCACCGAATCGTCGATTTCTTCGGTGGTGGCGATGCCGTCATGTACTAACCACAATGCTTCGCGCCACAGTGCTTCTTGCAGTCGGTCATTGATATGACCGTCGATTTCTTTACGCACAAGCAGCGGGTACATTCCAATGCGCTTAGCCAGCTCAATACTGCGGTCGCGTATCAACCCTGCCGTTTTTGGAGAAGGTACGATTTCAACCAGAGGTAGCAGGTATACCGGATTAAACGGGTGGCAAACCAGGATTTGTTCTGGGCGTTTGGCACCTTGGTTCAGTTCAGAAGGTTTGAAACCAGACGTCGAAGATGCGATTACTGCTGTTTCATCAGCATGATCCTGGATCTCGGAGAAAACCTTCTGCTTGATCTCGAGCCGCTCAGGTACGCTTTCCTGAATCCATGCGGTGTCTCGCACCGCATCGGCGATCTCGGCGTGGAACACCAGCTTCCCCTCGGCAGGCAATGCGGTGTCGTATAGAGACGGCAAGCTGCGCCGGGCGTTTTCCAATACTTCGAAAATCTTTCGCTCAGATTCTGGGTCCGGGTCGTATACATTGACATCCCAGCCGTTGATCAAAAATCGTGCCGCCCAGCCACCGCCGATTACGCCGCCACCGATCACCGCCGCATTCATTTTCTCTGTCATCGGGGTGCTCGTTTTTCCAGTTTTAGTTTTTCTCTCACCGCCTCCGGTCCGATCACCGAAGCGCCCAGGCTCTCGACAATGCCAACCGCATGCTCCACCAGTTGGGCATTGGTTGCCAGTACGCCACGTTTTAAATACAAATTGTCTTCCAAGCCGACTCGCACGTTCCCCCCGGCCAGAACCGCAGCAGCGACGTAGGGCATTTCGTTGCGGCTGATAGAGAAAGCCGAAAAGGTCCAGTCTGAAGGTGTATTGTTGACCATAGCCATAAATGTGTTGAGGTCGTCCGGCGCACCCCAGGGAATACCCATACACATTTGAACCATCACCGGATCATTGATCAGCCCGTCTTCAACCAATTGTTTTGCGTACCATAAGTGACCGGTGTCAAACACCTCTATTTCCGGCCTGACTCCGAGATCTTTGGTGATTTTTGCCATGGCCTGCAGCATTCCCGGTGTGTTTACCGCGATGTAGTCAGCTTCGGCAAAGTTCATGGTGCCGCAGTCCAGGGTACAGATTTCCGGTTGGCTGTCGGCTACGTGTGCGAGCCGTTCTTCGGCACCAGCCATATCCGTGCCCGCGCCTGGTGGCAGTGGATTCTCTACGCCACCAAGCACCAGATCACCCCCCATCCCAGCGGTCAGGTTGAGCACTACGTCGACTTCCGAGTTGCGAACACGCTCGGTTACTTCGCGGTAGTATTCTACTTTTCGGCTGGGTTTACCGGTTTCGGGGTCACGCACGTGACAATGAACTATTGCAGCGCCGGCCTTGGCAGCATCAATAGCGCTTTTGGCAATTTGTTCCGGGCTACGCGGCACGTGCTCAGAGCGGTCCTGGCTCCCACCGGAACCGGTAACAGCGCATGTGATAAAAACTTCACGATTCATTTGCAGGGGCATGGTTTCCTCCTGATGTTGAGATTAGTTAGAGTGATGGATAAGCTTTTTAGTGGTCGGATTCTAGCACCGCATAAATCTGTGATTTACCCGTTGTCGCCGACAGGTAAAATCAAGTCATGGAATCGGCGCTTGTCCAGACTAGCCCCTCAAACTATCGAAACCGGTTGATTTGAGGCGATCTTTCGAACGATAGTGGACTCTGACACTGATTACATTTACACAAATATGATCGACATCAATCAGGCCAGGCTCCCGGAAGATCTCAGATGTGTCCAGGATTTACTGCGGCAGTATCTTGATTGGGTGGGTAATCAACTGCGCAAAGTGAACAATGAGGTGGTTGATATCGATACCATGATGCATCGCTCGATGTCTGAACTTGACGCTTACATGCCACTGGAGGGAAGGCTGTTGCTGGCGCAGTATCATAGTAGTTCGGCCGGCATCGTGTTTATGAAAAAGAGCAGGCACGATAGCTGTGAAATTAAACGCATGTATGTGGTGCCGGAGTTCCGCAGTTGTGGAATTGGCCAGGCGTTGCTGGATCACGTAATAGAGGATGCCCGTATAGAGGGTTACTCATACATCTTGCTCGATACTGTTGAGTTCATGCAACAAGCCCAGTCATTGTATCGTTCTCGTGGATTTAAACAGATCGATCCTTACCCGGAATCGGAAATGAGGGATTCGCTTAGCAAGTATCTCATGTACATGTCACTCGACTTAGGCAATTAGCAGAATTTTGCATCCCGCACGAAGGTACAATTTGTGACCAAGATTTCTGCCTATAAACTTCGCCGCTCATGATTCCGGTTACCGAGTACTTCGCTTATGTGAGAAACCATCTGCGTTTTCTCGGATTCGGATTCCTGCTCGCTTTTACTTCCAGTGCAGGCCAAACCTACTTCATAGGTATATTCGGTCCACAGGTGCGTGAGACTTTTCTATTGAGTCATACACAGTGGGGTTTGATTTACATGGTCGGTACTTTGGCTAGCGCCATGTTATTGCCCTGGAGTGGCCATTTGATTGATCGCTTTGATCTTCGGATTTACACCACCGCTGTGGTTTCCGGTCTTGTTATCGCCTGCGTGGCAATGAGTCTAACCCCGACCGCTCTGATGCTTGTATTTTCTATTTTTTTACTGCGTCAGTTTGGTCAGGGATTGACCAGTCACACGGGTATTACTTCCATGGCGCGGTACATGAGTTCCGGTCGTGGTAAGGCCATTGCAATTTGCTCTATGGGCTATTCGTTCGGCGAAGCCACTCTGCCATTTCTTGCAGTCATTGCAATTAGCGTCATTGGTTGGCGTTCGACATATTTGCTTTCCGCTATTTGTGTGCTAGCCATACTGCCTGCAGTACTCTGGATGCTGCGGGGGCATGCAGAAAGACATCAGGCGCATATTGAGGCGATGGACCGTGAGGATGCGGATGATGCACTGGGATCAGGTAGCTATACACGCAGGCAAATGTTAGCCGAAGGCCGCTTTTATTTGTTGCTGCCCGCACTATTGGCGCCTTCCTACGTCGGGACGGGGCTTTTCTTTCACCATTTGACCCTGGCTGATTCCAAGAACTGGTCAGGAGCCTGGGTGACCGGAAATTATTGGGTCTATGCGCTGTGCGCCATTGCCGCTTCTTTGGTTTCTGGTCCGCTCATCGACCGCTTCACTGCGGCCCGGGTTGTGCGATTCTATCTGGTACCCATGATCATCGCGCTGTTGTTGTTGGTGCCGGCGAAGAACCCATTGTGGGTGTTGCCATATATGGTTTTAATTGGGGTTAATACCGGAATCTATTTCACTACATTCAGTTCGATCTGGGCCGAACTGTATGGGACACGCTTTTTAGGTGGGATTAAATCACTGGTTGGCGCTTTAGGGGTGCTAGCAAGCGCACTGGGTCCGGTATCCATCGGTACGTTGCTCGACGCAGGATTCACCTTTGAACAAGTTTGTATGGTGTTCGCCTGTTTATGTGCTGTGGCTACGGTAACGCTGACTAGAGGACTACGCCATTACTGAGCATTTTGAGATGGTGTTTGAGTATCTCCGTGATTCCATCTTTAATGCACCACAGAAAATGACGCGCTAGTACAAAAGCAAGTCACAAGCACTATCCCCACTATGGGTGGACACTCCTCACCGGATCGATAGGTGAGGAGATTCCCCGTCTTTTTACTTTTTGACTATTTCTTGGCTTTAGATTTTGCCTTCGCCTTCGCCTTCGCTTTGGCTTTGGCTTTGGCTTTGGCTTTGGCTTTGGCTTTAGATTTTGCCTTTGCCTTTGCCTTTGCCTTGGCTTTGGCTTTGGCTTTGGCTTTGGCTTTAGATTTTGCCTTTGCCTTTGCCTTTGCCTTAGCCTTGGCTTTAGCTTTAGCTTTATCTTTATCTTTAGATGTTGCCTTTGCTTTGGCTTTTTGTTTAGCTTTCGTTTTTTGTTTAGATTTACTTATTTTTTTACTACCTTTAGGTTTTTTGCTGGAAGTTTTCTTACTCATTGCGGAATCCACCGTCTTGGTATTGTCGGACTGATTGCTCTCGATGGATTTAAGTAACTTGGCGGCGTCAGAAACAACACGAGTTGCGCGTGCTTTGGAAAAACCTCGAATCTTAATAATTTCAGATACTGACGCGCTGGCCAGGCTTTCGACGTCTTGGAATCCTCCACCCGCCAATTCCTTGGCTGCGACCGGTCCAATACCGGGAATATCAACAATGGATGGCTTCATTTAATTTCCTCTTTTTAAGGCATATAACAACCTATCCTAAATAATGAATCCGAGTAAGCGAACAAGCAAGGCAAACTTGGTAACTAATTGATTCAGATCAAAAGATAATCTCGATCTATTGCAATTGGTTGCGTTGCAGGGAGCGTGCTTTGCTGCCATTTGACAACTCTCCTGGTTCCCTTGATCTGGCAGTCGGAAAAGTATCGCACAATATTCGATTAAAAGTTAAATGTAGTTTGCTTGATTGCCTGATACACTTTTGAGAATTTAATAATTACTAGTCGCCGCGATAAAGAGAAATTAATGAGACTTGTGCGTTATGGTGAGCAAGGTCAGGAAAAACCTGGTCTGTTAAATTCGGACGGGAGCATTCGGGACCTTTCACAACATGTCGATGACCTAGGTGGTCAGAGTCTTTCACCGGAATCTTTGAAAAAACTGAGGGACCTTGATGCGCGGGCACTCCCTTTGGTCGCGGAAAATGTGCGACTTGGCCCTTGTGTTGCCAATCCGGGAAAGTTTATCGCAATAGGGCTCAATTACACCGATCATGCGCTGGAAACCGGGTTACCCGTACCAAAGGAGCCAGTCGTATTTTACAAGTCCGATACCTGCATATGTGGTCACAGAGACGACATAATTCAGCCACTCGATTCCACTAAGCTCGATTGGGAGATTGAGATCGCGGTGGTCATCGGCAGCAAGGCACAGTATATAGAGCAAGCCGATGCCGAGCAGTACATTGCGGGCTACTGTATTGTTAATGATATCTCCGAACGATCATTTCAGATTGATCGTGGCGGCAGTCAATGGGGAAAGGGCAAAGGCTGTGATACCTTTGGACCCATGGGGCCATGGTTGGTTACAGGGGATCAAATCGAAGACGTCCAGAACCTCGACATGTGGCTTGATGTTAATGGTGAGCGAATGCAGACCGGTAACACCCGAACCATGATATTCAGTTGTGCCTACCTGGTAAGCTATTTGAGTCGATTCATGACCTTGATGCCAGGAGACGTCGTCACCACCGGCACGCCGCCGGGGGTCGGGCTTGGCATGAATCCATCGAGGTGGCTTCAGCCTGGAGATATTCTGACTTCTGGAATTACCGGGCTTGGTGAGCAATGCCAAACTGTGCTGGCATACTCGGCGTCGTGAACTCGAAAGAAACCCTGAAAACTAAAGTCGCCATCATCGGGGGTGGTCCGGCTGGATTGTTCTTGTCGCAACTGCTGCATCTGCATGATATTGACAGTGTGATTCTCGAACGTCGATCCCGAGAATATGTGCTTGGCAGAATCCGCGCCGGCGTTCTTGAGCAAGGCACAGTTGACCTGATGCGCCACGCGGGGATCGGTGAACGAATCGAGCGTGAAGGGATGATTCATGAAGGTATCGGGATTGCGTTTGAAAACGCTTTATACCGTATCGATGTGACGGGCCTTACTGGCGGTAACGTGGTGACTGTTTATGGCCAGACGGAGATCACACACGATCTTTATCAGGCTCGGGATGCAATGGACGGCAGGATTTTTCATGAAGTGCATGAGGTCACGTTACACCAATTAGGCTCGGCAACGCCGTACGTGGCTTTTTTGAAAGATGAGCAGCCGTATCATATTGATTGTGACTTCATTGCGGGCTGCGATGGGTTTCATGGCGTCAGTAGGAAGAGCATTCCCCAAGATGAGCTGACTGAATACCACATGTCTTATCCTTTTGGCTGGCTTGGCATTCTGTCCGAAACACCACCGGTTTCAGATGAAGTAGTATATGGCAGCCATGAACGCGGATTTTCTCTGTGCTCAATGCGCAACAGCTTGTTGAGTCGATACTATATTCAGGTGAACCTGGAGGATCAGCCTAAGGACTGGAGCGATGAAGATTTTTGGGGGGAATTTAAAATGCGATTGCCAGATCAAGTGACCGAAAACTTGATTACAGGATCGTCAGTTGAGAAGAGTATTGCGCCGCTGAGGGCATTCGTTGCCGATAACCTTAGTTATGGGCGATTGTTTCTGGCGGGAGATGCGGGTCACATTGTGCCACCGACCGGCGCTAAAGGATTAAATCTGGCTGCGTCGGATGTGCATTACCTATCCGGAGCGTTGATTGATTACTACCGATCTGGTCACGAGCAGGGTTTGCATGGTTATTCAGAACGGGCATTGGATCGCATTTGGAAATCGGTGCGATTTTCTATGTGGTGCACCTTGATGTTGCATACATTTCCCGAGCACACTCCGTTCGAAAGGCGAATCCAGAAGGCGGATCTGCAGTATCTGATTGATTCCCCCTCGGCTCAGAAAATGTTTGCTGAAAACTATATCGGGCTGCCATATTAAATATGAAAACCTGGGCGTTGCAGGCGGTAGTTCAGGTTTTACCGCTGACCGCCTGAAGCAGGTTGAGTCCCTTGGGCCAGAAGCTTGCGAGTGATACGGAACGGGTTGTTCCTGGCCGCAATAATGAAGGCAAAAAGGATCGACCAATTGTACTGGCAAAAAGATATATTTATGTCCGCTTGCTGGATGAACACCCGGAAAATTTAAGAGTGCAAGAGTAATAATCAGATGCCAAGTTCAGAAACTATATCGGCTTACGTTATCGCTTATAACGAGGAAGACAAAATCGAAGATTGCCTGAAGACTTTGTTGTGGGCCGATGAGATCATTGTTGTTGATTCTCATAGTACGGACCGGACCGCGAATATTGCCAGTAAACTAGGTGCCAGAGTGGTACAGGTTCCGTTTAAAGGGTTTGGCGACCTGCGCAATAAAGCGATTTCTTACTGTACCGGCGACTGGATACTCAGCATGGATTCAGACGAACGCTGCACAGAAGAAGTGCGTGACGAGATTCATAACATTGCTTCAGAACCGGAATCAAAGGACATCTATAAAATTCCACGACGGAATTTCTTTATGGGCCGTTGGATTCGTCATTCCGGTTGGTATCCAAATTTTCGACAGCCACAATTGTTTCGCCAGGGAACTCTATCGTATGACACTTCTCCTATACACGAGGGTTACATCTCTCACAGTACCAAGGAAATTGGCAAGCTGAACGCTGACATTTGGCAGATCCCGTTTAAAAGTTTTGAGGAAGTGATAGAGAAGGGTAATCGATACTCTTCCCTCGGAGTCGCCAAACTGGTGAAGCGGGGTAAGACCGGATCTTTCGGCGCTGCCTTGTTTCATGGGTGGTGGGCGTTCACCAAGCACTATTTTATTAAACGTGGTTTTCTCGACGGCTGGCCCGGATTTATTATCGCCTGGGTAAATTTCAATGGTACCTTTTATCGCTATGCCAAACTGACCGAGCTTCAAGCGGAATGGTCCTACCCACAGAGCGAAAAAGTGCTGAAGCGGCAAGATGAAGAATAATGTATGCGAGTATTAATCTATGCTAAGTGACAAACAGACAGAACTCCAGGCCGCAGCGAAAGCGTTGGCGATTTCCGAGATCCAGATGCGAGCTGCAGAGGTCGATCGAACTGAAGAATATCCCTGGGATAATGTTAAAAAACTCACTGATTCGGGGTTTATGGGAATGACGATTCCTGAAGAATTTGGCGGCCGCGGATTAACCTATCTTGATGCGGTGCTGGTCATTGAGCAAATGGCCATGGTCTGCGGTGTAACCGCGCGGATCGTTGTTGAAGCGAATATGGGGGCCATTGGTGCGATTATGAAATATGGCTCCAGAGAGCAAAAAGTCTTAGCCGCGGGGTTAGTACTTAGTGGCGACAAACCTGCTATCTGCATTACCGAGCCTGGAGCGGGTAGCGCCGCCACTGAAATGACCACTACCGCTGAAAAGAAAGGTGATCGTTATGTCCTTAATGGCAGTAAACACTGGATTACAGGGGGCGGCGTTTCAAAGCTGCACCTTATATTTGCGAGAGTGGTGGAGCACGGTGAATATCAGGGCATCGGTGGTTTTATCGCGGTACGGGATCAGGCTGACGGCCTCAGGATTGGCAAACGGGAACCCGCAATGGGGCTGCGCGGTATTCCCGAAACCGAGGTGTTCTTTGATGAACTGGAAGTGCCGGAGCAGATGGTCATTACCCCTCCTGAAGGATTCAAGCGAGGTTTCGCGGGTTTAATGAATGCCTACAATGCCCAGCGGGTTGGGGCGGCAACGGTGGCTTTGGGAATCGCTCATGGGGCTTACGATCTGGCCATCGATTACGCTAAATCTCGCCAACAGTTTGGCAGGCCCATCGCAGAGTTTCAGGGTCTGCAGTGGATGCTGGCCGACATGTCGATCGGCCTGGCGGCGGCTCGTGCACTAATACATAACGCTGCAATCGGCGCTGGTGAAGGATTTCCAGATATGCGGGAGGCGGCACAAGCCAAGATATTGGCCTCTGAAACGGCGATCAAAGTGACCAATGATGCTCTGCAGATCCATGGATCATTGGGATATTCGCGGAATCATCCTTTAGAACGCATGGCGCGGGATGTGAGAATGTTTACCATCGGTGGGGGCACTGCACAGATCCTGCGTACCCAGGTTGCGGGCTCCATACTAGGTATCAAAACGCCACAGACTAGAGATGGTTATCTGCCCAGATCAGGATGACAGTCGAACAATCGAAAGAACTGGAGGCTCCGGTTCAATACCTGGCTGACGATGAGAATCTGGCCGTGTATATCGCTTCAGTCGGCGGTGGAGAGATTCGGCCTCACGAAGGTAACTATGTACAGCAAATGGTTGCGATGGAGGATGGACGTAAGTGTGGAATAGAGTTCGGTCTAGATCGACAGGGGTTTAAACTGGTCAGGCAAACAAGCCGCGGTTTAGATTTTTATGACGACGCCCAGGTTAACGGGACTTATGAAACGGAAACTAAGCGTTTGGTGAAGGAAGAAACCGATGCAAATGAAGTGATTATCTTTGATCATACTCGTCGGGCTGCTTGTGAGAAAACGCGTAAGCAAAGGATGGTCCGAGAGCAGGCATCAACAATCCACAATGACTACACCGCATGGTCCGGGCCTAATCGCCTGCAAGAAATTTACCGGGATCAGCAACAGAGACTTGCTCAAATATTAGAGCGTCGCTTCGCGATCGTTAACGTCTGGAGATCAATGCTCGGGGTAGTCGAAAACTCTCCATTAGCGATGTGTGATGCAAGCACAACCTCCACCAAGGATTTGGTTCCGGTAAAACGCTTGGCCAAGGATCGTACAGGCGAAATTCAGCTGGCAACATATAATCCAAAACACAGATGGTTTTATTTTCCTCAAATGACGGCGGACGAGGCGCTGTTATTCAAGACCTATGATTCTGCCGAAGATGGCCGAGCCCGTTATACCCTTCACACGTCTTTCGATGACCCTTCAGCGCCACGGAACGCGCCTGTTCGTCAGAGTATTGAGACGCGTTGTTTAGTTTTCTACTGAACTAACGGTCATCAATGTCAGGCTACGTGCTCTGCGGCGGAGAGTTCACCCGCACATTGATAACACAGATGGTCATGGCGGAAGGTGGAATCGACTACGAGCTGCGCCAGGTGGATATCCTCAGGCATGAACACAAGTCGAGCGAATTTCTCTCGATTAATCCGGCTGGACTAATACCGGCGCTTGTCACTCCAGAAGGCGACGTCTTATATGAAACTTTTATCTGGCGGATCGCCATCAGTTGCATCAGGTCGCACCGGCTATTTCTGATCCGGATCGGGGCAAATTCTTGAGTGCGTTGTTTTACTTGACCAGTGAGCTAGAGCCTGCGATGAAGCGATACTTTTATCCTCATCGCTATGCCCCACTCAAAGCCGACAGTGAGAAGATCAAGCACAAGGCTTTCGAGGACGCCATGGCCCGGTTTTCAGTGATTGATCCCAGGTTGTCGGCGGAGGGACCCTTCCATCTGGGTGACAGATTCAGTCTTGCGGATCTCACTCTCGCCTACTGGGTCGGAAATGTGGAAACCGAAGCAGTGTTTAACACATTTCCCGCAATAGGGACGTGTGTTCATCACGCGATCTCCCGCCCTGCGATTCGCAGCATGGGCGGCGAGGTTGGTACGCCCAGGGATCGATACAGGACGCTTCAGTCCCGAGGCGGTGGCATACAATAAACGTCGAAATAAACTGCTGAACGCAAAATATATAGAATGAAAATTACCCAGCTAACCGTTTACGGATACGATCTAAGTTATCGATATGGTGACTATGTCATGTCTGGCAATCAGGTGATCACCCATTTGCCGAGCACCGTAGTTAGAATTTCAACCGATCAGGGACTGGAAGGATGGGGAGAGGTTTGTCCTTTGGGCCCTTTGTATTTAGCATCGCATGGACAAGGTGCCAGAGCAGCTCTGCAGGAAATGGCGCCCGGACTGATTGGAGTGGATCCGACAAACCTGAGTGCGGTGCATATCGCCCTGGACGGTTCGCTTAGAGGCCATAGTTACGCCAAGAGCGCAGTCGATGTAGCCTGTTGGGATCTGCTCGGTAAGGCGACAGGACGGGATGTCGCGACATTGCTTGGCGGTCGATTACAGCAAAACTTTCCGTTGTACAAGGCGGTGCCGCTAGGGTCACCTGAGGAAATGAAAGAATATGTACTGGAAAGGAGAGCCGAGGGGATTCATCGCTTTCAGCTGAAGATAGGCGCCAACCCCTATGACGACGCTGAACGAGTTCGCCATGTGCTGGAGGTCACTGGCGATGAGGACTATATCGTCGCCGATGCCAATGGTGGCTGGCGATTGCAAGATGCGATGATTGCGGCACGATTACTGGAACCGTTACAACGTGTCTTTTTCGAGGAACCGTGCAAGACTTTGGAGGAGTGTCTATACGTGCGACGCCATACCAGCCTGCCCATGGTGTTGGATGAAGTCATCACCGACGTTAATACCATGCTACGTGCTTTTCATACCGGCGGCATGGAGGCGGTAAATTTAAAAATCTCCAAGTTTGCGGGCCTCACTGGATCGAAACTGGTTCGAGATATCGCTGACAAACTTGGACTGCGAGTGACCATTGAAGATTCATGGGGCGGTGACCTGGTTACGGCCGCAGTCAGTCATCTCGCGGCCAGCACCCGGGCAGATCAGGTTTTGACGGTATCGTTTATGAACGACTGGACCAACGAACATATTGCGGGTTACATGCCACGGTCAGATCATGGTGTTGGTGCAGCACCCACAGGACCCGGACTAGGTGTAGAAGTAGATGTGGATCGACTTGGTGCGCCGCTGTTTACCTGTAAAATTTGAAATGTGCTTTAGCTGTGATCGTGCCGATCAGGGCTAACCGAAAACACCACCTCTGTTTCCAGCGTATCTGGTTCGCCACAAGAGGATAGGATATCTTCTCTGACTTTGTCTCGAAGTTTAATGGTGGCAGTAAAGTCCTTTCCTGCGGGTGCCACCGGCTTTAGTACATCAACTTTTACCGACCCGTGACGAGGGAACCATTGCTCGCCGCGTAGAATCGATCGGGTGCCGCTGATGGCTATAGGTAATACTTGGGTATTGGTGCTGCAGGCAATCGTGAACACACCGAGTCGGAATTGAAGAAGCCCCGGCATTCTGAAAAAAGTCGATTCAGGAAAAACCACCAACTGTTGCCCTGAATTAACCATGTCTTTGAAAGCCTCTACTTCATCGAGTCCAGCTCGTGCTATTGCTCTGTCAACGAATTGTGCCCCGAGCCTGCGCAAGAACGTGCCGGCAACAAGCTGCGTCGATAGTTCTTTCTTAGCTACAAAAACCGGCTCTCCGTGCAAAATTGAGGTGAGTACCAGAACGTCGAAGTAGCTTGAATGATTGGCGGCAAGGACGGCAGTATCAATTTCCAATCGAACTTTGCCGGATACTGTCACGGGAATTCGCATCAACCACAAGGCAACACGAGCCGCATTTCGGCAAAATCCCCATCGATGGCGCCGCCTTGGCAGAAACAGAACCGCGATCCAGGTCACTGCGCCCAAGATTATAAGCACTGTCCACCACCAGCCCGCGTAGGCCAGATCAAATATAGTTTTAGTCAGTCGTCTTAACCGCGGCCAAGCTGATATCAGGCCAAGGCGCAGAACCTGCAGCCATAGTGCTCGCACCGGCTGTCCCAGCTTGTTGGCTTCGTAGAGATCGCGTGTGGTTGAACGCCGAATTTTTCCGCTTGATGTTTTCGGCACTGTATGAGGCGGCGAGATGATGACTCGGTCGGCGGGGGCCCCTAGTATATCTGTCACGGTTTGTGCAACAGTTTGTTCCAGCTGTTCGCGTGATGCGGTATCGGTGCTGCGTGTTTCCGCAACGATAATCAAACGCTCTGAACCGGTGTCGCTATCAGAACTGGCAAAAGCCACAACGCAGCCTTTACGGATACCTTCGAGATTACCAACAACCTCTTCTAGTTCCTGCGGGTATATATTGTGACCGCCTTTTATAATGATGTCCTTTATTCGACCTGTGAGGAAGACATTCCCTTGGGCAATGTACGCGAGGTCGCCGCTGTCTATCCAGCCGTCGTGAAGAATGGCGTTTGTCTTTTGCGGATCTCGGTAGTAGCCCTGGGTCGCTGATGGTCCCTTGAATTCAAGTCGTCCCTGATGACGTTCTGGAAGCTCGCGTCCGAGTGCATCGACAATCCGGATCTGATGGCCGCGCAAAGGCATTCCAGATGACACGAAAGACAACGGATTAGTTTCAGCAGCGTCTGCTGGAGAGGCAATTTCGTTTTGTTGGAGCTTGTCGCGACTGACCAAATCGACAATGGGTTCGTCATTTACAGATGAGAAAGCAAGCCCGACCGAATTCTCTGCTAAGCCGTATACCGGGGTCATTGCTTTTGTGCTCAATCCATATGGCGCAAAGCGTTCGATGAATCTGCGAATAGTTTCAGCACTGACGGGCTCAGCGCCGTTCGCAAGCATCCGTAGAGAACTTAGATCAAGTCCTTCAATGGAGCTATCTTCAATTTTGTTGGCACAAAGTTCGAAAGCAAAGTTAGGGGCGGCCGAGAGCGTGGCCGAATTTCGATGAATCGCCCATAGCCAGCTTTCCGGTCTTACAATGAAACGCAGGGGTGACATGATGATGACCGGTATCGCGTGATAAAGGCTGCCAAACCAGGCGCCTATGAGCCCAAGATCATGATAGAGCGGCAGCCAACTGACAAAAACATCACTGGGTTTGGCTTGAATAGCGTCGCCCATTGCTCTTATGTTGGCGAGCAAGTTGGCATGGGTCAGCATGACGCCTTTTGGATCGCCTGTACTGCCTGATGTGTATTGCAGCATAGCGAGATCCTCGGCCCTGCGTAAAACTGGAGGTAACGACTTCGATTCTCCGCGCATGTCCTCGACGGTTGAAACCGCGCGCAGGGACTGTATTTGCCCGCCCAGTAAAGCGGTCAGCGCTTTACCTTGATTAGGCACTAACAACAAAGCAGCTTCAGAGTTGCGCAGAATACCAGCCTGTCTGCGCAGGTGTTCCTCGAGCTGAGACAAACGTACCGGAGGATACATCGGTACAGGCACACCACCGGCAAGCAGCGTTCCAAAGAACGCTTCGAAGAACTCGCGACCGGTCGGCAGCATGATACCGACGAACTCTCCTGGTTCCAGTCCCCATGAACGCATGCCATTAGCCTGAATGCTTGCAGCTTCCGCGAGTTTGCGAAATGTAATACTTTCGCTTTCGTGGTATCCGTCTGACAATAGAATATGCGGCCTTTCTGGATTGCGGAGAGTGTGCCACTGCAATACTTCGATGAGTGTTGTTGCTGTATCCGGCAGGGTTTCGATTGTGGATCTGGGTAGATGCTTTGCTTGCTGGGAGTACGAAGCGCCAGTGGATCGACGTGCGCATTCGATTTCCTCTGCCAGATCAGCGGGTGTTTCTAAACGACTTAGGAGATCATCCGGCAATCTCAGCTTAAATTGCTTTTCGGCCCGCAGCACCAGTTCCGAGAAGCCCAGGCTGTCGAAACCAAGATCGCGCTGCAGTGACGATTGCATTGTGGCTCGGACCCGCCGACGCGGATTGATTTCATGAGCCAGATCCTCAATAAGAGAGAGCAAGCTTTGTTCCAGCTCTGGTTTGATATCTTGCCCAGAAATATCAGACTTCGTGGTATTTGAACGTGAGGTCAAGAAAGCATTAAGTGTGATTGGAAAGTTCAATCCTTTATCAATCCATCTCTAGTTTCCTTGATGTGAGTTAAATTTATACCAACACTTGGTAAAATAAACCGATGACAATGGCACCGAAGATGCCAAATCCGATATAAGCAAGAAACACAGATAGCCTCACCAACGACCATACCACGGCCATCGCAAGAATTGAGCTGACCGCGCCTGCAACCATAAATGCCATCGCCGCACCTGCCATCATCCCCTGCTGCATCAGTCCGGCTACCAGTGGCGGCTCAGTGCGATTGATAAGGAGCCAATGCTCTCCAGTTAAACATTGGTGAGGCGGTACGAATCACTGCAGACTGTCGATTGAATTTATCTGCAAACGCAGCGGGCGCATTTTCAGGGCCACCGAGTGCAAGCAGAATTTCATGTTCCGAGCCGGCACCTTTTTCGCCGCCGATAAATAGCGATCCTGTGTCAACACATAAGGCGCGCAGCGCCTGGTAAAAATGCGTGCGCTTTTTGTGCAGATAAGACACTGCGTTTTTAAATACTGTTTCATCATTACACGCCATGGTGAGCCTATTGTGTGGATCAACACCGTAAGGATTCAGGTGGCCGTAAATCAGAATCTGTCCTTCTACTTCGCTATTGTCATTGAAAAATCCTTCAACACTATTAACGTAATCTTGATTCGCCTGCCATAGTGAAGACATCGCCGAAGCAACCCAATCCGGGTGCAGGCGAATTGTGGCGTCAGTGTGACCTTTGTATACGAATCGCCCTTCGGGCTCCTGGGTACGGGCGGCGAACGGAATTGCTTCTCTGAGTGCGCGCATTTGATCTGGATCGTTGAACACTTCAGTGTGTTCCAGACTGTTACCAGCAATAGTGAGTTCTTTCGAATCTGGGTCGTCGATAAGCCGCAAAAGGAATTCATCTGTGGAACGGTCGCTGTATCCGCTTACGAAAAGCAGTCCGTCTGCACCTGCGTCAAGACATTTCTGTTTGAGCCCCTCAGCACGGCGGGTGACGGGATTATCGCCATCTCTTTGAAGCATCGGCTCCATGGATAGAGCGGTAACATGTTCAAGACCGGTAATCAGATCTGTTTCATTGTCGACTGTGACCACTTGGTTGTTGTCGAATTTAAGGTATACATTCGCGGAAAAGGAAGCAAGCAGACGGGCCAGGTGATCGGGGGTATTGCTGACCGGAATAGCGAAAGCTATCTCGTGCATTGGCAAGGTATAGTAGCGACAGCACACCGCGGTCACCAGACCTGTCCAGCCATATGTGCCCGCATAATCGTAAAGCCTGTCGCCAGATATCATCTCAATTTGATCGCCGTTGTGTAGCGACATGCTGGTGACGCTGTCACTGAAATAGCGTCGTTGCGGGCCCATACCGCCAGTCATAAATGTGGCCCCGACCTGGGCGTAGGTATAGCTGGTCAGGTCTGCTCCCAATACTTTATATTGTTGCCCAAGTCGGTCAGTCAGTGCCTGGCTCAGTTGATCCAAGGTGATCGCAGCCCCGGCATAGATTCGTTCACGCTCTTGGTCAATGATGATCTGATCCAGTGCCAGGGTGGTGAGATCGGAAACTGCTCCAAGCTCAATACGCGGCTGACTGGTAGGGGTTATTTGAAGACCCACAATAGGTCCGTTTGTAGGACTTGAAATCTGGAATATTCCACCACCACCTGATGCGCCTGAAAGTGGCAGCAGGCAGACGTTCGCTCCGTGCAACTTTTTAATCTGATCAATACAGTCTGGCAGGGCATCCCCTTTAACCGAGTAGGCAAAATCATAAAACACGGGGTTGTTCTCTCCGTCCACAATTTCGGCATTGAGAGGCCGTAGCGCGTTAGATCGTTTTTTGTCTTGTTGCTCGTCTTGCACGGGGAGAATCGACTCAGTATCTACAAACCTCGAGTTTCCTGTATCGCTGCAGACGATTCAACCGGCCTGGTGCCCCATTGACAAAGAATCCATGCTGATTGACCATCTCTTCGATTTTGAACTTAACGTTACTATGCTAACCCTGATCGACCTTGAGAACTATCCAATAGGGCAACCCTACAGTGATGCTTATCGCTCGTTAGTTGATCGCTGTCAAAAAGATCTCGAACGAGCCGGCATGTTCAATCTGGAAGGCTTTCCTCGCCCCCACGCCTGCCGCGCAGCGGTCGATAAAATTCAGCCGGTGATGGCCATTGATTCATATACTCACCGGCGGCGGCATAACGTTTATTTTCTCGATGCCGTTCCAGGCCTTGAACCCAACCACTCAGCTCTTGTACAGGTAGAGACCGTCAATCATACTGTGTGCGCGGATCAAATCGAAAACAGTGCCGTGATCAAGGTGTATGAATATCCGCCGTTGATACAGTTTCTAGCGAACACAATGAATAAAACCATGCTGTATTTGATGGATGATCCGCTGGCGCGCATTAACGTGATGTCTTACCGTGAGAACGAAGCGTTAAATTGGCATTTTGATCGCTCGGAGTTCACTACTACCTTACTTCTGCAGGCCCCAAAAGGCGCAGGCGAGTTTCAGTATCGTACCGGTTTGCGCACCGACCACGATCCAAATTACGATGGTGTTGCACGCCTGCTCGATGGCGACGACCCAAAAATGAAAACTCTGCGTCTAAAAGCCGGCACACTAAGTGTATTTCGTGGTAAGAATACCGCACACAGGATAACCCCGGTGGTTGGGTCAAGAGAAAGAATGATTGCCGTGTTTTCTTACTATGAACACCCTGGGAAATTTTTTTCAGAGGAAGAGCAACTCGGATTTTATGGGAGAACAATGTGAGTACAGTACCCCTGCGACAATCTCCGCTTGACGAGCGCAAACGTGCATATCTCAACTCTGAAGGAGCGGACAAACCTTTACGCAGTCCGTTGCCAGACGAAATCCTGAATGCGGCGCGACATTATCGACTATCTCGTGTCCGACAGCTGCTGCAGCAGAGTGACTTTTCCGCCATTCTTCTTTATGACCCGGTCAACATCCGCTATGCATTTGATTGCTCAAACATGCAGGTTTGGACTGCCCACAATCCGCTTCGTTATGCGCTTATTTTTGCTGACGGACCCGGCATAATGTTTGAATTCAAAGCTTGCGAACATCTCTCTGAAGGATTGCCTGGGGTTGATGAAGTTCGCGTTGCAAAAGGATGGATGTATTTAACCGCGGGGGACCGCGTGCAGGAGATGGTAACAGTCTGGGCCGATGAGATTGCTGAGCTTATAAGTATCTATGGCGCAGGCAACAAACGCCTTGCTATAGATAGAATTGAGCCGGAAGGACTGTTTTCACTTCAAACACATGGTTTAGAAATCGTTGAGGGCGGACAGGTTAACGAACGCGCAAGAGCGATCAAATCACCTGAAGAGATTGAGCTGATGAAATGGACCATTCGAGTTTCGGAAGCAGCCATGGCAAGGGTATATGAGCACTCTATGCCCGGCGTGACTGAGCAGGAGCTTTGGGCACATCTGCATTTTGAAAATGCCCGTTCCGGAGGAGACTGGCTGGAAACTAAGCTACTCACTTGTGGACCCAATACTAATCCTTGGTATCAGGAGTGTTCTGACCGGCCTTGTCAGGAAGGGGAGATGATTTCATTCGATACCGACATGGTTGGTCCCTATGGTTACTGCGCCGACCTGTCGCGTTCATGGACCTGTGGATATACGCCGATGAATCCAACTCAGCAAAGGTTGTATAACATTGCACTTGATCAGGTTGAACACAACATGAATCTGATCGAGCCCGGACTCAGTTTCGCCGAGTTTAACCAGAAATCCTGGAGGATTCCGGACCAGCATATCCCATTTCGTTATTCAGTCGCTTTACACGGGGTGGGGATGGCGGATGAATGGCCTATCGTTCTGCTGCACCCTGATTTTGCCAATAACCATGGTGGAATGTTTGAACAAGGAATGGTGATCTGTGTTGAAAGTCTAATGGCAGAGGAGGGATCTGAAAGTATCAAACTGGAAACTCAGGTGCTTGTTACCGAGCATGGTGCAGAACGACTGGACTCGTTTCCCTGGGAGCACCCTTAGATGAAACTGGAATTTCTTGATGTTTTACGAGAGATGAAGGATAAACCTTATGCTGAGGCATTGTCCCTGCCCGGTGCTTTTTACACCGATACCGATTGGCTAGATTTCGAACGAGAGAGACTGTTTGCGCGTCACTGGGTCTGTGTCGGACGAGAGGAAGAAGTTAATGAGAAAGGTGACTACATTACCTTTGATCTTGCTTCTGAGCCGATTTTGGTGATTCACAGCCACGATGGCGTGATTCGGGCGCTGTCCAACGTCTGCCGCCACCGCGGTACCGTCATCGCAAAAGATTCCGGCAATGTTAAAAGTTTGTTGTGTCCTTATCACCATTGGGCCTATGACACTACAGGCAAGTTGGTGAATGCGCCATTAATAGAACCTTCAAGCCACTACGACCTGGCAGACTGCCGCCTGCCAGAGCTGGCTTGTGAAACATGGCAGGGGTTCCTTTTTGTGTCTCTATCATCATCCCCGCCGGAGCTACGCACGTTGCTGGCCCCACTGGATTTGGAAATCGGCAACTATCATCTGGAGCAAATGCAGCTTCGCTATCTGGCCGATGAGACCTGGCCGGTAAACTGGAAGACACTGGTTGAGAATTTCATGGAGGGCTATCATCTCTCGCCACTGCACAGAAATACGCTTCATAAGGTAAATCCCACCAGCCTGTGCCAACAATTAACACCCGGAAGCGCGTATTTTGGATACAAGGTTGGATTCAGCTCCAGACTCCCCGAGGATCGTATTGGCCATCCCGATTTATCTGAGACTGAAATGGATACCTGTGTAATGTTTGCGATACCACCCGGCCTTACGGTTGGAATCGGCAGTGACTACAGCTCGTTTCTATGCATCAGGCCTGAGGCAATTGACAAAGTACGGGTCAAGATAGGGTTAATTTTTTATGGTGATCAGTGGCACCAGAATCAGATAGACGACGCTATAAAATTGTTCCAGGATACGATGCAGGAAGATAAAGAAGTGCTTGAGCAGGTTCAGTATGGAATGGGCTCTCGATTTCATGCGCCTGGCCCGCTCGCGCCTCCGGATATGGAAGGAACAGTTTGGGACTTCCACCAATATTTAGCGCAAGCATTGGAGCGTGCCGGGGCTGAGTAAGCGAGTACCTATGATGAAGGGTGTAGCGATGACACGCTTTGAAAAATTCTGTAAGCAACAGAAGTCAGCAGGTTTTGTGATCGAAGTAGATCCTCACGCCGATTTATCTTCGTGCCCAGCCCGGATGCTGATCTGGTGTTTAAGCTCTTCGTTCCTATGAGTAGAACGCAAACTGCTCATGCAAGCCCCGATGCTATGGGTAACTATCTAGCGGATATCACTCTACCTGTCTCGATCCAATGAGAGCTATAACATTCCGGAACTTTACTCGATTCAATTATCAAACTAATCCTGCAGTCTTCTGTGTATAGTCATAGTAGCCGGGAATTAAAGGGCATCGAGGGGCAGTTAATCTCTATTACCTGCGGCGATACGGTTCTTTCCTATAGGGATGTTTTTGCCCTGTGGGTTAATGATGGGGTGTTTCGAGAATATTTCACAAGATTTCTTACCAGTCTTCCTTACCCGGCGATACGATGGGAGTCACCACCTTTAACTACCCACTCGGCCGACTGTCCATTTGAATGCGCAGTGATAAATAGCCCGGGGCTGATCGGAAGCGCTGACAAGGAAACCTTTCGCGCTCTTTTTAGACGGATCGACGATAGTGGTGTCGGGGCGTTCCCGAATCTAGGGGGTGACGCCATCATGATCTTGCCTGGCCCCGTTGACGTTGACTGTGCATACAGCCATCTGCTTTCTTTCTTGAAAACGGCGCCTGCTAAACAGTTACATTCATTCTGGCAGCTCGTAGGCACCTGTGTGCAGCAACGTCTTGGTGATAAGCCGCTATGGCTGAACACTGCTGGCGGTGGGGTGTCATGGTTGCACGTGCGGTTAGATGACAAACCTAAATACTATGTTTATATGCCCTATAGAGATGCCGATGCAGAAAACTAATTGAAACTGGATTGGTTAATTTGGTTATAAAGAGCTTGTTAGTTTTCAAAATTTCGATGATTAAAATATCCGATCTCTACAGCGGGGCCAGCTCATACCCAGTTCTGGACCTGCGCCAGATTCGTCATCGTGTTTTCCAAATACACTTTTTTCTACATACTAAAATCGGTTATTGAGTTGTTAGGTTTTTGCATCCCACTAATATAGACAATTTTTTGAGATAATGTTTCTGGCAATGAGAAAATATCCTGGGTTGGCGTAATTTGAGGACAAGTCTTACGATTATTTAATTAGATTTGAGTGTGTCTAAATTTCACCAGTATTGATAAGCTAGTCGGCAAATTATTCGTTTCAGTTAGACGTCCAGACATCAGGTGTCTTAAAACAATTGATCGAACCCAGCCCACTAAGAAAGAGGTTATAGATGGTGCGCACCGGTCGCCGTAGACGGCGTAGTGAACCAGAAACAAGCGAGCCAACGCCCGCTATTCATCAACTGGAGAGAACCAGACTGAAGAATCGGCTGACGCCTGTGGAGCCCCTGAACGAAGAGCAGCTAGAAAAAATTCACGAGGCTTCGATGTGCATACTCGAACAACAGGGCATCGAGGTGCTGGGAGATCAGGCACTGGACGTGTTTCGAAAAGCGGGCGCGGAGGTTACCAACGGCATAGTCAAGATGGATCGGGGACTAGTAATGGAGGCGGTTTCATCTGCGCCAGCCGAGTTCATGGTGACGCCCCGAAACCCGGAAAATACTCTGCACTGCGGTGGCAATAGCATTAATTTCGGTCTCGTGTCAGGACCGCCCAACTTACACGACTGCGTTAATGGCCGACGGCCCGGTAACTTTGCCGATTACAAAAAAATTATCAGTCTGGGTCAATATTTCAATGTGATCAGTTTTATTGGTACCCAGGGGGTGGCAACGACGGATCTGCCACCCAATAGTCGTCACCTCGACACCACGCTAGTTAATTTGACTTTAAGCGATAAACCTTTCTTCACCATCGGTATTGGTGGTGGGCGTGTCCGGGATGCTGTGGCAATGGCGGCAATTGCCAAGGGCCTTAGTCTTGAGCAAATGATCGAGCATCCAACGGTGATGACCAACATCAATATTAACTCGCCGCGTAAGCTTGACGACTCCATGGCATATGGAGCGATGCAACTTTCGATGCTGGGTCAGCCGGTAACGGTGACACCTTTTACCCTCATGGGGGCGATGACGCCGGCTACGATGGCCGCTGCGCTGGCGCAGCAGAATGCCGAGGCGTTGCTCGGTATCTGCCTGTTGCAGTTGACCCGACCCGGTGCACCCGTAGTGTACGGAGGTTTTACCTCCAATGTTGATATGCGTTCTGGTGCACCGGCCTTTGGTACCCCGGAAAACTCTCTAGCTAACATGGCTGGTGGTCAACTCGCCCGTCGCTATCGGTTGCCTTACCGCACAAGTGCTTGCAATGCGTCCAATACCGTAGATGGACAGGCGGTCTGGGAGACTCAAATGGCGCTTTGGGGTGCGGTAATGGGTCACGGTAATCTGATTTATCACGCGGCCGGCTGGCTCGAGGGTGGATTGGTTGCATCTTTTGAAAAAATTGTGATGGACTGTGAAATGCTGCAACACATGAGTTACCTTCTGCGACCGATTGAGGTTAACGATGCGGAGCTTGGTCTGGACGCTATGCAGGAGGTAGGACCCGGCGGTCATTTCTTCGGTTGCGAGCATACCATGGAGCGATATAAGACTGCTTTTTACGAACCTTTCTTAAGCGACTGGCAGAATAACGAGAACTGGCAGGCAGCAGGAGCTAAGGATGCAACCATGCGTGCTACGGAGCTATGGCAGAAAGTGCTTGAAGATTTCGAAGCCCCAGCTATCGATCCCGCTATCGTGGAGGAGCTTGAAGCCTATGTGGTTAAGCGTAAAGAAGAGCTCAAAACTGATGAGCCACGGCTGGAGCCTGTGCCATTGTAAGTCTACACGGAAATTTATTGTGGATTAAACCTAGGCAGGCTGTTCGATCTGGTGCATAACGTGTTCGGCAAAACGGTGTCCTGCTTCGGCGTACAGATTAAAAGTGATACATCCAAGCTCCTGTGGCTCTCTTTCTTGATCGGGAAATCTCGATACCACGGCGGAAAGCCGAGAGAACGAAAAACCAGACCCGACAAGAATGCGAGTAATAGGATCAGCGCATACATATCAGATTCGAATAAAAAAGATTTGAAGCATGTTCACACAGTTTTATCCAAGAAATAAATTATGACGCAGCTGCTGATAGTCCTTGAGTCCGGTAATTGGAAAGACCACCTTATGCCAGTTTGTTTGTAGCTGCGCCTTGAGTTGCATGCTGATTTTGGGTTTTGGCGATCCGCTATCTTCGGTACTGATCTTTGCGGAGTCTCCGCTCGGCGGTAGTCCGCATATTGGGTCTATTTTCTGTCGAACTGGATGATCGTCAAATTTTTGCACATTTTTGCACATAAACGCAGCCGAAGACTTCTCGAGTGCAATCGAATGCAGTGCAGGATCAAGGGTTATGCCTATGAAGTCGGCTACACGTTCAATCAGCCTGTCAGCATCATCCACCATGTCTTCATAAGTCAGAAACAGAACATTCTGTCGCAGGCGATGTGGCCACCAATCCACAACGTGATCCCAGTATTTCCCGGACCCGCTTCCGCCAAGAAAAAGTTCAGTGGCGAAACTATCGAGACTGACGGAACCGGCTTCAAAAAACCAGCCCTCGAAGAAGCGGTAGAATGAAACCAGTACGTCTTCAGGATTGCGGGTCACGTGGATATAGCGTCCGCCCTTGGGAATCTGATTCCAGGAGAGATGGGATTTAAAAGCATGAGGAGATGCTTTCTGCGGGGCGTAGTTATCGATGCCTAAATCATGAGACAGCTCAAGCCATGGCACGACTTCGGTGATCTCCGCGAAATCCATATCCCCCCGTGTACGCAGACAATGGACCAACTGCTGCATCCAGGTGGTGCCGCATTTTGGATAGGTCGCGATAAAGACGTCACTTGGTTTGGGCCGATAGTTTAGGCCTGCTTTATTACTCTCATCTGAACTGAAGCGGTCGAGACGGGCCTTTACCTCTTCAATAGTAGTTGGCCGGGTCAAGGGCGCTGCCATGGCGTGGATTACATCGATATTGAATTCGGCTCGGAGTATAACTTAAGACTGCATGGGGCCTGCTTTGCCGAACTTTCTCAGCACCATTCTGAACTTTATTCAGGATCTTAGAAATTTGCCTTAGATCCCGGATCGGAATCCAAGATGTCGAATCTACGAACTCCGCCATCCGGACAAAAGTGCGCGGCACCTGGTCCGGACCCTCAGGAGTCTGCTTGGAGTCCCGGATTGCAATCCGGAATGACGAGTTAGCAGCTCTCAGAATGAAGGAATCCATGACCAGGCCTGTTACCATTGAATTCGAGTTCAACAATTCAAACAATTCCATGCTCTATTTGTCGCGGCAAAATCTTGAATCCCTCGATATCAAGACTGAAGAGATGCTGACACAACTTGAGATATTGCTGAAGGCTCAGGCAGCTGGTAGCGTGCAGGCCGCTCCTAAAGCGGCGCTGGCGACGGCGGATGGCCGTTATCTGATGGCTACTTTGTCGACCTGTGACGACCCGCCATTGATGGCGGTTAAAGGGGTGATTGTCAATCAGGAGAACGCTAAACAGGGGCTGGAGGCTATCAACGGTTCTATAATGTTACTTAATAGTCAGACCGGTGTGCCGGTGGCGTATCTGGACGGTAACTGGATTACGGCTGTGCGAACTGCCGCAGCGAGTGCGCTGGCGGCACGGTATCTGGCGAATGCGGAATCTTCGGTCATGACATTTATCGGCACTGGCGTACAGTCCAGAGCCCATCTTAAATTATTCAGCTCGCTATACCCGATCAATGAAATTCGAGCGCTTGGGCGCGGTACCAGAAGTCGCGATGTGCTGTGCGATACAGCATCTAAAATGGGTCTCAAAGCGATACCCTGTGATGATGCAAGTTCCGCGGTTGACGATGCGGACATTATTGTATCTTCAATTCCCATTACCTCCACGGTCGACCCGTTTATCGATGCAGGGTGGCTGAAGCAGGGCGTTTTTGTCTCATCAACTGATCTTGCCTTGCCTTGGATCGCTGAGAGCATGAAGGCATTTGATCGGATCATTATTGACGATCTGATCCAGGAAGCCGCAATGCCCGAGCCGATGGTTGAGATTGAGTTGGTAGGAGGTGATATTACGGGCCTGGTGAGCGGCACTGTCTCTGGGCGTCAGACGCCAACAGAGCGCACTGCTTTTGTATTCCGCGCAGTGGCGCTTGGCGATCTCGCGTTAGCGTCTTTAGTGTATCAAAAGGCGGTTTCTACGGGCGTTGGATTTGAGATTCCTAGTTGACGGATTGAAAGCGAACAGTCCGATATCAGTCGCCAGCAGTGTTGTATGCCCCTGACGAACCCAAACGTCGGTGTTGTTCATGCCGCAAGCATGCACCTCAATCAACACCTCGTCTTCTGCTGCAACCGGTTTTGGGAAGTCGACATATTCGAGCTTTTCCATTGCACCGCGCCCCGTCAGCACGATCGCTTTCATGGTTTCCGGGCTCAGTTATTAAACACTAGCCAGATCGCTGTTCGACGATTTAATTTGCGTACAACCTCACCGTGGGACGACCGGCTAATTATCCAGGGTCACATATTTCAGAATTCCAACAACCTGCTCCGGTGTGGTCGCCCAGGCCGTCGCCGCAGCGTCTACTTCCTTGAGAGGATGGATGATGTCTTCAGCGTGAAGAGTGATATAAGGTTTATTCATGGCAGCGCAATACCCTGCGTCGAAAGCCGCGTTCCACTGCTTGTACTTATCGCCAAACCGGACTATTGCGATGTCGCAATTTTCGATCAGCGTCTTGGTCCGAATACTATTCACTTTGGAAGATTTGTGATCGCGCCAGTATCCGCTACTCTCTTCGCCCAGCAAATCCCCCGCGGCGTCGCTGGCTTCATGATCAGTCACCGCGGACATGAATTCAAGCGGTAATCCGAGAGATTCAGAGCCGCTCATGATTTGCTCACGCCAGTCGGTATGAATTTCGCCGGAGAGATATACGGACCAGATCATCGTCATTTTTATAACCAGGAATAAAGGTGCAGAGTAGAATGATTATAACAGCGACATTTGAATTTGCCCCATTTACCATTCTGAAAGTAGAACTCTCTTATCTAAACGGACACTAAGATCAAATCGTAACTTGCTGATCCAGGATCGATAACAGTTTGCAAAGCCGCTGTAATCGCCCATACTTCGCCCCAAAACTGTATTAAGTTACTTACCTGGTCTTTAATGGCAAAACCGATTCACTGCATAACTGACGCACGCCGTTACGCCAAGCGTCGTATGCCGAGAATTATGTTCGATTGTGTAGACGGTGCCGCTGGTGCCGAGTACGCCAATGGCCTGAACCAGGAGAGAATTCAACAATTGCGATTGCTGCCCAGAGTGTTGGTGAATGTGGCGCAACGAGATCTCAGCACTCGATTTCTTGAACGGGACTGGGGCCTTCCTTTCGGCATCGCACCGATGGGGATGTGTAATCTCACTTGGCCAGGAGCGGATCGGATGCTGGCCGATGCAGCGAAAAAGTTTGACATTCCGATGGCGCTGTCCACTATGTCTTCCACCAGCCTCGAACAGGTCGCACAATGGACCTCGGAAAACTGCTGGTTTCAGCTCTACGTGGGGCAATCTGAAACCCAGGCTATGCAGCTTGTGCAGCGCGCCGAAGATGCGGGCTGTACCACATTGATTCTTACAGTAGATGTCCCGCAAGTTGCGCCACGGGTCCGTGATCTAAAAAATGGATTTGAAGCGCCACTTCGAATCGGGGCCAGGCAGTTTGTCGATTTCGCATTGCATCCCATCTGGTCTGTAAAAACGTTGTTGGCAGGCGCGCCCGGTCTGGCTAACTTCTCCCCGGGAGAGTTTTACCGTGACGGTGGCCGAGGTCTGGTCGACTGGGAGTTTCTGGACCGCCTGCGTGGTCGATGGAAAGGGCATCTGATAATTAAAGGTGTGCTGTCTGTCGAGGATGCGCTGCGAATTCAGAACGCCGGCATTGATTCAATTTACGTCTCTAATCATGGCGGTCGTCAACTCGACGCTGCACCGGCTGCCATTGACATGCTGCCGCAGCTGCGTGAAGCTCTAGGGCCTGATTATCCGCTGCTTTTTGATAGCGGTATTCGAGGTGGAGAAGGTGTGGTCAAGGCGCTCGCCCAGGGCGCGAGTTTCGTGATGCTAGGCCGTTCTCTGCTTTATGGGCTGGGGGCTGACGGGGAGCGTGGACTCCAGCGGGTGATAGACCTTGTGCGTAATGAGATCAGTGTCACCATGGCGCAAATAGGTTGCACCGGAATTAAACAGATCAATCACTCAGTGCTCGTGCAAAAATGAAAATCCGTGGTGGCATGCTGCTTGCACGCGCATTTAAAGAGAAGGGCGTGAAGCAGGTTTTTACTCTGAGTGGCGGTTTTTGTAATCCTGCACTTGAAGGATTTATGACCTGTGGCATTCCCGTGGTCAATGCCCCGCACGAACAGGTTGCGGGTCACCTCGCAGACGGTTACACCCGCATCACCCGCCATCCCGCCGTGTGCCTGGTGGGACCGGAGGGATTCGCCAACGCTATTCCTTCAATGATGGAGGCCTGGGGTGAACGCTCTCCGGTGATTTTTGTGACGGGTTCGAGCACTCTGAAACGCCAAGGCTCTGGAGGCTTTAAGGAGATCGACGACGTCGCGATCGCGGCACCTCTGACTAAGTACAGCGCACAGGTCACCGCTGGTGAAAGGATTCCTGAATTTGTTGACCGCGCGTTCAGAATTGCGCTCAGTGGATACCCCGGTCCTGTCCACTTGAGCGTGCCGGTGGATATCATGTTCAGTTCGTTCGAGGAAGACGTGGGGCGCGAAGAGCGCCCTTTCACAAGAGGATTTACTGCCCCACCTAAAGCGTGGCCCGATCCACAGGATCTGGAATTCGTGCTTGAGTTAGTGCGCCAAGCCATGCACCCGGTGTTAATCGGTGGTCATGGGGTCTGGTGGTCTGGCGCGGAAGCCAAGCTCGAGCAGGCAGCAAAGGTACTTGGAATCCCGGTTTTCAATGTGCCTTATCATCAGAAGCTCCTGGGGGAAGGGAGCGAGGCTTACATGGGTCTTGCAGATTTTCATCAATACGCGCCTTCGAAATTTGCGATCCAGGAATCTGACCTAGTGTTGATGATCGGCGCGCGCTTGGATAATCAGATGAATTTTGGAAACCCGCCGTTTTTTCCGGATACAACTAAACTGGTTTGCATTAACGGCTCCCATGAAGAACTCGAACATAACCGGCCAGCGGATGTGCAATTGCTGAGTGATCCCGGTGCGTTTCTGGATGAGATTTTAAGTTTAGAAAATGAGCGCCAATCGAGTAAGGACTGGATGGAGCTCAACCGCCAGAAAAGGGAGGCGTGGGTGGTACAAACGGTGCAGGATATTCCGTCCCTGGAAGAGTCTGACGGACTGCTTCACCCGCTGCGACTGGCGCTCGACGTGCAGTCGGTATTGAGTAAAGATGACTGGCTGGTTATTGATGGCGGGAATACACACTTCTGGTCGGAGATTGCGGTCAATATTGCCGGCTGGCGAGGTCAGAAGCTGGGTAATATCTTACATCCAGGCACCTTCAGCATGCTTGGAGTAGGTGTATCGTTTGCAATCGCAGCAAAGATGAACAACCCTGATTCAAACATAGTGCTGATTAGCGGAGACGGTGCGTTCCTGTCAGGGGGATTAAGTATCGAGGCGGCGTTTCAGGAGAAACTGCCTATTGTTGTGGTGATTGACAACAATGGCGGTCTCGACTGTATTTCTCAGCAGCAGGAGCGCATGTTCGAGACAGGTGATCACTTTGCAACCGACTTTCGCGATATACCGTTTCATAACATGTTCGAGGGCCTGGGCGGTCACGGCGAACTTGTCGAACGTCCCGAGCAACTGGTGCCAGCTCTAAAGCGTGCCATTGATAGCGGTAAGACGGCATGTGTCAACGTTAAAACAAAGGGATATATCAGTCCAATTGTACTTGCAACGACCAGCAAGCGCGATAAAGCTTCGATTGAATAAGCAGAGACGACCTTAATCCAATATGCCCGAATTATCTTCCCATATCCTCGACGGCATTAACGGGAAATCAGCCAGCGGTATCCGGGTCCAGCTGTTAGGCTTGAGCTCGGTTCTGGAAAACAAGATCGTGTTCGACGTGGTTAGCGATGAACAGGGACGCATAGCTGAGTCGGTTGAGATTGTCGATGGAGACTCGGAGCAGTTGTTTGAAATGGTGGTCTACGGACACCAATACTTTGTTGACATGCACCAGGTCCAAAACGTGACACAACATATGAAACAAGTGGTGATCCGGTTTTCAATGGTTGCGCGTGAGCAGCGTTATCACATTCCGGTGGTTCTCTCGCCGCATTCTTATACCGTATGGTGGTCTGACTAGTTCTGATCTTTCATGACTTCTCTAACCTTATTGAGTTCCCGCCGTATCCGTTCCACTCCGTATAAAAGGCAGGTAGAAAATCACGGGGTATCAGGATACACCGTGGTAAATCACACTATTTTGCCCAAGGGATTTAGACGTAGCGTGGAAGAGGACTATTGGCATCTGCGCGAGCATGTTCAGCTGTGGGACGTTGGTTGTCAGCGGCAGGTTGAGGTTAAAGGGCCTGACGCCACTAAGCTGATGCAGCTGATGACACCGCGAGATCTTGGCAACGCTTTCGTCGGACAGTGCCTCTATGCGCCGCTAGTCGACCACAACGGCGGTATGTTAAATGACCCGGTCGTGCTGAAATTAAGTACCGATCGATACTGGATATCGATGGCGGATTCCGATGTGCTGTTGTGGGTCAAGGGGCTTGCCTACGGCCTGCGACTCGACGTCGACGTTAGCGAACCTGACGTCTGGCCTATGGCTGTGCAGGGACCGAAAGCGGATGATCTGATGGCGGCGGTGTTTGGTCCGGCGATCAGGAAAATCAAATTTTTCAATTTCGATACGTTCGAATTTGAATCTCAACCGCTGGTTATCGCCCGGTCGGGGTTTAGTAAACAGGGCGGATTTGAAATTTACCTCGATCAACCCACAATGGGAGATCGTTTATGGTCGACTTTGTGGCAAGCTGGCCAAGGACTGGAAGTTTCCCCTGGCTGTCCTAACTTGATCGAGCGAATCGAGTCTGGATTACTTTCCTATGGCAACGATATGACCCTTGAAAATAATCCCTTGGAATGCGGGCTCGAGCGCTTTTGCCAGCTTGACGGATCCGTAGACTTTATCGGACGTGAAGCACTTCAGAAGATTCATGCGACTGGGCCAGAACGAAGTATCCGGGGCGTCAAGTTTGGTGAAGATCGTTGCCCGCCGTGTTCGACGCTGTGGCCGGTCAGGGTCGATGACAAACCCGTTGGTTACGTCACCAGCGCGATCTGGTCGCCGCGTTTTAAGACCAATGTCGGTTTGGCAATGATCGAAAGAGGTTACTGGGAGGAACAGCAGCGGATATTGGTTGAGGGTGAGGATCGAGTGATCAGGGAAGGCGAATTGACATGTTTACCGATGTGATCGGAATGCCTTAATCCGGGCGCTGTAAGTAAAGCGCCCGGAGTGTCCTGCTTCTCCAGTACAGATTCAGCTTGGCTTGGGAACAAAGGCGGAACACCATCCCGCAGCCGCGACTTCCTTGCCGGGAAAAATCGCACAGGGGCCCCATTCGTTGCCTTCCTTGCCCTGATAAAGATTGCAGCCAGAGCAAACCTGGGACGCCTCATGATTAGCATAGGCGGAGCCATCTACTGCAGTGCTATCGTGCTTGTATCCAAGTGCAGTAGCTTGTGGGTCACCTTCCTCGACCCGGGGCAAGTGCCCGCCGGCCATAGCCTGATTAGTGGTTAAAAATGGCACGACGACTGCAGACCCAACAGCAAGTTTAACGAACTCTCGTCGTTGCAATTTGTCTTCTTGTTTCATCTTTTAATCTCCTGAAAAACGTAAATTACACACCGTGAAATACAGATTGTGACTGAACAATCCCAAAATGCGGATGAAGCGGCTGTGAAATAAAGCTGCAAATCTAAACCAGATTGCGCGAACGCGTGCTCCCTGCCTTCTAGATTATCTAGCTCCCACCGCAAATGGATCCGATATTGTAAACAACCTGGGAAGCGAATATTGCAAATAGAAATAAGAATCAAAGCTATTTGCAAAAAGAATCTGTAGTAAGCATTTGGTTGATCGCAGAAATTCAACGTCCACCCGTGAGGATCCAGAATATCGGAAACAGCATGAGTGCGGACACCATTGTAAATCCGAAATTCCACTTCAGCGACAGCGTTATCCCCGTATGCCCGGACGCACGCACCATGACCAGAACCAATGTCACAAAAGGAGATACTGTCATTGCTAATGCCCACCCGCAGGAAATCGAGATGGCTAGCAGGGTGGCATCAATAGGCAAGACTTCGAGGCTGCCCAGCACGCTTCCTAGGAATACCGAGGTGACGATAGGGCTTAGCGCCATGAAAGACAACAACGTGATTACCAGTGGTAATAAGGAAAGGAATACGTAGTTAGGAAATAAATCAATACCCGCGGCCGCGATCAGCTGATCGGCGGGTACCAGAGCAGCCGCCGCGCGACCAATAAATCCGGAACAGGCTAAGGTGATGGATACCGGTGCGGCATAAGGCAGTTTCTCAAACACCACCACGCGCACCTGTTTTGTTGCGCGTGAGACTGCGCCTGCAACAAAGCCCTGCTGCGCTAACAGCCAACCTAACATCATGAAGGGGCACGCCAACAATAATCCGAATACTACGGTGTCGTTTGACGTATAGCTGAACCAGAGAGTCAGTGAAAGCAGCCAGAAAAAAGCAGCGGTAAATCGAAGCAGCGCACTGCGCGGTAAAGCAGGGGGGGCTGGTCGAGGAGTCTTCCTGGCGCGAGTGATGTGGCGGTATCGCAGGTAATCTTCCAGCCAGCCAATAACCATGGCTATCGAGGCAATGATAAAACCGACCAAGATCCATCGTGATCTGTCGATACCCGGCACCAGGTCGAGAATCGTCAGTGGCGCAAGAGCCGTGGGTGACCAGATAATGCCCCATGCAAATCCCCGTTGAACCGCCACCAGCTGACGCCGCTCGCGAATTGGATTAAGTGGATCTCCCGGATTGGCGGTTCTGACGCCACTTTGGATTAAGGGAGTCAGCAGACTGATGACACCAAGGTTGAATAACACCGACATCAGCCCAGTACCGAGATATAGTGATACAAAACGCCGCCCCGGTGGTTGCCTGGTGATGTAACGACCGCATTCGGTTATTGCTGGTGAATTGACCGCTGCTTCATAAAGTAGTCCGAGCAGCAGAATGAAGGCCATCATGAATGCTGCTTGATCGAGGGAGGCCTGAAAGGCAAGCAATGGTTCAGGATGTTGAACATAAACTGCGATGGACAGCAATCCGCTGATAATTAACAGGTAGGTTTCCCTGACTCCGATTTTACGAATGGACAGCAGGGCCACCAGGGCCATTGCAAAATAGGACAGTAAAGCAAACAGCTTTCCCGGCTCATGACGTGCGATCAATACCGATAGCATCAGTACTAACATTGATAGCGCGAGCAGCCTGTGTGGAAATCGATTCGAGAAAGTTGATGCGTCAGATGGCAATGGTCAGAGTTATTCGATTGTTACCAACGTCGACCTGGACCGGATTCAGACCAGTGGTGTGACAAAGGGTTGGCAGGACACACCGTATTGTGTCTAAACCAAACTGGATTGTCATCACTGCACCTGGGTTTGTTATAGTGCGAGCGCAAATCTATCAGGATTCAAGCACGAAATTACAGTCATGTGGCGAGGTAAATAGACTATTGGTTTTTTCGTCAACGATTTTCCTGTTTCTTTTTTTACCGCTGGTCCTGCTAGCGCACTTTTCGGTTGGCCAGAAGTTTCGTAACACCGTACTTCTACTTTTCAGCCTGGGATTTTACGCTTGGGGTGAAGGCGGATATGTGCTGGTTATGCTGTATGCCATCACAACCTCGTGGGTATTCGGTAGACTGCTCGATAACGTAGATCGTCAATCGACTCGAAAGATCATATTATGGCTGGGAGTAGTGCTGAACCTGGCGCCGCTTCTGTATTTCAAGTATTCGGTTTTCCTCGTAAGTAATCTGCAGTTTGTATTTAGCGGCGCAGCCAAAGAGTTTTTGTTACCTGAGGAGGTCACTTTACCTATCGGCATTTCTTTTTTCACGTTTCAGTCGCTCTCATATCTGATAGACGTTTACCGTCGTCAGGCGCCGGGTCAGAAATCACTGTTTGATCTTGGACTCTACATCTCTTTATTTCCCCAACTTATCGCAGGACCGATCGTGCGTTATCGGGATATTAGTGACCAGTTACAGAAGCGCAGGATATCGATGTCGGACTTTGCTATAGGCGCGGAGCGGTTTGTTTACGGTCTCGGTAAGAAGGTGCTGATTGCCAATCCTCTGGGCCAGGTTGCTGACCTGGTTTTCTCACTAGACGGAAACGAACTTGGTATGGCGGTGGCCTGGCTTGGCATTGTTTGTTATGCACTGCAGATTTACTTCGATTTTTCTGGTTACTCCGACATGGCGATAGGACTGGGGCGTATGTTCGGATTTCGTTTTCTTGAAAATTTCAATTACCCTTATATTTCCCGGTCAATTCGGGAATTCTGGAGACGCTGGCATATATCCCTGTCGCGCTGGTTCCGTGATTACGTTTATATAACGCTTGGTGGCAATCGACTCAGTTCAATACGGGTTTCGGGTAATCTATTGGTGGTGTTTCTGTTGTGTGGTTTGTGGCATGGCGCTAGCTGGAATTTCGTAATCTGGGGTTTGTTCCATGGTAGCTTCCTGGCTCTGGAGCGTGGTCGATTAGGCGCAGCCCTTGCCTTGGTCCCAAATGCGTTGCAGCATCTTTATGTCGTCTTCGTGGTGCTGGTAGGCTGGGTATTCTTTCGTGCGGATTCTCTCGGACAAAGCCTTGTTTTTCTCAAAGCTATGTTTGGCCGGAATGGCGCTGTGGAATTCTCTCCGCTGATATACATTCAGCTTGACCACCGCTTCTATTTTACCTTCTTGCTGGCTTTGATTTTTAGCACGCCAATCTTCAGCTGGTGCCGACAGCGTAGTCTCCAGTTCGTCAATGAATACGCCGATTCACTGCACGCTGATCTAATGCTTGGCGTTAAACAGGTGCTGGTATTCATAATACTGGTTGCGGCGATTTTTGATATCGCACTTGGATCATATAACCCCTTTATCTACTTCAGGTTTTGATGCGGCTTCCGGTATCCAAAAAATGGTCTGACCAGGTTATGAGCGGCCTGGTTGTGATGGCACTTTTTATTCCGATGCTCGTAATGCTCAGCGGGCATGAAGCGGAGATCTCCGGGCGCGAGAAAAGACGACTTGCTGCTAAACCAATTTTGGAGTTGCGGGCACTCTGGAGTGGCGACTACCAGCGCGAGTACAACAATTATTTTAGAGATCATTTTGGCCTGCGCGACGAAATACTGAATGCGGCCCGCTGGTTCAGAGAATCTCTGTTTAACAAATCGATCTCAGACAGAGTGATCATCGGTCGCGAAGGCTGGCGCTATTACAGCATAGATGGATCGTTACGGGATTTTATTGGTGAATATCATCCGACCAGAAAACAATTGCAGCGCTGGGAACAGGCGTTGCGGCTCAAGCAATTATGGCTGGGAAGTCTAGGGGTGAGGTACCTTCTGGTGCCGATTCCCGGAAAAATGTCGGTGTACTCAGAATATTTACCCGATCGTGTCAGGAAAGTGGCGGGAACCACCCGCCTTCAGGCATTTCGAGAGTACCTGTCTGCGTTACCTGAAAACGAGTTCGTAGTTGATGCTTATAGGGTATTGCTTGATTCAAAGACCCAAGGTCCGATGTTTTTTCGCACCGATACACACTGGAACGATCACGGTGCATATCAGGTGTATGCTGCTGTGATGCAAGATCTCGGGAAATGGTTTCCTGATCTTGCGCCGCTGCCATTGTCACAATTCGCGCGTAAAGTAAAAAACAAAAAGGGTGATATTGCGCAGGCTTCGAGTGTGCCGATTGACCTCACCGAACCGGCAGAGGCGCTGTATTTACTTGAACCTTGTTCCGGTAGTGAATACCGCGTGCTGGAATCGTTTGCACAGACTCAGGCTTATCGTGAAATACCCAAACGGTTACCTGAAGTCAATGGATGCCCTAGTAAGCAGCACAAGGCGATCGTAATACATGATTCGTTTGGGCAATTTCTCAAACAGTTCCTGAACGAAAGCTTCAATGAGGTTGTTTATATGCCGTCTTACGATCTCTTCGGCATGAAGTCATTTATCGAGGAATATCAACCCGATGTGATCATTGATTTCAGGGTTGATCGTCGATTTCATCTGTTGCTCGAACCGGATCCGCGAATGGCCGCTGAGCTCGGACTGGGTCAGGAATGATTAGTGGCTGCGGCAGAACAATTCCTACTGGCATCACAATAATCGTCGACCTGTCGACCTGAGATCGCAGGTTGGTGCTGATAAAATCAGTCCATCAATATTTGTGAGCGATCTGATGCAGACACTTGTTCTCCTGTTCCTGATTACCGCCTGCTACGCGGCCTACAATCTTTTGGTTAAACTATCCAGCAGCTACTCTGGCGCGGCTACTACCCCGATACTGGCGACGATCAGTCTGCAGCTTGCGGCACTGTCGGTTTCGCTGATTTATCTCGGTTACTTGTCCCGTCAGCAGATCACAGTTGGGTTGCCAGGACGAGCCTATTTCTGGGCGGTTACCGCAGGTGTGTGTATCGGTCTCGCCGAAGTGATGTATTTTTATCTTTTCCGAGGCGTTGGCGGGGAGAAACCTATCGCCGCCAGTACCGCGATACCCTTCATAGTTGGCGGCACTATTGTTATTGCCTTGGTCGTATCCAGTTTTTTGTTCAGAGAAACGCTGAATTCTGGGCAATGGATCGGCGTCGGGCTCACCTTCGCAGGCATGTCGGTGCTTGTGTTCAGTTCGAGCGGGTAGATGTCGACTTCGATACTGTGCATTTGATTTTAATGCAGAGCCGGCTTAATCTACTTTCTTCAGTTTCATAAGGATTAGTGTCAACCAACAATACGAAGGCGACAATTATCGCGCTCTGCTTTGGCGTCATTGGCGCCGTCGGTGGTTATTTGTCAGGTCTTCCAGCACCATTTCTCACCGGTCCGGCGCTGGTGGTTTCACTTGCCGGTGTGTATGGATTTAGGCTGCTGGTGCCGGTCTGGTTGAGAGATACCTGTTTCATTCTGATTGGAATCGGAATGGGGTCAGGAGTGACGCCACAAGTGGTCGAAGCGGCGTCAAAGTGGCCGCTCGGAATTATTACCCTGCTTGTCTCTTTGCTTTCGATTTTAACTGTCAGTACCTGGACTCTTAAACATTTGTTTGGTTTTGACCGTGTCTCAGCGGTGCTTGCTTCGTCCCCAGGCCACTTCAGCTACATCCTGGGATTAAGCGCCGATACTCAGGCTGATATCCAGCGAGTCAGTATTGTGCAAAGTCTGAGGGTGCTGTTCCTGACAATGTTGGTGCCTTTGATGTTTGTCGCCATCGGTGGCGATACTGCTGTGGCTGCGGGACGTCTTCCATTACTGATGCCATGGTTACATATTCTAGTGGTGGTGCTGTTTTCGGTACTGATAGGATGGGGGTTTAAACGGATTCGGGTTCCAGCCGCGTTCTTGCTCGGCGGCATGCTGATATCGACTCTTGCTCACGTTAACAACCACACGACCGGAGATCTACCGGCGTGGCTGTCAGTTTTCGCATTTTTAGTAATGGGGACATTAATTGGCTCTCGATTCAGCGGCATTACTCCCTCAGCACTGCGACAGTCGCTTGCAGCCGGCCTGGTGGTTACCGCAATTGCTGCAGTGATTTCAGTGTTAGCCTCCTTTATCGCTGCACAAATACTTGGGTTACCCATCAATCACATTTTGATTGCGTTTGCGCCTGGCGGGGTGGAAACCATGGCGGCTATGGCAGTTTTACTGGAAGTTGATCCAAGTTTTGTGGCAGTACACCACGTAATACGACTGTTATTTCTGACTATCCTTGTGCCGATAATACTAAGCCTTGAAAAAGCATTACGCGCAGCCGACAACTAGAACATAGTTCTAACGTATTCACTGCGGACCAATGAATTTGCAATATAATTGTGAGTCTCATTCCTAACGCTCATTCGTTTTGCTTCGACTAGTGAGAATTAACCGGCGCAGGGTCAATATTGCATCATTCGTGATGCTCGCGATCATGTTTCGCCTGGGGCTGGGGCTGGGGCTGGCACACGGCGCTATAATGCAGAGCCCGATTTCGGGTGTTGTGACTGATTCCAGCCTCACTCGAGGCTTTAATTGTGGCCCCACAGGTGAGCAGAACAATCTGCAACTTCTTAATTTGTTATGCCCTGTGTGTCATGCGCTATCCAGTGCAGACGAACTCGATACAGGCATTTACACGAGGGCAATCGAATTCTCCATTAGCTCTAGTGCGGGCGAGCTGACCGCGGAGGTATCAGTATCGGTCCCTGCTTCCAGGTCTCATGTCAACTTCTGGTCAAGGGCGCCACCTTACGGCTTCTTCTTTCAGGGGCTTACTTGACCGCAGGCTATACTGTTTTCAATTCTGCGCCTTTATACGTCCGCTCGGCTGTATGCGCAGTGTCCCACTTTTATTTATAAATCCGCTGCTTAGTTGTTGGTCAGTATTGCTTCTGGTCGATTAACCGCTGCATCAGCGTACTGTTTAATTTTTAATGAGAATTCCAATGAACCTAGTTTCAAAATCAAAAAATTTTACCTTATCAATATTGTTATTCACTGTGTCGTCCTTGTCTTACGCCGAGGGTTACCCTGTTGGAGACCTGATGGTCACTGACATCTGGTCGCGTCCACTTCCAGAGGTATCAGTAAACGGTGCTGCGTATCTGACTATTCACAACAATGGTGCGAAGTCGGATCGTTTGCTTGGCGCAACCTCGGAAGTTGCAGAAGAGGTTCAAATCCATACCCACATCAATCAAAACGGTCTGATGAAAATGGTGCACCTTGAGCAAGGTGCAGAACTGCCTCCAGGTGAAGTGGTGAAGTTTCAGCCTGGTGGACTGCATGTGATGTTGCTGGGACTGGCCAGCCCACTCACGGAAGAGACAGAGTATGGCCTGACACTGGAATTTGAAACCTCCGGTAAGCTTGATGTCGTAGTGCGTGTTGAGGAGAGAAACCAATCAAGTATGGACCACTCTTCGCATATGAAACAGTCCGGTTCCAGCGATTAGTCCCTGCTCATGTCAGCAGGAAACCATGTGCATAGGGATCGCGGGTGTCAATGATAATTCTATTCTCACCCGTGATCCTGGCCCAACCTGAAATTGTTGGCACAATGGCATCGTATTGATCCACTTTGACATGCTCAATCGCATAACCGGTAAATTGGCTGCCGATGATGCTCTCATGAATAAACGGTTGGTTGATTTTAAGCTCTCTGCGCGCAACCAGCTGGGCCATGCGAGCTGAAGTGCCGGTGCCGCATGGAGATCGATCGATACCTCTATCACCGTAGAAAACAGCATTGCGCGCGCTTGACGAAGGATTTATTGCCTTGCCGGTCCACATAATGTGGCTGACTCCACTGATCGAAGTGTTCTGCGGATGATTGACTTCAAATGCTTGGTTTAGTTGCGTTCGAATCAAAGGGCTCAGACGACGGATATCATCGACAGATAACCGTTCCAAATCTTCGTAACCGACTTGAGGTTCGATGATGGCGTAAAAATTCCCGCCGTAGCAGATATCCATTTTAAGCTCTCCCATGTCCGGCACGCTGACCCGTGCGCCAACGGTATGACAAAATGATGGGACATTAGTGAGGGATACAGACGAAATGTATTCGCCTTCATTTTGGTATCTTGCCACGATCCGACCAGCTGGAGTGTCCAGCAGCAGATGACCCGGTCTTCGAGGTGTAACCAGGCCATGTTCGAGCGCAACGGTAACGGTGCCGATGGTGCCGTGCCCACACATTGGTAGACAACCGCTTACCTCTATAAACAGTACCGATAAATCTCCATCGGGGGTAACCGGAGGATAAACAATCGAGCCTGACATGGCGTCGTGACCTCTAGGCTCAAACATCAGTCCAGTGCGAATCCAGTCAAATTCACGCAAAAAATGCTGGCGTCGAGCGCTCATATCTTTGCCCTGAAGTTCAGGACCATTGCCAATTACGACCCGGACGGGATTGCCGCAAGTATGGGCGTCGATACATTCGAAAGTATTTTTCATCATGGCATCTATTAAACCCCGTTGCCAAAGTGATGGGCAAGCGCAAGCTCAGGCATATTGACCCTGACTTGAGGGCGTGAAGTGACAAAAATTATCACTTAGGTATCGCGAGTTGTCAGGTCCGGTGAGGTGCCCAATGGGTTTGTGAGGTAGAGTTTTACCTCAAGAATAAAATCGATTTAGTATATATAAATCAATAATATAGAGAGAGAAATGGACTCAGCTCCAGACCTGTAATAAAAGTTGGTACGCTTCTTGCTTAGTTAAATTCAGAGAGTGAAGCCTGGGAAAGGCGGTACCTAAAGATTCTTGTGGTGAGAGTGGTGCTTGTAAGGAGGGACTCGTTTCATAGACCTCGGTCGATGTGAATGAGCCCTCCCTTCTTTTACCACACCCGGCATCCCTAAGAAGTATAGAGGCTGACAATATAAAACGTCCATTACGGATAGCTCAAAGAGAAAAAAACGATGAATCAAGCGATTAAAAAACAAGACATACGCGATCTCGCCAAACTTTCCTGCTCCGTGGTGAATGAGCTGGATTTCCCTGCAATGGAGAAAGCGGACGCAAGCTCTAAAGACAAATTCCTTTCGATGCTGGACGATCTCGACGCCCGGTACGGAACAAGCGAACTTTTGTTCGACGCTCGCGCGGCGGTTGTGAGTAGACCTTTAAGTAAGATAGAGCTTTACTTGCTGACCCGTAAACTTGTTCGGCTGGCACTGGCACAGAAGCCCCGACTGGTTACCGAATCAGAAGGTCCGGTTTTGTCAGAGATTGTGTGGAAACATGTTCCTACACTTGCTGAGATGGATGTTTCAGTTTCAAAGATGCAGTAAAGAATAAGTAACCGTGAAGCTGCAGTAGACAATAAGTAAACGTGAAGCTGCAGTAGAGAATAAGTAAACGTGAAGAAAAAGACAAAAAACAGTAAAGTGGAAGTCTGTACTTTGCGGGAGAGTATTCGGGATCAAAAATATCCCAAAGGATTTATGAAACTCGACTTCCCCGAAATGACGGAAGCCGGTATCGCCCATAGCAAACATCTGGAAACACCCATACCAATTTATGACCGTGCTCCGAGAAAAGAACAGTGGTCAAGAATAAAGGGAACGAGATGTATTGTACGTGCAATGGAAGCACGAGTTAGGGGCGAAGAAAAGGAAGTAAGTTAAAAATAATAAGGATCGTAATCAATTCCATTGCCGCATTGCTAAAAGTTAAATTAACCTGGCAGCATATAAGCAAGGGTAGGGTCAAGATGTCACCATTCTGGGCGGCACACTAAAAATCAAATTCTCGCATTCGGTTTGAATATGTCAGCGATAGCCGATGTAGTGTCCCCCAAAGAGAGGACCTCTAAAACCTGCCGATAGAATATGGAGAAAGATCAATATCAGGTTGTTCTCCCATAGCAAGTTGTGCTATCAGATGTCCGGTAGTTGCGGCGGTGGTCAGACCTATATGTCCATGTCCAAAAGCGTAATAAAGTTCTGGGTGTCGAATTGACCTGCTAATCACTGGAAGAGAGTCTGGTGTTGACGGGCGATGACCCATCCAGCTTTTGCCATCAGAAATATTGAGATCTGGTAAATAGGTCTTGGCAATCTCTAATAAGCGTTCGCTGCGTCGAAAATCCGGTGGAGCGTGAACTCCCGCAAACTCGGCGGCACCGCCAATCCGCAAACCTTCCTCTATTTCGGTGACCACGAATTTACGGTCACCAAAAATAATCTGCCGGTTCAAACTAATCCCAGGGGCCGGAAGAGTAGTGTTATATCCCCGTTCTGACTCCAGCAGCACGGACTCGTTGAGTAGGCGACACAACTCTGCCGACCAGACTCCTGCTGCTACAACGACTTTATCCCACCTGTTAACCGTGTTGTCGAGCACAACTGGACGCATCGGATCACCTTCATGAAATGCTTCAACACGAGCTCTAACAAACTTCGCACCCATTGAATGCAGAAACGAGGCTAGAGATCCAGCCAATCTGCCTGGGCTCGTAGTGTTGCACCACTGGGGTGTGAAGTAACCACAGGACACATTATGCAATGCTGGCTCCATTTGTTTAATACTGACGGCGTCGAGCGCTTCGACAGTAATCCCGCGCTCCCTTTTTATTCGCCACTCAAGGGCATCTAACTGGCGACTCTTCTCGCTTTCATAGACCGTGATTGCGCCTCTTTCGGTGATCAGGTTCTGCAGTCTTGCGCGATAAACAAGCTCGCGCATGTCCTGCATGGACCGCCCGAGCAGGGTAGACAAGCTTTTTGAAATTCTTTCGACTTCCTGTCTTGTACTTGCACGGTGAAAATGCACCAGCCACGGCAACATGGAAGGTAAGTGACGCCAGCGTAGGGAGAGAGGTCCAAGAGGATCGAGTAACCAGCCCGGTATGCGTTTGATTGCTCCAGGGGCCCCAATTGGCATAACTTCGGTAGAGGCCAGACCGCCTGCGTTACCGGAGGATGTCAAACTGCCTGGTGGCTCCGGATCGATTAGCGTTACTGCCGCCCCTCGTTCTATAAGATGAATACCGCAAGCAATGCCAACAATACCAGCGCCTATCACAAGAACACTGGGTCGGTCAGTCATTGAAACCTGGTCGTGAGGTCAGTTGGCAATCTTTAAGCAAAAATATCAGCAATCGGGTAAGAAGAAAAATGAATTGAGGTGCGGCCGACGCTGCCTTGAGCACGCCATTAAAAGTCGTCTACAAGCGAGATTAAAGATGCCATCTGATCATCAGTTAAGGGCTGGACAGGACGTCGACAATGGCGCAGATCATGCCCTAACAATTTTGCCAGCGCTTTAACACTCGGATTAAACGGGTTGTTCCAGACGAAATCGTTTACCTTATATATTTTCTGCCACAGCAGTCGCGCCTGCTCCCACTGTTTGTCCTGGCAAAGGTGATAAAGTTTGACTGCATCGGCTGGAATAGCGTTGGAGGTACCCCAGAAACAGCCTCGTGCGCCTGCCATCAGGCTATGCAGCATTAGTGGATCTGCGCCATTAAACACATTGATACCGGCGTTGATCAGTTGTTGAATTCGTATGAAGTCGCCGGTGCTGTCCTTGATGCAGGTAATATTGTCGATTTCCATCAACCGCTGAACGAATCCCGGTTGCAGATCGATCCCGGTGTGGACTGGAATATTGTAGGCCATGATTTCAATCTGTACCGCCGCTGCGACTTTTTCATAATGCTCGTAAACACCTGCAAGAGTTGGACCTTCAAAGTAGGGAGGCAGTATTAAAAGCCCATTGGCACCGCAATCTTGTGCGTGCCTCGCGTAATCAATGGTTTCCTCGGTCATGACCGCCGAGGCATGCACAAGCAGTTTGGCCTTGCCATCGATTCGACGGGCGATCAGCTCGGTGAGGCTGATCCTCTCATCGCGAGTGAGAAAAGAGAATTCTCCGGTGCCGCCGCACGCAGCTATGATGTGAACCCCTGCTTCCAATAGTGAATCGATATGTCGACACTGCGCTGTTTCGTCAATGCGGCGCCCATCTTCTGTAAATACGCTGCATATAGGGGCGCAGACACCTTCAAGGTTGCTCATGTGCGGAATTTCAGCCAGCAAATTTAGTGCAAATTATACAGCCGTCAACCGAACAAGAAGGGTGTGACCCCAGGCTTTTGGTTTGTTCCGACCAGATCTGGCTAAATACAGATTGATGGCTGCCAGTAAATATGATTTTGCCGAAAGTGGACCGCAATGACAGGCATTGCCGAATTCAGTATGATTCCAAAAAATATCAATAGAGAGGACCACGGCCATGATGAGCCGTGAACAGAACGAATATCTGACACGGACTAGTAAAGGCCAGCCTGCGGGTGAACTGCTGCGTCGATATTGGATGCCAGCGGCACTCAGCGACGAACTGAAAGTTGACAGGCCGGTGGTACCGGTAAGGTTGATGGGTGAGGATCTGGTATTGTTTCGGGATGATCGCGGCAAGGCTGGATTGCTGCAGAGACACTGCCCGCATCGAGGCGCCGATCTTTGCTACGGCCGACTCGAGGATGGCGGATTGCGCTGCGCATTTCATGGCTGGTTGTTTGATGTGGAAGGTCGATGTATTGAAACGCCCGCCGAGCCTGAAAAAAGCAGGATGCATGAACAGATCAAAGCCACCAGTTATCCCGTGACAGAAATCAACGGGTTGATCTTTGCTTACATGGGACCCGGTGAGCCACCTGAGTTTCCGGGCTTTGATTGTTTTCGTGCGCCAGACAGTCATGTGTTTGCCTTTAAAGGACTGTGGCAATGTAACTGGTTGCAAGCTTTGGAAGTTGGTATTGATCCGGCTCACGCTTCGTTCTTGCATCGATTTCTCGAAGATGAGGATCCGGCCGATAGTTATGGCAAGCAGTTTAGGGATACGGCTGCGGACACGGAGATTCCGATGACCAGGCTATTGCGGGAATATCCTCGGCCAAAAATAGAAGTGGAATCAACGGAATATGGATTGCGCCTGCTCAGTCTAAGACAGCTGGATGCGGATCGTATGCATGTAAGAGTGACTAACCAGATATTTCCATGTGCAATCACCATTCCAATGTCAAAGCATATGAATATTACCCAGTGGCATGTACCGGTGGATGACTTTAATTGTTACTGGTATTCGATGTTTACCAGCTTCGGTGATGCAGTGGATAAAGATACCATGCGTACTCAGAGACTATTGGAGCACACGTTGCCAGACTACGCGCCGCTCAAAAATCGGACTAATCTGTATCACTATAATCCTGACGAGCAGCGCACATTGACTTTTACTGGAATGGGCCAGGATATCAACGTTCATGATCAATGGGCCTGCGAATCAATGGGGCCCATACAGGATCGCACTGATGAACACCTGGGGCGCAGCGACGTGGGAATTATCAGCTATCGCCGGCTGCTTAAGGAGATGATCGAACGCGTTGAACTGGGTCAGGATGATGATTTACCGATGCGAGGGGCCGCTCAAGCACTCTCCGAAATACACGGACCTATGGCGATCGATGCGATTACCGGCAACGCGACCTGGCAGACTGAATGGGTCGAGGCCGAGAAGCAAAGACGTTCTAAGGCTCCGTGGCCGGCTGATCTGAATTCTTCGGCAGCCTAGGCATGAATATCTCGACCGCCTCAGAGGGATTTGCCTCGTGTCATGGTTTTCAGAGTTCAGATCGGAAGCAGGCGGTTAAGGAGTTGCTCGAAATTGTATCGGCGCACGGTGTGGAGACCGTGAGAATTTCATTTGCCGATCAACACGGCGTACTGCGGGGCAAGGTGGTCATGGCGGCGGACCTGGAAAGCCTAATTGAAAGCGGTGTCTCCATAACCAGCACACTTTTGCTTAAGGATACCTCGCACACTACGGTGTTTCCGGTGTGGGGCGAGGACGCGGGTTTTGGTAAAGGTCTGTTGACTGGCGCATCGGATGTTTTGATGCTGCCTGATCCAAGTACATTCAAAATACTTCCATGGGCAAAATCGACGGGATGGCTACTTGGTGATTTGTATTTTAGTGATGGTTCACCGCTCGAGTTCTGTACTCGCGGAATATTAAAGCGTGCCCTGGAACGACTGCGTCAACGAAATCTTGATCTGGTGTGCGGGCTCGAAGTGGAGTTCTATGTCTATCAGCTGACCGATCTGCATTTGGAGCACCGCCATTCAGGTAAACCACATGCGCCGCCTGCGACGCGGTTACTGTCACATGGCTACCAATACCTCACTGAACAGAACTATGATCAGATTGAACCGGTAATGGACCTGATCAGGTATCATGCTGAAGCACTTAATCTGCCACTCAGATCACTGGAAACTGAGTTTGGCCCGAGTCAGTTTGAAGTGACATTTCACCCGGATACCGCGCTGCGGGCGGCCGATAATATGACTTTGTTTCGGAGTATGGTGAAGCAGGTCTGCAGACGCGAGGGTTATCACGCCACGTTCATGTGTAGGCCCAATCTTGAAAATGCAATGGGGAACGGCTGGCACCTTCATCAGTCAGTGGTAGCACTTGATTCAGGATGCAATCTGTTCGTGCCCGATGACAGTGAAGTACTGTCACAGACAGGTACCCAATGGGTGGCTGGGATATTGGACCATGCCCTTGAAAGTTGCCTGCTATCGACCCCGACCATCAACGGTTACAAGCGCTACCAGCCTTTTGCTCTGGCCCCTGACAGGGTGCAATGGGGACAGGATAATCGCGGCGCTATGGTCCGTTCTCTTTGTGATAGCGGGAATCCTAATTCGCGGATTGAAAATCGGGTTGGCGAACCTGCGGCTAATCCCTACCTCTACATCACTTCTCAGGTATTGAGCGGCCTCGATGGGGTCGAACAAGAAAAGCGCGCCCCGGCAGCGTTAGAAAGGCCTTACCAGGGTGACGCAGTGAGACTACCCGACAGCTTGTTCCAGGCTTTGGAAGCATTTCAGTCAAGCGAATTCTACTGCAGGAACCTCGGGCAGGATTTTGTAGACTACTACGCTCATATCAAGCGTGCGGAGTGGAACCGTTTCATGCACACCGTTTCTGATTGGGAGCACACGGAGTATTTTTCCCTGTTCTAAGACGACCATAGGGCCCGGTTGCAAGGAGTATGTCAGCCGAACAGGTGTAAAGCGTAGCAAAAGGCGCTAATATATGATGAACAGGGCCAAGGGCGGGCATCTAACCACCTCATTAAGGCCCTGCTCAAATTCATTAGAAAACAAAATTTTTTATTACATACGTACTGCGAGGAATTCTCACGTGAAAATAATCCCTAAACTAGTTGGCAGCGCTCTGTTGGCGACCGCCATGGCTGGAGCCGGTGCGGCTCAGGCCGACAGTGTCAAAATCGGTTTTGTCACTACACTCACTACGCCTGCAGGTGTCATCGGCGCCGACATACAGGATGCAGTGAACCTGGCTCTCGAACATATCGATAATAAGATGGGCGATCTTGATGTGGAACTGATCATGGAAGATGACGGTTTTAAACCCGATATCGGAAAACAGAAAACCGACAAACTGGTAAAGCAGGATGATGTCGATTTCGTGGTGGGCTATATCTGGTCACATGTGCTACTGGCGTCAATGAAGTCAGCCCTGGACGCTGGCAAGTTTCTGATCAGCGCAAATGCCGGGCCGTCCAAGATTGCTGGTACATTGTGTCACGAAAACTTTTTCTCAACCTCGTGGCAGAATGACCAGACACCGATGGCGATGGGCGAATATCTTTCACAGCAGGGCGTCAAATCTTTGTATATCATGGCACCTAATTATGCTGCCGGAAAGGATATGGTCGCCGGTGTCGAAAAAACTTTTAAAGGCGATGTGCTCGGCAAGGATTTCACCAAGTGGGGCGCAGATGCTCAGCTGGATTTTTCTGCCGAGCTAGCTAAGGCTAAGGCATCAGGCGCTGAGGGAATATTCGTTTTTTATCCAGGCAAGGCGGGTGGTGCGTTCATCAAGCAGTATCAGCAGGCCGGACTTCAGGGTGTTATGCCGCTGTATACTGTATTTACAGTTGATGCGATTGCGCTGCCAAAGCTGCAAGCAGGCGGCCTTGAGGGTGTATTGGGATCCAAGATGACGCAGTTCTGGTCCCCTGACCTGGATACTGTTGCGAATAAGAAATTTGTCGACGGTTTTCTCGCCAAGTATGATCGCTATCCCTCCTTCTATGCGGCGCAGGCTTATGATTCTATTATGCTGATAAAGAGCGCGGTGGAAGCGGTGGGTGGCAACCTTGATGACATGGACGGACTTCGGGCCGCAATGAAAGCAGCTAACTACGACTCAGTGCGTGGTAAGTACACTTATGGCAACAATCATATGCCGATCCAGAACTTCTATCTGCGAGAGGTGGTAGAAGATGATCAGGGTCGCTGGACCACTAAGATTGTGAGCACGGTGTTGGAAAATCACCAGGATTCATACGCTGCCGAGTGCGCGCTATAGCTTAGCAATCGATTGATCAAGGCCAAGGAGCGCGCCCTCACCGTAAGCCGGTGGCGGCGCGTTTTTACTTTATATCTGGATTACTCTGATTAAAAATAATTTTTACTAATGGACTGGAATCTGCTGATCACTCAGGTGCTAAACGGCCTGCAGCTGGGACTGCTGCTGTTTCTGCTCGCTTCCGGGCTGACCCTGATATTCGGGATCATGGATTTCATCAATCTGTCCCACGGATCGTTCTACATGATCGGCGCCTACTTTTGCGGCACTGTGGTATCGATGTCGGGCTCGTTGCTGGCTGGAATTGTAGTCGGGCTGGTATGCACATTTGCCATCGGTGCGGCGGTGGAGTGGTTTATTGCAAGGAGGTTATATCGCAGTGATCATCTTGATCATGTGCTGGTGACATTTGGCCTGATTCTGGTGTTTGATACCCTGGTCCACATGATTTGGGGAGCGGCAGGAATGGCAATACGGTTGCCGGATGTACTAAACGGTCAGGTCAGTCTGGGTACTTTGGTGTTACCAACATATCGGCTGGTAATCATCACAAGCGGGCTACTGGTTGCTGCCATTCTTTATATTATGGTCTCGAAAACACGTCTCGGTATGCTGATCAGAGCAGGGGCATCCAACCGCACCATGGTGGAAGCACTTGGTGTAAACATCAACAAACTTTTTTTGATTGTATTTGCGATAGGCGCCACTATGTCCGGTTTTGCCGGGATGTTGATCGCGCCAATAACCGAGGCCAGCATAGGCATGGGCAATGAAATCATCATCATTGCCTTCGTGGTCGTGATTGTGGGCGGTATTGGTTCTATAAAGGGCGCCTTCTATGCTGCGCTTATCATTGGATTGATGGACACCCTCGGCCGATCCTATCTCGATGATGTGCTGGAGTTGTCGATGCCGACACAGTATGCGGAGACTGCTGCGCCAGCACTTTCGGCGATGCTGGTCTATATCCTGATGGCAGTGGTGCTGGCATTCCGACCCCAGGGATTGTTTCCACCTGCGGGCAGCAAGTAATGCGGATATTGCCGAAGACTGTTTCCGCAGGCGTTTACACCGGGTTTCTGGCCTTGCTCGCCATTGCGCCCTGGATTTTCAGCGTAATTGATGAACCCTTTTATCTCGATTTGTTAAGTCGAGGTTTGATTCTCGCGATCGCTGCGCTCAGTCTCAACCTGATTCTCGGTTATGGGGGTATGGTCAGCCTGGGGCATGCGGCCTACTTAGGCATTGGTGCATACTGTGTCGGAATTCCTGCCTACTATGATTTTTACAATGGCTGGCTGCATCTCGGACTCACTGTACTGGTCAGTGGCCTTTTTGCGCTGGTGACCGGTGCGATATGTCTGCGCACTAAAGGTGTGTATTTTATTATGATCACGCTGGCCTTTAGTCAGATGGTGTACTTCACTTTTGTCAGTCTGGAAGAGTATGGTGGGGACGACGGCTTGGTCATTTATCTGCGTAGTGAGTTCCCCACCTGGCTTAGCATGGAAAGCCCGGTGGCCCTGTATTACTGGATATTTACAGTACTGTTAATCACTCTATTTTTCATTCATAGGCTGGTGCATGCGCGCTTTGGTCGGGTAATCGTTGGCTCACGTTTCAACGAGGATCGTATGCAGTCACTCGGTTATAGCACTTATCGCTATAGGCTTACGTGTTATGTGATCTCCGGGGTGATCTGTGGCATAGCAGGTATGCTACTTGGCAACTTTACCAGTTTCATTAGTCCGGAAATGATGGGCTGGACTCGCTCAGGTGAGTTGATATTTATGGTGGTTATTGGCGGCGCAGGGACGCTATTCGGCCCACTAGTGGGAACCGCGGCATTTGTATTTCTCGAAGAGTTCCTGTCCTACATTACGATATACTGGCACCTGATTTTTGGGCTGATGCTGATTGCCCTGGTGCTCTTTGGAAAAGGCGGTATCCACGGCTGGCTCAGTGCCTTCGATCGTAAGGAGAAACGTGGGTGAATCAGCCGCTGTTAGAGGTCACCGACCTGAATAAAAACTTTGGCGGGATCATTGCCACAAACAGACTCTACCTGAGCGTGGAGCAAGGTCAGGTGCACGCGGTTATTGGCCCCAATGGTGCCGGAAAAACCACATTGATCTCTCAGCTTTCAGGTCAGTTAAAACCCACTAGTGGGCGAATAGATTTCGAAGGCCGGAACATCACCGGTTTTTCAACTGCCCGCCGTGCCCGCGCAGGGCTGGCTCGGTCGTTTCAGATCACCAGTGTAATTATGCCGATGACATTGCTGGAGAATGTGATGCTGGCTGTTCAAGGCAGTGATGGGCATTCGTTTCGTTTCTGGTCGTCGGTACAGCGCGATAGTGCAATGATCGATGCCGCCATGAAAAGTTTGGTGGAAGTAGGTTTGGACGATCGCGCCGACCGGATTGCGGCCCAGGTGTCGCACGGTGAAAGACGCCAGCTGGAAGTCGCCATGGCGCTGGCAATGGGTCCTAAATTGCTGCTGCTGGATGAGCCAATGGCAGGTATGGGTTCGGAAGAAACGGCTCGTATGGTGGAAATACTGAGCGGGCTAAAAGGAGATAAAGCCATACTATTGATAGAGCATGATATGGACGCAGTCTTCTCCTTAGCTGACAGTCTATCGGTGTTGGTTAACGGCCATATTATCGCCACAGATACGGTAGAAAAGATTCGCAACAATTCAGATGTGCAGCGGGCTTATTTGGGAGAGGAACATGCTTGAACTGCACAACGTAGAAACCTTCTACGGGTCGATCCAGGCGCTATTCGGTATTACTTTAACTTTAGATCAAGGAAAGGTGACTACATTGATCGGTCGTAACGGTATGGGTAAGACCACTACCGTTAATTCGATTATGGGAACTGTACCGCCCAAGAGTGGTGAAATCCGCTACAACGGGGAGAATATTAGCGGGAAACCAGCCCATGTGGTGGCCCAGCGGGGAATTGGACTTGTTCCCGAGGGACGTCAGATTTTCCCAAATTTAAGCGTACGAGAGAATTTGATTGCTACCGCGGCAAATTTTTCAGAATCCAGCGACTCCTGGGATCTCGACAAGGTGATGGAATTTTTTCCAACTCTGAAACCGAGACTTGGTAATATGGGTAATCAACTCTCGGGCGGTGAGCAACAAATGCTTGCAATTGGGCGTGCGCTGATGCTGAATCCCGGACTGCTTATTTTGGATGAAGCCACCGAAGGTCTAGCGCCAATGATTCGTCAGGAGATTTGGAATCGGTTGCAGCGGTTGAAACAATCCGGTCTGACTATATTACTGATCGACAAGAATATTGATGATCTGTCAAAAATAGCGGACAAACACTACATTATTGAGAAAGGCACTGTAGTATGGGACGGAGATTCCAATGCACTCGCGGCGCAACCAGAATTGAAATCGAAATATCTTGGAATTTGACTGCGCTTTAAGTAACAGTGCTCGGTCATTTAATCGTTTAATTTTCAACTACCTAAGACTCTAGTTTAGTCATCATAAAAAACGGCAATGCGTTTTGCTACAGTAAATAACGTTACCATCCACTACGGCGTGGCAGGCAATCCCTCCAAACATACTATTGTGTTTGCCAACGCTCTGGGAACGGACTTCAGGATTTGGCAGGACGTTGCATTGGATTTGGTTAACGATTACAGGGTAGTGTTATACGATAAGCGTGGACATGGTTTGTCGGATGCACCTGAAGGCCCATATACAATGGATGATCATGTCGACGACCTGGTCGCGCTGCTGGAGTATCTGGGTATAGACCGCGTAATTTTGTGTGGGGTGTCAGTCGGTGGAATGATTGCACAAGGATTTGCGGCACGCATGGTGGATCGAGTTCAGGCTCTGGTGCTTTGTGATACGGCTCATAAGATTGGCACTGCGGAGATGTGGAATGAAAGGATGCAGGCGATTAGAGACAATGGTTTGGACGGCATTGCTGATTCGGTGATGGAGCGCTGGTTCTCGGCGCATTTTCAAGCGCATCAGATTGCCCAATTACACGGTTATCGCAACATGTTCAGCCAGACATCCGCATCAGGATATTTAGCGACCTGCGCATCAATCCGGGATGCTGACCTGAGCGAGAGCAGTGCCCGACTTAAGTTACCGTCTTTGTGTATATGCGGAGAAGAAGACGGCGCTACACCTCCTGAGGTAGTTGAATCCCTTGCGTTACTGATTCAAGGCTCATGGTATGAAAGGATTGCCTCCGCTGGGCATCTGCCCTCGGTGGAGCAGCCTGATAATCTGGCTCGACATATTCGTAAATTCCTGGCGGCCCATGATGTGGCTTGATCACGACCGGCAAATCTGCCGCGGGAGTGTGCTTAAGTGGGGAGCCATAACAACTGCTTCACTGATAGACAGAAATTGTTAGTCAGAGGATCGCGGAGAGCAGGATGACTGATCCTTGTTCCCGTTTTTTAGTCGTTGCAGGTGTTCGCCAGCAGCTGGTTCCTGGGATAGTTTTCTGAGATGGGTTTGTTGCCGCTATCGTTACTCTGTGCAGGTGCAATGCTGTATAACCAAAGCTTCGCTAATGCACATGAGCAACAATTTAAGGTAATTTGGATTTTGTTTCCAATCCTATATTGAACACTGATCAATCAATAAAACTGGAGCCTTCATGGCTGGCGGCACTGGAAGATGAATTCCAGCAACCTTATATGGTGTCTCTAAAAACATTCCTGAAGCAACAGAAATCCCAAGGTAAAATAATTTACCCTGCAAGCAATAACTGGTTCAACGCATTTAACTCGACACCTTTTGATCAGGTGAAGGTTGTGATACTCGGACAAGATCCTTATCACGGGCCGGGACAGGCACACGGACTCTGTTTTTCGGTTCTTCCAGGTGTGCCATTTCCACCATCGCTGCTGAATATCTTTAAGGAAATTGAGAGTGATCTTGGAATTTCTGGGCCGGCCAACGGTTGTCTGCAAGGTTGGGCCGAGCAGGGTGTATTGCTGTTAAACGCTACGCTTACTGTTGAACGCAACCGTGCAGGATCGCATCAGGGAAAGGGCTGGGAGCAATTCACCGACCGAGCTATTCAGGCCCTGGACCAGCAGCGCGACGGTCTTGTTTTCCTGCTTTGGGGCAGTTACGCACAGAAGAAAGGCCACTTTATAGATTCGCGCAAACACCTGATTTTGAAGGCGCCGCATCCATCACCGCTGTCGGCGCATCGAGGATTCTTGGGCTGTGGTCATTTCTCAAAGACCAATAAATGGCTGGAGCAGCATGGACTGCAAGCTGTGGACTGGTCAGTAAACGGTTGACATTGGTCTATTTGTTCTCTATTTTGAGAACTCAAAAACAATTGACGTGGGGTGGTACCAGCGATGCCATTTCCAGATTCAGCTCGAGTGAGTCTGCAACCTTCCCAAAACTCAACACCACCGGAGCTACCGGTGCGTTATTACCTGGATCACTTCAACGAATTTCTTGGCGTGATAGAGGACCGGTATACCCATGTGTTGGAGCCGACTCATGCAAGTTTCATAGACGATTTTAGGCATCTCAATGGCGATGCCCAATGTCTCTATGTTCGAATGCTGAATCGGCGTGGCCGCCTGTTTGACAGCCGACGGTTCAAGTATCCGGAGATTGATGACATTCCTGCACAATTGATACGGTTGAGAGAGTCTGGTTTTTCTAGATCGGTGGCTCAGGATGATCTTAAACAATGGTTCGAGTTGATAACACGAGACGCACTGCTGGATTTAATCAGCCACCAGTGTTCTCCAGGTAGCTTTCGTCGCAGCTGGTCCAAGTCGGCCCTGGTCGAATTTGCGCAGGGTAATGTGAGTTTTAAGCATCCATCGATGGCGCCAGCTAAAGAACCTTACGTGGTGCAAACGAGATGTGAGCAGATTGGTTATCTGCTTTTTCTCTATTTTGGAAAGTTTGAATCGGGATTATCCCGATTCACTTTGCGGGATCTTGGTGTGGTCAAAACGTCTAGTTTTAAGAAAACCTTCGAGCCTCGTTTTGACGATAAAGATTCCGCAGTTAGCACATGGTTCTATTGCCAAAAATTAAGTGATGTCCAATCTATAGAACCTAAGGATTATGAAAAGGTTGCAGACACTATCATCACTTGGCCAGATGCCGTCGGAGAACAATCGAGGCTAATGCGTCAGCAAACTATCTACCGGCTTGGAGAACAGGTGGAGAAGTACGGAAACAAGGAGTTAGCTGCGAATATATACCAACAATCCGATGGCTGGCCGGCAAGTGAAAGGCTGATCCGGCTGATGTATCTAAGTGGAGATCGCGACCAGGCTTGCACTCGATTGGAGCGTATGATTGACGATCCGTCATGCGATGAAGAACTGCTCTTTGCAACGGATTTTTACCAGCGCAAGTTTCACAAGAAACGTACCAGCCGAATCACCGATATTTTGCGTAACGGTGCGGTCATCAATCTCGACGAATGCCATCGCGATGCTCCGGAGCAAGGCGCTGCAGACTACTTTCGGTCTCATGGCGCTCAGGTGTTTCACACTGAAAACAGATTGTGGAAGAAACTATTCGGACTGCTGTTTTGGGAAATACTTTATAAAAATGAGGCTTCTGCGATCTACAATGATTTTGAAAAGCGCCCGAAAGACTTGGAGACCGGCACATTTTATGCACGTTTTAATTCGAAGATAGAGAAAATTCTATCCGATCTTAAAGACTCCGACACCACCCTTCGGACCTTACTTTCCACCGTCACCCGAGAATACGGCGCTGCTAATAGCCTCTTCCGCTGGAATTCCAATATGATGGATGAAATTCGCGTATTTCTTTCTAACGCTCCTTCAAGTGCCGTAGCCTGTATTCTTCGTCGCATGGCCCAGGACTACGCTGGTAACCACTCGGGTTTTCCGGACCTACTAGTGGTTGAGCAAAATCGCTTACGCTTCATTGAGGTAAAGGCTGAGGGTGACCAGCTCCGCCGTAACCAGCTAAAGCAATTTGTCGCAATGGAGCAAGCTGGATTCCTGGTAGAGGTCAATCGAATTGAGTGGGTGGTTGATCCTGAACAAGTTTATGTGGTGGTAGACATTGAGACCACGGGCAGACGGTCGGCGTCGAATCGAATCACAGAGATTGCTGCTGTCAAAATGCAGCATGGCGAAGTGCTCGACCGTTGGCAGTCTTTGATCAATCCGTGTCGCTCGATACCGCGAAATATCACTGATCTAACAGGAATCAGTAATGAAATGGCCGCCGATGCGCCTGTATTTGCCGAGATTGCTGAAGATTTCAGGGCCTTCACTGAGGGCGCGGTATTTGTTGCCCATAACGTCCGATTTGACTATAGTTTTATAGGAGACGAATATCGGCGATTACAACAGACCTATCAACGACCGACCTTGTGTAGCTGCGCGCAGATGCGCAAATGTTACCCGGGATTCAAATCCTACAGCCTTAAAAATCTGTGTGAGAAGTTTGAAATTAGTCTTGAGTCGCATCACAGGGCGATGTGTGATGCCGAAGCGGCAGCTGAATTGCTGACGTTGATAAACCAAAAAAGAACCGTTCAGAACTAAAAAGGGGGTAATCGATGCCAGAAATAGAGAAGATAAAAAACCTGCCCTGTTGGCAACAGCCAGTGGTGGTCGAGCCATTGAGCGGGGGCATGACAAATCTTAACTTCAGGGTCCAGGAGCGCGACAAGAATTTTGTAGTAAGGCTGGGGGATGATGTGCCCGAGCATTTGCTGTGGCGTGAAAACGAAGGTGTAACTTCTCAGGTGGCGGCTGATTGTGGTTTCTCGCCGAGAGTGATTTATCGTGAACCTGGGGTATTGGTCATTGATTATATTGAGGGCAAAGTCTTTTCAGAGAGAGATGTTCGTGATCCATCTAACCAGAAACGGCTAGTTAACATGTTACATCGGTTTCATACTGAAATGCCTCAAAGATTTAATGGTTACCCGGTTTTGTTCTGGGTCTTCCAGGTGTTGCGGCACTATCGCAATATGTTAGAACAGAGAGACAGTTCATACCTTAAACAAGTACCAGATTTGATGAAGATCTCGGAACGCCTTGAGAAAGCAGTGGGGCCGGTAGATCTTGTTTTCGGTCACAATGACCTCTTGCCGGCAAATTTTATTGATGACGGCGAGAGAATTTGGTTGATTGATTTTGACTATGCGGGATTCAACAGCCCACTGTTTGATCTGGCGAACCTGGCATCGAATAGTGAGTATGTGGAGGCTAGTGAGAAAAATATGCTGGAGCAATACTTTACGCATCAAGTAGATGATCAACTCTGGTATCGATACTCCGCGATGAAATGCGCGTCTCTTTTGCGGGAAACGATGTGGTCTATGGTATCTGAAATTTATTCCAAGATTGATTTTGACTACGCGACGTATACGCGCGGAAATGAGCAGCGGTTTGAGCGGGCATACGGTGAATTCACGAGCCAGTTCGGATGATTCTTCAGTCTATTCTCCAGTTGTGGGAATACGATACGGCCTGACGAAATCGGTCCAAATGCCGCCGTGCGTCGCCCCCGGGTTGATAGATGATCACAGGCTGGTCTAAGTCTGGGTTGGATTTAATCTTCGCTCCTGCGAGTCGCGCGGTTCCTGCCGCGGTAAGTTCTGCAAACTCCTGAACCACGACTTGTTTTTCTAACGCGTCGGCCAGAAACTGGCAGAAGTAGGGATTTGCCGTGACGCCACCATCCACCGAAATGGTGTCTCCCGTAGGGATAAAGCCGCTCATCGCATCGATCACTTCCACAGCCCGCAGGGCGACCCCTTCGAGCACTGCCTGCAACCATATCCAGAGGGCCGGTATCCAGTGACAGACCAATCCACAAACCCTTAGCTCGACGGTCCCAGTAGGGGCAGGCGAGTCCAGACAATGCTGGGACGAAAACCGTACCGCGTTCGATTGCAGCGGGTGCTGTAAACTGATTAATATGTTCAAAAGAATCAAATAGTCCAAGTGATCGGGCCCAGTTGATCGCGGAACCCGCGCAGTAGACGCCACCATCCAGTGCGTAAACCGGTGCCTGGTCCTTGAACTGCCAGACTATGGTCGGCAGAAAACTCTTTTCGGGAGATTTGAGGGGTTTATTGCCTGTGACTACCAGAGCAAAAGCGCCGGTCCCGAACGTGATTTTAGCATCGCCGCTGTCCCTGCAGCCGTGCCCAAAAGGCGATGCCTGCTGATCCACGATGCTCGCGGTTACCGGAATCTGTCTGCCTCGGCTCTCTAGGTTGCCAAAGTCGCCAGTGGACGCGACCACTTGGGGAAGCGCATTTAAAGGCACTTCAAAAAGTTCGCATAATTCTGGATCCCACTGCCCCGATTCAAGGTTGAGCAGGGAGGTACGTGACGCAGTGGTGATATCGGTTACAAAACGACCTGTAAGGCGGTCAAGAAAGTAAGCATCGGTTGTGCCCAACCTCAATCTCCCTTTGGCGTAAAGAGATTGTGCTTGCGGAATATGCTTGAATATCCATGCGAGCTTTGATGCGGAAAAATAGGAATCGAGCGGCAACGAAGCTTTATTCAGCGCGATACTCTCAAATCCGGCTGCTTTAAGTGTCTCGATGACATTCTGAGTGCGATTGTCTTGCCATACGATAATCGGCGAAATCGCCGATTTAGAATTTGCATCCCATGCCAGGCAGCTTTCACCTTGATTATCGATGCCGATAGCGGAAACCTCTGGGCAGCTGTCAATGCAGGCTTGAATATTACCAATCAGTTCTTCAGGGTCGTGCTCGACCCATCCAGCCCGAGGATAAAACTGTTTGTGTTCGAGTACCTTGCTAATCCGGCTGCAACCCGTTTGATCCACCTCCAAAGCTCGTGTGCTAGTCGTGCCCTGGTCAATAGCGAGAATTGTCATGGCAAATTGACCTGTCTAGTGATGAAAAACAGTGACTGTTTTAATTCGTATCTATGTTAAGCGCAAGGTGGTCGACAGCTGGCGGTATGACAACGGACTTTGTCGGTAACAGTATTCGACGCTCCGGTAGAGAACGGACTCGACTGCTTATCAGGGTTTCCTGATTGCCTGTGAGGCGCAGATTTCCATTGACCGCCTTGGAGACTCGTAGTTGGAAAGATGGCAGGCCCGAGAGTGTTGCCGCTGTCCTGGACACCGAAACGACCTGGGGTACTACGTATTTGATCGCTGTATCCGCACAATAAACCGGAATTCTGATCGCTGGTGTGGGTAGCTGTGCCGCTAGACTCGCGACCACATGTCGGGCGGTTTGCACGCCCTCATACCAGCACCAACCCGCGGTCTCAACCGGCCTGACAACATTACCGCAGGTAAAATAAGTGGGATCGGAGCAGCGGCCGAACTGGTCTACAACGGGGCCGCCGGTACCTGAATCAATTTCAAGGTGTCCGTTTCGAAGCAATGCGACCTCCGGTAAGAACTGACCGGTAAAAACTACTCCGTCACATGGGATGATTTCATGCTGCCCATCGGAAGTGCGGGTATGCACTTCTTGCACCCGCTCACGACCCACAATATCCTGTATCTTGGTATTGAGCTTTAACGGAATTCCGAGGGCTTTCGCAAGCATTCCAGATCCCATCCATGCGGTTACGCGGCTTTGTGATTCCGAAATTGCCGCTGGCCTGATCCCAGCATGTCTGCAGGTCAATAGTGCGGAAAATGAAACCAGCTCGGTACCAACGATTATTGGTCGCCGGAAAGGCGTCTTATTCTGCAGGTAAACCATAGATTGCAGAGCACCCGTTGTAGTGATACCCATCGATCTTGAACCCGATATTAGTCTTGCAGATCGAGGTGTTTCCCTGGCGCCAGTGCTGATCACAACTCGCTCGGCATAAATTTCTCTGGTGCCGACGGGTGAGGCAATTAAAAGTGCGCCGCTTGAACCCAATTTCACCACAGTCGTGTTCGTGAGAATTTTGACACCATGAATTCGTGCACGACGAACCAGGTTTTCAGCATAACGAGGCCCAGTGTAGTAGCGGCGAAACTCGCGAAGGCCAAACGGGGAGTGGGCGCAATGGCGTGGGATGCCACCCGCTTTGGATTCCCGCTCAATCAGTACAATATTTTCAATACCACGACGTCTGAGTTCGGTTGCGCACGCGATTCCTGCAGGTCCAGCGCCAATGACAATCACTTGATAGTGATCATGCTGGTGGAGTTCGGCGCTATTTGTCACTGTAATTCCAACCAATGTCGTTGCAAAAATGTCCCGCGGTGATTTCACTGAGCGCGGCGGTGCAGTAGAAGCCCTGGCAGCGGCCCATAGTGACCCTGGTTCGGCGCTTGAGACCTCCGAGACTTGCCACTGGAACAGGACCGCTAAGAGCCTGATCGATCTCCCTTCGAGTAACCAGCTCACAGTGACAGACGATGCCGCCGTTATCTGGTTTTTGCCAATCTCGCTCTTGAATTTCTGTTATGGGGTTGGCGATGGGCCAGCTATAACATTCATTCGCACCTTGGTAGGTTTCCTTGCCCTGTATTATTTCGCAAACAAACTCGGCGATTCCAAGCGCCGCTGACAGGCCAGTAGAACGAATTCCTCCCACACTGACATAGTGATTATTGCTGTCAGAGTGAATTTGATACTCGGTGTGATCAGTGGCTGGACGCAATCCAGCATAGGTTGCAGTGATCGGTTGCTGATCCAGCCCAGGCAAAATCTGGCTTCCACGAATGGTTAACTGCCGCAGGGTTTGGGAATCAATCGAGCTGTCTTCACGACTTTCCTGTTCTTCCGCGGTGGGACCTACCAGGACGTTACCAAACACGGTCGGACATACCACGATACCTTTAGATCGCTTGCCTGGGACCGGTAGCAAGATAGAATGACACAAGCTGAACGTTGACTTATCGTACACCACAAACTGTCCTTTTCTTGGGCGTATATGAAAATTACTGGCGCCTGTCAGTTTCTGGTCGAGCAAATCTCCATAAAGCCCGGCACAGTTAACAATGGTCTTCCCACATATTTCTCCCATCTGAGTGTGCAACCGCCATCGATTGCCATCGAATCCGCCGTCGAGGACTTCACAATTTCTTATCAGTTGGGCACCGTTATCAACGGCCTGCAGGATGTAGGCAAAAGGAGTTGTCCAGGGATCGATAATGTATTCACCAGGGATGAGAATTCCAGCCTCTACACTTGGGGAAACTCCTGGCTCCCGAGCGAGAACTGAGTCAGACCCTAGCAGCTCTGCATTATCCACGCCGTTAATGCGTGCTTTGTTCAGAACTCCTTCAAGCAACGCGGCCTCTTCAGTATTCCATGCCAAAACCAGTGCACCTGATTTCATCACCGGCAGACCGAGTTTCGAATGGATCTCTAGGTATCGTCGATATCCATTCGCAACGCAATGTTGCTCGATAGAACCAGGGGGGGGGCATCAAAACCTGTGTGCAGAATAGCGCTGTTTCCCTTACTGGCTCCTTCAATGATATCCGCCGACTTTTCCACAACAACAACATTAGCGCCCATCAATCTGAGCTCCCGGGCCATAGCGCATCCAACCACCCCAGCACCGATCACGATGACGTCGTATTCCCTTGAAGGCAACTCTATAGCGGCAGTGTGCATTGCGGGCAGTGTTGTATTTTATCTTCCAACGGTGGGTGGCTGATGTAAAACGCTAAAATTGGCTTAATCCATTTTACAAATAAATGACTATACGGGCAATATATATCGACTAATCGGTCATAATTTTACAAATAGGTTTGATTCTTGGTAGTACAGCTTTGATTTTTACTGAAACAGGGCCCCAAGCACAGTGGTCTTGATAATTCTGACTCTCGCTGGAATAATTCTGACTGCCCGAGTGGGCAATTTCTAATTAATAGTTGGTCGTGCGTCCAAAACAAAGACAATCCATGATAGCCGACTTGGTACGCCAGGTTGGTACGGTGAGTGTAGAGGAGCTGTGCACAAAGTTTACCTCCTCCGCAGAGACGATCAGACGTGATCTGAATGCCCTCGCGGACGTCGGGAAGGTGAAGAAAATACACGGGGGAGCCACTACGCCCTTAACCGTGGGAGAAGGTCCTTTCCAGCAGCGTCTTAGAAACAATGTTGCCGCTAAGAGGGGGATTGCGAAAAAAGCCGCTGCGATTGTCTCGCCTGGGCAAACAATATTTGTCGATACCGGAACGACAACTTTGACTTTTGCCGAGGAAATATCGGATATTGAAGGTATTACGGTGGTGACCAACTCACTTGAGATTGCCCGTTACATCGGATTACACAGCAGGGCATCGTTAAGATTGTTTGTGCTTGGTGGCGAATACAATGCCGACAACAGGGAAACCTTTGGCCAAGAGTGTCTACATCAGCTGCGATCTTTTCGCGCCCACCACGCCTTTATCACCGTGGGATGTGTGGACGCAGAAGCCGGTGCAACAGATTTTAACTTTGAAGAAGCGCAACTTGCCCGTGCAATGATCGCCCGCTCGAAACGGGTTGTTATGCTGGCAGACGCGTCTAAATTCGATCGGATCGCTGGATACGAAGTCGGACCACTTGGAAAATTCGATAGCTTGGTATCCGACACAGAACCGGGGCCTGCATTAATGCAAGCGCTGCAACGCAACGCGGTTGAAGTGATATAGTCGCAATGGACGAATCGATGCCAGAAAAACCGGAGGAGTATAAGAATAGGATGCCGAAGTTTATTGTGAGTTATGTCAAGTACGTCGACTACGCATCAACTAAATTCGGGCGGCTTGCGATGTATTCCATTTTTCTGATGATTGGAACACTCCTTTTGGGCGCAATCACCAGAAATATTATCAATATTCCTCTCTCTTGGACCGTGGAGCTTGCACAGTTCACGATGACGGCCTACTACATAGTGGGCGGTGCGTACTCGATGCAATTAAACGCTCATGTGCGTATGGATCTTGTTTACGATCATTGCTCCGATCGAACCAAAGCCAGGATTGACAGTTTCACAACCCTATTCCTCATATTCTATCTTGTGTGTCTGCTGGTAGGTTCAATCTCAAGTACGATCTACGCGATTGAATACGACCAACGAAAGTTTTCGCAGTGGAATCCCTCGATGATCCCGATTAAGCTCATTATGGTTTTCGGCATTATCCTGATGTTGCTGCAAACCATATCGACGTTATTCAAAGACATCGCTAAAGCCAGGGGAATGGATTTCAAATGAGTTACGAGTCCATTGCGATCTTGATGTTTTCATCGATGTTGCTGATGTTGTTGACTGGTCAGCGCGTGTTTGGGGCGATTGGTTTTGTGTCCGCAGCGGCGGCGTTGCTGTTGTATGGGCAGGGCGCTATAGAGATGCCGTTTAATGCTGCGTTTAAACTGTTTAATTGGTATCCGCTGCTAACCCTGCCATTGTTTATATACATGGGTTACATCTTGTCTGAATCAGGCATTGCCGATGACCTATATCGGATGTTTCATGTCTGGTTTGGCGGGCTCAAAGGCGGTCTTGCGGTTGGCACCATTGCATTGATGGTGGTCATTTCGGCAATGAACGGTCTCAGCGTTGCTGGAATGGCGATTGGTGCGACTATTGCACTGCCCGAGATGTTGCGGCGGGGCTATGACAAGACGATGATCACAGGTGTTGTCCAGGCAGGGAGTTCTCTCGGTATTCTGGTGCCGCCGAGTGTGGTGCTGGTGTTATACGGAATGATTGCGCGCCAACCGGTGGGCAAGCTTTGGCTAGCCGGCGCCATTCCGGGTTTGATGATGGCGGCGATGTTTATTATCTATATTGTTATTCGCTGTCGAATTCAACCACACCTTGGGCCCACAGTGAGCGAGGAAGAGCGCAATATGCCTATGGTCGAGAAGTTAAAACTGCTCAGAGCCGGAATCACCCCGTTCCTGATTTTCTTCACGATGACCGGATTGTTCATCATGGGGATTACTAGTCTGGTAGAGAGTTCCGCAGTGGGCGCCACGGCTGCAACCTTGGCAGCCCTGGCCAAAAGGCGTCTGACCAAGCAGGTCATGGAGGACACCATGCGCAAGACTTTGGGTATTTCCTGCATGTTCATGTGGATAATTTTGGCGGCACTTTGCTTTGGTGCTGTGTTCGATGGCATCGGCGCGGTCAGGGCGATCGAGTCATTATTTATTACCAATTGGAATCTGACCCCTTGGGAAGTGTTGATTATGATGCAGCTCTCGTACCTGGTTATGGGAATGTTTCTCGACGACACGGCAATGCTGGTCATCGTCGCACCGCTCTACGTGCCGCTCGTTGTAGTACTTGGATTTGATCCGGTATGGTATGGGGTTCTTTACACGATCACCTGCCAGATTGCCTATATGACACCGCCATTCGGATACAACCTTTTTCTGATGCGGGCAATGGCGCCTAAAGAGATCACCCTGGCTGACATTTACCGTTCAATAATTCCATTTGTAATGGTTATGACGCTTGCACTTATATTGGTGATGGCGTTCCCACAAATTGCAATGTGGTTACCAGAGCAGTTTTACACCCGGTGACCCATACGCAACGTTTCCAACCAAAGAGGAGAAAATGATGAAAGACAGTAAAAACAAAGACAGTAAACCACTACCACAAACTAAATCCAGCAGCCGTCGCGACTTCATTAAGAAGGCCGGCACCGGCACCGCAGGCGCCCTCGCAGCGGCTACCGCACCCTACGCATTTTCGCAGTCCAACCCGATTAAGTGGCGATTGCAGACTTATTCCGGCGCACCGCTCGGCGCCCACGTCATCAAACCACAGATTGAGGCTTTCAACAAAGCAGCGCATGGCCAGATGGAAATTGAACTGTACTACGCTGATCAGCTTGTGGCCACAGATGAACTATTTCGTTCAATGCAAAACGGTACGATCGATGCGGTCCAGAGTGATGACGCCACCATGGCATCGCCTGTGGATATCAACGTATTTGGTGGTTACTTCCCGTTTTCAACCCGCTACAGTCTCGATCTTCCGGTTCTGTTTAAATATTACGGCATGGATGAGATCTGGGCCGAAGCTTATGGCGAGGTCAAAGGTGTCGAATGGATCAGCGCCGGGGCGTGGGATCCATGCCACATTTTCACCAAGGACCCCATTCGCAGTCTTGCTGACATGAAAGGAAAGCGAGTGTTCGGTGTACCCACTGCAGGTAAATTTCTATCTCGCTACGGCCTGGTACCAGTCACTCTGCCGTGGGACGATATCGAAGTCGCGATTCAGACCGGTGAACTCGACGGTGTTGCCTGGTGCGGTTTTACCGAGGCATATGAGGTTGGCTGGGCTGACGTTTGCAACTACGCTCTGCTTAACAATGTTACCGGTGCGTGGTGCGGATCTTATTTCGCCAACACCAAGAGCTGGGAAGCAGTACCGCCCCATCTTCAGGAGCTGTTCAAGCTTTCCATCGACAGTTCCCACTACTACCGTCAGGTCTGGTATTGGGGTGGAGAGGCCAAACTGCGTGTCGAAGGTAAGAAGATGGAGCTTACTGAAATACCTGCAGAAGAGTGGGATACCGTGGTTAAGGACGCGGAAGAATTCTGGGGCGAGCTGGCCTCCATCAGTCCCCGGGCTGCCCGGGTAGTGCAGATCTTCAAGGACTATACCGCGGTTATGGAACAGGCCGGCGTACCTTATCGTTACAGCTAATCCGATCGTCTCCTGCGTTTCAGGTGCGCCATGATCTGGTTGTACTTGAATCGCAGGGGCCCTCCGGATCATAATTCTTGTCAAATACCTGTAATGTAAGCGATTTATGTCGTTGATTTATAATAGTTTTATAAAATTTCAACAAAATCCCTTTAGGGTGTCAATCTGAACTGTTTTTGATATGATGAGCTAATCGGGGGAAAAAGCGCTGCTGGCTTGATTTTCCGATTTGACTGGTCATTCTATGTCGACGGGAATTGGCATTTTGAATGATTAACATACGCTTCAAAGATAACAAACAACATGAGAGGTCGCCTTATGGCTGCTGAAGACCCGACCCTATCCAGAGATCCCTCTGGAGAGGCTGAAAGTGAGTTGGTGGAGGCATACAAAGAAACGCTCTCCAGTTTGACACAAAATCGTCAGCTCGACTCTGAATCCGAACCTGATTCAGAAACCGAAACCGATATTGAATCTGATTCAGAAACCGAAACTGATATTGAATCTGACTCAGAACCCTCTGGCCCGACGGCTGATTTTTTCGCGCAACCAGACAGTGATGGCGATTATTTGGAATCAGCCATTCAGACCCTTGTGGCTGCACTACGGCACGAATTTGCCAGGCAGCGCAGCAAGGAACATGCGAGATTAAAAGATGCCTATCGCCAACAGATCAAAAGGTTGGAGATCGAGGCCAATCAACGTGTTAAAAAACAGCTTAAGAGTTCACGTCATAAAGATCGCGCAAAGATTCAGGAACGCGAACAGCAATTGCACGATCTACTGGCTAAGCTTGGCCTGCTGGCTCGTGAAATTGGACAACAGAAAAAGCTTTTAAAGAAATCCAGAGAGGAGTTCGAGCAGAAACTGATGGAAAGTGATTTCGTTCAGAACGAGTTACGTCATATCGGCCAACAGCTTGGGGAGCAGGTGGACTCCCTTGGTGACTCATTGTTGGACGAAGAGTTTATGGATAATATTGAACAAGACCGCAAGTTCGCCTGATCTGGTCGTATTACCTGTGATTATCTGCGTTCGAGCAGAAAGATTTTTTCTGTTAGTGTATCTAACCCACGCTGTTTCAGATTGCCGACGATATCTGGACCGGATGATTCGGATATTTGCTCAAGGGTAAAATCTTTGTCGAATAGAGTTCGTACCTCCTCTTCTGAGACAGAAAATGGGGGCCCTTTCATTTTATGCTCATCGTACTCCATGGCAATCAGCAATACCTTTGTTCTGGATTTTAAAATCGATCCTAGATGTGCGACATACTTCTCTCGCATTGATGGAGGAAGTGCAATAAGGGATGCGCGATCATAAACCCCGGCAACGTTTGACAAGTGCTCAACAGAAAGCTCAAAAAAATCCCCTGACCAAAGTTCGATAGTGTCGGTATCGCCACGAAAGACTTCAAATTTGGCCTCATGCGATATCAGATACTTGATCCCGTTGTCCTCAAAAAATTCTCGGCATGCGATCGGGCTGAGCTCAACTCCCAGCACTGAATGCGTTTGCGCAGCCAGCCAAAGCATATCTTTAGATTTGCCGCAGAGTGGTACAAACACCTTATCCCCGCACTGTAGTGCGATTTTTGGCCAAAGTTTAACCAGTCTAGAGTTAATTTTTTCCTGGTGGAAACCAATCTGGTTTTCGGACCAACGCTGGTGCCAGAAATCTGATTCCATGAGATCGGAAGTTTTGTATCAGCCCGTTTAATAGCTCTACGGAAACTCAATCATTCTATAACGATCCATTTAAGATCGAATTGAGTCTTGTATCAGCCTTGTTAACTCTTCACAGCATTCGCTGATGCTTTTATCGCTGGTTTCTATTTCAAAATGTGCCCGTTTGTAAAGCGGCTGCCGGGTCGCCAGCAAAGATTTCAAATTATCCATTGCATCAGGGTTGCCTTCGACCGCTCTGCGATCGCCGTTAGCCATTACCCGACCCATATGTTCTTCCGGTGCTGCAGTAAGCCACACAGTGTGAAATGATCTGAGTAACTCTGTATAGGTGTCGAGGTTAGAGACGATCCCTCCGGCAACGGCCAATATAAACTGCTGATTTTGGGCAATGACCTTTTTAAGACACTCGAATTCCAGCTCTCTATACCGCTGTTCTCCGTAAAGCGAAAATATTTCCTCCACGGATAGTCCACTTTCGCGAGTGATCTCATCATCAAGCTCGATAAACGGGATGCCAAGCTGCTGCGCTGAACGAGCCCCAATGGTGCTTTTACCCGCACCCTTGAGACCAATTAGAGCGATACGGCCCTGCTTGTCCTGAGACTTGCGTTCCATCATCCACTGGTCAACCTGGTTCAGTAGCTGCATCATTTCAGCGCGGTCGAGTTTGCCAATACGGTCTATTAGCATCGACATTTCTTCTAAGTCGCCGTCCTGTCGGACTAGCTGTTCCACGGGCGTCTGAATTGCAGCTGCGATCTGGCGCAGCAATCGGATCGAAATATTGCCTTTGCCGGTTTCGACCTGGGCAAGATGACGTTCTGAAACGCCGCATGCCTGCGATAGCTGTTTGCGGGTAAGTCCGGCTCGACTTCTAGCGGCTCTTACTCGGCTCCCTACTTGAAATAGAAATTGTTGGGCTTTTCCGAGATCAGTTTCAGCAATGTTTTCAGCTTGTATATTCACGATTCTGAATTTGCGCGTACTGTTGAATGCTTTGCCGCATATTTGGCGGTATTGGCATTGGTTTCATTGTCAAAGCATCAACGAATGCCGCCACGGTTTTCCCAGTAAAACACAGCGATCCGTTCTGATGGCCTTCTACACAATGACCGATAGAGGATCCTCCGACTCTGTCCACATAGACAGACACCAGAAGCTCCCCCAACGGTGTTATAGGCGATTTAAACTCAAAATTAAGTGAAACAAAGGGGGTTCCGATGCCGAAATGCAGATTAATTACGTACCAGTCAATTCCGAGACACGCTTTGTACCAGGCTTCAATACCGCGCAATCCCCAGGATGGAATATTCGCGGTATAGGCGATTTGTGCAGGATCGCAGTCGCCCCAGCCCACCGAAATAGTATGGACAAAGGGTTTATCGAGACTCAAAAAGGGTGCATCGATATCGGCGTAGCCTTTCGGCAAGCGTATACCACCGTATTTGACTGAGTCAGTAGGTTTCGACATGGTAGCGACCAGAGGCTCGCATATTGGTTTTGAGGTCGTCCCAGTTCAGGTGATGGCGCAGACATATTTCTTTTAACGATTGATCGACGCCAGATTCCATGCCTTTAAGACCACAAACATAGATATAGGTTTGATTACTTTGCAGTAATCTTCCAACAGTATCTGACTCTTCCAGCATACGATCCTGTACGTATTCTTTAGACTTCCCAGGTAGCCTAGAGTAAACAAGATGTTTCTCAATTAGTTTGGGAGGGAGTTTATTGAGAGGCCCGAAGTAAGGTAACTGCTCAGGCGTGCGTGCGCCAAAAAACAGCAGCAGTTTGCCGCTGGCGCCCGGCGCGGCACGACGTCTGCGCTCGGTAAATGCGCGGAACGGTGCCGATCCGGTGCCTGTACAAATCATTATGATATTAGCATTGGGATCATTTGGCATTAAAAAGGTACCTCCAAATGGTCCGGTCACCTCGACTCGGTCGCCTTTTTGTAGATCGCATAAGTAGTTTGAGCAGCGACCATCGGGTTCGCGCTTAACGGTTAGGGCAAAATTATTAGCATTCCTCTTTTCACCGTCTCTAGCACTTGCGATCGAATACAGTCGAATAGGCTGGGCGCTTTCTCCTTCTTCTGCAGGAGGCGCAATACCGATGCTCTGACCTTCAAGCACGGGAAATACAGTGTCGCCAAAACTCAGGATAATATGGCGAACATCATTTTCCGTGTGCTCCTCAGTCAGACGGTAATTGCCCTGTACCTGCGCGAAAGCCGGCTTGCTGCGGCTGTAAAGGTTTATGGATGCTTGCGCGGCACTAGCAGGTGCTGAAGGATTACCGCCAGTTCCTTCGTGGGCCTGTTCGAGAAGGCTTGAAATTTCCTGCTCCAGCGCTTCATTTAAAGAAACGCTGTCTTGCTCGCCGAGTTCCTCCTGCATTGGCAACTCCTCCCACTCGAATTGCTGCTCTAGGGAGTAGGGTGAAGTGACCAGTCGCCAGTTGTCGATAGATCCGGTAGGACAGGGGGCAATGCACTCCATGCAGTAATTACATATGTCGGCGTCCACCACTACGTTTTCGTCGTCGTGGGTTATTGCATCTATCGGGCAGGTTTCCTCACAGGTGTAACAGCGAATACAAATTTCTGGGTCAATGAGATGCTGCTTGATCAGCTCCGACATTCTGCGTTTGTTCCTCAGCTGAGCTGAACATATTCAAAATCGCCTGGCTTGCGATCAACACCTACTTTGGGTGCAGCAATCCAATTGGCGTACTGACCGGGTTCAACAACAGGTCGCATTAAAGACTGGATGAACTCTCCATCCTGTTGTGACGGTAGCCAATTATCTTTTTGCTGACTAAATGCTTCCTCGGACATCAGTGTTCCTTCTGGCGAAGCTGAAACATTTGTAAATTCGCCAATCATCCTATGGAAGGCGCAATGTGGCAGGGTGATTTCGAACTCTATTCCGCTTTTCTTAATAATTTTGTTCCACCGGCCGACGCCCTTTCCAGCGTCTTTAGAGTAGTCGTCGCGTAATCGCATATTGAGCGCAGTAAGCGCGTTTTCTTCCACACTCTTAATTTCTCCGTCTACTAACTTAAGAACCGGATAAGTGTCGCTCAGTAAGCGGTGATCATCTTCGATTTTATCTTCCTGATAGCGTCCTTTGATACCGGCATTGTAGGCATTAGCGGCATTTGTAGAGACTTCTGATCCAAACAGATCGAGTGACAGTGAGTAGTGCAAATTGGCTTTCTTCTGTACTGTGGGTAAGTCAATCACGCCCAAAGCTCTAACGGCTTCAATCTCGTACGGGTCTTTAATTCCAGCCTGATTCATCGCCTCGCAGGTTCTTTCAATTACGCGACCGACTCCACTTTCACCAACAAACATATGATGAGCTTCTTCCATCAGCATAAATCGGGTGGTTCGAGAAAGCGGGTCGAATCCGGACTGCGCCAGGCTTTCGAGCTGCATCTTACCGTCGCGATCGGTAAAGAAAGTAAACATGAAGAACGATAGCCAGTCAGGGGTTTCTTCGTTGAATGCTCCCAGCATGCGCGGTTTGTCGATGTCACCAGATCTTCGCTCAAGGAGCATATTTGCCTCTTCTCGACCATCAGCAGCGAAGTATTTTTGTAGCAGGTAAACCATAGCCCACAGGTGGCGACCTTCTTCAACATTTACCTGAAATAGGTTGCGCATATCGTACAGCGAAGGAGCGGTTTTACCCAGATAGCGCTGCTGCTCCACCGATGCGGGTTCTGTATCTCCTTGAATAACAATCAGACGTCTAAGCATTGCACGATATTCACCCGGAATCTCCTGCCATGCCGGTTCGCCTTGGTGATTGCCAAATCCAATCTTACGATCCTGAACTTGAGGTGCCAGCAATACGCCCCATCGATATTCCGGCATTTTTACATATCCAAATTGTGCCCAGCCATCCTTTTCCACACCCACTGCAGTGCGTAAATACACTTTGCTTTCCTGGAATCCGTTGGGTCCCATGTCTTTCCACCAATCGATGTATCCCGGATGCCATCGTTCAAGTGCTTTAAGTAAGCGTCGGTCTTCGGACAAGCCAACATTGTTTGGGATCAAGGTATCGTAGTCAACTGCATTGCTTGTCATGATTGAATTCTCTGGTACATATAATAGTGTAAATACTAAACTCGCTGGCGATTGAACTCGGCTTTCTGGCCGCTTCCATAACGTCTTAGCGCGCCATTTTCCCCCACCGCATTAGGCCGCTGGAATATCCAGTTCTGCCACGCTGTGAGTCGACCGAAGATCCGGGTTTCCATGGTTTCAGGGCCAGCAAACCGCAGGTTAGCTTCCATCCCGGTCATTGCGTCGGGAGAAAAGCTTAGCCGTTCTTCAAGAAATATTCGGATTTCATCTTCCCAGTCAATATCGTCGTAACTGGCTGTCACCAACCCCAGCTTCTCGGCTTGTGTCGCATCGAGGCGCTGCCCAATTGTTGAGCTGGCTAGATCCAGTGTTTCGGGTTCTCCGAGAAAGCGGGTTTGCAGACGACTGAGTCCATTAGACATCAGGTAGCGTCCGAAATTAACCGCAGTAAGAGCCAGATTAGCCTCCGGTCTCGGATCATCTTCAAATTCCCCCAGCGCCATGAAGTTTCTATCACAGGCAAAGGCGATTTCAGCAAGGGTGCCGCTAAAGCAACTGCCGGGTTCAATCAGTGCCACCAGCGAACGTGAGGTCAGGTCTATGCGTTTGAGTACTCGACACCAGTTCAACAAAATTTCTCGCACCAGCCAGTGATCAACATGGGATTCAAGAAAGTTATCCATAGCCACTGCGCTCTCCAGATCTCCACTGGTGGTGAATACTAATACACCTATCTGTTCTTCATTGGTACGTAAGTGAAGCAATGCATCGTCCAACTCCCTGGCGACCCGCAGTGGCCAGAATTGATCGCCCAGTTCCTGCATTTTTTCAGGATCGACCGGTGGTTCCGTTTTGGGACCTGCAACTTCTATTGTCGCCAGACCTTGCCGGCGCTTGATGTTTACGCTTACGCTGGAGTAGATGATTGTGTCACCAGTAATTTGGCGGTTTAATGGACCGAGGGTAATGCCTTGAGCGCTATCAGGTCGATCAGATTTTGCCGCCAGTTCGTGTGCCCGTTCGACTACGAGATCTGCAATCTTTGAGCGTGGAGCGGTCTCATCGACCAGTCGCCAGTCTACTGCTTTTGCACCGCGAACGCCCTCTTCCACAGAGCAAAAAATGTCAGCTCGATCTCGGCGTACCTTTCTTTTATCGGTTAGGCGTGTCAATCCGCCAGTACCCGGAAGCACCGCGAGTAAAGGCACCTCTGGTAATGCTACAGATGAACTCCCATCGTCATTAAGAATCAGGTAGTCACACGCCATTGCCAGCTCATACCCTCCGCCCGCGCAGGCGCCATTGATCGCTGCAACAAATTTAATGCCAGACTGAGCGCTGGCCTGTTCAATGGAGTTTCGAGTTTCGTTGGTGAATTTGCAGAACCCAACCTTATGCGCATGCGATGCACCGGCCAGCATGCGTATATTAGCGCCGGCGCAGAACACATTGTCTTTTCCCGACTCGAGGATGACTACGCGCACTTGGGGATGTTCGAATCGTATTCTCTGCAGCGCATCATAGAGTTCAATATCGACACCTAAATCGTAGGAATTGAGCTTTAACTCATAGCCCTCAAACAACCCGGCATTCTGATCAACGTCCATGATTAATCGGGCTATCTCTCCCTCATAGTTAATCCTCCAATGTCGATATTGATCCGGACCAGTTTGAAAATCTATCATTGTTCGTGTTTGTTGGTTATGGGCGGCTCAACGATGAGAAGACGAGCACAAATGGTTATAGCTTTACAGCCTTGCTTGTTCAACGCAGAAAAAGCTCTAAAGTGCATAAACTCACATCAAAACATGAACTATAGTGCGTAATCTTGATTCAGCTCAAGCAGATCATATTGTTTCACCCCCATGATCGATCCTGAGTCTGTTTCTGGACTCCCTCGAAAGGCTTCTTCGATCAATTCTCGGCTCTGAATTAGAATTTTTTGCGCGGCGTTATTTTTTCCTTGTACAGCCTTAAGTCTGGAGTTTGCCAGCTGGATTATTCCTTTTAACAATAACCTTTCTTTGCTGTTTACTGCGCAGCGCATCCAAACCGTTTCCCATATTTCGTGAGACTCCCAGTAGTACGCGTTAAGGAACAAGAACCACCCGTATCGGTAGGCGACGTTATCGCCCCAATTTTCAGATTCTACTTTGAAAGGACAGTGCTCGTTGATTGGCCTGAGAAAATCGAGGCAGGGCACAGAGCCGCTTCCGGGGATATGTCGACCTGGAGGAAGGCCGAATCGATCGTCTGCGAGTAAGGTAAATGAGCGGGTCAACGGGTGAATGATTGCTGGGGACGAGCCCCTCAGATTAGGACCTGACACGCATCAAAGCAATCCTTAAGTGCGGCCCCTCAGCACTATTCCGCTAGCGCATCACCTCGAATTCGGAGATTTACAATGAGACGTTATGCAGAAAACTGGATATCGCTCCGATTGTTCGCTGCTCTTGTTCAAGGTGTGGCGAGTGGCGGCAGTCTTCCAGGATGCATGTTTCCACTTCTACATCGCACCGTTGTTTGACCACTTCCAGTTGCGCGTTGCTGCCATATTGATCCTGTTTGCCCTGTAAAAGCAGTATTGGAACCGAGATTTGTGGAAGGAACTCAGTGATGTCCCAGTCCTTGAACGCGGGGTTCAACCAGGCGCCATTCCATCCATAAAATGCATTGTCGGTGTTGGCCCCATGGTAGCGTTCCAATCGCTTTCTTAAGTCGCCAAGTTCATATGCTTCCTTTGCAGCTTCGATAGATTTAAGAGCAAGGTTTTCGGTAAAGAAATGAGGGGCCATTAAAACGATAGATTTTATTCTGATATCAGGATTGTCACCGGCATAAATCGCAGCAATAGAAGCGCCGTCAGAGTGTCCAATCAAAACGATTTCCGTGCTGTCAATCTGAGATATTACCTGGGGCAGCACTTCTTGCCCCTCAAGGTGCATATAATTCACTTCTCGAGGTATCTTGCATGGATCCGATTCTCCGTATCCTAATCGAGAGTAGGCAAGTACATTGCAGCCTGTCGCTGCGGCCAGACGACTTGGGAAGTTTCTCCACATTGACACCGATCCCAGACCTTCATGCAGCAGTAAAAGGGTAGCAGGCGGCACAACACTGTCTGATCTTAGAGGTTTATGCAGCTCGAATTCTAAACAGCCTTCATGGCATTGAATCCTGCCGCTGCCTGTCTGCAGCATTATATTGTTTAGTTACGGAGTTTGAATCTTTGGATTTTTCCAGTTGCTGTTTTTGGCAATTCATCGACGATCTTGATCTCCCTGGGGTACTTCCATTTGCCGATTGCAGACTTGACCTGCTGTTTGAGTATTTCTTCGATACCATCGGTTGACTCTCCGGGCATAAGGGTGACGAATGCCCGCGGCTTGGTAAGTCCATCATTATCTTCATACCCTACTACCGCGGCTTCCAGCACGGCTGGGTGCGTCACCAGCGCAGATTCCACCTCAAACGGGGATACCCACTGACCACTTACTTTAAACATGTCGTCAGTGCGTCCACAATAAATATAGCGTGCATCTGAAGTTCGGGTATATTTGTCACCGGTTCTGGTCCAACGCCCCTCGAAAGTGTCGCGAGACTTCTCTCTCTGGTTCCAGTAACCAGGTGTGGACGACGGTCCATCTACAAGCAGTTCGCCAATTTGGTCGCCGCTTACTTCATCACCCTGCTCGTCCACCAGGCGCAATTGGTATCCAGGCACGGCGGTTCCAGATGTGCCGTAAACCACTTCACCAGGACAATTTGAAAGGAAGATATGCAGCATCTCGGTGGAACCGACACCATCGATGATGTCGACACCAAATAGGTTGCGCCATTTCTCACCCACTTCCTGCGGCAGAGCTTCGCCGGCGGAAACGCATAGCCTTAACTTTTTCGAACTTATTGCCGGACCGCATTCGGGGTGAGCAAGCATTGCTGCATATAAAGTGGGCACACCGTAGAAAATGGTTGGCTGGTGATGTTTCAACATGTCAAACATGTCTTGTGGAGTTGGTCTCGCAGTCCACAAGACAGTGGTGGCACCCACTGACATTGGAAAACTTAATCCATTACCAAGGCCATAGGCAAAGAACAGCTTGGCAGCGGAAAAGACGGTGTCGTCTTCGCGGATTCCCAGCACACCTTGTCCATAATGCCGGGCAGTTTCCATCATGCCGGTTTGAATATGTGGAACACCTTTGGGGGTACCTGTGGAGCCTGATGAATATAACCAGAACGCCACTTCGTCACAGCAGGTGGCGGCGGTTTCGAAAGTGTCAGGTTGTTCGGCCAGTGCGCTGTCCAGGCTCATGTGGTCTTCAACATGATCCCCTGCAACAATCACCTGCTTTAAGAACGGTAGGCTGGAAATGATAGGTGCAATTGTATCGACCAAGGGGGCGGATACAAACAGTATCTGGGCCCGAGAATCTTCGAGAATATACTTATAGGGATCTGTGCCAAGCAGAGTATTAATCGCCACTGGTACTATCCCCGCGCGGATTGATCCTAGAAAAACAGCGGGCCAGTCAACGGTATCGTGCATCAGTACCGCTACTCTTGACTCGGGTTTTGCGCCCAGCTGTGTGAGCAGGTTTGCGACCCGACAGGACTGGCTTTGCAGCTCGCGATAGGTGACGCTCCCGTTTTGATCGATAAACGCTGTTTTATTCCCACGCCCCTGGTCTACATTTTTATCCAGAAGGTCGGTTACGGCGTTGTAGTGGCGCGGATAGCTCATTCGATTAATTCCTTCTATTCAATTTCTGTTTTTTGCCTTCTGCGATTCTTGAAAACCTCAATCCGGTTGGAGAAATCTTCAGAAGATACACAGGCAGCTTGGCTGACTGCCTCATTGTCCAATGCAGCGCGCAATTCATCAAGGGGGATCCGGGTAAGAAATTTCGTACCCTGTACTGCCAGAGCCGCTTTGTTGGCAAGCATTTTTGCCTCGACCCAGGCGCAATCCAGTGCCCCCCCAGGAATGCAAGTCTCGTCGATCAATCCGATTTCCAGGGCTGAACGTGCGCTCATTTTTTGGGCGTTCCAAAGAAGATTTCGTGCCCTTATGCGGCCTATCCGGTCTGGTAGTGTGACACTAAGACCCCATTCCGGACCCAGACCGATTCGACTGAAAGAGAAAGTAAATTTTGATTTCTTACTCGCTATAATTTTATCGCACAATAGCGCCAGGCCGATCCCCGCCCCGGCTGCATGACCTTCCACAGCTGCGATTATTGGTTTATTACATGCGGCGATAGCCATAGCGGTGTGTCGTACGTTTCGCATCTGCTCCATTGCCAGAGAGGTGCTGATATCCTGCATTGAGGTGACCTCGCTGCCACCACAAAAATTATCCCTATCGCCGGTTAGAATCACCGCTTTGATGTCATCGCTTGCCTGGATGTTGGTAAAAATCTCTTTCAGATCACTACGTGTATTTTCATCAATAGCATTGACTACTTCCGGTCGATTTAATGTGACTGTCGCCACATTCTCGGTCACGCGAATCAAGACGCTTTTTCCGATCTTGGTATTCACTGCTGACCCGGTTCGCTATTTACACGTTTAAAGGGGATGCAATGCATATCGTTTTCCTTTTCATACACCGTGTGTATTGATGTCCTTCAAATACCGCCGCTGCGATGATTGAGGGGGCGAGACTGTCTCCAATTCTGCCGATGCGTGTCAAACCTGCTTCAGGAGTGGGATCGGGCATCGCGTCAATGCTCAGTGCAAGCCTATCCATATCTGAATTTTCCCACTGCTTTGTTTCCATATAGAAAGAGACATCTGAGGTGGGGTGGATTTCAAATTCTTCGGTGGCGATGGCAGCCCTGCCTCCTTCCGCTTTGATACCGCGGCTCGCAGTGATGGCATGGGAATAACGATTTCCCATGCCGTTGCTGTGGGGAACCTGGTAGAGAAGGGTTTTAGCGGGGACCGGCCCAATAATCAATGGTTCGAAAAGGATTTCGCAGCGGCTGTTACGTGACATTGCCCGGATCCTTAATTTTAGATTCGATCCTGAATACTAGCTCACTAAACTGTCAGAACCAAATCTAGTCGAGCAAATCAGGGTTTTCACTCCAGGCCTGAAAAGACCAATCTAGCTGCTAAAGATACCACTCTGTTTCAAGCGCGGACTGATCTCTGAAGGCTTTAAACTCATTTAATTTGCAGCTGGTATAAGCATTCACGTATTTCTCTCCAAGAAAATCTTTGAGGAAGGCGCTGTTTCGGCAAGCGGAGAAAGCATGCTCGGGCTCAAGTGGAATCGATGGATCAACCTGTTCTCCGGCGTTTCCGATATCAGGCTTACCTGCATCAAACTTGCCGGAAATTCCTTGATGGATTCCCGCAAGCACAGCCGCAAGCGTGAGATAAGGATTAGCATCTGCACCAGCGATTCGATGCTCTATCCGCCTGGCATCACCGTGACTTTTCGGGATGCGGAAAGCTACAGAACGGTTTTCAAAGGCCCAGCTTGGCGATACCGGCACGTAGATATTGGGAACAAAGCGGCGATAAGAATTTACATTTGGAGCATAGATAGCCATGCATTCCGCCATGGTTCGTTTGAGTCCGCCAACAGCATGATAAAGGTAATCCGATGCGCAATCTTTATCGCCATAATTGCCTCCACCATCGAATACATTGTTTCCATCGCTATCCAGCAGGCTGACGTGCAGGTGAAGGCCGCTACCCGAATGGTCTGGCCACGGCTTAGCCATGAAGGTCGCTTGATAGCCATGCTTACGTGCGGTATTCAATACCGCACGGCGAAACATGACGCAGCGGTCAGCTGCCGCTAAAAGGTCATCGCTGTGTTGGAGATTAATTTCAAACTGGCCTGGTGCATATTCCGCCGATATTGCACCTGTTTCCACACCTTGGGATCTGCATGTGGTAGTGATTTCGTCTAAATACAGACTGAATTCCTCAACGTCATCAGTGCTGTAGACTTGGGTGGTACCGGTTCGTTGACCGGTCAGCGGGCCAATAGGGACCTGAATTCCGCCATCGGCTCTACGTTGACGATCCAGCAAATAAAACTCGAGCTCAAACGCCACGACGGGTTGTAGTTTTAGATCGCGGAATCTCTCGATCACCCGGTGAAGTACATTGCGAGGCTCGAAATAATAAGGTTCGCCGTCAAGACTCTGCATCGTCAGCATGACCTGGGCGGTAGGAACTTGGGTCCAGGGAGAATTAACCAACGTGCCTGTCACTGGCTTGCCTACTTCGTCAGGGTCTCCATCTGAAAACCCCATTCCTTCCGGGTCCATGCATTCACCGGTCACCGCAAGAAGAAAACCACCTCCTGGGGACATCATGCCTGAGTTGAATACCTTTTCCGCCTGCTCGATGGGGTAGCGTTTACCACGAAAGACACAGGACAGATCAGGGTAGAACGCATCAAGGTAACGTGTCTGTGGGAATTGGGAAAGCAGACGGGAGAGCTGATCAGATCCGATCATGATTTGGTCTCTGTGATGGGCGCTTGTAGAGCGAGTAGTATAGGATAAACGCCTTTGTTGAATAACTGATCTGATTTAAATATTAAAACTGATTTATCAAACCGGTTTCTTTGACCAATCTCGTCTCGATCCTTTGAGTCGATGTTCTCGCTGGGCAATGAACACGCCGCTCGCCACCACCATGCCAGCCCCGAACAATGTAACTGGTTCCAGAACCTCGCCGTACAGCAAGTAGCCAAACACGATTGCCCATACCAAAACAAAATAGTTGAAAGGCTGAAGAATCACCGCGGGCACAAGTTCAAGAGACTTGATCAGGCACAAGTGACCTATAATTGAAGTGATACTGAGCGAAATTAGTAACGCGGATTCTTCAGTGGTCGGTGTCTGCCAGACAAACGGCATTGCCAACAAGAACGCCAGAAACCCAGCCAGCCCAAAGTAAAGTAGAGACGTTTCAAATCGATCAGTACGAGAAACTTTACGTGTCAAGATGTTGTAGACGGCGAACATGAGTGCCGCGATCAAGGCGATGGTGGAAAACGGATCAAACACTCCAATTCCAGGTCGAATAATCAGTAAGGTGCCAAGGAAGCCGACGATGACCGCTAACCATCGGCGCCAACCAACTCTCTCACCAAGCATGGGTACCGAGAGCACGGTAATCAACAGCGGGAAGCAGGCGAACAGGGCATGCATTTCAGCCAGGCCGAGGAATCGGATGGCATATGCGAACACTGCAATCTCGCTTGAGATCAATAATCCCCGAATAATTTGAAGGCCGGGGTTGGCGGACTTTAAACCCTGCCAGATTCCTATTCGTTTATGGGCAAATACAAGCGCAAACAGGGAGAAAATGAAAAACCGGATACAGACAATTTCGAATACCGATAAGGTCTGTGTCAGCCTCTTGGTAAGTGCATCCTGGGCGGCAAAAAAAAATGTCGCGATAACAAGGATGACGATACCCTTTAAGGTATTGTCTTTTGTTTGTGCCTGCATCGAAAACGCCGGTCGAGTACGGGTAAAAACGGATATTCTAGGATGCTAGGTTAAAAAGAACGCTTCAAAGAGGCACGCTCGCGGTGCTGCTGGAGAGCGCAGTCAACCAGCCTGTCGATCAGCTCAGCATAGGGAATTCCACTTGCAGCCCACATCTTCGGATACATGCTGATCGGAGTAAATCCGGGTAAAGTGTTGATCTCGTTCAGGGATACCTCCTCAGTATCCTTATGCACGAAGAAATCTACCCGCGCCAGACCCGCGCCATCAATGGCTTTGAATGCGTCGATAGATAACTTCTGCACCCTCGCAGTGGCCGCGTCACTAATCTTTGCCGGGATCAGGGTCTCCGTTTTATCGTCAACGTATTTTGTCTGGTAGTCATAAAACTCGGCACCCGGAATAATTTCCCCAACCTGTGACGCAACGGGATCCTGGTTACCGAGAACGGCGCACTCCACTTCATGACAGTTTTCCATGGATCGTTCGATCACTATCTTGTTGTCGTATTCGAAGGCGATACCTATCGCCTCTACTAGACTGTTCCGATCATTGGCTTTTGTGACCCCCACGCTCGAGCCCATATTAGCTGGTTTGACGAACGCGGGGTAACCCAGGCGGCGCTCAACTTGGTTATTTATCTCATCTGCCTTTCGGTCCCATTCATACCTCGTCGCGATCAGACAGGGTGCTTGGGGAATCCCTGCAGCAGTGAAAATCTGCTTGGCCAGCGCCTTGTCCATTGCGATGGCGGACGCTGCGACACCACAGCCGACATAGGGAATTCCAGCCATTTCAAACACACCCTGGATAGTGCCGTCTTCGCCAAAGGTACCGTGCAGCGCGGGAAAAATGACATCGAGTCGAGGGATTTCGGAAAAATCATTGTGGGAGGGAGACAGATTTCCCTGATGGTATAGATCGAGGGTAACCAGATTATTGTCCGCTACTATGTTCTCGCTTCTCGGCAGTGCATTGACTTCTTTATCATTGACCAACTGGCCTATGTCGGAGCCAAGATGCCAGCGACCTTGCTTGTCGATTCCGATTAAATAGACATCGTACTTATCCGTGTCGATGGCTTTAAGAACTGAGCGAGCCGACACCACCGATACTTCGTGTTCGCATGATCGGCCACCAAAGAGTATCCCGAGGTTGAGTTTGGTCGACATTATAAAACTCCCTTAATCAGGCCGTAATGTACTTGGTAAATTAGGTGGATTAAAGGATCTTGTGTGGTGGTCTTGTGTCGAATTTGTGAATACTTGGACCGGGTGTCACTTTAAACGTCCTGTAACTGAGACCTGCGAAACATCGAGTCTGAAAGCTTGATCATTCTTATAGCAGCATTCTGCGGTCTGACTTCCGTCACGATGACGTGCGCAGTAAACCCGTTGTCGGGCACCTTGTTGCGAAAATTTATAGCGTAAACTGGCTGATAACCTGATTACACAGCGCAAGCAGACTGCCGATCCAGGGCAGGATGGCGACTATCAACAGGACGTTGACAGTGAGTACTGCTGACATGCCCACATTAGTCTTTATAGCCTCATCGCTTTCCGGTGCATCAAAATACGCCAGCTTAATGATCCGAAGATAGTAGTAGGCTCCAACCACGGCTAAAATGACCCCAATCGCAGCGACCCAGATCAGGTCTGCATTGACCAGCGCCTGGATAACTGAAAACTTGGCAAAGAATCCAGCAGTGGGGGGGATGCCGGCCATAGAAAACATGAGAACCATTAATAAAAATGCGATCCAGGGGCTTCGCTTGCTGAGCCCTTTGAGGTCGTCCAGCTGGTCCGATTCATTCTCTTTAGTGGCGAGAAATAGCACAATACCAAAGGCTGCCAGACTCATCACCGCGTATACCAGCACATAGAACAATGAAGCGCTGTACCCCTCTTCGGTGCCAGCCAGGATGCCGCACAAAAAATAACCCATATGCGAAATAGTGGAGTAGGCCAGCATCCGTTTTAAATTGCTTTGTGCGATGGCAATAATGTTACCGCCGGCTATGGACAGCAGGGCAATAATAATCAGCATCTGCTGCCACATCCCATGCAGGTCCTCGAGTCCGCCCGCTAGTAATCGTAGGGTTATGGCGAATGCAGCAATTTTCGGCGCTGCTCCGACAAAAGCAGTAGTGGACGTTGGAGCACCCTGGTAGACATCTGGCACCCACATATGAAAAGGTACTGCGCCAAGCTTGAACGCTACGGCGACAACGATAAATACTACCGCCAGAGCCACTGCCACGTTACCCTGTTCCGTACCTGCCAAACTGTCACGAATAACTGATAATTCCAGTGAGCCGGTGAGACCGTAAAGCAACGACATGCCGTAGAGCAGGATGCTAGAAGCCAGTGCACCCAGTACAAAATATTTCATAGCCGCCTCAACTGCCAGCTTATCGTCGCGATAGAATGCGATCATTGCGTATAAGCAAAGTGACATCAGCTCAAGGCCTAAATACAGGGTCAGCAAGTGGTTGGCTGAAGCCATCACCATCATGCCGGTCACGCCAAACATGCCCAGGATATAGTACTCGCCTTTAAATATTCCGCGATCTTGATTGTACTGACGGCTGTAGACGAATACCCCGGCTGAAATCAGGCATATCGCAATCTTAAGCAGGTCAGCCATAGGGTCATCGACAAACATATTGTTCAGTGCGGTTGTACCCGTTTCGCTGAAATTCATCATGATCTGGATCGCAACAAATACCAGCGTCACCACTGACACGCCATAAGTGAATTTGTGTCCGGTTTCCTTTTTCATGTAAAGCGCCGCCACAAGTATCAGGCACGCCATGAATGCTACGATCATTTCAGGTGCGGCCGCAGCGGCCTTCAGGGCTTCAACCTTCATGGCAATTTAGAGATCTGAGTGTGTTGCAATAAGTTATCGATGGTGGCATGCATCACCTCGAGGATTGGGTTCGGCCAGATACCAACCACTAATACCATGGCGGCCAAAAGACTGAGAAACAGGATTTCGCGTTGATTGACGTCTTTTAATGCGGCCACATCGTCACTCACTACAGCGCCGTATACCACTCGTTTGACCATCCACAATGTGTATGCAGCGCCAAAAATAAGGGTCAATCCGGCGATAATGGCGAACCACGCATTGACCTGAAATGATCCCATAATCACGAGGAACTCACCGACAAATCCAGAGGTGCCCGGGAGGCCGGAATTGGCCATCGCAAACAATACCATGAACGCCGCAAACACAGGCATTGGCGTGGCGACACCACTATAGGTTTTAATTTCTCGGGAGTGCAGTCGGTCGTATAGAACACCAACGCAAAGGAATAACGCGCCAGAGATAAACCCATGCGAGATCATCTGCATCATCGCGCCTTCTACTCCCTGGCTGTTAAAGACGAACATGCCCAAGGTCACGAAGCCCATGTGAGAGATCGATGAATAGGCAATTAACTTCTTCATATCTCCTTGTACCAGTGCCACCAGAGCGATATAGACGATGGCGATCAATGATAATGTGATCATGAACCAGGCCAGCTCATGACTGGCATCCGGAGTGATCGGCATATTGAAACGCAAGAATCCATAGCCACCCATTTTGAGCATGATCGCAGCAAGAATAACTGATCCGCCGGTCGGTGCTTCGACATGGGCATCCGGTAGCCAAGTGTGCACAGGGAACATCGGCACCTTTACCGCAAACGCCGTAAAGAAGGCCAGAAAGATTAAAATCTGTGGGTTGAGCCCGATCTTGAGATCGTGAAAGTCGAGAATGCTGAAGCTGCCGCCGCTTTTATTATAAAGGTATAGAAAAGCGACCAGCATCAACAACGAACCGAGAAGGGTGTAAAGAAAAAACTTAATCGTGGCGTATATTCGATTTGAGCCGCCCCAGATGCCGATGATCAGAAACATTGGGATTAACATCGCTTCCCAGAACACATAGAACAATACGGCGTCCAGCGCCGAAAACACACCGATCATGATGCCTTCAATGATCAGAAAGTCCGCCATGTACTGTGCCACACGCTCCTGGATCACTTCCCAGCCGGCAATCACCACAATCACGGTAAGTGCCGTGGTCAACAGGATCAGGGGCATTGAAATACCATCAATTCCAAGGGAATACCAGACGTTAAAACTTTGGATCCATGGAGCCCGCTCAACGAATTGCATCTGGGCGGTTGTGCTATCAAAACCGGACCAAAGAGGAAGGCTGAGAATCAGAATCACGATAGAGAAGCCCAACGCCAGTTTGCGTGCCAATGGAGCGCGCTCATCACCGCCGGTTCCAAGGATCATCACCCCGGCCAGGATTGGCAGCCAGATCAGGATACTGAGCAGGTTACTTTCCATCTACTAAAAGTATTAAAGTTGTTAATTGTTGTTGCATAGAATATTGGATTGGTTTCACCTGGCCCAAACGAAGATGGTGACCAGAGCGAACAGGCCGATAATCATGGCAAACGCATAGTGGAAAGTTTTGCCAGTTTGTCCCTCCCGCATCATCCCGGAGAACATTCTCACGGTTCTGGCTGTTCCGTTGACAATAATGCCGTCGATCAATCCTGCATCTGCATATTTGCTGAGAAACCGGCCCAAGGCCAAAGAACCACCAGAGAACACCTTCTGATAAAACTCATCAAATCCGTATTTGTTCTCGACTATCCTAGAAATCGGACCTAGTGCATTGTAGATTTTCCCCGGCAATTCCGTGTTCTTACAGTAGCAGTACCATGCGAATCCAATACCAGCCACCGCCAGCCAGAACGGCGGCGCCATCATTCCATGCAGAATTGCGGTGAAGATCAAACCGACGCCGTGCTTACCGTGATAAACCTCGTAAAGCGCGGCGACCACGTCATGCTCCGGTTTTACATTAATTGAATCACCGAAATAGCCACCGCTTAAAACCGGTTCAAAGAATAGAAAGCCGGCAATTACCGATGGGATTGCAAGCAGTATCAAGGGCCAGGTGACTACCCCCGGAGACTCATCAAGATGCTGTCTGGTGTGGTCGTCAGCGCGATTGTTACCATGAAAGGTCATGAACAAGAGGCGGAATGAATAGAATGCGGTGATAAAAACACCTAGCACCACCGCAATATAGGCATAGCTTGATCCCCAGATGTCACTGAAATGCACCGACTCGATGATCGCGTCTTTTGAAAAGAATCCGGCGAAAGGGGGAATGCCTGCAAGCGCCAGCGAACCGATCAAGCAGGTCACATAGGTGATGGGCATGATTGCCCGCAGCCCACCCATTTTTCGCATATCCTGCTCATGGTGCATGGCTATGATTACCGAGCCGGCACCAAGGAACAAAAGTGCTTTAAAGAAAGCGTGTGTGCCGAGATGGAAAATTGCTACTTCGTAAGCGGACACCCCAAGCGCGACGGTCATATAGCCGAGCTGGGACAGGGTGGAGTAAGCGACGACCCTTTTAATATCGTTTTGCACTAGTCCGATTAGTGCCATAAAAATAGCGGTAGTGGCGCCAATGACCAACACCACTGAGAGCGCGGTTTCCGATAGCTCGAAGAGGGGTGACATGCGAGCCACCAAGAAGATGCCCGCGGTGACCATTGTAGCGGCATGGATCAACGCGGAAATTGGCGTTGGACCTTCCATGGAATCCGGCAGCCATACATGCAGCGGCACTTGAGCAGATTTACCCATAGCGCCCACAAACAATAGCAGGCAGATCACGGTAATCCAGTTCCACTCGCCGAAAATGCTCATGAGAGTCTGGTCTTTGGCGCCGTCCGCAGCCACAAAAACCGTGGCGTAATCGAGAGAACCAAAAACGTAAAGTACGGCGGCAATGCCGAGTAGAAAACCAAAATCGCCCACCCTGTTCACCAGAAAAGCTTTCATATTGGCAAAGATGGCTGTGTCTTTTTCGTACCAAAAGCCGATCAACAGATATGACACCAGCCCTACAGCTTCCCAGCCAAAAAACAGCTGAAGGAAATTGTTTGACATCACCAGCATCAACATGGCAAAGGTAAACAGCGAGATGTAACAGAAGAAACGCTGATATCCCGGGTCATCATGCATGTATCCGATCGTGTAGATATGCACCATGAGCGATACGAATGTGACCACCACCATCATAGTGGCAGTCAGCTGGTCAATCAGAAACCCGATCTGCATTGCGACACCGCCGCTGATCGCCCAGTTGTATAACGCACCGTTAAATATGTTGCCCTGGCGAACATCCAGATAGACGATAATGGACAGAATGAAAGCGATCGCTACACCGCCAATTGTGACCGTATGGGCACCGTTGCGACCGATCTTCTTGCCGAACAAGCCGGCGATAATGGACGCGATCAGGCAGACCATTGGAATGGCGAGATAAATTGTCTTCATCCTCTCAGTAACTCAGATTTTTCCGGACGCAGCGCGCCTTCTCTATTACATTTATGTACTAGGTCAAAAAAAGTATCCCAAGGTTTGAATCAACCCTTCAGGGAATCCAGCTCCTCGATGTTGATGGTTCGACGGCTGCGGAATAATACGATTAGTATCGCAAGACCAATCGCAGCTTCCGCCGCGGCCACCGTTAATATAAAAAATACGAACACTTGTCCCGCTGTATCATCGAGATAGCGCGAGAACGCAACGAAATTCATGTTTACCGCAAGCAGCAAAAGTTCAATGGACATCAGAAGAATGACCACATTCTTACGGTTGAGGAATATACCCACCACGCTGATTCCAAACAGGATGGCGCCAAGCACGAGATAATGTGACAACGAAATCATACCTGCTTGCCTCCTTCTGATTTCATTTTGACAATTCTGAGCCTGTCGTCGCGATTGACTTTAACCTGCTTGCTGGGATCGATATACTTACTGTCCGGCCGTCTCCGCATGGTCAATGCAATTGCCGCGATTATGGCGACCAGCAGAATTATTGCCGCGATTTCAAACGGGTAAACATATACGGTGTAAATTAAACGACCGAGTTCCTTGGAGTTGCTGTAGTCAGCGGGATGCGCGCCAGGGGCTGTGAACTCGCCGGGTCCGAATGTGGTCGTCATGACCAGCGCGATCTCAAGGATCAACAACAGTGCGATCACGCTGCCGACAGGCAGATATCGGGCGAATCCAGCACGTAACACCGCCAGATCTATATCCAGCATCATCACCACGAACAAAAACAACACCATGACTGCGCCGACGTAAACCAGCACCAGCACAATGGCGAGAAACTCCGCTTCGAGCGTGATCCAGATACATGCAGCACTGAAAAACGCGAGCACCAGAAAGAGCGCGGATTTAACAGGATTTCTGATAGTTACCACCATAGCGGCGGCGAATACCAGAATCGCGCTGAAAATATAAAAACAGAACTGGACGAAAGTCATAGTGAATTATCGATAAGGCGCGTCCTGGTGACGGGCATCGGCGATCTGTTGTTCATACTTATCGCCGATCTCTAATAAACCTTGTTTATCGATCAGACGCTCGCCGTTGGTTTCCATATGGAATTCGTGAATGTCAGTCAAGACAATGGAATCTACCGGACAGGCTTCCTCACAAAAACCGCAGTAAATACATTTGAATAGATCAATATCGTAGCGAGTAGTGCGACGCTGGCCGTCTTCCCGTTCTTCCGAGTCAATTGTGATCGCAAGGGCGGGGCAGACAGCCTCGCATAGCTTGCATGCAATACATCGCTCCTCTCCGTTCGCGTAACGGCGCAGGGCGTGCAACCCGCGAAATCGGGGAGACTTTGGTGTCTTCTCCTCGGGGTACATGATCGTAACTTTCTTGTTAAAGAGTTTCCGTCCAGTAACGCCCAGGCCCTTGCGAAGCTCCTGGAGAGAGAACGTTTTATATAACTGTTTAAAGTCGATGCCCATAATCGTTACCTAACTGAAGAAGCCCGCAAACGGAGTGTAAAACTTGCCTATGCCAACGACAAAGATCCAGACCAACGTCACGGGAATTAAAATTTTCCACCCAAGTCGCATGATCTGGTCGTAACGGTAGCGCGGGAAAGTGGCGCGGAACCAAAGAAAGAAAAAGGCGACCAAAGAAGTCTTGAGACCAAACCACATTACGCCTGGTATCCAAGTGAAAGGCGCAACCTCGACCGGCGGAAGCCAGCCGCCAAGAAACATCACCACGGTGAGTGCCGCGATCAGGATCATGTTGGCATATTCAGCCAGAAAGAATACAGCGAATGCCATGCCGGAATATTCGACATGGAAACCAGCAACAATTTCCGACTCACCCTCTGCGACATCAAATGGCGCACGGTTGGTTTCAGCAACGCCGGAGATAAAATAGACCATGAATAAGGGGAACAATGGCCACATGTACCAGGAAGCAATACCGAGTCCTGATTGACCTAACACGATCTCCCTGAGGTTAAGACTGCCCGCAACCATCAAGACGCCTACCAGAGCAAATCCCATGGCGATTTCGTATGCGATAATTTGTGCTGCAGAACGCATTGCACCAAGGAACGCATACTTGGAATTTGAAGCCCAGCCGGCAACAATGACGCCATAAACACCCATCGAAGTGAGTGCCAGTACATATAACAAGCTGGCATCGATATCTGCCAATACCAATTTGTCGCTAAACGGCATTACTGCCCAGGCGGCTAGAGCAGGCGCCAGTGATAGTATTGGTGCAATCAGAAATAGAAACTTATTGGATCGACTTGGAATGATGATCTCTTTGACCAGTAGCTTGGCCGCGTCCGCAATAGGCTGTAACCAGCCTTTGGGACCAACGCGATTGGGGCCCACCCGGAGTTGCATGTAGCCAATCAGTTTGCGCTCGGCAAAGGTAAAGTACGCAACGCAAATCATCAGAGGCACTAAAATTGCCACGATCTTTATCATTACCCAGACAGTGATCTGAATGCCTTCAGGTAGCCATCCCGTGAGGAAGAAAACCAGATCCTTGATCATGAAGCGTCTCCGCTCGCACTCAGCTTCACCGTTCCTGCGGCCCCAATTGATGCGGTCTGGTGAAATCCTGCGGGGATGTATACGCAATTCTCAGGCACTTGACCATCCGCTTGCAGACAAAGAGTCGTTTTGTCAGCACCATTAACGACTGATACGCTCTGGCCATCACTTAGACCTATTTTAGCGATCGTCTCCGGGTGCACTCGAGCTGTGGGAGAAGGATTATCCGCTGTGAGCTGCAGCGCAGTGGCATGGCGTAGCGTCACTTCACCACGGTACATTGGCATATCCACCACTCGCTGCAAACCATCATTGACGGAATGGTCAGTTGTGCCTAAGCGCCACTCGTTGAGCCGGGCGGATGGCACTAGTGCACCCAGGGCGATTTCAGCCACCACATCTTCGGCGGTCACGTAGTTAAATCCGTCGACCTCCAGAAAGTTGCCTAGCACGCGCAGAATTTTCCAGGCCGGGCGAGCTTCGCCCTTTGGGGTAGAAGCGACATTAGATCGCTGTGTCCGACCTTCACAATTGATAAAAGTCCCGGCGGCTTCAGTAAATGGCGCCATTGGCAAAAGTACATCCGCGTACTCCATCACCGAATCGCTTTTAAACGCGCTGATCTGAACCACGAACTCTGCGGACTGCATCGACCTCAACGCTGCAAGAGAGTCTATCGCGTCCAGTTCAGGTTCTGTTCCCAGCAAAACAAATGCTCGACGACCTTGGTTGAGCATTTGTTTTGCATTCATGCCGATTTCTTCGGTAGCTCCATTTGCGTCACGATGAGGTATACACCCAGCCATCCAACCGGCGACCGAATTGGCTGGTGCCAGAATGCCGAGTTTGGCGCCGGTTTGTTCCGCAATCCACTGGCTTATAGCCTTCAATGCACTTGCATTGGCATGTTGTTGAGCGTTGGCGCCGACTATTACTACTCCCTCTTCGCCTGCCTCCGCCAGGGCAGCAGCTATATTGTCAGCGCCAGCAGCTGCAGCAAGTGCTGCGATTTCTGCAGGCAGGGAAGAGCCTTTTAATTTGGCGACTTTTACTGCGGTGGCCGCCAAAGTGCTGACCATATCTCTCGGGGAGACCACAATATTGTCCACCAGATCAAAAGTCTGGGAATAGTTCATGACATTTAACGCCCCGACCTTGGCACTATTTTTGATCACAGCGTTTCGCAGCCGAACAGAAAGCAAAGGTTGCTCCTTGCGCAGATTAGCGCCAACCAGGAGCGCGGCTTTCACTGAACTCAGTTTTGCAATGGGTATTTCCAATGCCGGAAATAACGGTGCAATATCGTCGTCGCTGAAATCCAGCTGCTGCAGTCGATGATCAACGTTAAGACAACCCAGTCCACGCGATAATTTCTTCAGGAGGTAAAATTCTTCCAGGCTAGATGAGGCGGAAGCAAGCGCGCCAAAATCATTTGCTGTGCCCGAATCAATCACGGCTTGCAGACCGGCCGCCGCATGTTTCAGGGCTACTTGCCAATGAACCTCCTTCCATCCATCGGCATCCTTGATCATTGGCTTGGTCAACCTGGACTCGCTGTTTACTGCTTCATAGCTGTAGCGGTCACGATCAGCCAGCCAACATTCGTTGATCGCTTCGTTTTCCATCGGTAACACACGCTCAACCTCGTCTCTAAGGGTTTGAATGCGAATGTTAGTCCCTACACAGTCATGCGGACTGATTGCAGAGTGATTTTGTAGTTCCCAGGAGCGGGCGGAAAAGCGATAAGGTTTGGACGTCAATGCACCAACCGGGCAAAGATCGATAATGTTTCCAGAGACTTCAGAATCAATGGACTGACTCAGAAAGGTCCCTATCTTGGTGTGCTCGCCGCGTCCTGGTGCGCCCATTTCCATGACTCCCGCAACTTCCTCACCAAAGCGCACGCAGCGTGTGCAGTGGATACAGCGCGTCATTTCTGTGGCGATAAGCGGGCCGATATCCGGGTTTGGCACTACCCGCTTGTTCTCATGGTAACGTGAATCATCTTTACCGTAACCCAGTGCCTGGTCCTGCAACGGGCATTCCCCACCCTGGTCGCAAACCGGGCAGTCCAATGGATGATTGATCAGGAGAAATTCCATGGTGCCTTTTTGTGCTTCCTTAGCGACTGTGGATCGGGTTTTAACCACCATCCCATCCATCACCGGTGTGGCGCAGGCGGGAAGTGGTTTTGGCGCTTTCTCCACTTCAACCAGACACATACGACAGTTGGCAGCAATAGAGAGTTTTTCGTGATAGCAAAACCGGGGGATATATATGCCCGCCGCATCGGTGGCCTCGATCAGCATTTTGCCGTTTTCGACCTCCAGAGTTTTGCCGTCTACTTCAATAGTTGCCATATTTTTGAATTGGAATCTCTACGCGTTTTGTCATGCAGCCTTGGCAGCATTCTCAATCTTCGTTTCGAACTCGTGGCGATAATGTTTTAGAAAACTTTGTACCGGCCATGCGGCGGCGTCACCCAGTGCGCAAATCGTGCGACCCTCAATTCGGTTGGCGACATCAAGCAGCGTGTCGAGATCCTCCATGGTGCCGTGGCCGTCGTTAATTCGTTTGATTATGCGGTACAACCAGCCAGTGCCTTCTCGGCACGGTGTGCATTGACCGCAGGATTCTTCGTAATAAAAATAAGACAAGCGCTCGAGCACTTTGACCATGTCAGTGGTTTCATCCATTACGATCACGGAGCCTGCCCCTACCGCGGAACCGGCGTTTCGAAGTGAGTCATAGTCCATGTTGGTCTGCATAATAATTTCTGCGGGTAAAACGGGTACCGATGATCCCCCCGGAATTACCGCCTTGAGCTTGCGGCCTTTCCACACACCACCCGCCATCTCAAGTAGATCCTTGAATGGCGTTCCCATGGGGATTTCGAAATTGCCGGGGTTCTCTACATGGCCACTAACCGAAAAGATCTTGGTGCCACCTGAATTTTCTACTCCGATATCACGGAACCACTGGCCATTCATCCAGTCGCCATTAGCACGCAGGATGGCCGGCACAGAGGCAAGAGATTCGGTGTTATTGATCGTCGTTGGTTTGCCATAGAGTCCAAATGCCGCTGGAAATGGAGGCTTAAATCGTGGTTGACCTTTCTTGCCCTCAAGCGCTTCCATCAGAGCGGTTTCTTCGCCGCAGATATACGCGCCGGCACCCAGGAAATTGTGCATTTCAAAGTCAAAGCCTGAGCCAAAGATATTTTTACCCAGGATGCCCACCTCTCTTGCTGCTTTAATGGCGGCCTCAATCTGCTCATAGGGCTCCCAGAACTCACCCCGTATAAAGTTGTAACCGATGGTTGCACCCATGACGTAACCCGCGATGACCATGCCTTCAATCAACGCATGGGGGTTGTAGCGCAGGATGTCGCGGTCTTTGCAGGTGCCGGGTTCGCCTTCATCCGAATTGCACAGAATGTATTTTTGCCCGGGTGCATTGCGCGGCATAAAACTCCACTTAATACCCGGCGGAAACCCGGCGCCACCACGCCCGCGCAAATTGCTGGTTTTGAGGCAGTCAATGATTTGACTAGGCTCAATGCTTTCTTTGAGAATGCGCTCGAGTGCAGTATAGCCTCCCCAGCTTTTATAGCTCTCAAGTGTCCAGGACTTTTCCAGTCCCTCTGGGGGATAGCACACCTGACCGCTTACACGCATGGTGTTGTAATCAAGCATCGACATGATCAGTACTTCTCCAGGATCTTGTCGATCCGTTCAGGTGTCAGATTTTCGTGATAGTCCTTGTTGACCTGCATCATCGGCGCACCGGCGCAGGCGCAAAGGCATTCAACTTCCTGCAGCGTATAGCGGCCGTCTTCCGTGGTTTCGCCCATCTTGATATTTAACTTGTTCTGAATATGGTTCTGGATCTGCTCGCAACCCCGCAACATGCAGGAAATATTTGTGCAAAGGTAGATCACATTCTTGCCCACGGGCTCCAGGTGGTACATAGAGTAGAACGTGGCGATCTCATAAGCTCTCACCGGAGGCACCCCAATCACTTCGGCAATGTATTCGATGGTTTCGTTACTAAGCCAGCCCAGCTCGTCCTGGGCAATACGCAATGCCGCAAGAATGGCTGATTGCCGACGATCGGATGGATACTTGGCGCACTCCTGTTCGATCTCGTCGAGTGATGTCTGAGATAACATTAGCGATCAATCTCTCCAAATACGATATCTTGAGTACCAATGATGGCCACCATGTCGGCCAACATATGGCCTTTTGACATTTCATTTAGTGCTGCCAGATGTGCATAACCCGGCGCCCGAATTTTGATTCTGTATGGTTTATTGGCTCCATCAGAAATCAGATAGATGCCAAATTCACCCTTAGGATGTTCGATCGCAGCATAGGTTTCACCCGCAGGAACGCAGTACCCTTCAGTAAACAACTTGAAATGGTGGATCAATGATTCCATGTCCCCTTTCATTTGTTCGCGTGATGGAGGTGCTAGTTTATGGTCGTCGATCATCACTGAACCTGGATTACTGCGCAGCCAGTTCACACACTGTTTAATAATCCGGTTGGACTGGCGCATCTCTTCCACTCGCACCAGATAGCGGTCATAACTATCACCATTAGTGCCCACCGGGATATCAAAATCTAGCTGGTCGTAGATATCGTAAGGTTGTTTTTTACGAAGATCCCATTCGATTCCAGATCCGCGCAGCATAGGACCGGTAAACCCAAGAGCTTTAGCGCGCTCTGGAGTAACTATGCCTATGTCCACAGTGCGCTGCTTCCAGATGCGATTATCAGAAAGCAGGGTTTCGTATTCATCAACACAGCCTGGGAAGCGTTGGGTGAAAGCATCAATGAAATCAAGCAAAGAGCCCGAGCGATCTTGATTGCGCTGTTTTGTCTCCTCGTCTGAAAAACGTTCAGTTTTATCGTACTGCGGCATTTGTTCCGGTAAGTCTCTATAAACACCGCCAGGTCGATAGTAGGTGGCGTGCATACGCGCACCGCTGACTGCTTCGTAGCAGTCCATTAAATCTTCTCGTTCTCGGAAACAATATAAGAATATCGTCATCGCCCCGATATCGAGCCCGTGGGCGCCCAACCACATGCAATGGTTGAGGATTCGAGTGATCTCATCAAACATGACCCGAATATATTGGGCTCTAATCGGCGGGGTGATTCCCAGCATTTTCTCGATCGCCATGACATAGGCATGCTCATTGCACATCATAGAGACGTAATCGAGTCGGTCCATGTAACCGATACTCTGATTGAAAGGCTTCGACTCGGCGAGCTTTTCGGTTCCTCGGTGCAGTAGGCCAATATGCGGATCGCAACGCTCAATGACTTCGCCATCCATTTCCATGATTACGCGCAATACCCCATGGGCCGCTGGGTGCTGCGGGCCGAAGTTCATCGTGTAGTTACGAATCTCCGCCATCAGGCGTTGTCCTCCGCCGCAGCTGAATGCCCAGGTTCATTATCGCCGCGATTAAATACATCCTTTCGAATGGTGCGTGGTACCAGAATCCGCGGCTCGATCGTGACCGGTTGATAAATGACTCGGCCTTGCTCTTCGTCGTAGCGCATCTCCACCTGTCCGGACAGCGGAAAATCCTTTCGAAAAGGATGGCCTATAAAGCCATAGTCGGTGAGCAGGCGTCGCAAATCCGGATGACCGTGAAAGATGATGCCATAGAGATCAAACGCTTCTCGTTCAAACCAATCCGCTGCAGGCCATATCTCGATGACTGAGTCAATTGAAGGATCAGTTTCGGGCAGTTGGGCGCGTATTCGGATGCGCTGGTTGTGGTGGTAGGAAATCAGGTGGTACACCACAGCAAAACGTTCGCCACTCCAAGGGTCGCCGTCCTCAGCACCGTATCCCGAGTAATCGACTCCACAAAGATCGGTGAGCTGATCGAATCCAGCTTGATCGCGCAGCGTCTCGCAGGCGCTGCGAATGTGCCTGGCATCAATTTCAAGGGTCAACTCGCCCAGATTGATTTGGTGTGACAACAAGGTGTTCCCCAGCATCGGCTCTAGAGTGAGGACCAGTTGATTCATATTCTGATGAATCATCGGATTATGTAGGTTGACCTTCGAGGTGTCTCTTGGCGTCCTCTAATTCCCGTTTTCTTGAGATCGGGCTGGTTTTCTTAATCTTCTTCTGAAGTTGAAGCACACCGTATATCAATGCCTCAGCGGTTGGCGGGCAGCCAGGTACGTAGACATCTACCGGCACGATGCGATCGCAGCCGCGCACTACGGAATAAGAATAGTGATAGTAACCGCCGCCATTAGCGCACGAGCCCATGGAGATCACCCACTTCGGCTCTGCCATCTGGTCATAAACCTTTCGCAGCGCTGGGGCCATTTTATTGGTCAGCGTGCCGGCTACGATCATAACGTCCGATTGTCGAGGACTTGGCCGAAACAGCATTCCGAAACGGTCAAGGTCATAACGCGCAGCGCCGGCCTGCATCATTTCGACCGCGCAGCAGGCGAGACCAAAAGTCATCGGCCACATTGAACCGGTGCGTGCCCAGTTGACCAGGTCATCGAGCTTCGCAGTGGCAAAGCCCTGTTCGATTGTACCTTCTTGGGCCATGTATTAACTCCCGCGCGTTTGTTTCCGGTCCGCAGCGACGGTCGGGACAGAGTTTAGAATAAGATTACTCCCAATCCAGGGCGCCTTTCTTCCACTCGTAGATAAAACCCACTACAAGAATGGTCAGAAACAGCATCATTGCCCAGAATCCAAATATCCCGATCTCATCGAGCACAACAGCCCAAGGAAACAGAAATGCAATTTCAAGATCAAAAATAATAAAGAGGATCGCTACCAGGTAGTAGCGAACGTCAAATTTCATGCGTGAATCCTCGAATGCTTCAAAACCGCATTCGTAGGGCGATAACTTGGCTTCGTCAGGTTTATCCGGTCCAAGAATTTTGCCGGCGCTGATTGCAATCGCGCCCACGCCGAGTCCAACCATAATAAACAACAGGATTGGCAGGTAGTTGGCAAGCAATGCTGGCTCCTCGGCTAGATTTAAGTAAATCCGGAAGGGAAAAATGCACTGACTGCTGACCTCCCCACGCGGGCCCGGGATTATACCAAAAGGAATAGATGAACAAAGGGTTTCCAGAGTAAAAACCCTGAACTATATTGCCTGATATTAGTGTCGGGGCAACGACGGCAGCCGAGTCTCGATCTGGACCCGAGCAATAGTGGAATGGACTCAGGCCCAGTGTAACTGCACCGGGCCTGATAAATTGCAATCAGGAATACAGAACTTGCGCGCCAAGCTGCTGATGAATCTGATTGGAGATTTGTGGCTCGATCCCCATGGACTGGCCGAGCTCATGCAGGTACTTCGCCTCGCCTTTGCTGTCGAGGTCGATTGCCATCAGGGACATTGCGTAGACCTGGTTTTCCAGACCGCGCGGTACGCTGCGTGCAAAATCTTTTACATCCAGCGGTTGCGATAGTTCGTTGTTAACAAAATCGATCTCGTCTTGGGTCACGCTTCCGAGCTTTCCCATGATTTTCTGCTGCTCTTCCTTATCGAGACGGCCATCGGCTTTTGCGGCGTTGATCATGGCTCTAACCATTATCGTCGCTTGATCACATGCTTCGCTGTGGACCATGCCCTGATTGAATTGTTCAAAGTTTGGCTCGGGCTCGCCGCGTTGGGCCGCCTGTTCGGCATGGCCGAACTGATTTAATGAGGCCCCAATAAGGTCTGACAAGTCGGTGCCTGCATTTCCAGACGGGCCCTGTGGTTTTCCGCCGAGTACCCCACCAAGCAGATCACCAAGTCCGCCGCCACCTTGCTGGGCTGACTGATTGCCTCCGCCTAGCACGCTACCAAGCACATCACCGAGGCCGCCGCCGGATTGACCGCCGCCCAGCACGCTGCCAAGCACATCGCCGAGGCCGCCACCAGATTGGCCACTGCCCTGGGCGCCTTTCAGCACACTGCCAAGGAGGTCTCCAAGCCCCCCCCCACCGCCTTGCTGCCCGCCCTGGGTTGCTGCACCCAAAACCGATTTAAGAATGTTTGCGCCTGAGCCAGAAGACATATTGCCTCCGCCCAGTAACGCCCCAAGAATTTTTACTGTATCCACCATTTGGATTTTTCTCCTGTGTAACTATTAATGTGGGGTCAATTGCATTCAGCCTCTAAAGACAGGCTGCAGAAATGCTATCACGCAATAAATGACTGGGCGATGAACAATGGAAGAAATGCACCGATATTTAAATCGGTGCAGGGTATTAGGATGTGAAAGTCAGCTAGCCTCTCTTGATCTATCGACTCAAGAGTCCTATTCGGCAGCAGGACCGTCAGGCAGGATGTCCAGCCCAGGCTGGGAAGAGAACCATGCCGCCAGATCTGCAATATCCTCGTCAGTCAGGGCTGCCGCCATACCGGCCATCACTGCATTTTGACGGGCACCGGATCGGTATTCAGTCAGTGCTTGAACCAGATAATCGGCATATTGGCCTGCAATTCGGGGATTCATAGCCACCGGGCTATTCCCATCCGGACCATGACAGGCTGCGCACACCGTTGATTTTTGCTGGCCTGCAGCGGGATCTCCGGCTAGGGCTGGAGCAGATAAGCTCATTGCCAATAGTAAAAAGAAAGTCTTTTTCATGCTCCCTACCTTTAATTCAACGCATTGCTGAAATATGCCGCAATGTCCTCAATATCCTGATCGGATAGGCTCGCAGCATTAGCTTGCATGGTTTTATGGGGGCGCTGACCATCACGGTAGGCCTTGAGTGACGCGGCTAGATATTCGGCGTGCTGTCCCGCCACTTTAGGCACCCGATACATCGGGTAGACGTTTTCAATATTCGGTGATGCATGGCAGCCAAGGCAGGTTTCAGCCTTCTGTCGACCGGATTCGGCATTGCCCTCGGCCCACGCTGACTGAGCACCGAGCGCAAGCGCGCAGGCGATAAATATGGTTCGAACAACGATTTTCATGATTTACAAATTTATAGTATAGATAAGAAGTTGTGCGGGAACCTTAAAGGACAGTTCCCCGCCGCTCTGCGACAAACGGCGTATTCTACTGCGCAACGCGGCTTCGGTCATAGTCCTGACACTCACAATATTTGAAAATTTTGGCTTCGGTCCGGCAGCACTGCACCAGCTCGACGCCGAAAGGCTTTCACTAAATTGGATCCTTGGATATTGTCGTGGAAATTTAATGCTGGGTCTAACGAAAATATAGTTATTCGCCGGCTTTCATTACCTTTTTGTATTCCGAAGCAGAGACCGTTACATTTTGTCGAGTGCGAATCTGTGGTCTACATTCTTTGAGCGCGGCTTTGCCAAGGGTCAATCTGGTTGGATTGATGTAGTCGCAATTGTGGCTAATGCGCAGTTTCTTCAGATGATCGCTATAGAAGGCGCGGTTATGGAAGTAACCGTAATCGATCGCCGATTTTCGATCCGGAACTCCCTAGGCAAGATCACTTTACTTGATGTATGAGCTCGATTTCTCGGTATTAGAAAAATGGAAATATTCTGCAAATTACCTTAAAATGCCGTATTTAATACATTTTCCATAATATCGATGCAACCCGCCGAAGTTCTTGCTCCAGATAAAGCCGAAGTTCTGAGCAAAGCAGTGGGCCGTGCGGCCAAGGCATTTGGTTTGACTCAGAGTGAGCTCGGCAAAATTCTCGGTCGAGACCGCAGCAGTATTGCCAGAGGTATTGATCCTGATAGTAAGCCAGGTGAGTTGGCACTATTACTGGTGCGCTGCTATCGGGCGCTGGCGGTATTGATGGGCCAGGACGCGAAGTCGATAAAGCATTGGTTTTCAACGCCAAACCATCATACCGGCGGTGTGCCGAGAGAACAGATTCAATCAGTGCAGGGTCTGGTCCGTGTAACGGAGTATCTGGACGCAATGCGTGCCAAGCTCTAAGCCGGACTGGCCGCGCCTGATCAAAAAGGCGCCGAATGTAACGCTGGCAGGTCAACTATGGCGCATGGTTGAGAGCCAATCTCAAGTTGCCACGATTGAACTGGTCGATTCTTTGCAGGAGCAGGCCATTCTGGAGCAGCTGATCGAGGTCAGTAAACCGCCGAGGCCAGAGGGTGCTGAAAACCTGCACTATTTACTCGCGACACCATTCAGATACCCGCCACTTCGATGGGGATCAAGATTTGGCCGGCGTCATGAACCGAGCATATTTTATGGTTCGTTGGCGGGGGAAACGGTTTTAGCGGAAACAGCATATTACAGATTGCTGTTCTGGTATGGCATGGCGGATCCTCCGCCTGAACAGCATTTGATCACTCAACACGAACTGTTCAGCGCGCGGTATCGATGCGCTACTGGTCTCAAACTTCAAAATAAACCGTTTGATCGCCATTACAATATCATCGCACATAAGAAACAATATGGGATGACCCAGGTCTTAGGCACAGCCATGCGGGCGGTCGAGGTGCAAGGTTTTGAATTTCCCTCAGCACGTTGTCCTAATTCCGGCATTAATATTGGATTGTTTACTCCATTTGCCCTGGCAAGTCAGCGACCGGATCAACAGCAGCGATGGGTGTGCGAAACCGCCCCAAAGATGATACGCTTTCACGGAGAGGGACGGTTGGTGGAATTTCCTTGGGATCTATTTTTCGTGGGTGGTGCATTGCCCCGACCAGATTAGGGTGCGGTTGGCTCCACCTGAGTATTAAATGAAAAGACGGATTTTTTTTGAGCGTTAATAACAAAGAAAATCTGTTGCAACCTTGTGAAGCGCACGTTACGGCATGGTAAAAGTACTGATCGTTGATGATGAAGCTATGGCCCGCAGAAGGGTCAGAGAGCTGTTAGCCGGTAACGACGTCATTCAGATTGTTGGTGAGGGCAGGAGTGGAGAGGAGGCGCTTAAGCTTATCAATGATCGCAAGCCTGAATTGATGTACCTCGATATACGGCTATCTGATATGACAGGCTTTGATGTGCTTGAAAAAGTACCCAAAGAACTAATGCCTTTGGTAATTTTTGTGACGGCGTATGATGAATTCGCGATCCAGGCTTTCGATGTTTTTTCATTCGACTACATCTTGAAACCTATCGTGCCAAATCGTTTCCAGAAATCATTAGAAAAAGCGTTACAGACCCTGCGACCCTAAGTCCCATACCTCAAAGAATGCACGGTCGTTGTTTGAGACGCCTTGCGCCAGTGAGTGGATGCAGACTGCGTTCAATTTGTTATCACCTAATTCCGCAAGGTTTCTTTTCGCAACCAGTCAACAACTTTTTTAAGCGCAACTTGTTCAGAATTTCCCTGTTCTAGCGCTCTGTAATAGACTTTAAGTTGTCGGTGCGCGCTGGTGCCCCGGCGAATTATGGTGCGCGCATGTTTGACCTCCCTGCTGCACCCAAGCGCATCTGCGTCTTCCTCAATATGATCGAGTATTTCGTTCATCAACTTTGAGTACTCGATGATCTCGCCACATCCAAAGTCAATCAGACCATTATCAATTCCATAGCGATGCGCTCGCCAACGGTTTTCACCAATGAGCCACGTCGAATACTGTCGCCAGCGTTGGTTCGATTTTCGAAGTCGGTGCAGCATACGTAACCAGCACTGAAACAACGCTGCGATGCATGTTGCATCTTGCAGTGTGGTGCACAAATCAGAGATTCGCATTTCAAGCGTCGGATAACGCGCACTGGGGCGCAAGTCCCACCAGACCTTGGTTGCGTCCTCGATAACGCCAGCCTGAACCAGTACATTAACGTGCCGCATATATTCGCTGAAACTTTCAAATTGGTGCGGTAAGCCTGTTCTGGGCATTTCGTCCCAAACTGACAGACGATAGGACTTGAGGCCGGTGTCGCTACCGTGCCAGAAAGGTGAGGAGGTGCTGAGCGCCAGGAAATGAGGCAGGATATAACAAGCCTGATTCATCATGTCGATGCGAAGATCATCGTCTTCTAGGGCAACATGAACATGCATGCCACTAATCAATAATCGACGTACCACAGCCTGCAGGTCCTTCGCCAGCTCTTCGTAACGTGTCTTATGGGTCACGTGTTGATCCATTGGATCTGCAAATGGATGAGTCGACGCCGCGATGATTGCCATATCGTGCTGCGCAGCAACTTCCGCTACGGTGGCGCGAAGATAAGCGAGTTCCTCTCGGGCTTCTTGGACAGTCTTACACACGGGTGTGCCGATCTCGACCTGAGATTGAAGGAATTCCGGAGAAACCGATTTGCCCAGTTTCTTGCGCATTGCCGGCATCAATGAGCGCGGCACTTTTCCTACCAGATCGCCAGTCTCTGGATGCACAAGCATGTATTCTTCTTCTATACCGATAGTAAAGCTAGGAGTTTTTCGCATTGTCAAGATCTCCTGATTGAAACGGGACCACCTTTGCATGACATGAAATTTTCGTCAAGTATGATTTTTCATAAGTTCTAATCAAATTATTAACTTTACAATCCAAATCAGTTTTTTCATTTGGGCCTCTTATGTATGATTGCGCGCTATGCAAATATCAAAACCATTCCTGTTACTGCAGTTACGCCCTGAAGACGAAACCTCACACAGCGAGTTTGAAGCAATCGTTGAGTATAGTGGGCTAATGCCAGAAGATTTCCACCGAATTCGTATTGAGAAAACCGGCTTTTCATCATTCAATCTAGACGACTACTCTGCGGTGATCGTGGGCGGCAGCCCATTTGATATCACGACCCCTGAAAACGAAAAATCCTATCTTCAACAAAAAATCGAGGCTGATTTCAGAAGCTTTTTCGATCAGGTCGTACCCAATGATTTTCCGTTTCTTGGCGCCTGTTCCGGAAACGGGCTACTTGGTAGTTACCTTGGAGCGCAACTTTCAAGCAAGTATGCTGAACCAGTTGGTGGTGTTACCCTATCGATCACTGAGCAAGGCATGGCCGACCCTCTACTGACAGGCTTTCCACAACAAATCAGAGTTTTGCTTGGACACAAGGAAGCCTGTGATGAAGTGCCAGAAGGTGCCACATTATTAGTGAGAGGCGACGCATGCCCGGTGCAGATGTTTCGTGTCGGTCTCAATGTCTACGCTACCCAGTTTCATCCTGAAGGAGACTGTAAAGGCTTCGCGGTGCGCATTCATGCTTATAAGCATCATGGTTATTTTCCTTCTGAAGAAGCAGATCGATTAATCAAGAAACTGCAACACGAGCACACGCCCTATGCCCAGGAAATACTGAAACGTTTTGTTATGCGTTATGCTGTTTGAGCCCTGGAGGCGCGCGACGATCCTTATGTTTATTGGACTGCATACCCATTAAGGCCCATAATGACCAACCATTTTGCCCTCTCATGCCTAGAGAATTTTGAGTTTGTTATTAAATTCAATTAATTGTGGCTAATTTGTAACTAAACTATTATACTTTGCTTCGCTGCAGGTTCTGTTGTAGGCATTTTTGGAAGTACCCCCCGGTGTTACCCCCTAAGTCCCCTTTTCATTTTCTGTACGCATTATTTATTTTCAATTTTCAAAGGTAAAAGTCATATGGCTACAGGTACAGTAAAGTGGTTCAATGAATCGAAAGGTTTTGGTTTCATTTCTCAGGAAGAGGGCGGAGAAGACGTGTTCGTGCATTTCCGTGCGATTCAGGGAACCGGATTTAAGACTCTCCAAGAGGGTCAAAAAGTAAACTATGATGTCGAGCAAGGCCCTAAAGGATTGCAGGCCGCGAACGTCACAATCTGACCAAACGGACCGAATCATTAAGATTAGAAGCCCCGCATTGGCGGGGCTTTTATTTTGTGTAGCATAAATTAACATGGAACATGTTTTAGAAGAACTGGATTACCAGCAAACCCCATTGGGGGATATCAGTTTGCGACGTCGCTCCGAACCCAAAATTAATGGCGAGATTCTTTATGAGGTCAAACTTGGTGACGAGTTCCTTATGTCCAGTCTGTTTACAGAAGCTGAAATTCAGCTTGCAACACTTGCGCTCGCCACTCAACACAGTCAGAAACTCGATGTAGTGGTAGGAGGTCTTGGGCTGGGATATACCGCAGTCGCAGTTCTGAAAAACCCCGCGGTTGCATCATTGGCTGTCATTGAAATCATGGCGCCGGTAATTGATTGGCATCAGACTGGTCTCGTGCCACTGGGTGAAGAGCTGGTGTCGAATCCCAAGTGCTCACTACTACATGGTGACTTCTTCGAGCTAGCCACAGGCAAGGGTAGTTTTGATGCGCAAGACCGGTTCAAGCGGGTCGATGTCGTGCTCCTCGACATCGATCATTCTCCCAGTCACTGGTTGAGTCCGGGGAATCGATCTTTTTACACAAGTCACGGTTTGCAATGCCTGAAGGCAAAAATTCTTCCAGGGGGAGTATTTGGAATGTGGTCCAATGACCCACCGGATTCAGAATTCAATGCACTACTCGAGTCCGTGTTTGGTTCTGCTTCTGCTCATATTGTGCGTTTTTCCAATCCCTATACTGACAGCGATTCATCGAATACAGTGTATCTCGCGTTAGTGCAGTAGGGGATCATGGAAAGATGGGTATACTATTGTTTCGATGAGGTGTTCAATCAAAAATTTACTGCTCGGATTGTTATCTGCAATGCTTGTGGCGGGTTGCGCTAGTCATATACCTGACGAGATTCGCCAGGCCCCGCAAAATAATCCAATAGTTGCGGAGGTTCGTACCGGCCCAGATCGATTTGTCGGCTCGGAAGTTCGCTGGGGCGGTGTGATAGCTTCGGTAGAGAATCTGCAGACACAAACCCGGCTTGAAATCGTGGCCCGAGATTTAACTAACTCAGGACGCCCTCAGAACAATGATTACAGCCCAGGACGATTCCTAGCGGATGTAGCGGGGTTTCTTGATCCGGCGGTGTATGCCGTAGATCGCGAAATTACCGTCTTTGGTGTGGTCTTTGGATCCAAAGATAAGCCCATCGGACAGTACCCGTATCGCTATCCAGTAATTAGTGTGAAACAGCATCTTCTGTGGGAGCCGCTTCCAAAGCGAGATGTCTATCGCTATCCGTCATATTGGTATGATCCCTGGTACGACTCATGGTACGACCCATGGTACCGTCACCATTACCGGGGCTACCCTTATCGCTATCGTTAGCAATGCACATGATCATGACTATTCGCATTTTTCCTGTTTTATTATTACTGCTCTTGATTGCCTCCTGCGCAACCAGCCCTGAATTTGATAGCGAGTTATTCAAACAGGATACTGTACCTGAACAAGCAGTCAACGAGATTGATAAGCTTCGGAACACTAAGGTATTGTGGGGTGGGTTGCTGGTCAGCAGCACTAACCTAGAACAAGGTACTCAGCTCGAAGTTCTTTCATATCCGCTTGACTCAAACCAAAAGCCCGACATCTCCCAGGCACCACAAGGAAGATTCATATTGCTGGACGACCGTTTTCTTGAGCCCCTTGATTATTCAGAAGGGCGTATCGTCACTGTAACCGGGGAACTGAAAGAGACGCGCAGCGGAGAAGTTGGTTCGGCGAAGTATGATTTTCCAGTGATTGATGCGCTAGAGATTTATCTATGGCCGAAAAACGGGGGGCAGGTAGAGCCCCGGGTGCATGTTGGGTTTGGATTTATATTTGGTAATTAAGGCTTAGGCAGCGCACGCCGTGTTCGAGAGCGTGCGAAGTTCCCTAGCCGACAAGAGCTAGGTAAAGTTTATTGTATTCCTTTTCCAGGGAGTCGCTAAGCAGGGGGTCTCGGGAGACGGCATACTGCTGTTCGACCAGACTCATATCTTCAGCGCTCAGAGACTCTCTTGCTTTGCGTAACAGATTTCCCTCCTCAATGCTGATATGACGACGAAGGGACGCGATATATTCGCCACCTAGTCTGAATATATTCTCTTTCGAGACAATTTGCCCAAGCGATGCGTTTTTAACGATGTCGTAGAGCTCAGTGCTTAGTAGCGCGAGAGAGAGATGCTGCTGACGAATATCCTGTATTACGTCATCAACCTCGGGCGCGATTTCTGAGAGGCGTTCGAAAATCGCATCTTCTTTCACATGGTGGACGGTATCCGAATAATTAACCATATATCGCATGCTGTCGACCAAAAGAAAATAATCCGGATCTTGATCATCGGCCAACATTCCGATTTCTCGCTCCATCAGGTTCAGTACTTTTGACATACTGATATGGTCGTATTTGATTTGGTCTATTAAGTCATTCATGGTTAGCTCACTAACGTAGTGCTTCGGACCATTTTAGATATAAAGTAAGGAGCAAAATTGATTTGAATCAATGAAGAAGAAGCGGAAATCGAGCCACGAGAAGTTTAAAGGCGCTCGCGGTGCCACTACTTCCTGAAGATTCTTAGAAATAAGAACGATAAGTATGTGACCCACGGAACGGGTTTAGAATAACACGCTCGAGAGCTTGCTCCTGTATTCCGACACAAGATCTCCATGACCGCCTAGTGCTTCGAAGACCTTTAATATGGTCCTTCTGGCTGCATCATCCTGGAACTGGCGATCGCGCTTGATAATCTCAAGTAAGTGATCCATTCCCTCAGAATATTGTTGTTCTGAAATCAGGCGCTGAGCCAATTGATAGCGGATTTCGAGATTTGCAGGGTCCTGATCAACCGTTTGTATTAAGCTAGCCGTGTCGGCTGCAACCTGAGATCCCTGCTGAAACTCCAACGTGGCGGATAGTGCACGGTACTCGGGTGTTGACCTAGCCGGCTGTGAAACAGAGTCGGCAATTTTTAAAGCCTCTTCAAAAAGCTTTTCGCCACTTAGCCATTTCATCAGCAGTAGCTTAGGATGATCGTTGTCCGGGTGCTCTTCAACCAGTTTCCCAACGACATTTTTGGCTTTTTCAATGTTCCCTTGCTGATACTCTAGTTCGGCCGCCTGCAGATTTTGATCCAGCTGACTAACGGCAAACTTATTGATTTTTTCTCTGATAACAGGCTCTGGTTCGACCCCCATGAACTGATCAACTATTTTTCCATCTTTGAACAGAAATACTGTGGGCAAGCTACGGATCCCGAACTGCGAGGCTAGCTCCTGTTCCGCATCTGTATCGATTTTTACGAGCCTCACACTGCCGGCATATTCTGCAGTAAGTTTCTCAAGAATGGGCGCCAGTGACCGACAGGGGCCGCACCAAGCTGCCCAGAAATCCACCAGCACCAGTTGCGTGCTAGAAGCGTCAATTACATCTTGCTGAAAGGCCGTAAGGCTCGAATCAATATACGGAAGTGTGGGGTTATCCATGTTCAGATAAGTGGGATTAACAGCGGCAGTTTCAATACTTAATTAGTATTCTAAAGTGGAAATTTCTAGTGGTTTAATAGCCGAGTGGGCTGCTACATTATGGGTATTTTCCAAGCTGGCTTAGGAGAGTATCAATGTTGCAAGGTAAATACTTAGCATGCAGTATCAAATGGTCTTTGTTAGCTTACTGAAACTTGAAAAACTGGCTGCGGAGGAATAGGTGGTTAAGTCACAGGTGGTGCACATTTTGGATTATGGGTGCGGTTATTAATCGGAAACGCAGAATACCAATCAGTGTTGGTATCATTCTCATCGTATTTACTCTGGGCGGGTGTGATCTGGGTCCAACAAACGTTGAGCAGGGCAACCGTGAACAGATTCTGCATCTCGGCAATGGGACTGAACCCCAGGACCTGGATCCACATATCGTAACCGGTGTCACCGAGCACAACATCATTTCAGCCCTGCTTGAGGGCTTGGTCGGTGAGAACCCAGAAACCCTGGAACCGGTGCCCGGTATGGCTGAATACTGGATCGTTTCAGCGGATGGCCGGGCGTACACGTTCTTCATTCGGGAGACAGTAAAGTGGTCCAATGGTGATCCAGTTACCGCTCAAGATTTTGTCTGGTCCTGGCAACGAATGTTGTCGCCTGCTTTGGCAGCAGAGTACGCCTATCAACTCTATCCGATTAAGAACGCACGCGCATTCAATAAAGGAGACCTCCTAAATTTTTCGGAGGTCGGCGTGAAGGCGGTGGATAGTAAGATTCTGGAGATTGAACTTGAATATCCGACACCGTACTTTTTATCGCTACTCGCCCATTACAGTACTTTTCCGGTTCATCCCCCGACGATTCTGAAGTTCGGCGATATGGATGAGCGTGGAAGTGCGTGGACGCGACCGGGAAATTTTGTGGGCAATGGCCCATTTAAATTAAAAAGCTGGCGGCTGAATTACATTATTGAAGTGGATAAGAATCCCCATTATTGGGATGCGGGAACGGTTAAATTGGCAGGGATTCGCTTTTATCCGATCGACAATATTCAAACCGAAGAGCGTATGTTTCGGACTGGAGCCCTGCATGCGACCAGCACTACGCCATCGGAAAAAATAGCAGTGTATCAGTCCAAGGCACCTCACCTAATATCGATTAGCCCATACCTTGGCACCTATTTTTATCGTTTTAATGTGACACGGCCACCGCTGGATGATCCGCGTGTGCGACTGGCGCTATCGCTGGCTGTGGATCGTCAGGCTATTATCGATTCCGTGACAAAAGGAGGCCAGATACCGGCATATTCTTTTACGCCGCCAAATACCCAAGGCTATTTTCCACCGGAGAGTCCGGTATCCTACGATTTAGAATACGGTCGCGTATTGCTGGCCGAGGCTGGATTTGGTGGAGGGGAAGGTTTCCCAGTGCTTGAACTTTTATACAACACAAGTGACGGACACCGACGAATTGCTGAAGCAATTCAGCAAATGTGGAAGAAAGGCCTTGGGATAGATGTGCGTCTGGTCAATACGGACTGGAAAGTATATTTATCTCGCACCAATCAACTCGACTATGATATTTCTAGAGCCGGGTGGATTGGAGATTATCCTGATCCGAACACCTTTCTCGATATGATGCTGTCCGATGGGGGCAACAATCGGACCGGGTGGCGTAACAATGACTACGATGAGTTGATCGAGCGTGCGGCATCATTGGCTGACCAGAAAGAGAGATATCAGACGTTTGAGCAAGCGGAGATGATCCTGGATCGAGAGGCGCCACTGCTGCCTATCTACACTTATACAAGGGTGGCTTTGAGAGATCCGTCGGTAAAGAACTGGTTCCCGAATATTCTTGACCACCATCCTTATAAATATGTTTATCTGCAGAGTGATTAGAGCGTGTCCTGATCAGAGGGGCGTGCTTACTCGGAAAGAGGCTAATTACAAATGAGCAAAATAATTCTGGCTCGCATTCTGCAGGGAATCCCGGTGCTGTTGATCGTGGTCACCGCTACATTTTTCCTGGTTCGGGCCGCGCCGGGTGGGCCGTTTGACGCGGAGCGTTCACTTCCGGCGGAAGTGGTCAAGAATCTGGAGAAGCGATACAACCTCGATGCTCCGGTTCTAGATCAATATGTTGACTATCTTGGAAATCTGGTGCGTGGGGACTTCGGACCATCGTTTCGCTATCCGAACCGGAGTGTCACCGAGCTTATTGCCACAGGAGTCCCAATTACTTTTGAGCTTGCATTTTACGCGGCCGTAATTGCGCTCCTAATTGGCGTGGCGTCTGGTGTGATTGCGTCGGTTCGTCCTAATAGTCTGCAAGATTACCTGCCAATGAGTCTCGCCATGACGGGTATTTGTCTGCCAGCTTTTTTACTCGGGCCAATGCTTGTTCTAATTTTTGGAATCTGGTTGGAGTGGCTACCGGTATCGGGGTGGGGCTATTCACCAGGTGACAAAATTCTGCCTTCGGTGACCCTTGGTTCGGCTTATGCTGCGTATATCGCCAGATTGACCCGTGCCGGAATGCTGGAGGTGTTATTACAAGATTTTATTCGTACCGCAAGGGCCAAAGGGCTATCAATGCCGGGGGTGGTGTTCCGTCATGCTTTACGCGGAGGCCTGGCGCCGGTAGTTGCCTTTTCGGGTCCGGCAGTGGCGGGACTTTTAACTGGTTCATTTGTTGTCGAGACAATATTTCAGATACCAGGACTAGGGCGCTTCTATGTGCAGGCCGCCTTCAACCGGGATTACACCATGATCATGGGAACGACCATACTGCTATCCTGTTTGATTGTGATGTTGAATATTGTGGCCGATATATTTGCGGTATGGATGAATCCACGATTGAGACAGGCAAAGTAGTCGTGAATTTGCATTGTTATCGAAATTTTTCGAATATTTCTATTACCAGGCAGGTAAGTTGCAGAAACTTACAGCACCGGAAAATATGACCGATTCGCTTAAATCCTTGGAGCATATTGAGTTCGAGGGGGGACGGTCTCTGTGGAACGATGCCTGGATTCGGCTAAAGCGTAACCGCCTGGCAATGTTTGGATTCTGGGTGATGTTATTTCTGGTATCGATTTCTCTAATAACGCCTTGGCTCGCACCTTATGGGTATGAGATCCAGGACTTGGAATTGGGGGCCTCTGGCCCGTCTTTGGCGCACTGGCTCGGCACAGATACTCTTGGCCGTGATCTGCTGACGCGCTTGATGTACGGCGGCAGAGTTTCACTCCTGGTAGGATTTGCTGCGACCGCGGTATCCCTGGTAGTGGGAGTGCTTTGGGGGATAGTTGCTGGATACACAGGTGGCAGCGTTGACGCAGTAATGATGCGAATAGTAGATATCCTGTATGCGCTGCCGTTTATGATTTTCGTGATTTTACTGATGGTCGTTTTCGGGCAGAGCTTTCTGCTGCTGTTTCTCGCCATCGGCCTGGTTGAATGGTTGACAATGGCGCGGATCGTGCGCGGTCAGGTGCAGGCTTTGCGCCGTCAGGATTTTGTCAGTGCAGCGATTGTTACTGGATTATCAAGCGGCCAGATCATGCGTCGGCATATACTGCCGAATATTATGGGCCCTGTGATTGTTTACATTACGCTTACGATCCCAGCGGTAATGCTGTTTGAAGCGTTTCTAAGCTTTCTCGGTCTGGGTGTTCAACCGCCTCAAAGCTCTTGGGGAGTTTTGATTGCCACAGGAGTCGAAACCATGGAGGAGTATCCCTGGCTTTTAATTTTCCCTGGGCTTGCGCTTTCCATTACCCTGTTTGCGCTCAATTTTCTTGGTGATGGTTTACGCGACGCGCTTGACCCGCGCAGTGCATCGGGAGCGGGAGGCATTTATGAGTAGTCAGCCGATTCTCTCGGTTAGGAATCTGACTGTGGTTTTTAGTATACGTGGTCGGAAATTTACTGCGGTTGATAAATTGTCTTTCGATATCGAGCGTGGAGAGACGCTGGGTATAGTAGGGGAGTCAGGTTCGGGAAAATCGGTTAGCTGCAACGCATTGCTTGGATTGTTGCCACAACCCGCAGCTAAAATATCGGGTGGGCAGGCGTGGTTCGAAGGATCAAATCTGCTCGAGCTAAGGGAAAAAGCATTGCGGAAAATACGAGGGAAGCGTATCAGCATGGTATTCCAGGATCCAATGACCTCAATGAATCCTTACATTCGTATAGGAGATCAGGTCGTAGAGCCTTTGTTGCTGCACAGCCACTCGTCAGTTGCGGAAGCGAAGGACAGAGCGATTGAACTATTGGAGCAGGTTGGAATTCATGATGCCGCGCGAAGATTCGATCAGTATCCACACGAATTTTCTGGCGGTATGCGTCAAAGGGCAATGATCGCGATGGCCCTCATCACCGCGCCAGACATATTGATCGCAGATGAACCGACGTCGGCTCTGGATGTAACCGTGCAGTCGCAGATTCTCGAATTGCTAAAAACCATGCAGGAGCAGCACGGAGTCTCGTTGATTCTGGTTTCTCATGATCTGGGGGTTGTAAGGCGGGTAACCGACAAGTTGGTAGTGATGGATAGGGGGGTGGCAGTAGAGCAAGGTGAGACGCGGCAGGTGTTCGCAGCTCCGGCACATTCGTATACACAAAAACTACTCGATGCCATTCCTCACACTGCAAAGCCTGAAGCCCACCGATTCTTACGCAAGGGTGCTCCCGTGTGCCTGCGTGCAAAAGGAATTAAGGTCACCTTTTCAATCAAACATCGACCCTTCACAGCAGTTGATAATGTCAGTTTCCAGGTTCGGCGGGGGGAGGTGCTCGGTATTGTTGGTGAATCCGGAAGCGGCAAAACCACTTTGTCTCAAGCTATTTTACGCCTGGTTTCAATGGATGCGGGTGAGGTGTTACTTGAAGATGTTTGGATTCACAGATTAAGGGGGGCAGCTTTAAAGCGGCAGCGTAAAAAAGTGCAGATGGTTTTTCAAGATCCATATGCCTCTCTTAATCCGCGCATGACCGTACATGACATCATCGCTGAACCGATACGACTTCATCGGCTCGCCGAAGGTGTCCGGGCAGTAACAGCTAAAGTCATCAGGTTAATGCAGGATGTTGGGTTATCACCCGAATGGGCTAATAAATATCCCCATGAATTTTCCGGCGGACAATGTCAACGGGTGGCAATTGCTCGCGCTATTGCAGTAGAACCACTACTGCTAATCGCAGATGAGCCTGTTTCCGCTTTAGATGTAACAATTCAAGCACAGGTTTTGAACCTTCTTCTTGAACTGGTTAGACGTAAAGGGCTATCTATGATATTTATTTCCCACGATCTGGCGGTGGTGCGATATATGGCTGACAGGGTGGCGGTGATGAAAGATGGCCGTATGATCGAGTCTGGTGAGACAGAGACAGTTTACGCGAGGCCAAAAGAGCGTTATACGCGCGAGCTGGTAAGTCTTGAAATGATCGCCGAGTAAATCTTTTTATATAGAAATGAGAAATAAAGTTCCCCAACAAATACTTATGTTGCACGCTGGATATCGAAAAGTTATCGTGTTATTCATGGTTTTATTCACTTTACAGGCATGTGTCACGTCGGAGGTTGATCCGAATGATCTCAAGTTCGCGATTGATAAACTGTATCCGCACCAGAGTGAAGAAATCAGATTATTTTTTGCTCAAGAGGCGGCAAGGGCTGGTGTTGTAAAAATTCGCGCACTTAAAGTTGGGGAGAAGCGCAAGAAGATAGATTCCGTTAAAACAGCGGTTTCCGTTCAAACAGCATGTGGCGGAGCTCACTATGATAAGAAACTGTTGATCAATCCGCGCAAGCAGCACTGTCTGCGGCTTGCTCACCTTGCCCATGAGATCTCGCATATCGGAGTTCTTGGTATTAACTGCTATGGGCATGGAGAACCTTTTTACCAATACAACCTTGGGATTGCAAAGCGATTTGAGCAGCAGTTTCCCGAATTAACGGATAGAGGAGGTTGGAACTCCCCGGTGCAGAATGTGGAGACTCGGTCCCGGAATTACCGCTCAGGTGCTGAACAATGTTTGTAGCGTGAATGCTGCAAAGCTGGGACGAACTATGTTCTATAGCATTTGCAGTGGAACCGCGTGATCAGGACAAGGAAAAGCCTCAGTAATCTGCTTTAACTCATCGTAGCTAAGCTGGATATCCAGAGCCGCATGATTCTGGTCGATGTGTGCCTTGTCAGCCGCTTTTGGAATCACTATCACTCCGTCCTGTTCCAGCAACCACGCCAGTGCGATCTGGAAACCGTTTGCATTGTGTCTGACACCGATCTTTTCTAAGATTTCAGTCGATAGACGTCCCTGGTTAAATGGTGAATAGGCCATAATTGGGAGATGGTGTTCTCGGCACCAGGGAAGAAGGTCCCATTCAATTCCACGGTGGCGCAAATTGTAAAGCACCTGGTTGGTTGCAATCTGATCTCCTCCCGGCGCGGCCCAAGCTTCGTTTATCTGATTGATGTCTAGGTTGCTGACACCGTACCTAGATATCTTCCCCTGCGTCACTAGTCGCCCGAAAGCTTCCAGAGTCTCTTCAATTGGATAAGGGCCAGGCCAATGCAGCAGATAGAGATCGATGGATTCGATATTGAGCCTTGATAAACTTGTTTCGCACGCCCTGAGAGTGCCTTGTTTGGAGGCGTTAGTTGGTAAAACTTTGCTGACAACGAAGGCTTCATTGCGACGACCCTCAAGCGCTTTAGCCACTACCAGCTCGGCATCGTTGTACATTTCGGCGGTATCGATGAGCGTCAAACCGAGATCCAGACCGTAGCGCAGCGCATCGGCTTCTTGCCGTCGCTTGGTGGCATCGACACCCATGAACCAGGTCCCCTGGCCGAGGACATGGACCTCACGATTGCCCGGCAGGTGGATGCTTTTCATCAAGGTCTCTGGTGTAATTAACAGCTTGGAGTTTAGCCCACTGGGCTCGACTTTTCTTTACCGGTGCGCTACTAGTGCTTAATGTATTCCGGATACGAGTGGGATGTAGAATTTTAGGGGTAGAATTAATGAAAGGTTTACTATGACTAAACTAAGTTCTTCAGAACTGGCAGAGGATGCTTTTTACGCAGCCTTCGCGTCTTGCAGTGTTCAGGACATGGGGGCGGTCTGGGCAGAGGCCGATGTGGTCTGTATTCACCCCGGGGCTCCTGCATTGGTTGGGCACGCTGCAGTGATGAATAGCTGGGCAAGAATACTGACTGCAGGGGATTCAGTGGATATAGAATATGAGCGGGTCACGCGTATGGCAACTGACGATATAGCCGTGCATGTAGTGCGAGAAATTCTTATACAAAATGATGGCAGAGTTGAGGTGACGGCGACAAACATTTATCGATGCCTGGAAGGTACCTGGAAAATGATTGAGCATCACGGATCCCAGGCAATGGCAAAAACAAGGGCAACGCCTAGTAGCACGGCTGTAAAAAGAACGCTGCAATGAGCCATGAAATTTATCTACAGCACCCGAATCAAAGCCTAAGCAACGCTGAACCGAGTTGACTTTTACTTTAGATGATTGCGTGGCGGATTTTTGCTGAAATCCACTCACTGACAATCACGGTTCCAAGTATCACCAGCAGTATCATAGAGACCTGCGTCCATGCCAGGGTGGAAATGGAGGCGTCTAGCTGGAGACCGATTCCCCCGGCACCAACAAGCCCAAGTACAGTCGATTCGCGAATATTAATGTCCCACCGAAACACGCTGATGCCAGCAAAGGCGGGAAGGATTTGCGGCACAATTCCGTAAGACAGTTTTTGCGCGCCGCTGGCTCCGGTGGCGGTGATTGCTTCGACCTGGCTAGGATCGATTTCCTCGATTGCTTCGTATAGAAGCTTGGCGCAAAAACCGATAGAACGAAGGCCGATCGCGATGACTCCAGCCATTACACCTGGGCCAATCAATGTGACCAGCATCAGAGCCCAGATCAAGCTGTTTATTGATCGTGAGGAAACGATGATAAACAGAGCGATCGGTCGCACAAAAATTTTGCTGGGTGTGGTGTTGCGAGCGGCGCAGAACGCGATCGGGAAGGCCATGATGATAGCGAGCGCAGTTCCCAAGGTGGCAATGTTGAGTGTGTCCCAAATCGGCATCCATAATTTTTCCATGTAGGACCACTTTGGCGGCACCATGCGCTCGGCCAGATCTGCCGCCTGGCGATGTGCATCGTCTACAAACATCCAGATGGTCCTTTCAGATATTAATCGCCAGCAATACATAAAAATGGCGACACCCAGAAGCCAGGCCCCCCATAAAGCAAACTGCCTGGGCGTTGCACGCCGCTGCCAGACGCGTGTGCCTAAATGCAGCTTGGTTGGCACTATTGCACCCAGCGCCGGATATACCCGGAGGAATACTCAACCATCATCACTATGCCAATGATGATCATTAGAATAGCAGCTGCTGAATCGAACTCGTAGCGGTCGAACGAGGTCAGGAGCGTTGCGCCTATGCCACCACCTCCAACAATACCGACCACTGCTGATTCGCGAAAATTAATATCAAGGCGGTACATTCCAAGACCGATCATGCGCGGCATAACCTGAGGTTGTACAGCGTAATTTAGCCACTGCAGCCAACGAGCCCCTGTCGCTTTGATTGCCTCAGCCTGGACAGGATCCATGTCTTCAATATCTTCCGCCAGCAGTTTGCCGTAGAAGCCGATTGTGCCCACGCTCAACGCCAGAAATCCCGCGAACGGGCCAAATCCGAATAGTTTAACGAAGAAGATCGCCAGTATGACTTCGGGAAACGTTCTCGAGACAGCAAGAATTCCCCGACAAAAATAGTACACGGGTTTGTATGCCAAGTTGCGGGCGGCACCAAGTCCTACCGGAATGGATAGCGCAATACCGATTACCGTGGAGGTTACTGTCATCCACAGGCTTTCATAAATACCGTCTGATATGGAGTCCAGGCGAGAAGAGAAATCAGGTGGGAAGAAAGCGGCAATGAAACGTTTTCCACGTGTCGCACCTTCCGCAACCCGGGACCAGTTGACCTCCATGGTGCCGAAGGCGAGTGCCAGATATATGGCTGCACCCAATACCAGGCCCCACCGCAAGGTCGGGTTTTTAATGAAAGGGGGTCGTTTCCAGTTGCGGGAGGTGCTCATACTGCCGGCTGTTCCTCGCTTCCATTCTCCTCTTCTTCAACCTTCTGTATTGTCGCTTCCCAGTCTTCTTCGCCATAGATCTGAGTCAATACGTCGGAAGTCAGACCGTCGGGCGGGCCGTCGTAGACAATCTCACCGAGTTGCAGTCCGACGATTCGGCGCGCAAACATCTGGGCCAGCAGTACATCGTGTATATTGATGATTGCAGCGAGATGCCGTTCTTCGCAAAGCTCACAGATCAATCGCATGATCTGACGCGAGGTCTTAGGATCTAGACTCGCGGTTGGTTCGTCGACCAGTAAGAGTTCGGGGTCCTGGATTAAAGCACGGCAGATGCCGACCCGTTGACGTTGTCCACCGGAAAGTTCATCGGCACGTTTGTCGGCCATATGATCGAGCCCAACTCGTTCCAGTAGTCGAAACGCTTCATCGATATCTTTTTGCGGGAACTTGCGGAAGAAACTGCGCCAGAATCCGACATACCCCAAGCGTCCGGATAAAACATTCTCCATAACCGACAAACGTTCGACCAGGGCATATTCCTGGAATATCATTCCCATACGCCTGCGCGCCTTGCGCAGTTCCCTGGTGCCGAGTTTATTTAGCTGAATGCCGCCTAGATGAATATTTCCTGAGGTGGGTTCTACAAGTCGATTGACACATCTGATCAATGTGCTTTTACCGGCCCCTGAGGGTCCGATCAAGGCCATAACCTGGCCGTTCGGAACTTCCAGGTTGACGTTCTTAAGCGCCTGGTCACCGGTTTTGTACTGCATGACCAGGTTTTCAATACGCAGCATAGCTGGCGCTCCTTAAGCTTAAAATTTTACTTGTTATTGGAACCAGGCGGTCGAGATACTCCCGACCGCTATGTCGAAAATGTAAAACTATTTGCAGTCGTAGGAGACGCCGTTAGCAGTGTCGATCTTGCGAATCACAGCCCAGTCGGACTTGTGATGGATTGATACGAAACTGCCTTCTTTTTTAAATTCTTTCTGTAACTCTGAATCTTCCCAAGGGAAGGTGAAAAAAGCCTGTTTGATTTTTGCAACGACCGCCGGGTGCAGGTTGTGTGCATGACCATATCCGGTTGTTGGAAAAGTTGCGGACTTGTAGATCGATTTGATCTTGTCTGGATCAACCGCGTCGCGATCAATCATACGGATTAATACCGAATTGGCGATTGCCGCGGCTTCATAATCCTTATTGGCAACCCCCAGAATTGAATTATCATGTTTGCCGGAGAACGCAGTGGCGAAATCCTTTTCCGCTTCCAGACCAAACTCCGACTTCAGCAGTGCAGACGGCGCTTTGAATCCTGAATTGGAAGTCGGGGAAGTAAAAGCAAGAGAACGTCCCTTGATATCGGCTGGAGTGGTGATGTCGCTGTCCGCTGGAACGATGATCTCCATCTCGTAGCCGAAAGAGCCGTCTTTAGAAGCCATCATGGCGAATGGCACCATGCCTGCACAGGACACCGCGACGGGATTGCCGCCGGTGTTAACCCCGGCAACATGCAAGCGGCCAGAGCGCATCGCTTCATACTGGGCTGCATAAGACTGCACCGGAAAAAACACTACTTTTTTACCGGTTACTTCGGCCATGTGATTAATAAATCCATCCCAAACCTTGGCATACACAGCCGGATCTTCAACCGGAGTGTAGGAGAAAATGATCGTTTCCGGGTCGACCCACTGGCTTTGATCAAGAGGTAAATCCGCCACAAGGTCACCGTCGCGGTCGCAATATTGTTCATCGAGTGTGCCGCGCGGGCAATCTTCGGCGTAGGCAAACAGGGAAAAGCAGGCTGCGGCGGCAAGCGCTACTACCTGACTGAAAAATATGTTGGTTTTAAGCATTGATTATTCTCCTGGTGGTTTTCAATGATGATTGTTTGTCCGGAGCAGTATAACAATTTTTAATTTTCGCTACTTCTCTATGTTTCAATGCAACAGCGCTGAGATGTCCTCACATCCACACCCAAATAATGGTGGGTACAGCCACCGAGATAATCACCAGATCAAGCGGTAAACCCATGCGCCAGTAATCGCTAAAACGATAGCCCCCGGGCCCTAGAACCAGTGTGTTCGACTGATGCCCAATCGGGGTTAAATAGGGTGAAGCGGCGCCAATCGCGACCGCCATGAGAAAGGCGTCGGCTGGCAGGTTAAGTCCGGTTGCAATACTGAAAGCAATGGGTGCCATGAGTACCGCGGTGGGTGTGTTGTGAACAAGATCAGACAATAACATCGATATGCCGATCAGCAAGCCGAGGAGCAGCCATATTGGGATCTGGTTTCCGGCGCCAATGATACCGCTAGCAATCAGGTCAGTTGCCCCAGTAGATTGTAAAGCTTCGCCAACAGGAATTAAGAAACCGAGCAGGATAATCACGGGCCATTCAATACTGCGGTACGCTTCACGCAGCGAAATCACTCGAAGCATAACCAGGGCCCCGACAACGGTCATAAACGCCATATGGACCGGTACCCAGCCAATCGCAGTTGCTGCGATACCCAGTGCAAATAATGACGGCGTCAGGATAGTGCCACGACGGTTTGTGATCCTTACTCCACGATTCTTGATTGCGAGACAGCCAAGCGTCGCGCACATCTGTTCCAGAGCCTGGTTCTCGCCCTGGAGTAACAGCACGTCTCCAGTCCTGAATTTGACATGTTTCAAGCGCACCCTTGACGCGCCGCTTTCTCGCGCCACTGCCAGAAGGTTTACACCGAAGCGACGGTGCATATCCAGTCCTCGCATGGACACACCGGTAATCGCAGAATTCGGCATTACCACCGCCTCGATCACGCGGATATCTGGGGAATTCAACCATTCGCTCGCCACTACTTCAGCGCCGGCTTCCACCAGCCCCGGGTTTTCAAACAGGGGCTGGAGTGCATCGGTATCTCCTTCAAGAATCAGTGCATCTCCTGCATAAAGCGGTGCACTGGTAGGGGGCGCGATACGCCGATGCCCATCGCGAATAAATGCGACGACACTGATATCGTTTTCGCACATCTGTTCGAGTGCGCCAACCGTACTGTTCGCCAGATTGGATTCAGCAGGAATCCTGATCTCAGTCATATACGGAGTAAGCTGAAAGTTTTCTTCGTCCCCCTGATCTAGGTGGCGATGCCTGGCGGGCAAAAGTCGCCAGCCAACAAAAACAATAAACAAAATACCTGCCACCGCTACCGTCAGACCAACTGGTGTGAAGTCAAACATTCCGAATGCCTCGCCAGAATTTTCCGCTCTGAATGTAGCGATCACGATATTAGGCGGCGTCCCGATCAAGGTTATCAGGCCACCCAGGAGGCTGGCGAATGACAGTGGCATAAGCATGAGTGAGGCAGGACGTCGGGCTTTGCGTGCGTCACGCATAGTAATAGGCATCATCAACGCCAGGGCGCCGATATTGTTCATAACCGCAGAAAGGAGGGCGGTAATACCGCAGTTAGCGAGTATCTGAGTGGTGAACCGGCGTCGGGCAAACGCAAGATAGCGTAAAAATACCTCAACAATACCCGATGCCTGTAAAGCCTGGCTGATAACTAATACACACGCAACGGTAATTACTGCAGGATGCCCGAAGCCATGGAAAGCCTCGTGTTCCGGCACCACGCCGACGTACACTCCTGAGACCAAAGCAAATCCTGCGACCACATCGTATCTCCAGTAATTCCATATAAACAGAGACATCGTAATGCCTAATATTGCGAAGATAAGAATCTGATCGGAAGTCATCGTTTCATAGTGAAAAGCTTGTTAAAAGAATAAGAAGCCCAATTGCTCAAGTCAACCGTTACAATTGAGTGAGCTCAGGAGGTTTCAGATGGTAAACAGATTACTTGCGCTCGGTTCACTAAGCAATCAATTCTATGCCATGCGACATGGTCACAGCGAGGCCAATGCCGCCGGTATCATTATCAGTGCACCGGAGTTGGGTGTCGCGCAGTATGGATTGAGCGCCAAGGGTGCAGAACAGGTAGCGCAATCGCTGGCTGCAAAACACGGTCTCGATAAAACTACGCGCGTAGTGAGCTCCGATTTTAAACGTGCAAGAGAGACTGCGGAGATGGTAAAAAAAGCTCTGGAATGCGAATACCCGGTGGTACAGGACACTCGGTTACGAGAACGTTTTTTTGGTCGATATGATCGTGGCAGTGATTTGGTTTATCCAAAGGTGTGGGATTTAGATCGTATTGATCCATCTCATACCGAAAACGATGTAGAAAGTGCAAGCGCCGTAATGGCTCGTGTTACTCAACTGGTGGTTGAACTCGATCGGTTGTATTGTGACAGCACGATACTGTTGATTGCTCACGGAGATATTCTGCAGATACTTCAAACTGCGTTTGCTCGACAAGACGCTAGTCGACATCGTGAGCAGAAACACCTGGAAACTGCAGAAATTCGGCCACTAAACTATACTTAGAGCTTGTGCGCCATATATAGGTAATTAGTGCGGTTATAGATGCGCTGGAATCGAATTTGCGACGGGATCAAAAATGTGTTTAAACAGAATAATAGAGACTAATGCTGTAGTTGTTAGAGCGCTAGAATGACCCCGGTTAACACCTGTTAAGGTGTTGCCTACTGCGCTGGGCAATCTTTTCTGTTGTCAAATTGAGACAGTTGTTTTTACGGAACGATTTAGATTAGGGTAACTGCTCAGGCGGTTACGCTACTGAGTAAAAAGCCAGCATTGTAATCCCTGATATCATCGGTTTTAGGTTTCTGGAAAAGGACGATAACCTTGTTTGTTTTTAATAACTTCTGCACACCGTCACTATGAACCACTCACTATTTATTGCGTTTCTCAAATCGGTAGTTTTTGTAATGTTACTGCTCGGCTTGGGAGGTTGTGTCACAAACTATGGTGCTGCCGCGTTCGACAGTAGCCCTGACGCCGTGCAGGTGTTTGATATGGAGGACGGTTCGGTAATTGGTGTAACGCCAGTCCAGTTTCTATGGCGAAGTGGAAAGGTCAAGCGTAAATATATGAACGTGCGCATGCAAAAGGAAGGATATCAGGACGCCGTTAAATCGTTCTGGTTGTCTCTCGACTACAAGTCGGAAAAAGATGCTCGTACAAATCCTCAACTGGTTCAATTCAAATTAATCAAGGTTACCGAATAAATATGAAATTCATTCAGACAAGTAAAAGATTTTTTATTTGCGCCCTAGTAGTGGTCCTCGCTGGCTGTGCTTCATCGGTTAAAACTGTTCCATTTAAGGTTCAGTCCGATCCGCTGGGCGCCTATGTGCTGTACCAGATTCAGGCTGATCGGAATGATACTCGTAATTATGACTGGATATATCTTGGCAATACGCCCCTGGATATTCGGCGCGCAGTATTGAGCAGAGATTTAAAGCGCGCCGATGCATTCGTGGTTCGAGTCATGAAGGAAGGCTATCTGGACCAGCAGAAAGCCTGGACCGGTGAGCAGATTGTTAAGGAGGCCAAAAAGAAAGGTGCTGTATTCTGGAACCCAAGACTGATTCCTTCCACTAATTGAATCTAACGCGGAACAATTAGCCGGTGTGCGTGTTTGCGGAGCGCGCAGGGACCTATTTAAACCTCAGATTCCGCATGTTTTGCTTGATCTCCGATTTCACGCTTGGGTAGTCGTCGAATAGAAAAATGATGTAGGCATCGGCCTTGTGATTTTTGTGCATTGCGATCATCAATGCCTGACGGTATTGATGACTGAAGTTGTCTACTACATCGAAGGTCGCAGCGGCCGCCCAGTCTGCATTAAACTCCTCCTGCGCCTGCTCCAATGAATATTCCTGTGTTGGACTGTTTCGATTTGCCGCTAAGTCCGCAACCAGCGTTTGAAAAAGTAGAGGAAAAATATGATTTGGGTCCGGTGCCGCGTTATGTGGGTCTTCGTATTCGATTTGGACTCGCGAAATCGGCCGAATTGCGTAGCGAATTTCAAGGTCGCCCCCTGACAGTTGATGAGCCCTTTCATAGGGAAGCACCTCGTTCATCTGGGGCTCAACCTCGTTAAGGCTCGCAGGATTGGAAAAATCAAGAGCAGATTCGTCCAGTAGATCCTCGAATGTTACCGTCGCCTGTGCAGCCGCACAGACGCAAAGTGAGAACAGCAGGGTGATGAGTTTGCTTGATTTTGGTCTCACAGCAATCAAGAATTGTTTGTCGCCTGGCTTGGTGTGTCGGTGCTTGTATTAGGGGCAGTATTCCAACTTTGCAGCAGCTCCTCGGCTTTTTGTCGCCACTCTTCGTTATCGATAAGATCCATGAAATGACGAATATCGGCAATTGCGTCTTCCTGCTGACCCATAATATCCAGAACCGCTGCGCGGTTGAAGTAAGGGCCGGCGGCATGAGGGTTGATCTCGATGCAGCGATTGAAATCCTTAAGCGCTTTTTCATGATCCCCATTTTGATAGTGTAATGTGCCACGATTGAAATATGCCGCAACCATGGTGTCATTAACTGAGACAGCCTGGTCGAGGTCCGCCATGGCTTCAGCCGTGCGACCGAACTGGCGGTATACCTCTGCGCGATTAACAAGAAGTCCTGCCTCTTCTGGAGCAAGTACGAGCGCAGCGTTCATATCTCTTAATGCTTCGCTTAACTGACCGGATTCGAGTAACAGGCTGCTACGCACTGCAAGCAATCGAAAGTTTTCTCCTTGACTGGCAAGTGCCTGAGTCAGCGTATCAATGGCTAACGCCATTCTACCTTCAGCCTTATGCTGTAACGCCACCGTGATATGTTGATCAGACGTTAGCGTCTTATGTGGATCGTAAGCGCCATGTGGCCGATCTCCGGTTTTTGAGGGTTTGGATGAACCTGCTAATTCGGCTGAAAGCTGTTCCGCAAGCTGGCCTAAGCTGTTGTCGTCATCGGCCGCAGGGTTGCTTTGACTCAGAGCGTTATTGTCAATTTGGTCAGTAGGCCGAATGGGTGTCTTTTCAGGCTGGTCGCAGGCCGACAAAAGAAGGGCTGAAGATAAAACGACGACGAGCGGCCATCGCAAAATCGGGATGGAAGAGAGATCGATCACAATAGCTGGGTTCCGGGTTAGCAGGCCGGCGGAATTTCTCCCGCCGGCTTTCAACGATTAAAAGCTTAATTATACTACTTGGTCTCAGCGTAGCTCTTGAGCAGCTTGTTCAGCATTTCGATATGCTCATCATCGGTCAAGGTTCCGGGCTTGGAAACTTTTTGCCAAAGCTCAGCATTGGTCATTTCCCGGTGGCACCCTAGACACAAGCCCGTGCGTTCCATACCGTCTCTGACTTCTTTAGGTAGCGCTCTAGACAGTGGCCAGTGGGTCCCCACGGTCTGTACCTGCTGACCGTCCTTGATAATAGTTGACCAGTCGAAATCGAGTTTGGGGATTGCCGCAACCTGAATCTGGTGGCGTTTCGGAATGACTTTGCCTGTTTTTTGGTCGATCAGGTCCTCGACGATGTCGACAGGATAACTGGCCTGGAATACGCCTCCAGAGATACCGTAGCCCAGCGCTTTCGGGTTATTGTGACAGGATTCGCAAGTACGCGCCTTACGTTGAGCTGAGTGAGGCTGCACCGGCGCCATGTCGATACCGAGTGGTGTGCGCTCCTGGCCAAGCATTTCGCGTTCATCCTCGGATTCCGCCATATCGTTATGAACCAGGGTGTTACCCTCACGGTCAATAACAGTCCATAACACCTGGCAGCCGGGCATCAGTGGTGTCACGCGACCTTCACCGTTGATTCCGAGAACGGGTTCCTCCCAGCGCAGGTAAGACCGGGTTTCGCTGACCTTGCCCGGGCTCTGGATGCCTTTGGTGCCGAGCGGGGATTCGGCGGTGGACCCGTCAGGGTTGCGTTCACTACCGGATGCGATCCAGTCCGTATCCTGTAACGGCTTACCGTCTTTGTCCTTACCGTAATCCACCTTGACGTGACAGCCATAGCACTGCGGTACCCATGACGCATGGCACGAATAACACTCGAGACTGTCGGCGTGTTTTTCCACACTGGCCATCGCAACTTCTGCGCTAGGGCTGGCCCACGCGTTGTCATCCTTGAGCTGCCTTAGTAATGGAATCTTAAAGTCATTGCCGGTAGCAGAGTGCAGAATCGCACCGTTACCTTCTTTCACCACATTGCCAAACGGATTGCCTCGTGCGGTTTTTAGATATCCTTCCCGTTTCGGATAAAGCGTGGCAAAGGAAGCTTCTAACCCAGCACTGTCGGAAAGACCGCGAGGCTTGTCGCTCAGCTTATTTCCGAACTCCTCGCCATGACCAAGAGGCAGCTCCCAGGGGTATTTATTAGGGGTGCCGTGACAGTCCTGGCACTCCACTTCGACCTGCGCGAGAGTGGTACCGAATATATTGCCGTCACCGTGCATGTCGATCGAAGTATGACAGTCCTGACATAACAACCCGCCTTCGGGATTTTCCGGCCTCGACTTGATCTGATGGTGCAGATCATCAGAAATAAACAGATAGTTTTTGGTATGCAGTTTAGGCTGCTTACCGCCTGACTCAGTGTAGGGCGAGCCGTAAGGGAATTCCATCAGACCCTGATAGGTTACCCCGATACGCTTGCCACGGTTGTGGCAGGAATTACAGCTTTCCACCGGAATTCCGGAGTATTCGACATCGCCATGTTTAACCACAGATTCCCGAGTACCTTGAATCTGGTGCGTGAGTAAATGGCCTGGTTGATCCTTGTCGATGGTCGGATCGTTGCCCTCGTAGAAACCGTCATTGCTGTATGGGATGTGACAAGAGGAGCACCCCTGGCCGCGAAAATCGCCGCGCTTCTCCCGGCCCTTGACCGTGACGTGACAACGCTGACACTGCTGTCGCTGATAGGTAAAGCCGGCGAGTTTAGGGTCCGCTTCTATTTCTTCCACCGTGGGCTGGGGAACCTGCTTGAGTTCAGTAGGGAATTGCTCCTTGTGCGCGGCGATCATGGCTGTCATGTATTCCTTGTACTCATCGGTCCCGACAGAAGGTATAGGGCCATCTTCGTCTACCACATCGTAGTTGCCCCAGGGTACTTTATAGCTTTGGACCTCGGGAATACCCCAGGTATGCAGATTGCCCTGTATTTTACCGGCCTCGGTGTTCATCAGCGCCTTTTCCAGACGTTCGCCGTAACCTGCGTGACAGGCGGATTGGCCACAGGTGAATGGATTGACGTCCATAGCGCCGGGATCAGGGTAGAACAACTGTGGACCCATGGCCGCTTTAAGCGCTTCTGGAGAACCGCTGTGCGCCGCGTCGGCTTCAGTCGCAGTGGGGTCCCCACCGTGGCACATCACGCAGCCCTCAGGGTCGCCGTGCCCGGTTCCCAATGCCTTGATCAGTGCCATCATCGCTGTTTCAGGCGCACGTATAGATTCGATACCCTCGTGGCAGGTCAGACAGCCGGTAGCTGCTGATGCGGGAAGCGACAAAAACGTGAGAAAAAGCAGTAGAAAAACCAGAGAAGGCCTGTTATAGGCCGAATTTTTATTGTTCATTAGGTCAACCCTCGTTAGCGGCAGCCAAACAATAACATTTGGCTTTATAAGGTTTTTAGCTGATTCAGCGAAACTTGATCAAGATCAAGAAATTGACACTTTGTCTAAAAAAGCCTTGATTTTGAATCGTGCATTGTGCGCCGGAGCGAGCAAAGCGCCGCAGGCTAATTTAGTTAATTTTCCCGAAATTTGACATATCTGAGAATAAATCGCACTAGTGGTTACGATCCGGCTTACCGTTGCAATAGAGCGCTCAAAAGGATTGGATTCCGCAAATTCATGTCACCCGTATGACTCCCATCATGCCACTTGCCTGGTGCTCGAGGATGTGACAATGAAACATCCAGTCGCCAGGATTGTCTGCGACAAAAGCGATTTCTACCTGGTCTTCACTCTCCAGAAGGACCGTATCCTGCCATTGGCGGTACGCAGTAGGTTCGCCATTGCGGGAAAGTACACGAAACGAATGACCATGCAGGTGCATGGGGTGAGGCCAGGCGGTGCGGTTTTTTAGCGTGAGAATATAGGTTCTATCCCTTTCTAAGTTCAGCATTGGGTCCATGATGTGTCCAGTCGCGGCAACACCGTTAATGGCCCAGAACTTACCATCGTGGGCCATGCTCCGAATATCCTGCCAGGCACCATCCATCATGGCCCCGCCCATAGATCCCATGGCGCCACCTTCGAACGCAATTTCGTGAGGAATCCCGGCATTGAGTTCGGGTTCTGCTAGCGGATTCGGCGGTAGCTCTATTTTCAAATCAGCAGGCCGGTCACGCACAGGTGAATTTGAGTAAACCAGATCAGTCAGCGCATAAGCTTGATTCGGGTAGTATTCGTCAGTGATCGTGTGTCGTTGATCGGGATCTGCCGACATGTCCAGCACCAGGTCGACCCGCATGCCAGGACCGATCACTATCCGACTATCCTGTGGTGAATGAGGCGTAACCGGATGTCCGTCCATCGCGATTATTTTCGGATCGTGTCCCCCGAACCTAAGCGCAAATATCCTGGCATTTGCGGCATTAATCAGTCGAAGTCGGATGCGCTCGCCTGCATGAACATCGAATATTTCCTGTAATTTGCCATTGACGGTTACCGTATTACCGATGCGTCCCGAGTGACTGAGATCATGACCGTGGCCAAAGTCATCGACAATCTGGGCACTGCGCGCCAGACGCCAGTCATCCAGCACCCAGGTGAGATCCCGATCGAATGGATTTGGTGTCGCTTCCTCGACGATTAGGGCGCCGTAAAGGCCGCGGCCAACTTGGACAGAGCTTTGCTGGTGCGGGTGATACCAGAATGTGCCGGCATCGAGCGCGTCGAATTCGTATTCAAATTGTTGTCCCGCATTGATAGGTGTCTGAGTCAGGTAGGGTACTCCATCCATACTGTTAGGAACTCTCATCCCATGCCAATGCACCGTGGTCTGTTCATCCAGCCTGTTATGCACCCTGATGCGAACACGATCACCTTGTTTTACCCGCAGCTCCGGACCAGGAACCTGGTCATTGAAGCACCATACGGCCGTGTCGCCATATTGCTCCGGCACTAACTGCGCGCGCCCAGGCTTGGGCGACAATTCGAATGTCTTTACACTATCGGCGTGCAAGGGCAAAACGTTCAAGCCGATTCCGGCACTAATTCCAGCGGCGCGCTGCAGAAACGTTCTGCGTGAGAGGGGTTGATTCATAGATTCAGCGACTGCGGTTAAACGTATGATGGATCTATCCTGGCACAATGTAAAGTCTTACGAGCAGTATGCTTACAGCATGTCCGGCATTATAAATCTGCCTGAACTGACTGTCGTCAATCCGGGTATCGAAGCGGTTGCCAGTTTTAATTTCGGACATACTTTAAAGAAGAGGTCTTACGGACCACCGTAAATATAAAATGTAAAGGTAGCGATCTTGATGTTTCACAACGATAAAGCGGGTGTTTCAGAAACCAAGAGATAGTTTGAGATTTCAGTTTTACGATCCGGTATTGTTGATAAGATACTAAAAATGAATGCCAGCAAAGCGACGTGACGATCAAACAGCATCTCAAAGTAAAAAATGTGGAAGCCCGCTGACAGGATTCGCTGGAAGTCCTCCCAAGGCAAGTTGCCGGGGTCCCGGGAAATTGCGGATTCGCTGTTGTTCTCTCCCCTTGAGTTTGAACGCCTGAATATACGCAATCGAACCTGGGTCCCTGCGATGGTGCCATGGCGTGCCACCGAAGAAGGGGAGATGACGGAAGAGGTGCTCGCCTGGTACGGTCGATTTGCCCGCGGCCGTCCGGCGGCGATCGTGGTAGAGGCGACCGGCATCCGCGACGTTCCTTCAGGGCCACTGCTCAGAATCGGGCATGACAGGTTTATCCCGGGAATTGAAAAGCTGGTTGAACGCGTGAATCGTGAGAGTGGGGGACAGACCCGCCTTTTTATTCAGCTGATTGATTTCCTCGCAATTCGAAGACGGCCTTCACGTGACAAATACATCACCCGGTTTCTCGAGATATCGCCACGGATTCGGCGCACCCTTGGATTAGTGGGAAGTGAAGAGGCGGAGGTGCGAAACGCGTTACTAAACATGGATGACGATGCACTGAAAAAGGTTTTGAATACGCGTGATTGGGAGTCCCTGATGCTTGGATACCGAGAACGGGTGACCGATTTACACCTGCCGCACATTCGGCAACTGCCAGAGGTGCTGCCCGAACTGTTTGCTGATGCAGCCCGGCGCGCAGAGCAGGCCGGAATGGATGGGGTAGAACTGCACTATGCCCATGCCTATACCATGGCGTCGTTTTTATCGGCAACTAATACTCGAAACGACGGATATGGTGGTGTAAAGCAACACAGACTGCGCCTGCCGCTAGAAGTCTTCGAACAGGTTCGCCGGCGTGTATCAGACAAATTTGTGGTTGGGGTCAGATTCCTTGCCGATGAGTGCATTGAAGGGGGAAGTTCATTGAGCGACGGTTGTTATTTTGCCAGTGAGTTTGCCCGTCTGGGCATGGACTTTCTGTCGCTCTCCCGTGGCGGCAAGTTTGACGATGCCAAACAGCCAAGGATCGGTCAGGCGGCCTATCCTTATACCGGTCAAAGTGGTTACGAATGCATGCCGCAGTATCTGTCCGATTCGTTCGGTCCATTCGGACGCAATTTTTCCGCAACTAAGTGTATTCGAACATCGGTGCGGGATGCCGGTTACCTGACTCCGATTATCGCCGCAGGAGGAATCCATAACTTCGAAATATCGGAGAGGGTTTTGCAGGAACACATAGCGGACATTGTCGCGACCGCTCGACAGAGTCTTGCCGATCCAGACTGGGTACGCAAACTGCAGTGCGGTTTCGGCGATCAGATACGGACCTGTGAGTACACCAATTACTGTGAAGGTCTCGATCAGAAACACAAGCAGGTGACATGCCAGCTATGGGACCGTATCGAGCGGGATGCGCCAGGGGTATTATTGAGCCGAGACGGCAAACGCCGTCTGGTCGCCCCAGATTGGGAACCATTAGAACCTCGCCCGGAAGCGGATCGCACCGAGTGAGAGGCGTCGGGCAGGTAGACCGGTTTGTCCACGAGCGGTTACCGCCAGGAGATGCGTGGCCGGAACTCATCCTGCCGGACCATCTTATTAATCAATTTGAGCTCAATTGTGTGCGACCTCTGCTTGAGCAGCACATCGCCTCAGGAGTGGGAGAAGCGATAGCGTTGCGAGCAGATGGTTATATGTGGAGCTACTCGGAGCTTTACAGTCGCGCCTGTCGCATGGCTGGGGTGCTCAGGAATGATTTCGGCATCGAGTCCGGTAACAGGGTTCTGTTGCGTGGCGCCAACTCCCCCACGCTCATCGCGCTATGGCTGGCCGTTCAAATGAACGGGGCGATCGCGGTTACTACGCTCTCTTTACTGCGCGCAAAGGAACTGCAAGCGATTCTAGAAATGTCCCGGCCTGGGGTTGCCATTTGCGAAGGCTCGATGGCCATTGAACTTGAGTCAGCCTGCGAGGCGGTAACGATTGATTGCCCGATATTGAAATTCGACCAACAGGGAAATGGCGAACTTCAACGCCGTATGGAGCGTATGCCGGACCGTTTTCCAATCTACCCGACCTTAAGCAACGATATTGCCCTGATCGGATTCACCTCTGGCACCACGGGCCGACCTAAAGCAACGATTCATTTCCATCGTGATGTGATCGCGGTATGTGAGATCGTGGCTGCCAAGATGATTGCGGCCAGGCCTGAGGACGTGTTTATCGGCACCGCGCCGCTGGCATTTACCTTCGGACTCGGAGGATTGTTGCTGTTTCCCCTCTTCAGCGGAAGCAGCGCGGTACTTAATCCAAGTTATTCTCCTGATGAACTGCTCACAGCGATAGAGAAACACCGGGCGAGCATCTGCTTCACGGTGCCGAGTTTTTATCAGCGCATGGTCCTGAGCGATATGCCGATTAATGTGCGCAGTCTTCGGCTTGCCATTTCCTCAGGCGAGTCGTTACCGCTTAAGGTGCGCGAGGCCTGGCGCGAAAAAACGGATATTCAGTTGACGGAGTTTCTGGGCTCAACCGAGCTTCTACATGCTTTTGCTGGTTCTACTGGTGATGGTATTCGTCCAGGTTTTATTGGTCCTGCATTTCCCGGTTATCAACTGGCGATTCTGGATCAGGCCGGAGCCCGCCTGCCGGCGGGAAAAATTGGCCGGTTTGCGGTTAAAGGCCCGACCGGCTGCCGTTACCTGGATGATCCGCGTCAGTCTGACTACGTTCAGGCCGGATGGAATATAACGGGCGATGCCTGTGCGCTAAGTGAGGATGGATACGTGCAGTACCATAGCCGGCTTGATGACATGATCATTTCCTCGGGTTACAACATTTCCGGAATAGAAGTCGAAAACTCGCTGCTCGAACACCCTGATGTAGCGGAATGCGCGGTAATCGGCACGCCTGATGAGGGCAGGGGTGAGGCGGTCACAGCATTTGTGGTGCCACGATCACAACCACCGAAAGTGTCCGAGTTTGTTAACGCACTGCAGAAACACGTTCGAGCGCAATTGGCGCCATACAAGTATCCACGTATCGTTCACCTGGTTGAAGTATTGCCACGAAATGAATCCGGCAAGATACAGCGCTTCCGACTACGGGTATGATCCGGCATGAGTCCCGTTCCGGTTAGCAGTAAGTGATTAGAAGAAAATCCTGTTGCAGCCGCCCATGTAACGATAATTAAAATCCTGTTTTCAAAAATCTACGCCAGTCGCCTTACAAGAAGCTAAGCCTATGTCCAGACAAACGCCAGATACGCGTGATCTCTATCGCTATTATTCTAATATCACTACGCGCTGGATGGATAACGATCCCTATGCGCATGTGAACAATGTAGTGTATTACTCCTGGTTCGATACAGCGGTCAACGGTTATCTGATTGACCAGGGAGTGCTCGACCTGCATGCGAGTAAGGAAGTCGGACTGGTGGTTGAAACCAGCTGTCAGTATTTTTCTCCAATCGCATTTCCCGATCGGGTTTGTGCAGGGGTGCGGGTAGCTAAACTAGGTACTTCCAGCGCACGCTATGAAATCGGTATTTTTCGTGAACAGCAGCAGGAAGCATCTGCTCAAGGATACTTTGTCCACGTGTATGTCGACCGGGATAAGCAGAAACCTGTGGAGATCCCGGCAAGTATTCGCGACGCATTAGCTGCAATTCAAATTTGATTCAGTGGTTGACATACCTGGTAGATGAATATTGATAAGATTGCATCGAAAAATTACCGCATCACCTATTCATGACGACTAAAACAAACAGAATTGCGTTTCAGGGCGAATTCGGCGCCAATTCGGATATGGCCTGCAGAGATATGTACTCCGACTTGGAACCGCTGCCATGCCGCACATTTGAAGACGCGTTCAATGCAGTCAGCTGTTCCGAAGCGGATCTGGCGATGATCCCTATCGAAAATACAATTGCCGGCAGAGTGGCTGACATTCATCATCTGCTGCCTGAATCTCATTTGTTTATTGTCGGTGAGTACTTTATGCCGATCCATTTTCAATTGATGGTCGTTCCTGGAGCCACTGCGGTTGATATCATGACCGTGCACAGTCACATTCACGCATTAGGACAGTGCCGGAATATCGTTAGGGAGCGAGGTTGGCAACCGGTAGTGGCTGGTGATACCGCCGGAGCTGCCAGACTGGTTGCAGAACAAGCGGATAAGAGTATGGGGGCGATCGCCCCAGCGCTCGCGGCGGAGTTGTATGATCTTGAGATTATTGAAAATAATATTGAAGATTCAGATGTCAATGTGACACGGTTTGTGATCCTTGCCAGGGAGAGTGCTTCGATTGAAGCAGGCAATCCCGATCAGCCAATCGTAACCACCTTTGTTTTTAACGTTCGTAATTTGCCCGCAGCGCTGTATAAGGCGATGGGCGGGTTCGCTACTAATGGGGTAAACATGACCAAGCTCGAAAGCTACCAACTGGAAGGCAAGTTTACTGCTACGCAGTTTTATGCCGACATCGAAGGCCACCCGGATGATGAAAACGTTGCTCGTGCACTAGAAGAACTTCGGTTTTTCTCCACCCACGTGCGTATTCTGGGGGCGTACAAGGCGCATCCATTTCGTTTGGCTCAGCAACGCTGAATTTGTCAATGAATCTCTGGAGACAGGCATTCGAAGATTACGAAGTTAGGGGTGTTTAAATCAATCCAATTCGTCACTCAAGTGCTCTCGCTTTTAGCTGATATGATGCGTGATTTAGCGGCTAGTGCCAGCGAAAACACTGATGTGGGGTTTTGCACAAACGGAGGCCCAATTGAGCAAAGAAGTATTTGAAACCCTGTCAGAAATCGACAAGTTCAGTCACCTTAAGCCAGATACGACCTCGATAGAGCGCCTTGGTGGGTTGACAAACCGCAACTATAAATTCGATTGCGACCTTGGATCTTATGTATTACGTCTGGCTGGTGATGGCACAGGCGACTATATCGATCGCAAGATCGAGTTGCATAATGCCAGCATCGCGTCGAATGCTGGTGTAAACGCGGAGATTGTTCATTTCGATGTCGATACAGGCACCATGATTTGTCGTTACATTGACAAGGCCGTTACTTTGGATATCTCGGGTTTGCGTAGCCCTGATGTGCTGACAAGAACCGGGCAGGCGTTTCGCACCTTGCATGATTGCGGTCAAAAGTTTCTCGGACAGTTTGAATTGTTTGAACAGGTCGACCAATACCTTGAGGTGCTAAAGGGACTGGGCGCTGAACTTCCCGATGGTTATAGTGAAGTTCAAAAAGATGCCGAGCAGGTGCGCGCCGCATTATCGAAACATGAACTACCCAATAAACCCTGTCATTGTGATCCGATGGTGGAAAACTGCATCGATAATGGGAGCAAGGTTTATATTATTGATTTTGAATATGCGGGTAACAATGATCCGATGTGGGATCTTGGCGATATTTCGGTAGAGGGTGATTTTTCCGCAGAGCAGGATAATATCTTTATGAATGCCTACTTTGGTCATGAGCCTTCGCTCTTTGATAGCGGCAGAATGGTGATGTACAAAGCAATGTGCGACCTGTTGTGGACCCTGTGGGGCGTGGTCCAGCACGCCAATAAGAATCCGGTAGATGATTTCTGGGCTTATGCTGTGGGTCGCCTCGAGCGGTGCCGAAAGCTGATGGCCAGTGATGCGTTCCCCAAGCATCTTGCCGCGGTTAACAGAGGGCCCTGACTTTGACAGTCGCCGAAGTGACACAAGCCTTTCTGGATTCGGAACAGTACTCTTCAAATTCAATTCTGCATTACGAAGCGGTGTATGGCGAGGACTTCGTCAGTCCGGGTGGCAGGACTATGGCGAGGGAGCTAATCGCCAAATTGGGATTAAAAGAAGGCTCAAAGGTGCTCGATGTGGGCTGCGGTCTTGGAGGTAGCGCGTTTCTTATGGCGCGTGAATTTGGGCTGAAGGTGGATGGCGTTGACTTGTCCGCAAACATGATCGAGATGGCTCGATCCAAACTAAAGGCGCACAAGATAGAAGATCGTGTCTGCCTCGAACTTGGAGACTGCCTGGAGATTAATCGGCAGCGGAGCTATGACGGTATTTATAGTCGTGATGTTTTTCTGCATATCCAGGATAAAGTGCGCCTGTTTAAGATGCTGCACAGTGTGCTTAGACCACAAGGCAGGCTATTGTTCACCGACTATTGTTGTAGTGAGAAACCCTGGTCAGAAGGTTTTGCAAGGTATGTGGAGGACCGCAGCTACTCTCTGAATACGTTACCTGAATACTCCGAGATAATCTCCGATGCAGGATTTGGTGATGTCCAATGTAGTGACTGGACTGACAGATTTATAGATATTCTGCGTAGTGATCTGCAAACCATATCTGGTTTGGAAATAGAAGACGCAGCCAGACAAAAACTGGAGCAAGGCTGGCGTGAAAAACTCGCACGTGCTGAGTCCGGTTTCCATAAATGGGGATTGTTTACCGCTATACGAGAGTGAGTTAACCGTCGCGAATAGTTGGCCGCGGGAAGTACTGCACTTGCAAGATAATTCCCCTGGAGACCCGCACAACACTGTCGGTGATACACTCCGCGGCCTTATGAAATCCGCGGTCACTTTGTCTGGAACAAGATTGCTCGCCGCAGAGTGGCGACTGCTATCATTTGGGTTGGTCATGAACTTCTGGTCCGGCCCTGGCCAGACCTATTTTATTTCTCTTTTCGGTGGACAGATCAGGGTCGATCTGTCCCTCAGTCACGGTGCCTTTGGCGCAATCTATTCAGTCGCCACCCTCGGCAGCGCGCTGCTTATGCTTCGCACCGGACCACTGGTGGATCGAATTGACCTCAGGAAGATGTCCGCCGCGGTAATTGTGATGCTGGCGCTCGGGTGCTGGACCCTTTCGATCACTCATTCACTGTTGATGCTTGTGATTAGCATTTTCATTATGCGGCATGCAGGTCAGGGATTGATGTTTCTGTGCAGCACCACTGCTATGGTGCGTTATCTTGAACCGGTAAAAGGAAAAGCTTCCTCAATTGCGGGCATGGGGTACCCACTTGGCGAGGCGGTTCTGCCGAGCGTGATCGTAGCGCTATTGGCCTGGCTGGGCTGGCGCAACAGCTGGCAGGTATTTTCTTTGATATTGCTACTGTGCGTATTGCCGCTGGTTCTATTATTGCTCCGTGGTCATAAAGACCGCCACCAGCGCTATATGCATGATCTGGACGCTGTGGCGGCAGAGTCTTCAGAGGCCGGAAGGCGCCATTGGACTCGAGCGGAGGTGCTCCGCGATCTCAAGTTCTATTTGATACTGCCGGGTCTGCTGTCTCAACCACTTATGTTCACCGGCTTTTTTTTTCACCAGGTACATCTTGTGCAGACCAAGGGGTGGTCGCTGTCCATGTGGGGGGGATTGTTTGTTGTCTATGCCCTGGTATCAGTGGGCAGTAATCTGGTGTGTGGGGTAATCATCGATCGCTTCAGCGCCAGCCGTATTCTGCCGGCCATGTCGATACCACTTGCGATTGCGCTGACAATGTTGTCTGTTTCTTCAGCTGAAAGTGCTGCGCTTGGTTTTATGGTTTTCACCGGAATCACTGTGGGAATGTCTCAATCACTGTCAACGCCACTGTTTGTAGAACTGTACGGCAGTCGCCATATCGGTTCAATTAAATCGTTTTCTACTGCGATCATGGTGTTATCCACAGCTGTTTCTCCGGTAATTCTCGGGTGGTTTTTTGATATCGGCGTTGCCCTCGAAACTCTCACCGCGGTCAGCGCGGTATATATCGTATCGGCGTCTGCGCTGGCTTACTGGGCCTGCCGACGATATGTCTATCAAAAGTAATCGACGAAAACCAAGCAACTATGTGTCTAAAAATTATTTCTTGACCGAACGTTCCAGAATATGTGCTGATCATAGAGAGGTTGCAGATATATGCCGTGGCAGAAAAATTTTGACATAGACAAAACGCTCGACAGGGCTATGCAAACGTTTTAGGCGCATGGTTATGAGGCGACTTCAATGTGGAACTTGCTTGACGCGATGGAGATTAACCGGGGCAGTTTTTGTGATACCTGCGGTGATAAACGGACGTTGTTCATTGCGGCACTCAAGCGTTACGATAAAAAAATCCGTAAGGCGAGGCTGCGTTCGCTTCAGTCTAGTCATCCACTGCTTGAAGCGATTCAGGCATTGTTCAGTGACTGGATCGGGCAGGTTATGAATGATCCAGAGCGGGGCGGTTGCTTTCTCACGAATACTGCACTAGAGCTGTCGAAGCACGACGCTGAGATCAGCAACATTGTTGCGCGCAGTCAGAAAGCTATCGAGCAATTTTTTCTGGAAAATGTTCGAAACGCACAGACGCAGGGTCGGATAAATCTAAAGCTGGACGCAACAGCTGCATCAAAATCCCTTCTCGCCACGTTGCTTGGATTACTGAATTAAGGTGACAGTATACCTATTTCAATGTCACCTTAGTTCTTAATACTCACTCATCAATATAAGCGATTGCTTTAATCTCCACTGACATAGTCTCCTCGGCCATTGGTGTTTGAACTGGGGCACGGGCAGGCGGGTTCTCGGGAAACACTTCAGCGAAAATGTTATTCATTTTCTGAAAGTCCTGCATGTCTTTAAGATAAACATTGCATTTCAGCACATCGTCCCAGGTCGCACCGCCTTCCGTTAGCACGGCGCCTACGTTGCTAAGAGTCTGGCGGGTTTGTGTCTCGATTTCATTAATTCCTACGATGTTGCCATCGCTGCCCCAGGCCACTTATCCTGCGGTGTAAATCATGTTTCCGCCCATCGCCCCGGGTGAATAGGGGTATGTGGGGCGCGGTTGAAAATCAAGTTGCTGGGGTTTGAGAGTTCTTCTGGGCATGTTTGGTTACCTTAATATTTGATCGGGTTAGTTGCTAACAGGGCGGTCGACTGCTGTTAAACGCAGTCAAGTGTTGTATACGTCGATCCTCTTTTGAGAGTTTCCCGGTTGCCGAATGCCACATTGAGCGGTTATTCCATATCACCAGATCGCCATTTCGCCATGAGTGCACATACACTGCCTTGGGTTCGATGCCGGGACGCATCAGTTCCTCTACCTGGAGTCTAGATTCTGTTTTCCCCAGATGCTGTTTTTCGGATACGTACTCTAAGTGATCCAAGCAGCGTGGCTGCGGCATCAGCGCCTTTTCTTTCGTCACCGGACATGTCCATACTAACGGATAAACCTTGGCAGCCGGATCATTGATCGGTTGTCCCGGAGGTTCTCTGCCGGCGGCATATAATCTTTCAGCATCGGGATCTAAAACCCTTAATCCATTGCTGCTGTTGCTTAGATCGTGGGTCATCTGAAACGGATGACTCATATAACGTACTTTTGTATCTGAGGCTTGGTCCTGCGCGCGTGTATTCAGCATGTTGAACCCAACACGACCACTGGCAAATGCGGTTGAGCCTGGGTCACACCATAATCTGGCATCGGTTCCATCGTCGTAGTTCAGCCAGTGACCTTTGCCTTGTGGCGCCTCGACGCATCGCATTTGGGTAAATAAACAGGGATCATGCTTATAAAATGTGCCGTCGATGTGCCATTGCAGTGCGCCACCACCCAATACCTGAGAGCCACCCTCATTTCCGTACGCGCGACGGTTTCCCCCTAAGGTTACTTTAAGGCCAAAGTGATCGATGTTTCCCTTTCCGAGCACCAGCACACCGGGCTCATTTGGAATCTGGTAAGTGCCGGCAGTATTACCTTGCTCTACCTTAAATCGTTCCCAGGGGTTGTTAAGCTGGTCCCGCCAGATTGACTGCGCGTCCGGATCAACTTTTCGATGAAAAATAACTTCTTCGGACGGCGAAAGGTGTTGCTGGCCAGGAAATACCAGTAACTGATGTTGATATAACGCGAGGCGAATCTGCTCTGCGGATTCCTCGTTGATCGAAGCACAATCGAAATCTTCGACGATAGCTCCGAAACTATGTTCGGTCAGCTGTTTAAAGATCATGCTCTACAGGCTCTTTCTGATACTAGTAAGTATAAACCAGCAGAATCCCTGTAGAGATAAATAACCCGGCAACGATTTTGCCTGGGTAGTCAATCAACTGATTTTTGCAGATTACCCCGAGGGGCTCCAGTTTCCCCCCGGCAATTCTTGCGAACCAGAATACACCTAAACTCAACATTAAAATAAAGAATGCCACCAGGCATTCGGTAATCGCAATAAATGTAACCGATGGGCTGATATCCACCGCTCGCTGAGAACAAAGTATCCCGATCGTGGTCAATCCTTCGGCTAAAAAAAAGAAACGCCATTTAGAGCACACGATTTTAGGAATTGTCTTTTTGTTTCCAAACAGAAAGAATCCGAATCCAGTAATAAACATTCCAAGACTGAATATCATGTATCCATCCCAAAATGAAGTGTGCCGGTAAACCCATTCCCCGGCAATCAGAGTTAGTGAAAATAACAGCATCGATACGACCAATTTCCCACAGCCAGCAAAACCACCTGAAACGGAGGACTTGTTGTGACAATACATGAACACCACGCCCAAAGTGGCAACGCCAATTCCCACGTAGTGGATTGAGGTAAGTATTTCGTCAATAAGGAAATAGGCCAGGAACGGCACACAAAGGACGCTCAGGTTCTGAATGGTTTCAGCAAGCACCACATCGTTTTTCTCGAACAAAGCGGCCAGGTAATAGTATATGTGCAGGGCAAATGCCACGCCTGACAACAAAGCAATACCGGTAACCTTCGGGGCGGGCAGTTGAATTTCAATAATCCCAAAGATTGGTGCCAGCAGCGGCAGGGCGCCAAATAGCGCGGAAATAATGGTCGCTTCTCTGGCATTATCAAAGACCTGGCGATCGATCCAGTATGCGTCGAACAGACTGACGATCGCATAGAGCATCGGCGGTATAACGGCTATCAATAGCCAGTTGTTCCAGAAAAAGGAAACCATATTTGAAATTACTCTATGCCTCTGAAATTGATGCGGCGATGAAGTTGCCTCACCTGGTTCCAGCTGGCGTTCCTGCTCCCTTAGTCCATATGTGATTTAACTATGCTGATTTAGTGCGTGGGGTTCTGTGAACTGGATCACAGAATAAGAGAAATTTCGCGAACAAGGGATACATTCCGGAACATCAGTCTGGTAAAAGGCTTGCTATGACCAAGGACTTTTCAAATGACTCGCAACACCTGGCGAGTAACCGTCAAGGGATTCTGCTGATTGTGCTTGGGTTGAGTATTGCGGCGATGACCGGTGCGATCATGAAGCTCTTGTCTGAAGACTTAAGTGCGTATCAGATCACCTGGTTTCGATTTTTCGGTTTTGCACTGGTGCTGCTGCCTCTGGTGTATGTTCGCATTGGTCGGGCAGCCATGCGTCCTGCGAGACCTCGCATGCAGATTTTTCGTGGCATTACCATGGCGTCATCCACCTTGGCCTTCGTAGTGGGCGCGCGATCCATCGACTATGCGGACGCCATCGCTATCCTCTATGCTTATCCGTTTCTGCTCACTCTGCTGGCGGTGATTTTTTTGGGTGAACGCGTCGGGTTGATTGGTTGGCTTGGTGTGGTTGGTGGCTTTATCGGCGTGCTGCTGGTTATGCGTCCATCATTCTCCGCTTTCAATTCGGGATCGCTGTTTGTGTTTTTGTGTGCTGCCATTGTCAGTATCCAGATGGTGTTGAATCGGAAACTGGGCACGATATCGCATCCCCTAGTCACTTCGTTATGGGGTGCATTGGCAGCTGCCCTAGCGCTGACATTTTTTCTGCCGTTTTACTGGCAACCTGTACACCGCGAGCATATGCTTCTAATAGGCCTGCTTGTGATTAGCGGGACACTGAACCAAACCCTGATTGTGTTCGCCTTTGCCAAGGCCCCCGCGTCAACGCTCGCGCCCTTTACCTATTTTGAAATAGTTGCGGCGGTCATAATTGGATTCGTCGTGTTTGGAACTTTTCCAGTCTGGGTATCCTGGCTAGGAATTCTGCTGATCACAGCGAGCGGATTACTCGTTGCACATTCACTACCCGGGCGGCACGCTCCCAGACGTCAACCTAAAATTTGAAACGATTTGGTTGCCAGAGATAAATTGTAATCTTGAACAAGTGGGGAAAAACCAATCCCCGTTTTTGTTACAACAGTCTCCTATAATAGGTCAGAATTTAGGCGAATTCGACCTTCATAACAGCGGACTAGGCAAGAACGTTCTTTGAATAATTAGTTGGAGGCAAGTATGCATAAAAGCCGTTTAGGTGGATTGATAATCGATTGTGAAACTGAAGATCTTGGCGCTGCTGCCGATTTCTGGAGCAGAGCGCTCGGCTATCAATCAAAGGTTTCATCGAAGCCCGAGGATCAGGGCTATATATTGCTGCAAACGGAGCCTGATGAGCCCCACATTGAAGTGCAACAAGTGACACATTCAAGTCGAGTTCATATCGATATCGAGACCGATGACATCGATGCGGAGGCCAGTCGACTTGAGAATCTTGGCGCTAAACGTATCGCTAAGGTGCGAGACTGGTGGGTCATGCAGGCACCAACCGGGCACCGATTTTGCGTCGTGCGCGTGCAGCGGGAAACCTTCTCTGAACGCGCTAATACCTGGAGATGATGGCCGCCACATAAAGAGCAGTAGGCGATCTCATTGGAACAAACTGTCATGCGCAAAAATCATATCGATGCGTGGGGTGCTTTTTTGCTGATATTTTGCTCTGGGCTGATGGGCATTAACCAGGTAATGATCAAGCTGGTCAACGCAGGGTTGCATCCTGTGTTTCAGGCTGGCCTGCGTTCAGCATGCGCGTTTCTCCCTGTTCTCGCTTTCGCACTAGTGACACGGAAACATCTTTCGATTCGAGACGGTAGTTTCTGGCCCGGAATGCTTGTTGGCTTGTTTTTTGCCGCCGAGTTTTTGTTGCTTTTTCAGGCCCTCGACTACACCACAGTTTCCCGCGCATCCATCTTCTTTTACACCATGCCTTTTTGGACTGCGATCGCGGCACATTTTTTTATAGAGGGCGAAAGACTAACTGTTATAAGGGTTGGGGGACTGTTGCTGGCAATGACAGGTGTTGTGATTGCATTGTATAACAATGAATCCCCAGCCAGCGACCAAGCCATTATTGGAGATCTTTATTGTTTGCTTGGTGCGATGTTTTGGTCGGGTATTATTATTGTGGCTCGAAACACCAGGCTTTCCAGATCATGCCCGGAGATGCAGTTGCTGTATCAACTTGCGGTGTCAGCGGTGGTTTTACTGTTAATTGCGCCTATATTGGGTGAACCAATAAGGGAGCTGACGTCGACTATCTGGGTGATATTCTCTATTCAGGTGTTTGCCGTAGTGTGTCTGGGTTTTCTTACTTGGTTTTGGGTGCTGTCTGTCTATCCCGCATCCAGTATGGCGTCTTTCAGTTTTCTCTCTCCTGTGTTTGGGGTGTTATTCGGCTGGTTGGTGTTGCAGGAAACAATCAATGGCACAATCTTGATCGCTCTGTCCATGGTCAGTCTTGGTGTGGTACTGGTCAGTCGGACAGCTAAAGTACCTTTATTGCAATCCGAAACCGGGTAAGTAGTCTTGTTCGAGACCCATCGTGGTCGCCGTAAACACAACAATTAGCCGGTTAAAACACGCTTCTTCAAAGGGTGAATAGCCTGATACACCACTATCAGAAAAAAGACGCCGCCAATGATCGAGATTAGGCCCCCAAGGCCCATCATTCCCATGCCTGCAATTTGCTCGAAGCGCTCCAGACCTTGTTCCGCCCCGGCGGTCTTGCGCTGAACCCCGTACCCACCGGACCAGGCTAAACCAAGAATGTGCATGAGCTGACCGCCGCCGTAGATGCCCGGTTGCCATCTGGCGAGTCGTCCGCTGATTTTTCTAAAGCCAAGTTTGGGTATCAGGTGATAAGTAATCCCCATGAACGCCATGGTGACCCCGACGATAGAGCCGTGATAGTGCGCCGGCACGGTGACGTTACTGGCGTGAATCATGAAACCGATTATCCCGCCGACACCAAACAGCAAAACCGAAAATACTAGAGTGCGGCGTTCGATTTCAGTGCCTGGGGTGGGTCGCCAGTTGTCAATGATGGCCCAGGTGACTGCCAGACCGATTGGAACCGCGCCCAGCGCGCCGCCAAATTTCATCAGCTGTATAAACCAGAATAAATGCGCGCCGGAACTGACATCGAATGACACGTAGATAACTGGTACCGCTAATAACGGGGACAAGCCCAGCACGAACAGGACCAGCACTACGCGGGGCGAGATTCGCAGGTGAGCACCACTATTGCTCGCAAGCCAAAGCCAGGCCACCAGCATTAATTGCGTATGACTGAACTGAATAACATGCCCACCTCCCCAGAACAACCGGTCATAGTAGGCATGTCCTTCGAAGTCATTGCTAATACCAAGATAAGACATGACTAATGCGAAAATCGCGAAAAAAGACGCGACCACGGCGACGAAAAGTCCAAACCGTAAAACGCTTTCGCCACTGACCCTGCCGCTGACCTTCCAGCGGGCGAGCAGGGTGCGTAAAACCAATATACTGAATCCAATCCCAAAAATACCAAGACCTACAAAGAACGTAGTACTTTGCAGGACCGGTATATAGTTGCTCATCAGCGGATAACTCTCGCCGGTGAATGGAGAAACGGTGATAATTACAGTGCCGACAGCGGCCAGAAACAATGCCGCGCTTCCACAGGATCTGCAACGATTGGCGCTGTTATAACTCCAGAACACACCGGCAAAGGATAGAAACCAGACCAGCACGGTCAGATCCACATGCACGACCAAAGCGGTACGAAAGAAATCAACCCAGGGAATAATTTCCTGAAAGAAAGGCGTGCGAGACAGTACCACCAGGATAGAAAACAACCCGCCTACAACCAAAGCGGCAAGCCCAAGAAAAATCCAGCCGACGGTCAACCGCTGCGCGTCACGATCCGGCAAAGGCAGGGCGAATTGGTATCGAATAGTGTCCGAATCAGCTGTTGAGTTTGTTATCGAATTATTATTAAAGCTCATCTGCGCATTCTAAAAGTTTTCGTATTTTGTTGCATTGGTCAATTTATCTAAAAAGCATCATGTGGTGTAATCACATGAAACTAATAGCGGACGATTTGTCGAGACCTTGATGCGATCAAAAAACCGGATAGCGGTTTCAGTGGGGATAATTACCCCAGGCTTGGTCGCATCAGCGAATGTCGCGAGCCAAATCCAGCCTGAGCAACTCTCTGCTCATGATGATGACGTGCAGGATAATTCAATGATGGGGTTTTTTGCAGTCGGGTTAGTGATCAATATTGCTCTGGTTGCCGCTTATTTTATCTGGGCTTACAAGCAATGGAAGCGAAAGCGGGATAACTAAATCTGCCACTCGCTCAGGAGTGGTCAAGAATTACTTCAGGTCTACCCCTTTATAAAATAGTCCCTGATTTGCAGATATTGGGAACTGATAACCTCAGGGTAATGGGGTTGTGAGAAAGTTGCGACCAGTCTGCCAAATGGGTCTACGAGAAAGATTGCGCTGGTATGCGCAACGATATAATTTCCAGGCGAACTTTCAGGCTCAAGCATATAGCCCGCTCCGAACTGATTGGATAACGCATCAATATCCTGCTTCCCTGAAGTGGCGCCAACAAATTCATCATTGAAAAACGAGACGTATGCATTTAATTTATCGGTGGTATCGCGTTCAGGATCAACAGAAACAAAGACCACCTGGGTGTTGATGGGCAACTCATCTTGTGCGGACTTAAGGTGTCCATCAACGACGTTTAGCGTGTGCAGAGTAGCCGGGCACACATCCGGGCATGAGGTGTAACCGAAAAAGATAAAGCTCCACTTGTTCTTTAGGTTGTCCAGATTGAAGCTGACATTGTTATGATCGACCAGGTTGAATGGCCGTAACAGCTTGAACTCTGGACGTAAAACACCCTCCAATTCAGTCGGTGGTGCGGCAGGTTTCACTACCAGATAGGTGCCGAGCATCACGCTCAGAAAGATCGCAAACAGCACCGCGGTGCCGAGTGGCAGTCTGTCAATCCACCTTGACATGGTGATATTTGATTATGTGCTCATTGATCACCCCGGGCTTGATCAGTTCCAGAAACCCGTCATGCAGCTTGATAGTGCACGGTGCCAATGAACCGCATTCGTAGATGATCCGGTCTTCGACAAAGCCGAATTTTTCAATATGAACTGTTGCGTTCTGTTCCAGAAGGCCAAATTTCCCCCGTATGTATGCGCTTGTTGAGGTCTCACTCTTAGCCTGTTCCAGCACCCTGGTAATGGTATCAGGCTGCACTGATTCGGCGTATGGGTGCGGTACGTATAGCGTGGCAATCCAGTTGTTCTCAAACAACTTCATATAAATATTGTTATTGATCGTTCGTGTGGGGCTGTCATTATTACCTTCTCGAGAGTAATGACCGAGAAGGGCATTGGTATTAAGCGGTGTCTGTTGCGATAGAGCCGCGCATGGCATTGCAGCAGCGAGCGCAATAATAAGGCAATGCAGGGACCGGGCCAGTCGAGTCCCTATTGTTCGCTTGCGACTATATCGTTTTTTACCCAAACGATCTCTTGGGTTCGCGGGATCAAAATATTTATGCTGCATTCTGAGGTTGAACAACTAACCAGCCCGACCAAACAACGCATCTTTTGCTTGTTGAATCAGCGATCTCATAGAAATTTCGTCAACCGCGACGTGAGACATCATATCGGTTAGTTTATGCAATCGTGAATCGAATGTTTTAAAGTGGTTTTGAAACCAGTCATTGAGTTTTTGTTTGAATACCTGTTCGTTCAGATCGGTGCTGGCCTCGAACTCTTCTGTAATATCTCTGATATCGTCCAGCAAACGATCATGGTCAGCTTTATGTTCAAGGTATTGATCGTATCCATGTTTCTTCATCATCTGCTCCTCAAGAGCAAAATGTGCGGCGATACTTCCGTAAATGTCGCCTAAACTGTCGATGACCAGTTCTTTCTCAACCTTTCGGTCAATCATCGCATAGACTGCATTCACTTCATCGATCAGCTGTTTATGTTCGTGATCAACGCCGGGAATACCGGTACAAAAATTCTCTTGCCACTCAATTAACACCATCGTGCCATATGGTAATCCCAGGTTAGATTTTGAATTTGACATTTGTCAAGGACGCAACAGCGCGGGTCAAATACTTTTACTGAGCGAAAGTATAATCTGGCCGGCAATAAAGGGCTAATTCTCCGAGCGAAATTGCAGTTGGAGGGAGTGCAGACAGCCGGACCTAGTGACTACTATCTTTTTATAAAGCTCGTTAAGGAGGCTTTCCGTGCCCCAAGAAGAAAACCTGCAAGAACCAGAGCGCATCCCTTTCTTTCAGAGATTGCTCGAAAATCCGTTTCTGTTGCTCTTTCTCGGCGTTGTCGTGCCCACAGTTTTCTACATACTTTGGGGGATCATGGAAATCGCCACAATACCCGTCGCCCAATAATCCAGGGGAACCCGCAATGACTTCATTTTTACCGCCATCTGAACGTATCTGGTGGAAAGTGCCTATTGGCAGACAAGAACTGGTGTGGATTGGTATCGCACTGGTTTGGTGCCTGATTATGTTTTTCATGATGCCTTACTGGCATTTGTACGGAAAACAGAATCTGTCAAACGAAGCCTATCAAACCACGCCAGCCAGTTTTCAGGCCAAGGTCGATGGCATGGTCGAGCAATACAAGGTTGGGGAAGAAGCCGGTATGCCCGTCGTACGACCGCCGGCAGGCAGTGATATCTATATGCTGGGAAGGTTATGGCAGTGGTACCCGATTCTCGAGCTGGAAAAAGATAAGTCGTATCGACTGCATCTTTCTTCGATGGATTGGAACCACGGCTTTTCGCTTCAACCAGTAAACATCAATCTTCAAATTATTCCAGGCTACGAGATGGTCCTTACTGTAACGCCGGACCAGATCGGTGACTATGCAGTGGTGTGCAATGAATATTGCGGAATTGGACACCATACGATGCTTGGAAAAATTTACGTAAAGGAGATCTGACATGGCACGATTCAGAGTATGCCCGGACTCCGGGTTCTATTTTGACAAGTCGGCGGAAAGCCTGATGAAGGTTAACGCTGTGGCTGCAGCCGTTTCGCTGCTGATTGCGGGCATCATGGCGCTCGGAGTGATCCTGACCCGCTGGCAAGAGGTTCATCTGCTGCCGGCCGACCTGTTCTACCAGGCCTTGACCCTGCACGGCATCAACGCGCTGATCTTCTGGATCATATTCTTCGAAATAGCGATCATGTACTTCGCTGCGTCAACTTTATTGCGCTGTCGACTGGCCGCGCCCAAGTGGGCCTGGACAGGATTTGTGCTGATGATTATCGGTGCGGTCATGAACAACGTCGCGGTCTTTCAAGGGCGCTCAAGCGTCATGATGACCTCCTATGCGCCAATGCAGGCTGAGCCCCATTTTTACCTAGGATTGATCCTGTTTGCAGTGGGCGCGCTGATTGGCTGCTTTGTATTTCTCGGTACGCTCGTGATCGCCAAGGACGAAAAAACCTATGAAGGCTCGATACCGCTGGTGACATTCGGAGCACTAACGGCCTGTATCATCGCGGTATTTACGATTGCTTGCGGAGCGATCATTCTTATCCCGACGTTTCTCTGGTCGATTGGCTACATCAATCATATTGATGCCGCAATGTATCGACTGGTGTGGTGGGGGTTGGGGCACTCATCACAGCAAATCAACGTCGCTGCCCATGTTTCCGTCTGGTACTTGATCGCAGGTGTCTTATTCGGTGCGCGGCCGATGTCGGAAAAAGTCAGCAGATCTGCGTTTCTGCTCTACATTCTTTTTCTCCAGTTAGCCAGTGCACATCATATTCTGGTCGATCCAGGCATCAGTTCTGAGTGGAAAGTTTTTAACACCAGCTACGCGATGTACCTTGCGGTATTGGCCAGTATGATCCACGGATTGACCGTACCAGGATCAGTGGAGGTTGCTCAGCGTGCTAAAGGGCTGACCAAAGGCATGTTTGAGTGGCTGCGCAAGGCGCCATGGGACAATCCCGTGTTCTCAGGCTTTTTTCTGTCGCTCATTATCTTTGGGTTCATCGGAGGCATTACCGGAGTGGTCATGGGCACCGAGCAGATCAATCTGATTATCCATAATACGATCTACGTCCCGGCACATTTTCATGCCACCGTAGCAGTCGGTACCACGCTTGCATTTATGGCGCTGACTTATTTATTGATCCCGGTGTTGTTCAGACGTGCCCTGTTCCTGCCCTGGGTCGCCAAGATGCAGCCCTATGTGTTCTCTGCCGGAATGACGCTGATGATTCTGTTTATGCTGGGTGCGGGCACACTGGGCGTATCGCGTCGTCACTGGGATATGGATTTTACCGGGGCATTGCTTAGTTTTGAGTATCCCGGGACTGCCTACGTCATGATGGCAGTTGCCGGGATTGGCGGAGTGCTCGGCGTGCTCGGTGGGGTCATGTATCTTGTGGTGACTGTGGGTTCGCTGGTGTTCGGAAAGAAACTGGATGAATCTGCTGGATTTCTCCAGAGCTTTGGACTGCCTCTGCCTGCAGCTACCTACAATATCAGCCGGGCGGATCCTGTACCGATGGCCCCTAGACTGGCAGTTGAGGAGCACGGTTCTGCAGGTTTCGAGGCACCCGGGACGTTTGTTCTGGCGATGGCACTGCTGGTGTGTTTCGTGGTGTACTACTTTATCAACTGGGGTTACCTGGCGTCAGTCTGGCCGCTCAGTTAAAACCATGTCTTTTGACTTTCATTCGCGGGGTAAACCAAGGTTTGTCCCGCGAGCATCGTTCTCATGAAACAGCAGCTTCGCTTATTTCCAAATCAAAACGCGTTAATAGAAATTGACCGGCAGGCGGTGATGAGCCTGTTCAGTGACATTTCGAATCTGATGAAACTTCGCATTGGTTTCGTCATGATGCTGACTGCGTTAGTGGCCATGGTGGCAACTCCAGGTCGTTCCCTTGGCGTTTTTGAGGCATTCGTGCTGGCCATGGGGATTATTTTATCGGCTGGCGCCGCAGGGGCATTCAATCAGTACTATGAGGTTGAGCTCGACCGCCTCATGCCGCGCACGCAGAATCGCCCGTTTGTGACCGGCAGGTTTAAAAAGGGGCCGTTGTGGATACTTTTTATTGGTGTACTACTGGTGGTTGGAGTGGCTTCCGCGGCATGGTACCTAAACGGTATGGCCGCGTTATACATATTTCTGGGGGCATTTTTCTATGCCATCGTCTACACCGTCTGGTTGAAGCGACGGACCTGGATGAATATCGTAATCGGCGGCGCCTCCGGAAGCTTTGCAGTGCTAGCTGGTGCGGCTGCTGTAGATCCTAATCTAGGTGCGGTACCGATTCTGTTAGCGCTGGCGCTGTTCTTCTGGACGCCCTCCCACTTCTGGTCTCTGGCGATTGCGAAACGACAGGACTATGCTTCCGCCCATGTGCCGATGCTACCGGTGATTATCGGTAACCAGCGCGCCGCCAGGGTGGTTATGGCCAACACTCTAGTGCTGGTGGCGATTTCAATCATGCCTTTTTTCTTCGAACTGGGCTGGATCTACCTGGCGTGCGCAGTGGCGGGAGGCGGCCTTTTCATATACCGGAATTATCAGATGATGCTCGACCCGTCTCCCAGGGTCGCAATGAAGAGTTTTCTTGCATCGCTTGTGCAGCTCGTTCTCCTTCTTATCGGGGCTGTTTTAGACGTATTGGTCCTTGGTTAATCCAGTCGCGTGTTGCGATTCTCAGTACTGTTTTCCTGGCTGATGCTATGGTCGTGTGCGTTTGGTAATGCCGCAGCGCTCGAGCACTCGCAATCCGACACTGATAGTTTAACCGAGCAGGCAAAAGAGTTTGACTACGATGTAGCGCTCAGACTCAGTCAGTCAGCGATCGGTAATCAGTTGATCGAACAGAGTTTTGTTAACTCATCAGGCGCACAGATCAGGTTGAGTGATTTTCACGGGAAGCCCCTGGTCTTAAGTCTGGTATATACCAGCTGTTATCAAATCTGCCCCATGACTACCCGACATCTGTCAAAGGTCGTGGAGAAGGCGCGAGAGGCCCTCGGTCAAGATAGTTTTTCGATCGCAGTGGTCGGGTTCGATACCCGTGTCGATACGCCGGATGCGATGAGATTCTTCGCCGAAAAACAAGATATCAGTGACAAGGGATGGAACCTGCTTAGCATCGATCAGGCTGGAATGGAGAGATTGGCGAAGGATGTTGGTTTTGTCTTCTATCCCTCATCGAATGGATTCGATCATCTTATACAGGCAACCGTAATCGATGCCGATGGCAAGGTGTATCGGCAGGTTTATGGTCAGGTTTTCGAGACGCCACTGCTGGTCGACCCACTGATCGACCTTGTGCTTGACCGGCCGCAACCTGCGGAGTCGCTGTTTTCGGATCTGACAAAAAAAGTTAAGTTGTTTTGTACCACCTACGATCCAGTTCGGGATGGCTATTATTTCGACTATTCTCTATTCCTGGGAATGCTTATCGGTGCAATAATCATCGCCTATACCGGCTTTGTGATGATAAGGGAGAGTCGTGCTCGTTAATCCTGTTAAACGGGCTTATCTGGCCTTGGAGTCCTGGTTCAATATTTCATTCGGCACCGAATGGAACCCTCTTTACCATCTTGGCACGCTCTCCTTCTTTCTGTTCTGGGTAATTCTGGTCAGCGGGATTTATTTGTTCATCCCCTTTGATGGCAGCCTGAGCGGTGCTTATCAATCTGTCGAATACATAACCCATGAACAATGGTATGTCGCGGGAGTCATGCGCAGCCTCCACCGCTATGCATCGGATGCGGTGGTAGTCACTGTTCTTCTGCATATGTTTAAGGAGTTCGCCTCGGGGCGGTATCGGGGCTTTCGCTGGTTTTCATGGGTGACCGGAGTGCCGACTCTTTGGTTGATCATTACGCTCGGCATCACCGGCTACTGGCTGGTATGGGATGAGCTGGCCCAGTACGTTGCAATTGGATCAGCGCGGTTAATGGATGCAATACCGCTGCTGTCCGGTGCCATGACACGCAATTTTGTCGCAGGACAGATGACCGACAGGTTTTTTATATTGATCGAGTTTCTTCATTTGCTCGGACAGCCCTTGATCCTGTTCTTCCTGCTGTGGATCCATGTCAAAAGGTTATCCGGCGTATCGATTAATCCTCCACGTGGCCTGGCAGGAGGAACATTTATCGCGCTTCTGGCGTTGTCACTTGCCAAGCCAGCGGTCAGTCATGGGCCGGCGGATCTTGCGTCTATGCCATTTACATTGAACATAGACTGGTTTTACCTGAATGTTTATCCACTCGTGGATTACTGGACAGAGGGGCAAACCTGGGTTTTGACGACTAGTGTGACGTTCTTGTTGATGATCATGCCCTGGCTGCCTCCCGCAAAGAGCAGTCCTATAGCGGTAGTTGATCTGGATAATTGCAACGGCTGCGGCCTCTGTTTTAACGACTGTCCGTTTGATGCGATTACGGTTCAGGCACGAACCGATGGCGCACGCTTTGAACACGAAGTGGTGGTTGACCCCGACCTTTGTGGCGCCTGCGGTATCTGCGCAGGATCCTGTCCTGCTTCCAATCCTTTTCGTTCGTCAAAGAGCACGCTTAAAACCGGTATCGACATGCCTCAACTCAGCGTGGATAAGCTGCGTACGCGCACGAAACAGGCGGTAATGGAAATGTCCGGCGCCACAAAAATTCTGATTTTCGGATGCGAGCATGGTTTGGATACAGGTCTGTTCGACGATGCCGGTACCCGCAGCATTCGTCTGATCTGCAGTGGTATGTTGCCCCCGACACTGGTCGAATTTGCCTTGAAAAAAGGTGCTGACGGTGTGTTGGTTTCAGGATGTCGCCACAACGATTGCTACTTTCGATTTGGTAATCAGTGGACACGGTTACGGTTTAGTGGTGAACGTAACCCTATTCTTCGCGCCCGCGCCGATCGAGAGCGTGTTCGAGTTCAAGGCGCTGCTGAAACCGACAAGGGTGATATTCAACGAAGCCTGGAAAAATTTCGAGAAGAGTTAGGGCGACTTAATCAGGCGGACAAATCAGCAGATGCTGATAAAGATGAAAAGATGGCGGATGAATATCACCACTAACAAGTGGGTACGTTACTTGCTGCAGGCGATCAACTATACGGTGTTTATGGCGCTGGTGTGGTACTTTTCTGCGGCGCCATCGATTCGCATCCTGGCTGACGATCAGGCCGCGATCACCATTGCTTTTGCCCATGCTGGAGATCTTCGGGAGCCTTGTCGAAAACTGAGCAGTGAAGAGCTTGCTGAGCTGGCGGTGAATATGCGACAGTTAGAAGACTGTCCCCGGGAGAGGTCGCCGGTTTTGATACAGGCGTCATTGGGAGGCGAATTCATTTACGATGTGTCTTTGGATCCTCCAGGTTTGTTCGAAGACGGCGGTGTAGATGTCTATTTCAGTAAGCGAATTCCGGCTGGCAAACATCAGTTTGAAATCAGAATGGACGATAGTGTGCGGGAGCAGGGATTCAATCATTCATTTAGCAGTGAATTCGACGTGGCGCCAGGCCGGATCATTCTTGTAAGTTTCGACTCAGAACGTGGATTCAGTGCCAGGTAGTCAGTGATTCCGTGCCTGTCTTTAGAACGAACTAACATTGAAAACCTTCTTCATCGCTCAAATACCGGAACTAACCTGAGGGTAATGTCAGAATCGGGGCTGCACCTGCTGTTGACGGTGCCAGAATGCGAAAAATTGCAATAACCAGACCAAGGGATCTCTTGCTTTCAATGTCATTATTTTTTATGTAAAACCAATGGCCCCCATACTTTACCGAAGCAAAGGCGTTTTCTGGCGGTTGCTTGCTGGAAATCATGCGAAACGGAATCAAGTCTCTATCGCTGGTTGGAATCTGGTAATCAATAGCCCTTCCATCTGCCAGGTGGTCAGTAGGCACCTGCACACCTTTTGCTAAGAAGGATATCATGGCATGCAAAGAACGCGTCTGAAGGAATAGCAGACAGCATGCGCTCTGAAAATTCCCGTCCCTCAATCGGTATGTAGGTGATAGTCGGTCGTTCTCCATATTTCAAGTTTGCATCCACGGATGCCGTATCCGTGCCGCCGCCGAGGTCAAGTTCTGCCCCTGCGCCTGCGCCTACGTCATACACATACTGGGTTAATATGGAGCTGACGGAAAGAAAAACCGGCTCTTCCAGGTACCGAATTCGAACCAGATTTAGAAGCATTTGATGACGCGAAGATTCAGCAAGCGCTTGGTTGTACTTGAACCGGTCTTGTGGAACATGTCTGGGCCCAACGGCTGCACAGCCCGCTATCAAAAACACCAAGGGCAAGAGCAAAATAGCAGGAAGCCCATTCTGTTTAACGACAGCCTGTTTTTTGATGAGTTTCACAAGCTAAATTCGAGCAAATATCGGTTTTCCCATTGGCAAAATATTGTCTATAAAAACCCCTATCCGGTTAGAGCTTGAGCAATCGAATTGTGTCTTACGCAAGCTTGACTGCATTGCAGCCCGATTTAATGTTGGAACTGTTTGTCTAGAATTCCCGTGACTCCAGTATCCGAGCGGTTCGGAGCCTTGGTTACATTAAACATCAGCTGCTCAATGCCACAGGCTTGTTCCTGCTGGCCGCGCAACGATTGCGGGAGGGCGGTGTAACTCATTGATATTATTATTTATAAATGTAAACTGTTCTGTCACCTATACAGGCTTGAAATAACAATTACCAAATTGAATAATATCGTTTAACATCTAAGAGGTTTTCCGCTCAGATACCATAAATCAGACACCATAAACTTGGAGAAGACACCACAATGAGACAAATTAAAACAAGCTATACCCGACGAAATTTCCTTAGAACCTCCGGCGTTGCAGCGGTTGCCCTCTCGTTCGGCGGCAATTCTGCATTCGGCGCTGAAAGTTTGAACGTTTACAACTGGGATACCTATATTGGTGACCGAACACTGGCTGACTTCAGCGAGTCTACCGGCATAGAGGTCCAGTACGATTTGTACGCGAACCTGGAAGAGATGTTTGCAAAGTTTCAAGCAGGCAATCCAGGCTATGACGTCATTGTTCCCAGCGACTATATGCTGGAAACAATGATTGCGGCAGATATGCTGGAAGAACTGGATAAATCCCGTCTCCCTAACTTCAAGCACGTCGATCCAAATTTTCTGAATCCGTCGTTCGATCCGGACTGTAAGTATAATATTCCGTATTTCTGGGGTTCAGTCGGGCTTGGTTACCGAAAGTCCAAGCTCGGTAACGTGGATAGCTGGGGTGCGTTATTTGATAATCCGGACATGGCCGGCCGAATGGCTATGCTTGCCGACTCCAGGTTTGTGATGGGTGTTGCCTTGCTCTACCTCGGGTTTTCTGCCAACACGACAAATCCGGATGAGATCAACGCGGCCCGTGATCTGCTCATTGCTACTAAAAAGAATCTCAAGGGTTTTGTGCCTGATAGTGGTCAGGACATGTTGATCTCAGGCGATATCGATTTAGTCATGGAATGGAATGGTGATATCCTCAAAGTCATGGAAGAAGACGATGATTTAACTTACGTCATCCCTAAGGAGGGCACGGTTATCTGGATTGATGGCCTGAGCATTCCTAAAGGTGCTCCGAATATCGACAACGCATACAAGTTCCTGAACTTTATACACGAGCCGAAAGTAAAGGCTGAGATCGCAAACACCATACACTACGCCACCACCAATGCTTCAGCGAAGGAGTTTATTAATCCCGATGATCTTGCTAATCCGGCGATTTATGCCTCCGATGAAGTGGTCGCAAAAAGTCAGGCGCTGAGCGATGTTGGAGACAGTTTAAAACTGTATGACGCCGCCTGGACTGAAATTCAGGCTTCCTGATAGCTGCCGTTTCTATAAATAGATCTACATAAACCTCGATACTGCCGCTCACTAAGGTGTGAGCGGCAGTAACGCTTTTATTTAAATTGCTCAATGATATTGGGTGGGTTCTATTTGATCGACCGTGTCTACAGACTGTATTTAAATACGTCATTCTGCATGTCACTCTTATGGCATTAAACATCTGTTTCTTGTATCGGCAGAACGCTCCAGCCCTGCATTGAGTTATGGAAAACTGGCGTAACAACAAAATAGCTTTTTTCATACTGTCCATGCCACCGACGGCGTGGTTGATGATATTTTTCACGCTGCCGCTGGCGATCATGTGGGTCTACAGTTTTGCCGATCGTGGCCCCCAGGGGCAGATTGAATTAGCGATCAATTTCGATAACTACATTCGTGCAGTGGAATGGATTCATTTAGGCATTATCTGGAAATCAATATGGACCGCTGCTATCGCTACAGCCATTACATTCGCAATAGGATTTCCATTGGCCATGGGCATCGCGTTTGCACCGCCTCAATGGAAAAACCCACTGCTGTTGATGGTTATTCTACCTTTCTGGACAAATCTCCTGATTCGGACTTACGCCTGGATAGCGGTGCTCAGAACCAGAGGCTTTCTTAATTTCGGGTTGGAATGGGTGCACGATAAGATCAATGCGTTTTTCGCCCTGTTTGGATTGACCGATGTGTTAGGACAGTTCGAAGCGCTAGAGCTGCTGTACAGTCACAATGCGGTGGTGATCGGACTGGTGTATGTTTATCTGCCTTTCCTGGTTCTGCCAATCTATGCCACTTTAGAAAAACTGGACAAGTCGTATTTAGAGGCAAGCCTCGATCTGGGCGCCGGACATTGGCGCACCTTGTTTTCGATCACCTTCCCGTTGGCGCTACCCGGTATTATCTCCGGATGTCTGCTTGCCTTTATTCTTTCGATGGGGACGTTCTTAACGCCGGATCTGCTCGGCGGCACTGATAGTGAGATGATTGGAAATTTAATTGCACGCCAGTTTACTTCATCTCGCGATTGGCCTTTCGGATCGGCATTGTCCTTTCTGCTGCTCTATTTTACCTTTATCGTTCTGTGGGTCCGCGCCACGATGTCGGATCGTAATAGCGGACCAGTCAAATGAGCAGACGCCGGCTCAACGTGAACCCGCTGGATTACAGCCGCAAGCTGTGGATGCGGTGCGCGATGGGATTTACCTTCTTTTTTCTTTATTTCCCCATAGTCGCTTTGATCATCTTTAGTTTTAACGATAGCAAACGCAATATCACTTGGCGCGGATTCACCCTCAAGTACTACGAAAAAGCGTTTAACAACAATCAGCTCCACGAAGCATTCGCAAACTCCTTATTAATCGCAGGTATCTCGACACTCACAGCCACTGTTCTCGGCGCGATGCTGGGTTTGGCGCTGTATCGATTCCGCTTTCCCATGCAGGGTCCCTATGAAGGTATTGTGCACCTGCCAATCGTGATTCCGGAAATCTGCCTGGCGGTGGCCATGGTCGCTTTTTTTGCTACCGTGGAAGTGCCGTTAGGATTAGTCACAATTACCGTCAGTCATATTGCGTTTTCTATTCCGTTTGTTGCGGTGGTGGTTCGGGCCAGGATGGCGGGGTTTAATCGCGCTCTGGAGGAGGCTTCAGCGGATCTTGGTGCGAGTCAGTGGCAGACTTTCTGGAATATAACTTTTCCGTATATGAAACCAGGGATTGTTGCCGGTGCACTGCTTGCATTTACTTTATCCCTGGACGACTTTGTCATCACATTTTTCACCTCGGGTCCGGGATCAACAACGTTTCCCATCAAGATCTATTCCATGGTGCGGTTCTCGGTAACCCCCGAAGTAAACGCCGCCTCCACTGTCCTCATTGTCATTACACTGGCATTAACCACTTTGGCGCTATGGGTCCAGTCAAAATCGCAGAGAAATGAATCAAATGCCTGATACGGATAAAACAATCATATCTGTTCAAGACGTGACCAAACGGTTTGGTACCACTGTGACCGCGGTAGACAATGTCAACCTTGAAATCAAGGAAGGTGAGTTCTTTGCGCTGCTGGGTCCATCGGGTTGCGGCAAGACCACATTACTGAGAATGATCGCCGGATTTGAAACCCTCACCGAAGGGGCAATACTGATTGATGGCGACGATGTGTCGAGCGTTGAGCCCACCCATCGACCAGTGAATATGGTTTTCCAATCCTATGCGGTGTTCCCGCACATGACCGTGGAAGAAAATGTCGGATATGGACTGAGAGTGGTGGGTACCCCTAAAGCCGAGATCGATAATCGAGTCAAAGAAGCGATCGATCTGGTGCGTTTGTCCGGGCTGGAACAACGGAAACCAAACAAACTATCTGGTGGACAGCAGCAGCGCGTGGCACTTGCGCGGGCTTTGGTGAAAAAACCCAAAGTACTATTGCTGGACGAGCCGCTATCCGCGCTGGACGCCAAACTGCGTGAGGCCATGCAGCTGGAGCTGGTGCGCTTGCAGGAAAATGTGGGGATCACATTTATCATCGTGACGCACGACCAGAAAGAAGCGCTCTCAATGGCCAACCGTATTGCGGTAATGGGAGATGGAAAAATTCTGCAGATCGCTTCGCCAAAAACACTGTATGAATACCCCAGCTCCAGTTTCGTGGCGGATTTCATCGGTCAAGTCAATTTATTCGATGTGACCGAACAAGGAGTTGCGCACGGAGAGTTAACGCTTACTGTTGATGAACTTGGTGCAATGGTTTTACCGGGTGTCGACACCAACCGCACCTATCACAAACTTGCGCTGCGTCCCGAAAAAATCGGCGTAGCAAGAGAGAAGCCGAGTGAGATCGGATTGGTAGCGATCCCCGCCAAGTTGGTGGAAGACTCTTATATCGGTGATCAAAGTCATCTTTATTTTGAGACTCCTGGCGGTAAGTCGCTGTCAGCCAGCGTTCAGAACCGGGATCGGGATGACCATCACCTCAATAAACGAGGTGAGCAAATGTGGTTATATTGGCATCCTGCGCATTTTCAGCCCTTGTCTGATTAAGGTTATTGGGCCAGGCTCCAACCCGCAAGGAGTCGTGTATGGCCTCATCGTGCTGTAAGATTTTCGATCACCTTGAAAGAGCCAATAGCCAGCACAAGTATAATTATAAAAAATATAACCGTTCTATTTTCGAAGCGTTTGCCACGACTCGCCTCTATACGATCGAGGATGGTGTCCGATACGAAGTAAAGAATAATGCCAGCGGCTGTGTAATAGAGGAATTGCATAGATTATCCTTACTAAGTCATCGGTTTGTAGATGTGAAAACCCAGGATATAGATCAGCACTCCGGATATTGAAACATATAACCATAACGGCAAGGTCCAGCGCGCCAGCTTTGGGTGTTTCGAGAAGTTTTGTTTAACAGCATAGAATACTGTGATCAATACTAATGGCACGATTGCGGCAGCCAGAATGACGTGGGACGCCAGCATCGTGAAATAAACCGGTCGGATGAGTCCGTAACCCTCAAATGGGGTGTAGCCGACCTCGGCATGATAGGTCAGGTAGGAGACCATGAATATGGCTGAAATCACAAGCGCAGAAATCATACAGCGGCGGTGGCGATCTCGGTTCTTTTTGAGAATTGCAGAATATCCAGCACCAAGCAGCAGTGCGGCTGATGTGTTAAGAATCGCTTGAAAGTGCGGAAGGTAGGGGATGATTTGGTCGAGTGTCATGGTGGATTACAACTCCAGACACAGGATGAAAAATCAGGGCAGAGTAATGGCAACAGGATCATGTCAAAGTCCAGTCGAACCTCCTTCATCAGGCACCCTTTGCCAGGCGCCCTTGGTCAGCTGCCCCATGTGTCGACAAGTTGACGCACGCGATCTGCAAATTCTGCCTGATGAAATTCAGCGAAAGCTGACCAGGAACAGAAGCTACGCGGATCTTTAACGCGATGTGGAAACAGGATGCCGTCAAGATGGTCGTGCTCATGCTGCCAGGTGCCTGCCGAGTATCCACGCACGTCAAAGGATTGGTGTTGGCCGTCGCGGTCGTAACCGGATACCGCGATTTCCAGATGTCGGGTGACCGTCCCTCTCATGTCAGGCACCGACAAACAGCCCTCGTTGGCTTCGAATGTTTTATCAGATAGAAACTCAATGATTGGATTGATCAGTACAGTCAGCGGAATAGGGGGTTTATAGGGGTAACGCGGATTATTCCCCACCTCTACAGTGAACAAACGATATGGGATGCCGATCTGGTTAGCGGCAATTCCCGCGCCTTTGGCGTCTCGCATGGTGTCGATCAAATCGTCAATCCAGCCTTGTACCTCTGGAGAATCAATCGCGGTAATTTCAACCTCTTGCGCTCTGGCGGCGAGTACCGGGTGGCCTATTTGCAAGATTTCTCGAACTGACATTTGCGGTTCTCCTGGGAGAGGTTTGTCTGTAGCTACAATGACATTCTGCATGGCACATGCATCGAGTGCAATCTGCAATAAGACAAAAAGCATTTTCCTGGGCGATTTGATTATACTGATCTGATGATCTCAGATTGCCAAGGGAACGTACTTGATCCAGATTCAGTAGCTCGCACTCGTTACATGATAAGTACTACGCTAACAAATAGTGTAAATAATGGTCAGTAACGAACTCGGTATATTGGTTACCGCGGCGGTGTCGCTGGGCGCTGGATTTATCAGGGGATTTACCGGGTTCGGTGGACCGGCCTTCATGCTGGCAATCCTGACTTTGTTCTATACGCCAATTGCGATTCTTGGAAAAATTCTGGTGGTGGATCTGACTTCAAGCAGCTATTTATTTCTGAAAATTCGCAGAGAGATTAACTGGAAACAGACGGCGCTGCTGGCGATTCCAACCATGATTACGATGCCGTTGGGACAATGGTTGCTGTTGACTATCGATCCGTCTTATATGCGCAGAGTGATTGCGGCAATTATTCTGGGTGCGTGCATAGTGATGTTATTGGGGATTCGTTATAAACGTCCTCTCAAATTTCCGGCATTGATTATTCTGGGAATGGTGTCCGGGATCGTATTTGGTGCAACCTATATTGCGCTGATAGTAGTGGCGGCTGTGTTGCTAGGCCCCTACGGTAAGAATACTGCCCGTACCCTGATCATTTCATGGACATTTATTGTCGCGGTCTGGTACGGAATCATTTCTTTCATCAGCGGCACCACAGTGGTTGAAGATATTTATATTGCAGCGCCGGGTGCTGTGCTTTATTTCGCCGGTGTGTGGCTGGGGTCTCGCATGTTCAATACAGCCGCCGAAAGCAGCTACCGACGGGTTGCGTTGCTTACTCTGCTGATACTTTCGGTCCTCGGAATTGTGAATTGAGCGGCCATTTAAAGTCACTTGACTTGGCTAAACAGCGAATAGATTAGTTATGCGGGAAAAATGATGACGCTGTTTCGGGTATTTTGCTAAGCAGTTTTGTTAGGTCGTGATCACACTAATTCAGCGGATGCTCAATCAATTGAATATTTAGGTAAGATAACCAGGTTTAAATCATCGAACCTATAGGATGGCCACATGAAGACTGATGCCAGTTCTGCCACCAAAGAAGGATTCAATCAGTGGACCATCCCTTGGGACGCGCCTGCTGGGTCTGAGATCGACGCCATCAACGCCGGTACTTTTCAGTCCGAAGACTTTGAAATCAGTGATGAAGAGATTGCCAGCTACCAACGTGACGGTGTGCTGTTTCTCAAAGGCGCGTTCAGCGACTGGGTTGAGCCCCTGAGAAAAGGTCTTGAGCGAAACCTTACTTCACCCGAGAGCTATCGATTTCCTGCTGAAAGCACCTCTGCTGATGCACCCGGAAGGTTTTTCGACAGCTACTGCAACTGGACGCTGATCCCGGAATTCGAGCAGTTTGTTTTCTACTCCGGCGCGGCGGCGTTGGCGGGTAAAGCGATGCAGGCGAGTTATGCTCAGTTTTTTCACGAGCATGTTTTTATGAAGGAAGCGGGAACCCAACGCCCGACGCCATTCCACCAGGACATTCCATATTATTGTGTCTCTGGTGACCAGGGTGTTTCTGTATATGTTGCACTGGATCCCGTAGATGAAGATATGTCGGTCAAGTATGTGAAGGGATCACATCTGTGGGGCAAGACCTATCTTCCGAAGGTCTGGTTGACCGATTCTGACTTTAACGTCGACGATGAAGGGTACGATGGTGCAGTGCCGGATATCATGGGGCACACTTATTTATACGATCTGGCTCATTGGCAGTTGGAGCCGGGTGATACTATTTTGTTTAACTTTAGAACCATTCACGGCACTACTGAAGGCGTGATGCGCGATAAGCGGAGTGCGTTTTCTACTCGGTGGATGGGAGATGACATGCGCTACCTGGGTCGAACAGGCGAAACCTCTCCACCCTATATCAATACCGAAATGGTGAACGGAGACAGAATGCGTGAAGATTGGTTTCCCATTATCTGGCGACGCCAGGACTGAGATATGGGGGTACGCAAGCAAACCTTGAAGAATCTGCCCAAGGGTAATCGCGGCAGCTTTAATATCGATCCTCTGGATTCCCCGACCTTGCCTTCGCGGTTTTACACAGACAACGAAATCTATCAGCGCGAGTTGACTCATCTTCATCAGAAAACCTGGTGTTACGTTGGGCACATTTCCGATGTGGCTGAACCGCGCAGTTATTTTACCGACACCATTGCGCATCAGCCTGTTGTTGTCATCAAGGGTGATGACGCTGTCATTCGCGCCTTCTTTAACGTTTGTCAACATCGCGGTCATGAGCTGCTTAAGGGTCGTGGGAAACTGGGTAAAGGTGTTTCATGCCCCTACCACGCCTGGATGTATAACCTTGAGGGCGCGCTGGTGCGTGCACCCCATACCGAACAACTTGAGGGATTCGATAAGTCGCAGTATTCACTACGCACACTGCCCATCGCCTTTGCTGCTGGACTGATCTTTGTCAACCTGGATCCCGAATGTGAGCCTTTCGACACTGAAATGGCCAAGTTCGGTCCCTCAATTTCAAAACAGATTCCGGATATTGAGCAATATGTCGCGGCTTATCGGTTGCACTATGACATCAAGGCCAACTGGAAAACCGTGGTGGATAACTTTTCCGAGGCCTACCACATTCCGGTGGCGCACCCTCAGCTCGCCAAAGTTCTTGACCAGGGCATGGACGAGTTTCAGGAAGAGTACCGCTGGAGTTATATCCTGTATCGCAGCCGTACCGGTTTCGAAGGTCTGGAACTGGAGCAAGGGTCGCCCTATATTGCGTGGCAGGCCTGGCCCCATTTATGTATGTTGAGTCTCCCCGGGTCGGCGAATCTGATCGTGCTCAGGATGGCCCCCGATGGCGTGGACAGATGCGCAGAGCGAGTTGATATCTATACACCAGAGGGAGATGCCGAGACGGACAAGAATTTGATTGCGATAAAGGACCTGTTTATGAACATGTTTAACCAGGAAGACATCGCTATTGTAGAGAGTGTTCAGCGCGGTATGTCGAGCCTCGGTTATGACCAGGGGCGCTATGTCTGCGATGCCGCGGAATCCTGGTTTTCCGAAACCCTGCTGCATGGTTTCCATATGCAGGTGCTGGAGGCATTAGAAGAGTAGCTGTTGCTCGACGGTTGAAAAATTACATGAGAATAATCCGGGCAACAGAACAACACGTCGACGCAGTCGCCCATCTGTTCGATCTCTATCGCCAGTTCTATGAATGCGAGCCGGATTTAGGGTTGGCGAGGGAGTTTATCGGGGCGCGTATTGAGGGTGCCGAATCGATTATATTTGTCGCCGAGAAAAATGATCAGCAGCTGCAAGGATTTGTGCAGCTCTACCCATCGTTCTGTTCGGTCGAAGCGATCAAAATCCAGATACTCTATGACCTCTATGTGGAGGCGGAGAGTCGTAAACAGGGTGTAGCCGAGGCATTAATGCGGCGGGCTTCTGCCTATGCCAAAGAGACGGGTGCTGCGCGCGTCGACTTATTGACCGCGAAAACCAATCAGGCCGGACAGCACCTCTATGAAAAACTGGGCTATAAGATCGTCAACCAGGATTTCCACGCCTATTCATTGTATCCCTGAAACGCAAACCTCGCTGGAACACCGGTTTTAGTTCAGTGTTTAATAAAATATAATCATCAATGGTAGGGGAGATCAAGATTGGGGGTGATCTGATGCGATTACAAAAATTGTCCCGGGTGAGCATGAGCATGACCCTGTCGCTAAGCTTTTTGTGTTCTTTTTCTGGTTATACAAAAGATTTTTATAAGTACCAGGACGAGAACGGCCAGTGGGTATTTTCAGATACACCGCCACTGTCCGAATCCATTGATCCAGAAAAGGTTGAAACCAAAGTGCTGGAGTTTTTCGAACCCAGCCGCCTGATTGCGATAAAAAACAACGGGCCGTCAGACTCACCCCGATTGGTTGCCATCAACGATAGTTATGCGCCGGTTGAGGTGCGGATGACCTTCAGCTCCGATACCCGAAACGTGTTGATCAATGGTGACGCGAGAACCCGCGAAGTCACCGAAGTGGTGCCGGCCAGAAGTGAAAAACTGATGGCAAAGATCGAGCCCTATAAAGGTAAGAGCTGGCGATATCGATATCAGGTGGAAGCGATTATGGGAGCGCCAGTGAAGTCCGCCGCGGGATTAAACCTGGGTCAAACCGGTTATCGTTATCCGTTTGAGGACGATAAAGCGTTTATTATCAGCCAGGGATTCAACGGCAGGTTCAGCCATCAGTCTCCCACTAGTCGGCACGCGGTCGATATCAGCATGCCTGAGGGTACGCCTATTTTGGCAGCCAGGTCCGGCACCGTGGTAGCAAGAGAAGACTATTTTTTCCGTGGCGGTATTCGGGAAGAGTTCTATGAGCGCTCCAACTTTGTCAAGATTCTGCATGACGATGGAAGCATGGCGGATTATGTGCACCTCGAACTGGACAGCATTGTGGTGACATCGGGTCAACGCGTGGAAGAGGGTGACCTTCTCGGCAGGTCGGGCAGCACCGGATATTCAAGCGGGCCCCATTTACATTTTGTGATCAGCCAGAATCAAGGAATGAAGCTTTTATCGATCCCGTTTACATTTCGAAATCCTGCAACCGGGGAAGAAATTGTACCGAGGCAGGGTTTGCGACTTGCTAGTAGAAACTGAGAATTGGCTCAGAGGATATACGCGCTTTTGGTTATACTCTAGCGTGTTCTTATAGTAGATTTAAATGAAGATTTCAGAGTCTGTTTTCGCCGCGATCACGGATATCAATCAGGATTCCCCGTTCACGCTGAGGGTGCGCGGTCAGTGCATGGTGCCGGTGATCTGTTGCGGCGCCGAAGTGGTGGTCACCCGGAAAAAAAACTATCTGCCAGGAGATATCATCGTCTTTCGCAGTCGGGACGGCACACTTCTTGCCCACAGATTACTTGCGATCTATAGAAAGGATGGCATTTGGAAGGCGTTGGCGAAGCCTGATCGTTCAGAGCGCTCTGATGCGGCGGTGGCGGTCAGGGATATACTCGGTCATATTCGTGTTTCCGGTGGGATTCCGGTCATTCACCGCCTCGAATCATTGCGAGTTGGCCTTTTTATCCTACTTAAAAGCGGGTGGCGAAAAATGAGGCCGAGGCAGTTGCCCCTGATCAATAATTGAGTCTCAGCGAGCCGTTTTGATCGAGTCGAATAAAGTTATCCGGTAACGCTCTATTTGCAGGGGCTTTGACACTGCCCGCAATGTCCTTTTTGTAAATTCTCCTCAACCGCCAGACAAAATAAAGGCGCACCCAACTGTTTGGGTGGTGCATCGGTAAACCGCTTTGCCGCCTCGACCGCTCTGTTGCGCGCCCTCGTGAATAGCGGTGAATGGTTCCAGATCTCATCAATGGACTGATCGTGGAGATTGCCTGCGGCTTCCTGAAGATGCATGCAGGCATTCACGTTTCCATAGGGGTCAATGTCGACCCCGGACACACCCACGCCACAGGTTGCGGTCTCCTCTGGGTCATGTTCCACCGTGTTGTCTTGTACGACGATCTTGTCACGTTCGCCTCGCCGACTTTTATGGCAGTCAGCGATATAATCCCAGGTTGACTCTTTGGGCTGAATCGAGAGTGGAGCGAGGTCACCATTGTCTCTCGGCGCAACCGGCCCCTGAAAGCGCAGGGGCACATCGAGTTGATCACACAGATCAAACATATTGTCGATCTGATGCTCATTCCATCGGGTGGGCGTCGACACCACGCCCATTCGCAGCCCAGCAGCTTTTGCCGCGGCAATGTTCTTTACCAGACGCTCATGGCTTCCAGGCACCCTGGTCTGCCTGTCATGCACCTCGGCCGAGGCACCGTGCAAAGAGACTTCGA
>CAMYNW010000005.1 GCA_947259885.1 uncultured Gammaproteobacteria bacterium
CTTACAATGAGGCCGATAACCTCTCACGATTGTATTCCGCGCTCAAAAAAGTACTTTGCGAATATCACGAACACGAGATAATTATTGTAGATGATGGGAGTTCTGACGGGTCAATAGACCTTATACATGAAATACGAAAAGGAGATCCCGATTTTCACTACCTTTCTCTATCCCGTAATTTCGGTCACCAGTGTGCGCTCAAGGCTGGTTGTGATGTCGCCTCCGGAGATTGTGTTATTTCTCTGGACGCAGATATGCAACACCCTCCTGAATTGATCAAAATATTTGTTGATAGATGGCGTGCTGGCTTTGATGTAGTTAATTCCAAGAGAGAGCTAATTAAACAGCAGAACTGGCTGAAAAAGCTGACCTCCCGCTGGTTTTACAGTTTTCTAAACGCCATTTCAGACTTGCATCATGAACAGGGAGCGGCAGATTTTCGTTTAATGGATAAGAAAGTTGTTAATCAGATTAGAAAAATCGATGAAAGCTCACTATTTCTTCGTGGGCTTATCCTTTGGGTTGGATTCAATCAGACATGGGTTAGTTATACACCGAATAACCGGTTTTCCGGTAAGTCAAAGTATACGGCATGGAGAATGATCGGTCTGGCGCTTGATGGCATCACCTCCTCGAGTATAAAACCACTGCGGGTAAGTTTTATTTTAGGGTTGATCATTTCTGCTTTAGCCTTTGTTTATGCTGCGTTTGCAATATATTCCAGCTTATTCGCTGGTAACACCATCACTGGGTGGACTTCGCTGCTGCTAAGCGTGCTGCTACTCGGAGGGGTAATGCTTATATTCCTTGGAATTGTTGGCGAGTATGTTGGAAAAATATTTCAAGATGTGAAACGCCGACCCTTGTATGTAATAAAAGAGTCCAGTTTGGAGATCGACTCTTGAAATGAGAAATTGTGAAAATAGAAAAATTGCCGATAAGTGGATAATAACACTGGGCACAATATTTTCTGTTGCGTTGATCATTAGTGAGATTCCCACATATAGAATTCACTATGACGATTTTTATTTAGCAAATTTGGCGCTGGATGTTTTTCGGAACGAAGGCTCTCTATTGCAATGGCATCTGATTGCGGCTCCACGAATATTTCCTGAACTGTTAATCTATTTTGCTGCGGTTCCAATAGCGGGGGATATATTCAAGGTTACATTCTTGGTATCAGTTCTAATTGTCGGGTTGCAGGTCTTTATCGTTGCGCTGATCGCTCGCGAGATTTGCAACAAAAGATCAATGCCAATATATGTGGCTATTGTATTTATTTCTTTAAATGCATTGCTCGGAGAGGAATTCACGGCTTATAGTCGCCCAGGGTGGCATATGGGCGCCTTTATAAATTTACTCTTTTGCCTATGGTTGTTAGTGCGCAGTGTGAGTTTATTTCTGCCCTCGGTTCTAATGCTGCTTATATGTGCCCTCGGTGTGATATCCGATTTTCTTTTTCTGGCTTTGATAGTGCCCGCTGTTTTTTGTTGGTACGTGGTGATTTGTTGGGGTGAGAAGACGTTTGTAAATCGCCGTGGCCTCTTAATGATTGCAGCAATGATTGTAGGCTGTGTTTTGGGTGTGGTGGGTTACTACTTATTCGTGCCCAATCCGGTAGACAATCCTGTGAATGCCAGCAGTTTAAGCCTTAGAGCTGTAGTTAGTAATCCGATCGCATCATTCTTACTATTGTTTGATGCCCTGGTGGTTCTGTTGAACTCGGGACTATTTATATCGTCTATGGCCTTGATGATCGCTGTGCTATTTGCGTTCCGATTGCAAATCTTAGAACTAAAAAAATATATTCAAGTTGCTGCTTTTTTGGTGGGTGGCGCAATAGCCAACGAGTGCATATTGGCATTCGGCTCGCTGACTGTAGACCGTTATCAGATTCTATCTATAAATGGACTTACCGTTTTTATCTCAGTTTCGATTGCGCTGCTTATTTTTAAGTATTCGGTTGCAAGGTTTTTATTGCCGGTTTTACCCTTACTCGTGTTGATTTCCTCTGGAAGCAATGCCACTAGTTATCCTCTTTCAAAGGAATTTCAAAAGAGATTAGATGATATTGCATGTATCACGCAGCATGCCAAATCATACGGCATTGAAAATGGAGCGGCTGGATATCGATTTTCCCAAGCCGAACCTGTGTATTCTAATAACAGTTTAAAAATTCTGCCGCTGAAGGGGCAGAAAACAAAAATAGCGTCACAGTTTTACTCTGATCAATGGCTAGATAAGATCTTTTATTTTGTTATCGCTAACACGAATCTGGATCCGCAAAATAAACGAGATCGGAAAATGATTTATAAACTCGCGGTAGATGACGTGATTCCGATACTTGGAAAACCTGACCAGATTCATGAATGTGGAGTGAATCAGATGCTGATCTATTTGTCGGGGCTTAAAGTAGTAAATGGAAGTCTGGTAAAAATAGATGAACTCTGAATTATTGTCTCACTTTCCAAAGATTCGGCCAGAATTGCCGGATGCCTATCAGCAAATATATGCGGAACACTATCAAGCTAATCGGAGTGGTGCCACACCTGTCAGCTCGATCACTAGCCGGCTTGAGAGCTGGATGCATAGGCAAGTCGCGGCAAGCCAAAAGACACATCAAGGTGCTACGTTGGAGATTGGCGCTGGAAATTTAAATCATCTCGGCTACGAAACACCAAATGGGGCATATGATGCGATCGAGCCAGCGCGATTTCTCTATCAAGACTCAGATCGTATAAAGGCGGTACGAAAATTCTATTCAGATATTTGTCAGATTCCAGAAGAATCCAAGTATTCAAGAATTATCAGCATAGCAAGCTTTGAGCACATACTTGACTTGCCTCGTGTGCTTGCTCGAAGCTGCATGCTGCTTGAGGAAAATGGTGTTCTTGATTTTGCAATTCCAAGCGAGGGTGAGTTGATGTGGAAGCTGGGCTGGTCGTTAACAACTGGCATTGAATTCAAGCGAAGATATTCACTCGATTATGGCGTATTAATGCGATACGAGCATGTAAACAGTGCAAAGGAAATTGAGCAATTGGTGAAATTATTTTTTGAAAACGTTGCGGTTAGATTTTTTGGGGTAAGTCGAATGTTTTCTTTCTATCAGCATATACGTTGTACCGGTGCGAGATTGTCTAGAGCGAGGGAATACCTAGATTCAGTCAAGAATATTTGATCTTTAGGAAAAGCAGGCAACTGAGGTATTTACGGCGGCTGCACTTTGCCCTGTCTATCGAACTCGAAAGCGTTCTCAACGAATGCAGATATTACACATAATAATAGTAGTCGGCGCTTGAGTAGGCGATTGGAATTTCTTAAACAATGATAATTCCAAACAGTGGGACGAGTGCGCATAGCCATACCTAAACTGCCTCTCAGCGATCATGACGCATACCTACTGAATATTTCTCTTCCGTAAAAAAAGTTGTCCTCTACCAAGCTATCTGCGCTTTCAATTCGTTAGCTGCTTAATCTGACTTTCAAGTTCTTCCTTCACTCGAATACTATCCGTCAGTTTCTGCCGCTCTTTCTCTACCACCTCCGGTGGGGCTTTTCCTGCGAATCCGGGATTTCCAATCTTGGCTTCCAGTCTACTAACATCCAGTTCGGTCTTTTTTAGGGCTTTGTTCAGCCGGCTGATCTCCGCTTGCTTGTCTATCAGACCTTCCAACGGAATAAGAATATTCATTTCCCCTAACAAGGTCATAGCAGATTCCGGCTTCTCTTGTTCTTCTGGAAGTATTTCCACAGATTCGGTTTTTCCAAGGAATTCTATGTAATGCCTGTTAGCTTCGAGCATATTTCGGTCAGTTGGTGACACATTTGAAAGCAAAACGGGCACACGTTTACCCGGGGCTACATTCATCTCTCCCTTAATCTTCCTAACTCCGAGAACAAACTGCATCATCCAGTCGACTTCTGCCTCGGCAGCCGGATCGATTTTGTCCGGTTCAAATTCAGGATATGGCTGAAGCATGATGGTCTCGCCACGCTTGCCCGCGAGGGCTGCCACCTTTTGCCAGATTTCCTCAGTAATGAACGGCATAATGGGATGGGTCAATCGCATCATTGTCTCCAGTACCCTTACCAAGGTTCTCCTTGTGCCTCTCAAGGCCGCATCACTACTTTCTTCACTGGTCAGGACCGGCTTGCTTAACTCAAGATACCAGTCACAATAACGGTTCCATACCAGCTCATAAATTTCACGCGCAGCATGATCAAAACGGTAGTTTTGAATTGCTTCAGTAACTGCCAGCTCACTTCGCTGCAAGCTAGAAACAATCCAGCGGTCTGCTGCTGAAAGCTCAACTGGACTATTATCCAATCCACAGTCTTTGCCTTCAGTATTTATCAATACGAATCGTGCAGCGTTCCAGATTTTGTTGCAAAAGTTTCGATATCCCTCTGTACGAGACAGGTCGAAGTTTATATCCCGGCCACTGGACGCCAACGCTGCAAAAGTGAACCTGAGTGCGTCTGTGCCAAAACTTGGGATACCATCCGGAAAATCCTTACGGGTTTGATCGGAAATTTTCTCCGCTAGGTGAGGCTGCATCATCCCACTAGTGCGTTTGGCAACCAAGCTGTCAAGATCAATGCCATCAATCAAATCGATGGGATCTAGCACATTTCCCTTGGACTTGGACATCTTCTGGCCATGCGCATCTTTAACCAGCCCATGTATATACACTTGCCGAAATGGTACCTCGCCCATGAAACGGGTTCCCATCATGATCATCCGCGCCACCCAGAAAAAGATGATGTCAAATCCGGTCACTAACACACTGGTAGGATAAAACGTTTTCAGTCGATCGGTTTGTTGCGGCCACCCCAGAGTAGAGAATGGCCAAAGTGCTGAACTGAACCATGTATCGAGTACGTCCTCATCTTGACGCAGGACAATTTCATCGGCTAATCCATACTTCTCGCGCACCGATTTCTCATTCGCAGCGACATAGACATTGCCATGATCGTCGTACCAGGCCGGGATGCGATGGCCCCACCATATCTGTCGGGAAATACACCAATCCTCGATATTTTCCAGCCACTGATAATAGGTTTTACTCCAGTTCGCGGGCACGAATTCGATACTGCCGTTGCGTACAACATCGATCGAAGGCTGCGTTATCACAGCCTTGCCACCGGGGCGACCATCTTCCTGCACTTCACGGGTTAGATCAACGTACCACTGGTCGGTCATAAACGGCTCAACCACAGCGCCACTTCGGTCGCCTCGCGGTATCATCAATTTATGATCCTCAATTCTCCCTACAAGATTGAGTGTTTCCAGGTCCTTTACTATCTTTTTGCGCGCATCGTAACGATCGAGGCCAATGTATGTGTGCGGTATCAGTTCCCCTTCAGTAGTTTCTTTATCGTTGATATTTTCACGGATCGCGGCATCAGGCGTAAAAATATTAATCAGACCACCATGTGCCTGTCCAGCCATGGTGCTAAATTCCCGATGGCGCGACCAGACCTGATAGTCATTAAAATCGTGGGCTGGAGTGATCTTGACACAACCAGAGCCAAACTCTGGATCGACATATTCATCGGCGATGATTGGAATATTTCGACTCGTAAGGGGTAACTGTACGAATTGTCCAACCAGGTTCTTATATCGATGATCATCTGGATGCACCGCCACTGCGCTATCGCCAAGCATGGTCTCTGGTCGCGTGGTGGCGACGGTAAGGTAGCCCTCAACATCTACCAGTGGATATCGAAGATGCCACAGACTACCAGCCTCCTCTTCTGACAATACTTCCAAATCAGACAGCGCGGTATGCAATACCGGATCCCAGTTCACCAGTCGTTTACCACGATAGATGATGCCTTCATCATATAGCTGCACGAATACTTCTCCGACCGCAGCGCTGAGACCCTCGTCCATGGTGAATCGCTCATGTGCCCAGTCCGGAGAGGCCCCCATACGGCGCAATTGTCTGGTGATCATGCCCCCAGATTCTTCTTTCCATTTCCACACGCGCTCGACGAATTTGTCACGACCATAATCATGGCGGCTCTTACCTTCCTTATTAATCAGCCGTTCTACTACCATTTGCGTAGCGATTCCTGCATGGTCCATGCCGGGCTGCCACAGGGTATTCTTACCGCGCATCCGGTTGTATCGAATCAATGCATCCATGATTGTGTCCTGGAATGCGTGCCCCATATGAAGGCTACCGGTAACGTTGGGAGGTGGGATCATGATGCAGTAAGCATCTTCATTCTTACCTGCATCATCTGCGGTAAAGTAACCTTTCTGTTCCCAGTGCTGGTACCAGTGAGATTCAATCTGGTGGGGGTTATAGGATTTTTCCAGGGTCATGGTGGTATTAAGAGGTCCGCAGTTAATAGCAGACCAAGCTGGTTTTTATCAGGAGTTTACGCTGATCTGATGAGTGTTAGGTTCAATTCCACAATTGCGATAGAAACGAAATCGCTCTCGCCCGAATAGCTTGTGCTGCTCATCGTTGATGATCAAATCGGCAACGCGATCAAATCGATTCGTATCCGATGGCACTTCCCGGGTAAGTGTGATCAACATGCTGTCCCATCGGTCAGGTGCCGGGCCGGTACCAATCAATACTGGTGCAACAGGTGAACGTTGCTGCATCAATACTTCATGAGGAATAAAGCTTGTTGGATGAAAGGTCCACAGAAGCCGGTCGACCTCACGAGCATGGTCGCCGGATTCTACCTGCATATACACATTCATGCCCTGTTGATAAGCCTTGCCCGCAATGCGACAGGCGCAACAAAGCCAGTTCATCTCATCAGAGCTATCAAGTATATAAAAATCGACTCTCGACGGCATTTTACGTGGATCCAGTAAATCTAAGCTGGGTAACTATTTCAGGCGCAAGCCAACAGGAATTCCATCAGTAGCGGTACGGGCCTGCCAGTTGCTCCTTTGTCAGCGCCAGATTTCCAAGCGGTACCGGCAATATCAAGGTGGGCCCAATCATAAGCCTCTGTAAACTCCTTTAGAAAGCACGCGGCAGTCACAGCGCCTGCATTACGACCACCGATATTTGCAAGGTCAGCAAAGTTACTCTTCAATTGTTTGGTGTAGCTCTCCCACATCGGTAATCGCCAAGCCCGATCCTGTGCGTCATCTCCCGCAGTCAACAGGTCATCTGCCAGTTTGTCATCGTTACTGAAAAGACCGGTAGCGTGATTCCCAAGAGCGACGACACAAGCCCCGGTCAGGGTTGCAATATCTATCACCACTGACGGCTTAAATCGTTCGACGTAGGTTAGTGCATCACACAAAATCAAACGGCCTTCAGCATCAGTATTGAGAATTTCAATCGTCTTGCCTGCCATACTGGTGACGATGTCTCCTGGTTTGTTGGCCGCTCCATCAGGTAAGTTCTCACTGCTCGGCACCACCCCAATTACGTTGAGGGGCAAGCCAAGTTGGGCCACCGCATGCATAACGCCAAACACGCTGGCGCCACCGCACATATCAAACTTCATCTCATCCATCGCTGCGCTTGGTTTGATGGAAATTCCACCTGCATCGAATGTCAGTCCTTTACCCACCAGCACTACCGGGGCTGCCCCTGTCTTGCCACCTTTATAGTCCATAATGATCAGTTTTGCGGGTTCCCGGCTGCCTCTCGAAACAGACAGCAAAGACCCCATTTTGAGCCTTTTCATTTCGGTTTCGCTGAGAACCCGGGTCTTGATTGGTAGATTTTTCTGCATGTTACGGGCACGACTTGCCAGATAGCTGGGAGTACAAATGTTACCCGGCAAATTCGATAGATCACGCGCCAGGGCGACGCCCTCAGCAATCGCGGCTCCCTGCGCTACTCCTTTTTTTGCCTGCGCAAGTTCGGCCCGCTGAACCAGAACAGATGCAGACTTGAGAGCCTGCGCCTTCTTACGACCACTTTTGGTTTGATCATAGCTGTATAGCGAGTGGTCCACTGCTTCCACTACATGCCGCACCATACGCCCCAGGTTCATGTGCCCGTGTTTATTGTCAAACAGAGCAAAATCTATCGAACGAACCTTTTGTTTATTAGCCATTGTGGCTGCGCTGGCCGCGGCCTGACGCAAAGTAGTGGCATCAACAGATTTTTCTTTTCCCAGTCCTACCAGCAACAACCGTTCAGCGCGAATACCATCCAAACCGTATAACATCATGGTCGAATCTGGCTCACCGGACATATCTCCCTTGCCCATGATTTCGCTGATCGCCTTGCTGGAGGCTTTATCTAGCAGACTGCCACTACTACTGAGCTTTGCGCGTTTGCCGCTATATACGCCCACCACCAGACATCGCGAAGACAGGGTTTCGATCTTGTTACTTTTTGCTGAATAATCCACAAATGCTCCTAGGCCTTAATTGAGATTTACAATACGTTTCGACCCAGCGATTATACCAAGCATTGACTCACACCAAGGTCTGCAGTCGCTCGCAAACAGGGTAAAATCCCGGCATGATCATCCACCGGGCTTTCATTCGTGAGGTGCTGCATACCAGTAGCGCAGTGATCGCGATATTGTTTTCTATTTTCCTGGTCACTCGTCTTGTAGATTTTCTGCGGCAGGCCGCTGAGGGAGACATCCCTATCAACAGCGTTTTCCTGCTGGTGCTCCTAAAAATGGTTACTTACCTCGATATTATAGTGCCCTTGGTACTCTACATTTCGATGCTATTGGTCATGGGAAGATGGATCCGAGATAACGAGCTCACCGTGATTAGTGCCTGCGGTATTGGCATGCGTCAGTTTCTAAGGCCCGTATTGATACTGTTCGCTATTGTAGGATCTATGGTCGCTATGTTTTCACTTTACCTCTCCCCTCTTTCAGCGGCGATCGCCCATGGGAAAGAGTTTGAATTTAGAAATAGGACAGATGTCACAGGAATACTGCCAGGCGTATTCACTGAAACTCGAGAGGGCGGCGGGGTGTATTTTGTTGAAAGCTATGACAAGGCAACGGACACTTTTCGCGACATTTTTGTCTACAACGGTGATGATGAAGAGGAAGGGGTAGTAGTGGCTAACATCGGCTTTAAGACCGTTGACGAAGCCTCAAATGACGATTTCCTGATTTTAAAAGATGGTACTCAGTATCGGGGCGCCGCAGGTGCCGTCGAATATGGGGTACTCGAATTTGAAACCTATGCCCTGCGCATCAAGCAACGCGCTTTTGCTGATTTTGCGTTACCTGTGAAAGCAATGCCCACTAACCAGCTGGTCGCGCAAAATCACCGGACTGCTACAGGAGAACTACACTGGCGCATATCAAAGATCGCAATGCTGCCAGTTTTGATGGTCTTTGCCCTGGCATTTTCTTCAATTCGTTATCGTAAAGCTCGTTTTCCGGGAATGATGACCGCGCTACTCGTGTATTTCATCTACTCGAATATGCTTGGTTTTGCAGTCGCAATGATTCGCAAGGGAGCATTGAATCCGAACTATGGACTCTGGATCGTACACATTGTATTTTTCGCACTGGCATTGTATTTCTTTTATCGGCGAGACCAGAACAAGCGCTTGTTACCCTGGTTGGCTACATAGGCCGGCAAGACTATGGTTATTCTAGATCGATATCTCGGCAAGATAATTCTACAGTACACCCTAATATCAATGGGCGTCCTACTTGCTTTGTTTACGTTCGTAAATTTTCTTGACCAGCTTGGCTCAATTGGAAAAGGTAACTATGGAATTGTTCAAGCAATTGAATATGTAATACTGACAATTCCGCGGCTATTGTATGAACTGTTTCCAATGGCCGCACTGCTAGGGACGATTATCGGGCTATCGCTGCTTGCAAACGACTCAGAATTGATCGTCATGCGGGCGAGTGGGGTGTCGATGGTGCAGATCACTGCCGCAGCGCTCAAGATGGGTGGGATGTTCGTTATATTTGCGATTATTGTGGGTGAGGTCGTCTCCCCTCTTACTGAAACAAAAGCTCAACGCGGACGCGCTGAAGCAATGCAGCAGAATATCCAGCAACAGACAAATTTTGGGTTATGGATGCGTGATGTCCAGACCTATGTCAATGTCGGCGAAGTGCTTCCAGATCTAACCCTGCTTCGAGTCAAGGTATTTGAGTTTGACGATGAGAAGCATCTGCGATCAATGGTCACCGCAGATGACGGTATATTCCGTGACGGGTTTTGGTTAGTCAATAACGTCAAACAGACGTTGATCGATCCCGGAGGCAAAACCGAGACCTTGCATACTCCGAGCGCCCAATGGCAATCTAGAGTCACGCCTCAAATTTTATCTGTGTTTCTCATTAAACCAGATCAACTTTCATTCTGGCAACTTAGTCGTTATATCAAACACCTTGCCGCCAACCAACAGAAAACCGATCCCTTTGAACTCGCCTTCTGGGGCAAACTGATGCTGCCTCTTTCCACCGCAGTGATGGTTGTACTCGCTATTCCCTTCGTCTTCACCAACATACGATCTGGTGGTTTAGGTCGCAGTCTGTTTATAGGGATCATGCTTGGCCTTGGCTTCTACGCCGCTAACAAGGGTTTTGGTTATGTGGTGCTTGCTAACGGCCTGTCGCCCTTTCTAGGCGCTACCCTGCCGGTGATTTGCTTTCTGTTTCTGGCACTCGTAATGATGAGAAGGATAGAGTAATTATTTCGCGTGGATATTGGGGAGGATTTTATAAACCAAAGCCATTTCTGCTTTTTAATTATCTCTTTCAATTCAATCTCTTATGTGCTGCTGTAATCAGCCAGTAATAATCCCATAAAAGCCCTTAACGAAAAGATCATATTACGGTAAAGTGCAGCCCCTCCAATCTCTGCATGCAATTTCAGAATGAAAGTTTCTTTTCTCGGCCTGGGTGTTATGGGCTATCCCATGGCAGGTCACCTCGCCACCAATGGCTACGATTTATGTGTATATAACCGAACCACCTCCAAAGCGGAAAAGTGGGCAGAGCAACACAAAGGTAGGGTTGCCGTCACCCCTGCTGAAGCAGCCCAGGGTGCAAACTTTGTTTTCTGCTGTGTAGGCAATGATGACGATCTGCGCAGCGTCACTACGGGGCCTGATGGCGCATTCGAAAATATGCAAAAAGGCGCTGTATTTATCGATCACACAACCGCTTCCGCCAACGTCGCGCGAGAGTTGTCCGGCGCGGCCAAAGAAAAAGGCTTTGAATTTCTCGACGCCCCCGTATCGGGCGGCCAGGCAGGCGCAGAGAATGGCGTTCTAACGGTAATGATTGGCGGTGAGCAATCTGCTTTCAACAAAGCTAAGCCGTTGATCGACAGCTTTGCCCAGGCCGCGATGTTGATGGGCGACGCAGGTGCTGGGCAACTCACAAAAATGGTCAATCAGATTTGTATTGCTGGACTTGTACAAGGGCTGTCCGAAGGACTCGCATTTGCGGTCAATGCTGATCTTGATGGAATGAAAGTATTTGATGTGATTTCCAAAGGTGCGGCAGGTTCCTGGCAGATGGTAAACCGCCACGAAACCATGCTGAAAAACGAATTCAATTTCGGCTTCGCAGTGGACTGGATGCGTAAAGACCTGGGGCTATGCATGGAAGAAGCCGTAAGAAATGGTTCTGATCTGCCCGTCGCAAAAATAGTCGACGGTTACTATAAGGAGGTTCAGGAAAATGGTGGCAACCGATTCGATACGTCAAGCCTGGTAACCCGGTTGCATCGCAAGGACCTGGATTAAACATGAAAATCAAGTCACTGGTTCGTGACGCTTTGGAAGGTGCGATCAATGTAGCCGGTTATGATGTGGAGTTTGCGAAGAAAGGGGTGCGCGAGCTTACTGCTGTCGACAAAAAGGTGTGGGAACCGTTTTGCAGGGAAATTGATCGAGTCCAGCTTTACCAGCAAGCAATGGACATCACCGACATGCGGGATACGGATAATTTCCCCCGCCAGTTACGATTCGATAGTCTGCAACAAACCATCCGGCATGTGCTGCAACACAATATTGAAGGCGACTTTGCTGAGTGCGGTTGCTGGAAGGGTTTATCGGCTTATATCACCTGTCACTACATCTCAGAATATGGTGGCGGTAGGGATTTTCATATCTTTGACTCGTTTGAAGGCGGCCTCTCCGATAAGACGGTTCAGGACGAAAATCTGAGATATCAGCTTTCTGAACAAGAAATCGTTGAAGAAAAGCTGCACTTTGCATCCACGGAATCACACATTCATCACGCTTTGGAGGGACATAAGAACTACAAATTGTACAAAGGCTGGATACCGGAGCGCTTCGAAGAAGTAGCCGACACACAATTAGCATTTGTAAATATTGATGTGGATCTTTATCAGCCTACCAAAGACAGCATTGAATTTTTCTTTCCAAGGCTGAGTTCGGGGGGCATTGTGGTCTGCGATGATTACAATATGTCTCAGTTTCCCGGGGCTAAATCAGCCATAGACGAGTTTCTTCAAGATAATTCTGATCAGGTACAATATTTTTACGAAGTTCCAATGGGCGGCTGTTTCATCATCAAGCGTTGACCGCATCTCTCGAGTTTTGTTTGTGTAAGCGGCGCCAGAGATACCCGGAAAATGCATTCAAACATTAGTGCAATCGTATTCGACCTCGGTGGGGTACTGGTCGAACTAAACCATCAAAGAGTTAACGTTCCCTGGTTCGATACCGAACTGAGTGCGGAGACAAACTGGCACCAATGGCTTACATCCCCGCTTTCCCAGCAATTTGAGCGAGGGCAGATCTCACCATCTGAATTTGCCCAGCGGTATATCAGGGACAACGATATACAGATGGAAAGTTCAGAGTTTCTTGAGCATTTCAGGAACTGGGTCGTCGGTTTTTATCCTGGTGCTTTCTCACTCCTAAAGCAGCTCTCACAGCATTATCCTATTGCCGTATTTTCAAATGTGACCGCGGTCCACTGGCCGCCTCTATATGCGCAAATGAAGGATAGTGGATCAGTAAGTTACTTCTTCGCCTCTTATGAGCTGGGGATGGCCAAACCGGACCCCGCTTCATTTGAACATGTAGCCAACACAATAGGGCTTGACCCTGAGAAAATACTGTTTGTTGACGATAATCCGATTAACGTGGACGGTGCGCGCCGCTGCGGATTTCAAGCGGAAATAGTATCGGGATTCGATCAACTAACCCCTGCACTCACTAAGCATTCAATCAATCTTGGTTCTTAATTAAATACACACTCAGCAAGGCCTTGCGAATCATGCAAGAGATCGATACCGGCTTTCCACCTTTTACCTTTCCCACAGGGGCACTGTTTATCTATTGATTAATTTTTATCCTATACAAGTAAAATCGCCCGTAAAACGGGCGTTATCGATGTTCTGCTTTTTGCCTGGTTCTACTTTCTGAGTTTACGCAACTTCTCAATCGATCGTATCTGGGCGATTGTGCTGGCAAGTTCCGCCTGAGCTTGAGCATAGTCCATTTCAGAGGCAGCATCTTCAAGTGCCTCTTCCGCCTTTTTCTTGGCCTCTAGGGCTGCAGTTTCATCTAGATCATGACCCCTCACAGCGGTATCCGAAAGCACCGTCACATGATGAGGCTGCACTTCCAGTATTCCCCCTGATACGAAGATAAATTCTTCTTCGCCATCCTCTTTGACTACCCGTACATCTCCAGGGTTTAGCCTGGTAATCAGTGGCGTATGCCCGGGAGCAATACCGAGCTCGCCAACTTCGCCTGGGGCAAAGACCATGGTGCCTTCGCCGGACCAGATTTCCTGTTCCGCGCTGACGATATCTACCTGAATCGTTGCCATATTTGTGTCCTAAAAGTAGCCAGTGTCCGCCTTAGTTCATTTCCTTGGCTCTTTCGATGGCTTCTTCGATGCCACCAACCATATAGAAAGCCTGCTCCGGCAGATGATCGTAATCACCATTGACGATCCCCTGGAATCCCTTAATCGTATCTTTCAGAGTCACATATTTTCCTTCTGTGCCAGTGAAAGACTGTGCCACAGTAAATGGTTGGGACAGGAATCGCTGTATACGGCGAGCGCGGTTTACCGCCTGCTTGTCTTCTTCCGACAGTTCGTCCATACCGAGGATGGCGATAATGTCCTGTAGTTCTTTATAACGCTGCAGGATACCCTGCACTGCCCGAGCAGTTTCATAATGCTCGTCACCAATGACCAGCGGGTCCAGCTGTCGTGAAGTAGAGTCCAACGGATCCACAGCAGGATAGATGCCGAGTTCCGCAATTTGTCGTGATAGAACCAGAGTCGCATCGAGGTGCGCGAACGTGGTGGCTGGAGAGGGGTCAGTGAGGTCGTCCGCCGGAACATACACTGCCTGAAAAGAAGTGATCGAACCGGTCTTGGTAGAGGTAATTCGTTCCTGTAACACACCCATTTCATCTGCCAGAGTCGGCTGATAACCTACCGCGGATGGCATACGTCCAAGCAGCGCCGACACCTCTGTGCCCGCCAGGGTATAACGATAGATGTTATCGATAAACATAAGCACATCCCGACCTTCATCACGGAAGTATTCCGCCATGGTGAGCCCAGTCAGAGCAACGCGCAGGCGGTTACCCGGAGGTTCGTTCATCTGACCGTATACCATCGCCACCTTGGATTCGCTGAAGTTTTCCACATTAACAACGCCCGCTTCCTGCATCTCGTGATAGAAATCGTTTCCTTCACGAGTGCGTTCACCAACACCGGCAAATACGGACAATCCACTGTGCGCAGTTGCAATATTATTAATCAGCTCGAGAAGAGTAACCGTCTTACCTACTCCAGCCCCTCCAAACAGTCCGATTTTGCCACCTTTTGCGATGGGCATAATTAAGTCAACCACCTTGATTCCGGTCTCGAACAACTCCAGGCTTGCCGCTTGCTCTTCGTACGAAGGCGCTGGTCGATGGATTGGCATACGTTTTTCAGCCTGAACCTCACCGGCTTCGTCAATCGGATTGCCAAGCACGTCCATGATACGACCCAGGGTCCCGGCGCCTACCGGCACCGAAATGGGTGCCCCGGTATTGGTCACGCTGATGCCGCGCTTGAGGCCATCGGAGGAACCCATGGAAATACAACGCACCACGCCGTCACCCATCTGCTGCTGTACCTCCAGGGTCAGATCACCATTATCGACGGTCAGTGCATCATATATTTTGGGCACGGAATCGCGGGGAAACTGCACGTCTACCACCGCACCGATGATTGTTACGATATTTCCAGAACTCATGGTTCGAAAAACCTCTTTTAAATGTTTAACTTGTTCAAATTAGGGTCTAAACCGCCGCCGCGCCGCCAACGATTTCTGAAAGTTCCTGCGTGATTGCTGCCTGGCGCGCCTTGTTGTAAACCAACTGCAACTCATCGATCAGCTTGCCCGCATTATCGGTCGCAGACTTCATTGCCACCATTCTCGCCGCCTGCTCGCAGGCGTTGTTGTCCGCGACAGCCTGGTATACCAGCGACTCAATGTAACGCGTCATCAACGTATCAATGATTTCCTGGGCTTCACGTTCATATATATAGTCCCAGTGATGTTGCGTCTCTGCTTCCTCACTCGGAATAATGGGGATCAGCTGCTCAATGGTTGGCTTCTGGGTCATGGTATTAACGAAGTTGTTATAGACCACAAATAAACGATCGATCTTACCTTCGATATAGTCGTCCATCATAATCTTGATCGCGCCGACCAGCCGCTCCAGTTGCGGTGCATCCCCAAGGTCGGTTGCTTCACTTACGACATTTGCCCCGTAACGTTTGAAGAATGCACTGGCTTTCTTGCCAATCACACAAACGTTCATTTTTACCCCCTTGTCGTTCCAGTCCGACATTGACACAACCAGTTTTCTGAACAGATTACTGTTGAGACCGCCACACAGTCCTCGATCACTCGAAACCACAATGTAGCCAACGGTATTAATCTGCTCACGATCAGAAAGATAGGGATGCTTATATTCGGCACTGGCGCTGGAAGCGTGGGCCACCACATTACGCATCCTACGCGCATAAGGCCGGGCCATTTGCATTCGCTCCTGGGCCCTGCGCATTTTACTTGCCGCCACCATCTCCATCGCTTTGGTAATTTTACGGGTGCTACCAATACTCTTAATCTGGGTGCGGATTTCTTTAGCGCCTGCCATGATTCTATCTCTTGTTAGTCCGCGTGTTTACCAGCTTCCATTCTGCTTGAAGTCTTCGATAGCAGCTCTCATTTTTTCCACTACCTCATCGCTGTACTTCGCTTCAGCATTTATTTCATCCATCATCGCGCCGTGGTTAGACTTCACATACGCCTGCATGGCCGATTCAAAGTCAACCACCTTACCCACATCCACGTCATCCATCATGCCTTCGTTCACAGCGTACAGCGACAATGCCATTTCAGCCACTGACATGGGCTGATACTGGGGCTGTTTCATCAGCTCCATGACCCGTTCACCACGCTCCAGCTGTTTTCTGGTCGCTTCATCAAGATCGGAAGCGAATTGCGAGAACGCCGCAAGTTCTCGGTACTGGGCCAGGGCCAGACGAATACCACCGCCCAGCTTCTTGATAATACTGGTCTGTGCCGCGCCACCTACTCGGGACACTGATAGTCCGGCATTGATTGCCGGTCGGATGCCAGCATTAAACAGATCGGATTCCAGAAAGATCTGGCCATCAGTAATAGAGATAACGTTGGTGGGTACGAATGCAGAGACGTCACCAGCCTGGGTTTCGATCACTGGAAGAGCCGTCAGTGAACCGGTCTTACCCTTGACCTGACCATTGGTGAGTTTTTCCACCTCTTGCTCATTAATCCGTGCACTGCGCTCGAGTAAACGAGAGTGAAGATAGAAAACATCGCCTGGAAATGCTTCCCGACCTGGCGGTCGACGCAGCAACAGTGAAATCTGGCGGTAGGCAACTGCCTGCTTACTCAGATCGTCATAGATGATCAGGGCGTCTTCCCCCTTGTCACGGAAGTACTCTCCCATGGTACAACCAGAATAAGGCGAAATGAACTGTTCGGCGGCTGAGTTAGATGCAGAGGCCGCAACAACAATAGTGTGGTCCATCGCACCGTGTTCTTCCAGCTTGCGCACTACGGCGGCAATACTGGACGCTTTTTGCCCGATAGCCACATAGATACACTTGATCCCTGTACCACGCTGGTTGATGATAGCGTCGATGGCCACTGCGGTTTTACCGGTCTGACGATCGCCAATAATGAGCTCACGTTGTCCGCGACCAATGGGTACCATGGCGTCAATGGACTTGAGACCTGTCTGTACCGGTTGATCTACCGACTTACGCGCAATTACGCCTGGCGCGACTTTCTCAATTGGCGAGTTACCTGCATAGTCAATGGCGCCCTTGCCATCGATAGGGCGACCAAGCGCGTCTACCACCCGACCAAGAAGCCCTTCACCAATAGGCACTTCGAGAATACGCCCGGTGCATTTTACCGTGTCGCCCTCCGACAAATGCTTGTAGTCACCAAGCACCACCGCGCCCACTGAATCCCGCTCCAGGTTCAGCGCCAGGCCGAAGGTGTTACCAGGGAATTCAAGCATCTCACCCTGCATGGCTTCTGAAAGACCGTGAATACGGACGATACCGTCGGTCAACATCACGATGGTACCTTCAGTACGCGCCTCGGCACCGGCTTCAAAATTTTTGATTCGGTCCTTGATCAGCTCACTGATTTCGGAAGGATTCAATTGGATCGACATTTGTATGTTTCCTCTGGATCGGGTGACTGGCCTTAAGCGGCCACTGCACCTACAAGTTGTTCAAGTTGTGCTTTAACCGAGCCGTCAATAACCCAGTCTCCAGCACGGATTACGGCGCCGCCAATAAGATCTTCGTCGACTTCAAAGTTAAGCTTGATGCTACGTCCGAGTTTAGACTGAAGAGCTGTGGAAAAGGCCTGCCGCTGGCTGTCATCAATGGGCGTGGCGGTGATCATGTCAGCCTCTATGACGCTCTCTGCCTCAGCACGTTTTTCTGCATACACCACAGCAATATCGGGTAACGCATTGACCCGATCATTATTTACCAGCAACTTGATCAGGTTGACTCCGTCGGCGGAAAGCTTGTCGCCACAGATATCAAGGACCAGACTGATCTGCTGATCGTTGCTGAATGCCGGGTTTTTAAGCAGCTCAACCATATTACGGTCAGCCGCAATGTTGGCGAGCAAGGTCAGCTGATCTCCCCAGCCCGCAAAGTCATCTCTGTCCCGGGCAAGCTCAAATACAGCCTGCGCATAGGGCCTGGCGATATTGGTTAAATCGGACATTTGACAGTACCTTTATAGCTTGGCGGCCAGCCGGTTCAGCAAATCAGCGTGGGCGCTGGCATCTACTTCACGTCTGAGTATCTGGCGTGCGCCGTCTACGGCGAGCTCGCCAACCTGAGCACGCAACGCTTCTCGAGCCTTGTTAAGCTCGGTCTGAATCTCCTCCTGAGCCGCGGTAACGATACGCTCACCTTCTGTGCGAGCCTTAGTTCTTGATTCTTCTACCAGCTCAGTACCGTGTTTCTCCGCTTTGCTAATGATCTCGGAGGCCTGAGATTTGGCATCTGCAATATGCTGCTCCGCCGTTTTCAGCCCCTCTTCTTCGGCTCTCTGCCCTTTCTCGGCAGCAGCCAAACCATCAGCAATGGTGGTTTTACGTTCGTTGATCGCATCAATTATGAAGCTCCATACGAACTTTTTACTAAACCACACAAATATAACGAAGAACACCATCTGCCAGAGAAGGGTGACGTTAATATTCATCTTGGATTACCTGTTGATTACAGCGATTGATCGACTGCTGCCAACGGACCAGACACTTGCCTGCTTACCGATACGCAACCGACAACGACAGTCTGCCAGCTTAGCCGGCAGCGCCAGGAGCTACAACAAACAGGATGTACATGGATACACCCACCGCAATCATTGGTACCGCGTCAACCAGCCCCATCACTATAAAGAAATTGGTGCGAAGCATAGGGATCAGCTCCGGCTGTCTTGCAGCGCCTTCGATAAAGCGCCCGCCCAGACCACCGATACCAATCGCGGCGCCCAAAGCGCCCAGCCCCATCATTAAAGCGCCAGCGATATAAATTAGTGCTGCTTCCATCTTGATCTCCGAAAAGTATGTTGGATTAAAAGTTAAAAGTTTTTACTGCCCTGATTCCGTCCCAACTAGTGATGCGAATGTGCCATGTCCATGTAAACCACGGTCAGCACCATAAATATGAACGCCTGCAGTGTAATGACCAGGATATGAAACACCGCCCAGACAAACTGCAAAGCACCGCCGGAAATCGACAGTATGATGCTTGAGCCGAACATCAGGGATATCAGAATAAAAATCATCTCACCCGCATACATGTTGCCAAACAGCCGAAGCGAGTGTGAAACCGGTTTGGCGATCAGTCCGACTCCTTCGAGAAACAGATTGATCGGCAAAAACAAAATTTTGAGCACGATATTATTGGACTCAAAGGGGTGCATGGTGAGCTCTGACGCAAATCCCCCCGGACCTTTTACCTTGATGCTGTAATAGATCATCAGAAGAAACACACCGATCGACATTCCAAACGTAACATTAGGGTCGGTGGAGGGTACTACCTTCTGATAGTGAATCCCAATCTTATCCAGAATCCAGGGAATCAGGTCTACCGGAATTAAGTCCATGAAGTTCATCATGAAAACCCAGCAGAATATAGTGAGTGCCAGCGGCGCAACAATATCGTTTTTTCCGTTAAAAGAGGACTGTACATTGTCGTCGATGAATCCGACTATCATTTCGACAAATCCCTGGGCGGTACTCGGCACTCCTGAAGTGGCCTTCTTGGCCATTCGAGAGAAAAACCAGATAAACAATGCGCCCGTCGCAATGGACCAAAACATGCTGTCGAGGTGCATCGCCCAGAAGCCCATCTCGGCGATCTCTTCAGCAGAGTGCGCAATACCCCACCCGTCTGCCTTAGGACCAAATGTAAGGTTGGTCAGGTGGTGGCGAATGTACTCACTAGAAGTAACTGTACCGGCTGTTGCCATCGTTGTTATCAGTAAATTTCAGTAACTTTTCTATTCAGGTCGGCTTGGCAGCAACCCAGATAAGCGCAAGCTGAGTAACCATATAACCCGATACTACAAATATGGGCTCCAGGCCCAGTGCGACAAGACCAATGGCCAAGCCCCCGCCGACAATCAGGAGCTTGTTCAACAGCCCCATATAGACCGGCAACATCGCAAATTGCGGCGTTTTCATGGCAGCCTTAGTCGAGCGCCTGACGCTCCTTTTGGAGAGCATCGTATTCACCATGCCAAGCAGGGCTCCGTAGACACAGCTGATCGCACTTAAAGTGCTCTGGCTAAATCCTTGCTGGTTGCCGCTACTAATGATCGAGTAGCCGCAGACAAGCATAACCAACAAGACTGTAAAGCAAGCCTGCAATACCAAAACCCGCTTGGCAGTTCGCTCTAGAGGCTCATCGCTGCGTAAAGTGTTTCGGTCTGAAGCCAAGCTGGACCCCACTTTTGAGGCGGCGAATTATAAAGTTTCGACTGGTAAGGGTCAACCAAATCCCGCCGGTCTGCTTAGAACCGTCTAGGATTGTTAGATTTTGACATAAAACCTTGAAATAAAGGAATTTTCGCGAATATTGGCAGCATGACGTAAGGTACAGCATTCGACCAATGTCGTACCCCGCGGCGCTACTTGATGCGACCTAGGATTCCATCCAGTTCGTCAAGGGAATTGTAGTGAATGACAAGCTTTCCTTTTTTACCTGAATGCTGAATATCGACCCGGGCGCCGATGCGGTCGGAGAGCTCTTCCTCCAGATGCTTAATGTCCTGTGTAGCGCTTACCGTGCTGTCTGTTGGCTGCTTTACTCGATTGAGCCGTTTGACCAGATGCTCTGTGGCCCGAACCGATAAGCCACGAGCTACAATTTTACGCGCAGCTTCATACTGGCGGGAGTCAGGCAAAGCCAACAGTGCACGAGCATGGCCCATTCCCAGATCCCCACTCTCAACCAACTGCCTGGCTTTGTCATTCAAACTGAGCAGCCGCAGGGTATTGGTCACCGCGGTGCGAGACCGACCAACTGTCGAGGCGATTTCCTCATGGGTCAGCCCAAACTCTTCTAAAAGTCGCTGAAACCCAATTGCCTCTTCGATAGCGTTTAGATCCTGTCTCTGGATATTCTCGATTAAAGCTACCGCCATGGCTGCTTCATTTGTAACTTCACGAACAACTGCCGGCACCGTCGCGAGTCCCGCCAGTTGCGCACCACGCCAGCGACGCTCTCCGGCGATGATCTCGAATTTGTCCTGGCCAATCCGGCGCACCAGTAATGGTTGAATTATGCCCTGGGCGCGAATTGACTCTGCCAGTTCTTCAAGGGCTTCCTTATCCATGTTTAACCTGGGCTGATATTGACCCCGCTGCAACCATTCAATTGGCAGTTCGCGCAGTCCGTTTTGATTTAGCCTGGACTCAGAAGGTATTGCTTGCTCGTTATTAGTTTCATCAGCTGCAGAATCAGCCTGCATTAATTCGACTGGACTTGTAGATGTAGTTTTTCGCACATCTGACAGTAGAGCACCGAGCCCTTTACCTAGCCGCGTTTTCTTTTTCTTGCTCATTCCGCGCTGACAGCTGAACTGTTCTGCATCGACGGTTTATCGTTACGTTTGCCGGGATCACGTGGATTTTTTCTCAACACTTCGCATGCGAGCGCGAGATAGGCCTGACTTCCGGCGCATTGCCGATCATACTCAATGACTGGCTTGCCGTAACTTGGTGCCTCCGCCAAACGTACGTTACGCGGTATCACGGTGCGAAAAAGGCGATTATCAAAATGCTCGCCCAGCTGCTCTGAAACTTCTTCCGATAAGCTGTTTCTGCGGTCATACATGGTCCGAATCAGGCCTAGCAATTTGAGTTCTGGATTGAGGCCCTGTCTCACCAGAATAATGGTCTCCATCAAACTGGTAAGTCCTTCAAGCGCGTAATATTCGCACTGCACAGGGATTAATACCTCTCGTGCCGCCGCAAGTGCATTGACCGTAAGTACATTCAGCGCAGGCGGACAATCAATGATGATGAAGTCGTACTGCTTGACCACACTCTCGAGCGCCAGCTTGAGTCGGAAGTCCCGCTGTGAAAGGTTTTGCATTTCAACCTGCGCGCCTGACAAATCTGGATGCGAAGGCAGTAAGTCATAATTACTGTCAGTTTTTACCAAGGCGTCTTTAATGTTTGAATCACCGAGAAGTACTTCATACACACCTTGTTCAAGTTCTCGCATTGCCACGCCGCTGCCTACAGTGGCATTTCCCTGGGGGTCAATGTCGACCAGCATCACTCGGCTTCCAGCACGCGCCAGACAAGCCGCGAGATTAATCGCAGTAGTTGTCTTTCCCACACCACCTTTCTGATTGGTAATCGCGATGATTCTACTCAAGGAAATTCTCTTGGATTGCTTTTTTCTGTTAATTTGATATTGCCTGTAGCCATGTCGCTTCCATGCTGAACTAAAATTGGATCACTACAAGGTGACGCTTTGCATCAAGAAAAGGCACCTCAACTGATTCAACCTTAAGCCGCCGTTGTAAGGAGTCCGGCAGTATCGATATTTCTTCCACAGGATATTTACCTTTCATCGCGAGCAGCCTGGAAGTCGGATGCTGCAATCCCTGGGTTCGTCGGAGCATGTCTTGCAGCGAAGAAAATGCTCTACACACGAGGGTATCAAATTTTTGTTTAGGCTGGTAATCCTCAACCCGGGTTTTAACCGTGGAAGTGTTAGAGAGCCCAATTTTACCTACTACATGGCGTAAAAACTCTATTCGTTTTCCGCGACTGTCAAGCAGTGTGAACTGTCTCTGAGGAAAAATCACCGCCAAGGGTATGCCGGGATACCCTCCACCGCTTCCCAGGTCCAGAATCTTTCGACCAGTGAGAATTGAAGCAATTGCCATGGAATCCAGGATATGCTGGATGACCATCTGTCGAGGACTGGTAATAGCGGTCAAATTTAAACGTCGGTTCCATCGAGCTAACAGTTCGATGTGTTCGAGAAGCTGCCGCTGCATAGTGTCGGTCAAGTCAATGCCAAGTGCCTCAGCGCCCGCCTGCAGTATTGGCAACCCCTCTGCTTCAACTCTATGGATTGAATTTTTCACTGTGTTAGAGTGGGAACGCGTCATTAACCCATTATACCGTCAGCATGGTGCAAGCCGGCCCTAGTTTATAAATGCCCCACCATGCCCCCCTTAAGATGGATTCCAGTTATACCCAATTGCACCAGGCAGAATCTCGCCTTGCGGACAAAGCCGACAAGCACCATATATATCAGTTAATGGTTCAGTCCCCAGAGGCTGACATTAATCTCATGCAAACTATATATCGTTCCAGTACAGGTCGCGTTGGTAGACACTTGCGGGAAGATTTTTGCGGCACGGGATATACGCTTTCCAGGTGGGTCGCTCAGGATACTTCTTTTTCAGGAGAAGGCTTTGACATCGATCCCGATCCAATAAAGTGGGGGTGGTACAACAATTTTGCCCCCTTGGGAGATGCCGCGATGCGAGGAAAGCTGCACTTGAAGGATGTTAGGGAACCGAGTTTGGCGGCGCCTGATATTCGCTGCGCCTTTAACTTTTCTTATTGGGTATTCCGAAAGCGGGAAGAGATGCTTGGCTATTTTACAGCAGCTTATGAAGATCTACCTGAGCATGGAATGTTCATTATTGACGTTACCGGTGGTACCGACAGTTTGAGCGAAGAGCCGTTCGAATCTGAGAATGGAGAAATCAGTTGTATTTGGCAGCAACAGAACTATTCTCCAGTAAACCATAGTGCCGACCTTACCATTAGATTTCGATTTTCCGACGGCTCTGAAATCGAACCGCCCTATCGCTATCGCTGGCGGGTATGGACGATTCCCGAGCTGCAGGACCTGTTAACAGCAGCGGGATTCTCAAGTATTGAAGTCTGGTGGCAAGGTGATGAAGGCGATGAATTCAGCAGCATTGACTATCAAGTCACCGACAAAGGTCGAAATGACCCGTGCTGGGTCGCGTGTATCGCCGCACTCAAGTAAAGCGAGCTCCACTTATGTCACGTTCTATCGGAGTTTACTGGCGTCATGGCAAAACCGTTCTCCGCGAACAGGGAATAAGGGCGCTACTTGGTCTGATATTTCGTCGATGGCAACGTATTACCGGGCGCTACCATCCTGGATTCTATGATTTTAAATACCTTCACTGGCGTAAGCGCTTACCGGCCTCCCATACAGAGACCCATCTGCCAGTGCAGCCTCGTTTCTCCATCGTCGTGCCTATATATAATGTCGACAAAAGATGGCTGGACGCAACCATTGATTCAGTTTGTTCGCAAAGTTATGAACACTGGCAGCTGTGCCTGATCAACGATGGTTCCACCCAGCGGCATATCAAGTCGACACTTGATCGACATGCAGAAAGTGATTCGCGAATAATTGTTCGCCACCATTCGACCAACAAAGGGATCGCTGCAAGCTCCAGTTTAGGACTATCCATTTCCGACGGCGAATACATCATATTCCTCGATCACGATGACCTGCTTGCATCCGATGCACTATGGTACTTGGTATCGACAATCAACGACCACCCCGATGCTGACCTCATTTACAGTGATGAAGATAAGGTAGATGCCCAAGGGAACTATAGTCAGCCGTTTTTTAAACCGGATTTCTCTCCGGAGCTTCTACTCAGCCAAAACTACTTCGGTCACCTTGTGGCGTACAGGCATAATCTGATACAAACCATCGACGGATTTAGAAACGGATATGATGGAGCCCAGGATTATGACCTGGTATTGCGGGCGACAAACGCAGCAAAGCATATCGTCCACATTCCAAAGGTTCTGTATCACTGGCGGCAGATTCCGGGTTCCACGGCAATGGTATATGGTGAGAAGGATTACGCCTGGACCGCTGGACAGGAGGCTTTGCAGAACCACTTGAATGACAGTCATGCTGGCGCCGAGGCCAAAAAGGGTTCTTTACCCGGCACTTATCGCATTGACTACCCTTTGGTTAATTCGCCATCAGTGTCTGTAGTTGTGCCTTTTCGAGACAAACCTGAGCTCCTCGATCGCTGCCTGACCGCCCTGTATGAACAAACTGATTGGCGCTCACTTGAAGTCATAGCCATCGACAACCGAAGCCAGGAGCCTGCAATAGATAGAATAAAGCAACATTGGACATCGAAAGGCGTCGGTGCCCGTTTTGCTGAATATGAGCAAGCGTTCAATTTTTCTGCTATCTGTAATTTTGGCGTCAACATGGCTCGGGGAGACTATGTCGTGCTGCTCAATAACGATGTGGAGATTGTCTCCGCGCGATGGATCGAATCACTACTCGGACTGGCCCAGCAGGAAAAAGTTGGGGCAGTCGGGGCCATTCTCCGATACCCTGACAACCGAGTCCAACATGCCGGAATAGTCACCGGTATCGGTGGGCACGCCGGCCACCCATTCAAGGGTTTCGATGAGAATCAAATAGGATACTTTGGTCGACTCGAAATCGACAGTAATGTGAGCGCGGTCACCGGCGCGCTGATGATGGTTTCGAAGCAAAAGTATCTTGCTGTAGGTGGCCTCGATCAGGACCGATTCAGCGTGGCATTAAACGATGTCGACTTCTGCCTGAAACTGATGAAAGCAGGCTACCGCAACGTTGTCACCGCCAAATGCCAGGCTATTCACCATGAATCCGCATCACGCGGCAGCGATATCGACCCAAGTCGGCGTGCTAGATATCTAGAAGAAGTCGAAACCTTCAAACAAGTATGGGCTACCGAGCTTGAACAGGGCGACCCCTACTACAACCCTAATCTTACTTTGGATTCAGAAGACTACACTTTGCGCTGGTAGGGGCAGATATATATGCAGGCAGCGTTGTGTTTAATCTTAGAGTGCGATCGAAACAGCGCTCGGGTATCCAAAATACGCCATAAATACATCCCTGTAGGCTCGGCTCCGGCCATCCCTGCCCTACAACGATTTTGGATACCCAAGCACCATTCCGACCCTCCATAGACAGCGGTATATCAGAGGCCAAGGCTGCAATATCGATTACCCTAATTGCACCACGCTCATTGTGTAGCTCGAACTCAAGTAAACGTGGGGATTAGCACGATACGCCAATTAGCGTGATTGGGATTGGTTTTTCAGAACCGTCGGAGGCCAGGGATGGCCGGAGAGCGAGCACCCAGGGAAGGCTAGAGCGGGTTCTGGAAAATCAAGCGCAATTGCGCCTCACACTTCAGCATAATTCTTACGCAGTTTTTGGTGTTCGACAGGCTGGTGATTAGAACTTTTCTTTTCCGCTTCGTTTAATACTGATTTCGGAGCCTAAATCTACTATACCCACCGTAGCCCTATCGCTGATAACCTGAAAAGATATGTAATCGTGTCTGCGATCAAATATCTCCAGCTCACCTCCCATAAGCGAAACACATCCAAACGACAATAGATAATCACCAGCATTGAGATTAATCCTCTGATTAAAATGAATTTCAACCTCTTCACCAGCGGAAAACTCACCTGATTGAATATCGCAGAAGTGGGTATTGGTACCTGCAATATCCGTGCCTCTAACGTCTTTGATGGTGAACGCAAAAACCGGGTCAGTAATGGGCTGCTCAAACTTTACCTGCAACGAAATCCGATAACTATCCCCACTATGAAGCACCTGCAAGGCATTGCCGTCCTGGTCATAAATCCCTCCACCGGTGATTGCAGCTTTGTTATTACCATAACGAACTTCATAAGGATTTAGATCAAACACATGCGCCGCTTCTTCCTCGGCACCATCCGACGACAAAACTTCGTAGCCGGTTTCGAGCTTTCTGTACTCTGCAACCACCTGCCTCGGATTGCCTTCGGTGACCAGCCGACCATGGCTCAGAAGATAAGCATGATCACAGTAACGAGTTACCATATTCAGATCGTGAGTAACGAAGATCACCGTTACGCCTTGCTCCCTGAACTGATGGAACTTATCGAAGCAGCGCGCCTGAAAATGAATATCTCCTACCGCCAGGGCTTCGTCCACAATGAGTATTTCGGGATCCACATGAATCGCGATCGCGAATGCTAGCCTCACATACATGCCGCTTGAGTAAGACCGCACCGCTTGATCGATGTAATCACCTATGTCGGCAAACGCAAGTATCTGGTCCATACGCTGGTCTACCTGCTCACGGGAAAGGCCGAGGATCGCAGCATTGATATAGAGATTGTCTCGACCACTAAACTCTGGATTGAATCCTGCCCCTAATTCCAGCAACGCCGCGATACGGCCGTTGACCTCTACTTCACCGGATGTGGGTGGAATAATGCCGCAAATGCATTGGAGTAAAGTCGACTTACCGCTGCCATTACGGCCAATTATGCCAACCGTAGTAGCCGGCATAATTTCGATACTGACCTGGTTAAGGGCATCAAAAGGCTGGTGATAAATCTTGTCGCCAGGAAGTAAGGCCTCTTTTAGCCGATCCCTTGGAGATTTATAAAGTTTGTAAGTCTTGGTGACGCAGTCTAGACGAACCGCTGCCTTTTGTCCCTGACCGGTGTTCATACCAGATCCGCAAACTGGGGCCTGAGTCGTTTAAATATAATCACTCCCAACGCCAATAGTGAACCGGTGATAATCCAGAAAAGAATAGTTTCCCCAATCCGATCACTCACTGGAACTGAATAGAAGAGAGAGTCTCGATAGCCTTGCACAACATAGTGCATTGGATTGATCGCAAAAATGCTTCGCCAAGGCTGCGGAAGGATATTGATATCCCAAAGTATAGGCGTTGCCCACATGCCCACCTGCAACAATACCCCTACCAATCTGGCCGTATCTCTAGCAAACACGTTGAGTGCTGCCACAGTCCAACCTATCCCGAGCGCCAGCGCAACCATACAGAAAAAATAATAGACAATCTGGAAAGCGTGGAAGCTCGTGCCAACCCCGAGTATAAGCATCAGTGCCACTAGAATTGCGAGAAAGAAAAGGTGGTTGGAAAAAGAAGAAATCACCTTAATGAGAGGCAGCGCCTGCACCGGGAATACCACTTTTTTTACTAGATGTGGATGACTAGTAATCGCATGCACCGAGCCGGAAACGATCTCGGAGAACGCGAACCAAACTGCCATACCTGCGGTCAGCCATACCGCAAATGGCACGCCACTTGCTGGCTGAACCCGAAAGCCAACACTGAATACCACCCAGAACACCAATATCAGCACAAGTGGGGTGATGAACTGCCATACCATACCCAGAGCGGAACCCACGTATTGCATGCGAATCTCACGCATTGCAAGATTCATCAGTACTGACCATTTTACGAGGATGGGGGTAAAAAACTGCATGGTTCTAAATTGCCTCAGCCAGCGCCACAGATAAATCGGTTACTACGGTGTCCCCGCATTGCTGTTTGATGAAAAGCATCGCTAAGTTATATCAGAGCTTTTAAGGCTGGCGGGATAGTACCACAGGCACCCGTATGCACCGCTCAGGGAAACTTGGGGATCAATGCTAATCCTATAAATATGAATGAGTACATTCCAAGCGCAAACATGGCGAAAACCAGACCATTAAACACGCGATTCATCAGCCAAGGTCTGGTATGAAAATATAGAATTCCAAACATAGGTAATATAGGCGCCAGGTATCGACCCTGCGCTTGAAAGGATATGGTCCATGACTGCCATAACGAAGCAGCTACCAGCAAAGCAGCACAGCCAAGGGTAATGGCGAATAACCAATGGGTCGAAGGTGGGCCGTAGATCAGGATTGATAGCAGCAGTATTCCGAGCATAGCGATACCAACAATACGAACGGTGTCGTAGTAGGTATTGCTCCCGAGATACTGGGTGAATCCGTAAGCGCCAAAACTGCTGATAAAGGTTTTACCCACCCACTGCTCCTTGGTCAGGATCCGGCCAAGAGAAAATCCACGATCTCTCATATAGAGATATATGTGCTTTTTATTCAGTGGCGTGCTTGGTTTATACAAAGGTTCAGCCATCGTTTCCACCAAGGCAAGCTGCTTTTGTTTGCTGTCCAATCCGTTCACAGCAAAGTCCACGCCGATCCGCGCAGCATAAAGCGCTACACCGATCATCGCGACAATTCCTAAGCGAGTCCAAAGAAGCTTCTGATCTGAAAAGTCTCCATTGACGACGCGCCAAATCAGATAAAAACTAAGAAACAGTATATAGAAGTAAAAGTTTAACTTCAGAAGGAACAAAGCGCCCACCACAAAGCCAAGCCAGAGGATGTGCAGCGACAAATTTGGGAAATTCTTCTCGGTTAAAACCCGATTCAACGTACTCCCCTTATAGGCCGCCTGATAGGCTGAAATAGTGGCCAAACAAAGCGCGAATCCATCAGAATTAGAATAGCTGAAGAGATACCACACCTGTGGCGTGATTAAAAATGGTAACGCAAAAGGCCTGAACGCCGGGTGACGGTAGGCATACAGCGATAACAAAGCGAATAAAAACACGCTGAACAGACGAGCATCATAAGTAAACGCCTGCTTGAATGGCATCAGTAACCGAGTCACGTATCCGGCGATCGGATAATAGAGTTCGAAAGAGGCAAGTCGGGTATAACCATATACACTGTAGCTACTCCTGATTTCTTCTGCATCCAGTGGCGGTGGTAACAGGTGGTCGCGATAGTAGGCTATCGCTTCGACATGAGCCTCTTCGTCTGGATGTACAAAAATCCGTGAACTGCCGTTCGGATGCAACCAATAATGCTTGCTGATCACCGCCATAATAAACGCTAGCGACAGTGCTACAACCATCAGAACTGGTACATATTTCAGTTCTTTCTGTAGTGGATGCAATACCCTGGATACAAGTGCACTGACCAACAAGATACTTAGCAAGACAAGCAAATGCACTATTGGAAATGTGCGTGTGGCACTTCGGTCGAGACGAACTTGCAGCTGACCATCACGTCCGGTTGTTTTGAAGCGATACCCGTCGGGTTTGACGGCCACACCTGAAATTTGTTGCAGCGGCTCTAGGCCTGCAAACTCATTCTTCGGCGAGAGCTCGATCGACTCGAAACCAGGTTGGGTAATAGAGAGCTTTTTTAGAAAAAGCTTTGTCCTAAACTCTACTGGATCGATGCGTAGGCGTTCGATTGAAGCGAGATTACCAATGTGGAAACTATACTTTTCATGGGTGCCATCGATCAGCACCTGTCGCATATTTTTTTCAGAAAACCCTGTATTGTCCTCAGCCCAGTAAACCTTAAACCAGGCGCGGGTTGGCGCAAACATCTTGATCTCTAACTCGACATGGGCCTTAAAGGCAAAAAAGTAGAGATACACTCCGCATAGTGCCAGGCCCACAAGAATTCCCGGAACCGAAGGTCGTAACAGAAAAGTTCGCAGGAGGGAAACCGGATAGCTCAAACTTCTACCAGAATGATCAATTGCTATTTAAATCTAGCTAAAAGGTGTCGCATTTTCGCCTTCAGCGCATACTGGTTTCTTAACCAGATACGCGCTTTGAATATGGGCTTACCCAGGTAATGCAGAACCCCTAGCTTAAGCATGCATATCAACCCAGGGCCGGTGTCAAAGTTGCCCATAATTGATGTCTTCATGCGCACCCAGTGACGAAACTGTCGGATCAACGAATTACCCGTTAAATCGAAACGATTGCTGAGAACTTTTTTGTACTTGGGTTGCATGGTCAACGGTTAATCATATCTTTAAGATGTTTACGAAATTGCCAGCGTAGGGTCAAACAAGCCCACACCTGTTTCCAGCCCAAGACCTCCCAGGGGTTGTGTAGAATCTTTGGCCTTCGGGACCGTCTTGGCGTATTCGCTCCATGAAAATCATCCAGGTGATGCAGATGACTAATGCTTTTGATTTCGTGCCGTTGAGGAAATGCCAGTTTGCTGACCAGTAGATAGTGAATCCAAGGCCGATAACCTGCAGTGCCCTGGGTCACCACCGCTGAAGCGGCAGCAAATCGATCCGCCGCATCTAGCACCGCCTGCTGCAAGTCAGCGTAGTGAGTGTCCTGGTTCTGCTCGCCCTTACCAATGTCGTCATCCATCTGGCGGAACACCAGCTGATGGCTGCCGTCTGAATTAAGGCGGTATGCATTCAGGGTCGGATAGGGCGCGCGACAAGCTTCCTCGAATAAATCTCGAGCATATAGAATCGCGCTGCTTGCAAAATCAAAGCGATCCCGGTCAAAGATAAGTCCCTCGATATAGTTATCTGTGGTAGTCGGAAAAACGATGCCACGGCTGGCACCGAACAGCATGCCGTGTAGTATCGGTCGATCCGATCGTTGCTTGATTGCGCTATAGAAAAATCGCTGAATCGTTCCCAGCCAGCCAATGTCAACTAATGCTACATTCTCGTGTTGAAACAATCCTAAGGACTCGAGGTATCGCAGTAACGCCTGATTGGAATCCTTACTCTGACGCATCACTTCTTGTTGAAACGCCGAGTTTCGAACCAAGTGCTCGAAAGCGCGCCTGTTTTCGACACTAAACCCATCATGCGCTGGACTCAGGGTACTGTCCAACTCTAAATTATGCTGTGTGAGGTAAGACACCATGGTCTCAGGATCAAGACTAAAAACCCGACACACGTCGCGGAAGCTGCGATTTCCTGGTGGTAAAAATACGATGTCTGCTTTTTCCTGGGTTAGACCTTCATGGGCACAACTCGCCCCCGCCAGAGCCTGACGGCTGACATGAAGATAGTCGATTTCTGGCAGTCGCCCGTCTGGATATAGCAAAGGTATGGTTTTTTCCCAAACCTGCTTGAACATCCAGCCTTCCCTCGAAAGAAAAAACAGCTTAGATATGTTTTTTTCCCGACATCTTTCTGCGACAAAGTGCACAAACATGCTTATTAGCGGGCCAAAGAAATTGTAGCCTTCGATGTACATCGGTGACCGTGGTATGTTTTCCGCTTCGATTGGCGCCATTAGCTGCTGTAACGCGCGACCTTTCCAAAATGGTCGGCGCGTGCTGTAGAAGAATTGGCGTGCAGCTATCGCTTTACGTCGATACTCTTCCGGGTCCTGCAGCACCAGCGCTTGAATACCATGCTCGCTGGGCCTGAAGCCATCCGATATTGGATTATCGCCAACATGCAACCATTTATTCGCAGCTAAGCCTAGTTTTGCTGCAATTTCCGGGTAAGTTCGACCTGAGGCTTTGGCGAGAAAGTTGTCAGCTGAGGAGAACACCTGTTCGACATGTTCCAGAATACCAGCATGCTCAAGCAGTATTTTGAGGTGTTCGGCTGGCAGATAAATATCTGAAATCACCAGGACTCGCTTGCCAGCTCGCGCTAACTCTTTGAGCCATTCAACGATTACAGTTCGAGGTACCAGCATCGCGTTTTCCATCTGCATTTCATACTGGGTGACTAGATCCAATAGCGAAGCATCGGCCACCTCCCCAAAAATTTTTTCTAAAGTTTCCTGCATAAACACAGGATAACGAGCTTCGTGGTCGTCATATGACTCGCCGGTCAGAGCCCGCATGGCATTTTCGATGTCGTCACGCAGCAGCTGAACCTCGCGCCAGTTCCAATCAAACCCTTCCGCCCTGGCAAGGTTGCTGATGAATCGCGCCACAGGAAGCTTGACCAGGTCAGGGTCATGGGTGCGTCTGACCAAGAGGGTATCAAACATGTCGAAGGACACTGTCTCCACAGTGTGTTGCATTTTTCGCCCTCTTGATACCAGGGATTCGGGGCTATACAGGGTGTTGAGGCTCATACAAACGGTCGTAGTGTTTTACCTACCACTAAGGCGGCGCAGTGCGGTTTTGGCAATCCTTTTTATTCCGATTCCTATTCCGATTCCTATTCCGTTGCCTGTCGTATTAGAAATGTCACCTTGTTGTTTCCGAACTAGCTCTACCCTGACCTCATTCAACTCGTTTTCGAGTGCGCGTAACCGGTCCGTCCCGGCAGCAACATAGCCGCGATAGGCTTCTGGCACCTTCGCCAACATATACTTTCGTATCACCTCAAGATCCTGCTCTCGTCCGGTAATTGCCGCTTCAGATAGCGTATTCCCTTGGTGGATTCGGTAGTATAGAAGTTTGTCCTGGTCAAGATAATGCACGCTATCGGGAAAAGCCAACATTAATCGAAAAATATAGTCATAGTCATGCAGATATCTCAGGCTCGAAAATTTCCCAACTTTTTGCATCGCATGCCTGGTCATAAACAAATTGGATGTAGTGACCATCAGATTCCCCTGCAGGAATCCAGTATAGAGGTCTGCCTGTTCAAAGTAGAATTGGCGGTTCCGTTGGTGCCACAGGTTCCATCCGAACTCAGGGTCGCTGAACTCAATGCCGTCGTCGGAAATCGGGATCACATCTGAAATTATGCAGTCCGCTTGATGCTCAAGGGCATGGGCCAACAACCTTTCCAGTCGGTCCAGAGTATAGACATCATCAGAGTTCAGGATTGACACATAGTCACCACGGGCGATACCTAGCCCTCGGTTAATGGTATTGAACGCGTCCTGGTTCTCTTGAAAAGTATAAGACAACCTAGCATCATCATAGGAGTGAATCACCTCCGCAGTGCCGTCTGTAGATCCATCGTCAACGATCACTAATTCAAGATCCTCTATGCTTTGCTGCAGTACCGAGTCGATCGCCGCACCGATAAATTTCTCATGGTTATAGGCTGGAATTACGACCGATACGAGAGGTGAGGTCATAAGTTTAGCCCTTACCGCCCAGTTTGCGGAAACCGTTAACAAACTTAGAAATTTGGCTGCCTATTAGAAAGGGTTTACTGGATTTAATATGTTCAAGCTCACGTCCCATGTCGGCAATCCTATGTTCCAGACGCTCCAGCCTGAACTTCTGTTCTTCATTTACTGCTTTTGTTGATTGCAGATCCAGTATTGCCTGGCGTTCTTTAACTAGAAACCGGCTGTAAGCGAGGGCGTACTCCATCGACTTCACGATTGCAATCTCAATGTCGACAAAGTATGCATCTTGCGTATCTAAGACGTGCGGCTCTGATAAATCAAATTCCAATTTTGGAAAATCGGTTATAGCTACCCAGGTGGCAAACTTTCCCTCAACAGAAAATTCCGCGCTGGTTGAAACACAATGATTGGCTATTTCTTCAGCCCCTTCGAGTTGCCAAAGAATCTGCTCTCTACCCTGAATCACCTGCACAAGCCTGATTGCATTGATCTGAAAAAATCCAACGCCGGATGGTTTTCGTATATCAAAGGGATCAAAGCGAATACTCTCAATAATAGTTGCGCCGTCGAGAGAAAAACGAAGAGCGTTAATTTCTGGATCAGGTGTTACCTCCACGGTGGTTTTTTTTTGCTCAGTAAATTCTTCATTTCGTGCCCGCCATAACACACTCGGATGCACGCTCTCTGTGCCATCATTGAATTCAAAAACTGTCGCGAGTAGTTGATTGACGTCCGACGAATCGCTTGCCCTGGCTATGGCCTTCTGAAATCGATTTTCCTGCTGCGTGAACTCATCTAGATGCTCATTCAATTGCATCGAATTGATATGAAAACCATATTCTACGAAATCGCGCACCGTCTGGAGTTCCAGCCATCCGAGGAAGTCTTTTAAATAAATCCAGTTGCTGACGATGAACGTCAGCAACGCGCGGAACAGCAAAAATTCTTTGGTAAGAGTCCAGTCGATCTGCCATTCACGATCAAATGGCTGCCAGGCACCATGCTCATCGATAATGATGTTAATAGGCAACAGATCAATATGGAGCGAACCCTCTTTTTCCTCACGACCCAGGTACTGATAGTATTCATTTAGCATCTGGTCGAATTCGTTACGACGAACGTAAATCAATATTGTACGCAGCCACTGCGCCGCAAGCAGGTCTCCGCGAATAAAAGGTTGTTCTTCGAGCTGTTGTCGGATGCCGGAATCCGGAATAGCTGAATCAATCACCAATGGATACTTAAGCACCTTGTCTTTAGCGGCGGGCTTAGTCGTCGTCACCGCATAGCTGTTTTTCCGAGACTGGCCTGGCCCATGGCAAAAATCGAAATCCTGTACCCGGTGGACGGTCGCCGGATCCTCAGCCATCAGCATGCAGAATGAATTTGACACCTTACCCAGAAAATTACCGGCACTCGCCGCCTGCCAGCAGATCATTTCTGTAGGCGTTCTTGGCGTCGGCGCAAAGTAATCACGCGAAATAATTCCCTCCAGGTGATTTGCGGCATGGGGATTTTGGTAGACGTAATCCTCTGCTAACACCACTCGCGGTATCTTGTAATCAGGAAAAGGATAACTGAAAGCAACGTTGTCAAACCCAACTTCCTCAATTAATTGTCGCCATTCCGCCTGGCTATAAGTCGCTATGCCCGCTGACTCTCGATAGCCATTTATCCCTATATATCGCTTTGCATAATGATCCTCGTGCGCGCCCAGCATGTACTTGAGTCCAAGCCGGTTTTCAATCGCAACCAGAATTGCACCAGTTTGGTTGAGGCGCTTTCGGGACTGACCGAGGATGGTCTTTGCGGCGGCGCCATCACTTTCAGTGTCTGGATGAAACTTGCTCGCGTATTCAATCACGCCTACAAACAGTATCAGGTCGTAGTAGTCCTCTGGAAATTCCAGATCGTTGTAGTTTGCGTTGATAACCCGCACATTATCGAGGTCCCGACAGCGCATGGCACCGAGTTCAGCTCGTACAGCGCTCCCTTCGACGGCGTCTACCTGTTTTCCGAGTTCTCCCAGATAACGCGATATAGCACCGCAACCGGACCCAAGCTCGAGCACCCGAGAGACCGAATCCAAATTGAACGGGCGCAGCAGATTTGAGCGATCGCCGGAAAGGTGGTACTCACTGGGCCAGTCAACTATCGCTGCTTGAAGCTCGTCGGAGCGAGTGCTGAGGTCCGTGGCTGCGTTGAGTACTTGGTGCAGATACCGCTCTGTTTCAGCACCATCAGAATAGGCAAACGAATCAACGCTGCTGTCGCCGACTACGAACGTCTTTTGGTCCGTTGCGGAAAGCTGATTTAAAGAAATGATGTCTACCATCGCCAAAGGCGGATCAATGGTCTTACAGAGTGTCTCCCCTGATAGACGGTATTGGAAGCTGCGGTGGAATTGGTGGCCGGAATTTTATCCGATCATGGTCTAAGTTGATACGCGGCTAGTGCCCCAGTGATTCTCTGTTTCACCGTCTATCCAGGATTGATTCGGCTGTTGAAACGGTTAAACTTACGCGCTCCTGTGAATTATCCATTTTTGGATGGAAGTTTTGTATGAAGAAGCTACTCCCAGCGACCATTTCAATCCTCCTGTATTTCGGCGCAGCTCAGCCTGGAATTGCGGCCACGGTGGCCATTGTAGACACCGGCCTCGATCCAGGCGTACTTGGGGGCCGTATCGTCGCTCCGGGTTTCGACTTCTTCAACAACGATGCCGAGGCCATCGATGACCAGCCGGGGCAACATGGCACCTCTTCTGGTGTAACAGCGGTGAATGCGGCGCCTAATATCGGTTTGTTACCGGTTAAGGCCTATGGCAGCAATTTTGAAACCTCATCGGCAATTCTCGGTCAAGCATTCAATTTCGTAGCGGGGCAGGGAACACGTGCCACGGCCCACACCATCGGCAGCATTACAAATACCAGCCTGGGCGCACTGCAGGCTGTGACTAATTCAGGTTCGATTCTGGTTATCCAGGCTGGTAATGCTGCTGCGCCCGGGCCTACGGGTGATGCACGCCAGGTACCCAACCTGGGCGGCAGAGGCATTATTGCCGGGGGAATTTTAGGTGGCGAAATCTGGTCCGCCAGCAATCGTGCAGGAAATCTCCAGGATCATTACCTGGTGGCCGATGTCAGAGCAGACATAAACGGCTGGGTGGGCACCTCCATGTCGACGCCGCGTATTGCCGCGGTGGCTGCTTCGGTAGCCGAAGCGTTTCCCTTTCTATCCCCGCAACAGGTCGTACAAGTAATGTTTGACAGCGCGAGAGATCTCGGTGCGCCCGGCGTTGATTCCACCTACGGTCATGGACAAGTGGACTATAACGCCGCGGTTTCAGCCATAGGGGAAGGCACTATTCCCGCCGGTGGTGGCGGTGACGGTGGTGGCGGTGGTGGTGGCGGTGGCCCAGGCATCGCAATAGCTGCTCTCGGAATCGGCGGCGTGGTTGCTTACACCATGAAGAATAAAAAAGAAGATCTTAAAAAAACGATCTTTATAGATAAGTACGGTCGTGCGTTTAATATTGATCTCTCTTCTAGAACCACTGTCCAAGGTAATACATCGGTGTTCGGCCTGTTTAACGCGCGCCAGAACCCATTCACTGTTGTAGAGATGGCGAAATCCGAGACGATGCAATCTATTGCGTTTGTCGATAGACCCTTCGATATAGACACGTTTAATTTGGATCCGACTGTCGATGAAAGCCGTCGGATTGGGTTTAAGCACTTTATTGACAGCGGTAATATGGACTATTCCATGGGGCTGAATACAGACCTGAGTGACGACTTTGGCGCATTATCGCTAGCGGGCGAATCCACCTTTGCGCCCGACCCCAGTCGGTTCCTTTACAACCAAATGTTTACCACTCCGGTCTTGGGTTATTCATCCCAAGGCTCTACTTTTCGCTTAGGCTGGGATGATGGTGGGCAGCACAGCCATCGACTAGGTCTCGCGGTGATCGATGACCAGCGGGAGTATGGCGTTCAGAGCAATAGCGTCTTGTATGAAAACCGAGTGGAAAAAGAGCGGGTTAAGCTCGGATTTCAGCTTGGCGCATTGATTGAAGATGGCAACCTATTTGGCGGTTCCTCTGACGGGGCGTTCAGCGCCAACAAGACCAGTACCTATTACCTCGGCATCAATGGCGCCTGGAGTCTGACTCGTGATGTTTCACTAATCGGCGGTTACTTTCAGGGTTTGAGCGAGGTGGACGAATCTGATCGAGCCCTGCTGGACGAGTTTTCGGATATCCGCACCGAAGGATACGGCTTCGGCCTGCTGGTTAATAATGCATTTTCGCCGAGAGGAAGTTTCGGGATTTCGTACTCCAGTCCAATGCAAACCACATCGGGCAGCGCCCGTCTGACGTTACCAACATCTCAGAATAGGTTCACCGGAGAAATCGGATACGAATCATCTACCGTATCATTCAACGATGCAGATCAGGAACAGATTATCGAGGCCTACTACGGCTTTGCGTTGTCACCTAAGAGCGACTTGTTTGCCCATTTTTCCTATACAAAAAATCCGGTAAGCGAATCCGATCTGGATCACGAGCAGACATTTTATGTCGGCTGGAAAAGGGCGTTTTAAACACCTTTTTACTCCTCTTTAAGCGGGCTCAGCTCAGCGCCGGGCCTGCTAGTGCCAGGGCTTTACCCTCTTCATTGTCCTGATACTGCTTGAAGTTCTCAATAAATAGACCAGCCAGCTTCTTGGCCTTCTGATCCCACTGGTGTGCCGACGAATAGGTATCTCGGGGATCTAATATACCGTCGTCCACTCCCGCCAAACTGGTTGGAATCGAGAGCTGAAAGTATGGCACCAATTTAGTTTCGGCCTGATCAATCGAATCGCTCAGGATCGCATCGATAATGCCTCGGGTATCCTGAATCGAAATCCGGTTTCCACTGCCGTTCCAGCCGGTGTTCACCAGATAGGCCTTGGCACCGGCTGCTTGCATGCGCGTGACTAATACTTCCGCATATCGAGTTGGGTGAAGACTTAGAAACGCAGCCCCGAAACATGCGGAAAAAGTCGGTGTGGGCTCGTCGATACCCCGCTCGGTGCCGGCTAACTTAGCGGTAAACCCAGATAGAAAATGGTATTTGGTTTGATCTGGGGTCAATATCGAAACTGGCGGTAATACGCCGAATGCATCTGCCGACAAGAATACAACTTTCTTGGCGTGCCCCGCCCTGGAGACTGGCTTAACGATGTTATCAATGTGATAAATCGGGTACGACACGCGTGCATTCTCGGTTTTCGCTCCATTATCATAGTCCACCGATTTATCTGATCTGACCACCACGTTTTCCAGTAATGCGTCACGGCGAATGGCGTTATAGATGTCTGGCTCGGCTTCGGCGCTCAGGCGAATTGTTTTGGCATAACAACCCCCTTCAAAGTTAAAGATACCGTCATCGTCCCAACCATGTTCATCATCCCCAATAAGTTTGCGCTTAGGATCAGTGGACAGCGTTGTTTTACCGGTTCCGGACAACCCAAAAAAAATAGCCGTGTCGCCATTATCGCCAACATTTGCCGAGCAGTGCATCGATGCCATTCCACGAAGCGGCAAAAGATAATTCATCATAGAGAACATACCTTTCTTCATTTCTCCGCCATACCAACTACCGCCAATAAGCTGCATTTTTTCGGTTAGATTGAACGCGACAAAATTTTCAGAGTTAAGCCCCATTGCCTGCCAGTCCTCGTTGGTGGTCTTAGATCCGTTCAGTACAGTGAAATCAGGCTCGAAGTTCGCCAGCTCTTCCGGGCTAGGACGAATAAACATGTTTTTGACAAAATGCGCCTGCCACGCAACTTCCATTACAAAGCGAACGCTCAATCGAGTATCCGGATTGGCGCCACAAAAGGCATCAACCACAAACAATCGATGATTAGATAGCTGCTTGACTGCGCATTGCTTTAGCTTTTCCCAGTTCTCTTGAGACAGGGGTTTGTTGTCGTTTTTACCCTGGTCGGACCACCAAAAAGTGTCACGGGTACTATCATCACGGACGATATACTTGTCCTTCGGGGATCGGCCGGTAAATACACCGGTATCCACCGCGACCGCTCCAGAGTCCGTGACAACCCCCTTTTCGAATCCGTTTAACCCAGGCAGTGTTTCTTCTTCAAATAGCTTCTCGAAACTGGGGTTATAAATTATTTCCTTGGCGCCAGTAATGCCATAAGTAGATAAATCGATAGTTTGTTGCATTAAATTATTAAGGGATATTTATAAAAATGATAAGTAAAAATTATGCATAGAGTGTATTAGTTTTTATCCTGTACTCGCAAGGTGGGCTGCTGCTAACAGCTATTAAATGAGCTTATGATAGGCGGGGAGTTGTTTCAGTCTGCAGCTGGGGTTACATTCCGCATCCCCGACAACCGTTAACGAAAATTATCATGACCGAGTGTCCAGTATGTGGAGCCGAACTTTCGCTGTCCGAAGATCTGGTTAAGGGAGAGCTGCTTGAATGCGATGATTGCGGCACCGAACTCGAAGTTACCAGCCTTGATCCGCTCAAAGTAGAAGAAGCACCGGAAGCCGAAGAAGACTGGGGCCAATAATCCAGACACGCTCCCAATTTATCGTCAAAAAGCTCTGATGGCTACCATCCACGTCGGCTTTCTGCACTCTTTAGTGCGCAAAGAGGAAAAGCTTCTTCTCACTGAGTTCCGTAAGCGAGCCAATGTCAATTTGATAATGCTTGACGACCGTTCTCTGCAGTTCGACCTGCATACCAAGCCCGAGGCGGATGTCATCATCGAGAGAAGTATTAATCATTCTCGTGCGCTGCATGCCTTGCGACTTTACCAGAGTCTCGGAATTCCATGCGTCAACAGTTACCAGGTCTCCCAGACCTGCGGCGATAAGATTCTGACATCGGTAGCGCTGCGCGAACACTCTGTCCCGCAGCCTGACCTCCGCATCGCTTTCACAGAGGAGTCCGCCCTTGCGGCGATTGAGGATCTTGGCTATCCGGTGGTTTTAAAACCAGCGGTTGGGTCTTGGGGCAGACTGCTCTCAAAGATTAATGATCGGGATGCCGCCGAAACCGTGCTTGAACACAAGACTGTGCTAGGAAGCTATCATCACTCGATTTTCTTTATACAAAAATATGTTGCAAAACAAGGTCGCGATATTCGGGCTTTTGTCGTCGGTGATGAATGCATCGCGGCAATTTACCGCAGCTCGGATCACTGGATTACCAATACCGCACGCGGGGCTCAGGCCAGTAACTGCCCGGTAACTCCTGAGCTTGCGGACATTTGCCTGCGGGCAGCGCGAGCTGTTGGGGGGGGCGTGGTTGCAGTCGACCTGTTCGAAAGTGATGGCGGGCTGCTGGTAAATGAGGTCAATTACACCATGGAATTTCGTAATAGCATCGATACCACCGGGGTTAATATTCCCGGCAGTGTGATCGACTATATCTTGTCCCAGGCAAGCGCATAGTATGCTCTCAGTATCTGTCGCAGGTGGCAGCGGCTACGGAGGTGGTGAACTGGTCCGGCTGCTGTTGTCCCATCCAGGTGTCAACATCAGTCAGGTCACGTCCGAGCGATTTACCGGCAAGCCGGTAGCCAGAATCCACCCCAATTTAAGAGGTATAACCAACCTTAAGTTTTGCAGAATCGCCGACTTATCGCCCTGTGATCTCGTGTTTTTGTGCCTGCCACATGGTCACGCCATGAAGAATCTGGACCACTTTCAATCGCTTGCACCACGCTTGATTGATTTAAGTGGTGATTTTCGCCTCGACGACAGCGCTGCCTTTGAGAAATGGTATGGAGAGCCGCATGCATGCCCACTAAAACTAGGTGATTTTGTTTACGGTATACCTGAAGTCAATCGCGACAAGATCCGGGTTGCGCAATACGTAACCGGCGCGGGTTGCAATGCGACAGCTACCATTCTTGCCCTGCTCCCGCTTTGCCAGCAGGGGCTTGTGGACCAGGCCGTTGTCGAAGTCAAAGCAGGTTCCAGTGAAGGTGGGAATAGTGCCAGTGACGCCAGTCACCACCCGGAACGCAGCGGTTCTGTGCGCTCATATAAACCTACCGGGCATCGTCATGTGGCCGAAATGCAGATGGTCCTAGGTGAGACCGCAAATATTCATTTTTCCGCCACCTCAATCGAAATGGTGCGCGGAATACTGGCAACTTCTCATGTGTTCCTGAATCAGGAACTGGATGACAAAGCGGTGTGGAAAATTTATCGGAAGGCGTACGGCGACGAGCGATTTGTGCGCATTGTCAAAGAACGCAGCGGGATTTATCGCTACCCGGAGCCGAAACTTCTGTCTGGTACAAACTACTGTGACATTGGTTTCGAATCAGATCCTTACAGCAATCGTCTGGTCGTCATCAGCGCTATCGACAACCTCATGAAAGGCGCAGCAGGCCAAGCGCTGCAAGCATTTAATCTGATGCATGGCTTTGCTGAAGATACCGCGCTGGAGTTTACTGGGTTGCATCCCATTTGATCGCACACCCACTGGTTCCCTTATTCCTGTGTGTCGATTATTACTCATATCAAGTCCGCGAGATTTTGATCCCAATCCGTTGCTGCAAGAGTTCCGCGGCGTGTGTCGGAACAGTCGCGAATATCAAGGTCACGGTTGGGGGTGTGCCTGGTTGAATCCAGACCAGAGCTGGGGGCTTTATCATGATATTGCGCCGGTATGGGAGGATCCGAAGAATGACATCCCGAACACCCGCCTGTTTCTCGCTCATGCTCGCAGTGCATTTCGCGACGAAGGTATTGTTGTTGAAAACAATATGCCCTTTTCCGACGGTACTTCGGTTTTTCTTTTTAACGGTGAACTGCGAGGAGTTAAGATCAAAGCGGACGGCCGCATTGGTGCAGAAAAGATATACAACTATATTCGGCGCTTTGATCACGGGGATCTAGCCGCAGCTGCGCGTAAAGCCACTACTATCATCGCTAAGCGAACCCGATACATTCGTGCAATGAACTTCTTTCTGGCACAGCCCGATAGGATTCAGGTGTGCAGCTGGTTTGGAGAAGATCCGGATTATTTCCAGATGCGCAGCACCGTCAGCGGTAGCACCCACATCATATGCTCTGAGCCGCTGCCAAGAATATCGAGCAGCTGGGATAGAATGCCCAACCATAGCGTTCAAACAATAAGTTTATAATGATTTGGTTTATTACTTTTACCTTACCTGGTGAGTCAGTGTGATCATCGTTAAAATCGGCGGTGGAGAATCGCTTAATTTGCAAGCAATCGTTAGTGACCTGTCTGAACTTGAGCGCCCTTTCATTATTATCCACGGCGCCAATGCTTTGCGTGACCAGGTTGCGGCAAAAATAGGATTTGAAAAGACCACCATCACGTCGGCTTCTGGTTACCAGAGTGTATTTTCTGATGACTCAGCGCTGGACGCGATCTTAATGACATACAGTGGGCTGCGAAATAAACGCCTGGTAGAAATGTGCCAGCGCGTTGGTATAAACGCCGTGGGCCTCAGCGGTATTGATGGCCGGGTCATACAGGGCCAACGCAATAGCGGCATCCGGGTAATCGAAAATGGAAAGAAAATGTTGAAAAGGGATCTTTCCGGCAAACCAAGGTCGATCAATAAAGACCTCTTAGACCTGTTAATGGCTAATGGATATACCCCCGTTCTGACTATTCCTATTTGTGACCAGGATGGCTGCGCGATTAACTCTGAAAACGATGATATTGTGTGCGAGCTGCAGAAATCGCTGGATGCAGAAACGGTTATCCAGCTGATAGAGGCTCCTGGATTTTTGGATGATGCGAATCATCCGGATTCTATTGTGCCCAAGCTTTCGCGCGACGAACTCTCCGCCCGCGAACAGCAGGTGAGCGGCAGAATGAAGCGCAAGATGCATGCGCTGAACAAGCTGGCAACGGGTTCAATCAGAGAAATTATTATTGCAGACGGCCGCACCGAGCACCCGATTCACGATGCGCTGAATGGGGGCGGCACCTGGATAACCTGATGATGAACTGGATCGAGCTTGAGAAACAATTTGCCTTTGAGGTTTTTCCTAAACGGGATCTTGTGATTACCCGGGGACAAGGGGCAATCCTGTGGGACGACAAGGGCAACGAATATATCGATTGTACTGCCGGGATTGGAGTCGCCAACGTTGGTCACGCTAATCCTGACGTAGTGGAAGCTTTACATACCCAGGCGCAAAAATTGATCACCTGCCCAGGCATTTTTTATAATGATGCCAGAGCCAGATTGATGCAAAAACTGGTGCAAGCCGCGCCGCAAGGATTAACCCGAGCCTTCCTGTGTAATTCCGGCACCGAGGCCATGGAGGCGGCAATTAAGTTTGCCCGCCTCACTACCGGAAAAAATGGCTTTATAAGCGCTATGCGTGGATTCCATGGCCGGTCCATGGGCGCTCTCAGCGCTACTTATAAATATCGTGAGGAATTCGAGCCGCTGATCCCGGGCCATCAGTTTGTACCCTTTGGCAACTTGAGTAAGCTGGAATCAGCAATCGGGATGGATACCGGCGCCATCATTCTGGAACTGGTTCAGGGAGAAGGCGGGGTCCGCCCGGCAGATCCCGAATATCTTAAAGGTGTCCAGGCGCTGTGCAATCAGAATGATGTGTTATTGATTGCCGATGAAGTCCAGACCGGCTTCGGACGTACCGGCAAAATGTTCGCCTGTCAGACCTATGAAATCGCTCCGGATATCATGACCCTGGCAAAAGGGATTGCTGGGGGAGTCCCAATGGGGGCCACGCTTTGCAGCGACCGTATTGCCTCTGCTGCCGGAAAACATGGTTCGACCTTCGGTGGCAATCCACTTGCTTGTGCTGCTGCCGAGGCGACCATAGATTATTTACAATCCCACGGCCTTGCAGAGCGTGCTGCCGAGCTAGGAGCGGCATTCATTGGTCGATTCAATGCCCGCTCACCAGCGGTGGTGCGTGAAGTTCGTCAACTCGGGCTGATGATTGGCATCGAGCTTAAAGTCCGATCCCGACCCTACCTGGAAAAGTTAATGCATGCAGGGGTGCTGGCATTGCCCGCAGGACCGACCGTTATCAGATTGTTACCGCCTCTTGTCATATCAGAGGAGAAATTGCTCGAGGCATGCGATATTCTTGTTGATGTTCTAAATCAAGACCTGAGCACCTGAGCAAATCATATTAACCACCGACTTCTACCGATTTTTCGCATTGAGCAAACCATTAAAAATTCAACACTCTATGTCCGGTGACAAACAATCTGCTTCCGGTCGATATATGGACCTGGTAGTAGGTCGGCGCGGCTGGTTCAATTTACTACTGTACGAGCTGGTCGTAATGGTTGCGCAAAAACGGGCCGGGGCTCTGGGGCTATTGCTGCGAAAAAAAATGTATCCCTGGATCTTGGGCAATGTAGGTCGCGATGTCACCTTCGGCAGTAATGTGGTCATACGACATCCGCACAAAATCCGTATTGGTAATGGGGTGGTAATTGATGAAAATGTTTTGCTCGACGCCAAAGGTGACTCAAATCAAGGCATCGATATAGGCGCCGGCAGCTATATCGGCAGAAACTCAATCATCAGCTGCAAAAATGGTGATATCGCTCTTGGCGAAAATGCCAATATAGGGTGGAACTGCACGATCGCAGCAACAAGCCGCATTCGCATAGGGCGCGACTGCATCATCGCCGCCTACAGTTATATTATTGGCGGCGGCAATTATCATTACGACAACATCGATGTCCCGATGTGTCAGGCTTATGACAATCAGGGCAAAGGGGGGGTGGAGCTCAAAGACGATGTCTGGCTCGGTTCCCATGTTGCAGTGCTGGATGGTGTCACGATATTCGATGGATGCGTCGTCGCCTCCGGCTCAACGGTCACCAGGGATTTGCCGACGATGTCCATCAGTCTAGGCTCTCCTGCGAAGCCGGTGAGGCAGCGGCACCCGGGTGAAAAAGCGCAAGCAGCCGCTGCAAGCAGCGCCCAAGCGACGCAGTAATATCAGGCCGTTTCACCTGTCCTGAGCACGCCCGTGAACGTGCGGCTGCTGCCCATTAGCCGGTGTTATAATCCGCCGCCTGTTCAGTCCCAGCCCACCCTATGAGCTTTAAGTCCAAGGTCGAAGACCTGTTGCGCAACTGCCCGCCTTTGTTCCGCTTTGCTTCCCGGATGTACCACAAAATGCACGGCTCTTTTCGCACCTTGAGTCCAGGTGCACCGGGTGCGATTCGCAAAGGATTTGAGAGGGTGCAGCAACGAGACGGCAGTGTGGATGGCGATTACTACGAATTTGGTTTGTTTCGTGGATATACCTTCTTACAGGCATGGAACCATGCCAGGGACCTTGAATTATCGGAGGTTAATTTTTACGGTTTCGACTCGTTTGAAGGTCTGCCGCCAGCAGAGGGAATTGATCAGGCCGATGGTCGATTTTTTGAAGGTCAGTTTGCCTGTTCACGTCAAGAAGTAGAGAGAAACCTGGCCAGTGAAGGGGTGCATCTCGACAAGATTAACCTGGTGGAGGGTTACTACGAAGACTCTTTGACCGAAGATCTTCACAGCCGCTTTGCATTTAAGCCGGCAGCCGTGGTGCTGCTGGACTGCGACTACTATTCTTCGACGGTCACTGCTTTAAAGTGGATGGAGCCCTATATCCAGGCCGGTACGATACTGCTTTTTGACGACTGGTTTTCCTATGGTGAAAGTAACGAACTAGGCCAACAAAAAGCCTTTCAGGAATTTCTTGACCGTCACCCAGAGTACCGCTCTGAAGCCCTTTGGGAGTTTGAGAATCACGGCAAGGGTTTCGAGTTGCAAACGGCTACTTAGTGGACACGATACAGGCGATATTTGTTTTCGCCTGCATAAAGACATATTATCTGGCTGTCTCAACGGGGCGCTCATTCTACGCGATGCCTGCAAATACGGTACTCGTAGAATGAGCTGAGAGGCTCAAAAACAGCCGACCCGTCGAACCTGATCCAGATCATACTGGCGGAGGAATTGAGAACCATTAGGTGGCCGGCTTCCCGACTACCGGCTCGCCACTCCGCACTGGTTGACATTTACGAGGAACTAACCGTGCGCTTTTGTTTAATTGCTCTACTGCTTATATCCAACCTGGCCTTGGCCCAGGATAAACCTGTTTTAACCGTTTACACATACGATTCTTTTGCCTCGGAGTGGGGTCCAGGCCCAAAAGTTGAAGCCGCGTTTGAGGAAGAGTGTGAGTGTGATCTAAATTTTGTGGCCGTAGATAGTTCCACCGGAATACTGAGTCGAGTTCAACTGGAAGGTGAAGGCTCTTCCGCCGATGTTGTACTTGGTCTGGATAACAGCTTGGTAGTCGAAGCCCAAAACACCGGGTTGATTGCGGAACATGAAGTGGATATGACTAAACTTGATTTGCCGCTGCCATGGAACAATCAAAAATTCTTGCCGTTTGATTTCGGTTTTTTTGCTTTTATTTACGACACCTCACGGATGACGTCTCCGCCAAATAGTTTCGAAAAACTGTTGGACGCTGGCGACAATCTTAAGATTGTAATTCAGGATCCTCGCTCTAGCACAACAGGACTTGGGTTCCTGTTATGGGTCAAGTCACTTTATGGTGAGGATGCACCACAAGCTTGGAACAGACTGGCACCTAAAGTGCTCACGGTAACCAAAGGCTGGTCCGAAGCTTATGGAATGTTCCTGGAAGGCGAGGCTGATATGGTGCTGAGCTACACGACCTCTCCTGCCTACCACATGATTGTTGAACAAGAGAGTCGCTATAAAGCGATCGGCTTTCCAGAAGGACATGGGATCCAGATTGAGGTGGCCGCTGTTCTTAAAAATGCACCCCATCCGGAACTGGCCCAGCGCTTTATGCGTTTCATCGCCAGTGAACCCTTCCAAACTCTGATCCCAACCGGCAACTGGATGTATCCGGTAATATTCCCCAAGCAAGGACTTCCAGCCGAGTTTCGTGACCTGGTGCGTCCTATTAAAACCCTGATGATCGACCCCCAGGGGATCGCAGACAATAAAGCGGATTGGATTGACGAGTTCAATCAGGCGCTCAGCCAGTAAACCAAGGCTATCCTGCGGAGCTGGTTGAGATCCCATGCCCGGTCTGGTTGCAGCTGTGCTGGTAGCGCTAACGGTAATTGGCGCACTATGCGGCCTGGCGATCCATGCTGGAAATATTCCTCTTCTTGAGCAGTTAGGGAAGTCTTATACCTGGTCTATTATCCGTTTCACTTTTGCCCAGGCCGCGCTCTCGACATTGTTCAGTGTGGTCCTGGCTGTTCCACTTGCCAGGGCACTTTACAGACGACAGCATTTTTTCGGCAGAGAGCTGCTTATTCGATTTACCAGCATATCTTTAATCGTGCCCACGATGGTAGCCGTCCTGGGCATTATCGCTGTTCATGGTCGGAATGGATGGATTAACGATTTACTGACTCTAATCGGCTTTTCAAGGCAGGACTATTTATATGGTTTGAATGGAATCTTAATTGCCCATGTTTTCTTCAACCTGCCCCTGGTTACCCGACTATTTCTCAACGGACTGTCCGATATACCGGCCTACCAGTGGAAGCTGGCAACACTGCTCGGATTTAACAGTAGACAAAATTTCAAATTGATAGAATGGCCAGCAATACGAGGGCTGGTACCAGGTGCGACGGGTATTGTATTTCTGCTGTGTTTCACCAGCTTTGCTATCGTGCTGTCTCTGGGCGGTGGTCCCGGCTCTACGACTCTTGAGGTGGCAATCTACCAGGCGATTCGATTCGACTTTGATCTTTCCAAAGCGGTAGCGCTATCCCTTATTCAGATTGGTTTGTGTCTGGTTTTAGCGTTTTTGTTTTTTTCAAAACAACCGGTTCTAAAACTTCAATCTGATCAACCACCAGGGGTGGATCGGCCTGACAGTGGCCAGGTGATGGGTATTGTCCAAGACAACCTGGTCATTAGTTTGGCCGCAATATTTCTAGTGTCACCGTTTGCTGCGGTTCTGATTAACAGTCTTTCTGGCAACGGTTGGGTCATCCTGGCCGATCAGCGTTTCTGGCGTGCGTTCAGGTCAAGCATTTTTATCAGTCTTAGCGCCGGAATGTTAGCGACCATACTTGGCCTCTCTATTGCACATTTGATTGCTAAACTGCGCCACAATCAGGCGTCCAGCTGGCTCGGTACTATTCCCGAGTTGGTCGGCATGCTGACATTATTGATACCACCCATCACCCTGGGTACCGGGCTATTCCTTTTATTCCGGTCTTTCACGGACGCCCTGTCCTTGGGTCAGTGGCTGGTGATTTTAATCAATGCCCTGTTTACCTTGGCATTTACACTCAGGATCTTAGTGGCGCCGGTACAGCAACAGCACAATCGATTCCTTCATCTCAGTCGAAGCCTTGGGGTAACGGGCTGGAATCAGTGGCAACTGGTGTTATGGCCGACACTCAAGAAACCCATCTGTTACGCCATGGCAGTATCAACCACGCTGTCTGCAGGAGATATGGGGGTCATTGCCCTGTTCGGTACCGATCGGTTAAGTACGCTACCACTTCTCATTTATCGATTACTTGGTAACTATCGATTGGACCAAGCCGCTGTAGTGGCTATTTGCTTGTGCACCCTGTGCCTGTTTTTGTTCTGGTCCATCGAAAAGCTGGCACATACTCCGGCAGGCTTTAAATCTCATGCTTGAACTGAACAACGTAGCGTACCGCTACCCCGAAGCTAGCGTGCAGATTGACTTCCAGGTAGAAACCGGGCGTGCAGCTGCGCTGATGGGTCCGAGTGGCTGTGGAAAGACTACAGTACTCAACCTGATCGCGGGCTTATTGCACCCGGCACACGGGGAAATCAAATTCAACCACCAATCATTGCTTACGCTAAAGCCAGCCGAGCGCCCGGTCACTTTTTTATTCCAGGCTCATAATCTTTTTCCCCACCTGACGGTGTGGCAGAACCTGGCTCTTGGTGTCGACCCCGGATTGAAAGTTTCGCCTCGGGAAAAACAAAATATCGCGCGCGCCCTCGAATGGATTTCTATGCCCGAATTTTCCGAACGTTTCCCTTCCGATCTGTCCGGTGGGCAGCAGCAGCGCGTCGCCCTGGCTAGGTGTCTACTCAGGAACCGTCCGTTACTTCTTTTAGATGAACCATTCAGCGCTCTCGATCAATCTTTGCGATCTGAGATGATTGCCCTGATTGGTGAGCTCCAGCAACAACAGAGCCTCACGCTGGTGGTAGCAACTCATCAGTTACAGGATGCTGAAGCTCTAGACGCCCGAATCGTCACAATGGAAGCATAGAGATTTAGATAAACGACCTGAACCAACCTCGCAGTTATCCGTCTGCTGATGAAATTGCTCAGTATATAAAAACTACCGATTTATCTTCGAATAACATTGCCTTCGCGCCGGTCAGATTCTGGCCGCTAATTCGGCACCCTCTCGGATCGCACGCTTTGCATCCACCTCCGCCGCCAGATAAGCACCACCCACCAAATGCACATGGTTATTCTTTCCATACGGGTCGAGCTGCTGGTAAAGATCGTTGACTGAGAGCTGACCTGCGCAAATTACGATATTGTCCACTTCCAGAACCTGATTGATTCCGTCCACGTTGAGGTGCAATCCATGGTCGTCTATCATCTGGTAAGTGGCGCCTCCTATTAGCTTGACTCCCTTCTTCTTCATCTGCAATCGATGCACCCAGCCACTGGTTTTGCCAAGGCTTTTACCGTGAGGTGCGGTCTTCCTTTGCAATAACGTGATTTCGCGGGTCGGTGGCATAACTTCTGGCGTTACCAAACTCCCTCGAGACTGATATGCGGGATCAATGCCCCACTCAGCATACCAGTTTCTCAACTGTTGATTCGCACTGGTTCCCTGTGCTGCGCCATGAATCAAGTACTCGGCCAGATCAAAGCCAATGCCCCCGGCGCCGATAATAGCCACCCGTTTGCCCACCGGTCTCTTTTCGACGACCACCTGATCGTAACGCAAGACCATAGGGTGATCGATGCCTGGAAGATCAATTGGTCTTGGTTTTACACCGGTGGCAATTACGATATGGTCATACTTACCTTGCCGCAGAAACTCGGCGTCTACTTGATGACTGAGCGTTACTTCGACCCCGTGCTTATCCAGCATCTTCTTGTAGTAGCGTAACGTATCGTGAAAGTCCTCTTTGCCCGGAATGTCTTTTGCAATATTAAACTGACCACCGATCTGATTTGCACTTTCGTATAGCGTTACGCTGTGACCACGCTCAGCGGCGACCACCGCGGTAGATAACCCCGCTGGTCCAGCGCCGACCACGGCGACGCGCTTGGCCAGCCTGGCGGGCCTGTAAACTAAACTGGTCTCGCGACAGGCCCGGGGATTGACTAAACAAGAGGCTTTCTTACCATTGAAAATATGGTCGAGACAGGCCTGATTGCAGGCTATACAAGTATTGATCTCTTCTGCTTTGGCAGCAGCTGCTTTTTGTACAAATTTCGGATCAGCGAGAAACGGTCGAGCCATAGACACCATATCGCAATACCCTTGTTCCAATAATTGCTCGGCCTGGTCCGGGGAGTTTATTCTGTTGGTCGCGATGACCGGTATCTTTACATGCTCACGGAATTTACGACTGACACCAGCGAATGCGGCATGTGGAACAGAGGTCACAATTGTCGGGATTCGTGCTTCGTGCCAGCCAATTCCACTGTTGATCATGCTCGCCCCCGCTTGCTCGATTTCAGTTCCGAGACTAACTATTTCGTCCCAGGTACATCCCTCTTCGACCAGATCCATCATCGATAACCGATAGATAATAATGAAGTCTGTGCCTAAGGCTTTGCGTACTCGCCGTACAATGTCAATAGGTAGGCGAGATCGGTTACTGAAATCTCCGCCCCAGCGATCTGTTCGTTTATTGGTGCGCTGGCACAGAAACTGGTTGATGAAATAGCCCTCGGATCCCATGATCTCGACCCCATCATAGCCCGATCGTTTCGCCAGCCTGGCGCAACGCACATAAGCGTTTATCTGTTTTTCAATTCCTTGCTCATCGAGTGCTTTAGGGGTGAACTTGTTGATAGGCGCTCGAATTGCAGACGCGGAAACATTGAACGGATGGTAGCCATAACGCCCAGAGTGCAGAATTTGCATACATATTCTGCCGCCTTCACGATGCACCGCAGTGGTAACACGTCGATGATTGAGAATATCGGTGGGCCAGTTCATCGTTCCCGCCAACGGCGCCAACCAGCCTTGGCGATTAGGACTGATTCCACCAGTGACGATCAGGCCGGGTCCGCCGCCCTGCGATCGTTCCGCAAAATATGCCGCCAGCTTGCCATAGTTCCAGAAGCGATCTTCCAAACCGGTATGCATGGAACCCATCAGGATTCGATTCGACAATTCGATAGAACCCGTTGTTAAAGGTGTGAAGATTCTGGAGTATTTTTGTTTCAAGCGGAAACCCTTTTTGGGGCTTGGGTTTATACAGAAAATGTTGTCGGTATTTTAACTTCTTTTGTTATCTCGATGATCGGTACCAGTGCTAGAATCCCGCGCCCCGGCAAGCTTACGAATTGCCCACAAAAATTTCGCCCGCTCTGAAATCATGATGGTCTCCGTTCTCTTTAAAACCTGGGCCCTGATGATGGGTGTGCTGCTGCTGATGATTGGCAATGGTTTACAGAGTACGCTGATCGGGGTCCGTGGTTCTCTTGAAAATATTGATCCTTCGTGGATGGGATATATTATGTCCGCATACTTCGTTGGATTTCTCGGTGGCTCCAAGATAACCCCGCTGTTCCTTATGAGAGTGGGACACATCAGAGTGTTTGCTGCACTCGGATCGCTGACGTCCGCAGCATTTATTCTCTACGCAACTTTTGTCGATCCTGTTTTCTGGTTATTGATGCGCGTAGTTGTCGGATTTTGTTTTTCCGGATTGTACGTTGTAGCAGAAAGCTGGATTAACGATATGTCCAGCAATGAAAATCGTGGCAAGGCACTGTCACTATATGTAATCGTGCAAATGACCGGAATCGTAACTGGCCAGCTACTACTCAATCTTGCGGATCCCGGGGGTTACGGGCTTTTTGTGTTGATTTCGGTACTGGTTTCGATATCGTTCGCCCCGATACTGTTGTCGGTATCCCCAGCACCCGTTTTTACCTCATCGCGCCGGATGTCACTGCGCGAGTTGATGGCGGCCTCTCCGTTGGGGTGTGTGGGCATTTTCCTGCTCGGAGGAATCTTTTCGGCTTTTTTTGGTATGGCATCCATCTACGGTGCCGAAAAGGGATTGTCTGTAAAGGAGATTTCCTGGTTTCTGTCGTCAATCTTCCTCGGCGGCATGCTGATGCAATACCCGGTCGGCTGGATATCTGACCGAATGGACCGTCGTACACTAATCGTTGCGATGACAGCAATTGCTTGTGTGTGCGCTCTGCTTGGAACCACCATCGGATCATCGATCTCATTGTTAGTTGCCGTGGCGTTTTTATTGGGCTCCACAACCAATCCGCTTTATGCACTGTTGTTGGCTTACACCAATGACCACCTCGAGGCAGAGCAGATGGCTTCTGCATCCGGTGGTCTTTTGTTCATAAACGGTTTTGGCGCCATGGGCGGCCCGATCGTGGTGGGTTATCTGATTAACAACATGGGGCCAAACGGGTTTTTCTTTTTTATTGCGGTTCTGTGCGCAATGATCTGTGGCTACAGCCTCTACCGCATGGCCAGGCGGGAAGCTATTGCGGTAGAAGATACCAACTCTTACGTACCACTTTCAGCTGGCGCAACGCCTGTTGCCGTGGAAATCGCCACGGAGATCGCCATAGAAGAAATTGAACAATCTGAAGTCGAGCAATAGGCTACCGAATCGCTCTGAATGTTGCCATAGATTCCGCACCGCCTGTGTGGCTTAGCCCGAATCCTCTGACCGTAAGGCTCTTCTCAGTATTTTACCCACTGTCGATTTAGGTAGGGCGTCCATAAAAGTGATTTCCTTCGGCACTTTGTAACTGGTCATATTGTGCCTGCACCATTCTAGCAATGTATCCTGGTCAAGGTTTTCATCTTTCTTGACCACGAAGAGCTAACCTGCTTTTCAGTCATACTGGAATATTATGGCCTGTCGTCCCCTAGTATAGGTCTGCCACAGTTCAATTTTTTCAATTCCATATAGTTGTGGTCTAATACTGTATTATTGAAAATATTGACCGCTACATTTTAATTGGTTTAATACTCGGAGATTCCTGTTGGTTCGCGTCAAACTATTTTCTCTTTAGCGACCCGTCCTAACCATGTCTTCGATCTTCGAGCCCGCCCCAGCCGCCGCGGGATGGCCTTATTATCAGCATATTATCTTTGATTGCGATTCGACCCTGAGCGCAATTGAGGGAATTGACCACCTTGCTGCACAGCCCGATACGAAGCAGGAAATCGTTGCATTGACCAATGCCGCCATGGATGGAGAAATGGCGCTGGATGCGGTGTACGGCAAACGCCTGGAACTGATATCACCTTCACGCCAAGCTGTGCTGGAACTTGCGCAACACTATCTGACACATATTGTGCCAGGGGCTCGCCAAGTGATAAGCAGCTTGATTGAAATAGGTTCCGACGTTTACATTGTCAGCGGTGGGTTGATTGAACCGGTCAAGGAGTTTGGTATTTCCCTAGGCGTACCGGCGAACAATATCCGTGCAGTGGAAATTGAATATGATCAACTGGGCGGTAAGTGGTGGCAGAGCAATCATCAATCTCGAGAACAAATGCACGACCAGCGCTATCTGGCTTATCGTCACTCCGAGCTCTCGGAAAGCGACGGTAAGGCGAGAATCATTCAGCAGCTTATCGGCAGTAAGAAAGGCGCCAGCCTGCTGGTGGGAGATGGTGTCAGCGACCTAATGGCACGAAATGCTGTTGATCTATTTGTCGGCTTCGGTGGCGTGGTCACGCGGGAAAAGGTATTGCACAATGCCCCGATCTTTATCCAATCCAAATCGCTGCTTCAACTACTGGCCATTGCTCTAGGCAGCCAACAATTTTACAAACTTAGCAAAGAACTGCGTCAGTCTGTATGTGATTTGTTGACGCAGCAGCCCCTCTATTTCAATCGTAAAACATTACAACGTCATTTTGAATCCTGTTTCGCTTCTCGCCGAATTCCATAATCAAACCTAATTTATTCACGGAATTATTACTATGTTTCGAGTTCTTGTTTCCGACAAACTTGGCCAACACGGGATTGCTCGTCTCGAACATGAAAAAGACTGTGAGTTTGATATGCGCGTTGGCTTGTCCCATGAACAATTGCTGGAGATCGTGCCGTCTTATGATGCGCTGATTATTCGTAGCGGCACTCAGGTTAATGCGGCGGTGCTGGCTGCCGGCCGTAATCTAAAAGTCGTAGGTCGAGCCGGAATTGGGGTTGATAATGTGGATGTGGCGGAAGCCAGCCAGCGCGGCGTTATTGTCATGAATACGCCCCAGGCTAACAGTGTAGCCACTGCGGAACATACTCTGGCCCTGATGCTTGCGTTGTGCCGTCATACCGCCGAGGCGCATGCGAGTGTACTCAAGGGTCAGTGGGGGCGCTCCGGATTTACCGGTATACAGCTTTACCGAAGAGTTCTGGGATTGATCGGTTTTGGACGCATCGCTCGGCTGGTGGCGCATAGGGCCCGAGCCTTTGATATGACGGTTGTTGCCTATGATCCATACGTATCCGTCGAGATAGCCCAAGAGGCTGGCATTCAGCTTGTAGACCTGGATGAATTACTCGGCACCGCCGATATTATTTCTTTGCATACCAGCATGTCCCCTGAAACAGAAAGCATCATCAATGCTTCTACCCTTTCGAAATGCAAAGACGGGGTTATGCTGATCAACCCCTCTCGCGGCAAGCTTATAAATGATACCGCACTTGCTGAGGCTATTAAGAGTGGAAAGGTGCGCGCAGCAGCTATTGACGTGTACCGCACCGAACCTCCCGCGGCAGATCATCCATTAATTGGCCTTCCCGGTGTTCTGCATACCCCCCACCTGGGCGCCAGTACCGAGGAAGCTCAACGCGACGTGGCGCTGCAAATTGTTGAACAAGTGTTAGATGCGTTAAAGGGATTAGATTTTCGTAACAGCGTCAACATGCCGTTTAGCGTCGGCCCAAACTTTCATGAAGTGGAACCCTATATGGACCTTGCCAGTAAAATTGGAGCACTTCAGTTCCACATGGCAGATGGCCCGATTCGCAAGATAGAACTCGAACTAAAGGGTGAGGCAGTTGAAGGCCTGGCGCGGCCCATCGCCACAGGTTTGCTTAAGGGACTGCTGGAGAATATCTCCGCAGATAGTGTCAACTACATTAATGCCCCTACCCTGGCCAATGAAATGGGTATTAGTGTATCCCAGACCCATGGACTGTCCGGATCTGACTATACTAATCTGGTCAGCTGCCGAGTTGAGTGGGACGGCGGCGAACGCATTATTTCCGGCACTTTATTTGGCGGTGAACACCCGCGAATTGTCCAGGTAAGCAAGTATCATCTTGATGTCGAGCCTGAAGGCACAATGTTGATTATGATGAACCAGGACGTGCCCGGCGTCATCGGCCAAGTAGGCACCTTAATGGGCGAACACGGCGTCAACATCGCCGAATGGCGCCTGGGGCGCGCCGAAAAAGGTGATTTGGCGTTGGCTTTTATCAACTTGGACAGTGACCTGTCGGATGAAACCCTTGCCGCCATTGAGGCCTTGCCTGCGATTCGCAAACTAAAGCTGGTAAGACTTTAATCGCCGAGTTTGGTTATTCGGATCCGGTTATTATGAGCTTGAGTCTATCTCTACCAATAATGTCTCGGTGCTGGATTGAAATCCGTCCATTTGATGTTCGGTCAGAGACCGCACACCGCCGACCCGCGGGCAGTGGACTGAGATACTCATCAGTTTTTGTGGCGGATCTTCAATGGTTTTATTGCGCCGTATCGTGAGACAGCGCTTAAAACGACCGGCAGGTGATTCAAAAGCGCCTATCGACTCAAGCGTCTCTGAATCCCAATATCCTGATGGACCTTGCCAGGTCATGCCCACGCTCAAAGGCGAAGGAATCTGAAGGTATTCCGAGAACCGCTCAGCATCTTCATAAAAAGCGGTGAAAAGTCCATCGTTTTGTTCACGGTAATATACCTTCGACTCTTTGGGGAAATACTCGGGTAGATTTTCAGATTTTTGTATGCGCGTCCGATAGTCCTTATTATTTATTGTCTCTGGTTCTGACGGCGACTCCAGCAACCTGCCGTCAAGCTTCCAAGTCTGGACACCTGAAGCCGTCGATGTATATTGGTAAACCTTGTAAGCATTTTGGGGCTCGGCATATTCAAGCACATCCAAAGTTTCCGCCGCGGCATAATGCATGACTAACCCGTAGGTCAGGATACCCAGCATGTACCTGGCGTAATGGGGATTCAATTCTTTGATTCGCATACTTCCAATGAGCTTAGTGAAGACTCAATTCTATCATTAGGCATAATTTTACAAAGGATTCGCTCCCCTGGGATAGGCGCGGGATGCAAAGTCAACTCTTTGGGTAAGCGCCATAGCCTTTCAAACAATATCTCATCTTTACCTAACATTTACTTTTCCCTAACCCAAGATTTGCCTAAAGTTTCCGAAAATACCCACATCGATTGATTGTCAATCGGCAACCAAATACTTAGAGGAAACTAAAACGATGACGAAACGTAATAAAATTATTGCAGGAATTCTGGCTCTCTTGGCTGGATCAGGACTAGCTCTTGCGGGTTCGAGCGGTTGCGACGAATATGGACGGGGTCATGATAGTTCCGGGCATGGTGGGCGCCATCACGGCCCTATGCTGGAAAGAATGATCGGTAAGCTTGATCACCATCTTGATCTGAGTGAAAAGCAACAACAGTCGCTTCAGCAGATACTCGAGCAAAACAGTGAAAATATTAGTACCCATCGCCAGCAAAGAAGAGCTTTACGGCAACAAGGTATGCTTCTAGACCCGACTTCGGATACTTATGAATCCCAAACCGAAGAGCTTGCTAACAAGGTTGCGGAAATGGCACACGATCGGACGATCACCATGGCCACCGTGTATAAGCAGGTGTCAGATATCTTGACCACGGAGCAGCGTGAAGAGATGCGCGAACTGATGGAAAACAGGTTTGAGAAAATGGCAAAGCGTATGCAGCAATGGGAGCAGGAATCCTAAGCATCGGTTCCTAGTTGCCGCTCAGGCTCGATTCGCACCTGGGCGGCAATTTATATTTCCTATGCCGGGTCACGCCAGACCGGGTCACGCCAGACCGGGTCACGCCAGACCGGGTCACGCCAGACCGGGTCACGCCAGACCGGGTCACGCCAGACCGGCTATTTATAATCGTGAGGAACTCTTACAATGTCAGCGTTGATGTCTATTTCGAGATCAGTTCAGGCTGAATCCAATATGTCCCCAAAAATACTTCTTGTGGATGACGACACTGTGTTGGCCGGCATGCTGGCTGAGTATCTAGAGACCGAAGGGTGTGAAATTGTCCAGGCCCATAATGGGGCGGACGCAGTGGAGAGCGCCCGTGAGGAACAATTTGATATTGTGGTGCTGGATATCATGATGCCAAAGTTAAACGGTATTGAAGCGCTGAAACAGATTCGCGCGTCAAGCACTGTCCCAGTGATTATGTTGACCGCCAGGGGTGACGATCTGGACCGTATACTTGGTTTGGAGCTTGGAGCCGATGACTATCTACCAAAGCCCTGTAATCCTCGAGAGCTATATGCCCGAATAAAGGCCGTATTGCGGCGCACCTCCGTGGACCCGTCGATTTCCCCCAAATCCCTGCGTCTTGGAGATTTGCAATTAGACCTCGGCAGCCGCAAAGTGACTGTCGATCAACAAATTATCACGCTGACGCAAACTGAGTTTGATTTGCTGTGGTTACTGCTCAGCACGCCGGATCAAGTCGTAACCAAATCAGAAATCTCGACAATGGTGTTAGACAAGCCACTTAGTCAGTGGGATCGCAGTATTGATGTGCACATCAGCAATATGAGGAAAAAACTGGGAAAGCATACCGACGGCAATGAGCGTATCAAGACTCTGCGCGGTATCGGTTACCTTTACGTCAGCCCTCCACTTTGAAATGAGATCTCTGTTTTTCAGGGTGCTGGCACTGCTGCTCGGCTCCTTTGTTCTGGTTCTGATCGTTTCGTTCGGATTGTTCTGGTGGATTAACCAGGAGCTTAATCCCGAAGAGTCCCGCCTCCATCATCGCAGCCGCGAATCGGCTGAAGAGCTGGTTGATGCGACCATCTCCGGCAACGCTAAGACGGTTCTGGACCATCTTCACCGTAGCGGCGTCCGCGCATGGATCCTTGATCAGGGTAATCGTCCAATAATCGGACCCCCAGTGCCTCCATCAATTATGCGACAAGTCACCCACTACCCCATGTTAATCCAGCCCTATCAGAACACCGCCAACAGGAGATTTATCTTTTCCCATCAAGTTGAACGTGACCAGTCCAGCTATCGTGTGATCCTGTCTGCTGGACGGGGAGACCGCCTTCGCGGCACGCACCGGGGGTTTATCTGGTTTCCGATACTGGTGGTGCTTTTGGGGCTGGTAATAGCCAGTATCCTGCTCAGCCACTGGGTTTTACGTCCTTTACGCACCTTTCGACAAACTGCTAGCTCTATCTCTGGTGACAGCCTTGCAGCTCGTATACCGGAGGAGATTACTGAACGTCGAGACGCTTTCGGCGAGCTCGGTCGCGAATTCAATCGAATGACGGCGCGAGTAGAACGCAGTGTTGAAAACCAGAAACAATTACTTCGTGATGTGTCCCATGAGTTACGGTCGCCACTGGCTCGAATTCAAGTAGCGGCATCTCTCAGTAATAAAAAAGATGGCAAGAGTGCAGAGATTGACAGAATCGAATCCGAAGTCAGTCGTCTTGATAGCTTGATCGAAGACCTCCTATCCCTATCGAAACTGCAATCGGGCACAGACGAGGTGTTTGAGTCAGTTGATTTAGGTTTAATACTCAATAAAGTTTGTGAAGATGCAAACTTTGAATTTCAATCTTCACAAAAACAAGTGAAAACATTTTTACAGAGCGAACTCTTTGTCAGAGGCAATTCTGATCTTCTTACTAGCGCATTTGAAAACGTGGTGCGTAATGCGCTGCGTTTTTCTCCCGAGTCGGGCACAGTTGAAGTATCGGCTACTAAAAAAAATCAGACCTTAGAAGTTTCGGTAACAGATCAGGGTCCTGGGGTAAGTGAGGAGTTCCTGCTACGTATCTTTGATCCCTTCTTTAAGGCCGATCATTCTAGAACTGAATCCAATGGACAACACGGTATCGGCCTTACTCTCAGCCGGGCTATTGTTGAGCTCCACCAAGGTACCATCATCGCGCAGAACAACATACCGAGCGGTCTTGTAATTAGAATATCTCTGCCCGTCAATTAAATGTTTACGCGATACACGTGGTGAGTGCTAATAATTCGCTTAATAGGAAAGTGATTTTTATTGAATTTAATTTTTTAAGGGTGTTATTTAGCGACCAGGATTTACAATTCGGATTCAATTTTACGCGCAAGTGTCTAATACGAAGTCGGTTTATCAGCGAGCATGTTTTATTGATTGGCAGTGAGCAATCCACTAGACAAATATTTTCGTTTTTAGGGATAAGAAAAAAGAAATTTATTTTCATGTTAAAGCCGATTTGACTGTGGATAAAATTCCCATGAAGGATTAGACTCAATTCCCCTCTGGCGAAAAAGTTTGTACTAAAGCAATCTCGCCACAACCAGGAAAAAATGATTTTATCCAATTAAGTCATAAGGATAGGGTTTACTGACCCTACTATCCAGGTGGTCTCTTTGTCACTTTTCCTGATGCCAGAGTGTGCGAACAGTGAGTAATGGGTATTAAAAAGGGTGTATAAAAATTGAGCAACTCTCAGCTATGGCTTGACTGCCTTGATCGCTTAAAGACAGAAGTTTCAGACGATGAAATCAATACCTGGCTAAGTCCATTGCATACGATCGTAAACGATCAAACTCTCAAACTTCTAGCACCAAATCGCTATGTTTTGAATCACGTTAAGCAAAACCTGTTTCAACATATTGAATCTACGATTATTGCAATGGATTCCGGTGTTAATACGGTGCAGTGTGAAATTGGGAGTCACGGCAATGAGTATGTACCACTTGCGCAGTTAGATACAAAAGATGAGGAAAAAAAACCCACGGCAATGCGATTTGCCTCTGAGTTTGACGATGACATTAACGAGTCCCCCCTGCCCTATACTGGCGGCCGGTTAAATCGTGACTACACTTTCGACACCCATGTCGAAGGGACCTCAAACCAATTGGCCCGCGCTGCCGCACAACAGGTTGGCATGCATCCAGGCAAATCATACAACCCGCTTTTCATTTATGGAGGGGTTGGTCTCGGTAAAACGCACTTGATGCAAGCCGCCGGTAATCTGATAAAGGATGGCAAACCCGAAGCGAAAGTGATCTACATCAGATCAGAGCTTTTCGTGAACGATATGGTCAAAGCTCTCAAGAACAATACGATGAACGATTTCAAGCGTTACTATCGTTCTTTAGACGCGCTGCTGATTGATGATATTCAATTCTTTGCTCGTAAAACGCAATCTCAGGAAGAATTCTTTCATACTTTCAACTCTCTTCTCGAAGGTCAGCGTCAAATTATTATTACGAGTGATCGGATTCCAAAAGCAATGACCGACGTTGAGGAAAGATTGATTTCACGGTTTGGATCCGGTCTCACTGTCTCTATCGAGCCACCTGAGCTCGAAACCCGAGTGGCGATTCTTGGAAAGAAAGCAATCGAGCGGAATATTACCTTACCGGAAGACGTTGCATTCTTTGTCGCCAACGCTGTGCGGTCAAACGTCAGGGAGCTTGAGGGCGCGCTTCACAGGATAATTGCCAGCTCCGGTTTCACTGGTCGACCAATTAATGTCGAATTAGCAAGAGAGGCCCTTCGAGATCTGCTGATGTACCGAGAGTCCCGAATTAACATTGAGAGTATCCAACAAACCGTCGCCGAGTATTTCAAGATACGGGTGGCAGATTTGCTTTCAAAAAAGCGTTCTAGAGATATTGCCCGACCTCGCCAACTCGCGATGACGTTCGCTAAGGAATACACTAATATGAGTTTACCCCAGATTGGCGACCGGTTTGGCGGTCGAGATCATACTACGGTGCTACACGCGTGCAGAAAAGTGGAAGAGCTGCTCCAGACAGACAGCAAGGTCCAGGAAGATCATCGCAACCTCCAACGACTGTTTGGTGCATAAATTAAGCGTATTTTGTGCCGTTATACTGTAACGGAGAGCAAAGTGGAAGTTTCAAGCAATGAAGGTTTCACCCTGCTTTACTGGATCTGGCAGCAATTTAATCTGGCTGGATAACCTGTGTTTAACCTGTGGGAAAACAGGCCTTTTTCTGTGTACTGATTGTAGATAATATTAGCCCACATTTTGTTATCTGGTTATGCGGTGTTTGTACATCGTTTTGCTACATTTGGTTGGACAACATCTGTTTGAAAAATAATGTTATTTTAGAGTTATTAACATACTCACAGGGCTTACTATTACTACTACTAATAAGTTAAATATGAAAATTAAAATTGATAGATCAGAGTTATTACCCACATTAACTCTGGTAAGCAGCGTAGTGGAAAAGAGACAGACCTTACCTATTCTCGCGAATCTCTATTTTGGAGTAGAGGATAAAAAGATGACACTGGTGGGGACTGATCTGGAAGTAGAAATATCCGAGTCTATAGAGGGGGTACAGGGCGACAATGGGAACTTTACGGTATCTACACGTAAAATCTTGGATATTTCACGTATGTTACCGGATAATGCATCGATCTCCCTTAAAAGTGATGGGGAAAAAGTCGTCGTTACGTCCGGCAGGAGTCGCTATACCCTGAAAACATTACCTGCTGACGAGTTTCCCCGTATAGAAACAGGAAATTGGGAAGAAAGATTTAAAATCAATCATTTATTCCTTAAAAGACTCCTTGAAAAAACATCTTTCGCGATGGCGGTACAGGATGTACGTTATTACCTTAATGGCGTTCTATTTGAAATTGGCCAGAACAGGATCCGCGCTATTGCGACAGATGGCCATAGACTCGCGCAAAGCGAAGAAGAAATCAATCTATCGATTGACGATATAAGGCAAGTCATCGTACCCAGAAAAGCTGTATCTGAAATCGCGAGATTCCTGGACAGTGATCAAGAAGTAGACATTCTGATCGAGGTGAGTAAAAACCACCTTAGGCTTTCCCGCAATGACACCACGCTCATTACAAAACTGATTGATGGAAAATTCCCAGAGTTTAAAGGAGTGTTGGATACAGAATTGAATATTGTAGTGCCTGTAAATCGTTCAGAACTGATCGATACCTTAACTAGGGCTGCTGTATTAACCACAGACAGATTTAAGGGTGTAAAACTGACGCTTAAGGATGGCACCTTGTCTGTAACGGCGAACAATCCCGAACAGGAAGAAGCTCTTGAAGAAATGGGTGTGGAATACAAAGGTGATAGCATCGAAACGGGGTACAACGTGGCCTATTTAATCGATGCTGCGCGGGTTATTTCTGGCGAGAAAGTAGAACTACATTTTCAGGGAAATGATGGAATATGCATACTTAAACAGCCAGGTGATGATGTCTCCACCTGGTTAGTCATGCCAATGCGCATATAGACTAGATCAAACTTAATTACTCATTAAAACCGGCCCTGGGCCGGTTTTATTGTTTCACGTGAAACATCCCGTCGAGATGGTTTGTCTGTTTTTCTAAGAAGTATAGCTGTAATCCCCCCATTTATAACCGATCCTAGAAGTAGACATAAATTAATTTAAGCTGCTTTTACTAGTTTCTGCCTTGGAGTGAACCCACCCAACGCCATATTGGGTCTTTAATTATTGTAACGCCACAACCACTCTGTGGCAGTCCTCTGAGCATGATCGATTGATTCGAATAGATGTTCATCCAGCCACTCATGGCGGACAGTTCGGTCGAATCTTTCGACATAGGCGTTCTGTGTTGGCTTTCCTGGTTGAATAAATTGCAGATGGATATTTCTCTTCTTTGCCCAGGTCTGGAATTCTCAGCTACACATCTCGCTGCCGTTATCTGATCGTATGACCTTTGGCTTACTGCGCCATTCGATGACCTGGTCGAGCATGCGTATGATTCTCTGGGCGGTCTCGTTTGAGCCGCCTGCGGGGTTTTATGCGCAGATTAAGCCAACTCCCGATAGATACGGTAAATGCGCTTGTGGTTGTAGCGAAAGCCTTTAACGTTGCGAATATATAGATAACACAACCCGAACCCCCAGCGTCGGTTTGTGTAGGTCAAATGCAGCAGCCAATCTGCAATCAACGCATTATCATCGTTCAACTTCGCCTGATAGCGATAGCACGTCTCTGATATAGCAAAGGCCTTGCAGGACATGCGTATCGATATGCCGTATTCCTTCACCGCCCGTACTGCCATCTCGGCCCAATGAGACGGCTTTACCACTTTTTTTCTAGCGCCTCGGTAACAATCTCGGCTTTGAGTTTCTCCTCCGCATACATCCGTTTAAGGCGCGCATTCTCCACCTCAAGCTCCTTCATCCGCTTCATCATTGATGTATCCATGCCGCCATACTTGGCGCGCCACTTGTAGAAACTGGCATCACTCATGCCGTGCTTTCGGCATAATTCAGCGACAGGTATCCCGGCTTCCGCTTCTTTAAGTATCTGAAATATCTGACTTTCCGAGTATCTTGATTTCTTCATTCGTAGAATCTCCTCTTAGGTGAAAAAATCTACTTCTAAACTCGATTAATTTCCGGGGGATTACATAGCTAAACAGCGCTTCCCTGGTTCCTAATGATACTCCCCATAAACGTTCCAACTTCCTATATCAGGTTAGATCTTGATAAGCACATATAGGATATCTTTTGCTCATTAGATATCCTGAGAGTCGGACAATATAACTTGTCAAAGCACCGACTATGGCGAGAGGTTAGTAATTGGATACAGTGGCGCAAGGGAGATACAACACAATGTTTCACGTGAAACATTAGCAGTTCATTTGCCAGCGTTGAATAAGCTCGTTACTGTAATTTTCTGGAACTTGGTAACATAATACATAGGTCACAAACGTTTCGAATTGAAGCGAGTCGAATCGAATAGAATGTTATCAATCCGCCCAGGTAAAAAGATAGGTCCATATTCAGAACTTGACGGAAAAGGGCTTTCGGGTCGAAGGAAAAAGCTGGGCTATGCATTCGATGTTTCATTAAATTTAAATAAAGATCTATCTTATTGATTTTAAATTTAATAATTCATATTTGGAACTTCTTACTAACAACCGGATTTTAGTCACTAGAAACTCCATAAAGCGCGAAACAAACACCAGAGTTAAGTAATTGATATTAAAGGACTAATAATCCTAGTAACAGGGTGTTCAATAGGCCGGAAATAACCTTTTTTATGGTAAAATCAAACAGTTATAAATAGCACTAAAATGGAGTATGTCAGAAGACTATAACGCCGACAGTATTAAGGTACTGAAAGGACTGGATGCTGTCCGGAAAAGACCGGGTATGTATATCGGCGATACCGATGACGGTACCGGATTACATCACATGGTATTCGAGGTGGTGGACAATGCAATCGATGAAGCTCTGGCAGGTTACTGTAACCAAATCAAGGTAAAAATTAATGCCGACGAATCGATTTCGGTGAGCGACGACGGCAGGGGAATTCCGACAGGTATTTTGGAAGACGAGGGAGGCAAGAGCGCAGCCGAAGTTATCATGACTGTGCTGCATGCCGGGGGCAAATTTGATCAAAATTCCTACAAAGTATCCGGCGGACTGCACGGAGTAGGAGTGTCAGTGGTGAACGCGCTATCGGAGCGATTGTGTTTGGAAATACATCGGGACGGTAAGGTTCACTATCAGGAATTCTCCATGGGAGACCCATTGGCACCTCTGGCGGTTACCGGAGAGACCGATCGTACTGGCACCATAGTTACGTTTATGGCCAGCCATAAGACGTTTAGTCACGTGCAGTACAGATATGAAATTCTTGCTAAAAGATTGAGAGAACTATCATTTTTAAACTCCGGGGTACGCATAGAGTTGATAGACGAAAGGGATGGCAATGGTGAAGTATTCGAATATGAAGGAGGGATAGCCGCATTTGTGGGCCACCTGAACAGTAAAAAGACCGCGCTCCATCCAACTGTGTTCAGCATGCTGGGAAATCAAGATAGCGTTCAATTAGAACTGGCGATGCAGTGGAACGATTCGTACCAGGAAAATACGTATTGTTATACGAACAATATTCCACAGGCAGATGGTGGCACCCACCTTGCGGGATTACGCGCGGCGATGACCCGTACGTTGAATGGATACATCAATGAACTAGGCTTAGCCAAGAAGGAAAAAGTCTCGCTAAGTGGCGACGATAGTCGTGAAGGGGTTACTGCTGTACTGTCAATAAAAGTTGCGGACCCAAAATTTTCTTCCCAAACTAAAGACAAGCTAGTGTCTTCAGAGGTAAAGGGGATAGTTGAAAGTCTTGTGACGGAACACCTTAAAAACTTCCTGCAGGAAAACCCTGGCGAAGCCAGAATCATAGCAAATCGCATAGTCGATTCTGCAAGAGCGCGAGAGGCTGCGAGAAAAGCGCGAGAACTGACTAGACGAAAGAGTGCACTCGATCTTGGAGGTCTGCCGGGCAAACTGGCAGACTGTCAGGAGAAAGATCCTGCCCAGTGTGAAATTTATCTGGTTGAGGGTGATTCCGCGGGAGGCAGTGCAAAGCAGGCTAGGGATCGAAAATTCCAAGCGATTCTGCCACTTAAGGGAAAAATCCTGAATGTAGAGAAAGCCCGTTTCGATAAAATGCTGACCTCTGACGAAGTGACAACATTGATCACTGCCCTGGGTACTGGTATTGGGAAAGACGACTTTGACATCAACAAACTGCGCTACCATCGAATTATCATCATGACTGACGCGGATGTTGATGGATCACACATCAGGACACTGCTATTGACGTTTTTTTTCCGTCAGATGCCAGAATTGCTGGAACGCGGCTATGTCTATATTGCTCAGCCGCCACTTTACAAAATGGCGAGCAAAAAGAGAGAAAAGTATTTACTCGATGACAATGAGATGAGCCATCACCTGCTAGATACCGCGACTCAAAAAGCGGTTGTGACGCTGCCAAATGGAGAAACCCTGTCGGGAACCGAACTCAAGGCGACCGTTCTAGACCTGCAAACAGTGCAATCCACAGTGGCTCGTTTGGCGCGTCGTTATAACTCAGAGGTTTTAGATGCGCTGTTGCGGGTGGAGCCAATTCTGGTCGAAGACTTTGATCCATCGCGGGCCCAAAGAATTTGCGATGAGTTAGAAAACACATTGAACCAGGAGCAATCGGAGGTTGTTCGTTATGAAGTACGTTACGAACCCACCACACTAGAATTCTGTATCGACAAGCATCAATACGGTTTAATTGAGACATATCGACTGGGAGAGGGATTCGTCAGAAGTGCAGAGTATCGCAGCATGGTGGCGATGAGTATCCGGCTCAAGGAAATTGAGAAGGAAACGTTGACATTAACCTGGGGTGATACCGAGCACCAGACCCAACGATTCGCAGATGCGGTTGAGTGGATTCTGGCACGGGCCCGTAAAGGTATGACAATCCAGCGCTATAAAGGGCTGGGTGAAATGAATCCGGACCAGTTGTGGGAAACAACCATGGATCCAGACGTAAGGCGTTTGCTCAAGGTCAATATTGAAGACGCAATAGGGGCCGACGAGACGTTTACCACTTTGATGGGCGATCAGGTAGAACCCCGCAGGGAATTCATAGAAAAGAACGCATTTGCGGTCAGCAATTTGGATGTTTAGCCGTTGAGTTTTGGCATCGAAGCAGTCTCTAATGGGTGCTGGCTCTGATCTGATTAGGCAAGTAAGAGGTCACTATCGAATTCAATGATGCGTCCTTACCCATTAAGCATAGAGCTAAGTCGCGATCACTTTATCGAAGGACTCCTTCTGCGCCGAGTAACGAAGTTGCCGACGGCGGGAAACAATCTAAATAAGCACTTTCTCTACTGACTAATAATCGAAATTTTTAGGTTCGGCGAAGACACTCTCGACCATAGGTCGAAAAAACTCCAGTGGCATGGAGGTAAAATCAGGATCAAAGCAGTTCTGATCGTAATTAGCGCAAAAACTCACACAGTCCAGGTACCAGGGATTGTCCTTATGCACGTCCCGCGCGTTTCGGTCTCGGTCAAAATGATGGGCATAGTAATAAGCCTGGAACAATCCGTGGTGTTTGATGATCCAATGGATGCGCTCAGAGACATATGGCCTCAGAATCGCCGCAGCCATCTCACTGTGCGAATGGGGCGCCAGAGGGTCGCCAATGTCATGCAAGAGCGCAGCCACGACCATTTCTTCATCTTCTCCTTCTTCCCAGGCTCTTGTCGCTGACTGCAGGGAATGCTCCAGTCTGGAAACCTTATATCCACCAAATGAATGCTCAAGCTCGCTAAGAGCGTCGAGTAAGCGATCAGGCAGGGATTCGTTATAGACATGTTCCTGCTCAGTCAAAAAAACGTACTCCTCCTTGGTTCCATCTTCCATGTGAATAAAGTCGACGGTTTTTAATGGTTGATTCATATCATAGGCCAGTTAGTTTATTCGGAATTCGGCAGCTGGGCATTATTTAAATAACGACAATACTGCTTCGGGCGGCCGACCTATAGCCGCCTTGCCGGCGTGCGTGACAATAGGTCGTTCCAGCAAAATTGGATTTTCCAGTATGTGTTTAATTAATGTGTACTCGTCTTGATCACTGTTCGCAATATTAAGTTCTTTATAAACTGATTCACCGGTTCGCATGATATCGTGAATAGAGCAGCCAAGAGCCACTGTAATTTCTTTAAGCACATCGTCATTTGGCGGAGAGTCGAGATACAACACAACTTCGGGGTCTATCCCATGTTCTTGGAGCAGTGCTAAGGTCGCCCGAGATTTCGAGCAGCGTGGATTATGATAAATGCGAGTCACAGGATATCTGCACCAGAAAAAAGTCTATTGGTATACTGATGGGAATATAAAACCGTTGAAGCCTGGAGGCAATACAGTTGAACTCACACATGCAGACAGGGAGTCGCCTGATACAGATTATCATCGACATACTGAGGCGCTTCGACCAAGATCGATGCTTCAGAGTAGCTTCAGCCTTAGCGTTTACCACGCTACTGGCATTGGTGCCGTTGGCTACAGTGATATTCTCAATGTTATCGCTATTCCCTGTTTTTGAGCAGTGGTCCGGGGAGTTGGAGGCATTCATTTTCAAAAACTTTGTGCCCACAGCGGGAGACGCCGTTAGCACTTACATTCGAGATTTCTCCAGCCAAGCTGGACGTCTGACCGCGGTGGGGCTGATTTTCTTGCTGGTAAGCACGCTCTTATTACTTTCAACTATCGAAGATGCATTCAATGACATTTGGCGGGTAAAACGAGGAAGACTCTTGTTTCAACGGCTGATTTTGTATTGGGCAGTTGTAACATTAGGACCTATGTTGACAGCCGTCAGTTTGTCAATGAGTTCGACTCTACTGTCGATGAAAATGTTCTCCGAACAATCGTTAGTTGCGGGGGCAACGCAACTCATACTGGGGTATTTGCCCATCTTATTTGAGCTCGGGGCCTATATCGTTTTTTACAAGGCAATACCCAACACCGAAGTTAAAATGCGGCACGCTTTAATAGGTGCCGTGGTGGCCACCATTTTATTCGAGCTGACCAAGCTCGGATTCGCCTTTTACATTCTGAACTTTCGTTCCTATCAACTCATATATGGCGCACTTGCGACGATCCCGATATTTTTTATCTGGGTGTATCTTTGCTGGCTGGTTATGCTGCTCGGGGCTGTGGTGGCAGCGGAGTTAAAATCCCGGGAACAAAAACCGGCACAACAGGCCACAGCTGGAGAGATCCTAGTGGACGTTCGGTAAATAGAAACAACTAGCGTTTTTGTTCGATACTGCGTTCTATCACCTTTGGAATAGTCTTGGGATCCGCTACCCGAATATTGAACCAGCTCTGGACTCGCCCTAAAACGCCTGCGCAGGGCGAATATTTTCTTATTGGATCACTGCGCATCACGGGTATTGAGAGCCTGTCGGTGCAGCCGAACTTGGCCAGCAAACCGTTGGAGGGATCCACTTGCACGTACTCTATCTCACCCGGTGGATCGAATTGTGCAGGCTGCAACCATAGCTCAGACATAATTTTTTCCCACACGCGCATCGCACCGCTGGATCCGGTTAAACCAAACGGTTTGTTATCATCCCTGCCAACCCACACAACGCTGAGCAAATTGCCACTATAACCAGCGAACCAGCTGTCTCGGTAATTGTCAGTAGTGCCGGTTTTTCCAGCGAGTTGCAGCGCAGGGTCGAAACGCCCCGCAAGCCGGGCTGCGGTGCCCCGCAGCACTACCTGTTTCAAAGCATAATCCACCAGGTAAGCGGGCCCATGCTCAATGACCTGCTTTTGTTTTTGTGAGAATCGCGCGATCACCTCGTTTTGTCTGTTGCTGATTTTGCTGATGGAACTGAGCGGTGCGCGAACACCGTGATTGGCGATGGACTGGTATAGCTGCGCGATCTCCAATGGGCTATGATCATTAGCGCCAAGCAGAAGCGACGGGTAGTCTTTAAGTTTACGACTGATGCCTAGCCGATTTATGGTTTCAATTACGTTTTCTACCCCTACCGACATACCGACTCTGACGGTGGGAACATTGTAAGAGCGAGTCAGTGCATCCAAAACATTGGTTTCTCCACGAAATGTCTGGTCGTAGTTCTGAGGTGACCAGGGTTCACCGTTTTGAGGGGTCAACGTCAGAGGAGTGTCCTCGACTATGGTTGCCAGATTGTATCTAGCTGGCTGCTCAAGTGCGGTCAAGTACACCAGGGGTTTGACCAGGCTGCCAATAGGCCGTTGTGCATCTATAGCGCGATTGAAGCCTGAATATCCTCTCTGGCGGTCTCCTACCAGGCCCAGGATATCGCCACTTTGCACCTCAATAACAATTACGGCGCCTTGTAGAACACCGGATTCAATTCCATGGTTTTTTTCCAGAACGGATAGAGTGCTGGATAACGCGGTCTGGGCGGTAGACTGGACATCAGGGTCCAGCGTAGTGAACAGTTTAAGGCCATCGCTTCGTAGTACATCTTCAGAAAAATACTGTCGAATCTGCCTGTGCAAATAATCGACATAAGCCGGAAATCGATTGTTAGTTGACGGCCGATGGGGTGCAATATCCAGCGGCAGTTCTCCCAACGTGCGTGCCGTTACATCGGTTATAGCGCCCACCTTGGCCAGGGTTTTCAAAACCAGATTACGCCGCGACAACGCGCGTTCGGGATGTCGTCTTGGGTTGTAGTAAGACGGCGCGGGAATCATGCCGACTAGAAGAGCGCTTTCATGCAGTTTGAGCTGTCCTACAGGTCGTGCAAAATAGTACTCGCTTGCCAGTGCGAATCCGTGCACGGCGCGATTGCCGGCTTGACCCAGAAAAATTTCATTCAGGTAGTGTTCGAGAATTTCCGCCTTGCTATACCGAAACTCCATTACGATGGCCATCAGGGCCTCGATGGCTTTTCTAGAAATAGAGCGTTCGGGACTTAGAAACAAATTCTTAACCAGTTGCTGGGTAATCGTGCTTCCGCCCTGAACGGCCTGCCTCTTAATCAGGTTGTTGTAGAACGCTCGAAGTATGGCAACCAGATCAACACCAATATGACTCTCAAAATTGCGGTCTTCCATGGCCAACAGGGCCTGTATTAAAAGCTCCGGCATCTGATGTAATTGGAGTGCGATGCGGTCTTCGTAAGGGCCAAGCTGAAGGCTGCCAATAAATTCGGGCTCGAGGGCGGCCGACTCTAAGAGATTGCCATTGGCATGGTCGAGAATTCGACTTAAACCCGCTTTACCAAATTCAAGTCGAACCAGAGGCGGCTGGTCAGGTGCGCCAGGAACAGGGTTGATAAATACGTCCATCTGGTTTCCCGCGACCACATAACTGCCGGCCCCAGACACTTTGTCAACTCTGCGATAGCCAAGATAATCCAGCGTATCGGTGACCTTGTCCTGACGAAGGTTTTGGTCTGGCGCGAGTATCAGCGAACGCGCATAGATGTGAGCCGGTTGGGGATGAATACCCGCTTCAAATCGCTGTTGAATCTGGTAATCAAGATAAATCAGAAAACCGCCAATACATAACGCGACGGCGATAGTAACTTTGAAAACCACCGGCCAGAAAAAGCCAAAAGAGAACGATGGCCGTTTTGTTCGACGCTTACGCGGTTTTTTTTTGCGAGTCACCATCAGCAATCAGAGCTGAAGCTGACACTGCCAGCAAATATCGAAGCCTGCTGGATTGGATTCCCCACAATGCTGGCAAAAAATGATTTTACCGCTATCAGCAAACTCAATCTGGGAGATTAATTGTCTGGCCAGGGACAGGTCTGAATCGCGCCTAACCCAGACCTCCGGTGAAGTAACTGGCAGCTCACCCAAAGCGCCGAGGGCATTCTGATGAAAAATTTCGCAAGGCACACCATTACCATGCAGCCAGTCAGCAACCAGTTGACTGTCCACAAGCGTGTCAGCGATATAAGCTCTCTTCATTAGGGTGGCGATACCCGATGACAGCAGAAACAGCAATTAATCACACCAAACAATGATCAAAGTGCGCTAGCTAACCTTCATCGGTAAAGTGAGCTTTCGGCCATGCCACTATGATGGCCTGCACCAGGGTGGCCAGCGGGATTGCAAAGAACACGCCCCAGACACCAAAAAGCCCACCGAAAAACAGCACCGCTACGATGATTGCAACCGGGTGGATATTCACCACTTCAGAAAACAAAAGCGGGACTAAAAGATTACCGTCGAGCGCCTGAATCACCAGGTAAGCAATGACCAATGTGGCGAATTCACTAGTCCAGCCCCATTGGAAATATGCAATCACCACCACGGGAACTGTTACCACCGCAGCCCCAAGGTAGGGGATCAGTACGGACAGCCCAACCAACACCGCCAGCAGCATTGAAAACTGCAGACCAAGCAGTGAAAAAGTGACAAAGCTTGTAATCCAGACGATCAGAATCTCCCAGAATTTACCCCGTATATAGTTACCAATTTGCCTGTCCAAATCGCGCCAGACTTGGATTGCCAGCTGGCTATTGCTGGGCAGCAGGTCTCGCGCCCACGCGAGAATACGAGTGTTGTCTTTTAGGAAAAAGAAGATCAGGATCGGCAGCAAAATTACGTAGATTAACAAGGTGATAATACTGGCGGCGCCAGACAAAGAGCTGGTCACTACGGATTGTCCGAACGTCGTCAGGTCATTGCGCAAACTACCTATGATCTCCTGCATCTGCTCCGGAGAGAACAGATCCGGATATCGCTCCGGTAACGCCATCAGTGCGGCCTGGCCTTTAGCCAGCATGCTCGGGATTTGCGCAACCACCTGAGTGAGCTGAGTATATAAAGTAGGGAGCAGTCCAAATACAGTCAAAACCAAGAACAGCATGAACGCGAGAAAAACCAGCCATACGCATACTGTACGCGGCAGCCTGAGAAACATCAGTCGTTTGATAATGCCTTCAAGCAGATAAGCAATCACAATGCCGGCCAGCACCGGAGCAAGCATATCTCCGGCGTAGATGATGATGAGAAACAGAACCACCAGGGCTATCGTGAGAAATACAACTTGCGGATTTGCAAGCTGTTTCTTTACCCAGTCTGATATTTGTTCCATAATGAATTTATATCAGTTTTATTAGTTACGGGCCATACGACAGGGGGCGTGGTTCGACTGTGAGTCGAAATAGAGAGGGCTTCATTCAGCGACGATACTGAAATCGTGGGTGATATTCACACTATGCGACAGCATCCGAGTCACCGAGCAATACTTTTCCATCGAAAGTGAAACCGCTCGGGCAACTTTCTTTGGGTCCAAATTATGCCCAGTCACCGTGTAATGGAGATGTATGTCGGTAAACACGGCGGGTACTGCATCTGCTCTCTGGCCTTCGATATCGATGCTGAAATCGGTCACCTGCTGGCGGCTTTTTTCAAGGATTAAGGAAACATCGATGCCACTGCAACCCCCGAGTCCCATAAGGATCATTTCCATCGGTCTGCTGCCCAGATCCGCGCCGCCATTATTCGCGGAGCCATCCATGATAACGGTGTGGCCGCTATCCCCGGTGGCTTCAAACGCGAGCTTTCCAACCTTTTTTAACCTGGTTTTCATAAATCAGTATCCTCCTTATGGTCTTTCAAAAAATAATTCGGCGAGTCTGGCGCCTGGATCGTCGGCCCGCATAAAGGCTTCTCCAACGAGGAAGGCGTGCACATTGTTTTGACGCATCAATATCACATCTTCAGGTGAGTGAATGCCGCTCTCTGTGACCACCAATCGGTCATCGGGAATCGCTTGCAACAGATTCAAGGTGGTATCAAGAGATGTTTCAAATGTACGCAGATTTCGATTATTAATCCCGATCAGCGACAGTGGAAGTTTGAGCGCCCTGTCGAGTTCTTCACGATCGTGAACTTCTACCAGAATGTCCAGATCCAGCGCCGTAGCCAGAGTTGATAAGGCCATAAGTTTTTCGTCGCTAAGCACGGCTGCAATCAGCAGCACGGCGTCGGCACCAATCAGCCGTGATTCATAAACCTGGTAGGGATCAAGAATGAAATCTTTTCGCAGCACCGGAAGACCGCTACGAACCCGGGCCTGTCCCAGGTAGTCGTCGTGCCCCTGAAAAAAGCGCTCATCAGTAAGCACCGACAGACAGCTAGCCCCACCCCGGGCGTAGCTCTCGGCAATTTCAGCGGGATCAAAGTTCTCACGAATGATGCCTTTGCTCGGTGATGCCTTTTTAACCTCTGCAATGACCGCCGGACGATTTTGCTGGACGTTATCTTGAAGCGCGCGCACAAAACCTCGGGTCGGTGATTCAAACGCATTCGCCCTATGCTCAAGTTCGGCTAATCCACAATCCTTCATGCGTGCCGCCACTTCTTCGGCTTTGTGGCTAACTATTTTTTCCAGTATGTCGCTCATCGGCGGTCAAGAAAGTTCTTTAACAAAGCATGGCCATGGTGCGTTTCAATTGATTCAGGGTGAAACTGCACGCCCTGGACCGCATAATCGCGATGTTTGATGGCCATAATTTCTCCATCCTCTGTGTGAGCAGTGACTTCAAAACATTTTGGAACAGATTGCTGTTCGACAGCCAGAGAATGATAGCGGGTTGCCTGAAACGGATCAGGTAGCTGGTAAAAGACCCCGTCTCCAGTATGATGAATCATTGAAGTTTTGCCATGCATGAGTTTTTGTGCATGCACGATTTTGCCGCCAAACGCCTGGCCAATGCATTGGTGACCGAGACATACCCCGAGGACCGGTATCTTTTCAGCCAGTCGTGTAATGGCCGCCACCGAAATGCCAGCTTCATTAGGTGTGCAGGGCCCCGGAGAAATCACCAGGCAGTCGGGATGCAGCGCTTCCAGCTCATCCACGCTAATCTGGTCGTTGCGAAACACCTCTACGTTTTGTCCTAGTTCGCCAAAGTACTGCACCAGATTAAACGTAAAGGAGTCATAGTTGTCGATCATGGCTAGCATGTTACTGACCCTTCACAAAGGGCTGATGCAGACCTTTGTTCACCATTTCAACCGCCTTAAAAACTGCACGGGCTTTATTAAGGGTTTCCTCCCACTCTTTTTCCGGTATCGAGTCGGCGACAATGCCGGCGCCGGCCTGGACGTATACCTGGCCGTCTTTGATTAGTGCGGTGCGTATGGCGATGGCGGTGTCCATATTACCGTTCCAGCCAATGTAGCCTATGGCTCCGGAATAGATGCCGCGTTTATCGGTTTCAAGTTCCTCAATGATTTCCATGGCGCGTACCTTGGGTGCACCGGATAACGTGCCCGCGGGAAAAGTAGCTTCGAGCACATCGATAGCGTCGAGCTGCGGCAGAATCTGCCCGGTTACGTTCGAAACAATATGCATAACATGGGAATAACGTTCGATGACCATCTTGTCAGTCACTTTGACGCTGCCGATCTGGGACACTCTGCCGACATCATTACGCCCCAGATCGATCAACATCAGATGCTCAGCAAGTTCTTTTGGATCGGCTAACAATTCCTCGGCAAGAGCCTGGTCCTGTTCCGGGGTCTGACCGCGCTGGCGGGTGCCGGCAATAGGTCTGACCGTCACTTCGTCCTGCTCGAGTCGCACCAGAATTTCAGGCGATGAGCTGGCGATCTGAAATTCTCCCAGATCGACAAAGAACATATAAGGTGACGGGTTCAGGGTGCGTAACGCACGATACAGTTCAAGCGGCCTTGCCGTGTAGGGCAGTGACATGCGCTGGGACAAAACAACCTGGAAGATATCGCCGTCGTGGATGTACTGCCGACATTTTTCTACCGCGGCTTCGAATTCTGCCTTGGGTAATGAAGAGGGCACCAATTGCTCATCGACCACATTGGTATTGCTCACTTGAGGTTGTTCCGCCAGGCCACGGTGAAGGCTGTCGGTCAGTTCGGAAAGTCGTGCCCGGGCATTATCAAAGGCGTCGGTCTCGGATGGGTCGGCGTGGATGACCACCAGCAACCGACCGGAGAGGTTATCGAAGATGACCACTTCTTCGGAGACCATAAGCAAAATATCGGGCGCCCCTAGCGGGTCATTAACCGCATGCGCACCGAGATGCGGCTCAATGTAGTGTACCGTGTCATAACCGAAGTATCCGACCAGTCCGCCGGTAAATCGGGGCAGCCCGGGAACATCCGGAACTTTGTAGCGTGCCTGATAGTCGCGAATGGCATCGAGAGGGTTATCGCTTTGTTGCTGTTCTAATAGCGTTCCGTCTTTAAAGTACCGAATCGTGTGGCCGCTCACTTCCAACCGTGTATGACAGGGTAGACCGATTATTGAATAACGGCCCCATTTTTCTCCACCCTGGACGGACTCAAGCAGGTAGCTATAGGGTCCGGCAGCCAGTTTAAGGTAGGTGCTGAGCGGGGTTTCCAGATCGGCCAGTACTTCACGGGCCAGAGGGATACGGTTATAGCCGCGAGCAGCGAGATCGTTAAATTGGTCTTGAGACAGCATGGGAATTCATCACTTGAACAGGCATGGAAAGAAAAACGAGGGTTTACTGACGGTCGTATCGCCAGCGCCACCGGGTTTCGATTTGCCATATGATGAATTTTTTCATGCTTCAATAAATCGACGCTTTAGTCGCGAGCTTGTGCTTTGGTAACCAGCCCAGTCAGGTCGGAAAAGTGATCGACCAGCGCGTCGGGGTTTTTAGCTCCGAGGTTGAGCCCCTGATTGTACCCGTATGTGAGACAAAATACAGGCATGCTCGCAGCCTGGCCCGCGAGGATATCGTTGACCGAGTCGCCAATCATGATGCAGCTTTGCGCAGGCACCCCGAGCTGTTGCGCCGCATGCAGGAGTGGTTCTGCATCAGGTTTATGGGTTGGCAGGGTGTCACCGGCAACAATGCTTGAGAAAAACTGGGACAAGCCCGCATCCTCTAGTAGCGACACGGTATGACGAGAGGGTTTGTTGGTCACGCATCCCATGACGAAACCTTGTTGCTTAAAATACTCGAGAGTTTCCAAAACTCCGGGGTAGAGCGCGCTGTCTACATACACATGGTCGGCATACAGATCGAAGAATAGAGGCAATGCCTGCTCAAATATGGAGGCTTCCGGTTCACCGTCGATGTGGCCCGTGAGTGCGCGCTTCACCAGTCTCGGCGCACCATTACCCACCCATTTTCGTAAATCCTGGTCGTCGGCCCTGGCCAGACCGAGCTGCTCCAGCATCATATTGGCCGCATTGGCAATGTCCGGCACCGAATCTATCAGCGTACCATCAAGATCGAACAGCAACCCCTGTGCCTGATACAACATGGTTGAAAATACTGAGTTTAGCTGGCGGCGAGCTGTTCCCGCATCGCCTGTATGACGCTCTCATACCGATGCGGATCGGCTTCCTGTGCGGCACCGAAAATAGCGCTGCCCGAGACAAAGGTATCGGCGCCGGCCGTGGCGATTGCGCCGATGTTGTCGACTTTGACCCCGCCATCTATTTCTAGACGTATTTCTCGTCCGCTTTCATTAATCCGTTGACGTGCAAGTTCCAGCTTCTTGAGGCTAGAGGGAATAAACGACTGTCCACCAAAACCGGGGTTCACTGACATCAACAGCACCATATCGACCTTATCAATAACATAGTCTAGATAATCTAAAGGCGTGGCCGGGTTAAATACCAACCCCGCTTTGCATCCCTGCTCATGAATCAATCCAAGGGTGCGATCGATATGCTCCGAACCTTCTGGGTGGAAGGTAATGTAGCTGGCGCCGGCATCGGCAAAGTCAGGGATAATTCGATCCACCGGACGCACCATCAAGTGAACGTCGATAGGCGCGGTCACGCCATGGTTTCGCAATGCTTCACAAACCAAAGGGCCAATGGTTAAGTTAGGCACATAATGGTTGTCCATGACATCGAAATGAACCATATCAGCGCCGGACGCCAGAACGTCGTCGACTTCCTGCCCCAAACGGGCGAAGTCGGCGGAGAGAATGGATGGCGCAATGAAAAATTCTGACATGGTTTACGGTGCCTGGTATCCAGGTAGTTTGACAGTAGTCCGATTATCGCTATCGAACACAATAACGTCCACGTATTTAAGCAACGAAAAGGTTATGCAAAACCAAAGCTTTACTATGGTTCTAATTCCGGGTTTAACAGCAAAGAGCTGCTTATTGGACCACCAGGAACAAAGGCCGGTCATCGCGGATTAGTTTGACCAGCAGCACGTCATCTACCTGGTCGTTGATGGATTTAAGCACTTCTATCGATTCTATTCGAACTTTATTGATCGTGTAGATAATGTCTCCGGCTTCGATACCGGTTTGGGCCGCAGGGCTGCCGGGCTCTATCTTTTTAACCCGCACGCCGCGCTGTCCGCTTTCCGAAGATTGAACTTCCTCAAAGGTCGCACCTGCAAACCGGTCGTTAACGTTGGGCCGGTCGTTACCGGCAGCTATCTGCTCAAGGTTTTTGATTACCACCTGTTCCGAGTAAAGCCTGCCCTCTCGATAAAACTCGACCACTCCTCTATCACCAGCGCGCAGTAATCCCACCGCGTTACGTAAATCCGCACTGTCATCAATCCTGGTATCGTTGAATTTAACGATCACGTCTCCAGAACGCATGCCTATGTCTTCCGCGGCTGAGCCCGTTATCACTTCAGAAACCACTGCGCCACGTTTACCCGGGATGTCGAACGCTTCGGCAAGCTGAGGCGTCAAATCCTGCATCGCAACACCCAGCAGGCCGCGCCTGATATCGCCAAACTCAATCAATTGTTGCATCAGTGAGGCCACCATGTCGATTGGGATCGACAGACCGATGCCTACACTACCGCCGCCTCGCGAAAGGATAGCGGTATTGATTCCCACCAGCTCGCCTCGCAGGTTTACCAGAGCGCCGCCTGAATTGCCGGGATTAATCGATGCATCGGTTTGAATAAAATCTTCATATCCTTCGATTCCGAGTCCGCTTCTGCCCAGCGCGCTGACAATTCCTGAAGTGACAGTCTGGCTTAGACCAAACGGACTGCCGATGGCGACCACGAAGTCGCCGACCCGCAGCTGGCTCGACTGGCCGACCTGAATTGCGACCAGATCTTCATTTGCAACCTGAATCACGGCAACGTCGCTATCCGCGTCAGACCCGACCAGGGTTGCTTCCAGACTATGGCCTTCATTGGTGGTTACGGTAATTTCGTCGGCCTGATCAATGACATGATGGTTGGTAAGAATATATCCTTTCTCTGAATCGACAATCACACCCGATCCAAGGCTGTTACTTTGCTGCTGCTGAGGGAAGAACTGGCGGAAGAAAGGATCCTGCATCAGGGGGTGATCGTCCATATCGATGCGGGTAGTGGTCGAAATATTCACCACCGCGGGCAGGACGCTCTCCAGCATCGGTGCCAGACTGGGTAGCGGCTCGCCATCAACCGCTTGGGGCAGGGCGGCGTGGGAAGAAGACACGAAAACACACCATAGGAAGAAAACGAAACAGCCCAGCGCTCGGTGTATATATCGATTAATCAATCGGGCCGGCAAGGGTATTCTTAGATTATTAGGTGTGCTGAAATCGCCGGTTAAGCCCTTAGATAAATTTTTAAGCTTCTTCGAATCGAGCATTTTTTATCTATCGAAGATTGTCTTCTTCTCGTGCATATCAAGGAATAATAGGGTTTCTTCGGCCAAACCCAAGGTGTAATCAGGCGATTACCAAGCCAGTGCCTGATAGGCGCGGCTGCTTTGTCGCTTGAATGCCTGGTCAGGCATCCAGCCAGGTATCTACCGCCTGCTTGGTAGAGAACACCGGCGTGCTGTCAAACTTAAAGGTATTGTGGAAGAAATTATCGCAGGCAGCCTGATGATACTGCTGACGATAGAAGTCTTCATTGTCGACGATGTCCTTGAGTGCGCGCACCAGGGCATCGACGTCGTCACGGGTGTTGTAGATACCGAAGCTGGCTCGCACCATGCCTCGATGCAACTCTGCAAGAGCCTCAAGTTCTTCATTGCTGAGATCGTCCATTTGTGCCATTAAGTCGTCAGAAATCATTTCTCGAACGTAAGGATGGGCACAAAAGCAGGCGTTACGCACCGCAACGTTGTGATAGTCGTTGAGAATTGCCGCGGTAAGAGAATGATGCATACCGCGAATATTAATCGACATGGCGCCAGTGCGATGACAGCAGTCGGGATTGGTTTGACCGTATATGACCACCCCGGGTATCTCTTTAACTTTTGAGATGGCGTAGTTCACCAGATCGGTTTCTTCCTCATCGATGAAATCCATCCCGACTTTCTTTAATGTGTACAGTACCGTTGCCAGGGCGATAGCGCCGGCGATGTTAGGCGTACCCGCTTCTTCACGATCCGGAAACATATCGGTGGGAATGTAACGGTCGACATGCACATCTTCTACCATGCCGCCCCCAACTTCTTCGGGCTCGATGCCGCTGAACAGGTCGCGCCGTGTAATTACTACGCCGGGCGATGCAGGTGCATAGATTTTGTGGCCGGACATCGCCACCATATCGATATTGCGCAGCGGGTTATCATGGCCGCTCATTTTGATTGGCACATGGGCGGCCATTTGCGCCGCGTCTACCAGGATCAGGGTGTTGTAGCGATGGGCAAGCTCCGCAATATCGTAGATGGGATTGACGATGCCAGTAACGTTAGAGACACCGGTCACAGAAATATAGTTGACTCGTTCTCCGTACTTTTTCAATGCTTCTTCAAGTTTCACTAAATCGGCTGCACCAAATCCTTCTTCGGTAATCACCACTGGAATGTGCACCACTTCTTTGAAGTGCTTTCTATGCGGTAGGTCGTTGGAGTGGTGTTCCATGATAGTGGTAATTACCACGTCACGCTCGGGTCGCTTGCGACTCAGGGTGCGGGCGATCCGGTTAATGCAACCGGTGGTGCCACTGCCGACAAAAAAGCTGCCATAGACGTCCGGGTCTGCATCGACAAAATCCAGCATCATGTTATGCGCCCAGTCGAATTCCGTGGTCGACAATTTGGCATTGAAGTGAACGTTGGTGTGTGTGTTGGCGTAGTAAGGCAGATACTTGTCCATGACGTCTTTGACTACACCAAGCTGCAGTGTGCTAGCGGTGCTGTCCAGATAAATACGTCGGCTGGTTTCCCCGGTGGCCAGTGGGTACTCGACATTTATTCCGGTGGTGCTTTCGCGGAGCTTCTGTAACATTCTGTGACGAAGTTCATCGTCCTGGCACGGCAAAATATTTTCTCTCATTGGCTGTTTTGATCAGGTTCAAAAACATGTATTCCTAAAAATCGCGCATATATAGGAATAATATTTTATATTAATGGACTATTCAGACATTGAGTTTCAACATCTTCATGCAATATAGCACGTTGTTCTATTTTTATAAACAAAATCAAGCTCTGTTACCATGGCCTGAAAAACCAGAGTGTGCTGAATGCAGAAGTTCGACCTGATCATTATCGGTAGTGGCCCGGCCGGTAAAACCGCCGCCATTCAAGGCGCCAAACTTGGCAAGAGTGTTGCGATCATTGATGGCATGCCTCAGGTTGGTGGAGTCTGCGTCCACACGGGTACTATTCCCAGCAAGACGCTGCGCGAGACCGTCCTTAATTTAACCGGCTGGCGCGAGCGCGGATTCTACGGTAGATCTTATCGCGCCAAAGCAGATATCCAGGCCGGGGATCTGATGCAGCGTCTCAACATGACCCTGCAAAGCGAGGTCGACATTCTGGAGGACCATCTGGTTCGAAATGGTGTCATTATTTTCCAGGGAATCGGTAGGTTTCTCAGCGATACCGAAGTCGAAGTCAAAACACTGTTAGGTGATACCTCAACCATCACCTCCGATCGAATCATCATCGCGGTAGGCACCAAGACGTTTCGTCCAGACTATGTGCCGTTCGATGGCAAAGCCGTGATCGATAGTGACGAAGTCACCCGCATGCAGACCTTGCCACGGTCGATGACGGTAATTGGCGCGGGCGTGGTTGGAGTTGAATATGCAACCATATTCAGCACCCTGGATATTAACGTGACGCTGGTGGAGCCCCGGAATACCATGCTCGACTTTATCGATAATGAAGTGCTGATGCATTTTCGGCACGACATTGTGGACCAGGGTCTTCGACTGCAGTTTGGACAGAAGGTCAGTAAGATAGAACGCAGGAAGAGCGGGACCTGCGTAGTGCACCTGGAAAGTAATCGCGCGATCGCCTCCGATATGATTTTATTTGCCGCTGGCCGGGTCGGCGCCACCGACAGTCTGGGGCTCGATAAAATCGGCATCGAGATCGACCATCGAAAGCGGCTGTCGGTCAATGAGTGTTTTCAGACTAGTATCCCCAACATTTACGCGGTCGGTGACGTCATCGGATTCCCAAGCCTTGCTTCGACGTCGCTGGAGCAGGGGCGAGCTGCAGCATTACACGCATTAGGCTGCGAAGTGCATCAGCTGCCCGAATTTTTCCCCTATGGCATCTATGCAGTGCCGGAAATGTCCAGCATAGGTATGACCGAAGAAGAAGTCATTAAACGCAAGATTTCATACGAAGTGGGTATCGTGCCATTACCTGAAACCTCGCGAGGAAAGGTTATGGGGCTGCAGTCTGGATTAATGAAACTGATTTTCTCAACAAAAAGCCGGCGTTTGTTGGGCGCACATATCGTTGGTGAAGGTGCCACCGAACTGATCCATATCGGCCAAGCGGTGCTCACTCTTAAAGGCACGCTGGACTACTTTCTGGAGAATGCGTTTAACTATCCGACCCTGGCCGAGGCCTACAAAGTGGCATCGCTGCATGCCCATAATCGAATGGCGGCACTGGAAGAGTAGAGGCGTTAACGATTGATCTGACACTGGAAGCAAATTATGTTTGGAATTTTCAAAAACCTGCTGGGCGGAAAATCCGCGGAATCGTCAGCAAAAAGTGAACCGGTAACCAAGTATGAGGGCTTTGATATTGTGCCCTGTCCAAAGCAAGAGGCCGGGGGCTGGAGCACAGAAGCGACAATCACTAAGACCATTGACGGCGAAGTCTGCACGCATCATTTTATTCGCGCGGATAAAACCGGTAGCCGCGACGGTGCGGTGGAATTGACGCTTAGCAAATGCCGTCAGACCATCGATCAATTGGGGGAGCGAATTTTTTCCTGAATCCAGGAAGCAGGTTACCAGAAGCGATGCGCTATGTTGGAGCAGCTGTTTTTGATATGGTCCAGCTCTCGCTCGCAGCCTCGACCCTTTAGCGGCCCCTGGATGAAAAAAACCCTGTTGGTAACGGCAAAAGTCGTATTCTCCACCAGTTTGATTGTGTGGATTCTGCAGAAGGCAGACCTGTTGGCAATCTGGGACACGATCAAGCAGGCAAATTACGGTCTGATCATTGCGGCGTTCGTTTTGTTCTACGTCGGCTACCTGATCATTGCTAAGCGACAACAAACGCTGCTCGCAGCCCAGAACATTCAGGTCAGCATCCCGTTTTTGTTGCAGTCATTTGCGATCGGCATGTTCTTTACCAACCTGCTGCCTTCAACGATCGGCGGTGACGCTTCGCGTATGTATGACGTATGGCGCGTAGCCGGCAGCAAGTCCAAGGCGGTCTCGGTCATTCTGATCGACCGCTTCTTCGGTATGTTTGCACTGGTGGTGTTCGGCTTGATTGCGTCAATGCTGTCAACCAGAGTGCGCGAAGCGGTTCCGGGAATTGTGCTGTACATGGCCCTGGTGCTGCTGGCGATGCTTACCGTGCTATGGATGGTGTTTGGTTCGGGTGCGCGCGTGATCGACTGGTTTCAGAATCTCCATATTGGACCGTTTGGATTTGTTCAACGGATTCTAGCCAGAATCATTAAGGGATTTGAACTGTTCAAGGGGCGGGGGGATGTGCTGCGACGCGCCACCGCCTGGTCTTTCTTGCTTCAGTTTAATGTGATTGTACATTTCATCCTGCTGACCCATGCGTTGAACATAGAAATACCGGTGCTGGGGATGTTCATCATCATCCCCATCGCACTGATTCTGATGCTGATCCCGGTTTCGATTAACGGCATAGGTCTTAGAGAAACCATATTCATTTTTCTATTTGGAATTTACGGCGTTGCGGTGGAGTCCGCAGTGGCGTTTGCCTGGGTCGCACTGGCCATGATTCTGGTCCAGGGTGTAATAGGGGGTATCGTGTTTTTATTGCGGCGCAGTGCCTAGTTGTCAGAAATTTTAATCTAGCTTTTGGTTATAGTTCGATCGGTATCTGCCCACCCATGCGCACACCCTTGGCGGTATGTTGAATGCGAATGGCCATGGCTTCGACACCGGCCTCGATGACCTCACTCAGGGTATCGGCATAGGCGGAATCGATCTGTCTGGCCGGTGAAAACACCGCCCCCTCAGGCCGGTTTACGGCAAACAAAATCACCCCCCGAAATCCTGCTTTTACCGCATGGGCAAGCAGCAGAAGATGCTTGCGGCCACGTTGCGTTACTGCGTCCGGAAATTGAATGCGCCTATCCATTAGCAGAGTGGTGTTTTTGATTTCGATATAACAGTCAGGCTCTGCGTCTGACCGCAACAGCAAATCGAAGCGGGAGCGCGGAAAGCCCTCGGCGATATAGCTGGGTTCTCGTTGCAACTGGTCAAAATGTTCGAGCCCGGGTACTTTACCGTGCTCGATAAACCAGCTGATAATATGGTTGGTGCGAAAGGTATTGACCCCGATCCAGCCCTGGCCCATATCAACCCGTTCCAGAGTCCAATTGAGCTTTCGACGGGGATTGTCGCTGGCGCTCAGTTCAATTGGCACACCCGGCGCCCAGCAACCGGTCATCGCGCCGGTGTTGGGGCAATGTGCCGTGACAAGCTCGCCGCTGTCGAGCTTTACATCAGCCAGAAACCGTTTGTACCTGGACACGATTGTGCCCCGGGTCAAAGGTGGAAACTGCATCGAGTAATCAGGCTGAACGCATTGTTAACTCATGCGCCTTGAGCAACGCTTCATATGGCCTACTGGGTCGGGCCAGGCGTACTTTATTTAAAGCCTGGTCAAGGCTATGACCGGCGCGCCAGCATAACCATGCCACGGCGGTGGTGGGGGAGCGCTCTCGCCCGGCGGTGCAGTGCAGATAAACCCGATGGCCGGCACTTAGCGCAGCGTCGAGGCTGCCCACTGCCTGGGGCAGCAATCTTGCGATATCCTCTTCATCGAAATCGATCATGGGGACACGATACACAGCGATGCCGAATTCAAAATACAACCTTTCGAGTTGTGGCCAATCGATGCCTAAGGTCATGAAGTCCTGGTCGCTCTGCAGATTGAGCACGGCACTGATTGAAGCCTGCTGAAGACGCCGCAGGTCAAGGTTGCCGGTCGGACAGGTGCCGACAAACAGATTGTCCTGAATGCGGCTGAAATTTATCATTTGCGAACTTAAGAAAGACTAGAATAGTAAATGGTCATTTGAAAGACTCTGATCGTTGCGTGGGAAATGGTATCATGTCGCCGCATCGAGACTTTGCATCTGTTCGTGAATCCATACACTCTAAGTATGGTCTAATCCACTAATCAGTGAATCATAATAATGTCAGGTATCGCTCTCCATAAAAGCCGGCCTTTGATTGTTCTTTGGATGATGGTCTGCATTGGGTTGCTTAGCGGTTGCTCAACCACAGGTGCTCCCGGCGGCGATCCGTTTGAACCTTACAATCGCGGTATGAGCAATTTCAATCTGGCGGTGGATGAGAATGTGCTGGTTCCAGTTGCCCGTGGTTATAAAACTGTATTACCGTCTCCGGCACGAAATGGTATCAAAAACTTTTTCCTGAACCTGCGTGAGCCACTCAATATTGTATACGACGTGTTGCAGGGGAAATTTCGAATGGCAGGTCGCAGTACAGGGCGATTCCTGATCAATACCATTCTCGGTTTTGGCGGACTGAATGACGTCGCCAGTTACATGGATCTTCCGCGCCGGGGGGAAGACTTCGGTCAGGTCCTTGCGGTATGGGGCATACCTTCTGGTCCGCATCTGGTGCTGCCGTTTCTAGGGGCAAGCAATATACGAGATACGTTTGGTTTGGTTCCCAATTTCGCCTACCGGTCGGCGACATCGGTTGGGAGCCCAGAAGATACCATCGCCACGATCGTAGAAATCGTCGACATCCGCAGCCGCCTGCTGGGGACCGAAGATCTGCTGAATTTACAGCCGGACAAATACTTGTTCCTGCGCGAAACTTATCGACAGCGTCGCCAAGCACAGATCATGGATCAGAGTCCTTCTCAGCAAGGTCCTTCTGATGATGAGTTGCTTGATGAGCTGTTTGAGGATAACTAATTAATAAGCTGTGGCGGTTTACGCAATCGGAGATATCCAGGGCTGCGCGGTTGCGCTGGAAGAGTTGCTCGACGACCTGCAGTTCGATCCCGACGCAGACCGGTTGTGGCTCACCGGGGATCTGGTTAATCGCGGCCCACACTCTCTTGAAACGCTGCGCCTGGTAAAAAATTTTGGACCCAGCGCGATTACGGTACTCGGTAATCACGACCTGCATCTGTTGGCGGTAGCCGGGGGGATTAGACCGGCGCGGGACGCGGACACGATTGAGCAAATTCTGAGCGCGCCAGATCGAGATGAACTTATCCATTGGTTACGTCACCAGCCGATGCTGCATGTCGATGACGACCTCAAGACTCTGATGGTGCATGCCGGAGTATATCCAGGTTGGAGTGTGAAGACGCTCAAGAGCAGAGCGGCGGAAGTGGAAGCCGTGTTACGCGGAGACGACTATCAGGACTTCTTTCATCATATGTATGGTCGCCGTCCCAACGTTTGGAGCGATGAGTTGGCCGGCATGGATCGGATTCGTTTTATCACTAATTCCATGACCCGCATGCGTTACGTAGACGGCGAGCGCCAATTGGAATTCACTCACAAAGGCCCGCCTGGTAGCCAACCGAAAGGGCTAGTGCCCTGGTATCAGCATCCGGAGTTGAAATGTTTCAGCTGGCGCATCGTTTGCGGTCACTGGTCGGCGTTAGGTTTTATGCGCAGCGGTCAGATTCTGGCCCTCGACAGCGGCTGCGTCTGGGGCGGCGCGTTGACCGCGGTCAGGCTTGACGCCGAAAACCACCGGCAGTGCTGGCAGGTAGGATGCAGTACCTGATACATTGCCCGTTATAGTGCGATCTGGATCCCTGGCGTATCTAGCGATTAGGATCAGCCTGATTCCACACTCCCCATTAAATCATCCATCCGCCAATGACGACCTCCACTGAAAGACTGCTTAGGTTTCTGAACCGTTCGCCGACACCGTATCACGCGGTGTCCAATGTGGTGACACGGCTCGAGTCTTCAGGATACGTTCGTTTAGATGAAGACGCAGAGTGGGGCGCACTTGGTCGTGGTAAGTATTTTGTTACGCGCAATGATTCTTCTTTAGTTGCCTTTGCACTGAACGGCAAGCCGGAAAGTGACGGGTTCCGGATGGTCGGGGCCCATACCGACAGCCCCTGTTTAAAAGTCAAGCCAAACGCAATCAGTGAGAGCCAGGGCTATGCGCGGATGGCTTTGGAAGTCTATGGCGGCGCACTGCTGGCGCCCTGGTTCGATCGAGACCTTGGATTAGCCGGTCGCGTAACTTATGTCGATAGGGCCGGCCATATTCAGAGCAACCTCGTGAATTTCGATCGCGCGATTGGTTTCATTCCGAGCCTCGCCATTCACCTCGACCGAGAGGCCAACGAGCAACGCAGTATCAATAAACAGAACGACCTGCCGGCGCTGCTTTGTCGTTGCGACAAAAAAGCTCCGGACTTCTCTTCCTTGCTGAAGCGGCAGCTCAAGCAGCAAAGCGGCATTAACAATGTGAAACAGATCCTGGGTTTCGAGCTCAGTTTGTATGATCTGCAACCGGCCGCCCTGGTCGGACTGAATGAGGAATTTATCGCCTCTGCGCGTCTCGATAATCTACTTAGTTGCCACGCCGCTATCGAAGCGCTGGTTGCTGCCAGAGGTAGTCATAACCCCGTTGTCGTTCTGAACGATCATGAGGAAGTCGGGAGTGCCTCAACTAGTGGTGCCGAAGGGCCATTGTTGCAAGATACCTTGGGACGTATCTGCGACAGCGACGAAAATCTGAAACGCGCGTTGAGTCATTCGATGCTGGTGTCGGCGGATAACGCCCACGGGGTGCATCCCAACTATGGCGATAAGCACGAGCCGGAACACAAACCGCTGATGAATGCGGGTCCGGTGATCAAGATCAATCATAATCAACGCTACGCTACCAACAGCGAAACCGAAGGGGTGTTTCGTCAGATCTGTGCCAGCAACAAGTTACCGGTGCAGGCCATCGTGGTACGTTCAGATATGGGATGTGGTTCCACCATCGGACCGATTACCGCTACCCGGCTCGGCGTGCGCGCCGTGGATGTGGGGGTGCCGCAGCTCGGTATGCATTCCATCCGCGAGTTGGCCGGTGCGGTGGATCATGACACCCTGACCAAGGCACTCAAAGGCTTCTTTAAGTTTTCACCCTGGCCGTTTTAATCAGCGCGCGTCGCGCGCGCGTTTGAGCGATTGTTTGAATTGATCTGGCGTGAGCCGATCGCGCAGCTGCTGTGCACTGAGTGTTTCATCAGCGGGTACCAAGCCGAGAGAAGCCGCCAGTTTCCCGACCACTATCGACGGTGTATCGCCCTGAATGCGCCACTCCCTCAGTGACATCGAGCCGTCTCGCTTAGACAGTTTCTCGCCGCTGGCATCCGCCATCAGCGGCACGTGCCAGAAACGCGGTACCTTGGCGTTCAATGCGTTAAACAAGGCAATCTGGCGCGCTGTTGAATCGAGCAGATCGGCGCCACGCAGCACGTCAGTTACCCCAAGCTGCATGTCGTCTACCACGCTCGCAAGCTGATAGGCAAAAATCTCATCCTTGCGCCGCACGACAAAATCCCCGGGATGCATCGACAGGTTATTTGTCTGCCGGCCGAGTACTTCATCCTCAAAACTAATTAAATCGCCGGATACCTGAAAGCGCCAAGCGACAGGAAAGTCCGCGGCACTTTCCAGATCCACAGGGTTAGGTCCATCCGGTCGGCAGGTGCCGGGGTAGCGCGTGGTGTCGGCGTTGCCATCGGGATGGCTCAACGCTTGTTGAATATCCTTTCGCGAACAGCGACAGGGAAACAGATGTCCGGCGCGGCGCAATTGATCGAATACTTTTTCATAAACTTCGCTTCGCTGCGATTGATAGATCACTTCATCATCATGATCGAGTCCGAGCCACTCAAGATCATCAAGAATCTGTTCCGCCGAATCCGGTCGATTGCGCGGGGCGTCGAGATCGTCCATACGAATCAAAAGACGGCCACCGGCGAGCCTGGCCTGGAGCCAGCAAAGTAGGGCTGTGCGAAGATTGCCAAAGTGCAGTGCGCCAGTTGGACTGGGCGCGTATCGGCCGATAACTGTTTGAGTGTTATTCGTGTGGTGACTGATAGTGGCTACTTTGCAACCCCAATCATGTAATCGACAATGGCCTTAACCTGATCGTCGCTTAAGTTGGTAAATCCGCCTTTAGGCGGCATGACCCCATGATTGCCGGAGAAGCCCTTGATCGCATTGCGATAAAGCACTTCTTTATCTTTGGTTACACGATTACTCCACGCGTCACGATCACCGATCGAGGGGGCGCCGGCGACACCGAGGTTGTGACAGGCGGCGCAGGTTTGGTTGTAATCGTTCTGGCTGTCCGCAAATGAAGTCGCTGAGCCGCGCAGGCAGAGCAGCAACAACATTAATCTGAGCTTATGTTTATACATCAAGCACTTTCACATTAGCCTCTATTCACCAATACCACCCTTAACTGATCCGCGGCCCCGGAGCCCAGCTCCATTTTTAGATAACGAGTAGGCACACCATAAGAGATGAACCAGTTATAAAGCTGTCTGGCCCAAGCCGTGCCCTGTTCGCCGCCGGGATAGTGGATGATGATATTCATCCGGTCGTTCTCATCGAACTGGCCCAGGATACGGCGCACCTGAGGCAGGGCGGAGACGCTGGAACCGTTCACATAAGTCGGCCATTCGGAGCGGCGGATGATCTGCTCTTCGCTCTCCACCGCCAGGACAGACGGGGCCATTGCCATCAGGTAAAGCGTGATAATGATGGAGACAAACTGTTTCATCGCGGATTACATCAACACCACTTCATACTGTTCCTGTTGGAACGTGGGTTCGGCCTTCAGGTGAATGGATCTACGAATAAAGTCCTGCAGATCAGCGATGCCGGTGGACTCTTCGTCCTGCAGCAATTCGATCACCGCGGGCGAGCCCACCACCAGATATTTTTCGGCATCGAACTGCCGCGCCTCGCGCAGAATCTCCCGAAAAATTTCGTAGCAGGTGGTCTCGGCAGTTTTCTGAATACCGCGGCCACCGCAGGCCGGACAGGCTTCGGTAAGCAGCCTTTCCAGACTTTCGCTGGTGCGCTTGCGGGTAATTTCGACTAAGCCCAGCGGAGACATGTCGTTGACCTGGGTCTTGGTGCGATCTTTAGCCAGCTCACGTTCCAGGGTGCGCATCACCTGCTGCTTGTGGTCCTCCACTCCCATGTCGATAAAGTCGACGATGATAATTCCGCCAAGGTTACGCACCCTGAGTTGATGGGCCAGGGTGGCGGCGGCTTCGAGGTTGGTTTTAAAAATGGTTTCCTCGAGATTGCGCTGGCCGACAAAACTGCCGGTATTGACATCCACCGTGGTCATGGCCTCGGTCTGGTCGATGATCAGATAACCGCCGGACTTAAGCGGCACGCGTTTTTGCAGCGCGCGCTGTATTTCTTCCTCGACATCGTATAGATCAAAAATCGGCCGGCCGCCGGGATAATGTTCAATGCGCTCCAGCGCGTCGGGCATCAGTTCGCGCGCAAAGTTGCTCACCAGCTCAAAGGTCTCTTTCGAGTCGATACGGATCTTGCTGACTTTCTGCCACACCAGGTCGCGCACCGTGCGCATCGCCAAGGGCAGGCTGGCATGGAGCAGGGCCGGTACTTTACTGTCGCGCCGGCGGACATGTACCTTTTCCCAGACTCGAACTAAAAACGTCATGTCGGAACGGATTTCTTCGGGTTGGGCATTTTCCCCAGCGGTACGCACGATAAATCCACCCCGAGCATCAATCTCACAGCGCAGTTTATCCAGGGTGACGAGCAGCGACTCCCGGGTTTCAGGATCCTGAATCCGCTGGGAAATACCGAGGTAGTCGGTGTCTGGCAGAAACACCAGGTTGCGCGCGGGGATACTGATCTGCCCCGACAGGCGAGCGCCCTTGGTGCCGATGGGATCTTTCACCACCTGCACCACCACATCCTGACCTTCGGTGACCAGGGTGCTGATATTGGTTTCGGTATCGTTCTGCTGCAGGCCGACGCCGTTTTCGCGGCTGTTGACCAGGTCCCGCGCGTGCAGGAAAGCGGTGCGCTCTAAACCGATCTCGACAAACGCCGCCTGCATGCCGGGCAACACCCGCACCACCTTGCCCAGATAAATGTTGCCGACGATGCCCTTATTCTTGACCCGTTCGATGTAAATTTCCTGCAACAAGCCGTTTTCCAGGGTCGCGACGCGGGTTTCCTGAGGCGTGACATTGATCAGGATCTCTTCACGCAGTGAAGGCTGAGGAGCGGGTTGCATCTTATTGCCGAGATTAAACAGAATGGTTATTGTTTGCTATACGAGATTGGCTTTTAGTAGCCCCGCCTTTTCAAGCAGCAGCCGGGTTTCATATAAAGGAAGACCCACCACACCGCTGTAGCTGCCGGTTATGTCTCGCACAAATGCGCCTGCATAACCTTGTATCCCGTAGCCCCCTGCCTTGTCAAATGGTTCGCCGCTGTCGCAATAGGATCGCATCTGGTGTGGAGACCATTCCCCAAATGTCACCCAAGTATGGCTGATCTTGGTGTGGCAGAAGCTATCCCCGACCAGTGCCACCGCTGAGACCACGCTGTGGCGGCTACCGGACAGGCGTTTCAGCATGGCCATCGCGGCTTCCTGATTATCGGGCTTACCCAGCACTTCCCGGTCAATGGTCACCGTGGTGTCGCCGCCGAGCACCCAGGCCCCCGGCCCATTCTGCGCAAACACCGTCAGCGCTTTTTTGAGCGCCAGGCGCCTGGTCATGTCCTCCGGCGCTTCATCGGGGAGCGGCGATTCGTCTACATCGGCGTGGGTCACCTCGAAGGGAAGCCTAAGCAGTGCCAAAAGCTCACGCCTTCTGGGCGACTGCGAGGCAAGAATTAGTGACATAGACTCGGAGACATGAACAATGACAGTTTAGCGGTGGTAGGGCAGGCCTTCGAGTACCGAGTAACAGCGGTAGACCTGCTCCGCCAGTACCACACGCACCACCGGATGGGCGAAGGTCAGGGCCGATAACGACCAGGTCTCATCCGCCTCGGCAATCAGGGCGCTGGAAAGTCCTTCAGGTCCCCCCACCAGCATGGCGATCTGCTCGCCGTCCTGCAGCCATTGCACGAAACGTTCCACCATGCCGGGAGTGGAAATGGACTTACCCGAACGGTCGAGGGCGATGGTGCGGCAGCCTGGCGGAATGGCGGCGATCAGTTTGCGGTCTTCTTCGGCGACTATGCGCTCGATGTCGGCGTTCTTGCCGCGCTTAAGCGCCGCCACCTGTAGAAGGTTGAGCGCCATGCGGCCGCGAATACGTTTCTGATATTCCACGACTCCCTGGTCGACCCATGCCGGCATCTTGTCGCCGATCACAACCATGTGAATGTTGAGCATCGACCGCGCTGAAGAAACTAGCCGGTTGACTTGCGGCTGTCGGCGGCCTCGCTCATCACTTCGCTGGCGCTGCCCTCCGACAGCAGCTCGCTGAAGGTTTTATCCCACAGACTCTCGAGGTCGTAACGCTTGCGGGTCTCACTCCGCATGATATGAATCACGATATCCACAAAATCCACCAGCACCCAGTCTCTGGACTCTTCGCCTTCGATGCCGAGATGATTCCAGCCGGCAGCGAGCATATGTTCCAGCACCCGAGTGGCGAGGGTTTTAATATGCCGCTCGGAGGTGCCGGTCGACACAATCATATAGTCGGTAATATCGGTCAGGCTGGAGACGTCCAGCACTTTGATATCTTCGCCTTTGGCGTCTTCCAGGGCGGCGATCGCAATATCCCGCATCTGATCCGGATCGCGCGTCTGCTTCGTGGTTTTGCTTTGCTCACTCATATAATTTATTGGTTTGAATATATTGCCAGACCCCTGGGTGCAGCACATGCTGCTGGTCTGCGCCGGCCCGGATACCCTCACGGATACCGGTCGCCGAGACGTCCACGGGATCGATAGAAATTGCCTGGATTTTACCAGCAGCTAAAGAAACAGGCTCCGATGCCCCGGCAGCCTGCCACCAGTCCGGCAACGGATCGGGTAACGCATAACCGGGGCGCACCATGACATAAATGCCAACCAGGCCGAGCAACGCCTGCCAACGATGCCACTGATCGAAGCCGAGCAAGGCATCCAGTCCAAGGATCAGGCTGAAATCAATGTCCGGAAATTCCTCCTGCAAAGATTTCACGGTATCAACGGTATAAGAACGCCCGCGGCGCCTCAATTCGCGCGCATCGACAATCATGTCGGCTTGATCCTGCAGCGCGAGATCCACCATCGTCAGGCGCTGCTCGGCGCTGGTGCCAGGTTGTGGTCGATGAGGCGGTAACGCGGCGGGAATATAGCGCACCAGGGGCAGCCCGGTCTGCTGCATCACCTGACGCACGGTTTCAACATGGCCGATATGAATCGGATCAAAAGTGCCGCCGAAAATACCGCAACGGTCGGGTCGGGAATCGTTCAAATCAAACGCGCACTATTTGACGGGTTAAGCGACCGGCTACTCGTCAAGCAGCGGCATGATGGTATTGACCATCTCCTCGCCGTCCCACTCTCTGGCGCCCGCCATAACACTCACCAGCCGGCCCTGCTTATCCACAAGCATGGAAGTCGGCATGGCGCGAATCCGCCATTGTGAAGCGACTTCGCGATCCGCGTGTAACAGGATCGGAAACTTTAATTCGGTATTGAAACCGTTAAGGAACTGACTGATCTGTCCGGGATCTTCGCCCATATTTAAAGCCAGAATTTCAAACGGACGACCGTCGAGCGCATCATGCAGCGACTGCATCGAAGGCAACTCATGGACACAGGGCGGACACCAGGTGGCCCAGAAGTTCACCAACACTACATTACCCCGGTAGTCCTCAAGCGCAACCATTTCACTCGGGGTATTTTGAGAAAGACGCTCAAGGCTGAACGGCGTCAGGGCATAGCGTTCGCCGGTCGCCGCCAATGCGGAGACACCGATCAACAGACCGATAATAACGATGACTTCAGAGAATCTCGATTTCATGAACATGATTTGGCTACCAGGTCTTGAGCGCGGTCGCGACCAGGATCACGGCAACACCGAGGATTAAATTGGTCAGCACCAGCTTGCGAATGGTTCCAAGCGCAAACGCCGCGACCTTGTTGTTCTCTTCTTTCACGCCCCGTTTCAGATGCGCATAAGGCGCGACATAGACAAACTTAAAAATACCGGTCATCACGATCGCAATCCCTAGCATTACATACACATACACGCCCACCGCACCGAAGCCCCCCATCCCATAGATCATATAGAAGCCGGTAATAAACAATACTCCGATGCTGACAAACACCCAGGGAAAAAACTTCGCGAATACACTGCTCCAGATCTGCAGGCGTTCAGTCGGTTCGCGACCGCCCAAAACAGGCCGCAGAAACATATAAGCGAAAAACATACCTCCGACCCAGACCACCGCAGACAGGATATGCAGCGCCAGCGACAGAGACATTAACATCGGCAGGAAATAAAGGACAAAGAGGTAGAGGTGTTAACTGCGGGTTTCGGTCACTTCGAACTGCCATTGTACACTACCCGAAATGGTGGGCTCGCCGAAGTAGACGGTGGTGTAGAAGTCGCGAGCCTGGCCTGCTGGCACGCGGAGGTTAATACGCTCCGAGGCCTGACCCACAATCTGACATTCAGTGCGGTTGGCGCCCATGCACTCCATCATCACCACGTTCAAGGTGATGCCCTTGAGTTCGGCGGAATCGTGCGCATTACTTAACCGGCCGGAAATACGATAGCTGCCGGCATAGGCAGGAACCACCGTAGTATTGACCACCTCTACATTCTCCGCCGCAACCTTTTGACGCTTCAGGGTCGCTTCATCGGTCGTCAACAGAACAACGGCCGCGGTCCCAAAGATAATGACCCCCAACGCGCTGAAAGCGAGTTTGGGATAACGCCCTGAAATCATAAACAGGCCGACGATGATGACCGCAAGAAGAGCCCACTGCATGGCGGAACCAGTTGGAATTAGTTATTGATAACCTAAAGATAATGGCTCAGAAGCCCTTTCTCAACTTGTTTTAGGTCAGTTTCCCCGCATATATTTTAAGCAATCAGTATAAAAGCGAGTAATCATGCTGGAGCATTCTCAAATTTCCGCCCCCCTTCGCGTCCATATCAGAGACTTGGTGGACAAGGCCTGGGCCGTTAGACACCCGGAGCGCACCGAGGAAGAAACCCGTGCGCTCAAGGACCAAATCAAACAAAAGCTGAAACAGCACAACGCCGTGCTGGTGGCGCACTACTACGTCGACGACGAGCTTCAGGACTTGGCCGACGAATCCGGCGGCTGCGTCGCGGATTCCCTGGAAATGGCCCGATTCGGCTACAACCACGAAGCCGATACCGTGATCGTCGCCGGGGTCCGATTCATGGGCGAGACCGCTAAGATTCTGAGCCCGGAAAAACGCATCCTTATGGTGGAAACCGAAGCCGAATGCTCGCTTGATCTGGCCTGCCCCATCGAAGAATTCAGCGCCTTCTGCGACCAACACCCCGACCGCACCGCGGTGGTCTACGCCAACACCAGCGCCGATGTTAAAGCGAGGGCCGACTGGGTGGTGACGTCATCCATTGCGCTCAAAGTGATCAAACACCTGCACGAGCAGGGTGAAAAGATCATCTGGGCCCCCGACCGATTCCTCGGCGGCTACGTGCAGAAACAAACCGGCGCCGATATGCTGCTATGGCAGGCCTCCTGCATTGTGCATGAAGAGTTTAAATCAGAGGCGTTGCAAGGACTGATGAAACAACACCCCGATGCCAAGGTTTTAGTGCATCCGGAATCACCCGCCGCAGTGGTTGAACTCGCCGACGTGGTCGGTTCAACCAGCCAGATCATCAACGCCGCAAAAGAACTCGATGCGAAAAAATTTATCGTTGCGACCGAGTCCGGTATTTTTCATAAGATGAGGGAGATGGCGCCGGGGAAGGAGTTTCTGGAAGCGCCGACTGCGGGGGAAGGGGCGAGCTGTGAGAGTTGTGCCCAGTGCCCCTGGATGAAGATGAATGATTTGGAGAGGCTCGATAAAGTGCTTACGGATGGGAGCAATGAGATTTTAATTCCGGAGGAGGTTAGGGTAAAAGCGGAGAGGTCTATTTTGAGGATGGTGGAGTTTAATAAGTAGGCTTCGTTATACGCGGGCCACTATTTCAATTAGTTTTTACTCTGACCCCAAACTCTTAATGCGTCTTCACCTCCCCATCCGACAAGATCAACGCTGCCCTCAAAATCAGCTTCGCTATGCCGCATACACTCATGCGGCTTTAGAGATTTACTGAGCTTTTTCGAGGTCGCGCCTTTTTGGTTTTGAAACTCGAAATCGACCTTAGTTAGATGCTCAGATCTATTGTATAGGAGTAACCACGTGGTGTATTTCTTATTACTACATAGGTAAGGAAAAGAGGCCCCGCTTCGATGAGGTGTAATGGGATAACCTTTGGACTCGGTGCCAGCGAAACTCTTGGACTGTATAAGATTAAAGACAACGCTCGTACCCAGCAGTAAAGCAAGCGCGATTAATAGGATTTCCATTATTGACTACTCCTTTAGCTACAATTGAGGCTGCTGCTATCGCTATTCAGAACCGGGATCGAAGGTGCACGACATGCGCCAACTGGATTTCCACTCGCCGATTGAGTCGCCGATGTATTAGCCTCAATATGAAATGAAGTCGCATTCATTGATGTACATGGTTTTTAAACTGCAAGAGGCACAGCTGCTGGCATCAACACCACTACCCCTACTACTTGAGGTTCCGTCTGAACTACAAAGACCTACCAAAGAGGCTGGTAGACTTATTACGATGAGTCGGATGGTTACTTTCATATTATGTATCCCCCTAATTTTTATTATCCTCACACTTAGTTAGAAATCCCAAGTTGATAAGGATCAGCAATTGGAAACAAATTTCTAAGAATCTTTATTAATCTACGGGTAGGGCGTTAGAGAATTTCGGGGCCAGAGCATTAATGTTCAGCTTAAGAGTTGTAAGGGATGTAATCCCTGCGTTATAAATAACTAAGAGTTTAGGATCAGAGTAAAAACTCTTCACCGATACTAGGAAAACAAAGAAGGTGACGGAGAGATTATTTCTATATCCCTCCGTCATCTTTTTGACCCGTCACCTTTTGACCTATAAGATTGGCCCACCAATATAAAGTGAAGAATCTGGGGGATGCTGTTTGATGTTATGTCCGGCGTGTGGAGCGGAGCAGGAGGGAGCCGAAAAGTGCGAAGAATGTGGTGTTTATTACGAAAAGTATCGTCGGCAGCAGGAAATCGGGATAGATGACTCTCAACGAAACAGAAAAATAGAACGGAGATCCGGCAGGAATAGCAGGGGACTGGGTGTTCCGATATTGCTATTAATTCTGCTTGTTATTCCGGCGTATTTTCTATTGTTTTCAGGTAAAGAGAAGCGGCCCGATTATGTGGAAAGCACGGTATCCGATTCAGTGACATCCAGTGAATCTCTGTCTGTTGCAAAGAGTTCTGAGGTGATAGCAAATAGTGTGCGTTTGAGGTTGGAAAAATCTAACCCGCCAAGAAATCCGATTGAGGCGGCACGCAATGCCACAGTATTTATCCAGACGGATTGGGGCGCACAAGGCTCCGGATTTATTGTGGATAAAAATTGTACCGTCGTAACCAACAAGCATGTAGTCGAGTTTGACAGCGAACAGCAGCTAGCCTCGATATTGAGTTCTCCAGATTTGCGCAAGCAAGTTGTCGAGGAGCAGTATTCTTTAATGCAAAGACTCGCTGAGTTAAAGACTATTTACGTTGAACGGGTGAATATGGAAGGTCAAAACGCGGAGACGGATAAACTGCAAAAAGAAATTTTGTCCTTGCAAGATGAAGTTCAAGCACTACCCGGGAAATATGCAGATGAAATAGAACAGGATGTTAACGAAAGAGCTGTGGATGCAAGTTTTGCGGAATACAAAGTTTCTCTTTTTGATGGGTCGGAGTACATTGTTTATGATATGCAATTCTCAGATGATCATGATTTAGCATTTTTTCAGCTTTCAGCAAAAGATTGCCCATTTATTGCGTTTGGAGATCCTGAAGACCTTGTTCAAGGAAACAGTTTGTACACTGTAGGAAATCCATCCGGGCTTTCATACACCGTTACTTCTGGCGTGTTTTCTGGATATCGGACGGATGGCGACAATATATTTCTGCAGACCGATGCACCTATTAATCCAGGAAACAGCGGCGGACCGCTGATAACAGAAGATGGAAAAGCTGTGGGCGTCAATACATTTGTGCTCCGAGAAGCACAAAACATTGGATTTGCCATACCCGTATCTGTTGTGAAGGAAGAGCTGTAAGTTTAAAGATCGGAGTCAGAGCATTAATGTTCAGCTAATGGGTTGTACGAATTTGGTGTCAGAATAAATACTCTTAAGAGATGAAGTTCGCTGTCAGAACATTCATCCTCAGTATATGTAATTGTCTGTGAAAGTCAGTACACCTCACAAAATCTTAATAGTTGTAGCTTTTTGTATACAAATCGAGTAGATTCAGCACCAGCTGCAGTTTTACTAGCAGGCATCATTGGCTATTCCTCTCGTTTGGTTTCCCCCTTTAAGGTTTTTCCTCCCGCGTCGTTCTCCGATTTTCCAGTTTAATCTCCTGCAAGCTAATCAATTTAATTTATACAATTTACAAAGGTAACAACATTATGGCTACAGGAACTGTTAAATGGTTCAATGAATCTAAGGGTTTTGGTTTTATTTCTCAGGAATCTGGCGAAGACGTATTTGTACATTTTCGCTCAATCACTGGCACAGGATTTAAAACTCTAGCTGAAGGTCAACAAGTAGAATTCGAAATCGAAAACGGGCCAAAAGGACTTCAGGCGTCGAATGTGACTGCCTAGCAGCATTTAATCGACATTTGAAATAAAAAACCCCGCTTTAATGCGGGGTTTTTTGTGTGGTCCTTTGCTTATAAAACGGCATTCTTCTTGGCTTTCTTTGCGGCCTTCTTTTCCTTCGGAGACATTGCCGGTGCTTTCTTACTCTCTTTGTTTCCCTTTTTCTCTTTGCTCATAATAATTCTCCCTATAGGTGAACTGAATCTAATAACCAAACATGGCAGCTCGATATAATCGAACCTGCTAGGCCACGCCAAGGCTGGACACTACAGAGTACTCCTATCCAGAGCTTCAACCAACAGTAAATCGTAAAAATCGTGGCCAGAGTGAGGTGTACTGACTTCCACGGACCGATAAACTAAGCTCCAATCATCTTCTGTTGAAATGAATCCGGAGGTTCAGGGTTCGGGGCGTGCGGATTTTTTAAATCGCCCGCGAGCACTGCAAAGAAGATAAACAAGACCAATGTTTAACAGGACACGCGATTTGTAAATCAATTATGAAACACTACAGACTAATGGTTGCTATCATTGCTTCTAGCGCCTGCATCAACCTGCCTGCCCAAACCATCGATCCAACAATCGTACAGGGCGACGCTTACGTCGTTGAAGCAAACAAGGTCATCCGGAACATCGATACCGTTACTTTTGAAAATATGATCGATGAGGTGCCCGGTCTGGTGATTGTCGACGTCCGTGAAGCTGCGGAGATCGCCCAGACCGGCGGTACCATCGATGCGCCGCGGGTATACAACGTGAGCCGGGGGTGGCTTGAATTTCGGGTGCCGCAGCGGGTGCCGGATAAGGATACACCCATTGTCACGTTCTGCGGCCTCAACCTGCGCAGCCCACTGGCCGCTCAGGACCTGATGGAAATGGGTTATACCAATGTGGCGAACTACGAAGACGGCTTTCCTGCCTGGGTGGAGGCGGGGCTGCCCGTAACAACGGACACGTCGCCCAGCAATATGCTCTACAGTGCGCCGATCCGGGTGACGGAGAACGTCTGGTCCGCCATCGGCGCCACCGCACCGCCCACCTATGAAAACTCGGGTCACAACAACAACCTGTCATTTATCATCACCACCGAAGGTGTAGTGGTCGTCAATGCCGGCGACAATGCCCTGCTGGCGGAATCCCTGCATCATGAAATTCGGCAGCTGACCGACCAGCCGGTGAAATACGTCATTCTGGAAAATGGCCAGGGTCATGCCATGCTGGGTTCAAATTACTGGCAGTCCCAGGGAGCGCAAATCGTGGCTCACGTGGACACGATGCATGAAATAGAGGAGAACGGACATGATATCTTGGGGCGTATGCAGCTTGGGCGACGGGACAAGGCATTCGGGACCGAACTGACAACACCAGATATTACGTTCGAGGATGAGTGGATAGTCGAGCTCGGAGGCGAACGAATCGAAGCGCGTTATCTGGGCCCTGCCCATAGCCCGGGAGACATCTCGGTGTGGCTGCCGAACCAGAAGTTGGTGATCGCGGGCGATGTGGCATTCCATGAGCGGTTGCTCCCGATCATGGAAGATACCGACACAGCCGGCTGGATCGAGACCTGGGGGTCGTTCGTGGAACTGGGCGCGGAAATTATCATACCCGGTCACGGGGGGCCGACCAATTACGAGGAAGTGACGCGGTACACCCGCGACTACCTGGTTTATATACGGGAAAAAGTGGCTGCACTTGTCGAGGAGGGCGGCGCATTGCAGGATGCCTACTTGATTGATCAGTCACTGTTCAGCCACCTGGACACTTATTTTGAACTCAAGCGGCAGAATGCCGGGATGATCTTTCGCGAAATGGAATTCGATTTTTAGGGAGTGGTGAAACAAAAAAAGATTAAAAAGTTCGGTCAAAAATTCGGGGAAAGATCGGGGTCAGAGCGTTAGTGACCAGCTAATGTGTTGTAAGTGATGCAATCCTTGCGTTATTGAAAAATCACTCCGACCTTATTCTTGGTCACCGTTTATTCGGTCAAAATACGCCGGTCACAAAAAATCAGGATCTAGCGGGCAGTAAAAAATCTAACAACGTTGCGTTGAAAATACCGGGCTTTTCGAGATGTACCGCGTGCGAGCACCCCGGAATGACAGCTAAGCGGGCGTCGTCTATCTCTCTCAATAGTTGTTCTGGTTGGCTCCACTGATAAGCCCTGTCCTGGTCCCCCCATAGAATTAGGGTAGAACAGGGAATTTTTGATAGCGATGCCACGCCTGACCAGGTTTCCATTGCGGACAATCCGGCAATTGCAGCCTGTGTTGAAGTCTTAACGGCAAGGTCAGCACAGACTTGATAGCCTTCAGCAACTTCACCATGCAAGAACCAGGTTGCTGCTATACGGCGCCCAGTGGCCTCGACACCTTCCTCGCTGACTTTACGTTTAGAATCACTGAGTGTCTCGAATCGCCCTGGCAACGATCCTAACGGGCCTGTGCCATAAAGTACCAGTTTATCTACCCGTTCAGGTGACAGCGCGACCATCTCCTGTACGATCATGCCTCCCATCGAATGCCCTACGAGGTGAAAGCGGTCGATCCCCTTGTTATCTAACTCATCCAGAACATAAGTGGCGAAGTCTCGGATTGTTACTGGTGCTTCCTTAACAGAATTCAGACCGAATCCGGGTAAATCGGGAGTAATTACCTGAAAATAATTGGCGAACGTTTCAACTTGACCCGCCCACTGTGCGCTACCACCTAGATATCCATGCACAAAAACCAGGGAATTCATTATTAGAAGCAAGCCAAAAAACTAAACACAACAGAAACAAAGTCGCACTTCGATTACTTCCTTTCGCCCTGAACAATTCGGTCAAGGATCATGGCGCAAAACAGAATAGCAAATCCGGCCAATATACCTTGACCCACGTTCGCATATTGCAGCGCCTCAAGAACATCTTCTCCAAGTCCTTTGGCACCGATAAGAGATGCGACGACGACCATTGCGAGGCTGAGCATAATGGTTTGATTAATCCCCGCGCGTATCGAAGGAGCCGCCAATGGCAAATCAACACGGGTCAGCAGATACCACTTACTACCTCCAAATGAAATCGCCGCTTCACGCACGTGCTCAGGTACCCCGCGTAACCCAAGTACAGTCAATCGTACGACCGGCGTGCCACCAAAAATCATCGTAGTGACCACCGCTGCGGGTTTGCCGGTACCGAAAAAAGCAATGACCGGTATCATAAATACGAAAGCAGGCATGGTCTGCATGAAATCCATAATCGGGCGTATAAACGTATAGAAGCGTTCGCGGCGTGCACAGTACATCCCAAGTGGAATCCCAATAACAATCGATAAACAGGCAGCAGTTCCTAACAGGGCCAAAGTGGTCATGGCCTTCTCCCAGAATCCCAGCAATCCCATGTACAATAGAAAAGCACCTGAATAAATAGCCGCAGTAGGCCCTGCGGATAACCAGGTCAGAAGAATGATAAAACTGGCAATAACCATCCAGGGCGTTTCCACAAAAACCAGCTCAAGAGCGTCGAGCACAACGCGTATGGCAAAAGTAATCGCGTCAAAAAAGGTTTCACCATTCTCAACACAATAGGAGAAAAAACTTTCGACCCATCCGATGCTGGTCAAACGTATAGCGTGTTCAGTTGGAAACTGAATTAACCAGGGATACAACCCGGGAAAACTGTAGTGCGTCACGGTTGCAGCCAGCACAATGAGTGTAAAGCAAGTGCTCAACGCGACACTGCGAACAGGCAAGCCGGAGGTAATGGCGGGATCAGAGAGCCAGTCTGAGAAACGTTTGGCGAGTAACGTATTTGCAATAACTGCCTGAATCCCTTTGATCAATAACAGTGCCAGGATGCCTAAAATTGCAATCTGCATTCCTGTGCCTTCAAGCTGCTGGGCTTCGAGCCGGTAGCCACCTATAGCATCTTCCAGTGATTGGACCGCGCGCTGGTAGACATCTATTTTGTCAGTATTGTTTTCAATGGCAGAAGCAAGCTGTTGACGTCTAAGTTCGAGCGTTCCCTCTATCTTGGCGATACGTTCCCAGGCTTCTGCAGACAGATCGCCAAACAATCCACGTATTATCTGCACCACGGCAAAGGTTTCGATGATCAGAAAAGCCAGCCCCCAGTTCCACATCCCTCTGGCTGAAAACCAGATGGGCCCAAGAACGCCTGCCCAAAAGTTGAAAGTCCAGACAAATTTTGAATCGCCATCGATTTTATCGAATTGACGGCTATAGTAATCGGGGGTTGTTTGTACAAACTGGGCAATTTGAAGCTTACGTTCTGATAAAGACGCTTCGCTTTCGGTAGTCGTTAAACTTTCACGCTCCTGTGTTTCGGTTTCATTCATGATATTTCCGCGCCCTCTATTACCGTGCGCAAAATATCAGTGCGCGTTATGACACCAATCTCAGTATTGCCATCCCTCACAGTAATTGGCGCCTCGTTATCTATAGCCAGTTCAATTAATCGACTCAGCGGCTCCTCTTCATTCACTCGCGGTGCATCATCAGGTATTGGACCTGCTTCTGATACGTACTTTTCAATTGGCTGCATCACCGCGTGGGCGCGTACGATTTTCAAGCGAGAGATTCCGGCAACAAAGTCGGCTACGTAGTCGTCAGCAGGATTCATTACAATGTCTTCTGCAGTGCCGATCTGGACTATCCTGCCATCGCGCATGATCGCGATCCTATCCCCGATCCGAACCGCTTCATCCAAATCATGAGTGATAAACATTGTGGTCTTGTTCATCGTTGCCGAAAGCTTGATGAATTCATCCTGTAGCTGCCTGCGAATCAGTGGATCAAGTGCGCTAAACGGTTCGTCCATTAGTAGCACCTCCGGGTCGGCAGCAAGCGCGCGGGCTAATCCAACGCGTTGTTGCATACCGCCCGACAATTCATGCGCATACTTGTTTCCCCAGGCATCCAGCTCAACTGTCTCAAGCATATGTGCGGCGCGGCGCATCCTTTCGTTTTTGTTGATATTTCGAATTTCCAGTGGCATCGCAACGTTGTCCAAAACAGAGCGGTGCGGTAACAGAGCAAAATTTTGAAACACCATACTGATTTTTCGATTACGAAACTCCTGAAGCGCCCCCGTTCCTAATGCCATTACATCGACGCCGTGAATCACTATTTTTCCCGCAGTGGGCTCCAGCAACCGATTGAAATGTCTAACCAATGTGGACTTTCCGCTACCGGATAACCCCATGACACAGAAAATTTCTCCTTGCTTTACTTCGAGACTGACGTCGGCGACGCCAACCACTGCGTTGTAAGTTTCGAGTACTTGCGATTTGCTGAGACCTTCGTTCTGGATAGCACGTAAAGCAGTATCTGCCTCGTTGCCGAAGATCTTCCACACATTGGAAACTTCGAGAACCGTATCACCTGATGGTTGTGCTGTCTGATTCGACACGCAGTATCTCCCAAATGCCAGTAAAAATAATTACTTTATTTCTGAGCCGGAGTCGATTCAACACGACCCCGGCTCAGGTTTTTTTATTACCTGACTACAGCCCAAGCCAGCCGTCTACGCGCTCTGAGTTGTTGGCAATCCATTCGCTGGCAACCTCGGCAGCATCACGACCCTTGCCAGAAATCTCGAAAGCGAAACTACTTACATCGTCGGCACTCAGTGAAAACCGGTCAAAGAATTCGACGATTGCCGGTGAGCGTTCTTTCAGGGAGTTTGACCATGCAATCTGAACATTCTTGAGCGCATCCTTAGTGGCGACCTTGGATTCTTGATACCAATCCGGCGAATCCGATGGTTGAACCATGACATAGTTAGCCGGGTCATATGTGGGCTCAGATAGCATATATACATCGAACATGTACCAGATGGCATGAGGCTTGTAGCAATAGAATGCATAGCCTTCGTCTTTGGCGATTGCATCTTTGACCCGGGCGGTTTTGACACTTTCTTCAGCTCGAACCGGATCGATAAAAGGCAGTAAATCATAATCCCGTACCTTCACCTCATTAACGTTAGCGGATGCCCAACCTGGCGCACCAATCCACATTTCGCCTTTACCATTGCCATCGCTATCCATCTTTGTGGCAACATCCGGTCGCGCCAGATCTGCTATATCGGTAATATTGTTGGCCTTGCCAAACTTTTCCGGAACACAAAACCCCTGATTTCCTTCATATGAATTTTTGCTCAGGGTAACGGTCCCTTCCTCATCCACGTATTTTTTGGTGAAACTTTCCTGATTAGGTAGCCAGACGTCAGGGTGGACATCGATATCGCCTTTTCCCTGATGCATGCCCTGAAAGATCGTCGCATTGTTTCCTGGTACCAGATTGGCCTCACCGCCTATCCGTTCAACAACCACTGCCTGCAACAAGGCAGCGATTGCTTGCGCTCCGGTCCAGGATGGTGCGCCGATGTTGACTTTTTCTGCACTGAATGCGGTTGCGGACGTCAAGCTCATAGCGAGAGCAAACGCCAGCCCGAATATTGGTGTTCTCATGGTGAAATCCTCAGAAATGCTTGGAATATTCGCAATTTAGCCATTGCCCTGCCCATTCCAATTTGATTTTTCTCTGGCAAGAAAAGAATACAAGACAGAAAATAGATATTCTCTCCAGATGAATATCACCGTTTAGTATCTGTTTAGCAAATGTCTATTTAGACTGCTAATATTCCGATTTGGAATACCCCTTTCCCGTACGCTATTCAAGATGCTTGCTAACCACTCAGATCAATAGGCGATGGACTTTAAGTTACTCGAAGATTTCGTCTGTTTGGCTAGATTAGAGAGCTTTACCGCTGCTTCACGTGAGCGACATATTACACAATCAGCGCTGAGCCGACGAATCAGATCGCTGGAAAAGTGGCTCGGCGTGGACTTGATCAATCGAGGCACAAAAATTTTCACCCTGACGCCACAGGGTCGGATCTTTGTTCCAGAAGCTCAGTTGATACTGCGGCGCTTGCACAATGCACGGGAAATGGCAGGCGTTCTAGGTGCCAAAGGCAAATACGAAATCACCGTCGCTGCGCAAAACTCGATCGCACAGACTTTATTCCTGGACTGGGCTAAGCAGCTCGAAGGACAACTTGACAATATTTTTATTCGATTGCTATCTGAGAAACTCAGCGCCTGCATTGGATTACTTAATCGAGGGGACGTAAATTACCTGTTCTGTTACGCCAGAGAATCAATTCCGTTGCCCATTGATGAAAACAGGTTCAAGTTTATGACGATTGGTAAGGAGTCTCTTGTACCCGTTACAGTACCAGGTGCCGACCAGGCACCTATGCACACTCTTCCCGGCTCCGCTGAAAAGCCATTGCCATTTGTAGCCTATGATCGCGATTCTGTTTTTGGTCAGGCCGTAGATCAACTCATACAGAACAATTCTGACAATTGCTTTCTTTCCCGGCGCTATGAGAATCCCTATTCTCATACGCTACGGTCGTTAGTAAACGAACAGCTTGGTTTAGCTTGGTTACCCAAGACGTCGATCATTTCTGATCTGGAGAGCGGCAATCTTTGTCGAGCGGGAAACCAACAGTGGGATATCGAATTTGATATTCGACTCTATTACCACCACGAAGCGACATCGAGTCAGGAGTTAGCGGTTCTAGAAACATCGCAAGCAATCGCCAGCAGATTATCCAACAGTCAGGAATCTGGAAATAGGTAAAGATACGTGCACGATCAGGGTCAGAGCATAATTGCTCAGCTTTAGGATTGGGCTTAGGATAAGGAAAAATTAACATTAATGCTCCGACCCCAAACTCAGAGTGAGATGTACTAACCCCTTTAACTCTGGAATAGACGCGAGACCGAAAGGCGTCTGTACGGCTAACTTTTTCTAGCTCGGATTAATTTACCGCCAAGGGCGTGCAGATCATCCGTTGCTGCCAGCAGACAGGGAATGAGTATCAGCGTGATCGGTGTGGCAAAAAGTATTCCATAGCCCATGGCAAGTGCCATTGGTGCCGAGAATGGGTCCGAACCGCCCAGTCCATAGGCCATCGGTAACAGTCCAGCGACGGTTGTGATGGAAGTCAATACGATCGGCCGCAGTCTCGTTTTAGCGGCATTGACTATTCGATCGTGTGCGTTTATCTGTGGCTGAGTGGTCTTCAGTCGATTAACCAGGTTGACCAGTATCAATGAGTCGTTGACCACGATTCCAGTGAGTCCAACAACACCGAGCATGGCGAGAAATCCAAATGCCTGCTGATGCAACGCAAAGGCCAGGATCACGCCAACCAGACCAAATGGAATTGCGATCATGACCATCACAGGTTGGGTCAGAGAATCAAACAGAAGTAGCAGCAACAGGTATATGCCTACGGCAGCGGCAATAAATGCGATCGCTAAGCTGCCCATTGATTCTGCAGATTCTTCAGCCTCTCCACCAACCACCAGGCGCATACCGGGCCAGTCTCGATCAAGGTCAATACCTTCGAGCACCGCGTCAGTGGCGACGAGAGGTGTGACCACATCTTTGGTGACGTCCGCGGTGATAGTGATCGCACGCTCATTATCAAAGTGGTACACGTTGGATGGTCCGGCACTACTATTGAATTCAGCCACTTCCTCAAGGCGGATAAAATCACCACGCGCATTGGGGATGACCAGATCAGTCAGGGTGTCCAGCGAACTCCGTGCGGTTTCCTCGAATAAAACCCGAAAATTCACATCTTCATCCCCATAGCGCACCGACGTTACCACTTCGCCATCAAACGCGAGCCGCACATTGCGCGCGATATCGGATACCGTCAGCGCCGCGTCAGCGAGACGAATGTAGTCGATATCAATATTGATCTGTTCTTTGCCTTTTTTATCGTCCCGGTCGATATCCTTGACGCCATCGATCGCTTCGAGTCGCTTAAGCGCCAGATCAGCGAGATCTGCACGCTGCTGATCGTCACTACCCACCACGCGAATCGTAATGGGGCGCCCGACGGGTGGTCCGCCGCTGTCGATGACGAAGCTGAGACGCGAGATGTCGTCAACTTTACTGCCGCGTTCACGCAGGTCTTCAACGATTGTATCCGCGTCGCGGTCGCGGGTCGCAAACGGGGTTAGAAACACGCCGAGGTATGCCCAGTGCTCGTTCTCTCCCGGGAAAAAATCCCCCAGTCCGCCGATGCGAGTTACGTAGGATTCGACTTCACCCCGGGGAAGTGCCTCCACCAGCGCTTCAATCTCGCGCATGGTGTCGGACGTGTGATCCAGCGAGGAACCGGTAGGCAGCTCCGCGAGTACATAGAACTTGTCCGCCGACTGGGTGGGAAACAGCACAAAATCCATATATCGCCCGGCGTACCAGAAGGCTGAGACCAGGGCCAACACCGCGGCGGCAATCACCGCATAACGCCACCTGAGCAGGCTCTCCAGCAATCCACCAAACCAAAGCTTGATCTTCTCGAAATCGAACCGTTTGGGTTGATGGACCAAACCTGTGTTGTTTTGTTTGACCCCCCAGATCAGGTGCGCCGGGAGCGCGATGACCAGTTCGCAAAAAGACACCAGCAATGCCAGCAACACTACCAGTGGAATCACATAGATAAAATCACCAAGCGTACCGGTCATGAAAAACATCGGTGCAAAGGCAAGGGCGGTGGTGAGCAAGGTGGTCACGACTGGCTGAAATACCGTTGACGCCCCTTCCACGGCGGCCTCCAGCGGTGCCATACCCTGTTCGCGATAACGCCAGATGTTCTCCGCGACCACGATACCGTCATCGACAATGATGCCGATCACCAGAATCATTGCACCCAGCGCTATGGAATCCAGGTAGGCGCCAAACATCGGTAATAAAAAGATGGTGCCGAGTAATGCGACCGGAATTCCCATTGCCACCCAGATTGCGGAACGCAGATCGAGAAATAAAGCCAGGGTTACCAACACCAGGATCAGACCCAGGGCGCCATTCGACATCACCACCTGCAGCCGGTTGTTCACATTCTGCGAAACATCATTGGAATATTCGATACGCACGTTGTCCGGCAGCCGGTGCTGGTTTTCATCGACGAACGTCTTGATCCGTTCCACGGTACGAATAATGTCGGCGGTTTCTTTTTTGTAGACTAGGAAGGAAATCGCAGATTCGCCATTCATGCGAGAGCGAATTTTTTCCGTCTCGAACGCATCCTTGACGATGGCGAGATCGCCGACGCGAACCTGGGTGCCCTCGTCGGTGACATCAACGATTACATCATTAACTTCGAGTGGCGTTTCGAACTGCGCCAGCGTAACGATATTTTTCTCGCTGGTATAAGACTCAAACGAGCCGCCGCTGGCGCGGATATTGCGATTGGCGATGGCGCTGACAACCTTGGCACCCGGAACCTGCCACTTCTCCATCGCGTCCTGCAGCATTTCAACATGTATTTCCCTGTCGAGATAACCATAGCGCCTGAGCCGCGCGACACCCGGCAGTTCTTCGAGCGCTTTTTCTGCGCGGCGCGCGTAGTCACGCAGTTCAGCGTAAGGAACATCACCGCTTAGGCCCACTTCAATGATTGGAATGCCCGTGGCGGTGGTGATTTCCCGCACCTGGGGCTGCTCGTCGACCTCCGGTGGCAATTCCGCAGTTCGAGAGACCGCGTCCCGGACATCGGTTTTCACCTTGTCCAGGTCGTTGGTGTCGAGATCGATCTTGACGTCGATCACCGAGATGTTTTCCATTGAGAAAGAGGTCACCCGTTTAAGCCCGTCAACCTCCTTGAGTTCTTCCTCAATTTTATTGGTGACATTGAGTTCGACGTCCTGGGGTGACGCGCCAGGGTAGCGTGTGGTGATCACCATTTCCGCGAGGTCCACACTCGGAAAATTATCGCGCTGAATATGCAGCAGGGTGCTTAAGCCCAGCAACACCATCATCAGGGTGAACACATTTGCAAGGGTGTGGCGCCGGGCAAAATAACTGATGAGCGCCTGCATTTTCTGTTACCGGTATGCGGCCTCGGTTACTCGAATACCGCCTTGCCGAACATTCCCGGAAACAGTCCGGGACTGTCGGGCAGGCCGAGCTCGATGGTGAAGGTGTGACGATCGTCGCCACTGGGAATGATCCGAATGACACTGGCACTGATCGGAGCATCACTCAGCGCAGAGATAGTGATCATCGCCTCGTCGGCCAATTGAATATGTGCAAGGTCGTCTTCCTTGACTCTTGCACGGAATTTGAGTTTGCTCTGGTCCTGAATGTCGTAGAGCGCCTGTCCGGGCTGTGTGACCATGCCTACCTCCGCATACTTCCTGATCACAACCGCATCGAAGGGTGCTTTGATACGGGTTTCCGCCAGGGTTGAACGAATAGCTTCCCGTTGCGCCTGGGCCTTTTTTAAATTTGCTTTGGCGACATCCAGACCATAAACCGCTTCATCGATCGCGTCTTGCGAAACCGCATTATTTTGAGTGAGACGTTCAAGACGATCTTTAACCCGCTTGCGATGATCCAGTTCTGCCTTTGCCCGATCCTCGTCTGCTTCGGCTGATCTGAGCTGGGCACGAAACTCGGTATCGTCGATCTCGACGACGGTCATGTCGCGTGTCACCTCATCGCCCTCGCTGGCGTGGACCTGGTTGATACGACCAACAATACGGGTGGCAAGCGTTACACTTCTATTTGCAATCACCTCTCCGGTAACGATTCGCGGTGAGTCCGCACCGTACGCTGGGGCCGTTACTGCAAAAGAGAGAATTGATAAATAGATTTGCAGGATGGACAATTTTATTATTTGTTTTACCATTCTACTTCTCCATCAAAAAGATCCTCATGGCAGATCGCACTTGTGCCGGTAGTCACTGAATCGTCGGCACAACATCAGAATAAGTACGTATATCACCCAAAAACTGGACTCGTCGAATTTAGCAGTCCGCTGGCATCGTTGGGCATGAGCGTGTCATAAAATTATAGGGGATACGTTGATTGGTTTAAACCAGAAAAGATCAAAGTTTGGAATCAGAGTATAAATTAACCGTTATCGATGTAATCCGATATGTTAAAAAGTTTCTAGTCTGATCACAAAATATGTGCATAAGCGGTATTGTTACTTCCTAAAATAGCGACAGGTACACTGACACCGACGCAATCAATATGAAATACCACAACCCTAACGATATTGCCCGTTTAAAGCAGGAAATGGACCAAAACGGATTTTGTATCGTCGAAAATCTGATTGGCGCTGAGACCATGACCGAAGTCCGTCGACGCATTGAGAGCCAGGCCAAAGCGGAGCTGGAACAGGGCGTGACCGCAATGGATCAGGTCCAGTCAGAAAATGACAAGAACCAATGGGTGTATTTGTTGATTAACAAAGGTCCCGTATTCCAGAAATTGTTGGAAGTGCCCACGGTACATGAAATTGTTGAACATGTGCTGGGCCCACATTATTTATTATCTGATTTTGCGGCAACAATCACGCATCCTGGTAATAAACAGATGGGACTGCATAAAGACCAGTGGTGGCTGCCGGAGCCGCGGATGCCGGGTGAGCCTCACCATCGCTGCGGTGATATCGATCGAGAAAACGTGAGTAAAGGATCACCCGAGCCGTCGACGTTGTCGATCAATCCACCGGTGGTCTGTAACGTGCTTTGGATGGTCAGCGATTTTAAGGTGGAAAATGGTGGAACCCGCATTGTGCCACGCAGCCACTTAAGCGGCACCAACCCCGAGCCCTATGGAGACTATGAAACTGTGAATGCCACAGGCAAGGCAGGAAGTGCGGTAATTTTTGAAGGACGAACCTGGCATTCAGCGGATGTAAATACCAGTGGCGCGCCGAGATACGGCATTACCACCTACTATGGCGCACCACAGTTCAGGCAGATGTTAAATTTCACGTACGCTACGCGCCCCGAAGTGCTGGAAAACATTAGTGCAAGAACGGAGTACTTACTGGGATTCAAGCCTTGGGGTGGATATGGGGCTACGGGTGATCAATCCGCGGAAAGAATTATTAAAGCAGAAGACCAGTCTGGGGTGTTAGGGGAATAAGGGAAATATAGAACCAGCTTACTCGATCTGCGTCATTCAAAGATGTTTTGGCAGTCCAAGCGGGCACATTCGATAGAGCAACCGACGATCATGTTCGCCTGTGGCGGCACAGATGGGCTGGGCGTAATGCATGGTCGATGAATTGTCCCACATCACCAGGTCACCCGGCTGATACTTGTGTTGGTAACAGAACCGCGTATCGGTTGCGAAAAGTTTTAGCTTTCGCATCAGTGTGCTCGCGCTATCGAAATCCATGCCTGGAATATTGAACCCCGACCCCGCTGGTGCATACAGGGCTTTTCGATTTGTCACTGAATGCGTTCGTACAAGGGGGCGCTCTACCGGGTCGGGTAAATTAAGCTTGGTTTGATCAGTCGTGGGCGTTAGTTCGTGCTCCCAGTCTTCTCTTCCGCCGAGAATCGGCATTGCCCCGGCATAACAGTGTTCGACGACCAATTCCGATATTTCAGATTGGGTTTTCGCATCAAGTGCCTCATAGGCGGCTTCCATATCCGCAAACACGGTCAAACCCAGACCGACCGGTGTGTAAATACTGTAAAGCATGGTAGTGGCATTGGGATCTGGCTCCGCTGCGCAATCGGTATGCCAGAATGCTGCGCCGTTTCGATAGCCATCGTCTTTGAACAACTCGCCATAGTTGCCTACCACGTTCATGTCGAGAAAGCCGGGAACATGCATCTCGCTAAAGCTGTCGACTCGTAAACTGTCCGACCAGCTGCGCCCAAATCTAGCGTATTGTTCTGTTGTCAGGTCTTGGTCACGTAACACCAACACCTTGTGTTCCATCAGCGCGTGAGACAGGTCGTGGAGGGTTTGGTCTGATGGCGGGTGAGATAAATCGATTCCGTCAATTTCCGCTACGAAGGTTTGAGCAAGCTTTTTCACTAAAGTGTCGTCCATAACGCTTTCAAATTTGTATTGCCTTGGATTATACCTTTTACATTCTGATTGTTTTCCAATTGCAGTTTACTCCGTTTTCCCCCGTCACCTTTTCGCATGTGCCACATCATGTCGTTCAGCGAGCCCGCCAATATTTCAGGTTTTAATCAGTTGCTGCAGCAGCGATCTATGCCAGATATATTTGACGAGCCTCTTACACCAGCGTTCATAACCGATTAGTAGCGTGTGTAGCCAGCAAGGCCAGCGGCTGATATCACGGACAAAAATTCCGGTCTGGTCCAGTGGGAGCATGTCTTCGAGTACATCAGTCTTTGCCAGGGCATCGATGTGTTCCTGGGGGATACCGGGCATTTGCCGATAAGCGTCGAGTAAATAATCGAGGTATTCCCGTGTTGGCTTAAGGCCGGCAATCACCCGAGTCGCGCGATAGAAAAAAAACTCGAACTGCTTGGTCTGCTGATAGATCTTGTCATGTGCCCTTAGAAACGGTACCCCTTCAAAATAATCCATACGTACCGCATCTCGGGCCAGTATTTGATATATGCGCCCATAGACGATTTCGCCATCGACGGAATCAGGCGAGGCGTAACCATGATTGCGGTAAAAGCCAGGCTGAGTAAAGCGTAATATGGCGTTTTCGAGCTGGTAATCGAACGCGTCGAATACCTTGAATCGGCGCTGGGCCAGCACATCAGGGGATAAATTGGCACCAAAGGCAAAATAAAATACTTTGTTACCGGGTCGCGGCGATAACGCCCGCAGCAGGTGCGCCCATTCGCTGCCTAATTTCCACAACAATACTCGCAACATGGATCAAGCTAGCAGATTAAAAGATTTTTTTGCACGGGACACGCGGTTGATGACCAGTTGAGCATGATGCGGTCCGGGATAAAGTGTACGCGTGGTGATGGGTTTAAATGACTGCCGTTTGCTTTGATGCTCATTAGATGGCGTAAATCTGTAGATTATTGTCTAGGCTGCGGTAAATTATATAATCGCCGCGCATTTTCAAATGCTACTTTTAGTTGCACCTGCAGCGGCAGATCGGCGATCCAGCTGCGGTGATAATCGATCAACTGTTCAAAATAATCCCAGCCATCATCGGCCTGGTCCCAGGTTTGCGTGCGCGTCACTTTCCACACCGGGTCGGTACCGGTGATGAACCGGTCTGGGTACTCGAGCACTAGCGCACGCCAGGAATCAAGGAGACGATGGGTGACATCGGTCAAGCCGTCGAATCGCCACGGGTCCCGCGCTGAGAATTCAATGGTTACGTTGTTACAGGCGCTAATGATGGTACGAATGTGTCGCGCCGCAAGGTTACCGCCGGCGTGCGCGAAAATTAAGTTGAGCTGTGGGTACCTTCGGCAAATATCCAGAAAGGCCTGCTCGTTGCCCGAGTCGACATGGATTAACACCGGCACCTCGTATTTAACTGCGAGATGCATCAACTGCTGAAAGATACGGTTATCCGGCCGCGGCCTGAAACCCGACATGAAATGTACTTCGCCGATACCGTGATACAAACGCTGACGCAAGCCCGCTTCGGCCAGCTCCACCGTGCGCTGATCAAGATACCAGTCCTGTCGCCCCAGTTCATGGGTATAGGGAGAAAAAATCGGCACGATCAAATCATCGCCTGCCTGTTTCAGTTCGAGCGCAAGCGTCGATGGCGTGCTCGACACGACGGCAAAGTCGACCCCAGCCTGCCGTAACTTGTTCACCACTGTTGACGCATCAATGATTTCTTTCTGATCCCAGTTGAAATGGATGTGGGTGTCGGCAAAAGGCATCTGCGCCTGTGCGCGCTCGAGGCTGAATAGCAGTACGATAATGATAGAAATACTGGCTCGGAATTTCGATAGCGAAGACATACCTGAAAAGGCGACAGAAGGACTATAAATTAGGCAGCTCTTGTCAAAGTTTATCTCAAGGTTGGATTAAGGAAAGGCCTCATCACTAAAGGATGGCGGGGGGTATCGTTTTTCCGTTGCCTTAAACCTTTTGATTTAAATTAATCTGTCCGGTTTTCTCTCTAGAATGAAAAGGGTTGGGTGCGATGCAAATGCCGCCATATGGGTTGTGCGCCGCGGGCACACTCTTGCATTCTGTCTTCAGCCCAAGCACGAACAAAGGACAGATCCTCTGATTTTACGCTTGCCGGATCAAGTGCTGCGAGAACCTGTACAGCTGTTTTCGCGTCGTTTGCTTGGCCGAGGTAATCTTGAAACGCTTTTAATTCGAGCAGCAAATCGGACGCGTCTTCGCTCCAGATTTCACTAAAAAATTCTGCGGCATAGCGCAGCTTTTTTCCGCGTTTACGAATCTCGTGAAGCTGCTCACCGGTAATGCGAGTGAGTGAACGTGTTTCCATTAGGACTTCTTGTTGCGCCCGATGCAATACGCTGTATGCGAACGGTGCAATAGGTTGGTTCAGGTATCCCGTTTTTGTCCGCTCGAGGGCAGTAATCCATTTTTCAAATTGCAGCAATAACCGCGCATATCGTTTGGTCTGCATCAACCTCACGGTTTCCTTGGTCGCTATGCGTCGTTCCTTGACGGCAAGTTTTCGCAATGTGGCATACACTGATTCTCCACCGCTTCGCTCCTTTAACTGTGGCAGAGTTTCACTCATAAATACATGCCAGTCACGCGCAGGCCCGAAGCGCTGCTGGAACCAGCGGAACTCTCCATTAAAAGCTTTTCTCTTGTCGTAGGGGAGACAGTCCTTAAACGCACGCAATGCGGCACGTATTCGCCTGATCGCGACGCGGGTTTGGTGTACCCCTTTAGGGTGACTCTTTAGTGTCGGCTTTTCATTCTTATATAAATGATCAAGAGACTCATGGACGATATGGCTGAAAGCTTCCCCTACTGTGAGTGCCTTATCGAGCCCCACCTCGCTGGAAGTCACGGGACCCTTTCGGTTTGCGGGGCGCGTCAGTTGAAATCCACGGTCTGCCTTTGTCAGGTGTTCGCGCTGCAGTTCGTATTTTTCAGCTAACTTGAGTGCAAGATCCTGCAACTCCAGCGGATCGCCCGCGACTAGTTTCATCCGCATCTCGCACAATGCCTCCCGTTTTTTTTCTCGGCGGGTGTTCGCTTCAATATAGCCATTGTCAAATGTACACTCGATTCGACTCGTTGCCGGTTTAAGCTCAATTATCCTGCGGTCGCAGTGCACTTCGAAATAGGGCTGAAGTTTGATTCCTCTGCGCCATCTCTTGATCGCATTACCAAATGCAGTGTCTCGAAACAGATCAAGTTTAGGCTCCCCCTCTTTGAATGGAATCGATAGCTGCGTATGGCCTTGCGTGCTTTCCATCAGGATTGGGGGCACTTTAAGTGTGAGGATGCGTTTATCTTTGGTTTCCGTGAGCCTCAGTATGAAGCCCGCCTTGTAAAGAATATGATGCGGTGAGTCGAAATAGGTATTGACCAAATGGACGCGCTCCTTTCGTATCTGCTTCAGATCGCGAGAAAGGGATTCGCGTATTCTGCGCGCGGTTTTTGTGGAAGACGAGAATCTGATTACAGGCTTACTTGACATGCTTGTCTTTATTCATCGAATAACGCTGGATGCGGCGTGAAGTAAATGTTCAGAAAACCTTGCTTGATCTATGTTTGGAATGGTTACGTGACAAGGGTGAAAAGTTTTGGCCTCTCTAATAAACGTTATCCCCTGGTTGCTGTTATAACATATCAATCGTACTTTCATCGCTAGGATCACCGTTTATCTGCAGCGTTATCCATAGCTAGGAGTTGATGTGTTCTAGGCGCGCTAGCGAGAAACCAGGAAATCTTATTTGACTCGACCACTCTAGCCATTTAGCGACCGATATTTAGAATATGGCAGACGAAATCGGTAAATCGCTCTTCCGGCGAGAATCCCAACAGGTTCTCTCCATCACTGACGAAATTGGAGTAGGGATTGAAGTCGTAGTAACACGGTTGGCCGGTGCCTGTATCTATAAAGTATTCGACACCCCCGAAATCCGCACCGCTGGCTTTGATAATCCGGACGACATTATCAACGACTGTCGGTGCTGGGTTATGGGTTTGTATTCCACCGGCATCGTTGTTTAATACGCAGAAGTCGAAATCTTCGCCTTCCGTAGCTCGTTGTTCGGTGCTAACAGTCTGTTCGGGGTCATCCGTGCTACAACCCTCGGCAGCACAATAGTTAAACTCACCCGTGACCACCGGTTGCTTGATACTGTAAAATAATGCATCGCCCAACACTTCCACCCGATAAACGAAACCGTCTGAGCGGATGTATTGCTGCACGATTCCGGTTCGATCGACCCCTAAATCCAATGCTTTTATCTGCACTGCCTGCTCGAGCTCTGCCCGATTCTGGTATAAGCTGATACCGCTGCCGGATCCGCCGATATTTGGTTTGACGATGGCCGGATAGCCTATTTGCTCGGCGGCATTGATCGCGTCTTCCTGACGGTAGATCGCTATGCCGTTCGGGTAAGCCAGATTCAGGGAGGAGAACACACCGTTTTGCATCGCCTTTGAAGATCCGATGGCATGGGCGCGTGCACCGTTAATCATCCTTACCCCACTCTGTTCCAGCCAGCTCAGGTAATGCTGAGTCTGGAACACGACCTGAGGTAGTCGGTCAGCGGACGGCATGATGTTAATGCGATTAATCGCTGCCGAAAATCCGCAGTTGCTGGTGTCCGTATCAAAGCGCAATTCGGCCACGTTCACCGGCACGATGCCTGGAATTCGTCGCTGCAATACAGTAAGCAGCTGATCCGACCAGGTCGGGTGTTCATAGAGAAAAGCGATGCGCATGGTGCTGAAGGATAAGTGAGGGTTACGATGCAAGCATTAAGATTCTAGTAGAAAAAAATATCGCGACCAAACAATGCGACGGAGGAATTAATAAAAACCGGCTAAAAACCGGGACAGATCTATTTTTAACACTTAGAGAAGCTCCATAATATTCGCTCAATTCGATCTGATCAAACAAGCGATTTGGGTTAACCTCACTTCTAGTCGAAACTATTGATCTATTTCGGAGAAAAAACATGGTATATGTACTGGCGGTAACCTGGACAGCAAAAGAAGGTCACGAAGCGGAGGTCCACGAAATTCTGCGTATGCTTGGTTGGACTTCCTTCGATCTGGCGGACACTCAGAAGGAAGTCCACTCAGCTGCTAGCGCAGGCATAACTCCCATTGTTGCAGCTACTGAAAATGTATCGGCTTAGATTACTCAACCCGTATGGCACCCGGTATGAGTTAATATATTGCGATGATCGACTGCCAGGTCTGTCTAGTTGTCAACACTCACAATCTCCATGCACGTGCGCCCGTTGATCAACTCGTGATCTGACATCAAGCTGAAACAATCCAGCAACATGAACGTTCTCTTTATTACAGCCGATCAATGGATCAAAGGGACTTGGAACTTCAAGCTGTAGTGGCGTCTGGCAGCCCAGCTTTTTTGAGGTCTATGGCAAGCAGCCTTGGAATTCCACGGGTTCCTTAACTATCGCAGCAGAAAGGGTTATTCTACTGCATGACAAATACAGCAGAATAACGAAAGCATGGACTCCGCTAATGCTACCGATTCATTACCAGAAGGCAAGATGACCAACTCCATCGTCCTCATCGGCAACTACCTGCCGAGAAGATGTGGTATTGCCACTTTCACTACGCACCTTTTTGAAGCAATCGCGCAGCATGTTACAAACACGGACTGCTGGGTCGTTGCGATGAACGACCTGCCGGAAGGCTATTCCTATCCGCCGCAGGTACGACTCTGTATCAATCAGAATCAATTAAACGAATACAGCCTTGCGGCCGACCAGCTTAATCTCAAGCAAGTCGGAGTGGTCTGTGTTCAACATGAATATGGCATATTCGGCGGTGAGCGGGGCAGCTTCATTATCGAGTTGTTGCATGATCTTAAAATGCCGATTGTGACTACATTGCACACCCTGTTGGAGAATCCGAGCGACAGAGAACGTCGCATCATCATGCAGCTCGCTGTACTTTCCGATCGGTTGGTGGTGATGAGCGAACGTTCGGTCGATTTTTTACGGGACATTTACGACGTAGAGGCGGAGAAAATTGTCCTGATTCATCACGGCATTCCTGACGTTCCCTTGGTTGAGTCCTCAACCTACAAAGGCAAGTTTGGCGTATCCGAACAGAAGGTCTTGCTCACATTCGGACTACTTTCACCGGGAAAGGGTATCGAGACGGTGATCGATGCGCTGCCGGAAATAGTGAAAACCCACCCGGATATTATCTACATGGTGGTCGGCGCCACTCACCCGCACTTCAGGGCGGAACATGGGGAAGATTATAGAATCAGTCTTCACCTGCGCGCGAAAACACTCGGTGTTGAAGACTATGTCGTTTTTCACGATAACTTTGTGGCGGACGAGGATCTACTGGAGTTTATTGGTGCGGCCGATATCTATATCACTCCTTATCTGAACGAAGCGCAGATAATTTCCGGCACGCTCGCTTATGCACTGGGTATGGGTAAAGCAGTCATATCCACGCCTTTTTTACATGCTCAGGAACTGCTCGCTGACGGTCGCGGCAGCTTGTTTCCCTTCCGTGACCACGTTCAGCTTGCCAGCGAGGTTATCGATCTGCTGGATCATCCTGACAAACTTCGTGCCATACAGCATAAGGCTTATGATTACGGTCGCCAAATGATCTGGAGTCATGTAGGCAGGCGTTATATCGAGGTTTTCGAACAGGTACGGCTTCATCGTTTACGCAAGTCTTTACCTGCGCTCAAGCTGGGCCCGTTAAGCTTGCGCCAACAACCACTGCCCGAAATCAAGTTCGATCATTTGCTGCGGATGACGGATGGGGTGGGCATGCTGCAGCACTCCAAATTCACCGTACCGGATAGGCAACATGGATATTGCGTGGACGATAATGCGCGTGCACTGATTGTTGCTGTTACCGCGCAGGCTTTTCGGCCCCGAGATGCCTCGCTGAATGGTCTTGCTTCCACCTATCTGAGTTTTCTCGACCATGCTTTTAATTCCGACAACGGCCTGTTTCGTAATTTTATGTCCTATGATCGTTGTTGGCTGGAAGAGACAGGTTCAGAGGACTCTCATGGCCGCGCGCTGTGGGGTTTGGGAGTCGCGGCGACCCTGGGCCGGAATGATGGGCAGGTAAGCCATGCCGCCGATTTATTCCAACGCGCTTTACCCGCGGTTGAATATTTCACTTCGCCTCGCGCCGTTGCATTTACCGTCATTGGTATTCATGCATTCTTGTCTCACAAGCGTGACAATATCCCGGTCGAAACCCTATGCAGAATACTTTCAGATAAGTTAATGCAATGGTTCAGAAATCTCTCCAGCCAGGAGTGGCCCTGGTGTGAAGAAACCTTGACCTATGACAATGCACGCTTGCCGCAGGCTTTATTGTTATCCGGGCAATGGCTGGGTAATGACGAAATGTTACAGACTGCTATGCGTGCGCTCAACTGGTTAAAGGAGATTCAACACGATGAGTCAGGGTGTTTTTTTGCTGCCATCGGTAACCATGGCTGGTTTAGCAGAGGGCACGTTAAGGCCCAATTTGATCAGCAACCCATCGAGGCCGCTGCGATGGTGGACGCCTGTTTCGAAGCATTCAATTTCACACGGGATGAGGAATGGATCACTTACGCCTACCGCTGTTTTAACTGGTACCAGGGTGATAACGAACTAAATGTTTCGCTCTATGATCATGCGACCGGGGGTTGTCGTGATGGGCTGCAGGCGCACAGCGTCAATGAAAATCAGGGAGCAGAATCCACTCTGTGCTGGCTTATGGCTTTACTCGCCATTTACAAACACCGGGGTCAGATTGAGGTCAATCGGGATGATGAAAAAGAGTCTGCCCAGGTAATTGATAAAAAACCAGTGGTTGCCAAATGATTCGGCATGGTCTGGTTTTGTCGCCTCGGCTATTTCCCGTAGGATGTTTTGTTATAGCGCAGCCTTGCCAACAAACCTGACAGGCTCAGGGTTGCAATACCGCAACGCTGATCAGCCGAAGCATAGGGGATGATCAGCTCATTCTGAAAGATCATCGCGCCACAACTGTATACCACATTTGGTACATATCCGTCGCGGTCATGCTCATTCGGTACCAGAATCGGCTCGTTGATGCGGCTAATGACACGAACCGGATCATCCAGATCCAGCAACTCAACGCCCAAAGAATAGGTTCGCATCGGACCGACACCATGGGTAATAACTAGCCAGCCTTCGGCAGTCTCAATGGGCGAGCCGCCATTGCCCATTTGAAAAAACTCGTACGGAAACATAGGTTTCTGCAAAGTCTGGACCTGGTTCCAGAAATGAACATTATCCGAGAACATGATGGCGTTGTTCTCTCCATCCTGACGCGACAGCGAGACGTACTTTCCTCCAATCTTTCGGGGAAACAGGGCCATACCTTTGCCCTGCGCCTGTTTTCCGTTCAAGGTACTGATCTTGAACGAGAGGAAATCCGTGGTCTGCATAAGTTGTGGCAAGATTGTTTTACCGTCATAGGCGGTATAGGTGGCATAGTAGATAATCGTGCCGTCGTCTTCCACGAAACGCACGAAACGGGCATCCTCGATCCCTGCGCTCTCTGACTCTGATCTAGGAAACAGAACCCGCTCGGAAATCTGGTGATCCGGTTGAAATACAATCTCGTAATTGGAGCGCGCCAGCCACATTGCTTTTTCCATGACGTCTTTTTTGTCACTTGCCCGGATTCTATTACCGTTACGGTGCTCATCAATGTTTTTCTGTAGCGCTTTGAAAGTGAAATCGTCCGCTAAATTGCCGAGCAGCCATTTTATTGCTTTGTTACTGGCTCCCATGTCGCGAAGTTTTAAATGAAACAACTCTCGATCGTAGCTTGAATCAGTATGGACCCTGGGGGTACGCACGTAGTTGCTCTGGGGATCAAAATACATGTCATTATTCTTATCAATGATTCCACTGCGAAACTCGATGGACGAGATGTGGCCTTCACCGATAGCGCGGAAGCTCATGATGAATCGGCAAGCCCCTTTGGGATCGGTTTTCAGACTTTTAACCTGAACTATGGAAGGGTTGAACAGGGCTGCTGCCTCCACGGAGTATTCGGCGGTGAAATAAGATCCGATCAGAAGCTGCCGTTGTTCGCTTAGATTACTGCCATCAGGCACATGGCAAACTACCCTGTTGAAATTTCGTTCCAGCACCACTCTGAAATAGCGGTGACGGGGAGAAAAGTCGTGCATGACGGCTTCCAGTAATCTACATACCTCGTTCTCGTCAAGATCCAGCACCCGGTTGATGATGTTACGGATACGCTCTTCAGTGGGCGGGATATAGGGACGAGTAATAACGCGATCGATATTCGCATTTAACACGATGGGCTTGCGCCGCGCCTGCGGTACCGGGGGGATAGAGCTGATATCTGCCATAGGTGTGTCCAAATGTCTTGCAGACTATTAATTCTGCTTTACAACAATGACTAAATTTCGCATAAGAAATATCATTTTTACTCTCACCAGTTCACATACGAGAGTGCGTGTTTCCAGTCCGGCGCCAGCGCTGTTTTTAATTTAGTTCACCCAGTGTATCGTGTTACCGTGGGGTTAAGTTTAACTCCAGATCCGTAATTACGATGCCCAGAAATAGCAGGCAGGTGGATAGTACATGAAAATTGCGATGTTAAGTCCTTTATCCTGGCGTACACCACCGCGACATTACGGACCATGGGAAAATGTGGTCAGTCTCCTCACCGAACAACTGGTAGCGATGGGCGTCGACGTAACGTTGTTTGCCAGCGGGGATTCACTCACCTCAGGCGAACTGGCCTGGGTCTGCGAACGACCCTACTCGGAAGATCCCGGTATCGACCCCAAGGTATGGGAGTGCCTGCATATCGCTGAGTTGTTCAGGCGTGCAGAAGAATTTGATCTGATTCACAATCATTATGATTTTCTACCGCTCAGTTTCAGTGGCTTCACGCATACACCGGTTGTTACCACCATCCACGGATTTTCTTCACCCTCTATATTGCCTGTTTATAAACAGTATAACGACAGCAGCTATTATGTGGCGATTAGTGAAGCCGACAAATCTGTCGAACTCGATTACATTGCCACAATCCACCATGGGATAGATCTCAATCAATTCAAATATCAACCGGAAACAGGTGACTACCTCCTGTTTTTCGGTCGTATCCACCCCGAAAAAGGGGTTCATGATGCCATTGAGGTCGCGGTTAAAACCGGTAAACGTCTCGTTATCGCCGGAATCGTGCAGGACGAGGCCTATTTCAAGGAGCAGATTGAACTCCGCATTGATGGATCAAAAGTGGAATACATAGGCTCTATCGGGCCGGAAAAGAGACAGGAGGTAATGGGCGGCGCACTGGCCCTGTTGCACCTAATTCATTTTGATGAGCCGTTCGGTCTGAGCGTGGTCGAATCCATGGCCTGTGGTACACCTGTCATCGCATATGATCGGGGCTCAATGCCGGAACTCATTCAAGATGGCCGTAGCGGATTTATCGTGGATGATCTGGATGCAGCCGTACAGGCAGTTGGCAAAATTAACAGCCTCGACCGGCGCCTATGCCGGGATGATGTAGAGAAGCGTTTCACCTGCCAGCGCATGGCGCAGGAGTACCTGGCCATCTACCAGATGATACTTGAGGATCGTGAAAACTACCGTCCCTGGGGGCACTATGAAAATTTGCTTGAACGTGATGACCATAAGATCAAGGAGCTCATTGTTAATCCGGGGGAGCGGTTGAGTCTGCAAATGCACCAGCGCCGAGCTGAACACTGGACCGTGGTTAGCGGCGAAGCACTGGTCACCGTGGGAGAAAAAGAAATTCCGCTCAAGCCGGGGCAGTCAGTGGATATTCCAAAAGGTGCAGTCCACCGAATCATGAATCCCGGCCAGGTTCCGCTGGTTATCGTAGAAGTCCAGATGGGCGATTATTTTGGAGAGGACGACATTATTCGGCTGGAGGATGACTATGACCGTTGCAACTAAACCGCCACCAGTTATAAGGCGTTATGATTCCAACCCGATTCTGACAAAGGACGATATCCCTTATCCGGTAGAAACTGTTCACAACGCCGGTATTACGAGGCATGACGGTCGAATTATTATGCTGTTTCGATCTCACCTTCGCAGCGGTCGTTCCATTATCGGTATTGCCGAAAGTGTAGATGGTTTCAAATTCACGGTTGGGCAGGCACCTTTCATGGTTCCCTCGACCGAAGGCAGCTTTGCTGAATACGAAGCCTTTGGAGTGGAGGATCCCAGGATCTGCTGCATCGATGGGGAATATTTGATCACCTACAGCGCCTATTCACGCCACGGCGTGCGCATCGGCCTCGCGAAGACACGGGACTTCAGGTCCTTGGAGCGAGTCTCGTTGATTTCGGAATCAGACATGCGAAATGTTGTTATCTTTCCCGCGCGCTTTAACGGTCGTTACGCGCGGCTAGATCGTCCGCATTCGGAAATCAATCCCTGGTCGGTGTGGTTATCCTGGTCTCCAGATTTAATACATTGGGGTGATTCCGAAGTGCTGATGAAACCTGTGCCCTATCATTGGGATGAGAGCAAAATCGGACCCGGTGCTACGCCGATCCGCACCGACCGTGGCTGGCTTTGTATTTACCACGGTGTATTCGAAACCATGGACGGTGCAGTGTATCGTCTCGGCGTAGCCTTACATGACCTGGAAAATCCCGCGAAAATTATCGGCGTTGCCGACGAATGGATACTGGCCCCGGAAAGTCCATGGGAGATAACGGGTTACGTGCACAATGTTGTTTTTACCTGCGGTGCGGTAGAGGATGATGACGGCGGCGTCAAAATATACTGGGGTGGTGCGGATACTGTAATGTGTGCTGGCACGGCACGTGTCGATGATCTGGTAGATCTATGCCTCAATAATAGCCGTCCGCCGTTTTGATAGTAGCAGCAAGCACCAATGATGAGACCCTCGCCACCCAAAGAGTAGAAGAGTAGGGGACAGACTGACTGGATAAGATGAATACGGTTATTAATTTGAGTTTGGACGTTTGGTTGGACTTGACCGTTGAAAAAAGCCTAAAACTGTCTTTTATAATCCAATGAAATTACCTCAAAATTTTCAGTTTAATTTTCATTCACTGTTTATGCGAGTTTAGAGTGTCAGATTCACCAGATTACAGTGCAGTGCGCAAGCCTTTGTTAGAAGCATCGGCGTTGCCTGGGCACTGTTATACCTCGGATGGGTTTTTTGAAATGGAAAGAGACCGGATTTTTTCCGGCGCCTGGCATTTTGCTGGGCGCACAGACGAGTTGCCACAAGCGGGCGATTTCCTGGTGGTAGATACGGTTGTTGGTGCTGCCATTGTGTGCCGTGATTCGGAAAACGGATTGCATGCATTTCTGAATGCTTGTCGCCATCGCGGAACCAGGTTGAAGGATACCGGCGGCTGCTGTGCGGGCTTTGTCTGTCCGTATCATGCCTGGGTTTATGCGCATGATGGCAGGCTCAGGTCCGCGCCGGGAATGGATGCCACCGAATTCAATAAAGATGACTATTCGCTTCAGTCGGTGTGGCTTGAAACCTGGGGTGGATTTATATTTATTAATTTTGATGATGCGGCGTCTAATTTGTTGACGTGGCTTGGGGACTTGCCGGATACGATGCAAGGGCATGATCCAGAGAGTCTTGTGTGCACACGGCGTTTCGATTTTACAATCAAGGCCAACTGGAAGTTTGTGATTGAAAATGCGCTGGAGGCGTATCACACAGGCACTGTCCATCAGACGACGCTTGGTGCCCAGCGATCAGAATCAGTCGCCACGACAGGACAGTGGGATGCGCTCTATGTCTTGAGCGATGAACAGAAAAGTATCGCGACACTTCCCGGAGAGTTTCAGGCATTCCCGTTCATCCATTCCCTGGGTGAAAAGGCAAAGCAGGGTACCTGGTTCACCGTGATTTATCCTTGCCTCCAGCTGGTATTCTCCCAGGACTGTGTGTGGTGGCTTGATATTAAGCCCGTATCAGTTAACGAGACCAGCCTTGTGGTGGGTGGCTGCTTTCCGACATCGACGGTGGCACTGGAAAACTTTACGCAAGGTGCTGCCGCTTATTATCATCGCTGGCAAACCGCGACAGCGGAAGACAATGCGATTGCGGAGAATCAGCAAAAAGGACATATGGCGGGGCTGCACGCAGCGGGTCGATTTTCCAGCGCAGAGCACTGTGTTCATGCACTGGACAACTGGGTTTTGGATCAAATTTTTGGAGAGTTAAAAAGATGAGCTTATCAATCGCTCCTCAGCTGGATTTCTCTGAGATTCCAGTGATCGATCTTTCGCCATTGATTGCTCAGTCGGATGATGCCGCAACCATCGTGCAGTTAGCAGATGCTTGCGAAAGGGTGGGTTTCTTCTATGTCAAGAATCACGGGATAGGTGCGGAGATCGTTTCTAGATTGCATCAGCAGGCACAGCTGTTTTTCAAACAGCCAGTCATGCGCAAAGAGCAACTGCGGGTCGACTATAAAATGCGCGGTTATCTGCCGCTCAACTATCGGAGCTTTGAAGGCGAAGAACGCGCAGCGACCAGCCACCAGGAAGGTTTCTGGGTCGGTCACGAAACGCCGGAGACCGCTGAGCGGTCATTGGATGGAGCCAATCGGTGGCCGGCGGACTTGCCGGCATTCAGACCGGCGATGGAGGATTACTTTATTGCCGTGGAGGCGCTCGGTCGTGTTCTCATGCGGGGATTTGCGCGATCACTGGATCTGGATGTTGAGACGCTTGTTCCGTTGTTTGATAATCCGACTACCAGACTTAAGTTGAACCATTATCCTCCACAGGAAACTCCGACAGATGAACACCACATAGGCGTGGTTCCGCACGCCGATTCCGGGGCATTTACAATTCTGTGGCAGGATGGCCATGGCGGACTAGAGATACAGAACAAGAAAGGCGAGTGGGTTGGTGCGCCGCCTATAGAGAATACGTTTGTGGTTAACCTTGGGAATATTATGCAGATCTGGAGCGGCGGCCGCTTTTCCTCGACCAAGCATCGGGTCATTAACCGGGGCGAAAATGACCGCTATTCGATACCGCTATTTGTGAACCCGAATCAGGAGACGGTAATCAGGCCACTGATCGGTGATGACACAATGTCAAAAGACAGTTTCATTTACGGAGAATATCAGACGGCGTTTTGGCGCAAGGCATTTCCTATCGCTCATGGTCCAACTGTTCAAACCAGTTCCTCGGCTTCAGTCTGAAACCCCCTGGCTGACCAAAACTATCCGAGGTAATACTGTCATACCAGCCACTAGCATATCGCGTTTCCTGTTTGCGAAAGGCGAGATCTGCGTCTTCCGGACTCACACCGCCGGAATCTTTGACTTTGTAAATCCCTTTATCTTCACTGTAACGATATACGGCTGCCACTGAAATCCCGTAGTCGGGAGACACCAAACTGCAGCAGGTATTGACGTATGACGGATCCGGCATATTGCCGCCATGTACGGCAGAGACTATCTTAGCGGCGCAGCGATATGTCTTTAGTTTCACTGGTCCTCAATTAAGTTTGCTGCCTTTGCGTTTTGAGGGCGTCGGCGCGTTTTTGGCCACATAGCGGTGGCTTTCGACGAGTTTGAGCAGATCGAATGCGCTTAACATGCCCACTACAGTCTGTTCGTGGGTGACGACGACGCGGTGAATATTATGGTTACGCATTATCCGTGCGGCAATACTGGTGTCGTCATACTGCGGCACGGTGTAGACTTTTTTGGTCATAACATGGCTGATCGGCGTGTTAGGTTTTAGCTCATGCGCCAGATCAGTAGAAGACACGATCCCCACTGGATGGCCATCACTATCCACCACAGGTACTGCGCTGATTGAGTTATTTTCCAGCATGCTGCGCACATGCTCGACGCTCTGATGCGGTTCGGCGGTCACGACCGATTTGGTCATCAATTCTTCGACTTTTACACTCATCTGTTTCTCCGGATTTTGTCCATTTCCACGAGAGTTTAGGAGACTGAACGCCACGGTAAGTAGATGCAAATCAAGTAATCGACGCAGCATTAGGAAAGAGTCGAAACAGAACTATTTAATCTGTAGGTTTTATTGACTAAGTCCGCTTCCACGCGCAGCGCTTGGAGCAATATTTAACCTGATCCCAGTTGTTACGCCAGCGCTTACGCCATGTGAACGGTAGTTGGCAAACCGGACACGTTTTACTCGGCAATTTGCGTTTGTTATTTGCCGCTACGAGACTAAAACCGGGATAGAATTATTTTCAATGACATGTCATAAGAATTGCGTCTTGTAACTACGACTCACTAAGATGCTAGTAGAAATTTCTCCTGACCTCCTTTATTAAACGCGCAATCTGCGACTTAATTTCACTCTGCTGGCGGATGAATTCTGATTCTAATTGTTTGTGCTCTAGCATCAAACTATCTATGTGCTTACGATCATCTTTTTGTTCGAATTCTTTTACGCTGCGGCTGTTATCAACTAACTGGGGTAAGGTGGTCGAAATGTGGTGAAGGGTAGCTTTCCTGATTCGTCCGCACATGTCTTCAAATTTCTGTTTCAGCGCAGCGCTCTCTACTGTTCTTAAACATCGAGACAGTTGAATCTTTACATCCAGGTAGTGCTCGGTATCCTCAAGGGAGATCTGCTCCAGTATATCGGCGCTCATATTCTCAGCCGTTGGTGTAACAAATACTTTGTCTAGAAACTGATCCCAGCGGTCAGTAGCATCAATTAAAAGAGCGAGGTCGTTTGCATCGATGTGGTCTCTGAACAGTACCTGATGTCCGGAGCCGTGAGATTGATCCGGCGTCTCGGCAACACTATGGAGCTGGCTTAAAATGCGGTCAACAAGGTCGTCTTGATGGCGGTCTTCCAGTTCCCGTCGCCACGCCAATTTACAGTTACAATCGATGTCGTCAAAATGGCTGGTTTTGCCGGTCGCATTGTATTCGCGCAGCGCTTGGTAGCATTTTTCATCACAGTTTGGACAGTTGTGAACATATTCTCGAGGAGGTGGATACAGTTCGAACCCTCCCGCCCGGACGTCTCCCAGAAAGTGAGTCTGACGAATAACTTCGAACAACGACCAGGTCCAGGGCGATCGGTAAAGGTTTGCTTCGTTGAGACGCGCGACGGTTGTGTTGTCCTGGACGGAGACAGGCTCAATGCTAACCGACTTCACTCCGTGCTCGAAGGCGAATTTTACCGACCGCACGCAATCGTCGATCGCTGTCTGTTCGTCTAGAAACACGGGCTTCATCAGACAGTACGCTAGCGCCTCGACCTCGAATTCACGCATTACCGTGAAAGCGTTAATGTAATCCGACAGTGTGTTTCTTTTGTTTACACAGAATAATCGAATATCGTCGTTGACGCTTTCGAAACCCACTCCGATCTGTAGTCGTTTGTTACCGACCGCCTCCCTTACTGAGGCAATTGACTTACGTGTCACAAGCTCGGGTAATGATTCGAAGATAACCATTTCGACATCTTCGTTTGACGCTACCGTTTGCAGTAATTCGTGCCGGACTGCAGTAGGTATTTCGGACGAAGACAACAGAGAACCGCCATTGTAGATGGCGACCACTTTTGTGTCGGAGTAATCATAGCTAAAGAATGCTTCGCGAAATCCTTCGATATAGTCGGCCATCGACACGCAGTCTTGCGTGTCCATTCCGCTTACGTGTCCGCACATGAGGCAACCGCCACCGTTAGCCCGTGCCCACGTACATCCTTTCCCACGAATATAGAAGATTCTTCGTTGGGTGCGTTCTCCATCCAACAAATGAGGTTGCACGCTGACGCCCCCTAGCGCGCTGGACTTCGTGCCCAGATCCGCCTGGTGATAAAGTTGCGATTTGGATTGTTCGTTGATCGACTTGACCAAATCCAAGGCCTCTAATCGACGCGACTGAGTTGAGTTGTCCTTTAAATGAGCAGGGTAGACGGCACTTGGAAATTTCTTCTCACTCCAGGTCAATGTGCCCGTGGTGAGTGCGGCGGGTATGTCGACTGGGTCCGGTGTCTTTGGTTTCTCGGGCATGGTGCGTTCCTAATTTTTTTGTTTGAGCGGACATAAAAAAGCCCAATTACGCTCAACTTAATCCGGTTGACACCACTTTACTGCCACTTTTTTCTTTTTTGAGTTCCTCCAATCACACCTCCGATCACCGTCTTTATAATGTGGATTAATAAATGATCCTATCAGACTGGTTGATCGCGCTATTTCATGGTACGGAATTTTACTTGCGGACGCAACTTTCTAGTATTCAGTCCCGAAAAACCGAAAAAAGCGGGATAAACAAGGAAAATCCGGTGGAGAAATCGGAAAAGACCCATTTTCACAGACTTCTCGAATTTTGCGGTCAGAGTAAAAAATCCTTCAATCGGGCCTGACCATTTAACCTTTTTCTGCTTTCAAATAGTTATCACTAGCCCGCGCCACGGCATCAAAATTCAACTCGAATCCGAGTCCGGGGCCATTTAGAACTGGCAGCTGGCCGTTCCGCAGGCTGAGGTCGGGGGATTCGATAATGTCCCATGCCAGGAGGTGGTTCATGTACTGGTTGCCGTCATTCAGATTTGCGATGGTTGCCGCCGCCTGGTTGGCGGCGCAGGTGGTGATGCCGGTCTCGTAAAGACCGTGGATGCATATATTGATGCCCGCGGTCTCGGCCACATGGGCGGTCTTGATAAACCGGCTGATACCGCCCGTTTCATGAAGGCCTAGGACGATCAGATCGGCCGCTTTCTCGCGGCAGACGTTGAAGGCGTCCTGGGGCGTGAACACCAGTTGGTCCGCAGCAATTCCGACCGGACTGGCAGCACGAACCTGATTGAGCGCAGACAGGCCTTCGCTGTCCGTGGGCGACGATTTCCTCTGCGGTTTCACCCTGCGGAAATCCGAAATACCGGATTTCATCGTGCGGCGCGCCGCCAAGCAGTTAATGCACGGCATGACCAGTGGCTTTACCCATCACATCCCAAAGCGCGATCTCGATGCCAGCGAACACCTGACCCGCATAGCGCGGCGAACTGCATGTTCCGAATGCTTGGAATAAAGCGTGGTAGCATTCGAGCATCAGCCTGGTGTTCTCAAACGGGCTTCTACCAATGCAGTAATTCGCAATCAGTTGCAGGTAATCCTGTATTGCGGATGCGGACGGTGTACCGATACATTCGCCATAACCGATTAGACCCTGTTCGTTATGCACTTCCACCAGGATCACCACGGCACCGTCCACCGAACCTTGAGTCCAGTGGTAGGGTGTTAAATAGGGTATTTTTAGCGGGGTTGTGCGTATTTCGGTGATCTTCATCGGGGACTTTTAGTTGGTTTTCGGGTTAATAAATCAGTTGCTGTCAAAGGTCTGGCGATTGCCTCGCTAAGAAAAATCCTGGAAAGATTAATTTCTTAAGTTGTTCTCGGGTTTGTCTGTCACAATTATTACCGTTAATTAGGCGTTAGTTACAAGCACCAATTAGCTCTGGCTGTTTATTTACGGTTTCGTTTTTCTACTGATTGAGCATAGTTGGAAGAAAGAAAACATGCATGGTCTCTTTTCGCGGTTTAAGACAGTTCAGCGCTCGAAAAATCAAATACAATACGGACACGTTGGCTGGTTTTCTGTTCCCGGTGATGAGCCGGTTGCGCTTATCTGAGATCAAAGGGGCCAGTGTTGTTTAATTTGTCAAAACCAACCGGTCATCTAAGCTATTTTTTAGTTTGTAACATTTTGTAATGATGGGGTAAATATTCGCCACTCGGCGATGTAACGAGAGTATTCTTAATGTGGTTAAGGTTTGAATAAGTCAGAGAAAGTTATGGAGGCACTATATAAAGCGGAAGTCGAGAATGGTACCGGGCATCAGGCATTGTCTAGGTATCAAATCGATATAAACCAGCTCACTCTTTTAAATGATGCTATTAACCACTGGGATCAGTTTCTAGATAAAGTCTTTATTTTTCCAACAACGGGTAAGTTGACTACCGACATATTGGACCTGAAGTCCCTTGAAGATACCGAGCACTATTTAGATGTAAAAATTCAACTCTCTCAATGTTTAAAAACACTGCAGAGCGCAGGGCTGGAGCAGAAATTTGAAGACATATGCGGAGCAATCAGAAAAACCACCTATCATCAAATTTCAACTAACTTACCCCAGTTTGCTGATAACAGCCGCAGCTTAGTAGAACTCGCACAAAAGAATGATCGGATTATTACTGATAGTGATGATTCGAAGTCGGGCTGGATGCCGTCGCCGGACCTTGAGGTAAGTCAGGAGTACAAAGATTGTCTGGTACAAGAGCGCAGACAATTGAAATCAGACATTATCCGTCAGCGGAGCAAGGTTAAGTCACTGATTGAACGTTTAAAAAAGGAGGTTAACCGAAGTTTTTACTCTGGCCCTGGTGAGCCAATCTCGGAAGAAGCCAATACAACTAACCGGGACAGTTCTCTTTAAGCCTTGCGACAAAGCTCTGAAAGACGAATAGTAATTAGGTTTGTTCCGAATATTGCTGGAGACGCTCTTTGGGTCAGAGGGACTTGGTTTCAGTCCGGGAGACTAATTACTGGATAATCTGCACCGGATGAATGGGGGACAGCTTTCCGTCAGGATTCAACTTGCTCATTTCAGGAATCAACTCGGCTAATCGGTCTTTACGGTTACCTGGAGATGGGTGGGTGCTGAGAAACTGAGGTGGGCTTCCTCCAACCGATCCCATTTTTTGCCACAAAGTTACCGCTGCGCCCGGTTTAAACCCGGCGCGCACAGCCAGTTCGAGACCAATCCGGTCTGCTTCGGACTCCGCGGTTCTGCTATTGGGTAGTTCAAGAGCCAGCGTTGCTGCCAGCGCCGCGCCTGTCATTGTCGCACCGCGGTTGTCTGAGGCGATCCCGACCGCGAGCACGCCCAGGCTGCTTGCCATGGCAACCGACATCCTTTCAGCTGTATGGTTAGCCAGAGCATGGGAAATCTCATGACCCATAATCTGGGCAAACTCATCATCAGTCAGATTTAGCTTTTCGAACAAGCCGGTGTACACTGCCATTCGACCCCCGGCCATGCACCAGGCATTGACGGTTTCAGGATCGTCGACTATGGCCACGGACCACTCCCAGTTTGCAGATCGCGGGTACTTCTTGATCGCTTCCGTCACAAGTCGACCAGTAATGTTCTGCACTCTCCCCACCGTCGCTGGATCATTGACCAGTTTGTTTTTTGCCTCCAGGTCATTAACCGTCGTCAGATAAGCCCTTTTCGATTCGACGATGGCAGATTCTGGTGAAATCAACATTAACTGGCTACGTCCGGTGGGGCTTGTTGCGCAGGCAGACGTTAAGAAAATTAAAGCGAGCGAGAGGATTGTTCTGTTCATGGAAAACTTATACTAGAAAAGCAGCAGCGTGTGCAAATCCCGCTGATACAGCAGAAAAACCGGGGTGTTTCTGGGGCCACAATAGGTAATCATATATGTCCCGGTTTCTAACTATCATCTCATTCGTTTCGGGATATAACGAGTTAACACGCTGGCAGCGATCATACCCACACCGGTAACGGTAAAAACGGCGGGCAGCTGGAATACTGCCAGTACCCCGGAATAGACCCCTGGGAATGTCAGGCTTGATACAGATCGATAGCTGCCAAATACGGTGGCCATTTCTGATCGCTCGTATGGATGAACAGCGCGATAGAAGAGGGCGTTTCCAACGGAGTCACACAAGACAGCGAAAAGACCCGCACCGAGTATGATCCCAACAGCCAGACGGGGAACGCCCATAGCCAGGCTGAGCACAATAGTCATGATGCCGGTTCCAAAATACCCGACTGCCAAGATACGACGAATACCGTGTCTTTGAATTGAGCCCCGTAGTAAAGGTGTCGTCATGACAAATGCTGTTGCCAAAGAGACTAGAGCACCGCCGGTAGTTTCGCCCAGACCTACCGTCACACAATAGATGGGTACATATATGAAATACATAGTCCACCAGCCCGAGCGCATAGCCGACAGAGCATAGACCAGCTGCAAGCGCGGCTGAATGAAGAAACGCGGCAGATACTTCATCGGGTTGGTTACTGCCGGCCGAGCACCGGTCACAGCCGGATTGTCGGTAAACCGCAGATAAAAGAAGTAGGCTGCCAGAAGGGTGACTGTAATAGCACCGAACACAAAGGGTGCAGCGGGGTTAACTGTGTTTCTCAGGTACACGCCAAGAAAAGGTCCGACACACCACGAAAAAGCCAGGAAGAACATCCTGACCGGCTCGTATCGACCAAACTCCTGACGTCGAATGTGTTCCATCATATAGAGATTGAGCGATACATCGATACAGGATGAAGCAAAAAGGTGTAAAGCCATGCCTGCACAGAATGACCATACCTCACCATGCATGAACAAGCCCATGGAAATAACGCCGGTTATAACTCCGATGGAAAAAGTGCCGCGCCGTGTATAGCGACTGACAATCCACGGAACCGCCAGACTCATTCCTACTCCCAATATCCCTAGCACGAAGAAAAAGATGCTAACGTTCTGCGCGGTACCAAATCGTTCGAATGCCATCAACGGCACGACTGTGACAATAATGGAGCGGGACAGGGGCTCCAGTGTGAACAGGACGGAGAATGCAGGCATGGTCGGGCGGTTGAGTGCACCGAACAATACGAGAAGGTTGCCAGGTCGCATGAACTCTCCCTAATTTTCCAATCAACAATCCTACATCGGTACCTAAGCCGATCTGATGTTGCGTCGCGCCTCAGATTAGAAGCCAGGTGATTATATCTTCTACTTTGTATTCACAGAGGTACTTTTTATAGAGATATTAAAAGAACCTGATACGATAAGAAAAACCGAGACACATCTACTTATTTCTGGGAATTAGTTTCTGAGGGAAGAGATGTAGTTAAATCAACTCCGAACATCCATCCGATTGTATACCCCATATTTACTTCGTCTTTATGACTGGTTCACAATAACAATCAACTTTACAGCGCACTTTGATAAAAGGGTGATAAGTGATTAATTTATTCGGCATGATTTTGCAAGCTTTTTACCAGACGATCTTAACGTTTCCTAACCGGCCTAGATTGAATATATGAAGGACTGCATTTCCTGGCTCGAAAAAAGACTAAGCGGTAACGGCCCGCCTGTTGTGATCGATGGGGGCATGGGGACGCAACTTGAAAAATCCGCTGTGCCCATGGATGGCAAGGTGTGGAGTGGTCGAGCAGTACTTTCTCACCCCCATGTTGTGCGGCAGGTGCACGAAGATTTTATCGCCGCGGGAGCCGAGGTCATCATCGCCAATACCTTTGCTTCTGCTCGTCATATGCTAGAGCCAGCTGGTCTTGGGAAAGAGGTAAAGATAATTAATTTGAATGCGGTCAAACTGGCACAGGAGGCCCGCGATAGCGTTGCACAGGAGCCCGTTGCCATCGCGGGTTCCATTTGCGAATGGGCGCCGACAGACGATCTTAAGTGGCATACACCCGAAGCGGTAGGTTTTTCGACCAAGGAACAAGCCGAGCTTCTCGCCGAGGCTGGCGTTGATCTGATTGCGCTTGAGATGTGTGAGCAACTCGACTTTTCAGTTGCCGCAATCGAGGCCGCCATGGATACTGGTTTGCCGATCTGGATCGGTATGAGTGCGCAGACCCACAAGGGCTGTCAATCGCTATCGGTGTTTGATTATGCACAGCTGGATTTTGAGAGCTTAGTCAGAGGCCTGTCCGAGTTTCCGGCCATGATGATTAACGTTATGCATACACCAGTTTCAGATGTAGACAATGCCATGGGGATCGTCAAAAATTATTGGGACGGACCTATCGGAATCTATCCGGAATCCGGTTACTTTAAGATGCCAAACTGGCAATTTATTGATGTGATTGAGACTGACGAGTTCGCGAATTGCGCGAAGAAATGGATTAATAATGGCGCTCGTTTAGTTGGTGGCTGCTGCGGTCTAGGGCCAGAGCACATTGCCACGGTGCGACAAATGGTAAATAAAATATTTGAAAACCATGACGGAAAAAGATGACAGGAATCAAATTTTATGCAGATATTTATGCTGATGATTTGAATTAAAAGCTAGAATAATTAACGCGCAGGTTATTGGAAGAACGGAGTGGCTCTCCTGTTTCAAACTTAATATTATGTACGTCCACGAGAGCGGTACAGCGGATACACCGACCATCTTATTTCTGCACTGTAATAGAGTACTGCATTACTGTGGTTTCGACCTGAAACGGATGGGTATTATTATTGTTGCGAGTTTACTTTTTTTAGCCTCAGTGAATCTCGCGCAGGCTGCAACTGCGCCGCCAATCGATCACCCTTCTAAACAAGATAAGGCCAGTATTGAAATCGCCCAGTTTACCGAAGTATCCAAGACTGCGGAAACTGAGGATTCATCCACTAACGAGGATAAATTTCTGACTCGCTGGCACGGCATTATTTCAGACAAGATCGAGAGTATGGGCGAATCTGCAGATAGGTTTCTTGACCCCAGCATAACTTTTGACGAACTCAATCAGACTTCCGTTCGGTTACGGCTTGATATCGATGCGATCGAAGGAGAAGGCACCGAATTCGATCCCAAAGTCGATATCAAATGGATTCTACCAGCTGCTGAAGGCAGATTGCGGCTGCTGGTGAGCTCCACAGATGAACTGGAATACAGCGATAGCGAGGGAGGTCTGGGGTCTCCATTGAGTGGAAATGACGACGAAGAAACAACAGCGGCGCTCGATTTTAATATAAGGGATGATGAAAAGTGGCGACTATCCGCTTCTTTAGGAGTCAGTTCTGACCAAGCATATACACGATTTAAACTGCGTCGGAATTTCAAGATTGGTGAGCGCTGGACATCGCGTCTCCTCAACAGACTCACGTATTTTTCAGACGACGGATTAGAGAACGATTTTCGCCTCGACTTCGATCGCACCCTCGGCCGTCCGCTGCCAGACACCAGGGAGTTTAGAGAAGTTGCCGTTGGAGGTGATCGTCGGCCGTGGTTATTTCGATCGGCTTCTCGGATCCGTTCATTTGAAAACAGTGACAGCACGCTATACGAGCAACGATTTAGTTTTTTCAATCGGCTTTCCAGACGTTCTGCAATCGCATATGAAGCGCTCGCATTTGGATGCTCAAACCCGAATGAAGTTGATGAGACCCTGGATTGTGAGGAGTATCAGCTCAGGTTGAGATATAAGCTGATTCACCCAAAATATAACTGGCTGGCATTTGAGGCGTGGCCGATAGCGGCTTTTCCCGAGTCGAACGACTTTGACTTGAATCCACAATTGAGGCTAAGGGTTGAAATCTGGTTTGGTCGAAGCAGGACGGCACAAGGTAGAAGGACGGTAAGGTTTTAGAAAACCAATAAGTTAAGTGCGATACAGAATTAAAAATTACAAACGAAAGATCGTTGTGCAAATACACCGTGTTGGCAGTAATTGCCTCTTAATTGCATTCATGTTCTTCTCCGCTATCGCAAGTGGGGATGAAATTGATGACGGGATAGACGCATTTGACAATGGTGACTATGCAACAGCCTACGAGATACTACTTCCATTAGCTGAACATCACGGATATACCAAGGCGATGAATACACTCGGGCTTATGTTCGAACAGGGCCTCGGTGTTGAAAAACAAGGCAGTGAGGCGGAAAAGTGGTACAAAAAAGCGGCGCTTCAAGGGAATTCGGAAGCAATGTACAACCTCGGATTACTGTACTCGGAAGGCAATCTGGTGCCTAAAGACACGGTAAAGGGGATGGCTTGGATGGGCGCTGCGTTTGATCACCGACAGGACGAGGCCGCCCGCGTAGCCAAATTATTGAGCGTGGAAATGAGCGATGGGGAACTGAATGAAGCAAGCAAACTTCGGAGAAGAATCAATAGTGAAATGTATGGTAGCAAGCCACAACCTGTTATCTCAGAACCCGCTCTCACCGAGCCACCAGTAGATCCGTCTCGGCTCCTCACAAGCGAGCAGATTATCGATGCTTATTCCGGAATCACCGTCATGTTTGAGTTTCGCGATTCAATCGCGTTGCAGGGCTATCGCAGTCATTCGAGTAAAAGGAGCGCAATGTTGGGTAAGAAAGCGAAAATATCCGGCCAGTATCGTGACGGCTTCTACAACGGAAAGTGGTGGACAGTAAATAACAAATTGTGTGTCGAATATTCCAAGGTTAAGGTGTTTGATGATTGTTTCTGGATTGAAGCTACTGGGGAAAGTGAATACACATTGTACAGCCAGAAAACGGGTGACATTATCATCGAGACCATTACTGGCTTTCAGTAATAGATTTTTGTATCAATCAAACTTGGGCGCAGTAAATAATCAAAGGGTTCAGTGTCAATTGATCGAGAAAAATCGTGAGCTAAACACTACAGAATTAATTACCTATTGATACGGCCTATATTTCGTAAATACCGTTTTATGATTAAACAAATCTATTTGAGTGATAGTTGAGAGTCATGATTGGATCTGTCCCCGATATCGCCCGTTGTTAGACTATTCAAGTCCGATAGCTCTCAAGCCATTCAGATAGGGTTCCAATCCACCGACTTGCTTTGTCGGCAGGTTTTTTTCGAGAAAGTCGATCGACAGATCTGGTTTCGCCGCCACTGCCGCGGCAAGAGACTGTTTCGCCTCGTCAATCCGACCGAGATTAGCCAGCGCGGAGGCCTTGACGGCATGTGGCCAGTAGCCGATTGCATTCGGAATCTGCAAAGTATGGTTGGCCCACTCCAACGCCGCATCGTATTCTTGGCTGAGAATGTAGTTCAGCGCATGGACAATGGTGAAGGCCCACAGCATTGGGTCGCGCGGACTCATCGCGACCGCATGTTTGGTTGTATGCTTGGACTCTTCGAGCTCCCCCGCGAGTGATAACGCAAACGCAAGTCCGTGGTAAGCCTGGGCAAAGCAGGGATTGAGCTCGATCGACTTTCGCAGTGCCGCGATCGACGCGTCATGATCGCCCAGCATCATATGAATGCGGCCGATAGCGAAATACGATATCGCATCTCTGTCATCGCATAGCAGCGCCATCTTTGCGGCTGCCATACCTTCCTGAAGTAGTGTATCCGGGTTTTCCGCGCTACCCAAAATCACGAACTGATAGCAGCAATAGGCGCAGTAGGCATAAGCCGGAGCAAATTTAGGGTCCGCTTCGGACGAACGTTTAAACAACTCCAGTGCGGTCTTAATATTTTCATCCTTGTAGGTCCACATATGCCACAATGCACGTTGATAAAGCTCCCAGGCGTCGAGATTCTCAGGCGGTTTGCTCACCGCGCGCTCGCGCTCAAACGCACTTAATTCGGGCTCAAGCGCCGAAGCAATGACCATGACCATTTCATCCTGCAAATCGAAGATGTCCTCCATTTCGCGATCGTAGCGTTCGGCCCAGACATGGTGTCCGGTTTTAGCATCGATCAGCTGAACAGTCACCCGCACGCGGTTACCCGCCTTGCGCACGCTGCCCTCGAGCACGAATTGAACGCCGAGTTCGCTGGCCACCTGGCGCACATCAATAGCTGTCCCTTTATAAGAGAATGTACTTTCACGTGAGATAACCTTGAACGAGCGAATTTTGGACAAGGCGGTGATTAGATCTTCTGTAATGCCGTCGCCAATAAAATCGAGATCCGAATCCTGATTCATATTGGTCAGCGCTAGTACGGCGATCGAGGATCTCTCCGATGTACCTGTTGTATTTAACTCTTCGGGCATGCGCTGTTTTTTTTCCGGTTCCCAATAAAACACATTAACCGGGCGACCAATATTTTTAAACTGCTGCTCTCCGCCATCGGTAAATGTGGCCTCCTGTTTGCCATGGGTTTGATCGTAGACAGAAGACGATATACAAATGCCGCCTTCGGGCGCGCTGGTCTCGAGCCGGGCCGCCAGGTTGACCCCATCGCCATACACTTCACCGCGGTCCTCGATAACGTCACCGATGTTAACCCCAATTCTGATCTGAATCTTTTTGTGATCGTCGAGCGCCTGGTTCTGGCTGTGTAATTCTGTCTGGATCCTGACCGCGCATTTTACTGCTGTTACCGCACTCGAAAATTCCGCCAGAATAGCGTCGCCCGCGTAGCGTAGAACTGTGCCGTCACTGTTTTTAATCTGGGTGCTGGCATAATCAAGAACTTCCATTGCACGGCGGTGAGTGCCCTCCTCGTCACTACCGGTCAACCGCGAATAGCCGGCAATGTCAGCATATAAAATGGCCGTTAACTTGCGCTTGTAGGCATCGGCTGTCATAGGTCGGGGGATGATTTCAATCTCGATTTGGATGGATCAGGGCTTAGCATACCGTAAAGCCAGCGTCCGCATTGAATACCGGGATAAGTTTATTTTCACAGAAAATCACAGTTAAAACCGAGACAGATATGTTTAGTGTTTATTTTTTCTAGGCGCTATTCTTCGACCAATCGATCGCACGGCGGTCGCCTGCGTCCAGCCACCCAGCAAAGGCAAGTAACGGCTTATTATGGGTTCGCATCGCGTGCGATTGCCAGCTGTGGTGCAATATTAAATCTCCGGGCGAAACATCAAACCAACCGCCCTCATCGAGACACCACTGCGAACCCGGAGTAAGGACCAGATACACCTCTCTGGGCTCATGGTGATGGCCCGGGTACACAACATCTGGGCCGAGTAGCAAAAGGCCTCCCCGAGGTACTGCACACAGAATAGGGGCCTCGGGCCCAGAAAAACCCGCGTACGCGTAACCGGCTAGAAAAGAAGAGCTGCTATTATGTTCAGTGTAATGTGGGTTTTGTGACCATCTCATCTCGCTCACGACACGCGAGAACTTATTGGCGATTTCCGCCAGCTTGTAGTGTGCCGCGAGTGACAATGCCTGATCGAGATGACGCAGAACCGGCAGAGCATTATCGAAGCGGGATTCATCGTCTCGTCTTTCTGTAGGGACCGGTTTCGGCACCTGAATTTCGCTACCCGTAACCATATCCCTACGGGCTGTAATCGCTTTCCAGGTCAGCCTGTTGAGTTCTTCGAGTTCGTTAATGTCGGTGTTCATTTTCTGACCGCTAACCGAATACTGGGGATTAGCCCCGAGTCACTCGGGTACTCCCGCGTCACGCAGCGCGTCGAGATAGTTTTCCAGATCGGCTTCATGCAGATAGTTAGCTTCGCGGCGTTCTTTCGCAAGGGTTATTTCTGGGCTGATTGCCAGCGCTTCTTCAACCGACCAGGCAGCGTCATCTAATCGACCAAGCCGGACCAAGACTGCTGCGAGAGTCAGGTGGGTACGATCAAATCCCGGGTTGAGCTCAATACTTTTCTCTAGTGATGCGAGCGCATCTGTATATCTGCCCATCAGGAAAAAAATCCGTCCCTCGACACCGAAATAAACACCTGTGACCTGGATGTTTAACTGTTTCGCGCGCTCAAGAGCTTCTAGTGCCTGCTCATATTGCCCCGAGTAGCTCAAGACAAAGGCCAGTGCCGCATGCCCGTCTGCGTAATCCGGAAACACCTCAATAGTCCTCATTGCCGCCTCCCTCGCGGCCTCATGTTGCCGCTGTGATAGATAAAGAATACTGCGAGTCAGGTAAATTTGCGGAATGCTATCATCCAGTTGCAGTGCTTTATTGGCATATTCCAGACCTAGCCTAATCGACTCCTCCCGGTTCGGTGTCCAATAGAAATTTATCTCGGTCCCATAGGTCAGGGCGATATTGGAATAGGCTCTCGCATAGTTTGGATCAAGCGCGACGGCTTGCTTGAACATGTCGCGTGCCGTTACCATCGATTCACGTGAATAATAGGTATACTGTTGGAGTCCGCGCAACAACATGTCGTAGGCATCGGGGTTGACAGTTTCTACCTTAACCAGTCTTTCTTCTTCAGTCGGGGTAAGATTTACTTTCAGCTTCGCAACGATCTCCCGATTGACATCGTCCTGCAACGAGAATATATCGGCCATGGCTCCATCGAATCGATCTGCCCAAATATGACCGCCGGTTTCACCGTCCACGAGCTGCGCGTTGATTCGAATTTGATCGTTAACGCGACGCACGCTGCCCTCGAGTATGTACTTCACGCCGAGTTCCCGTGCAACCGTGCGCAGGTCCATCGATCTTCCTTTGTATGAGAAACTGGAGTTGCGTGCGACCACGAACAGCCCCGATATTCTCGATAAATCGGTGGTCAGGTCCTCGGTAATACCGTCAGCAAAATATTCCTGGTCAGGGTCGCCGCTCATGTTGTTGAAAGGCAAAACCGCAATCGAGGGTTTTTCGGATGGTGTCTGTTCCTTGGGTTCAGGAGTGATCGGTTCTTTAGGCTGCCAGTTGACAACACCATAAGTGATTGCAGCGATGACAGCCGCGGTGATCACAATTTTGAGCTTGGGCAAGCCCTCGGCGGGGCCGCTACTTCGGCCGGGTTCGGGAAGCGGGACAGTTGCCCCGCGCGTCAATGCGACACGATAGACGCCAACAGGCTCATCGAATCCCTTTAATTCCTGCTCACCGATATTCTCGAGCTCAAACGGCAGGCGCCGCGGAATCGCTTCACGGACCGCTGGCGTTATGCATATTCCCCCAGAATCCGCCAATTGCTCCAGGCGCTGTGCCAACACTACCCCGGCACCGGTGATGGTATTGTCTGCAATAACCACTTCACCCATGGCAATCCCGACGCGCACAAGCGGTCGGATATCGTCATCGAGTTGCGCATTGAATTTAGCCTGATCAGATAGAAAAGACAGGGCCGCGGCAACTGCATCCGAGGCCCGGTCGAACTCGGCCAGCAGTGCATCACCGCGGAGTTCGCGCACCTGGCCATGATACTTAGAAATCGTTTCACCAAAGCGCTTAAAAGAATCCTGGATACGCGTGTGCGCTTTGTGCTCATTTTGTTGAACCAGAGCGGTGGATCCCACGACATCCGCGTGCAGGATAACTGCGAGTTTGCCCGATAACTGTTTAGCTGCCATCAGTAACCCGATTGGAATCAGTTAACAAGAATATCACCATATGGCTTTTGCAGGAATTTCTTCACAGAGCCTGGGCCAAGCTGTTACTCTTTAAGCCACGATGGCGCTGGGGGCTACAATGACTTTTGATTATACTAGCCCTAAAAAACCGGGTCAGATTTATTAAGTAAAAACCAAACTAAATCTGGAAGAAAACTGGGACAAATCTATTTAGTCCTGATAAAGATGTTCTGAAAGACAGGAGGTAATAGAATCTGTTCCGAATATCGAGCAACTCTAATCGTCTGTGATTTTCGGTGCATGGTCGGCGCCCCGCGCGTCGTGGATTAATTTGACTATTTCTTTGATCGCGGGGTATTTTCGAAGGATTTTCAGCATCGAACGCATCGAGATTCTCAGTATTATGCAGGGGGACTTAGCTTTTATGGTTGCGGACCTGATATGTCTTCCGCTTTCATACTCCGCCAGCAACGAAGACTCTCCCATAATATCTCCATCGCTCAAATTTGCTACGTGATGAGCGTAACTTAGTGCGTCGGTACGCCATACTGCGGCCTCCCCGACGACGATGATATAAAAATTATCGCCAGTCTCGTAAGCACCCATAATAGTGTCACCCGGCAGAAAGGTAATGCAGGTGGCATTTTTACCGAGATCACTTCGGTCTTCTTCAGACAAATCGTCGAATAACTCTAGCTCATCCAACATCTCGGCAACGCTATTTTCATCACTCGATATAGTGGGTTTCATCTCCCCGATACGCTCAATTACCTTATTCACTTTATATTGTGTCGAAACATAACCCTTAGCGCTCAGGTCGCCATGTTCGTATTGTTCATTGACATGATTCCAGCCACTATAGATGGTAGAGCGCCTGGCCAAAAGGTCCAGATACTGGCGGTAAAAACTCGGGAAGTGCGTACGGGCCATTTTCAGCCTTTTGCGATAGTGCTTTTTCCTTTTCTTATAAAGTTTGGTGACTACCCCTCGGGCTTCAATCTCGAGATCATCCTGTTTCTTGAGCGCAGTGATGACAGCCTCGCACATCAATACGTGCGCAAGGTTACGTTGTAATTGTTGCACCGTTCGAGTGCCTTGAAATCTTGACATTAGTGCCGATGACCAGCGCCGTTCACGTATAGTGCGTAGAAACATCTCTTCAAGGCGCTGAAAATAACTCTGCTTACTGCGCTCGCGGTGGCTTTCGATTTCGCTACCTCCCTGGCGCAGACCTTCGCGCATGTCATAGAGCTGGTTAAGCATATCCAGGTAAATATACTGACTGATGTAGCCAACTTCGTAGAGACTTTTTAGCTCTTTGCGTTCGATATGATATGCACGCAGCATGGCGATAAAATCATCGTCGCGGTGTTGGTCATCCACTTCGTCAAGCCATCCTGTCCCAAACGCGATTTCAATGTCGTTTAAAGTTCTGTTGACATCAATCTTGGGCGCTAACTTGTTATTCAACAACTTAGAAAAATTGTCGTGCAGCTTGTGACGCGCATCGATCAGCACGCTACGCAGTTCCAGCGCCTCTCCCTTCGATAGTTCATTCATGCCGAGACGCTGCATCAACGGGCGGATAGTAGGTGCACTCACCAATAGTGTGAATAGCACCACACCGATGGTGAGATCAAACAGGAACTGCCGTTCGGGTAGATCGCTTGGAATCGACAGTACAACTGCTATTGCCAGTCCACCCTTGAGTCCGCCCCACCACATGATATGGCGCTCATTCTTGGTCACCTGTGGCAGGTTAAACCAGCGCGTGGTTAATGGTACAAAGGTGTAAATTGAAAGCGCGCGTGCGGTCAACACCAATGCCAACACGATGAATACGGGCCCAATCCGAGATAAAACGTTGTCGGTATTGACCGACAATCCCACCATTAAAAACAACAACGAGTTACAAGACAGTGCAATCACTTCCCAGGTTTCGCTTATAGAATGCGTGACATCCTGGCGAATACGTGACATTCCAAACAGACGCAAAGCGATTGCCGCGCCGACAACCGCCATCACACCTGATATGTGCAGAGTATGCTCACCAATAACAAAAGCGGCGTAGGCAATAATGATCGACGTGGTCAGAATTACGCTGACATTGGCTTTCATTCTATATATTAGCTCGCAAGCTATAAAACCGAGTAACCCACCGAAGATAGCCCCGCCGAAAAACACGCGTAAAAACTCCAGGAAAACGTTATCAATATCGGCTAGTCCGATAGTGCTGCCTTCGACGGCGATAGCGAGGAGTATCGAAAAAGTGACGATAGCTGTTGCGTCATTAAACAGCGACTCACCCTCAACCAGGACGTTCAATCGATTGGGCGCGCCGAGCTCCTTGAATAGCGCTACTACGGCAACAGGATCGGTAGCTGAAATCAGTGCGCCAAATACTAGCGCAATGATCAATTTCATATCTAATGCAAGCCAAACCCCAAACCCGACAATAAACGTCGATATCAACATCCCCGGGATCGCCAGAATTAAAACAGCAGGCAAATCCTTGGTTAACTGGCGTGCATCCAATGCGAATCCTGACTCGAATATGAGCGCTGGTAGAAAGATAAACAGCATGACCTCTGGACTGAGCTCGAAATCCTTCAGTGGCAGCAACAACGGCCAGCGTTCCGCAAGATTACTCAGGAATACGCCGATAACGACTAATATGACGGTGAAGGGGACAGGTAGTTTACGACAGACGCCAGTGACCAGCATTGCAATGCCCAACAGGACAACCAGGACAAATACGGTTTCAGAAACTGGCATGGCTCTATCGTCTTATCGACAAAAACACAATACGCCCCCACCTGGGACATGTCAACGCGCCGAACCAAATACTGTTTACGGAAAAATCGGGATAACATTAGTTTCCAGATTGCGGAGCCTTTTGGTACGTTTGGTGCGAGTGTTAAGAAAGAAAATAGTTACCATCGTGGCTCACAAACTCGACCTGATTTTTGCCGCCGGATTCCAGTATCAGGGCCTACAATTACGTAACACGGCAGCAATATTATTCTCGTCAAACTAATCTCTTGCACCTGCGGATAATAATAGTCCGGAAGAATTTCCCCGACAGCGCTGGATACAGATTGCCTCGCTAGCTATGTGCTTTAACTGCAGCTGATTTCGGCAGTGAAATTTGCAGAATCACATAGGCAAATATCGCGGAGAGTACTGATCCAAACAGTATACCCAGTCGATCATTGGCAAAATACTCGCCGCCTCCATGATCAAACGCTAGCCCTGCAATAAACAGACTCATAGTAAATCCGATCCCGCAGGCAAATGAGACACCAATGATGTGCGACCAGCCCATATCATTTGGAAGTCGAACAAATTTTAATGCTATTGCAGCACCCACGAACAGCAGGATACCCACAGGTTTTCCGACAAACAGACCCAGAACAACCCCCAGTGTAACCGGATCCATCAGCGTACTCATGGTGACACCCGAGAGCGCAACGCCCGCATTGGCCAGTGCGAAAATTGGCAAGATTGCATAGGCCACAGGGCCGTGAAGATCATGTTCCAGCTCGCGCAGCGGAGATCCGCCCTGGTGATCTCGCATCGGGACGCATAAAGCAATGACCACACCCGCCAGCGTAGCGTGGACGCCAGATTTGAGCACAGCAACCCACAGCACAATACCAATCAGCACGTATGCAGAGACCCGTTTTACGCCTATCTTGTTTAGAAATATCGCTAACACCAACGCAGCGGCAGCCGCTGACAACGCTTGCACGGACAGATTATCCGTGTAAAAAAGTGCGATGATAATAATCGCCGCCAGATCGTCAAAAATTGCCAAAGTCAGTAAAAATACCTTAAGGCTTGTGGGCACGCGCGAGCCAAATAGGCTCAGTAGACCTAGAGCAAATGCGATATCGGTTGCAACCGGAATTGCCCAACCTTCTAGCGCCACGGAGTTACCCCAGTTCATCCAGGCATAGATACCTGCCGGCACGATCATGCCGCCGGCCGCGCCGAGCGCCGGCAAAACGATCTGGGAGGGTGATGACAGCTCTCCCTCAACAAATTCACGCTTGATTTCAAGCCCGATCAAAAAAAAGAACACAGCCATCAGGCCATCATTGATCCATAACAGCAAAGGCTTATGGATATTCAAATCACCAATCAAGATGGCAACCGGTGTATTCAGTAATGATTCATACCAACCAGCAACAGGCGAATTGGCGAGTAAAAGCGCGAATATGGCAGCCAGCAGAAGCAGTATGCCGCCGGCCGATTCGAGCCTGATAAATTCGGTCATTGACTTGAAAAGCGCAGGCGGAGAGCGTTTGAAGGTTGACAGCATTATGTGGACTCAAGCAGTTGGGTTAACGCCAATCTTCTCACATAAGTCTATCTACCGAGGTTTCAAGACTTGGATTACATGTCAAGAATGATTTTTGTGCGAAAAAAGGGAGACGAAAACCGGGACAGATCTATTTAGTTCGACATGAAATAAAAACAGTCCCCGGAATCAGAGCATAGGTCGATGGTCTACTAGGGAGTTCACCAGTGCCGGCAGCGCAACCCCGGCCTGCGCTTGGATCGCAAAATTGTAACCGCGGGCGAGGTCGGTGGTCTGAGAATTTATCTCCGCGACAACTGCCCCCGTTTCTCTTGCCAGATCTGCGAGACCGGCAGCTGGGTAGACGAGCGACGAGGTACCGACGGAAAGGAAGAAATCACAGTCCTTGGCAGCTGTTAGGGCGGTGTCCAGCGCTACTTCGGGAATCGTCTCACCGAACCAGACCACACCCGGCCTAGCATGGCCACCGCATGCAGGACAAGTTGGCATAGCTGTATCAGCATCGCAGTCAATCTCAATGCCTTCAATGAAACAGCGGTTCACAAAGATATTGCCATGGAACTCGGTGACCGCGGTACTGCCCGCACGCTGGTGCAAACCATCTACGTTTTGCGTAATAAGCGTCAGGCGTGTTACCAACGCTTCGAGTTGGGCCAGCGCCAGGTGCGCGGGATTTGGTTCTGTTTTTACAATTAGATCCCGACGCCAGTGATACCAGCGCCAAACCAGTTCAGGATCGCGAAGGAACGCATCTGCCGTTGCAAGTTCTTCCGGCCGGTATTGCGACCATAGGCCCGTGTGCGCGTCGCGGAATGTCGGCACACCGCTTTCGGCCGAGATGCCGGCCCCGGTCAGCACGCACAGGTGTCGGGCGTCTCGAATCGCTTCGACCATGTCGGATGGTATTGTCAAATTCGCGGACATGTCCGCTAGCGACAAAACTGGTTTATGCAGCGAGTTGCCGCAGCACGTAGTGCAGGATTCCGCCGTGTTCGTAATAGTCACGTTCTTTGGGGGTATCAATGCGCACCTCCACCTGGAACTCGATCCGTTGCCCGTCATCAGGCGTTGCCACTACGCTGATGGTCTTCGCATCAGGATCGGTGTGGCCCGAGATATCGAAGATCTCGTTGCCGGTCAGACCAAGTGACTCGGTATCGTCACCGTCCTGGAACTGCAGCGGCAGCACCCCCATACCGATCAGGTTAGAGCGGTGAATGCGCTCGAAGCTCTTGGCAATTACCGCTTTAACACCGAGCAATAAAGTGCCTTTGGCGGCCCAGTCACGCGACGACCCGCTACCATATTCGGTTCCGGCGATAACGACGAGCGGGGTACCTTCTTCCTTGTAGCGCAGCGACGCATCATAGATCGACATTTGTTCGCCGCTTGGCTGGTGCCGTGTCCAGCCGCCCTCGGTGCCCGGTGCCATCATATTACGCAGTCGTATGTTGGCGAACGTGCCTCGCATCATTACCTCGTGATTGCCGCGCCGGGAGCCGTAAGAATTGAAATCAGCAGGCTTGACATTGTTTGCCTGCAGATACTCGGCCGCAGGACTGTCTGCGGCAATGCTACCGGCTGGTGAAATGTGATCAGTTGTCACCGAGTCACCGAGCAAAGCCAGGACGCGCGCACCGTGAATGTCGGTCACTGGGGCTGGGTCCAGTGACATACCCTCAAAATACGGCGGATTTTTGACATAGGTCGACGCGTCATCCCAAGTGTATATTTCGCCTTCAGGTACGCCGATCCGGTTCCAGTTATCGTCGCCTGCGAAGACGCTGTCATAATTCGACTTGAACATCTCCGAATCGATGTTGGCGCCGATGATTTCGTGAATCTCGGTTTGACTCGGCCAGATATCTTTCAGATAAACTGGATGGCCGTTTTTATCCTCACCAAGCGGCTCGTCAATAAGATTGAGATCTAGATTGCCAGCCAGTGCATAAGCCACCACAAGCGGCGGAGACGCCAGGAAGTTCATGCGCACTAGCGGGTGTATTCGGCCCTCAAAATTTCGGTTCCCCGACAGTACGCTGCACGCGACGATATCGCCTTTCTGCACGGCCTCGGCGATTTCCGGTTTTAACGGCCCCGAATTGCCAATACAGGTCGTGCAGCCATAGCCGACCGTAAAAAAACCGAGTCCGTCGAGATCGTCGATCAAGCCCGACTTGCCGAGATAATCGGTCACTACCTTGGATCCAGGGGCAAGGCTGGTTTTTACCCACGGTTTCGACTTAAGCCCCTTTTCGCAGGCGTTTCGTGCCAGCAGACCCGCCGCGACCATGACTGCTGGATTAGAGGTGTTGGTACAACTTGTGATCGCTGCGATCAGCACAGCGCCGTCGCGTATCTCGACCTCGTCGCCATCAATGTTCGCGGTTGCGGAGCCACCGTCGTGCCGATCTGCCGTGGCCGTCTTGAGATGCTTCTCATAGGTGGTGTCAGCTACGCTGAGCGAGATGCGATCTTGCGGACGCTTGGGTCCCGCTATGCTTGGTTCGACAGTCGCCATGTCGAGTTCCAGCGTGTCGCTGTACAATGCATCAGGCTGACCGTCTTTTCGCCACATGCCCTGCTCTTTCGCGTAGGTTTCAATGAGCTTGATGTGATCGGCGTCACGCCCGGACAGTTCGAGATACTTCGTGGTTTCGGTATCGATAGGAAAGATGGCGCAGGTCGAGCCGAACTCGGGTGACATGTTGCCGAGGGTAGCCCGGTCGGCCAGCGGCAGTTGCGACAGGCCGTCGCCGAAGAACTCAACGAACTTGCCAACGACACCCTTGTTACGCAGCATCTCTGTGACCGTTAGGACCAGATCTGTGGCTGTGGTGCCCGCTTTCAGTGCGCCGGTCAGTTTGAAGCCAACGACATTCGGAATCAGCATCGTAATCGGTTGACCAAGCATTGCAGCCTCCGCTTCGATACCGCCAACACCCCAGCCCAGCACGCCGAGGCCGTTGATCATAGTGGTGTGGCTGTCTGTCCCGACTACGGTATCCGGATAGGCCTCTCTACGGCCGTTCTTTTCGACATCAAAAACAACCCGGGCCAGATACTCCAGATTAACTTGATGGACGATACCGGTATTCGGCGGCACCACGCGGAAATTCTCGAATGCTGATTGCCCCCAGCGCAAAAACGAATAACGCTCCTTGTTGCGCTGGAATTCAATCATGTTATTCAGATCGAGTGCGTCTGCGCTGCCGTAATGGTCGATTTGCACCGAGTGATCGATCACGAGCTCAGCGGGCGACAAAGGATTGATGCTCGCGGCCGAGCCACCAAGCTTAACCACAGCGTCGCGCATTGCGGCCAGGTCAACCACTGCCGGCACCCCCGTAAAGTCCTGCAGGATTACGCGACTTGGTGTAAAAGAGATTTCGGTATTCGGCTCGGCCCCAGGATCCCAGTTGGCAAGCGCGAGAATATCATCGCGGGTCACGTCGCGGCCGTCTTCATGCCGCAACAGATTCTCGAGCAGTAACTTAAGTGAATAGGGCAATCGTTCGACATGGCCCTCAGTGATGGCGTCGAGGCGGTAGATTTCGAAATTTTTATCACCGACATCGAGCGCAGAACGCGCGCCAAAGCTGTCCTTCATCATGGATCTCCGGGATGGTTAGTTTTCGTTGCGGCCAGCCGGCCGCGGAACGGGTAAATTATAGCTGATCACTCCGACCTCTTTGGCTCCATATTCAATTCGAAAATCAGCACAATCCGAGGCAGATCACTATTGTGCACGAGAGAATAAGCAGGTTTTCTCAATGCCCGCAGAACAGAGGCGCGCCAGCGAATTAAACCGGACGTCGTATAATAAAGCTTGATCGGCGCAATTGCTCCGTTAACGGCCAATCGCGAGACGTGATCAGGCAATCTACTGTATAAAGCTGACACCAGATGGCGCATTGGACTTCTGTGCAAGCCAATGATCATTTAGTTGATCTAGGTAATGATGAGACACAATATCGAACAATGAACGGGGGTTCAGAAATTGCGGATAGCCCGATCCTTGAAAAAAGATGGTCTCGGCTGACCGATTTTACGCTGTTGCCGGATGTTGATTTCAAATTGCTCAAACACTACCGTCTTGATCGTACTTTTTAGTCCCTCTTCACAGTCAGCATTCTTCGCAATGCAACAGGGGAGACGATACTGGTTGCCAATGAAACCAGAACCATTCCAGCGAACACCTCGGGTGGAACGATTTGATCGTCTATCGCTCTGCATTCGTAGATCACCACCAATGCTATCTCGGCACGTGGGATCATGCTGACTCCGAGATTAAGCGCATCACGGCCACCCATGGACAACATCGCAGGCACTGCAGTAAATACTAGCTTTGAGAGCGCAGCGGCAATGAACAACACAAGACCCACGTCAATTGCATTGATCAATACTGCTAAATCTGTTTGCATCCCGATATGTATGAAAAAAAAGGGCGTCAAGAACTCATAAAAGTATGAGAAGCCTGTATCAGACCGCACTGCCTCTGGATCCCGACTAAATGCCAGCCCCGCAAATAGTGCGCCAATAGCTATCGAAAAACCAAGATAGTCAGCTATTGCAGCAATTACCAGACCCACCCCCAGAATCGAAATTGTTAGCAATGCAGAGTTATCGCTCTTACGACGATTGAACTCAGTGAATCTGGCTTCCAGAAAATGTGCAAACAGGTAGCAACCCAACATGAACAACGCCAACTTGCTCAAAACGATCACCAAAGATGTTCCAATGTGGAGCCACGACACAGATTCACCCATTAACAGTACTGGCAACGCGCCCAAAAGTACTGCAAGCAATACGGCGGCAGACAGGTCATCCAACTCTGCAACATCGAGTAACATTTCGCCGACATCCGAATTCGCGAGCCCCAGTTCGTCCCATACCGCCATGGAAACCGCAATGCTGGTTGCGCTAAAAGCAGTGCCGACTGCGAGGCTTGTTTCGAGAGACCAATGCAGGCCATAGCGCGCCACAGCGTAGCCAATCGCAGAAGTGCCCACAACATTACCCACCCATATGATGCTTGCACTAGGCAGTTTCCTGAGAAGAGTGCTGGTGTGACTTTTCAATCCAACGCGAAAGAGAAGGGCCACGATACCGAGTTGTGCCAGGATTGATAATGCTCCATTGAAAACTGGTGTTGATAATGCCTCAAAGGGTCTAAGCGCAGCTCCCATGACGAGACCCATCACGATGTAACCGACTGAGACCGGCATACCGAAACGATGACAAACGCTTTTTGTGAACGGGCCAAGTATTAAAACCGCACCAAGTGCGATAAGGAGAAGCTCGTTACCCGAATCGAATTCCATTGGTGGTCAAGATGGGAAAAGATATTTAAATTGTACCTACTTCGTCGGCCAGACGCAGGAGTGGTTGCGCGTGTGGAGGAGGAATAACCGGGGTATATATAATTATGCAGGTAAGGATTACTTGTTGATGGACCTGCTAAATAGTTTGAGACAATATAGTTCTGTCCCGTTTAGGTTTGAACTTTCTTTGGTAGTCATGATCACAGAGCTATATTTTTTGAAATTGACCCAAGGACACATAAAAATTAACAATCTTTGTATGCAACCCATCCTATTGAAAGACTTACCAGTTAACGTCAGAGATAAAAGGCTGCTCTTTTGTGTACAAACGATATTCATACTTTCATTTTTGATACAGATAACATTTTCTACAATCTCTTTAGCCGACAGTAAGACGAGGTCGGGTCAGTTTTCAGGCTTGAGCAATCATACAACCACAGGATCGGTGTCGGTGATGAAAACAGGCGAAGGCTATGTGATTAAACTGGAACAGGATTTCAGATTAGATGGTGCACCGGACCCGAAGGTTGCTCTCGGTAACGACGGCCACTACGATCCAGCTACCCTACTTGAGTTACTCGAGTCGAATACTGGTGAGCAAACCTATGCAGTTCCCGAGTCTATCGACCCAACGGCATATAACGAGGTGTACATCTGGTGTGAGAAATATTCTGTCGGTCTGGGTGTTGCACGGCTAAATTGATTCGACTTGGCCGCAGCCGATAGCCAGCCTCGCGGGCGGCTATGGCTCAATTTTTTTACCGTTACAGCGTTTAGTCTGGCGCTATGCCTTCTATGGAACCATAATATTTGGTCGACAGCTCTTAGCCTATATCCGGAAGATTCATTTCACACTCTCAATTTATTGCCTGCGTTTGGGCTGGCAGCACTAACATTGATCACCACGGTAGCGCTGTTAGCAGCATCATGGTTTGCAACTGCCAGACTTAAACGAAAATTTGGCAAGTATCCTGTGATCGTGATCGGCCTTGACCTGGTGTCAACGTTGCTGCTGTTCTGGATTGTTCTTAGTTTTACCCCGCAAATCTTTTATAGCTACTACACCATTGTTATGCCTGGCTTGCCTGCGCAGTGGGTTGTGCACGGTTTGCTGCCTTTTAACGACTACCTCAAGGTGCTTAAAATACTGCCAGACGCCACATTGGCCAGTCACACCGCGGGTCTTACCGGTTGGGTGCTCCTATGCAGCAAGTGCATTCAATGGATAAAGTAGACGACATAGAGGAATCCCTCCGTAACTTTCTATTACTGATGTTACCGATATGAGCCAGAAAATTGAGGTGTTTCAGTCAATCTTGGCAGAAACTGGATTCACAAAACAAGACCAGTTAGGGTGAAGAGGGGAGTATGATAAAAACTGTAAAACGTTAGAAGTTTATTTGGCAGTTTCGAAGTACACGCCACTCCGCAGAAGGTATGAGTTCCTCGTGACATGGGTGCTCTAACAATCAAGTTACGAACAATCAGAACTGAATGGTGAACGGATTCTTCAGATACAAATTGATAAGGTTTGTTGGTAGGTTGGCACTGGCGGGTGCGTTAGTTTCTGCCTTGTATATCAATGCTTACGGGCAAATCCTTGCAGGTGAGAAATTTCCACAGCCGATTGCGGATTTTTCCCTGTATAAGGAGCGGGTGTTCGGTTATCTGTCGCGCCGCAGCTTACCCCAGCGAACGCCAAATCAGGTGCGGCTGAATCTGCCCTTTGAACTCCCCGCTGATAAGTCACAACCGTATCGTGGCAAGTTCCTTTTAATCCACGGGCTGAATGATTCACCTTTCGTGTGGCACGATATTGCATCCAGGCTGTCCGCCAAGGGATACGATGTGCGCGCGATATTGTTGCCAGGGCATGGGACCACTCCCGTTGACATGCTTGATGTGTCGTATCGAGAATGGCTTGATATCTCGCGCAAACACCTCGCGTTATGGCGCACGGACAACACACCTTTTTATATTGGTGGATTTTCTCTCGGCGGTGTTCTGGCAACGGTGCTGGCTCTGGAAAATGAAGGGATTAAGGGGCTACTGCTATTCTCGCCAGCTTACAACAGTAAACTGAACAGCTACCTGCGCTGGTCGTGGCTGTACGCCAAATTCAAACCATGGATGTTTGGTGGAATGATCCTGGAGGATAATCCGATCAAGTACAACTCTATTCCGATAAATTCCGGGACCCAGTTTTATCGCTCAACGCGTTATCTGAAGAAGCGATGGAAAAGTCGAAAGCTGACAATGCCGGTGTTAATGGTGTTGAGCGAAGATGATTCGGTCGTCGACGTGGAATTTTCCCGGAAACTATTTAGTCAGCGATTTACTTCAGGCACGAAGCAACTATTGATTTATAGTGCAAACGAGAATATTTCTCCAAAGGCAGATGAGCTCATTCGTAACAGCAGGTTTCTCGGCCGGCGCATTCTGAATCAGTCACACTTGAGCTTGTTGAACGCGCCGGACAATCCGTTATTTGGGGAATCGCAGCGTATTCTGGTTTGCAATGGTAATGAATTCTCCATCTTCATGGCCTGTATGCAGAGCCGAACTCATTGGTATGGCGCCCAGCATACGCCGTCACCGGACGGCATTCCGGTCGCACGCACCACTTATAATCCCGATTTCGAGTTTGTGATGCGGTCGTTTGAACAGGTATTCGAGAAAACACTGTGACGGCAAGCGGGTAATTAAAGTTAGCCTCCGCGATGTAAGAAAACCCAAGCGAAATGAACCTCTAACGCAGATCCAGTTCCGCATTTTTGTCAGCCCATAACCAGAACCAAACATCCGTATGGTCACCACAGCCGGTAATTGACTGGTTATTTTCGAGCGTCTGCATGATAAAAAAATGATACTGATTTGGTGTATACACTTGCGCATCAGTTAAGCGCTTACGGCGCATCATTGGATCGATTGCAAGTAACAATATGGACCTTGAATCCACAAATTGTGGGAACGACCATTCGCTATGAAAGGTATAGCCGAACCACAGGCTGTATTCGCGTTGCAAACAGAGTAACAACGCGTAAATAGTTGACGGAGAGATCATTTTTACTCACTTTTGTACTCTAATGGCTGTACGACGTTTTAATTAGGCAACACGGTTAGACAAATTCTATGACTCCGCACCTCTAAGGAACTTATCAATCTCTGGGGTACGATATCCGTCGTTGCGCCAGATCACGGGAAAATAGTTTTCGTCGAGAAGATTGTCATTAAGGTGTTTGTAGCGACTATATATTGTCCCGGTGCCTTGTTTGAGATGCGCCGGATCATAGTGTGCATCGCTACGCATACCGTGAAGCACCAAGGATCGCCGTGGCCGCGATGATTTATTTTCGCTGGATCCATGCCAGGTCCATCCGTGATGGAAAGAACCGCCGCCCTTGGGCACCTCGACGTAGACGATTTCCGGCTCAACGCCTTGCCTTTTTGCAGCCTGCTCCATATAGCGTCGATAGTCTTCGGGCCCATGGAATTCGCCTTCGGGGGCAGAGTACTGCCATTTATGTGAACCCCTGACGAACTCAATAGTACCCCCGCTGGCGGCAGTATTATCTAGTGCTATCCAGCAACTCAGCAATTCAGACGGTGTATACCAATTGAGATAGGCATTATCCTGGTGATAAAGAATTGAACGCGTGCCGGGCGGTTTCCACACGACGTTGTCGATCATGAGGCGTGTGCCGGGCCAGCCTCCCAGGGCAGCAATAGACTCGCCTATATCAGACCGCGTCACAACGCTTGCGATAGTTCGGTTCGCCTTCCAGCCGTTACATATCTGACGGGTTAGAGTCGGATCGCCGGTACCCTGCTGCCAGTTGACCTCATCTGGCGTTATACCGGTTTCAAACTGACCGCGAAACAGTTGGTCAAAGCAGTTTCGAAGCTTATCCACCATTTCATTGCTGATTAGACGCTCAATCACCAGGAAACCATCGTTGTTGAATCGACTAATTTGAGCGTCGGACAGGTTCTGTATCATTTTTAGACAATACTCTTGTTGTAACCTTGCGTGAATTGTGACTTAGTTAACTAACTGAACATTGACAATACGGTTTAACCTAACGTGATTGCTCCAAGGTTTAAACGATTTTTCAGTTTGATGCATATTGATTCGGTAGAAAGATAGCACAAAGAATTTAGAGAACAACTGCTGAAAACAGCAATCTTGATTTTGCAGCATTAGTAATCAGGTGAAACAATGGAGGCCGGCAAGAAAGGGGCCAAGAAACGTGTTTAAGAGTTTAATCGTTCATCGTTAAGTTACATATTCACTTTATCTATGATCTCCAGTAACAATAAAGACCCATTTCAATTAGATCGGTTTTTACAGGCTCAAGAGGGTGCCCACGACGCAGTGCTTTCGGAATTGCGTGCCGGACGCAAGCAGTCTCATTGGATGTGGTTCGTGTTTCCGGAAATAGAAGGTTTGGGAAGCAGCCCGACGGCATCACAGTTCGCCATTAAAAGCATTGCTGAGGCGGAAGCCTATTTGCATCATCCTATACTTGGGCCTCGTTTACGGGAATGTACAACGACACTTTTGAGTAGTAGCGGGTTGTCAGCTTCCGATGTTTTCGGCTATCCAGATGATCTTAAGTTTTGCTCCTCAATGACACTTTTCGATCATGTCGCACCAGACAACTCTCTGTTTGCGGACGCCATTAGCAAATACTGCGAAGGGCATCGGGATGAAAAGACGCTGGCTATTTTGCATGCGAACGAGATTTGAGATCTAGAAAGGCCAAACTCGATTAAACGGTTTCTGAAACTGGCCACACTTTGAACGTGACCGCGCGAGTTTGACAACTTTAATTTTGAGACTGCTTAAATTCTGCCCTGGCCCCCAAACTCCTCTAAAAATTGAACTTACCAGTTTGTCTGACAGTGCATCGCTTAGCGTATGGAATGGTGTCGGTAAAAGAATCGTGTGTCACACAAACGAAAGCGAATCAAATACTGAACTACCGATTTTTTTTCGCAAATCTACAAGAGGGGCGTTGATGCTGGGTACTTTTCCAGGCGTTAATTGTGAAATCTCGGCGCACGGATAATAGTTGTCCAGCAGGTTGCTTCGCCTCTTCAGGCCTGCCAGTTTGTTGATAGATAATCACGAGATCAGTCAGGCCAAATCCCGCGTTGCGGACGTTAAAGGCATTGAAAGCACTGATTGCCTCTTCGAATCTTGCTGCCAGTCGATAAGCGTTGCCGAGAATCCCTAAGTAGTAGCCGGGATAGTTCGGGCTCAAGGTCATCGCTCTTTCACCATGCAGCACCGCTTCCTCTGAGAACCCCGAAAACGCCAATATGAAGCAGGCAAATGTTGCTGCATCAGCCGAACCAGGGGCGACCTGAACAGCTTTTCTAATATGGGTTAAGGCGTCGTCGTAGCGATCTTCCATGAGCAAACCGAGCCCTGCAGTAATGTTGGCAGCGGAATTCTCGGGATCCAGTTCGAGCGCGCGCTCAGCGTATCCTCGTGCCTTGCCAAGTGCGGTTTCCCGGTCGTCCTACCAGCCGAAGCGTGCATCGGAATAGTGTTTAAAGCCGACCATGGCATTGAGCGCGGCCGAATTTGGATCAAGCTCGAGCGCCCGATTCCAGCATTCAAGCACCCGGGCCGCATTTCCCTTGGTAACCGCTTGGCGGTAAAAGGACAGGCCCTCCACCCAGTGTGTCCACGCTTCGACGTTGCTGGTTGTTGTGTACTGCAGCCGCGCCTGCTCGTCCTCGGTCAGCTTGACTTGCATCTCGGTCGCCAGGACTAGCGTGATTTCGTCCTGGACCGCGAAAATGTCGTCTATGGTGCGGTCATAGCGTTCGGCCCAGACGTGAGAGCCGCTGCGGGCATCGATAAGCTGTGCGGTGATGCGAATGCGGCTTGCGCTCTTTCTAACACTGCCCTCAAGAACATACCGCACATCAAGTTGCTTCGCCACTTCGCGGATTCTGAGGCTCTGGCAAATGCCGCAACCAGTGCATCACCTCGAATCTCATGGGCGACGCCGCTACAGCAGGCGATGATTTCTGAGAATCGGCGGAACGCATCCTGCATGCGCTGATGGGCCACCGTCTCATCCAACTGCACCAGTCCCGTGGAGTCAACAACATCGGCGCGCAGAAGAACAGCAAGTTTTCGATTGATCACGGAGCAGGATTTTATTCGGTCTCGAGCTTATTGCAGATAGTACAGCGGTTGTTAGCGAGAGGCGAGTAGTGTAATCCTTTGGTACAGCAGATGGAGGGTGTTTATCCTTTCAATAACAGATATCGACGAGGTTACACTATAGTTCTTCTATCACCTTTTGCTTGTACACACGATTTTCTGTGTTCTATTGTGCAATACTCATCTTGTAAGGTGTAGCTTAGGGTCAGAGTTAAACTCGAAGCGATAGCAAACTTAACAGCAAAACTACTTAAGAAATTCGATGAACGATAAGACCGTCGGTGGTATTCACTGGAGTTTCTGGATAGTCGGTGCTATGGGCTGGTTTGGAATATTATGGGTGTCATTAATTTTTTTATGCAGATGAATCCAGAGGCGGTCGCTGCTTATCCCGAGTCGCATCGCGCAATAATTGAAGGGCGGCCCGCCTGGGCGTTTGCGATTGCTGTTTTTTGTTGGCGCGCTTGGCTGCCTTCTGCTCCTGCTCAGGAAGTCGGTGTCCTACTATTTTTTTATCGCGTCGCTACTCGGTGTAATTGTGACAATGATCCATACGCTTGGCGTGGTCGGTTCTACAATCGACTTTGGTGCCTTTGAGATAGTGATGATGATGGTGATGCCCATAGTGGTGGCAGCGTTTTTAATCTGGTATTCGAAGCGAGCCGAGCACAAGGGTTGGACTGGCTAAGAACAATCGGTAGGTACTGAATGGCGACCCCTAAAAGATATCCGTTGCCGAAGAGATTTAATGCGGCGCTGTCAGACAATGCTTATGAGCGCCTTAGGTCTCTGAACGAAAAGTATGGTTATGGCAACAATTATTTGCTCACCATATTGCTGGAAAACCTTAACGATATCGTGGACCAGGACGCGCTCGAAAAAGCATTTGAAGAGTTTAAAGCGGAGTATGGAGCGCCGGCCACGAAGGGCATGAAAAAAAACAGTAAAAATAAATAGTAAAGGGGCCAGCTTTACTTGCCAGGCTTGCAATCTGCCGCACACCAGTGATGATCCCCGGGGCGATGATATTATCGTGGCAGAGTGTTTGCATGTTGGAGAGATTGTTAACATCAGTTGAATGAAGGAGTGTGAATTGCCCGACCCTATATCAAAGGGCATTACGATCCTGATAAAAGTACTAGAGTCAGTCTGGGTAAGATCAGAATCCCTAGCGCTTCTGGCTTTAGTATCAAGCTACAATGGGAACAGCTAGGAGAGCCGGTGGCGATATATGACTGATCGCTTAAGTCCATGAAATTTGGGAAGCAGTGGGAATTAGTCTAATACCATAGGAGGTAAAAGCCTTGAAGTGCTGTTAACCTAGCCCTAAGTATTGCAAACCCGGTATTCTTATCCAGTTATTTGTGTATCAGTTTTTACTCCATTTTTTTCCGCTTTTCACCATCTTTCTGTTCTGTATGGCAGCGGTGTACTTCTTTCGTTACATCAACTCGATTCGAAAGATCGAAGACCATATGGCGTCGAACCGGCCCATGGAGTGGGAAGCGATGGGAAAACCCAGTATTTTCTCTAAAAAAGATTCGGTGAAAACTGCCGAGCTTAGAAAGCTCGTTGAAGGTGAAAGCGAAAACGAGAACGATTTACAGGATTTACGACTTATCGTGCTCGGGGAAATCTCAAAGAAATTGAATCACCATATGCGCGTAATGCTTTGGTCTGCCTTCGGGATGTATATTTTTACGATTTTTGCGGTTAGGTTTTTACTTGGTCAGATTCAGGGATTCTAATTCATTCTAAACTGGCATAACGCCATGCCCGGGTTCTTCAAACGGCGAGATGTGGTGGCCCGGCTGATGATGAGTTCCACCCCAGTCAGCGTCAAGAATAAGCGGCTGGCGTAAATCGCAGCCTGCTATCAACAGCGCTTCTGGAACCCCACAGGCTAGGTGCAGATTGGCGGCAGTCGCGATATGGCCGCACCAAGGCCCGTCGATTCGCATCGGCATGCCGGCTTCAATGCAGAGATCTCGGGCGGTTTTGGCCACTTCAAGACCACCTAAGAATGGCGGTTTAATGCATACCGAATGCGCAATGCCCTCGGTCGCAACTTTACTGATCGTAGGCAGGTCAGATAAACATTGATCAAACATCACCGGCTTCTTGCATTGCGCGGCCACTCGAGTGTTTTCCTCTATCGTCTTGCAGGGCTCTTCCCACACGATTCTATGGTCGTCAAATTCGGCAATGACCGAGAGCGCTGCATCGACCTTAAGCGCACTATTGAAATCGGCAAGGATCAGTTGATCCGCGGTCAGGGCGTTGAGCGCCACGCTGACCATGTCGATATCCGACTGCAGATCACCGATACCAAGCTTGATCTGTACCACTTTCCAGCCGGTCGCTTCCGATTTGAGAGTCAGACCTGCCTGCTCGGCATCGCCACCCGACAGTGAATAGTACTCTGGCACCGAATCCAGCACCCGCCCGCCAAGTAGCGCATACATCGGCAGTTCCGCTTTGCGTGCCGTCCAGTCGAGGTATGCGGTATCGAGACCGAATGCCAGGCCTTTAAACATTTCGTCATCCTGTTGCAGCTTTCGAATTAATACAGGAACGCTTGCAATGGATTCTCCCGAGAGGGAATTCAGAATGGGTTCCTCAAGGCTCGGCGCAATTTGGTCAAATTTCCCTCTACGGATGACTTCACCCCAGCCTATACGGCCATCGGTGGTCTCAAGCCGCAACACACGCACATAGAGCTCGGTCTGCGTCACAAACGACATCACATATTCACCATGCGTAAAGTGAAATATATGATCTTCGAAGGTGACCTTTTTAATATTCATAGAACCAAAAAGCAAAAAAAGGCGACGAGAGATTAACAATTAATCCCTGCGTCACCTTTTCTAGTTACTGTTTTTATTTAGTTAAGAAGACTCGGGCCAAACGAATTCGGGACGTAATCCTTCGTAGACCGGTCGACCGTCGTCAGGTCTTGGTACTCCAGTGGCTGGATCATAAAACGCATGATATGTCGCAGGCATAGCGTCACCATCATGCCCCATGAGGTTCGGCACGATAGCGCGAATTCGATGCTGTTTATCATCGAGCATAATGGGTGTACCACAGGTCGAGCAAGTGCATAGCTCCAACGGCCCATCGGTGTTTTGGTCATTAAAGGGCTGGCGTTTCAGGCTGTCTGGATTATCTACTTGGAGATCGCCGTGATTAAAAAAGACGACATGGGTAGTATCCTGTCCGGTAACCCGTTTACAAACTGAACAGTGACAAGTGTGATTGTCTATTGGTTCGTTATCAGAATTGGTATGAATGTGGTCGCATCCACCAGTATATTGATTTGGCATAGCTTTTCTCCTCTTCTTGGTGGTTATAAGGTGTGACGAATACAAGATTCGACGACAAGCCCTAGGAAGTATAAAGCACTAGCTTATGCGGTTTAACAAAAATAAGTTATGGAAGGATTGATTTTGTGTTCCTCCGTTACCTTATTTAAAGAGGTGACGCTCTGGAAAAGTAAAGATTATTGGGTCGTTGTGATAAAGTGCACACCTGATCAATATGTTTAAGCCACTAAAATATAAGTGGACTCGGGGGATTCAAATGTCTATCGGAGATGTTACCGATCGAATAGCACAACTTTCCGTTTCTAAACGTACACTGTTTGAGTCACGTTTGAGTGAGCTTGGACTCGATGACGTGATTCGCAAGTATCCCGCATTCAAGGCAAACGAGGAGGTGCGTGTTGCGCGAGTAGGCTCTGACAGGCTAAAACAGCCGAACGATGCATTTACCTTGGTTGTGCATGCCCCCAATGCGCAGCCACAGCTCACAGCGTGGATCGAGGACAATAGTGCCTGGATCCAAGAAAATCTGCGGAAATCTGGAGCAATTTTGTTTCGAGATTTTCATATTGATGGACCTCCGGAATTCGAGCAGTGCATTGAACTTGCCTGCGGCAAAACTACGGACTACCCTGGCCTTGCTCAAGGCGTTGTGCTTCGACAGCATATTCATGGAAAGATTTATACCTCAACGGAGTACTCCCCGATGTTTCGCATCCGCCTGCACAATGAGTGTGCGTTTGCGAATACATGGCCGGCTCAGATTTGTTTCTTCTGCGTTACTGCGCCCGCAAGTGGCGGTGAGACGCCGATTGCGGATTCGCGTCGCGTGCTCATGCACATCAAAGAGGAAACAGTAGATCGGTTGGCTAAGCATGGCATTCTATATGTCCGTAATTTCGGCTACGGGTCGTCGCGCACCTGGGAGCAGGCCTTTGCCACCACGGATAAGTCTAAAGTAGAAGAGATTTGCAGCGCAGAGGGGGTAACGTGTGAATGGTTGGACCGATCTCGGTTGCGCACTCGAGCGGTACGCTCGCCCGTTGCACGACATCCGATCACCGGCGATGTGGTCTGGTTCAATCATATTAATGCGTCGCATATTTCGTCACTCGAACCGGGACTGCGCGATGGGTTATTAACAGAATTCGGAAAGGACAACCTGCCAAGAAATTGCTACTACGGGGATGGTACTGATATTGATCAGAACGTGATCGATGAGATTCAGCAGGCATACGAGGCGCAAACCGAGGCTTACGACTGGCAGTCTGGTGATTTACTTATGCTCGACAACATGTTGACAGCGCATGGAAGAAATCCATTTACAGGCCAACGTAAAATTGTGGTCGGCATGGCAGGTTCAATCAAACGAACCGGCTCGTGAGAGGTAGCCAGGATCCGTGATGCAATACTCGTCTCAATCCCAATTTCCAGCGACCCACTCGTTCGCACAAACCAACCTACAGCTTATTAATCAGCTAAAAAACGGTTATACGGATTCCGAAATTAGTGAGGTCCAGGCTGCGTATGAACTGGCCTGTAGTCTGTTTAGCGGTAGTTTTCGTGGGTGCGGAAAACCGTTCCTCGCACACGCTGTTGGTACCGCCAGCATTGTTTCCGCTTTGGATGCACCAATACAATCGGTGACCGCTGCGCTCCTTCATGCCGCCTATATGTCGGGTAACTTTGGAATCAAGGGTGGTGGTGCTTCAACCGCCAATCGCAACAGGGTTAGAGATGCAGTGGGTGAACAAAGTGAACAGTTGATATTGCGCTACACGGAATTTACATGGCGCAGTGCGGCGGCGATTCCCCGAATTGTGCAAGGTTTTCCAGCACTGTCCCAAACTGATAAGGATGTGCTGCTTATGCGCCTGGCCAACGAGCTAGAGGAATATCTCGACCTCGGCATACTGTATTGTGAAGATGCGGAAAAGCGGATTCAGTTTTGCCAAATCTATGGCAGCTATATGGTCGATCTTGCGGACCGGCTTGGTATTGATAGGCTCTCCACATGGCTCACCCAGGCTTTCGATGTTGTCAAGCGGGAATCCGGTGAGCGAATCGGCGATGATTCACCCGCGCCTTTATCGCGACACTCCAGCGATCTGGCAGAAACCTCTGCAAGGCAATCTGGCCGAGCTGCGACACAACTCCATATTCCTGAAGAAATCGAAGTCAACTTAGGGATTGCAAATATAAGTATCGATCACTCGATCACCCATAACTTCGACCTTCAGGCGATGCGACATCCGGACAATGTCGCAGTTGAATATCGCAACGGAAGTTTGACCTATCGGGAGCTTCACGAACAGACAGACCGTCTTGCACGGAGCATACTGGCCCGGTTTGGGCCAGGTAATGATCCCGTCGTGACCCTGTGCAGACACGACTCTAATGTAGTCGTATTTGCGCTTGGCATTTTAAAGGCCAATAAGATCTGGATACCGTTGGACGCGACACATCCGGCACAACGTCTGTCGTTGATCGCGCAGGACTCGAAGGCCGTTTGTATGCTGAGCGATGACACACTCACAGATCTTGCGCGATCTGTTGCGACGCATGAGCAGGCAATCCTCACATTGAGCGAGGCGATCAATAATGGTTCGGCGAGCGCTTCGATACCTGAAGTCTCAGCCGACAGTATTGCCTGCGTACTGTATACCTCGGGTTCCACGGGAACGCCGAAGGGCGTGATTCACAGTCACCGCAATCTTCTTCATCTGACGCGGCGCGGCTCCAAAGCGTTTAAGATTTCCCCAGACGATCGGTTAACACTGCTGCCTTCGTGTAGCCAAATCGCCGGCATTACGGATTTGCTTCGAGCCATACTCAACGGCGCGACGCTCCTGCCATTTGATGTGCGCGAGGACTCGATCCGGGGTCTTGGCAACTGGTTGGTTGATCAGCGGATATCGATTTACCATTCCTCGCCAACTTTGTTTCGATTGCTGGCTGATAGTTTGTCCGAACACGACACTATTCCCAGCGTGCGGGCCATCCATCTGGGGGGTGAGGCGGTTTCCCAGGCGGATGTCGATCTATATAAAAGTCATTTCTCGCCGACCTGTACGCTCATGAATAACCTCGGCTGTACCGAGTTGTCGGGTTATCGACAATTATTCATCGACCACGATTTTACGTCGAACAAGAGTGTTGTACCCGCCGGCTACGCCGTCGAAGACATCGACGTATCAGTATGTGACGAAAAGGGTGAGGAACTGCCGACAGGTCAGGTCGGTGAAATCACAGTAACCAGTCCCTATCTCGCGCTCGGATACTGGCAGCGACCTGAGGAAACGAGCGCTCTATTCTATTGTAGTGAAAATAATCAAGGCACTCGAACATACCGTACTGGTGATTTGGGTTACATACTGGCGGACGGCTGCCTGGTTTACACCGGCCGCGGAGATGGCCAGGTACAAATCAGAGGTAACCGAGTAGACGCTGCGGAAATAGAGGCGGCGCTCGCCGTCCACCCCGGGGTCCGACGGGTCGCGGTGAAAGTATCGCAATTTAAAAGTGAACCATTAGTCGCTTACGTCGTGCCCCGTGGCGATGACATTCCAAGCGTCAATGAATTACGCAATTTCGTGAAAACGAAACTTCCCACGTATATGATTCCTTCCGTAGTGTTGGTGAAAGAGTTACCGCTTACACCTAACGGAAAGATCAACTACGAGCAGCTAGGACATCCCGTTACACTCCCTCCCCATAGCACACCGGAACACACACCGCCCCGCACCCAGACCGAAAAGGCCCTTGCTCAGCTGTGGTCCGAGTTGGTGGAGGCCGAACGAATAGGTGTGGACGACGATTTTTTCGCATTGGGTGGTGACTCATTACTCGTCACTCAGCTGGTGAACCATATAGCGGATGAGTTCGGCATTCATGCCAGCCTACACGATGTTTTCTTACACGCCACCCTTGGCGAGCTTGCCACGATTGTTGCGGCGCGAAGCGTCGGTAGCGCGTGTAACAGGTTAAGTGATTCCGAACAACAGAGTTTATTGAAAGCTTTATCCGAGGTTGAGAAACTTTCGGAGTCACAATCGCAGCAGTTGCTACAAGCATCCACATCCTTTTAATGCAGCGCGAAATATCTACCCGTCAGCGGACGATCAGTCCGTTTCGTTATTCTCCAACATCGATTTAAGGTTAGAAAACGGATTGTAAGTCGCGGTAGGGCTTTTTATGGCGTCAGCCGAGGTCGGGTTCTGCTGCGCCTCTAGCTGCCGCTGGTGTTCGTTGTCATGACAGTAAAGACAAAGTAATTCCCAGTTGCTGCCGTCTTCCGGATTGTTGTCGTGATCATGATCACGATGATGTACGGTCAGCTCGTGGAGATTCGCGGTGTCAAATTCGCGCGCACAACGGCCGCAAATATGCGGATACATTTTTAGCGCCTGTTCACGGTAACCACGTTCACGCGCATCGCTGGCGCGCCTGGCGTCGGACACAACCTGATTCAATCTGTCGTTTTTCTTAGCAACCACGATAGCCTCAACATTCTACCCGCACAAGGTGACTATAAATTCAATCGTCTTCCCGGCGCAATCCGTAATCTAAAATCAATAATTTGGTTGCACAGTTTATCCCTAGAAATAGGTAAACTGTCGCCTCCAGTGACACCTTAGGTGTGCGACTGAAACAATACAAATGAGGAAATATTAATGTCAAATGAAGGTTACCATGAATCCATTACCGAACTCTCAGATGAGACCAGAGACATGCATCGGGCGATCGCATCGCTAATGGAGGAATTAGAAGCGGTCGACTGGTATAACCAGCGGGTAGATGCGTGCAAGGATAATGATCTAAAAGCGATACTTGCGCATAATCGTGATGAAGAAAAAGAACATGCAGCTATGGTGCTTGAATGGATTCGTCGTAAAGATCCATCTTTTGACAGCGAGCTAAAGGACTATCTATTTACCGAGAAACCGATTGCACATAAGTAGCCGTCGAAGTTAAAAAATTAAGCTTCGCAGGCAGAGAGACAATGTAGCGCTATTTAATAATTATTCGTATTTAACGGCGAAACTATACGGATGTATTGGCGAATGCTGGTCCCATCGCTCGAATCATTTCAGCCGCCTCTGTGAGTTTTTGGGATTTGGTTTTACCTTTAGCTACCGGTCCGTCTACGAACAGATTGGCAAGCCCATGCACAGAGGACCAGGCCAATAACTCCTGTGGACTGAACCGCGCAGGATCTTTGTCTTCAATGGTATCGGCAAACCCCCCTTTTAAATGTGCGCTAAGTTCATTGGCGGCCGCGATGTAGTCTAGATCATTGGAGTAAATAGTCTCTTCACGCCACATGGCACGAAAAAAAGCAGGCTTCTCCAAGGCGAATTCAATGTAGGCCAGACCAACGGCGTGGAAAGGACTGGTTCCTTCTGCGTGCGCTTGAGACTTTGCGGTGGCCATGGCGTCTGAGAGCTGATGCAAAGCTCGCGTCGCAAAAGCGGTCAGCAGCGCGCGTTTATCCGCATAGTGTCTGAAGGCTGAGGAAGGTGAGACGCCAACCAGTTTGGCACAACCGCGTAACGTGACAGCTTCAAGACCGAACTGCGTGGCAAGTTCATCCACTGCATTTAGCAGCGATTCCGCCAAATTTCCGTGGTGGTACGCCTTTTTGCCTCCCTTTTCTCGCCTCATAAATGGTTTTCCGGTCGATTAATGTGCACATTGTTCACTTTTTTCACCTCAAAGTCTTGAAACTTACCTATAAGACTGTATATTATATGTGAACAGTGTTCGCATTAGTCAATACCTGAAGCGGATAAAGCCCAAAGGAACGCTGTAGAGTGGGGATTACGCTTCCGAATTATTTTGTTAAGGAGATAATTTTATGTCATCGTCAAGCAATTCAACTACTGATCAATCCAATAATCGATCACAGGGCCATTGCTGTGGTAGCTGGGGTAAAAAGGGCAACTGGTCTGGATTTAATATCGCCGCAATGGTTTTAGGGTTCGTATTATTTTGGCCCATTGGGTTGTTCATTTTGTACTGGATAGTCACCGGCCGTAATGTCAAGGAGTTGCCGGAAGGGATTCGTGATCAGTGGTCAAAGGTGTCTGGAACTCGCAGAGGGAGTGATATCAACAGTCGAAATGGTCGCAGTGATAACGTCGTATTTGATGAATATCAGCAAACGCAATATGACCGCATTCGCGAACTCAAGGATGAAATAAAATTGCGTTCACGCCGATTCGTCGAGTTTCGCATCAACGCAAAACGCCGCGCCGATGAGGAAGAATTCAATCGATTCATGTCAGATGCACCGGGGCGCACCGACAGCTAAGTCGACTTAGCTAATACTACGAAAAATGGGATGGCGGGATGAGTGTGTGATCCCGCTGTCGTCTTTTCTACCTATTCAAAGATATTCTCAGGCTACTTTTGCTTGAGCGGACTGCAGAGGCAACACTAATCTGAAGGTAAACGTTGTTTGTGATGTTGATTTAGGGATCGACTAAAGTAAAGCTGAGAATAACTCATACCGTTAGCGACCAATGTCGATGTTAGACGCAAACAAGAAAAAATTAGATGGTCGCAAGAAGAAATTTCTTTAAAATCGCATCTTTGTTATCAGGAAGTATTCTCTTGGGTAGCCATTCAAACAAAGCAAAAAGCACATCGATTTTTCTATCGCTGGAAATGCCAGAAGAAAGTCAGTTACACGACAAGACATGGATGTCTTTTGTTGCAAACGATTACATATGGTCAGACCGACAAATAACTGAAGTCAAAAGAAATCTGGTGCTGATCGCGAACACTATTGCGAAGTATGAAACCGTATCAATCTTAGTCAGTCCAGACGATTATAGTGAAGCTGTTTTACTCTTTGGCGGTTCAGCTACCCATCAATTCCCCATAGAGTTAGTAAGGTTTTCAACAGATGATTTATGGTTAAGAGATACGGGTCCTACCTTTGTCAAAGGAAGTGACGGGAAAAAATATGGCATTGATTTCAACTTCAATGGCTGGGGTGGAAAGCAGGAACATGCTCAAGACGCCAAGGTAGCGGGCTTTATCGCAAAAAAAGCAAATGCTGTCTTACAAAAAGCAAATTTAGTCCTTGAAGGTGGCGGTTTTGAGGTAGATGGCCATGGAACCGCCATACTTGCGAAGAGCTGTGTGGTGAATGATAACCGAAATCCAGGTATAACCCTGGCTGAAGCGGAACAAGAACTTAAAGCATTGCTGGGACTTAGAAAAATCATATGGGTGGAAGGTATCAAGGACAGAGATATCACAGATGGGCATATCGATTTTTATGCGCGCTTTTCAAAGCAAGGAGAAGTCCTCGTGAGCAGGGATAACTATCAACAATCTTACGATTACGAGATCACCAGAGAGAATATCAACGTGTTGAGTAAAGCCACCGATGCAGAAGGGAATAAATTAATGTGGTGATCGTCGATTCGCCTGACTCAATAGACGAATCATATGGCGTCGATGACTTTGCGGCAGGATATATCGGTTATTATGTTTGTAATGGTACGGTAATCATGCAAAGCTTTGGGGATAAAAAGGCAGATCAAAATGCCAGGAAACTACTGTCCAAAGCATTTCCAACTAGAACGGTGGAACAACTAGAAATAAATGGAATTGCTTCAGGTGGGGGCAGTATCCACTGTGCAAGACAACAAGAGCCAAGTATCTAACCATCGCGTTAAAGATGTTAAAAGGTATTGAGGGATGCGCGCACAATCCCTTGTCGCCTTTTCAAGAATCTTCTCTATAATAGTGAATACAGGCGAACAGTGCAGGCGACGTGCAGTTAATAGCTAATTTAATCAAAGCGCTGAAATAGTACTGTGAATATAGAGAAATGTTTTGAGGATTTTGAAGAAGGATTTGTATTTGACTGTTCGGTCCCAGGACTGACGGTCAAAGAAATCACTGAGTTTGCTGACCTATATGACCCACAGCGATTTCATTTAGATGAGAACGAAGCGGTCAATACTCACTTTGGTGGACTGGTCGCATCAGGTTTTCAGACCCAGTTGCTTTGCTTTCGGCCCTTTTGTGAAGAAGTTCTAATGCATACTCATGCTGTAGGCGCTCCCGGAATTGATAATCTTAAGTGGCTGCGCCCCTGGTTTCCCGGTGAAAACCTAGAGGTTGCCGTGAGGTTAGTCAGCAAGCGTTTATCGTCAAAACGAAATGATCGTGGTTATCTGAGTTTCGAATTGAGGGCTGCATACAATGGTGCGCCGACCCTGGCAATGGACTGGGTGGTGATTATGTTGACACGGGACGGAGTGTTATCTGATTAGAATGCTAATTCAAATATAAAGCGGTATACTTCCGACGCAAATTCAAGAAATTTGACGATCTCTGGCCTCCTAGAGTCATTGCTGAAATGAACCCCTTCACTCCAGCTCAATAGTTGAGATAGTCATGCTTCATTCGGCGGCTGCTCCCTCCTCTAAAGCCTTACAGACTTGCTCAAGGTAGACGTGATTAGCAATTAGCGAAGTTAAGATGCTGGATTGAGTAACCAAAGTGATGCGTTCAGCAGCGTCGCAAAAGATACCCAAGCAATATAAGGCAGCATCAGCATACCGGCAAATCGATCAATGCGCCAAAATAAAAATGTTGTGATTAAAATTGCTAGCAACAGCAATACGATTTCCGCTAAGGCAAATCCAATTTGCCGCATCCCAAAAAATACAAGTGACCAGCCAAGATTGAGGGTCAACTGAAACCAAAACATCTTCAGAGCGTTTGACTTATCTTTATTATGGCCTTTTAACCATACTCGCCAGGCGCCAACGCCCATCATCAGGTATAACAAAGTCCAAACCGGCGCGAATACAGAATCCGGTGGATTGAACCAGGGTTTCTGCAGAGTGGGATACCAGGTACTTACGCTGGCACTGGTCGCAATACCTCCGATCGCGCCTATCCCCACACAAGCCAGACAGAACAGCGCAAGAATGAGATATTGTCTAGGGGCAATTCGTAATTGCATTTTTCCAGCGATCATTTCAGGGCCAGGAATATTATGATTAAGTCAGTTTGTTTGGAGCGTGCCGACAACTTCTAACGGCGCACCCTCAGGCACTCTAACAACGATTAGTTCACCGGCGGCGGCGAAATTTCCAGTCAGAGCCGTGATGTTTACCTGATGCGTGATCAGAACAACTGGCTCATTGAGCGTTCGCGACCTGATCCATTTTTCGAGCGAAGCGGTCTGCTCTTCTCTTCGTTCAAAATTCTGGAAAAAGGAGTTGATTGCTTCGAGCTGCTTTACTTTGCCCAGGCTCAGTAGAGCAGCAGTATCGAGACATCGGCACCACTGACTGGAATACACTTCGGCAGCCGGTATACCGTTTTCACGAAAGCGGTCACCAATCTGTTTTGCCTGGGCCCTGCCCTGGTCAGATAGATTGCGCTGCGTGGTGCAATCATCCAATTGAAACGCAGGCGGATCCCCGGTGCCAGGAGCAAGCGCATGACGAAGCAGCGCAATGTGACCATCGGTTTTTACTGCTTCCCATATTTGACTGTCGTCAGACCATGCAGCGACAGCAATGGGTAAAATCAGCATTGCCGCAGTGATCCTGGCCGGTAAAAGCCAACTATAAACAATATTTATTTTCATCATTCCCGTAATCATGTGATTAAAATGTACTCACTTCTAGTTCTAAAACAGGGCACCGACAACGAGCGAACTCACCACCACAAGAGTGAGCGGCCATCTTAACTTTGGATACCAGAGCGGCGCTTCGTTCTGATAACTCGCAGTCACGTCAATCCACAACATCAGCGCAAATGCCGCCGCCATCAGCAACAAACCGGTCACCGTCGGTATCATCAATGCAGTCCACCCAATCAGTGACGGCAAGACACTGATAAGCAGCCTTCGCCATGGTTTCTGGTCGAGTCGGGTTCCGAACTCGGCTATTGCCAGGCCCCAGTGGATGCCGCCAAGAAAAGACAGAATCACCGCCCCATAAGCGACCAAGGCAAACCAGACCTGGGCCTGAAACAGCCCATCGAATATGATACTCAAGGTGGCGAACACGACAAAAGGGATAGCGCCGAGCGCACCTAACCACTTTGCGGCTCGCGGCACCGTTTTCATTGATTCTAGGACCTGTTCATTGATTTTTACCACTGTATTGGTTTTCCGTTCCAGTCAATAAATTCGAGGCCGCTTGTTGGATTAGCCCGCTCCATCGCTTCAAGCAATTGAACCGCCACGAAATCAGGTGTAAATAGCTTGTTATCAGGCACGGAGTCCTGAAACGGCTTCGACAGAGGTGTATCAGTAGTACCAGGATGAAACGCAATCAGCTTGACGTTGGCCGCTCTGCGGGCATATTCGATCGACGCAGTTTTAAGCAGCATATTGAGAGCTGCCTTGGAAGCACGATAGCTGTACCAGCCCCCGAGTCGATTATCATTGATGCTGCCTACGCGTGCGCTGAAAACTGACAATACACATTTATGTTTTCCAGCCAGAACTGGTAATAGCGACTTGACCCACATCATAGGGATCACCGCATTGATTTTGTATACCTCCAGCATCGACTCTGGTTGGAGTGACTCTATACGTTTCTCTGGATAATAGTTAGCGCCATGAAGCGTGCCATTGCAGATAGTTACTGTGCTTATCGGATACGCCGACTCTTTAAGCTCCGCACATATTCGGCCAATTGCCTCCTCCGAGTAATCACACTGCCGCCAATGCACCCGCTCATCAGAGATCTTGTTTGAACAGCGGCTAATCGCGAATACCCTGCCGCTATTTTGCTCAAGTAACCTGTCAACGACGGCGCCACCCAACCCGCCACCGGAGCCGATCACTAAAGCAGTCTTTGTTGCAGGTTGTTCCATTATCGCCCTTGAAATATAAAACGAACTACTACCATGTTAGGCATCTTTGACCTGCGAGGAACCAGCCACAAGATAGGGCGCGATGGTTAGGCCAAACAACTACTACCTTGGTGCTCTACTGAACCAGGTGACGTCCCCCATCCAGGGGCAACACCCGACCTGTCACGTAACTGCTGTCCAGAAGATAATCTATGGCGTGGCTGAATTCATCCAGCCCCGCTTCTCTCTTCATCAGGCTTTTATTTAACGTCCTCTCTCGATAGACCTTGCTATCGTTTTCGTTAAACATGATGAGTGCTGGGGCTACGCTATTTACCTTGACCTTCGGGCTGAGTTTGGCGGAGAAAGACATGGTCAAACAGTCCTGAGCGGCTTTGCTCGCGGCGTAAGCGATGTGTTTTTTGCTACCCTTGCTGCTTACGAAATCGCCAACGTGCACAATGTCAGCGTGCTCATGTTGCGTTGCCTGTAAAAGTGGTGCAAATGCCAGGTTCAGCTGATAAGGAACGCTCACATGGACCTGCATCATGCGTTGCAGTATTTCGGGCGCGGGTATTTCAGCGTCATCGGGAAGCCAGTCAGAGGCATTGTGGATCACGGCACGAAGGCTTACATGTTTGAGTTTAATATTACCTATTAATAGGTCGACCTGTTGTTCGTCATTAAAGTCGCATTTGTAAAGCTCTGCACCTTGCTGTTTGAGAACCTGAAGACTGGGCCGCTCAGTTCGATATGTACCGATCACAGCCAGGCCACGACCCAGAAAGGTGCGCGCGAGATGTAGGCCGGCGCGTTTTCCGACACCGGTAATTAATATAGCCTCTACGCTCATGGGTTTAGGAATTCAGCCCGGGTATGAATGTTCTCTTTGAAGCACCCACCTAGCGCAGTGGTACTAGTTTGAGAATTAGAATCCATCACGCCACGCGATTTCACGCAGTAGTGCGCCGCATCGATACTGACTGCGACGTCTTCAGTTTTCAGCAGAGTTTGCAGGGCGACAAGGATCTGACGTGTCAAGCGCTCCTGCACTTGGGGGCGTTGCCCAAAGAACCGGACGATGCGATTTATCTTCGATAACCCGATGATCTTGCTTTTTGGGATGTAAGCGACCTTCGCCATTCCATCTATGGTTACGAAGTGATGTTCGCAGGTGCTGGTGAGATCGATGTCGCGAATCTTGACCATCTCGTCTGCGCCCATTTTGTTGTCGATCACCGAGATCCTGGGGAAATTACTGTAATCCAGGCCAGAAAAGATCTCGTGCACATACATCTTAGCTATGCGATGGGGTGTTTCCGCGAGGCTGTCATCGGATAGATCGAGTCCCAATGTGCTGACCACATCGCCCATTAGCTTTCTAATGTGCTCATATTTTTGTTGTGAATTTAAACCGGTTTCGATCATTGGGGTTTCCAAGCCCTGCTGGATCAACGTGTTCCTGACCATGATGGCTTCTTTGCTCAGCTCTGCATGGTCTGCTAGAAATACGGTATTCGTTTTCATCATAATTAATTCTACTAGGAGTAGCTTTTGGTGTTTAAGTAGGACATCGACAAGGATACTGAATCAGCGAATCGCAACGCGTGCGGTTTATCAATGGTCACACGAGCGCGTTCGACACTCGGATGCGCGCTGCAGATACCAAGAGTTTCTGACACCAGTTTTTCAAGCAGCAAGAAGCTGCTATTTTCAACAAACTCGATCACACTCTTAGTAATCGATCTGTAATTAAGTGCTTCAGACACATCGTCATTGAGTACAGCAGGACTTAACCGATAGTCAATCTCAATATTGATAATCACGTCCTGTCGCTTGATCTTCTCTTCGGGATTGAAGCCGATTAAAGTTCGGAGTCGGAGATTTTTAACCTGAATTGATGCAGCAGACCACTCAGCGTTTTCCGCCAAATGGGTCGTGTCGCGGTCTTTTTCTAAGACAGAATGAAGTTTCATAAGCGTCGACCTTTTAACTAAAGTAACTGTAACTACTGGTTGAATATATATATTAATAGCTGTTAAGTGAATCTAACATCAACTGAACGTCACTCCGTTTGTAATCAAATAGTAAATTGGCAGGCCCACGCCGTTCCAATTTTACCGACGTCATTTGATCGAAGTTCGCGCTTCAGGAAAAGATCAAACACTACTTTTAACAATTGGTAAAAGTACGATGAAATCTCTGGAGTGAAGACTGAGCAACAAGATAATTAATTTCCATGAGTCTGAAGCACCATGTTTAGTCACCTAGTGCCAATATCGAGAGGAAATTCTTGCCAGGAAACTCATAGTTGTAGATCGAATCTGGCCATTGGCAAAAAAAAGACCGCTGCTGGCGGTCTAAAAGTCACTGAGAGGTAGGCTGACAAAAATCGTCAAAAAAGCGGTAAGAAGTAACAGCAGGCACTTTCCAACTGCTACATAAAACAATTGTGAAGTACGTTCGGTTCTTTTAGTTCTGTGCACTATTATTCATTTCTGTTCATGACGGTGGTTAGATAGATATGTTCTTTGAATATGTTTTTTATTGCGCGAACTGGTATTCACTTTTTCTTCATTTTTGACTCACAAGCCCCTCACAACGTCAGTGAAATGATTCGGGCATCGCAACATTTACTGCGTACTTAATTCAATTTTATCAAACCCGTTTCGTAAACTCTTAGCAATGGGATCGGGTGCGGTCATGGCACTGTTTATCGTGTTTGCCTCTCACGCGGGATCAATGTCAAAAGACATCGTCGATACCGCCGTGTCCGCTGGATCGTTTAACACGCTCGCGACTGCACTGACCGAAGCGGGACTGGTCGATACGCTCAAAGGCGAAGGCCCATTCACGGTGTTTGCCCCGACCGATGAAGCTTTTGCCAAACTGCCGGAAGATCAGCTTGCTGCGATTCTGGCTGATAAAGACCTTCTGACCTCCATTCTGACCTACCACGTTGTGGCGGGAAAAGTGATGGCAGCAGACGTTGCGGCACTCGAGTCGGCCGCCACTGTGCAGGGCCAATCAGTGAGCATTAACACGGATTCTGGGGTCATGATCAATTCGGCCAAAGTGATACAGGCTGATATCGTGGCCAGCAACGGCGTCATCCACGTGATCGATACCGTACTGGTGCCCAAAAGCTAAAATCTGTTAGACACGCAGATGCATTGATGAGCATCGACGCTGAAAAGCCGGCACACTTGTGCCGGCTTTTT
>CAMYNW010000006.1 GCA_947259885.1 uncultured Gammaproteobacteria bacterium
GCTCGGCGGTTGAACCAAAGACCCAGAAAAACGTTGGAATATCAAACGCCCGCCGATAAACTGCAAGCCAGTGTTGCAACGACCGGTTGAACTCAAAGCGGCCTTTTTTAGAATTTCATTCTCCTCTCTCACCTGGGCAAGCTCACGCTTCAAACGGGCGCTCTCCTCGGCCTGTGTACCCGCCGAGGCACGCCGCCCCTGACCGGGAAAGGCCTGCTGGCCATAGCTATCGATTTCCTCTTTCCACTTATACAGCTGATTGCGTTTGATACCCAACTCCCTGGCCAACTGTGCCCCAGGTCTGTCGCCCTTCTCAAGAAGACGTACTGCTTCCCGTTTGAATTCTCTTGTAAATGTTTTTCGCTTCGTCATTTCACACTCCATTTTTGGACTATTGTCCTCTTTTTGGAGTGTCCGTCAAAGTGGGGGAACTACACTCCGTCCCTTTTCTCTTCGGATCAATATTTTGGCCAGCGGTGACGCCCAGCTTATTTTTTGCTGCGCGGCGTCGGCTTCATCTTCCCCAACAAGTTGAAAACAATAGATTTTTTTGTGTTCATCGGTAAAACTGACCCAATGTCCAAATCTAACGGTATTTGGTATCGGAGCTCCAACAACCTCTGCCGACTGAAGGCGAATGCCGTAATAGCGGATATCGCGCTGCAATTCAGCACGCCGATTTCTTGCCGTGATCTCCTCAATCCCACTTAATTGGTCCAGCTCATCCTGAAGACCTTGATAAAGACTCCGCATCGATTCATAACCTTCTGGGGTCATCAAATTTCTTAGAGAACTCACTGGTCTTTCCGGCAGCTCTACAGGGGCATCGGGTTCCGACTCTTTAACGAATGCTCGACTCATACTGCCGCAATCCCTTAGATCTCAAAGAATTTACCTGCCAACATTAATAAGCATGGCTTAGAATTCGCGCGTAGCGCGAAACTCAACTTCGGGCCAGCGTTCAATTACCAGTTGAAGATTAGCCCGGTTGGGAGCGATATAACTGAGCGTATCATGACCATCGATTGCGAGATGCTGCTCGTTCTTACGACGGAAATCCGCTTCCATTTTCTGATCCGGGAAGGTCAGCCAGCGTGCGGTTGAAACCTGAACCGCCTCAAATACACAGTCTACGCCGTATTCATGCTTGAGTCGGTGAGCCACGACGTCAAACTGCAGCACGCCCACCGCCCCCAAAATCAGTTCATTGCTCACAAGCGGCCTGAAAACCTGGGTTGCTCCCTCCTCACTAAGCTGGATCAGTCCTTTTTGTAAAGCTTTGGCTCGAAGTGGGTCTTTGAGCCGCACTCGACGGAACAACTCAGGAGCAAAATTCGGAATGCCAGTGAATTTAAGCTGTTCCCCTTCGGTAAACGTGTCACCGATCTGGATTGTCCCATGGTTATGCAGACCGAGAATATCCCCCGCAAAAGCATTTTCAGCTTGATCCCTGCGTGCTGCAAGGAATGTATGCGCATTGTGCACGGATATTGTCTTTTGGGCTCTAACATGGCGCAGCTTCATACCTTTTTCGAAATGACCTGATGTGACGCGTAAAAACGCGACCCTGTCGTGATGGGCTGGATCCATATTTGCCTGAATCTTGAATACAAATCCGCTGAATTTTTCTTCTCCTGCCTCAACCAAGCGGGATTCTGTCTCTCGCGGTTGTGGTGAGGGCGCAAACTCAACAAAATTGTCCATTAATTCATCGGTACCAAGCCGGTTCAATGCCGAGCCAAAAAACACAGGAGTTAGTGCGCCAGAGAGATATGCATCTGGATCGAATTCCGCGCTGGCACCCTGCACCAGCTCGATCTCCTCTCTTAACGAATCGGCCAGGTCTCCTGCTGCCTGATCTAGCTCAGGATTTTGGATTCCTTTGATCAACTTATCTTCGTCGAATTTTCCCCGTCCGGCAAAAAAGTGCGCCGTATCGTCATATAAGCGATACACTCCAACGAAAGATTTGCCCATACCAATCGGCCAGCTCATCGGTGAACAGCTGATCTTTAACACTTCCTCCACCTCATCCATAATGTCTATGGGATCACGACCTTCGCGATCCATCTTGTTTACAAAGGTCATTATCGGCGTGTCCCGAAGCCGGCAAACATCCATTAGTTTTACCGTCCTTTCTTCCACCCCCTTGGCAATATCAATCACCATTAATGCGGAATCTACTGCGGTCAAGGTGCGGTAGGTATCCTCAGAAAAATCGGCGTGCCCCGGTGTATCCAGAAGATTCACGATACGATTTTTGTATGGAAACTGCATTACTGAAGACGTGACAGAAATACCGCGCTGTTTTTCGAGCTCCATCCAATCGGACGTCGCATGACGATCACTCTTACGCGCCTTTACTGTACCAGCGAGCTGGATCGCTCCACCGTACTGCAAGAGCCGTTCTGTGAGCGTAGTCTTACCCGCATCAGGGTGCGAGATAATGGCGAATGTGCGCCGCAGTTTTATCTGTTCAGTGAGGTTACTCATTAAATGGTCGGGTCAACTTTTTTTGCGGGCCCGTTATCCGGGCGGGGCGCGATTATACGGGCTAATTCAAGGTAGAATCCACGACCCGATTTTATCTGCCTCAATCCGTGCCTCTGCTCGTGCTGAAAGACGTCTCCATTGCATATGGAGACAACAAACTTCTTGATACAGTCAATCTGTCCGTTGAAAGCGGTCAGAGAGTTGGCTTGCTTGGACGAAATGGGGAAGGAAAATCCACTCTGCTAAATATCGTTTGCGGCCACCAAGCTCCGGATGAAGGCGAAATCAAACTTGAACCTGGTGCTACAGTGGCAAAATTAGATCAGGCACCTCATTTATCCGGCACCGACAGTGTGTACGATGCCGTAGCGGCCGGACTGGGGGAGATCGGGGGATGGCTCGCCGAGTATCACAGGGTAATCGAAGACAGAATAATCAGCGCCGGAGAACAGATGGAACGCATGTCTGCGCTTCAACAGAAACTGGAAGCCAACAATGGCTGGGGCCTTCAGCAACGTGTGGAGAAGGTCATTTCACGCCTAAGATTGCCCGCAGATGATCCAGTGGCAGCACTATCCGGTGGATGGCAAAGAAGAGTTTCCCTGGCAAAAGCGTTGGTGTCAGATCCGAGGGTATTGCTTTTAGATGAACCGACTAATCACCTGGATATAGAGTCCATCGAGTGGCTCGAGAACCAGGTTCTGCAGTTCTCAGGAGCGGTAATATTCGTAACCCACGATCGAGCGTTCCTAAAGCGAGTGGCAAATCAGATTGTTGATCTAGACCGTGGGCGCATGACCGCATGGGTTGGAGGCTATCAGGATTACTTGCGGCGGAAAAATGCGTTTCTTGAGCAGGAAGCTCGCCAAAATACTGAGTTCGATCGCAAGTTGGCGGAAGAAGAAAAATGGATACGAAAGGGAATTCAAGCCCGCCGGACTCGCAACGAAGGCAGGGTCAGGGCTCTAAATAAAATGCGTGAAGAGCGAGCGGAAAGGCGTAATCAAAAAGGAAAAGTCAAATTGCAACTCGACCGGGCCGCAAATAGCGGCAAACTGGTTATGGAGGCGCATAACCTTTCCTTTGCATATGAAAACAAACCAATAGTAACAAAATTTTCTACCCGAATATTGCGCGGTGACCGAATAGGATTGATCGGGCCTAACGGTGCGGGTAAAACCACTCTGCTTCAAATTCTTCTTGGCCGACTTGCACCAGATAGTGGTGATATGCGCCATGGGAGTAATCTGCAGATCGCCTTATTTGATCAGATGCGCAGCCAGGTTAATCTTGATTCCACCGTGGTAGACGCCATTGGCGAAGGACGAGATCAAATTACCATCAATGGAAAACCAAAGCATGTAATTTCATGGTTATCAGATTTCCTGTTTACCCCGGCGAGAGCCCGCTCACCAATACGCAGTCTTTCGGGTGGAGAACGGGCTCGGGTATTGCTGGCGAAACTGTTTAGCAAACCCACCAATGTGTTGGTGATGGACGAACCCACTAACGATCTTGATATTGAGACTCTGGAATTACTCGAAGAGTTACTGCTGGACTATAGTGGCACGCTGCTGCTGGTCAGTCATGATCGACAATTTATGGACAACGTCGTGACCAGCACAATGGTTCTCGAAGGCGATGAAACAGTCAGAGAGTATGTGGGAGGATATACAGATTGGGAACAGCAAAGATCGAAAGCGCCTGTTTCCAACCCCACTGAAACTAAAAAACAGAATCCGCGTGAAGAAAGCAAATCCGTATCTAAGAAAAAGAAACTCAGCTATAGGGAACAACAGGAGCTGTCGGAGTTGCCAACTAAAATAGATGTGCTTGAACAACAGCAATCCTCGTTTACCAAGGCAATTTCAGATCCGGGTTTTTTCAAACTACCGCAGCTAGAAATTGACGCCACCATGAAACAACTTGACCAGGTATCGAAGGATCTAGAACAATGCTACCAGCGATGGGATGAACTCGAGTCCTGAACTGAATTGATTTAGATGAAATCGTACGCAGCGCCAAATCCTGAGAAGATTCAGGATCGATTCTGAAATCACGCGCTAGACTTAAATCTATGCATCCTCTAAAAGGCATATCGCGCCGACTTGTCGACCATATAACCTCTCTCCGCGGTGACAGGCTCTTCGATAACTAAAGAACCGTTCGTTATCCGAATAAGTATCTTGATCACAGCGGTCAATAAGTTTCAGTCCCCGATGTCTTAACCTTTTTTCTATATATAACGGAAGATCGAAATGTACATTGCCGGATTCGGCATGAACCGTAAAACAGGACTCTGCATCGATCGAACTCTCCGCCAACAGGCGGTTTTTAAATTCCCCACCCACCTCATAGCTTTCGCGCTGAATCGCCGGTCCAATGCAACAATATATTGAATCCCATGAGGCTCCCATCTGCTTCATTGTTGCTAACATCACATCGGTCACTCCAGCTAATCCACCTTGCCATCCCACATGTGCCACACCAATGATCATTGTTTCGGGTTCAGCGAAAAGCACCGGCGCACAGTCAGCGCCGAGAGCCCCAATACAAACCCCTAACTCCCTTGTAATGAGCCCATCTGCTTCAACTATCTGATTCAATTCATTATCAGGGCCTATCACACGAACATTTTTTCCATGCACCTGACGATTTGTTACCAGTACGCGGCCTCCCAGCTTAGATGCAACGATTTGACGATTTGCTTCTATTGCATCAGATTTATCGCCGGAAATAGGGCTGCAATTGAGACTGGAAAAAGCCCCTTTTGAAACCCCTCCAAGCCTGGTAAAAAATCCGTGATCTATCCCCTCTAGCTCGCGCATCGGTTCACTTTTAACTACCGGCACTTTCATCAGTTACTGCTGCTCAAGAACTTTTGTTCATCTGTTAATACAACGTTCGCGGCAAATATACTCTTTCCTATTGGATCCCCATGAACTTTGAATGGGAGGATTGGCCAGCATACTCTCAACCACACAAATCAAGGGCATTATAGTCAGTACACCCAAAAGGCTGTAGGTTGTGGCTAACAATCAAACTTGGGTGTATAGTTGAGTGTGTTTTATAAATGAATGCAAGAGTTCCAGCTGGAGTATCTGCTGTCGCTACCGTGACTCAGTCTTTTCCAAGGACGAGCTGTGCTTTTGCATCGTATCGAGGTAAATACCCCGTGTCTACCACAGGGCGAATATAGCCATTATCAAAATCCCAGGTTTTAGCAAATTATGATTGAAGGCATTTTGGAGATATCTCCATGGGCTTACGTTGGCGTGACGCTAGCGTTGACACACATAACCATAGCCAGCGTCACTATCTTTTTACACCGCTGCCAGGCGCATCGGGCGTTGACATTGCATCCGGTACTTGGCCACTTCTTCCGCTTATGGCTGTGGATGACCACCGGCATCACTACCAAAGAATGGGTGGCAGTGCATCGAAAACACCACGCGAAGTGCGAAACCGAGGAAGATCCTCACAGCCCTCAGGTCAAGGGCATCTGGAAGGTCCTGTTCGGTGGCGTAATCTTGTACAAACAAGCGGCACGTGATCCAAATACCCTGAAGCGCTACGGAAATGGCACACCTGATGACTGGATCGAGAGAAATGTGTACAGCCGATTTACTTTTGGTGGCATTCTGATTATGGGGCTTCTAGATCTCCTACTCTTCGGACTAGTGGGCCTGATAATTTTTGCAGTGCAGATGGTTTGGATTCCATTCTGGGCTGCCGGAGTCATTAATGGTCTCGGTCACTTCCTCGGTTACCGCAACTGCGAAACTCCGGATGCATCGCGCAACCTTTCCCCAATTGGCATTTTGATCGGGGGCGAGGAGCTGCATAACAACCATCATGCTTATGCACATTCGGCCAGGCTCTCAAACAAGTGGTGGGAACTCGACATTGGCTGGTTGTATATTAAGACGCTGGCAATGTTTGGTTTAGCACGAATTCGGCGCGTCGCTCCAAAGGTATGTATTACTCGTGACAAACTGGCTATCGACCATGAAACACTTCGCGCTGTAATTCTTGATCGTTACCGTATTCTTGCGCTTTACAGCAGCAAAGTCATTCGCCCGATTGTTCGTGCCGAACGTCGCAGCAGTCAGGGTTCAGGGCGAAAACTGCTGCGTCGGGCACGTAATCTGATGACCCTAGAAGACGTTATGCGTGATAATCGTACACACGCTGCACTGACCGAAACACTGCAGCTCAGTCAGACGCTTGAGACAGTTTATCGCTTCAGATTGCAACTCAAGGAACTTTGGGCAAATACCGCCAATGATGGCACCCGACGTTTAGAAAGTTTGAAGGCCTGGTGTGCGGAAGCCGAACGCTCTGGCATTGTGGCACTTCAGGAGTTCTCAAATGTAATTCGAGGATACACATTAATAACAAGTTAAGATTTGGTTCCCGACAAAGAGGCCCAATTGCTTGGTTCTTGTTTTGGTCCCTGTTGAAGAAGCTTTAACTGACTCCCTCGAACAAATCCGCAGATCGTTGCTGTTTTTACTAGGAGTTAATTACTGATCGATGACCTCGTAGTCTTCATATACTTTAGGTCCTGACTGATCGATGTATTCGTAGTCCTCATAGAATTTTTTATTTTTCTGCGCACCCTCAGCCCCATCTGTTGTTTTTGAAGCTATCTTATTGAGGTCATTTTCCGCGGAATTCAGGTCTCCTGAGTCAGTCATATTCTGACCTTTCTTATAGGTGTTCAACCGCTGCAGCAATTGCTTTGAGGGCCGCCCATCAACTGGCAAACCACTTTGCTGTTGAAAACTTCGGATCGCAGCCGCGGTATTGTCTCCAAACAATCCGTCTACCGGGCCCGGATCAATACCGATGCGGGTTAATTCACGCTGCAGCCCAACAACCAAGTCGCTTCTCGTTCGATTATCTATTTGTCCAGATCGATTGCCACCATTTTGACTACTTACGCCCGTCTCATAAGTCTCTTGATTTTTCTTTAATGTATTGGATTGAGTTACCACCACTTTTTTCGGGTTTAAGCTATACCTAAATGTAAGGGGTGTAAAAAACTGCCTGAAAAATACCGAAGCTGGAGGAGTTGGCAAAGGAGACAGGCCGTATGCTGACTCTACCGCTAGAGCATCGAGCTCTTCGGAACCAGAAGAAGATATGATTTTTACTTCTCTTATCACACCAGTCTGTTGGATCTCGAGAGTAAATCCAAGCTCTATTGGTTCAGTTGGATGGTGTATACGATCCAGTCGAATATTCTCGGTTTTAAAAAGTGGGGTTACGATAGCTTTGTAATCCGCCCACGCACCTGCGTGCGCAACCGAACTCAGGACGCACCACGCCCCTAATAATATTAGGACCAGTATGAGTTTGAAGCGTTTCATAATCTTCATTTTAGTTACAACTACCAAAGCTTCTATCAGCAATGCAAAACAGGGTATTTTAATGCCGTTAGGCTCGCTCAAGAGTATAGAAAAGCCTTATAATACGCGGCGCTCACCGCGGAGAGTTGGCAGAGTGGTCGAATGCGGCGGTCTTGAAAACCGTTGACTGTAACAGGTCCGGGGGTTCGAATCCCTCACTCTCCGCCATCCCTTTACAAACAATATCAGTTCTTCCGTAATAAAGTCGATATCGACTTCAGTATTTTCCCGTTGCGTATGCTTTGATAGTCCAGATTCAGCCCTTCCTCAGTCAGGGTGCGATTGTATTGCTGCAACTCGTAGCCCCCCTCCTCATCGACGTGCAACGAAAACACCGTCAGGGTATCGCCAGTTATCCTAGCCCAAACGTATGGGTCGCCCACCATAGGATCCAACGGTACAGCATGACCAAATACATTGGTCTTCATAGCCGATGAAAAAATATGGGCTCTATCTGTTGGAACAAAATCAATCGAATAAGATTTTGTTTTAATCCGACCGTTGGGTTTGTGGACGGTGGACTCCCAGATTACTGTAAAGCCATCCTTATCTTTACTTATCTGCACGCTCATATCACGTTTTTCTTTCGCACCACTATTGTTTAAGTCCAATGAGCCGGAATAATCCCCTACAAATGGGTCGATATCTGCGGCACTGGCACTCTGAATTGCAAGTCCCATCATCAGCAACACGGTCATCAGGATCAAACCGCCCTCATGCATCTTTGAAAAATAGCGCTCTACCATAATTGCCTCATACCTTGAAATTTTGAAGCACTCGGGAAATGCCATTTAGAACCGCCGCCACCGATGGATGGTTAGCTTCGTACTCAGCAACCATGTCACTAAACTGTGTAGCGAGGACGGAATACTGATCAAAATCTTCTGGATATACTTTCTGTTGCTCCAGCGATTCTACCAATTCATCCAGCCGCTGATGCTGCTCCTGGTTGACGGGATCCAGTAGATTACGCTCCTGCTCGAGCTGAGCCAGCAAATCATGTAACTCCTGTCTACTCAACTATTAATCCTCCAATAACTTAATTGATTCTTATTATCCTACCTTTTTTCACTACAAAACAATGAGAATTTCTACGCATCGGGTTTATTGTTCAAACGAATGACCTGATAGCAGCTATAGGCAACGGCACTTGAAAACAGAAAATATAGATATTCGATCCGGTAACGGAACTCAAGATCCGGATATACCAACAGATATAGAAAAAACAAAAGTGCCGCGAATATTCCAGCTCGTTTAACTGATAATCGTCCTGCTCGTATCTCGTGTATGCATAGCAATGCCAGCGGCATCGTAGTAACGATCCAGGAAAGAGGTGGCCCTGTCATCACATCGGCTTCGATATCCATCAGATGGTTCAGAAACGTGTTCAGGTTATACATCTGAGATAACGAGGCAACAAAGAACAACAGCCCAAGAAAATTCCAAAAATTTCTCTCTTTGATTTGCTGTGCGCGCAATCTTGCGATGATCCCTAGACAGAAAAACAACATTATTGGAAACAGTGCTGATGGATTTCCTTCTAGAAAAAATGTGTAGTTTGGTACGACTACCACTGCGGTGAACGTAATTTGCGTAATGAACAGTGCGAAGATAATCATTGGAAAATCTAAAATATTATCTACTACAGCCGTCGCGTTTAAGAATCGTCGGTCTCCATCCCCCAAACGCTTCATAGCGATGAGGCCGGATGTAATGAGAATACCCATGGCCACCAACTCAATCGTTTCTTCTCCTACTAAACGAACACGCCGCCAGAAATTATTCTGAAAACCAAGATCGTGCTCCAGAGCCTCAAGACCCGCCACCACCACAAAGATGCTGATTCCAATCACAATCAGCACTGCGGTTTGGCGGGTCGCGTTATGACTTAGCAGTTGAATCAAAGTTAAACTAAACGCCACTGCAAATACCAACGCAAATGGCAGTAGACCCCACCATCCTCCTACTCTAGCCACTGTCTCATGAAGCGATCCCACTTCGTCGAAACAGAGCGCAATCATCGCGAGAGACAGCACATACCACACCCAAGGCTTGGTACCCGATTCCTGAGCAATCGTGCCCACTCGAGCAAACACAATACCCGCCAGGAAAAGACAGATTCCTGACCACCACACTGCGTAGTTCATTTCATGGGTAAGACTGACTCCGCGGTATGCAAAATGAAACCAGCCTGGATAATCGATAAAGAAAAACACCACCATTACGCCGATAAAAAAAGCGTTTACAAGCCAGATCCAGTACCATTGGCCGAATACCGTACTGTTTAGATGGTCTTGCTTAGCCAAATCGATACTCCTCAGTTGAATTCCGTGGAGCCCACGAGATCAATCCAAAACAGATAAAGAACCATAGCAGCAGTCTCGCCGATAACACTGCAGCGGTTTGCCCTGTTGTCATAGCGTGCTTTTCCATATGCGGGAGTTGAATCCAGGCTGGAGCTTCAACATCGAGGCGATCTATGAGAAGTCTCCCTGGCTCCATTTTCAGCCCAAATGAGGCATTCGTATCTGCGGCCTCGAGTGCTGAAAGAGAGTCTCCTGAGATTTCAAATAGAGGCAAATACACGTAAGCGAGCCGTGTGTCATAACGAATGGACAGAATTCGCACAACGATCTTATCTCGAAGAATATCGACTCGTAATAGCGGCGCGTCATGCGATTGCTGGAAATAGAGCTGCGTACCTAAATTAACAGTCAGCTCATGGTGGTCGTCTATGCGATTAAAAAACTGTGCACTTAAGCCCGGTTTGCGATCACGGGATGCTTGCAGTGTGAGGTAAGTGCCGGCAGAGAGATTAGGAAGTTTAATCACCACCCTGTTTACTGCTATAGGTAAGATCAGAAGCCCAGCAGCGATCAATGCGACCACACCAAGATGTGGCCTGATAGATCTGACATCAGGAGTATTAAGCAAATACAGCGCGGATAGACTCCCAAATAACAGAATTGCGCCACAAAGATACAGGGTAATGACATCGTCAAAAATCAGCAGCGACAGCAGCATCAAAAATCCGCAAGTAGCGCTGATGAGAATTTGCCAGCGGGAGTGCAGCCGGAGAATCGGCGAACCCAGACAAAGCAATCCATACGCCGCAACAACCGTCAACCACCAGAAACGGGGTATTAGTGAATGTATTGTATTGTCAGACCAAAATCCCGCGCAAAGCACTGCCGAAAAGAGTAACACCAACGCTTTGTATGGAACGATCACCGTTAAACGCCAGCGAGTAGTGTGCCACCATCTACGGTGATGACACTGCCTTGGATATAGCTTCCAGCTTGCGCTGCAAGAAGTAGCAGCACTCCGTCTAATTCATCCAGTGTCCCGGCGCGCCCTGGAAACAGACTGCCTATATACTTACGCCCGACCTCACTGGTTAAAAACTCCTGATTGATATCGGTCATAAAATATCCCGGAGCAATCGCATTAACCCGAACTCCTTTGATACCAAGCTCAAGGGCCATAGTACGGGTGAGCTGGATTACTGCCGACTTGGCGCAAGAATAATTTGCCTGCCTGCGCTGTACTGCCATACCTAGCACAGAAGCGATGTTGATAATACATCCGCCCTTGGGCTGTTGCACCATATACCCACTGGCAATCTGGCCAACACGCCAAACCCCACTTAGATTGGTGTCAATGACCTCCTTCCACTGTTGTTCAGACATCTCGAGAAATCGTTCAGTTCGAGCAATACCTGCGTTGTTTAGCAGGATGTCAATTGATTCAAAGCGTTCTATCGCAGCGGCTACCGCTCTTTCAACGCTGCTGCGGTCGTTGACATCCATCTCAACACCAACGGACGATGCGCCATCGGACTCGATCTTTGACGCAATGCTCCGTACCTTATCGAGGCGTCGTGCGGTGAGCACCACATTACATCCCGCCAATCCAAATAAGCGGGCCGCGTGTTCACCTATTCCGGATGATGCACCTGTTACCAACGCAGTTTTTCCGTCGAGGCCAAACATATCATTCAGCTTGCTGGCGAAGGTCATTTGATTAGCGGTATTTTCTTATATGTCTTCGGATTGTAACGCCTAAAGACAGCTATTGCTCACCGGTGACAGTGCCGGAGCAAACGGCGATAATCTGGAGTTTACCGACCCGTGTCTCCTGTGCACAGTTACTCCTCATCTCGTTCAAAAATAGTTCTGATTGGGCTTACGGCCTTAGTACTAACGGTATCGTTTGTATCCCTGAATTCCGGGGCAATCGAGACCGGTTTTGGTGAGACTTTAAGTGCAATTGGTCACTTGCTGGGTATGAACCAGGATGCTGGAAGTGATCGTCTTGCGATGATTCTGTCTCAGATTCGGCTGCCGCGTCTGTTACTGGGAATTCTCGCCGGCGGCGGCCTGGCATTATCTGGAGCGGTAATGCAGGCCTTGTTTCGCAATCCCATGGCGGACCCGGGGCTGCTCGGGGTGTCGGCTGGCGCAGCGTTTGGGGCAGTGCTCACTATCGTCCTAGGGGTCTCGCTGTTGCCAGGACTGCTCACGCTTATGGGGAACTGGCTGCTATTATTAATGGCGTTTGGTGGCAGCCTGGTCAGCCTGCTTTTAGTGTACCGGCTTGCCAGGATTAATAACCGCACCGACATCCCTACAATGCTACTCGCCGGAGTGGCAATGAATGCCATTACCGGTTCACTAATTGGGCTATTGAGCTATGTTGCCAGCGATAATGAGCTTAGAGATTTGATTTTTTGGAGTCTGGGAAGCCTTGAAGTGACCGATTGGAACAAGCTCATTGTGGCCTCCATTGTAATCGCGCCCGCATGTGGGGCCATGCTGGTGTATAGCGGCGCTTTAAATGCAAATCTTCTAGGAGAAAACGAAGCCAGGCACCTCGGATTCGATATAGAGAAGGTTAAAACCAAGCTTATCATCCTGGTGTCACTGGTAGTGGGGGTGATTGTTGCCATGTCTGGCATTATTGGTTTCGTAGGACTTGTGGTTCCACACTTGCTACGCCTAGTGGTTGGCCCGGATCACCGTTTGTTGTTGCCTGCCTCGGCACTATTTGGTGCTGCACTACTTGTTTTGGCTGACATTGTTGCGCGCACCATGGTGGCGCCTGCCGAGGTACCAATTGGAATTATCACTGCAGTACTTGGAGGGCCACTTTTTCTATGGCTGCTGATCCGACATAAGCGCAGACAAATCATCTGATGTACAAAACAACTAACCTCAAAATTCAATTCGGACAACATGTCCTGCTGCATAATCTTTCAATGGAGATTGAATCAGGACAGCTGTGCATGGTGGTGGGCCCCAACGGCGCCGGTAAAACTACTTTGTTAAGGTGCCTCGATGGAGAAATCAATCCAACTGAGGGCACAATTGAGTTTGACGGCAAACTTTTAGACCTCTGGACGACAAGGGAGCTAGCGAAATCCAGAGCGGTATTGCCACAAAACTCCTCTCTTGAGTTTCCGTTCAGTGTTCAGGATGTGGTCCTGATGGGTCGTATGCCACACGACACGCCTTATGAAACTGATCTAGAGATTGCTCACCAGGTACTCGGAGTTTGCGATTGTCAGCATCTGGCGCAACGCGCTTTTCCAACGCTTTCAGGCGGCGAACAGCAGCGAACGCAAACCGCGCGAGTGCTTGCCCAGGTATGGCAGGACTTTCCCGGACATGATCGGTTTTTACTTCTGGATGAACCGGTATCGGCGCTCGACCTTAGCCATCAACACTCGCTCCTGAAATTACTAAAAGAACTGGCCGATACCCAGGGTATTGGCATCCTCTGTACCCTGCATAATCTGAACCTTGCGGCCCAGTATGCTGACCGCTGTCTGATCCTTGATCAGGGTCGACTGGTAGCGGATGGTGCTGCGAACGAGGTGTTTACCGAAGAAACACTCAGCAATGTATTTGATCTTGATATTTGGCTGGAACAACACCCTCAGGACCCATCAATTCCATTGATCATTCCGAGACTGTCGTAACTAATTCAAGAGTAGAGGATTTTTGGTTTTTTGGTGAGGCTTAGGAAAAAATTAATAGTAAATTTTTGACCGGGGATCATCCCCCACCCTCACCTTTCAGACAGTAGGGAAGTCCGAACATGATCATGGTCACTCTGTCTGCAACCGCCGCTATATCCTGATGCAACCATCCACTCTGGTCAACAAACTGTCTACTTAATTGGTTGGCCGATACCACTCCCATGCCAACCTCATTTGTCACCAGCAAAACTTCCGCTTCAGTATCGGTGAGCGCCCGCAGAAACTGCTGTTTTTCCCTCTCCCACTGGTCGTAACGTTCAGAGCACAGCCAGTTACTGAGCCATAGCGTTAAACAGTCAATCAACAATACATCCGCGGATCCAAATTGCTCTACAACTTTGGCAAGATACTGTGGTTGTTCAACCAGCCGCCAATCCCGGTTCCGCTGTGCCTGATGGCGAATGATTCTCTCCTTCATTTCATCATCGTCAGCTGTGGCCGTGGCAACAAATACTTTGTTGCCAGACTTTGCTTCAGCGGCCTTCAAAGCATAGGTGCTTTTACCGCTGCGGGCTCCTCCTGCTATCAGCTCAATCATTTTTATTAGAATTATTACTCACCCAATAGATACGCCCCGATTCAAGCTCAATCTCCATGATGACTTCGATAGGGCCGCCAACACTGGACGTCTGATAGCTGGCAAGCGCAATCTTTCGAACCATGATCGCAGAGACCCGATTACCAGCAAACTGTTGAATTAGGTCAGCGACCAGGGGCGTAGGATAGATCCCACCGTAAAGCCCCACAGTCATATGCGGAACAAATTCCAATTCTTCGGTCATGCACGACCGATCACACATCACTCGTGCCAGGTCTGCGCGCAGGTTTCGCAATTTCCCAGATGGTTCATGCACTTCGAAATAGGCAGAAGATGTGAAACTGGATAAAGCCCCAAGTGAAAGTTCAAAGCAACTGGTGTGCCGGCAGATTTCAACAAGCGGGGTTTGTTTCAAATTATGCGACCCATCAAATCCGGCGGGCAATATAGTGATATGCGGCTGGCGATAATAGCTGCTGAGCATAAACGGCTGTAAATGCTTTGTTGCGCCATGAAACAGGTCTATCCAATCAGCATCGTCTACAGGTATTGCCCAGAAATAGTATCGCCGCCTTCCCAGATGCCATGATTTAAAATCTTCATCGACGTTTTTAATTGTAAATGGATGCTCGAGGAAATGCTTAAGCGCATTCAGATCTTTTGCACAACAAGGTGCATCAGCGGAGGGCACGCCGCACCTTGTCAAGCTGATGGCAGAATGATTGCACACCTTTAAGCATACGCAGGGTATGTCGATGCATAACATCTGAATCCACATAGATAAAGTGTTGGTTTTTCACAGCCTTTACCGTGTACCATTTCTCCCATACCGCCATATCTGGCTTCTGGTTGTTAACCATACCTGTAACGATGACATCCGGATTCGCATCAACCACCGCTTCAAAGCTGATTCGTGGTGCTATGATTGAAAGCTCAGCAAATAAATGACGAGCCCCACACACCTCAAGCACTCTTGAAATCAAGTGATCGCCGTTTAGCGTCATCAGTGGATCAGTCCACACCTGATAGAACACATCCAGATGTTTCTGATGCGCAAATTCGGCACGTGCCGACTCGATATTTTGCTGTATTCTACTTAAATCAGGGTCTTGCAACTCAGTTGTTCCAGAGAGCGCGGCAAGCTCTTGGATATTTTCTACAATGCTTTCAAAGCTCCGAGGTTCAGAGTAGTACACCGGAATCCCCAGTTGCTCAATTTGCTTTAGAGCATCACGATTGTTACCACTGCGCCACGCCACCACCAGGTCAGGTTCAAGCGCTATGATTGCTTCAAGATTGAACTGCACATGACTGCCAACAGAAGGAATATGCTTAGCCTCAGGCGGATAATCGCTATATTCCACAACCCCGACAACCCTGTTGCCTGCACCAGCCGAGAACAGATTCTCCGTATTGTGCGGTGCAAGGCTAATGATTCTCTGAGCTGGCGCTGGAAGCGTGACGACACGATCAAAATCATCAATTACTCTGACTCCGGGGACGGCGGCATTGGCACTGGAACCGATAATTATCAAATAGATAGCCAATACGCGGAATGTTGCAGCGAGGTATTCGACAGATACGAATTTCTTCATCTGTGACTATTATTAGTTTGGCTGATACCGAAGTGTCACCATAGCGTTAACACCATCCTGATTGTAAAAGGCTGCTGTTTCATACTTTTCATCGAAAACGTTGTTGATCTTGAGTCCAAGTATCCAATTTTTATGGAATTTGTAGGCAGTGCGCAGATCTACCAGCGTGAACCCATCGATCTCGACGAGATTCGCTATATCGTCATAGCTTTTCCCTTTGTACAGTGCAGATGCTCCCGCCGACCAGGCACCAAAGACCCTGTCTGCACTAATTTGAAAGTTCTCTTTGGCGCGACGCGCGAGCTGGTTGCCGTCATTGGAACCGCCGCTTGCATCCACCGGATCCAGCAGAGTCAGGTTGCCACCGATCAGCCAACCATTGACCCTTACTGTGCTTGTGAACTCTATACCAGTAATCTCCGCCTGGTCTGTATTAACCGGCGAAAAGGAGACTGGATCAAATGCGATTAGATCATCAATTTCCGTTCTGAAAAGATTAATACTCCAGTTGCCGTTGCTAGTTCGCCCTGAAAAACCCAGATCAACACTGCTCGAGGTTTCTGCCACCAGATCAGGATTTCCGAATCCCGGAAAGTAAAGTTCGTTGAAAGTCGGCGCTTTAAAAGCAGTTCCATAGGAGAAGGTCATTCTCGATTGCGACCCGGTATTGCGACCATAGGCTATGCCTCCGGTGGTTTCACTGCCAAACTGTTCGTTGTCATCATTACGCAACGAAAGATCAAAATTGTGAACGCCGAGCATAGTATTGAACGAGGAAAATATTCCTAGGTTGTCACGATTTGATACTGCGAAAATCGAATCACTTTCAACTTCATCGTCGGTATAGTCCACCCCCAAAATCAAACGATCTTCATTTATCTTAATATCGTTTTGCCATGATAATTGATCCCTGCTGGTATCAAACTTAGTGGCGAAAGCGTCATCCAGAAAGTTATCCGACTCATCTTTTGACTGTGCGATCAATAGACTGGAAGTCCAGATATCGTTTGCTTCGACTTCAGCCTTAACATGGCCAACCTTAGTCGCGGTTTCGGATCTGTTCTGGAAAGATCCGTCAAACTCAGTTTCACCATTTGTACTCAATACCCGTGCTTCGAGATTGAAACTGTCCGCCAGCTGACTACCTGCGCCTATTGAGAGGGAATCATTTTCATAACCATCTTTATCTGGCTCAACTGTGAAACACCCCGCATCAAAACTTCCGCGGCAGGCGTTAAAACCATCGGTACGTGAACTGGTAGCACTCAGTGAATACCAACGCTTCGAATCCCCACCGGATACACCTAAATTAATATCAGAAGTATTGTGACTTCCACCGGTGACACTGAAAATCGGCTTGGTGCCCACGCCTCCTCGCCGTGTAAAGATCTGAATCACCCCACCAATAGCCTCGGAGCCATATAAGCTCGATCGTGGCCCTCTGACGACTTCAATTTTTTCGATCTGATTGACCGGTAAATCCTGGAAAGGGGTGGTCCCTAATGTGGCTGAGCCCACTTTCACGCCATCAATCAATACCAGAGTGCTGTCAGATTCCGTTCCGCGCAGAAACAACGAAGTGACTTGACCCGGCCCACCATTATTGCTGATTTGAACGCCGGGAACCGTGGCCAGAACTTCCGGCACGCTGATCGCGCCGGTGCGCTCAATCTGTTCTCGAGTAATGGTCGTAACCGGCGCCAACGTCTCGTCGGCTGTTTCCGCACCTCTAGAAGCGGTAACGACAATGGTTAAGGGGTCGTTCTGAGCGCTAACCAAGAGTGAAGATACGAGCAACATCAAGCCGGAGAAACCGGCCAAAAGGGTAATTTTCATCTGGAAACCTATCGGCGGTTGCACGCACCCGTGCAATTTCATTTATGACGCAGTATTAGTGCGGCACACCAGATTCAGGCAGGTCTCCGGACTTTTGAGTGTTGGATGTTTTAACTTCCCGATCTGCTCCTTCCCATACCAGATGATACAGTGGATGATTCAACTGAGAGACGATGAATCGACAGGTCTGACTCAACTACCGTTGCGGGGGCAGTACCGGAATTGCCATTGTTCAAGCTCGAACTGACTCTCATGAGCTTACTCGTCCTGGCGCACCGGTTTCCCTTTTCACCTCGATGGATTACCCAGCGAAGGAACCCGAACCGAGTTGCATATTATGTTGTTTTGAGTAAGACAACAAGTAAGTTGCGAAATCTTGCAAGTGGATTGTTATTTTGCGAGTACCATTCCTTTTGCCGAATGGCACCGAACACTGCCGCATTACCTTTGGACAGCTTCTACCTCAAACACAGAACCCCTGGCTGCGGTAACCTTGACCTTTGCGCCTTTTTCCAGGGCCGGACCGGTTACCCGCCACTGACTGTCATCTACGGATATTTTCCCATAACCGTTGGTAATCGGTTCGACCAGTGTGAACACTCTACCGACATACTGTTGCCCCCGCCGATTAAGGTTCGGCAATTCGGTATCGATCTGTTTGTTTGAGAACAGTCTTCGAGAAAGAAGAATGCTCGCCACCGACAATACCGAAAAAAGCAGAAACTGTACCTGCCAGGAAATTTCCGGGAACAGATACAATACTAGTGCGGTTACCAGTGCCGAGACTCCCAGCCACAGAAAGAACATAGCCGGCACTACCAGCTCGAGCACCAATAGGCCAAGGCCTAGCACCAGCCAGCTCCAGTGGGTCATGAAAAATATATCGATCATGGTAAATGCTAGCTGTTGTCTTCCGAGCGGGGCGACCTAAAAGCTTCTTTGGCAATTTCCCCAATACCGCCTAGTGAACCAAGCAGGCTGGTTGCTTCCAGCGGTAAAAACAAAACCTTCTGATTGTCAGCTGCTGCCACATCTCTTAATGCAGCGATATATTTCTGTGCCACAAAGTAATTGATTGCTTTCACATCCCCGGCGGCGATGGCATCAGAAACCATTCGGGTTGCTGCCGCTTCAGCCTGAGCCTCCCTTTCCCGCGCTTCTGCGTTACGAAAAGCGGCCTCCTTATCTGCCTCGGCTTCGAGAATTATTGCCTGCTTAGCGCCTTCGGCACGCAGAATTTCAGCCTGGCGTGCGCCTTCGGCGACCAGGATTTCGGCGCGCTTGTCTCGCTCCGCCTTCATCTGCCTCGCCATGGAGTCGACCAGGTCTTGTGGCGGAGAAATATCTTTAATTTCAATTCGTGTCACTTTTATCCCCCACGGTGTGGTCGCAGTGTCCACCACGTTTAAAAGCGCAGCATTGATTGCGTCTCTCTTAGATAAAGATTCATCAAGGTCCATAGAACCAAGCACAGTACGGATATTAGTCATGGTGAGATTCAGGACCGCGTTTTCCAGTAAATTGACTTCGTAACTGGCCTTGGCCGCATCGAGAACCTGAAAAAATACTACTCCATCAACTTTGACTACTGCGTTGTCACGGGTAATGACCTCCTGGGAAGGAACCTCCAGCACCCGCTCCATCATATTGACCCGGGCACCGATTTTGTCGATATAAGGGATCAAAAAATGGAGTCCCGGCCGCACGGTCTTGGTAAATCGACCAAATCGTTCGATCGTGTACTCATACCCTTGTCGAATGGTTACTACCGACTTATAGACGGTGAGAACGACAAGCACGACCAGCACAATTGCCGCGATGGATGTTCCGGCCATGGGTTTCTCTCTTTATTTGTTTGAATTCGAAATATAAAGCCAAAACGTTTAAAAGCAAGTAAATTAAAACTAAAATAGATTCGGAAAAATCTCTTAAAGTATGCTAAACGTCTCTTATATTCGGCTAATTTCGTCTAATTTCGGCTAAATTGGATTTAATTTTCGATTCGGCAAAGCGCTGCACTCTAATTTGTCTCAACCCAAGGTAATGTCTATACTGGAACCAGTTCAGGATCTGACAGAATGTTGCAAAGGTTAAGTCAATTTTCCGAGAGAACGCGAATCACCCTGGTTGGCGTGTGCGCCGCAGTGCTGGTGCTTATAGTCGAGCTAGAACCCTGGAACGCATCGACCGAGGTGCATATTGAAGACCAATTAAACCTTGCGGACAAGCCTGAGAACCCCCCAGCCCCCCTGGTCAATCCAGATATAGAGGTCAGATTACGCGCTAACACCGCAAAATCGATAAAGGAAATCGACCCACAGCTGGAAGTTCTCATGGCGCAAAACCAATTTGGTGAACTTTCGAATCGTCTACTCAACCTTGCCGCCATAGCAGTTGGTGCAAAGCAACCGGACCAGCTAGCAGAAATTCTTTCTTTACTCGGTCAAGTTTCCATCGAACAGCAAAACCTGGATGCCGCCGAAGTTTATCTTTTTGAAGCCCTGGATCTTCTAAGCGACTCAGTGAATGACGGTGCAAGAGCAGAGATATACATGCACCTCGGGCGCGCTCATCTGCGTGCAAGAGAAGTCGCGCGGAGCGCAGGCTATGCTTACGACACTTTGTTAATTGGACGCAATCAACTGATGCGCGGTCGTTACCAGGTAGCGGAGGAAAATATTCGAAAAGCGATCGAATTCAATCTATCTATTAATCGTTACAACGCCGCAGCCAGTGCCTACTCAAGTCTTGCACTACTTAATCAACGATCTGGCAACAAATATGAATCTGAAATTGCGCGGCTGGAAGCGGCGCGACTATATGCCTCCTCAGGCCAGTTGTCTTCAGCCCAACAGCAAATTGACTTACTTCGTGCTACAGGGATCGAAGAATGGCGATTGTTCGGTATCGAAGATGAAATCGAGAGCAATAATCAGGTATATGAGGAGAGCATTGCGCAGATCGCCCAATCTCGTGATTATCAACGACTCTACAATCATTATCTGTCGCAGAACAATCATGCACGTGCCTGGCATTTTCGCTTGCTGGCCAGCAAGTCGCTTGAGAATGTATCCAAACGAGCAATGTTTCATCGCCAGCAGGGTGTTCTGGCGCTGCTGTATAACTCCAATGAAGCGATGACTCTGGCAAAGAACTACTTCTCAGAAGCCAGCCGCTCATTCGTCGCCAATGATATGGTGGATCTTGATGAAAGAACTCAGGCGTTAACCAGACAGATCTATTAACCGTATCGCCATCTCACACCGCAGATAGTGGGTTTGCGATAACCGCAATTGGAACACACCTGAAATCAGTCATAAATTGCGACTTGACCACCGCCGATATGCAATCCGGGCGCAATCCGGGATTAAAATGGCAGCGATAGAGAGCCTCGGGTTGCTATCAGCAAATCCCTGAATTGTTTTTGAATTTTCTCCAGACCGCTCTGTGAACGCGCTTCAAAGCGCATAATTAGAGTAGGCGTGGTATTTGAAGGGCGAATCAATCCAAAGCCGTCCTCAAAGTCCACCCGCAAACCATCAATCTGACTGACCACACCGTCTTTAAAATCCGCTTTGCGATTTAACTCCTCCATCAACTTATAGTGCTCGCCTTCGTCCATCTCTAGCCTCAGTTCTGGAGTGTTTACCGTATCAGGTAATGAGGCGAATACTTCTTGCGGCGACTGGGCGCTGGCGGACAGCAGCTCACAAAGCCTGGCACCGGCGTACAAGCCGTCATCAAAGCCACCCCATCTGTCATTGAAAAAGATATGGCCACTCATCTCACCGGCCAGCGCGGCACCGGTTTCCTTCAGTTTGCTTTTTATAAATGAGTGGCCGGTCTTCCACATCGTGGCTCGACCACCATGTGCTTCAATGTCTTCCGCCAAAGTCTGAGAACATTTCACATCAAAAATGATTTCAGCACCGGGCTGTTGCTTAAGTACGCTGCGTGAAAACAAGATCATCTGTCGATCAGCCCAAATTACGCTGCCATCAGCTGATACCACTCCAAGCCGATCCGCATCACCATCAAACGCCATACCAAAATCTGCAGAGGTATTCTTAACCTCGCGGATAAGGTCTTGAAGATTTTCCAACTGACTGGGATCAGGATGATGATTGGGGAATGTGCCGTCTACCTCACAGAACAACTCTGTGACTTCGCAGCCAATTCTGCGAAACAAGGATGGTGCCACCGCACCGCCCACACCATTACCACAATCCACCACCACCTTTAAAGGGCGAGCTAGGCTAACATCAGACACGATTCGGTCACAGTAAGTATCCAGCACCTGTTTCTCTTCATACCTGCCCTCTCCGCTGACAAAATCCCGATCGATGACACGTTGTTTTATTTTTTGTATCAACTCCCCGGACAGGGTGGTGCCATTGATCATCATCTTCAGACCGTTGTAATCAGGCGGATTGTGGCTGCCAGTGACTTGCACTCCTGTACCCGTTTGAAACTCTTTTGTCGCGAAGTAAAGCGCTGGAGTAGGCACTTGACCGATTTCAATGACATTACATCCGGTCGAGAGAAAACCTTTCGCTAGCGAAGCACCCAGTGTTAGTCCGGATAATCGGCCATCTCTACCAATAACCACAGTATCTACACCCTGCTCCTGTGCCTCAGTACCCAGTGCGCGACCTATTTGCTCCACCAGATCATTGGTTAATGTGCGATCAACGATTCCACGTATATCGTAGGCTTTAAAAATTTCGTGCGGGAAACTCATCGACACCTCTACCCGAATTTATGGATGGCTCGCTTATCTACCGCGAGCGCAGCCTCATGCACTGCGTCGATCTGTTTCCGCATGGGCCACCATCTTAACCATTCCCACGGTATCCTCCATTGCCTTCGCGCGACCGGTCGCGGCAAAGGGAAAACTCCCGGTTTTGATCGGAATCCCTGCTTCCTTGCATTCATTTTCGGTTTTTCCAACCCATGCAATTTCTGGCGAGGTATATATCACCCAGGGCACGGTATTGAAATCAACATGTCCAACTCCCCCAGCTATACGTTCTGCTACAGCGACGCCCTCCTCTGAGCTTTTATGTGCCAGCATGGGTCCGCGCACCGCGTCTCCTATTGCCCAAATGCCGTCTTCCGAGGTCAGACACCTTTCATCGACCTCTATGAATCCTCGGGCATCGGTACCGACCCCGCAGTCTGCGGCCAGCAATCCATCCGTTGCCGGCTTGCGGCCAACCGCTACTACCACTCTATCAACTTCAAGTTTGTGCTGTTTTCTTTTTTGTTCGTAGCTAATCTCGAGTCCATTGGGAGAAGAGGTGACTTTCTTAACCATGGCACCGAGACGAATATCTAGGCCCTGTTTTTTAAATTGGCGCGCCGCTTCTCGTGAGATCTGATGATCTACAGTTGCAAGAAATTTATCCATAGCCTCAAGCAGCACTACTTTCGAACCCAATCGGCTCCAGACACTGCCCAGCTCCAGGCCTATTACGCCCGCACCTATTACTCCCAATCTTTGCGGCACTTTGTCGAATGCCAGTGCACCGGTTGAATCAACTACGAACTCGTCGTCAAATGGTATGCCAGGTAATTCGACAGGTATAGATCCTGGGGCCAGAATTATATTCCGTGCACTAATCGTTTGCTTGAGTTTACCCGTTTCTGGATCAAGCACCGCCACATGCTTATCCGCCATCAATCTGCCAAATCCATGTATCGCCGTGATCTGATTTGCCTTGAACAACACTCCTATACCACTGGTCAGGTTCTTCACAATCTCATGTTTACGCGCCTGCATTTTGGATACATCAATGGACACATTGTCCGCAGAAATCCCATGCGCGCCAAACTGATGTTGGAGGCGGTGGTATTGCTCGGATGAATCCAACAATGCCTTCGACGGAATACACCCGACATTTAAACAGGTTCCACCCAATGAAGGATTACCTTCGCTGTCCTTCTGTTCGTCAATACACGCGGTGGAAAGCCCGAGTTGGGCACACCTGATTGCGGCCACGTATCCACCCGGTCCACCGCCAATGACAATCACATCAAATAAATCAGCCATGTTGATCTCTTCAAATAGTAAATCTTACGTGGGCCAAAGCACCGCTTGCACGGACTATCTTCGACTATGAAAACATCCTTTATACCCTATACGCAGAGGACCAGGTCGAGATGTGAGGAACTTCAACAGTCCAGCAACAGTCTTGCAGGATCCTCAATCATATCCTTGATCGTTACAAGAAACTGCACCGCTTCCTTACCGTCGACAATACGGTGATCATATGAAAGCGCAAGATACATCATAGGCTTTACCACAACTTCGCCGTTTTCCGCCATGGGCCTTTCTTGGATCTTATGCATGCCCAAAATGGCACTTTGAGGCGGATTAATAATAGGAGTCGATACCAGCGAACCAAACACCCCGCCATTAGTAATTGTAAAGGTTCCTCCGGTCAGATCTTTTAGATCAATCTTTCCATCTTGCGCCTGCCCGCCAAACTCTCGAATGTTCGATTCAATTTCAGCAAACGTCATATCCTCACAGTTTCGCAGTACCGGCACCACAAGTCCCCGCGGCGAAGAGACGGCAATGCCGACATCGTTATAAGAATGTCGTACGATATCGGTGCCATCAATGTAAGCATTTACTAAGGGAAATTTCTGCAGTGCCGCCACACTTGCTTTAACGAAAAAAGACATAAAACCCAAGCGTGTACCATGGGTTTTTTCGAACTGCTCCTTGTAGCGACCCCGTAACTCCATCACCGGCGCCATATTGACTTCATTAAAGGTAGTCAGCATCGCAGCGGTCTGCTGTGACTGCACTAGCCGGTTGGCAATTGTTTGGCGTAACCGAGACATGGGCTCCCTTGTCTCGTCCCTATTTCCAACCACTTTTGCAATTGGTACTGCAGCGGCTGCAGACACAGCGGAAGCTGTCGCTATCTCAGTTAATTGTGCTGCAGCAGGAGCCGGGCTTCCTGGATTCACCTTATTCGTAATAAAGCTTAGTAGATCTTCCTTGGTCAATCTCCCCCCAGGTCCAGAGGGTGTAATCTTGCTTGGGTCTAGACCATGCTCTTCAACCAATCGCCGCACTGCCGGTCCCATTAACCGATCCTCGAGGTTTCCCGCACCGCTACTGGAAGCATTATTGGAGCCAGAAACTGTGGCTGCCGGTGCGGACGAATCCACCGCCGATGCCGGCACATCCTTACTCACTTTACCAGCTTCCAGCAGCGCAATTATTTGACCGGATTCCACGGTATCTCCAGACTCGGCACGCAACTCTTTAAGCACACCGTCTTCCGGAGCCGGTACCTCAAGCACCACCTTGTCGGTTTCAATCTCAACCAGGATTTCGTCTCGGTTAACACTATCACCGGGTTGCTTATTCCAGTCGAGCAACAAACCATCCGCAACCGATTCCGGCAACACTGGGACTTTAATTTCTAGGGACATGATATTTGGGGTTCGGGTATATGTGTAAAATTATTTTTTCACCGTTAGGGCTTCACTTACCAACTTGCGCTGTTGCTCAACATGAAGCTTGTAGTAGCCCACTGCCGGCGAGGGTGAGCCCTCTCGCCCGACATACTTCAGTTCTTGATTAATTTTTTTGTTACGTAATTGTCGCAGATAGTAAAAAATCAGATACCAGGTGCCCTGATTTTTTGGCTCCTCCTGGCACCAAATCAACTCAGGAGCTTTGGTGTATTTTGAAAGTGCTTTTTCGAGGTAGTTTCTAGGGAACGGGTGCAACTGCTCAATTCGAATAATAGCAACATCAGTAATTCCCTTTAAACGACGCTCTTCGAGGAGATCAAAGTAAACCTTGCCCGTGCACATTACGACCCGTTTGACTTTTTCTGGATCGATATCATCAATTTCATTAATCACTGGCTGAAAACGACCTTCAGTAAGTTCCCGTATAGAGGATACCGACAGCTTATGTCGCAACAGGCTTTTCGGAGTCATCACAATCAAGGGACGTCGCAGAGAACGCAGCATCTGGCGTCTTAGCATATGGAACATCTGGGCCGGTGTGGTCGGTATACAAACCTGCATATTATTTTCGGCACATAACTGAAGAAAACGTTCCAATCTGGCAGAAGAATGCTCTGGGCCTTGCCCTTCCATTCCATGTGGTAGAAACAACGTTAACCCGCACACCCGGGCCCACTTAGCCTCTCCACTGCTGATGAACTGATCAATGACTACCTGGGCACCATTCACGAAATCACCAAACTGCGCCTCCCAGATCACCAGGGTTCTTGGTTCTGTGGTGGCATAACCATATTCGAACCCTAATACCGCCTCTTCTGAGAGCAACGAGTTTATTACCAGAAAGTCACTGGGATTAGCTGTTACAAACTGCAGCGGCACGTGGGTACGTGCCTGCGACTGGTCATGTAATGTTGCATGCCGATGAGAAAAAGTCCCGCGTCCACAGTCCTGCCCCGACAGTCTAACTTTATATTCGTCCTGCAAGATCGCCCCGTAGGCTAACAATTCTGCGCAACCCCAATCCATGGGTTTATTTCCGTTTACCATCTCTGTACGGTCTTGAAGCACTCGGGTTACCCTTGGGTGCACTTCAAAGTCATCGGGAACCTGCACAAACTTCTCACCAAGTTCATTCAACCGGTCGGTACTAATGCTGGTATCGGTATCGGTATCCCACTCCTTGCCTAGAAAAGGTTCCCAGTCCACCATTCGAAGCGCCTTGTTAGGATCAATCACTTGGCCTGCGACTACGTGGCCGTCGTCAAGCTGCTGGCGATAGGTATCGATTAGCTGGCTGACCTGCTCCGAGGTCGCAGTGCCCTCTGACATCAGTTTTTCCGCATAAATCTCTCGCGGTGTCTTGTGTTGCTTAATCTTGCTGTACATCATCGGTTGCGTAATCGATGGGTCATCTGCTTCGTTATGACCGTGTCGTCGATAGCACACAAGATCGAGGACTACATCACCAGCGAATTTCATTCTGTATTCCATGGCCAGTCTGGAGGCTTGAAGCACGGCCTCTGGATCATCGCCATTTACGTGGAGAATTGGCGCCTGAACCATCTTGGCCACCTCAGTGCAATACAGGGTAGAGCGTGCGTCGAGGGTATTGGTGGTAAATCCAATCTGGTTATTGATAATAATGTGCACTGTGCCGCCGGTTGCATAACCTCTGGTCCTGGACATATTCAAGGTTTCCATAACAACACCCTGGCCGGCGAAAGCGGCATCCCCATGGATCAGGATCGGCACCACCTGCCGTCGGTTAATATCGTTCCTCCGCTCCTGTCGAGCCCGCGTTGATCCCTCAACCACTGGACCAATAATTTCCAGGTGAGATGGATTGAATGAAAGTGCAACGTGAACATTACCTCCCTCTGTTTGAATGTCAGAAGACGCGCCCTGATGATATTTGACGTCTCCAGTTTCAGTATCTTCATTTTCAGTATGGTAATTCCCCTCGAATTCACTGAATAGGTCACCTGGCGCTTTTCCAAGAATATTCACCAGTACGTTAAGCCGTCCTCGGTGCGCCATTCCTATAATTATTTCTTTAACATCCCTCTTACCAAAATGCTGGATCATATCAGCCAACATCGGGATCAATGACCCGCCACCCTCTAGTGAGAAGCGCTTCTGCCCAACATACTTGGTATGCAGGTATCGCTCTATACCTTCAGCAGCAGTGATCTTAGTCAGAATATTCAGTTTCTCAGCGGCCGACAATGACGTTCTCACGGGATCGGTTTCAACGCGAGAAATTAACCACTGGCGCTGTTCCATTGAAGTGAGATATCGGATTTCATATGCAATGGGACCACAGTATGCCTGTTGCAGGTAGGCCAGAATATCTCGCAGGGATTTTCGACCACCTCCGGCTAGATCACCGATATCGAAGTCACTATCCAGATCAGCGTCATTAAGATCATAACGGGCGAGTTCTAGTTCCCGGGCGTCACCGCGAGGCATTGTACCAATCGGATCAATGTCGGCAACCAGATGACCAAGCGTTCGATATCCCATGATGAGCTTTGATACTTGTCCTTGCTTGTGAGCTGCCGACTCCATCCACTCGCGAGAGCCGCCCGCACCCGCAGAGGTTGTGGGGCCTGGCTGGATATCAGGTAACCGCGCGGCAATTTGTTGCCAGACGGGATCGGCGCCGTTAGTGAGCGATTCCTGGTAAAGAGACTCCAGGTAATTGAGATTGCCCCCGTTCAGAAACGCGAGATCAGAGATTCCGGACTTCATTATTTATTCCGATTTTGGATCCTGCTTTCTGGTCACAAGCAGAATTTGCCGTGGATTGAAAATCAGCAACTCTGGGTGGCATGATTTTTCGAGTAGGGTATGAATGATTAATTATAGTTATGGTTGACTAAAAAACCAATTAATATAACCAGACAACGGGGCTAAACTTCTTCCTAAAAGTGAGAATCAAGTTTGATTGACATACTCGACAAAACGCTCAAAGAAAAGTTGCATGTACCTGCCAGCGGCGGCATGTATCGCCCCTTCACCGATTAACGCAAACCAGCCATCCACCTCGATATTAGCGTTGTAGTCGAGTTGAGTACCTCGACTAAGTTGATCAAGTTGGACCGTTGCACGACCACTTGCCCCACCCATTCGGCGTGTTCTGAGAATCGATATCAGCTGATATTGAGCCGGAGGCGCGGTTTCCTTAACAATCAGTTGTGCCACCAGTTTCTTTTTAACGGGGCCCAAACGAAATTCAAATTCCGCATGGAATTTGCCAGTTTCATCAATTTTGACCCGATTACAACCCTTAATGCATTGTTCAAGGGTCTCAGGATCATTGAGCGCCTTCCAGACTTGGTCCCGCGTCAGGGGCAGCCTATGACCGCCACTAATCCGGGCTTTACGTGCACTGGAACCCGATGGATCCCGATTATTTGCGCCAGACTGCTTGTACATCGTGGTCTATTTAGGGAATTATCGAGATATTACCAGCCCCAAGACGCCATGTGCTGAGATGACAACAGATTCGGATCTACATAAACGATACAGTCGGCAGATAAAATTGGCCCAAGTGGGGGAGGCTGGCCAAAGGGCTATACAAAAGGCTTCAGTGTTGATTTTAGGTATGGGAGGCCTCGGTTCTCCGGTTGCGATGTACCTCGCCGCAGCGGGTGTAGGAAAGCTGAGTATTGCTGATTTCGATATCGTTGATGAATCCAATTTGCAACGACAGATCGTGCATTCGGTCTCAGATATTGGCCTTTTGAAAACTGAATCTGCGGCGCGCACGCTGAAAGCGATTAATCCTGGAGTAGAAATCACCACCTATGATTTCACACTTGAAACAGAGGAAATCGATGAGCTTGCTGAGAACCACGCCCTTATTGTCGACTGCACCGATAATTTTCCAACCCGGTTCCAGCTGAATCGAGCATCTCTAGCCACTCGCACACCAATGGTGTCCGGCGCTGCAATCAGGTGGGAGGGACAAGTCACGGCATTTGATCCTAATCAGCCTGAAAGCCCCTGTTATCAATGTCTTTATCCAAATACCGATATCGAGGCCGCGACTTGCGCCGCCGAAGGTGTAATCTCCCCTTTGGTAGGTGTAATAGGGACTATGCAGGCACTTGAATCAATCAACATTCTGCTCGGTAGGGGTCAACTGCACGGCACAGTATGGTTGTTTGACGGTCAGTTCATGGATTGGCAAAAAATGACTCTACCTAAAAATCCAAACTGTCCAGCTTGTGGGGGACATTGAGCCTAGCTTGTTCTAGGCATAGATTGTGAGAGTGTGAGACATTTACTCGCATTCTCAGCATTCGGTCAGATCAGAGAAAATGCTTCTCTGCTGTTCCGACTAAATCCTTAGCAACAGCGCTGCTGTATTCGGCTACACGCGACCCAAGTTTGCTAATCCAAACCACCCTGTCGTGAAATCGCATACTAATTTTTTCGAAATTTACGTTCTAACCTCAGCAATATGCTCACAATACCAGCGATAGGTGGTCTCTAGCCCTGTCTTTAATTCTGTTTTTGCTTGCCAGCCAAGCTTTTTCATTCGTCTCACGTCCAGAAGCTTCCTGGGGGAACCATCTGGCCTGCTGCTATCAAACTCCAGCATACCTGTAAATCCTACAACTTCAGCTATATTCTGCGCGAGTTCTCGTATCGTCACATCTATACCAGTGCCGATATTAAGATGTGACAGGCCAGGATCAGTTTCACGAGACAGCGTCGATTGATCCAGTCCCATGACAAACACACAGGCGTCTGCCAAATCATCCACAAACAAAAATTCTCTTCGGGCGTTACCGGTTCCCCATACCAAGACTTGCGCTGCATCATTGACCTTTGCCTGGTGGAATCGATTTATAAGAGCCGGAATAACATGACTATTTTCAGAATGAAAATAGTCATTGATCCCGTAAAGATTAGTCGGCATAACGCAGCGAAAATCGCGATTAAACTGGCGATTTAAAGATTCGCAAAGTTTAATTCCGGCTATCTTTGCGATGGCATAGGGTTCATTAGTTGGCTCCAGTTTTCCGCAAAGCAAACTTGATTCCTGCATCGGCTGTTCAGCAAGCTTGGGATAGATACAGGAGGAGCCGAGAAATAATAACTGTGGAACACCGGACACATAAGCACTGTGGATCACGTTGTTCTGAATCGTAAGATTCTGATAGATGAAATCGAATGGGTAGGTTTTGTTTGCGTGTATTCCCCCCACTCTGGCCGCCGCCAGGTAAACCTGGTCGACTTGTTCGCCGGCAAAAAAATTATGCACAGCCTGCTGGTCCATTAAGTCTAATTCAGATTTATCCCGAGTGACTATCTCCACCCCCTCTTGATCCGCCAACCGTCGAAGGATCGCTGATCCCACCATACCTTGATGTCCTGCCACGAAAATACGCTTCATGACTTTAACGGTTTCTCTTTACCGGAATAATTGTCGGCATAACTGACTCCTGATTTTCTTGCACGCTTCAGAGTCAGTCGAGCGTAGATCATCTGAATCAACAAGAACGGGATAAACACATACAGTCTTTCGTTGCCGGGAATATTGACCATCCATATCGCACCTAGGCCCTGCAGAAATGCCATGCAACTAAGCAAAAGAGTCACTTCTAGATGGGTATACCCGCTGCGAATCAGTAATTGATAAAGGTGTGTGCGATGCGCTTGCATAGCGTTCTCACCTCTTACCAGGCGGCGTATAAAAGTAAAAGTCGTGTCAAAAATAAAATGAAACAACAACATTGGCATTACCAGAAACGATGTCCTGGATTCATCATAGCGCGCCGCAATAATGGCTAACGTCGCAAATACAAAACCGAGGAATGCACTCCCGACGTCCCCCATAAAAATTTTAGCAGGTGGCGCATTGTAGATTAGAAATCCCACTGATCCTGCAATTATTGTATAGCCTGTAATGTAAACGAACGAGCTACCTTCGTAATAGCTAATTGCCATAAAAAACATGCCGGCGATCAAAGCTGTACTGCCAACAAGTCCGTCTATGCCGTCCATAAAATTGTATGCGTTGGTAAGACCCAGAATCCAAAAAGCTGAAATCAAATAGCCTATCCATTCCAGTGACACTCGACCCACCCAGGGCAGGGTCAGACTGTCGATGACGATTCCGCTGTAAAGCACCACGCCGACTGCAAAGATATGAGTCACCAGTTTGAATAGGGCACTCTTCTCCCAGACATCATCAACAAAGGAAATAACCGCAATCAGAATTGAGGAAAAAACAAAACCAAGGATGTAATCCTTGTTCACCAGATTGCTATCAGCAAAAAATATGATGAAACACATCCCTATAAGAAACGTTACGACAATCGATATGCCTCCTGATTTGGGAACGGCACGGGTATGAGACGAGCGATGGTTCGGATGGTCGAGAATCCGCCCATGCTTCAGCATGGCCCATGTCACGAGAGTGGCGATTACGGTAAGAACAACACCAAAGGTGATATGCAGGTAGAATTCTGTAATGGCCAAATCAGGTCATTCCTGGTCGGATGAATCGCCGGTTTCAAACAAAATTCCGGCTGCAGAGGGGTTTCGACGGCTTCAGCTCGCCTTTTCAGTTCGCGCCGGATTATATGACTCCACCATATCAAATAAAAGAACCCGGATTTGCTCATTATCTACCACCCGGATGGCCCTTTCCAGCTTTTCAAGGCAGGGATTTAAATGACCGAGATTAGTGCAAATTTCACTCTCGCGCATGATTCTCGGATGCGGCGTAGACACCGCGGTATCGGTGACCAGCAGTTCTTCGTAGAGCTTCTCTCCCCTGCGCAGACCGGTGAAATTTATCTCAATATCCCCATCAGGAGCGCTCTCTTCTTTGACTCGCAGGCCGGATAGATGGATCATTTTTCTGGCTAAGCCAATGATTTTGACCGGCTCACCCATATCCAGCACAAAAACATCTCCTCCGTGACCCATGGCACCGGCCTGAAGCACAAGCTGAGTCGCCTCTCGAATGGTCATAAAGTAACGAATTATCTCCGGATGGGTTACCGTAACCGGCCCGCCTCTTTTGATTTGTTCTCTGAACAGGGGCACAACCGAACCTGATGAATCCAGTACGTTTCCAAATCGTACCATCGTAAACCGAGTGCTACAGTTATTGTTGTGGCTTAAGTCCTGCAGAAGCAGTTCAGCCAGCCGCTTGGTAGCCCCCATTATATTAGTAGGCCTTACCGCTTTATCCGTCGATATCAATACAAAGGTTTCAATGCCAGTGTTTATAGCTGCCTGAGCACAATTGCGGGTACCAAGTACGTTATTAGCAACTCCCATGGCTGCGTTGATCTCAACCAGTGGAACATGTTTGTATGCCGCAGCATGATAAATTGTCTGCACACCGTTTACTCGGCATACATATTCCACCGCACTTTGATCACGTACAGATCCAAGCACTGATTCATACTCGATTCCAGCTTCAGCGAGTTCTCTCTCAATCCGGTACAGATTGAACTCGCTGTGATCAAACATTACTAGTCTCGAGGCGCCAAGCTGACTGATCTGGCGACACAATTCTGCACCAATAGATCCACCGGCCCCCGTCACCATAACTACTTTACCGCGAATATTGGCATGCAGAAGTTCTTCAATCGGCGCAATAGGATCTCGCTCCAATAAATCACCAATATCTATATCGCGCACATCCTCAAGATTGACCTCGCAACGTTCCAGTTCAGAAATGTCGGGAAGGGTTTGCACTAATACCGGATAGTGTTCCAAACCTGAGAGGATTTCCTGGCGCCTATTCTGGGTCGCCGATGGCATCGCCAGCAGCACCTCCTTGACCGCAAACTCATCAATCAGTCGACCAAGCTGATCAGGATGGTAGACCCTGACACCGTTAACTTGCTGATTAACGAGTATCGGATCATCGTCAACAAACGCAACTGGTCGCATTTCCGGGCTGAACGAAGTGGCAATAGCGAGTTGCATACCCGCTGCGCCTGCACCGTAAATCACCACATTCTTGCGTCCGTCTCGTTCTGCACCAAGAAATGCTGGCGCTCGATTGGTTAGGATCCAGCGAGCAATCATACGGGCACCTGCCACAAACAAAAGCGCGACCAACCAGTTAATAATCACTACCGATCGCGGTGTCAGGCCGAACCCGGACAGAAACGCGCACACCCCCCACAGCAGCGCATACAGACTAATCGCCTGAAATACTCGCCACAGTGAATTAAAGCCAATGTAACGGATAACAGTCTGGTACAAACCAAACTGGATGAAAACCGGTAATGCAATGATGGGCGCGATGATCCAGAGGTAGATTTCGTTACCTTCGGGTGGCAAATAAAACCGATTGGCTCTCAACGAATGGGCTACGCACAGGGCTACGATAACCAGCACCGTATCGACACCCATCATGAGTCCCTGCTTTTGCCTGCGGCTAAGAGATAACAGCTGATCAATCATTAAATATCTCCCGGTTTACGCATACCGGAATAGGCTTAACCTTTATGTCAGGCCTTCGCAATGAGCCCTCGATCTTCAAGGTGCGTAATGACGTCGGTGACACATTCCTCAACGTTACGGCCAGCGGTTTTAACGATAAGGTCGGCATTTTCTGGCGTCTCATACGGAGAGGAAATTCCAGTAAAGTCAGAAATCTCACCTTTGCGCGCACGTTGGTAGAGTCCTTTGACGTCACGCTGCTCGCAAACCTCCAATGGACAATCGCAGAACACTTCGATGAAGTCATCCTCTTCTTCAACCATCATCCGTACGCGTTGCCGATCTATTCGAAACGGCGAAATAAACGCCGTCAACACGATCATCCCTGCGTCTAAAAACAGCGTAGCGACCTGTCCGATACGGCGAATATTTTCTGTCCGATCATCCTCGCTGAAACCCAGATCACCGCAAAGACCATGGCGCACGTTGTCACCATCCAGAACCGTGGTGCGACACTTGCGCCGATACAGCTCTTCTTCCACAGCGTGCGCCAAAGTAGACTTGCCACTTCCCGACAGGCCAGTAAACCAGAGAATTGCGCTTGAATGACCGTTGAGTTTTTGCCTATCCGGCCGAGTAATAGTAGCGGCGTGCCAGTAAGTATTGGAAGATTTATTCATGGCGCGATTATACAGGGATTAACCTTTGTCGCAGCGACCAGTGCGGTCCACTTGAAATGCGATTGGCAAGGCATACTAACGCCTCCGCTGTTGACACAGCGGAGGCGTTTCTTGTTTATTTACTAGGTACCCCTAAGCACTTAATGTCGCGATGTAGAGCGCTTGTAATGACCTTGAATAATTCGGTCTATGACCATCGCGCAAAATAGAATCGCGAGCCCCGCCAGCATACCCTGCCCTTTTGCGGCGTACTGCAGGGCCACCAGGACATCTTGACCGAGGCCTTTGGCACCAATCAGCGACGCAATCACCACCATTGAAAGACACATCAAAATGGTTTGGTTGATCCCAGTCATGATTGATGGCATTGCCAGCGGGATCTCCACGCCTTTCAGCAGCGTCCACTTGGTCGCGCCAAAGGCGACTGCGGCTTCCTTGGTATTTTCAGGCACACCGCGCATTCCAAGTGCTGTCAGTCGAATAACTGGTGGCATTCCAAAAATAATCGTTGCTAATACCCCCGGTGGTTTACCGGTACCAAAGAAGGCAATTATGGGAATTAAGTAAACGAATGCCGGCATGGTCTGCATAAAATCGAGCACCGGCAGGGCAGCATTGTAAGCGCGCTGACTTTTGCCGAACCAGATCCCCAGGGGAATACCCATCACCAGGCAGAGAAACGCCGCGGCGCCCAATAGGGCAACGGTGACCATGCTGGTTTCCCAAAGTCCCAGCAGCGCAAGATATGCCAATGAGGCGACTGTAAATACGGCTACTCTCGGACCAGCCAAGCGCCATGCCGTTACCACTATTACGGTCATCACCACTGGCCATGGTGTCGAAACAAATACAGTTTCGAGGCCGTCCAGAATTGTGCTGATAACGTTTACCACGCCGTCAAATACATCACCAAACCGTACTGATAGCCAGTCGAATCCACCTTCCATCCAGGTCGCGATAGGAGAAAAGTATTGCGCTTTATCGACCGGAAATTCCAGAACGTAGGGCTTTAATGTTTCTGAAACTCTGCCCACTGTGAAACGGTATAGAGTCAAAGGCACTATTGCCAACCAAAGTACGCCACTCAACCACGCCCACTTCCAGTTTAGACCTGAAGGTGTGCTGGGTTCGGCACGCCAAGTCAGATACTGCTTTTCATATCGGATATTGGCATAGAATCCCTGAAATATGCGCAGCAGAATGAACAGAACGATACCCGTAATCAGGAAATTAGCGGCACCGGACGCAGCCTGAGAGGCTTCCTCTCCCAACCTGTCAATCACCTTCTGTAGATTTTCAGCGCGCGTCAGGATACCGGCTGCACCCTCTTCTCCCGCTGCCTTAGCGGCCTCGTATTTTCCCATCATACTGTCCCGATTAATGGACAATCGTTCGATACGAGCCATCTGACCGGCGCCTAGATCACCCCATAAGCCCTTTCCGATTTGCACCAATGCCAATAACTCCAGCACGGTGAAAATCCAGAAAGATCCCCACAGTCCTCGCGTTGCACCCCAGAATGGCCCGGCAATGGCCGCCATTTTGTTCCACGACCATGGAAATTTGGTAGCAGACTGGATCTTATTAAATTCTTTCGTGTAGTAAGCGTCGTTATCACCCGCAAATTCCGCTACTGAACTACCCAGGGCTTTAGGGCCCGCTGAAAAACCTGTTTCCTGCATCAGTTATCACCCCCTTTAATACCTTTGAGTAAGGTGCTTTTGTTGACCACCCCCACATCTCTGCCGTCATCTGTAATCACGACTGGGTGCTCGGTGGTAGTTGAAATATCAATTAAGCCGCTTAAATCTGTATCGTGCGGCACTCGTGGAGATTGAGCCAGGTCTTCGCCGCTCCTTGCCGCATAGTCATCAACCTTTTCCATAATCGTATGGGCAAAAATCAGTTTGAGAGTAGAGATACCCTCTACAAAATCCCTTACATAATCATCAATTGGATTGGTTACAATCTCTTCCGGACTTCCAATTTGCACAATCACTCCATCCTTCATGATCGCAATTCGATTGCCGATACGAATCGCTTCGTCGAGATCATGGGTAATAAAAACAGTCGTCTTGTCCAAGTCAGCCGACAACGCCATAAACTGCTCCTGCAGCTGACGACGAATCAATGGATCAAGCGCCGAGAACGGTTCATCCATGAGCAACACCTCCGGATCTGATGCAAGCGCCCGGGCAAGCCCAACACGCTGCTGCATACCTCCAGACAACTCACTCGGAAATCGGTCCTCATAACCATCCAGATTCACCAGGTTGAGGCAATGCTGAGAAACCTCCCAACGCTTGGCCTTCGGTTCACCCTGAATCTGCAGTGGAAACGCCACGTTGTCGCGTACTGTTCGGTGTGGAAATAACGCCATGTGCTGAAACACCATACCAATATGGGCAGCTCTTAGTTTTCTTAGATCATTTGCATTCAGTCCGAGCACATCCCGACCAAGCACCTGGATAGTGCCTGAGGTAGGTTCGATCAGCCGATTGAGGTGACGCACCATCGTAGACTTACCGGAACCGGACAGCCCCATTACACAGAATATTTCTCCACGTTCGACCTCAAATGAACAGTCTGCAATACCTACCACACACCCGAACTGCTCCAAAACTTGTGGCTTGGTCAGCCCCTTATCTTTTATTGCCTGCATCGCATCGTTGGCGTCGTCACCAAAAATTTTCCAGACGCTATCTAACTTAATAACTGATTCACTCAACTGGGCTGCCTCCAGGATTTATTATTGATTATCGAAGATGCATAAAACAAAGGCGGCACCCCACCGGGGACCGCCTCTGCACCATACAGTCATTGAAAATAGCTTACTGTAACCAGCCGTCAACGATACTGCTGTTCTCTGCCACCCATTTCTTGGCGAATTCGGCGGGATCCTGCTTCTCTACGACTAATGCGTAAGTCATTCCTGAAACTGTATCGGTATCAAGCTTGACATTATTCAGCAGCGCAGCTGCTTCAGGGCTGCTCTCTTTAAGCGCGGTCGCATAGTGAATATGCAAATAAGCAAGGTCCCATGCAACTGCTGCGTCAGACTTAGCAAGCCAATCGGGATCATCAGTTGGCTGAAGAACGTTCCACTTTGCTGCATCATAAGCAGGCTCTTCAAGCACTACTAATTCATGAAGCGCGAACATGTGGTGCGGTGTGTAGCAGAAAAACACGATGTCCGCGTCTTTTGCGACTGCAGCGTCCACCTCAGCAAGAGCCAGTGTCTCGTCCATTTCCTTAAGATCCATGGTGGCATCATAGCCATAGCTCTTGGCACGAACTTTCTCTACGTTGGTCGAGGCCCAACCAGAAGCGCCGATCCAGATTTCACCTAGACCATCGCCATTGCTGTCAAATTTCTTGGCCATATCTGGATCCGTTAGTTCTGCCAAAGCCTTTATACCGGTGCGCTCAGCAGTACCCTTGGTTACACACATACCCTGGAACGCCGGAATACCGTTAGGATTCATACTTACAGTGCCCTTCTCCGTAACATAGGTATTATTTAGGTTGCTCTGATTTGGCAACCAAACTTCAGGGTGAACGTGCATACTGCCTGAGTCCATTGCTTCGAATACAACAGGATTGGTACCGTTCTGAAGCTCTACCTCAAGCCCATAGTTGTCTTCCAGCACAACCTTCAGCACCTCAGCCGTTACCGCAACAGAAGGCCAGTTCGGCACTCCAATCACGACATCAGCGGCCTGCGCTACACCGCCTACCGTGAGTGCACCGATTAAGACCGGTGCAGCTAGTTTATTACTTAATTTCTTCATAGTTTTCCTCGTAGTGTTTCGTAAGTACGAATCATTAATGTTAGGTTGTTACAAACGGCGACGCCTGGGAGGGTCGCGCGCGTCGAATCGCTCAATCGATGGCGGATTACGCCTTTTGTTTCAGCTTGGCATGAGTGTAGACGCAGTAAAAAGGAATTATCAAGCCGTTGAGCGACCTCTGCGGCTGGTTTTCCGTCGATCTGTACGCTGGGCAAATTCATTGAATATCGTTATTCTCTAGCCGAAACGTTATCAACAGCGCCTTCTATGGTGATTGTCTTAATTTTAAATTGCAGCAACATTAATAAAGTTTAATACGGTCAAGAGAATAATTTTGAAAATGAACCAATCAGATACTGATCTTAAAAACTGGGGAATCGATAACGATTGCGGCGTGCTGCGTGATGTCCTCCTAGGCCGGCCTGAGTTTTTTAAGTGGGTCGAAGCTGGGCCCCTGATTGGCCGCACCCTGAGTAATATGCATAAAACCGGGATCACCTTCGATTTTGATCTGGCGCAGCGCCAGTTTGAGGACATGGTCAAAATATATGAGGATGCGGGGATTAATTGTCACTACCTTGAATCAGATCCCGTTTTACACCGCAATTTTTTTGCTCGCGACTCTAGCGCAATGACGCCCTGGGGGGCTTTAATCTGTCATATGCAGCTCAAGTGTCGTCGCGCGGACTATGTCTCTGTGATTAAATTTTACCAACAAAACAACATTCCAATATGGAATTACGCGACCGCGGGTCATTTTGAAGGTGGAGATTTCGTGATTCTCGAACCTGGCACCGTGCTCATTGGGTATTGTGGCGATCGATCGGAACAGCAAGGCTCCGAGCAGGTTGCGGAGTTTGTGCGCGAGGAAGAATGGGATGTTGAAGTCGCGCCAATACCCGCGATGTTTGTTCACATGGATGGTCTGGTTGTGCCGCTTGACAGAAAGCTATTGGTAGCATGCCTTGACGCTTTGGAGGGCTGGGTAATTGACTGGTTAAAGAAAAAAGGCTTTGAATTTGTCGACGTCGGTTTTTATGAAGCAAAAGATCTCGGTGTAAACCTTGTTGCGTTGGGTAATAAAAAAGTTCTCTCCATGGCCGCTAGCGTCAATCTCAATAGCAAACTCAGGGATATGGGTTACGAAGTCTTTGCTCCAGATATGTCAATGTTTACTCTTGGTGGCGGGGGCGTGCACTGCATGTGTCAAGCGTTGAGGCGAGATCCGATATGACCAGACGGCGCCATCAAGAATTGGTAATACGTGCATTATCATAATCTACATTCACTAGCTGGCAGAAGCTAGATCAGGGTAATTAAGTTGCAAAAATCTTATGAGGTATCACAATGAACACTCAGGAATTTCAATCTCTGTTAAAACCAATCATCAATGCAGTCGAAGGAGAGGCGATCGACCAGGACCTCGCAAGGACATTAAATGAGCGATTCCCGCCCGGAGAAGAATTTTTTGACTCCATTGAAAACGCCTGTCACCAGGCGATTTCAGAGGGTTGGATGTGCGCTCAAGGTGCGGAAGGTCGCCGCTTTGGCCGCATCATTGAACCATCGGAAGATACAGCAATGTTGAGTGTCGACGTAGTCGATCTCACCAATATCGTAGGGCCACATCACAAGCATCCAACCGGGGAAGTTTGCATGATTATGCCGACAACCGAAGAAGCCAGGTTTGATGGCATGGGCCGCGGCTGGTGCGTATACGAGCCAGGATCGGATCATCGCCCCACGGTGACCAACGGTGAAGCGCTAGTTTTGTATATGCTGCCTCACGGGCGCATTGAATTTACCGGTAAATAGCGTTCAAAGACTTTGTCGACCAGAAGCATCAGGCAGTTCACACTTCTTGACAGGGATGACGCTCGGCCCAGTGGCAGGCAATTTCGTTACGGCTGCAGATCCAAACACGTTCATGCTCCAGCATGTAGTCGAGTATTCGATGTAGAGCCCCGATTCTACCCGGCCGCCCAAGCAGACGTGCATGTAGGCCGATGGTCATCATCTTAGGAGATTTATCGCCTTCTCTATATAAAAAGTCGAAAGAGTCCTTGATGTAGGTGAAGAAATCATCCCCGATTTGATATCCCTCTTTGCGGCCAAAGCGTGAATCATTTGTATCAAGCGAATAAGGCAGTACCAAGTGCGGTCTGTCAAAACCGCTAACCCAATAAGGCAAGTCATCGTTATACACATCGGAATCGTAAAGGAAAGATCCTGCTTCTATCACCAGCCGTCGAGTATGGATTGAAGGCAATCCCGCATAATAGCCGAGTGGCGGTGCACCCGTGAGCTTTATCACCTGTTGAATGCTCTTTTGTATATGCTTGCGCTCTTCGTGCTCGCTCAAGGAATCGTAATCTATCCAGCGCCAGCCATGGGGCTGTAAATCAAAACCTGCCTCGATCATTGCCCCCAGTGCATGGGGATTATAATGACCCGCGAGCCCTACTAAATTTACTGTAGCTTTGAGGTCGCGTGAGGTGAATGCTTCGATTAAACGCCAGTATCCAACCCTCGCTCCATATTCATAACTTGACTCAATATTAAGGTCTCTCGCTCCAATACGAGCTTCTACCACCACATCAGATAACCTGACCTCAGATCGATCATCTCCATTTAAAATGCATAATTCCGCGCCCTCTTCGTAATTGATGCAGAAATTGACGGCGATGCGCGCATCCCCTGGCCAGTCCGCATAGGGCGGTTGATTTTGATACCCAATCAGATCTCGAGGAAGCTCTTTTCTCATATCAGGACCACTAGGATTCAGAATCTATTGGAATTGGTGTCTCCTCTTTACTGTTACCGTCCTTGCTTCGGCGCCGACTGCCCCTTGCCTGATCTAAATTTTCCGACATAGAATTGCGTCGCGCGAGAGGCTTCAACCGCAGTCCCCGCACATCAGGCACTATCTTTCCGGCACAACGCATGCCTACGAATCGTGCCCATACGGACTGTTTCTTAACAACCTGGTGAGGCTGGAATCGATCCATATCACGTGGGGAGATTGTTTCACCCAGGCAAACATAGCCTGCCGAGACCGCGCGCTTCAACAACTGACGGCCCGCTTCGCTGCGCACAATAGCGGCGTTAGTCCCCAGATCATTTTTTTGCCCTTCCCAGGTTGGGGAGCCACCTTCCCATGTGTCCGATGCTGATATATCCGCAGCGTCACCGATCCCATCGGCACAAACCTTACAGCGAAATGGAAGTTGCCAGGCTGCGTCATTCTCACCCCAAAAGTCGAGGTAATTCTTTTCCGTTACTTGTCCATCTTTAGTTTCAATTCGAGTGGCGCCAGGGCAACCGTATCCCCGATATCGTAGATCACTGATTTGATCCATTTCGATTCCCAGTTGCCCAAGAAACTGTTGCATACCTGCTGGCGTCATAAATCCGCCGCAAACCATCGCCAATTGATAACGGCAGTATTTGTCTACCCGTCGATCGAGCATAGCAAGGTTCCTTAAAGCCGTGACATCACACGGGGTGCCAATAAACGCAAACGATTCACCCGACCTTTCACATTGGTCGAGAATTTCCAAGGCATCTATCAGAGTTGCGGTAGGGCCGTAACGCGATCCTGCTGCCTCCAGCACGTCATCGCGGTTGCGACTAATAAAACGCACCCCAAAGGTTGGATGCACCGGTGATTTGGTTGCATGTAATATGAAATCCACCTCTCCACTCTGCAACAGATATATACCTAGCGCCGTTAGCAGGCCACCGGTTGATCCAATATGCCTGACCGCAGGATCATGCGCCCAGGCGAAGGCAATCTGGCGCCAGATTCCCCACACCTCATCATACTGACTATGATCATCAACCAGACGTTCCGGCAGCCCTTCGATGTGGGTTCCGGGACATACACTCAAGATATTGTCCATTGTTTTGTGATCGAGCTCACCGGTCACCACCGGGCGCTCAGTGCCATTTCTTACCAGTTTCATCCTGATATTTTCTGGCCCAGCTATGCTCTGACATATGCCGCAACCGATACACATCCCATCCTCGACGATCTGGTAGAGTCGCTGATTAGCCGTGCGTCCCTCTTGAATTTTGCGGACGTAACTCGGTTTTTTTCTCATTGCGGAAGGGCAGATTTTTTATTGCCAAAAAGCTTGATCAAGGCGGTCAATTCCCTGACTTTGACCGCATCGTGCATGGTCAGTCTGATTAAGCGCTCAGCATTTTCCTTATTCAGTGCCAATTCCAGGCATTTCACACCTTTATCGACAAGGTCAGCGTTACTCATCGGGTGGTCCCGCGAACCAGGCACCAGCTTTGATTCATGTCGATGATGTGTTCCATCCTTCATCCATATCTCAATGCGGTCAGGGGCATTGGGGGACAGGTCTTCGAGATTATCAACCGGGTATGGCGTCAGCGAGATTTTTTTCATTAAAGATTTGATTTCTATCCTGGACAACCGGCCTGGGCCAAAACTGGAGAGATCTATAATGCCATCCAGAAGGCAACTCGCGACGCAGAATCTTATACTGAAACGTGCCTCATGCCCCGACATCGGTTCGGCGATGGACACTACTTGCGCATAGCCATCAGGCATTTCGAGATTAATTCGATCAACTTCTAAAGGATTGATACGAGATCTTAACAACGATGTCGCTTCGATCAATCGATGAGTGTAGTGACAGCTTGGATAAGCCTTACGTACGACTCCCTCATACTCCAGGGCACTCGTGGTTCCCAATCGATCATTAGCGAAGTCGGAATTCTGCTGTGCGGCATGGTGCAGGGCCATATAACCCTCCGGACCACTCCAGACATTTCCAGAAATTGAATGCCCAGCCTTGACCAATGGCACTATCATCAGCGCATTTGCCGCAGCCATGCCAACGTGAAGCGGTTTTCCATCACTCCCGAATTGGCGCTTTAGGCCACCCGCATAACTGCTGGCCATCGACAAAGCGTTGCCCAATTCAGCCTCTGTCAACTCAAGCAGCCGCGCGCATGCGGCCACCGCGCCATAAAGACCAGTAGTCGCTGTGGCATGCCACCCTGCTTCATAGTGACGATAACCACAAGTACGACCGAACCATGCAATGGTCTCAAATCCGGCAACATAGGCAACGATGAGCTGATCCATCGATGCGTCTATTTGATCAGCCAAAGGCAGCAATGCGGCAAAAATGACCGCACTTGGGTGGGTCGAACCCGGTATTTCTGAATCGTCAAAATCAACCGCATGCATTGACGTACCAAACCGCAATGCCGTTGAAATCATTCCCTGCTTATGCGACTCAAGAGCATGTCCGGCACGCTCACTTACCGGCGTAGCCCAGCCTATCCCTAAACATGCCAACGTATCAAGCAAACAGCGTCGCACCTCTACACACTCCTGATCGCTGCGGATGTTTCTATTGCTGGCCCATTGAGCCAAAGGCGCAATATTGTAGTGACCTGTCATTTCGTCCCCCACTGCTATTCCTTGATGAATATACAATAATCGTTCACGGCGATGTCAGTCATAACTATTGTGTCCGCGACTGAAAATTCCGATTACAATGCCGGCTCAATAGAATTCTTCTAATCCAATGAACGACCACACAGAGTTTCAGGATCCAATTACTCGCCCACGATATACCGGCCTGCCAACCTTCCTGCGTGCACCATACATGGAAAACTTTGAGGAGGAATCTGTAGATATCGGGCTGATTGGGGTCCCATTTGATGGCGGCGTCACTAACCGCACTGGCGCACGACATGGGCCTAGGGAGATTCGCAATCAGTCTAGTCTGATACGCCGTATGAACCAGGCCACTGGTATCTCACCTCATGACCTTTGCAGCGTTGCAGATGTTGGAGATGCCTGGGTTCAAAAACCATTCACATTAGAGGGCAGCCATGCGGAAATTGAAGCGTTTTATCAACGCATAATTGGCAGCGGAATCACTCCCATTTCGGCTGGCGGTGATCATTCAATTACACTACCGATATTCAGAGCTCTTGGTAAGGACAAGCCTCTTGGTATGGTTCACTTTGACGCGCACTGCGATACTGGTGATGATTACCTCGGCTCAAAGTTTCACCACGGCGCACCGTTTAGCCGAGCGGTAGAGGAAGGATTGCTTGATCCAAGGCGCACGATTCAAATTGGTATCCGCGGTTCGCTGAATGATCCGGAGGTCTGGAAATTCAGTCACGACTCAGGAATGCGGGTAATTTATATCGAAGAATATTTCGACCTAGGGCCGAAGGCCGTTATAGATGAAGCACGTAAGATTGTCGGTGATGGTCCGACTTATATCAGTTTTGACGTAGATGCCCTGGATCCAGTCTACGCACCGGGAACCGGAACCCCCGAAGTCGGGGGTTATTCCACGCTTGAAGCCCAAATTATGATTCGCGGTTTAAAAGGACTGAATCTGGTCGGAGGAGACGTGGTAGAAGTCGCGCCCCCATTTGACCCCACAGGAAATACCGCCCTGGTGGGGGCGACCATGATGTTTGAAATTCTGTGCGTCATCGCTGACGCGATCAGCCGGCGAAAGCCATGATTGTCACTCTAATTGTGCCTATGCTCTAAATAATATTTGCTTTCAGCTCCTGCTCCAGCTGCTCAATGCTCGAGCGAATATTATCCATAAACGGATTAACTTTGAGAGCTTTTTTAAACCATTCGACTGCGGCTTGGCGGCGATTAGTTTTCAGATAAATCAATCCCTGTCCAGATAATGCCCCAAAATGTCTTGGTTCCAACCTGATTGTCTCAGCAACATCAGCAGTGGAAAGAGCAAATTTCTCCATCATATAGTACGCCGTCGCTCGCTTGTTCCAGGCCTCGGCGAATTCGGGTTCAATTTCAATAATCGCGCTGAAGACCCGCACTGCATCATCCAGTGCGTAAGCATTCATCTTATCGATGCCAAGACTCATCAACTTTTGCGCATCGCTGTTGTCGGTTTTCAACCACTGCTGCCAAATTTCCGAAGTCACTACACTGGCCTGCGAAGGTGTAGTTTCGGAATTAAGCAAGGTATCAAATAGCGCATCAAGCTTTTCTGAATTCTGATCCGCGTGAACGGCCGATCCAGTAATAAAAAACAATACCAACAGACTAATTAAAGATTTCATCATTTCAATCCTCTTATCAGTGAGATACTCGTCTACCGCATAGGTTCGCGTAAATTCTTCGATATTGCAAATTTGTAAACCCAATCGGTAACATACTTGGGAAAACCTTCAATTGAATCGATGACTGCATGATCCAATAATCCGTCGAATCCTGGCAAAGTCGGAACAATGAAGTCAAAATTCTGTGCGAAGTAACCGGCCTGATTTCGTCAATATTCAACACCGAACAGAAATCCATGCTTGAGTATGAGGGTAGGACCTGTCCCTCGACGACAGTATTGAAAATGTCTCAAGCTGAACTAAATTATTGCCATTTACATCTACACACAAAATGAGATCTAGATTCATAGTGCAGAACAAGATAGCAAACCTTTAGGGATATCTTCTAAAATTGAATTATGGCGCAACAGAGAACTGTCAAAAAAACTCCACATATAATGCATTCGGCTCCTGTTATTTCAATTGTTATCTGCACCTACAATCGCGGCAAGCAGCTAAACGATATGTTAGTGAGTCTCAAACAATCCGTCGACCTGGTTGATAGAGGTAAGTACGAAGTGATTGTCATCGACAATAATTCTTCTGACGACACCAGAAAAATAGTGGAGAAGGCCAATGATGATATGTCTATCCATTATGTATTTGAAAAAAAGCAAGGATTGTCGAATGCTAGAAACCGCGCAATTCAGGAATTCGCGGGTGAATGGCTGCTGTTTACGGACGACGATGTTGTAATCGATTCAAAGTGGCTGCAAAATTATTTGGCCCTCATATCGAAACCTGTAGATGCGGGATTTATTGGGGGTCGGATAGTTCCTCTTTGGCAAGAACCGGCTCCGAAATGGCTTAAGGATGAGAACCTGGCTTTTTTTCCTGGACTATTGGGAAAATATGATCTAGGTGCGGATAATCACTTGTTGAGCGCAACCGAACCTACTCCATGTGGCGCCAATTTTGCTGTTTCCAGATCTCTGATTGAATTAGTTGGAAGCTTTAGAACTGACCTGGGAGTTGTCGGCAGAGTACCTGCTCGAGGGGAGGAGACCGAGTATCTTTATCGGGCAATGAGCCAAGGCATCCCAGGTTACTATAGCGGCAAGTCACTGTGTTATCACCTGGTGGATAAGAAGATATTCAATCTGCAGTATCTCTACCGCTTTGGTGTTCAGAAGGGCATTGCGGCCGCAAGGATGGCGAGTGAGAAACCCCGATCATCGTGGATTAAAATTCTTGATTTTTCAATCCGCGGCCTATTTCAATTGATGAAAGGCCGTGGAGACCGAGCCAGGCAGTGCCTGATAAATATTGGAATTCAAAGAGGAATCAGGCTGGCGGAATAAATGTTCCCTGAGTCCACAAGTATGCTTCATTGTATGCTTTTAGTGCGAATTCGTATCCTGCAAGTAATGTCATGACCCTTAAAAACTAGATAAATCCTCTCTAACCTCAAGTTATCAAATTATGGTCCAAATACCATTTGGCAGTTTCCGCTAAGCCTCTATCATTGTCATAATTGAATTGATAGCGCAGAGTTTTTTTAATTTTTGAATTATCGAATATTCTGTCCTTGGTATAAAAATCCACTCTACGCCGATAAATAGGTGGGGATAATCCTAGAGGTCGGCAAATCGCAACGCAAAGATCCGAAGCCAGATAAAAAGGCCATAGTGGCAGGCGAATGATCCGAACCTTACGGTCAATTTTTTTACCAATAAGTTTTGCCATATTGATCATCGAAATGGGCTCGTCGCCGGTCGCGATAAATGCTTCAGATTTCGCTTCAGGTATGACCGCAGCCAGCATCATGACATTGGTCAAATCATCAACGTGCACCAGGTGATACCAACCCTTTCCTGTGCCCAGCATCATAAAAAAACCTCGGCTCACCATACGAAAAATCTTTAGCAATCTCATATCTCCAGGTCCAAAAATGGGCCCTGGGCGTATAATGCTGAAAGGAAGACCAGTTTCATTGCCGAATTCTGCCAGCCACAGCTCCGCTTCGAGTTTGGTACGTTGATATGAATCTCCAGGTGCAAATCGATAATCTTCGTTAGCATATCCCTGCTCCACATGCCCATGGACACCTACCGTGGAAACGTGCAGAAAGCACTCGAAATCACGCTGCCCTGCTACCGCCTTGGCGAGCAATTGAGTGCTATATAGATGCACCTTGCGATAACTTTCTTCGTCCGGATGGGTTTCCCTGAAAGCCGCGGCCAGGTGGAAGATATAGTGAACACCTTCAGTTGCCTGGCGCACGATCTCCGGATCATAAACCTGCCCCCTAAACCAGGTCAGGTCTAGCTTCTTGAGATCACCTCGTTTGGAACTCTTACGAGCGATAATCCTGATATTGGCTCCGGCCTCCGCCAGTTTATGGGTTAATACCCGACCGGTGAAGCCAGTAGCACCAGTTATCAACACGGTTTTACCAGCAAATTTCTTCATTTCTTCACGCATTTGAAGGAGTAAATAACAACAAATCTTTGTGTATCAATTAGCGATTTGGCGAAGGGGCTTCGGCGCTCGGCTGTTGCGATATAACCTAGCTAGTACTTCAAGCAAACTCCCCCTGGAACCTCCCGATTTAACTTCCGGATTGGCGGCCAGAATATTTTTCAGCACGCGACCTGGATTCAACGAACCAATGCTTGCAGAGTCGCTGTCACTCCGAACAAGCGTCACATAAGTCCCTGGTTTAAGCTCTTCCCCAGCGAACGGCAGCGGATCTGATCCATACAGGACTTTAAATCCACGGCGTTTCGCGGCTTTCATGATTGAAGGTAGCCCCCATCCCAGCGGCCGCAAAGCGGTGTCGCCTAGGGCTATATCGCTAGGACTAAATTCATCAATGAGTGTGCGTACCACTTTGCCCCGATTAAAAAACCACTTGCCTGGGGCCCAGGCGATTACCGGTACACCTCCATGTCCAAGAATATCACGGACGGTATCCACGGCAGAATTTCCCTCAACGACACGCTTCAAACAATTCAGAGACAAAATTTCTATATTCTCCGCGGTAATAACCTGCTGCCCGGGCAATAAGTAGAAATCACCTTCTCCGTCACGTCGACTGATCAATAGGGATCCCTCGAGAGACTCAATACTAAAACTGTTCCTTACCTCATTACGAGGCGATGCAGCCAATTCCTCATACATATTGCAATCATAGCGCTCGGTCAAACAAGCTATCTTTGTGGCATCTCCACCAGTTCTGGAAAGGTTGTCTAAGATTGATTCCAGGGCCTGTTCAACGCGATAAAATGGATAAATGTGCACATGGGTGTCGATTACGAATTGCATCAGGCCACCTCTAACATCTTATCGTAAGCGCCACCCAAAAGACGGGTAAACACGTTAAAGTTAAACTTCTTCTCATATAACAACCGACCGCGAGAAGCTATTACTTGTCGATGATCGACGTTGTGTACCAGATCCAGTATGGCATTTGCAAAACCCTGGTCGGAAAATTCGCATAGCTTGGCGCATGACTGATCCAGGATAAAGCGATTGGCAGTCGTATCTGTCGCGACAATCGCACCTCCAGCCTTGAAGTAATCAAGTACTTTCAAAGGGGTATTCACTCCAGCTTTTCTCGGAGCCATTAGTATATCCGAAGCCGCCAGATAAGCCGGTAGATCATCTGGAGGAATCAGTCCGAGGAATTGCACCGCCTCTGCTGCGATATCCTGCCGATTTAAAGTGTCTTGACGATTAGCGATTTCTTCCGCACTTCCGCCAATAATCACAAATCTTACTAGCTCGGTTTTCTCCAGAACTTTAGGAATCGCTCCAAACACCACTTCAATGCCCTGATAAACCGCAAATGATCCAACATAAGTCACTAAGATCTTCTGTTTCCCTCCTGTCATCGCTTGCTTAGCCGTCGCAATATCGGCTTCTGAAGGCTCCACCAGGGATGAAGGGATATCGCAGATATCCCACACCAGCGCTTCTGGCGCGATTGACTTTGCCTGCTTGTAAAGTCCGGGGCCAGTGCAGATTACCAGATCCGCATGGCGACAGGTAAAGTGCTCAACCCATAGATACACTCTTAGCACCAAATTCTGGATCACACCTTTTTTGTATGACGCTGCGTCAGAGTGTTTTTCGTAGACCGATTTGGAACCCCGAATCTTGGCAAGAATCCAGGCCACGAATCCAGCCTCTTCAGTACCATGGACTACATCATAACGATTGAATAACACCAGCCAGAAGCCCCGAATGAACAACAACAGGTCAAACCACAGCTTAAGTGGGGACGGACCAATAGAAATCCGGTTCGACCCGAAAACATTCCAAACTCGGATAACACGGGCCGGAGTCGACGGTTCTTCCTCACCTACTGGTATGGTCAGAAGATCAACCTCATAGCCTAATTCAGCCAAGGCCCTCACATTAAACTTGACCCGAATGGAACTCCCGCGCCAGGCGAAATAGGGCTGTGGGCTTATCAGTAAAACCCTGCGGGCAGTAGTCATTGGCTTAGAAAGGCGTGGTGGTCCAAATCCACAGGCAAAATCAAAGACAGCGCCTGGTTGAATGATTATAAATGACCGAACCCCATTCTGACGAGATTCATATCGACTGGTGTTATCTATTTGAATACAGATCCCGATGCTATGACTGCGCAGCGTATCGGCCCCATTTGAGCAGGGCCGACTGCGAAACACGAGACCTGTCGACTCCGCTTAGTCATGCTAGCGAAAGTCCGACTTCTATTTCAAATATCCTATTCCTTGCCTGTTTTCTTAGAAATCTAGAGATCCTGAACCAAGTTCAAAGTATCTGATTTGTCAGCTATTTGGTCAATTATGGCCAGTAACGATCGGCAGCGTAACCTTGCTCTTCTCTTGGATCGTTTGAAAAGATCAGACAGATTGCGATTTCTCCTGCTGCCATGTATTGAGCACCTTGTGTGCTGATTGACGAGCAGCCCTTACCTGTTCATCGTGATCAGATCGTTTGGCGGTTAGTTCAACAACATATCCATTAGGATCGCGGAAATATATCGAATCAATAAAGCCGTGATCTGAAATCCCACGCGTCTCGATACCAGCAGATTTTCCCTTTTCAAACATCATGTGCATATCTCCCGGTTCAACTTCGAGGGCTATATGCAGATCAAAATCATGCTGCTGCTTAAATTCAAAGGGCATATCTGGCACCTCAAAAAAAGCCAGAAAAGAACCATCGTCCATTTGGAAGAAGGCGTGCAGTGTTTTGGTTTCGCGACCGGTCTTCGACTGTTTGATTTCGAAAGCATTAGCAAGGGGTAGACCAAGAAAATCTTCATAGAACCTTCTTGTCTGTTCAGCATCACGACAACGATAGGCATTGTGGTGTAGGCCTTTTATCATAAATTCCTCCCCTGAATGGTCTGCAACAGCGCATAGGATACACTTTATTCTCGCTAGTTCCAGGGAGAATTTCCGAACAGACCGGTTTAATATCGACTGACACCTGGGGTTAATCAGGTTACCGGACTTGGTTATGCCACTTTAATTCGGGCCAGTGCGGATGGCTCCAACTTTTTAGTCAATCCTGTGCCCGAAGACGATATAGAGCGCGATTGCGTGACTTGGCGAGAGCAGGTCAATAAAAACCTGTCAGATATACTCTACCGAGGCGCCGCTAAAAAGCGCGCCTATTGAAGGATTTGGACTTGATTCGTACAGATCACCGAAAATAGTGACCGCTTCTATTAAAATATTCTGAGAGTTTACCGTTTCAAGTGACATCCTCGACACTGATTGATCAATCCCTGTGCCGTTGAATATTGCGGAGGTGTGCCATTGGCCTCGGTTCTTGCCGCCGCTATTTCATTCACAAGTTTATCAATTCCGCTGTCGATTAAGAAGTGATTAGTTTTGCCGGAGCCTGCCCCTAGTTTCAGCGCAACTTTTTCAATTTCCCCCAGCTGTTCAACTACCGCATACTGTCTCTCAGCATCCGTAAGGTTTGGAGACTCCCCCACCAGCTTTTCGAGATTAAACACCATTGCCGCCAATTTCTGCATCATGAAACGAATCTCGTCATGCTCAAGGTAAACAACGGGGTCATCGGAAGAACTATTTCCCGTCGTTGTGCAAGCCGCAATGAATCCGACCATATATAGCGAGATTGCCAGTCTGATTGTCTTTGTTATCAGCATCGACTTGGACAAAATCAATGAGACATCAACACTGGTACCGTCATCGACTGGAGAATTTCTCGGGTCATACCGCCGAGAACGAGTTCACGAAATCTGGAATGGCCGTAGGCACCCATTACCACCATATCGATCCCCATGTCGGCCACATGGGATAAAAGCAGATCGGCGGGGTCGATCTGGTCCGCGACCAACACCCTGGTCTCAACATTTATATTGTGGCGCGCAAGATGCTTGCTAATATCAATTGCCGACACTTCCTTAGTCTCCCGACTCTTGCCATGGGCGTTGATTGTAAACAGCTGTACCGAATCAGCATTTGCCAGCAGCGGCATAGCGTCGTTTAGAGCCCGGGTTGACGCCCTGCTGTCATCCCAAGCGACTAGAATATTTTTAGGCACTCCGGGAGGTGCTCCGATATGTGGCACGATCAATGCTGGCCGGCCTGAATCAAGTAAAAAATGACCAGACAGATTACGCGGAACGTTTTCCTCTGAATCCTGCATACTCTGCGTAATAATAGTCATATCCACGTAGCGACTCTGCTCCGTCACCACAAGCGAAGGCTCGCCCTCCTCACTCCTCCACTCAATTTCAATGCCCGCTGAATTGGCCTTTTCCAGATACTTTTCTTTAGCCGCATTCTCATTCTGTTCCAGGTTCTGAGTGATCGCAGCCAGCCACTCCGTACTGTATTCTATGCCCATATAAACTGCCGGTGGCAGCACCGGAACCGGATATAAAACAGCAAGGTGAGCGTCAAATTCTTTTGCCATGGTTACGGCATAAGAGAAGGTCGACTCCGCTGCCCGAGAATCGTCAACCACCACCATTAAATCTTTCATTATCATAATCAGTCAGCCTCCCGTGAAGTTTTAGGCACCCGTGTATTTACGATGTGCCTTGGACCATAAAATCGATAATCATAACCTCAGTGTGCAAAAAGTACGGGCACATCAGCATGCTGCAATATGTAGCGCGTGGCACCCCCAAGAATAATTTCCCGAAATCTGGAGTGACCATAAGCGCCCATCACGATTAACTCAGCGTTGATATCGCCAGCCTGCTTTAAAATAGATCTACCGGAAGAAAGGCCTTCTTGCTGAATCAGCACTGGGCCAGCTTCAATTCCATGCACAGACATTAAGTCTCGAATCTTCTGATTCATTTGCTCCATGGCCTGCTTGTCGTCTTCACCTTTGTAAGCAGTAAGTATGTATATCTCATTGGCCTGGTCCAGAAAATGCATCGCCCCCCTGACTGCCGCAGCAGACTCCCTGCTGCCGTCCCATGCCACCAGTACTCTGTTTGCGGTATTCCTAAACCCGGGCGCTGCATCCGGCATCACCAGACACTCGGTTCCGGATTCCACTAGTATACTATTGAGGCTGTTTCGGTAGCTAGGACTGGTATGTGCTGGGTCTGGCTTACCCAAAATCAATAGATCATGATACCTGCCCTCTTCACTCACGATCAAAGCCACATCTCCCTCTTTCTGCTGCCACTTTAGTTCCTGCTGATACTCCTCGGCCAGCAACATGCAAGCTTCCTCGATCATCTTTGCAGACTGCATCGCCTGCTCTCTGCTTTTCGATATTATTTTCTCCCCCATATACCAGCCACCATGCATGGTGCTGGTTGGAATCGCCGGAATCTCTATATGTATCGGCAGAATCGCCGTGACCACCGCACCTCCGGCACCCGCAATATTAAACGCGGTCTCAATACGAGCAAGGGATTCAGCACTACTGTCCAAGCATACAAGTATTCTTTTAAGCTTCATATCGACCTCGGTTTACTCTATTCCCAGGATAGTTCTCAGGTCCTCGATAGGCACCGAGAACAGCTCCTCCAGCGGATCAACATCACCGTAATACTTTAAAGCATACTCTTCCAGTTCAGCATATGCCGCTTTAGCCAGCTCGCTATCCGGCGCCTCACGCATAGATGCTTCTAAATAGAGTTCAGCTGTGGGTACTGAACTGCTGAATGTGCGCATACGCATATGTATCATAGCTAACATAAAGTACAGCTCTGACTTTTCCTGCGGCTCCAACCCACTGTTATTGTCGAGCAGCCGATTAATCATGGTCGACGTCACAATGTCATAGATCGATCGGTCTCTCCTGGTAAGTGACGCCTCTGCCTTATCCGCCATCTGATACAGAGATCTGATCTGATTCATGCCAGGTTCCTGGCGAAGATCATCTGCAAACTGATCGAGGTTCTCTATCCATAGTCCGATCTTTCGCTGCAGATAAAAAGGCGTGCTCTTCTTTTCCTGCACCTGGCGCAGTATCGGCAGTGGGCGCTCTCCATCCGCGGTGATATGCAGGCAGTACCAAAGATAATCCAGCAATTCCTCTTCTGTCTCTAATTCACTGGTGGCATAGTCAGACTGCGTCAGGTAGTTTTCCATGCTCTCTAAGGCCCGTTCAGGTTGCCTTATGGCAATCAAAATTCGAGCGGCCAGTACTGAGTTCAAATCAGTATCCTTCAGCGACTCCCCGAATTCCTGACCAATTGAGCGCGATTTGTCATCTGGTAGAAGAGTGTGACACGCTACACAGTGCTCAATGGTGTCCAGTAGATAGAGTTCGGCTACATCATGTAATCCATTGCGGTAATGCCGCAGCATTTGTTGAACATTCTGATCCAGTGACCTGCCAAACAAATGAAACGAAACTGGCTCAAGCTGGCCATGCTTAAGCAGAGAATAGGAGGCCTGATCAAGCTGCTCCAACTTGGCTACTACATCTGGTTCGTCGAGTCGATCATATCCTGGCTCGAGAGCAAGCCTGACCAGAAAACTAAGGGAGTCGTATGCGCGATGCATCACCCCCAGCAATTCCGTGTCCTGACTTTCGGTGGCGGTAGCCGGTGCTGTAGAGAGAGTTGCAGCACCCAAAAGAGAAGATATCAGACCACATTTGACCAGGCGAATTATCCTGGTCAGTCCGCTACCAACGAGAGGTATTCGTTTTTCCATCAGCTCTAAGACTTCTTTTGAATTGTTACTCACTACAACCTATCAGTGGGTATGGCGCTTGATATTGATCAGGATCAGACCCTGCCCACAACGATAACCAGGTTTAATTCGAACACAATAGCCGCCGGTGAAATTATCAAGGTAACTCCAATCCAACACCATAAGTTATTAAAGAAGGATTTCAACCTGCCTGAGTTGGTTTCTACCTGATTAAACCAACACAAGTCTAACACGCGCTAATGTCTGAATTAGTGCGACAAATTAGCATAGACAATTGGAATCAATCCCAGACTCTGTTTAATCGGAAAGCTTTATACAGGGACTTAGAATTATAGATTCAATAGAATCCACGCCTTGACTAACAGATAGAGCATAAAGCGAGATGCCCTCGAGGGTGTAAAAACCAACGTTATTCTAACGCTGTACTTTTAACTAATTCGTCAGTGCAGAAAGCTGTTTTTTGGAAATAGAAAAATGAGGAAGGAAATTTGCGTTAAAACTCGATTTGGATGATGATCCAATCGAAATACACGACTAACAAACCAGCCCGCCAGGCAACTTCAGTGAAGTTGAAGAAACTCCAACAGTGCGCGGTCGATCACTGTTGCTGCCTGACAGGCCCGCCTGCCCTCTGGGCTATCCCAGAGTGTATTGCCTAAACAGCGTCATCCCCTTCATGAAGCTGATTTGGACTCAGTAGTTTCAATAAATAATGCGAATTCGTTCTTGTCCAGCTCCCGGTCACCATTGAGGTCATACTCAGCCATGGTTTCCTGCAAACCTTCCATCGCCACAGCTTCTTCCGCGCTGATGGTCCCGCTCTGATCCACATCAAGCTGATTGAACGCATCTTCGTCCGCTATGGCGGCCTGGCTTGCTCCGAACATAATGAGCGAAGTGAGAAACAGTTTTCTTGACATAATAATTCTCCAGTAACGTTTACTTACAAATTGGCAGTTCATTGCCCCGTGATATTGGTTTAGCAACATTCGTGCCAGCTTGAATTTGATCAATCTATTTAATCTTTTACATTCCTAAGCTAGAATCAGCCTAAGCATTTGCCTCGTATTGTTGCAGCCATCTAGCAACACAAGAGCGCAGAAATTAAGATAACTAATTGATTTTGTTTAAATATTAGATGTCTCTTATTGGCGACGCTTTGCCGGGGCAGTGGATCACTGGCAAAATCTGAAACTTAATTCTTATCACTCGACCAAATCGGAAATTGAAAATACAGCCCAAGACCGTTTATCGGCTGATGCTAGTCAGTTTCCTGCTAGTGGCGCTGCCGCTTATGATTGGATTAATGGTGCTGTTTTTTCAGATGGACCGACTGTCCTTACAGATGCAGTCCATCGTAAATCAGTCGGCTGCGGTAATGGAAAACAGCCGATTAGTGACCACTCAGGCTCTTGGTCTGAAAAGAAGTGCTGAACAGTATCTGATCCTGCTGGACAGAAAGCTGCTTGCACGCTACGAAGAGCAGCGCCAGTCCCTGCAGAAATCAGTGGAGGTCTTACTGGAACTCCCAATTAATATGGAGATGTCGAACAACCTGCACCAGGTCGCGAGGATTGAAGAGAGATTGCATTCGGAACTAAACGACATCGATGCTACCCATGCTCTGCGAGCTAGTCAGGAGCCCGATCTGCTGCCGGAAAAACCGGCAGAACTCGATCAGCTTGCAGTGTTAATTGGAAACATACCCGCACAAGCCAGCCAATTTGTTAAATCGATGCGCGAGGAAATGGCTGCCAGCGCGAGTCGATCAAAGAAATCCCTGATGGCGCTTTTGTTGACGGTCGTGCCTACTGCTGTATTTCTCGCCCTGATCAGCGGCACTGTAATAAATCGCCCTCTTAAAAAAGTGATTTCTTTGATAAAAAGGATGGGAGAAGGCGAATATCCACGCGACACCTATGTCGGTGGGCCTAAAGATATTGAAGCCATGGGAGAGCAGTTGCACTGGCTTTCAGAACGACTATCCCAAATCGAGCAGCAAAAGGTCACTTTTCTGCAAAATGTTTCCCATGAGTTAAAAACTCCTCTTACCGCAATTCGAGAAGGTACCGACCTGATGCAAGAGCAGGTCATTGGAAAACTTAATCCGGAACAACTGGAAGTTCTAGAAATCATGAAACAAAATACTTTCCTTCTGCAAAACCAACTTGAATCGCTGCTGGATTTCAATTTGGCTCTTACAATGGACGAACCTTTCCCTCAAGTGCCGGTAAATATTAAACGTGTCATCGAGAAGATTATCGACAAACTACATCTGATTTTAAAAAGCCGTCAACTGAGTGTCGAACACAACACACCAGCAGCTCGCATCATCGGAAATCAGGCCCAGCTCGAAAGCCTGTTTGAAAACCTTCTAACCAACGCCATTAAGTTTTCACCCAGGGGTGGCACAATAAAAATATCTACCGAAGTAACCAATGATGGCATCGACGTAGAGATTCAGGATGCCGGTCCCGGTTTCAGCAATGACGAGGTCAAGAAAGTATTCAAACCCTTTTATCAGGGAAGAAAAAGTCCCAACAGCCATATCAAAGGTACGGGGCTCGGTCTGTCCATAGCTAAAAGGTATGCCGACCTGCATGGTGGGCGAATTGAAATAGCAAACTCCGCTATTGGCGCTGCCGTAAAAGTACTACTCCCGGTCAATAATATGAAGGTGTCACATGAAGCTTAAACATAAATTTTTACTTTTATGTTTTTGTTCACTCACGCTGATATTGTTTGGCTGCGTCGCCACGACGACGAAAACAGATATACAACCTGAACCACAATCTGAATCACGCGTTGTGCATAAGGTTGTTTCTAGCTCTCCGAGTGTTTGTGGAGCTTTGGACGAATTCCTGATCGATGCACAAAAGCTGGACGGAGCTCAAAGGGCTGCGCTTCTTGAGCAACTTAGCGGCTATGACGTTAACGAGTTTTCCTGTGACAGACTTAAAACTGGCTTACTAATAAGCCAGATCGGCAAAAGCGCGGATGAGGATGCTCTCGCAATCAAAATTCTTGGCGAGTACGAGAAAATCGATAAGCTTAGCGACGCAGAACGTCGATTGATCAAGTTGATGATTCAGCATAGCGAAGATCTAAAACGACTTCATATTCTATTGAAGAAACTGGGGGATAAGCTCATCGCTGAAAAAGCATTATCCGAAACCATGTCAGCAGATCTGCTGACGCTCCAGCAAAAATTGAACCAGCTACAGAAAATCGAGGCAGATATTAATGAAACAGAACAGTCCATCTCAGCTCCAACTTCATCAAGCCTCAACGCGGACGGCTCCGAAAATACTGGTAGTTGATGATGACCCCGGACTTCTGCGACTACTAAGCATCCGTCTAAAAGCATACGGATTCGATCTGCATACAGCAGAATCTGCCGAACAGGCATTATCCGCTGTTCCAGCATTTCAACCGGAAGTTGTCGTAACCGACCTGCGGATGCCAGGCATGGACGGAATGGCAATGTTCCGACAGCTTCATGATAAATATCCCACTCTACCCATTATCATTCTAACTGCGCACGGTAGCATTCCCGACGCAGTAGAAGCGACCCGGGAAGGGGTGTTTTCCTTTCTGACTAAACCATTCGACAGTCAAAAACTTTTGGCTGAAATTCGACTTGCTCTACAAGTAAGCACCGGAATACCCGCTTCCAATGATGAGGGTGGTGAAAATAATTGGCGCAAAGGTATTATTGGTTGCAGTTCGCAGCTAGAAAACCTACTTTTAGAAGCTCGGCGAATTGCGCCTAGCGATGTGAGTGTATTGATTCAAAGTCCTAGCGGCACCGGCAAGGAACTACTAGCACAGGCAATCCATGATGCCAGTCGACGGGCCGACAAACCGTTCGTAGCTATCAACTGTACGGCAATTCCCGAGTCACTGTTTGAATCTGAATTGTTTGGTCACGCAAAGGGAGCTTTTACCGGTGCTGACCGAACCCGCGATGGATTAATCAAGGAGGCAGATGGAGGCACCTTATTTCTCGATGAAATAGGTGATATGCCTTTAGATTTTCAAGGCAAATTACTAAGATTTCTGCAGGAGAAGCAAGTTAGACCCGTTGGTTCTAATGAAATGCAACCTGTTGATGTACGCGTGCTATCGGCTACGCACCATGATCTTGACCACGCTGTTTATACAGGGAAATTCCGTGAAGATTTGTATTACCGACTGAATGTCATCACCCTGGAACTTCCTCCGCTCTCCGAACGGCGCGAGGATATCTCCATGCTTGCCAATCACTTTCTAAGACAAATTCATACTCGCGATCGTAACTGTGTAGCGCGATCGTATTCGCCCCAGGCTATGGCATTGTTAACGATGGCAAAGTGGCCGGGCAATATTCGACAGTTGATGAACGTTGTCGAGCAGGTTGCGGTGCTCGCAACAACGCCGGTTATCTCAGAGTCACTTGTTCTCAGGGCTCTCAAGGGTGAACCCGATAAAACTGAATCATTTGTGCAAGCCCAACGAAGATTTGAGCGCGACTATCTGATAAAAATTCTACAGATGACCTCGGGAAACGTCACTCATGCATCCAAGCAAGCCGGCCGCAATCGCACCGAGTTTTACAAGTTGCTACATCGCCATAAGATCGACCCTAAGCAATATCGGCTTGCAGCTAAAACCATGAGCTAATGTCTTCAGGGTTCTAAGATGTTTCGTAAAACCTGAATTACGACCCCATCCCTGCGTCTTGTTTATGTAATTGAATTTGAGTGACTCCCCTGAAGATTATAATTTGTTTTCGCTTGGAGACGTGGATCTCCAATATAGAACGATAGAAGTCGATCACATCCTGGTTGCAGGTTCTGATTTGCAGATTTAATTTGGAGCAGCCGTCTTTTTTCAATATCGACTCTGCTAACGCCATGAGGCATCCACCGTAGCCGCATCTCCAGTGGGTTGGTAAAACGGCGAGATAATTGAGCCAACCACGATGACCGTCAAACCCTATCATTATGGAGGCAACGATTTGATCGTCTTGCTCTCCAACGAGAAAGCGATTTGGGTCTACAGATAGTTTTCGTGCAATATCCTTTAACGGATCATTCCAAGGTTTCACCAGGTCGCAACTTCGCCATAACTCAATAATCGCTTGTTGGTCTTGATCAGAATATGGTCGAATTTTCATTGCCTCAGTGACAAATATTCTCCAGCCCTAGCAGCCCATCTTTGATCGCCTTCCTAAGCGTTTCCGCACCACCTTCCCACAGCGTTATATACTTATGCATCAGAGACGCCAGCACCTTTGGGCGCGCTTCGCCAGAATTCAGGCCCTCAATCAGGTCCCGCAGGCGAATCCACTGCCAGTCAAGTCGCTCGATTCTGGCTTCGCAGGGATGCTCAGGAATCTCCAGATGCGGTATGAATGGTACTTGCACAACGTACGAGTAAAATCCATCCACCTCACTTGGCGTCATTACCTCCAGCTCACTCGCAGTTGGTTTGTCGAACACGCAGCGTGTTTCCTCATGGAACTCTCTTGCAGCAGTTTCAGCAATAGTTTCATTCCCCCGTCGCCCACCACCGAACGCAGAGTAACCCAGTCGATCACTGACCGGATCAAAAGCAAGTAACACATAAGGCTCACCCGACACGCAGGCATAAGGAATCACACCGGCGGGATTTGCCAGAGCAATGCCTGTCCACAGACTCAACATGAAAATCAGTACAGTTTTCATCTTTTTGATCAAAATTTACTTGATTACAACTGTAGCCTGCCAGCATCAATTATCGCTGAATGTACCCGTGATAACAGTCGAACACTATAATACGCGACATGCTTGAATACTGGATCCCCATCACTATCGCTGCTGCGTTCTTCCAAAACGTGCGTTCGGCCCTTCAAAAACACCTGCAAGGCAGATTGTCTACAGTTGGTGCAGGTTACTCCAGGTTTCTTTATGCATTGCCGGTAGCTGCCCTTTATCTTTGGTTTATCGCCTACATTACGGGTCAGGAGCTGCCCCCCACCAATATAAAGTTTTTGATCTACTGTTTTCTGGGAGGAATTTGCCAGATCATGTTCACAGTTTTCCTCTTGTGGATGTTTTCTTTTCAGAGCTTTGCCGTTGGTACAACGTTCTCTAAGCTCGAAGTAGTAATGGTGGCCATACTTGGCGCACTAATTCTGCAAGACCTACTGAATATCCCGGCTATTGTCGCTATTGTGGTTTCTGCACTGGGTGTTTTTGCGCTCTCTTTGGGCCAGAGCAAACTATCTATTGGCGCGTTGGTTGCCGGATTGTTTCGCAAGCCTACCCTGATTGGTCTGATTTGCGCCGCATGGCTCGGCGGGTCGGTGGTGTTCTTCAGAGGAGCGTCGCTGTCCCTTGATCATCACAGCTTCACTTTATCTGCTGCCTTCACACTTTTTATCAGCCTGATGATACAGAACATAATTATGGGTGGTTATCTCTTAATACGCGAACCAGGCGAATTTGGTCGAGTATTGACCAACTGGCGATGGGCTGGAGCCGCAGGCGTTATGGGTGCCTTTGCATCGATATGTTGGTTCACCGCTTTCACAGTGCAGAATGCGAGTTATGTGCGCGCGCTGGGCCAGATAGAGTTGTTATTCACTTTTATCGCGACCACTGTGGTTTTTCGGGAGAAAGTGAGCCCCGCAGAGCTGGTCGGCATCTTCCTCGTTTGCGCAGGAATACTGATATTGCTGTTGTGGGGTTAACCACCCAGGAACAGCTCTCCTACTTTCGGATTTGCCAGTAATTCGTCTCCAGTTCCAGCAATGGCCAATTCCCCGGATACCAGCACATAGCCTATGTCAGCGAACTCAAGCCCTTTCTTGGCGTTCTGTTCTACCATAATGATTGTTTTACCTTCTTTGTTCTGCAGATCATCGAGAATCTCAAACACCATATCTATAAAGCGAGGCTCCAGACCGATGGAGGGTTCATCGACCAACAGTATCTCAGGATTCATGACCAGAGCCCTGGATATTTCGAGTAAGCGACGTTCTCCCCCTGATAGCACCTTGGCCAGGTGTTTGCGCCGCGCCGCCAGACGAGAATACTTATCGAACACCATCTCGGCAGCCTGCTTGGCCTGTGCCGGCTGATCCTTGAGAAATCCACCCATCCACAGATTTTCCTCCACAGTCATACCCGGAAAGATGGATTTATCCTGAAGGATGTAGGCCACCCCGGCACGACCCAGCTTCTCATTCGGCGACAGACTGGTGACATCAAGCTTGTCATCACCATCGCCGATGGTGATGCTGCCGGAGAAGATTTTGTTAAGTCCAAAAATCGCATGCAGAATTGTTGATTTACCAGCGCCATTAGGACCAATCAGGCACAATGATTGTTTATGCCCTACCCGCAGATTGAAGCCGTGTAAAATCTCCATCTTGCCATACCCTGCATGCAGGTCTTGTATGCTCACGAAGGGGGCATTGCCGGCAAGTCGGTCAAGCATCTCAATCGGGATTTCTTCTGCGATTGCAGCAGTCTGTCGCTCAACCTCTTCGACCGATATCACGGCATCGACGCCGCCGGCACCATAGCCGCGGACTTTTTCCTCAGTCACGTGGAATCGCCTCTAGAGTAATCTTTTCCAGCATCAATGTGCTCCAAGATAAGCATCCACTACTCGCTGATCACCCTGAATTTCTTCAGGGGTTCCCTGTGCGAGTAGCTTGCCGTGGGCCAGGCAATAAATTGTGTCCGCCATATTCATAATAACCCGCATGTTGTGTTCAATGATAAATAGCGTAATCCCAAACTCCGTATTGGCCTTTTTAAGTCGGTCGATCAGGCCGTTAATCAGGGTCGGATTAATTCCAGCCGTTGGCTCATCCAGCAATAGAACCGAGGGTTCGTTCATCAGAGCCATTGCAAACTCGAGCAGCTTTTGCTGGCCAAATGATAACGAGCCCGATTGCAGATAGCGTTTTTCGTATAGGCCGACAAAATCGAGAAGCATATCCGCTCTCTCATAGTCCTCTTTGGTATTGCGTCCGAACGAGTCGAAAAAGCGCATCTTACGATGCGGCAGCGAGATCAACATATTTTCCACACCGTTCATTGCGCCGTATATTCTGGTCTGCTGAAAAGTCCGGAGCAAACCGAGCCTGGCAATATTCTGCACCTGCAGCTTTGATATTTCTTTCCCCTCGAATCGGATTGAACCCGAGTCAATGGGGTGATATCCCACAATTGAATTAAAAAGGGTGGTCTTGCCAGAGCCATTGGGTCCAATTAGACCGGTGATGCCGCCTTTTTCCACCTTCATCGAAACATCGGTATTGGCCAGTACCCCGCCAAATGATTTGGAGACACTCTGGATGTCTATAATACTGCTCATCGCGCTTCCTTCTGCTCAACCCGGATGCCGAACCACTCGGGCTTCTTATGCATAAGCCAGCCCATGACACCATCCTGAAAATATACTACCGTGACCACGATCAGCGCGCCCAATGCGACCCACTGCCAGCCAAGTAGATAGTTCCAGGTCACCTCTTTAATCACGTGAAATAGTATGGCGCCAATAATAGGGCCCCATAGAGTACCTTTGCCGCCAAGGAGCACACATACCACCATGAAGATACCGAGATTGATGGTCTGATAGGCGGTCTCGAGGGGCTCGAAGTGGATCAACTGAAATGCCGAAATTCCCCCAACAATACCGACAAAAAATGCTGCCATCGCCCATGTCGTCAGCTTGTATCGCAGGGTATGAATTCCCATGGCCTCAGCCTTTTCTTCGTCGTCTCTGATCGCGTTAATAGCAGCCCCGAACCGGGTGGTGTAAAGCCACTTCAAAAAGACAAAGAGCGCGACCCCAGTGCCCGCGAATAGAAAATAGAAAAACAATTTGCCGACATCCAGATTGCCTGGATAAACCGGCAATGCGATGCCCTGCCCCCCACCGACCCAGTCCCAATTGGCCACCAGTTCACCGGCCGCAATGGCTACACCCAATGTGCCGATAGCAAAGTACGGGCCCCGCAAACCAAAAGTCAGGTACCCAATCACTACCGCAGTGAGCGCGCAAAACAGGCCGGCACCGATTATCCCGATGATTGCACCGGTAAAATACTGGGCATCTGTAAAAGTCATCAGTTCCGAACGGGCGGCATTATTGTACGAACCAACATCATGCACCATACCGATTGAAATCAGTGCTGCAACGTACATACCGGTGCCATAGAAGAAAATATTGCCGAGCGAGTTGTAACCCATCTGGCCGCCGGTCATATCCCAGGTCATCGCGACCACGATCATCAACCACAGTGTAGCCAGTTGAGTACGGAAATCGGGAAACGCGAAGGGCGCAACCAGGATGATCGCGAGCAGTACTGTATAGAAAATCGATTTTTTCATCATCTCTCCCCGTTAGCGGCGCATTAATTCAGACTCTGGCGCACTCGGCGCTGCTGAATCAACCGGTAAAGCAGTACGATCAGTAACAGCAATACCGCAATTGCCTGCTGATAGCCAATACCGAATATATGTGCACCGTATTGTTCGGCAGCGCCGATCCCAAGGCCAGCGGCTATCACGCCAGGAAGATTACCTAGACCCGCCGCGGTGACGATAACGAACGCTCGAATAGAATAGCTGATGCCATAGAATGGCTGGATAACCCATACCATGACAATAATCGCACCCGCTGCACCGCAAATCGCGGCGTTCAATGAAAAAGTAAATGCATACACTTTCTCAGTATCAATACCGAGTATGCGCGCTGCACGCGCATCCTGTGCAGTCGCCCTGATGGCCTGGCCCATACGACTTTTCTTCATAAACAGAATGACGCCCACTGCAAGCGAAGAAGCAAGGGTGACCCCAATCAATTTGGCAATCGGCACATCGACAAACCCGTCAAAAAAGTACAACGTGTCATACTTGAGCTGAATGCTTTGGGTGTCGGATCCAAACATCAGATTCATGATCTGAGCCATCATGATCGCAAGACCGAAAGTCGCCAATAATGACGTGAACAGGTCCCGCTCAATGACCCGCGAAATCACCAGTTTGTAGACCACCCATCCAATCACCCACATCACCACAAATGCCAATGGGACACCAAACAGCGGTGGCACACCCTGCCTGGTGAAGTACCACGCCACGTACCCCCCTGCAATGACGAAGTCGCCCTGGGCCAGATTCTTGACGTTCATCACTCCCCATACCAGGGCAAGACCATAGGCCGCCAGCGCAAACAGGGCACCTATCATCACCCCGTCGATAATGATCTTTAAATTTACAACGGGAAATTCAAACAGGAGAGAAATGTTTCCGAGGATCTGATCCATGGAGAAGTCGCCTGGGCGTGAAGCGGAAATGAACAGGGCGCTTTAAACAGCGCCCTGTTACGGTCAAGTTACATTATTGTGGTGTGCGTGGGTAATTTAGCGGGTGAGACGCGAAAGCAGAAGGCGCGACAACATTGTACTCACCATTCTGGATTTGACGCAAAACCATCGGCTTGGCGATATTGTTACCTGCTTCGGAAAACTTAATGGCGCCATAGAAGGTCTGCAGATCAGTGGCCGAGATAGCATCACGTACCGCTTCCTTGTCCAGAGTTCCAGCACGTTCAAACGAATCTTTAAATACATATACCGCCGCCGAAGCCTGAGCGGTCTGGTACGGCACCTTCTTCTCCGCATACTCAGGGAAAGCAGCCTTAAATTCTTTTTCATAGTTTGCAGCAGTACCGAAAATTGGGTCCTCATAAGTCAAAGTTTCCGCCCATTGGGTTGAGCACAGGAAGTCATTCGCCGAAGCCCCAAAGTTACCGGTAACATCCGCGGCTTCACAGTGAGTGATCGCGATCATCGGTGTAGAGATCTTCTGCTCACCAATCTGACGTACCGCGGTTGCTGCACCTTTAGAGTGTCCGCTGATGATTAACAGATCAGGCTTCAGGAGTTTGACCTTGGTCAAGATCGCACTCATGTCAGAAAGATCCCGAGGCAGCTTCTCGTCAATAACAATCTCCATATTATATTTAGCTGCATCGTCAAGCACACCCGCGCGGATATCCAGCGAAAATGGATCGTTTTCAACGGCCACGGCCACTTTCACCGACGATGTTTCTTTACCTGCTTCCTGGGCCTTTTCCGCGGCCAGGGTGACCGCTGATGCCAGGTATTGCTCAGAGGTAGAAAGAACCGCGAACAGGTACTTGTAGCCTTTATTAAATAGAGATCTGGAAGCGCCTTCTGCTTCAACCATTGGAATCTTGTATTTTTCGGTGACCGGTGCAATCGCTTTAGTCAGACCGGAAGAGTAGGGGCCAAGCATATACTGCACCTTGTCCTGATTGACTAAACGTTCAGCCAGAGTCGCACCCCGGTCTCCCTTGGACTCATCATCGTAGTAGATGACTTCGAAGTTGTAGCACTTGTCGCCTACTTTAACCCCACCATTATCCTTGATCTTTTGGATCGCGAATTCGTATCCGTTTTTTGCATGGACACCATTGGTGGCGTATTTACCGGTGAGGGAGATTGCCGAGCCCAGGGTAATGGTGTCGCAATCCTGAGCGAGAGCTGCCTGAGACAGCAGCAACGATGCACCGGCGACGCAACCCAGTAAGCTGAGTGTTTTTTTCATTGTAGGAGTTTCCTCTTGGATTAAGTGTTAAAACAGTTTGAATTCCTAGCTGGCTCAATGGCAATTTCTGCGCAGCGCCCAGTCCGGAGTCCACTTAATTATTGCAATAGATCATAGTGCAAGGCTTTGATACTTGTCCAGTTCAGGGTTTTCCACCGTCACGAATACCTGACATCAGAAAATTAACTTTTTGTAATATTTAATCATCTCTGGCTGTATCATCATTTGGGGCCACCAACACTGCTCAATGTCATTCTCATCATCTATCGGATCTACTTTGCTTCATTTGATAGGCTTGAATTTAAAATCTGGCAATGCTCCCGGTCGTGCATAAGGATAGTGAGCGACCTTAGATAATGCATAATATCCATTCAGACCGGAGATGCCCATGCCATCTACCGATGCGAGGTCACATTGCCAGCCATCATCTAATGCGTGATCCGGTACAATGAGATGCTGCACCTCGCCAATCACCAGCGTGGTGTCATTTAACTCGATCGGAATTGCATCTTTAAATTGCAGGCCAATTTTTATATCGCTCTCATTTACGAATGGCGCCTCAAATTTATCAATATACTGTTCAGTGAGATGACACTGTTCGAATTCAGAGACGCCATTATCAAACTTGGCGGATGTGAAATGCGCATTCTCGGCAAACTTACGATGCACATGGTTGATGCTATAGCATCCTGTCTGCTCGATATTTTCCCACGTATGGCGCGCCACTTCGTTTTTCGGTCGTAAAATAAATCCGATCAGGGCGGGATTACTGCCAATATGCATGACCGAGCTAAAGATCGCTAAATTTGGAATTCCAGCTCGCGAGAGGGTGCCGATTAAATTTGCTGGTTTAATACCGGTAACGGAGTTAATCAGATTGCTTCGTCTGAGCTTATCGAGACGCTGGATGTCTTGTTTGGTTAAAATCATAGTTCAGGGTAATAGTCGCGCTGTGAGACTGCCGTGAGCAGTGCGTTAATGGTTTTATGTTGGCTCTGGTCTCCGCCTGGTACGTATTGAGAGAATGACAATACCCCACTCCCTTTGTGGACGCGTCGATTTGGATCGCTATCCCTTGCACGATCTGGATTCGATTCAGGGCAAAGCGCTGATTGAAGCCTGTCAGACGAACCTGTCAGCAACTGGGGTACTGACTCTTGACGGATTTATTCCCGCCGAAGAGGCGAAACGTTTGGTTTGCGACGCTCGCCTGCGTAAGCCTTTAAGCCACAGGATGAAGGGGATGTTTTGCCCTTATTCTGACGATTTGAGCGAAGAGGATGACCTGAGACTGCCCGACGATCATCCACGCAGGCTGAAGCTACCGGCCTCGCACCGGTTTATCGCTGGCGATTGCATTCCATTTGACAATTCATTGCAGCAGATCTATCGGGACCAACAGTTCATTGAATTTTTGACATCGGCCCTCGGGATTGAGGCTCTCTATCCCATTAGTGACGCACTGGGTGGCATTAACATACTGATTTATGAATCTGGAGACGCTAATGGATGGCATTTTGATGCCACCGAGTTCGTTATTTCGATCATGCTGCAGGCCGCAACCTGCGGTGGACAATATCAATACATTCCGGATATGCGTAGTGAAAAAGATGAGAACCTCGGTGCGATCGCAGATCGCATGCTGAATCCAGACATGGAGCACGGCATAAGACAGATAATTCTTGAACCCGGCACTCTGCTTCTATTCAAGGGAAAAAATACTCTGCACCGAGTCACCCGGGTGGAGCAGGGGGCCGACCGTGTTGTCGCCATTCTGAGCTACCATCGCGCACCAGGACATATATTGAGCGAAGGATCAAAATTGGCCATGTATGGGCGAACCAGTTAAAACCGACTCAGGATCCAGATTGCATTTGCCCATGTAAGGGCAGGCTTACAGGGCGTACTAGCCTCTTTAAATTTCTGTGACCGGGTACGTCATCCGGCAGGCATGCCTTCAAACACCGGTAAGTCGCCATGTATTTCAAACCAGTGTGCTTTGTTTGCGGTAAAAAGGTGATCTACCGGCCCGCTTCCAGGGTCATCGTCAAGAGCGCCCAGGGGCACTGCCGTGATTTTTCTTTGTTCGTCGACACGCGGCATTCCCGAACCGCACACATCACAAAAAGCGTGGGTAAAATATTTTGCTTCAGGTAATTTATAAAGGGAAACATGCTCAATACCTTTGACAAACTGAACACCGCTGCTAGACACGAAACCATTGGTGGTGAAGGCTGCAGCGCGTGCACGCCTGCAGCGTGAGCAGTGACAATTATGGATCACCTTAAACGGCTCCACCACTTGAAATTCAACCGCACCACAAAGACAGCTGCCGCGCAATATACCCTCCTTAGCCGGCAACAGGGTCTTATTCGGATATACAGTCAAATTCTCCCCAGGTGGATAGGTATCGTACTGCGCCAGATCATCAGTGATTTCATACCAGGGCGCTTTTGAACCAACCATAATATGCGCCTCTACAGGAGGACCATCTGCGTGCGAACCCGCCGGTACATAGACAATCTTGTTTTCCTTATCAGGATTAGGCACAACCGATCCACACTCGCCACAGAAGGCACGATCAACTTCTGGAGAAGAGCAATACGTGACCAGAGTATCGAGCGTTCCTGTCCAGTCAAAGTTTTCTGCCTTAACGAGATAGTAAGTTCCAAATGCAGCGCCATGAGCCTTGCGGCACATTGAACAATGGCAGTGATAGGCGGCTTCGGGTTTACCGCTGATTTCCCAGGTGATCTTGCCGCACAGGCACTGTCCACTAGTCATAACTCAAGTAAGATTTCTAAGTTTGTTTGGAAATACTATCATATCGTCAAAGTGATTAATGCAGATCCAGCCTGTCATTCATGGCATTTCACCCTAAACCATATATCTCGCAACCGGGACACCAAGACTATCAAAATCAGGTTCGATCCCGAACCCGGGCAAGTCCGACGATATCAAACACCCGTCCTCTGTTGGATAAAACATAAGTTAAGGCCGGGAGATATCGCGGTATTCGATAACCACAGAATTCTACACGGCAGAACCCGTCTCACAATGAATACTCGAAGGTGGTTACAATGTGCGCAAGTGGAACGCGGCGATTTTCACAGCACTACGCGCATCCTTTCCGATGCCCTTGGCAGAAACCGCAGCGCACAACCCCTTTCAAGAGGCGCCTATGGTTAGCAACGATAAATATTTACCAGGCACGGAATCAGTTTAAATGAAAGTTCTACTGGTCACGGGCTCAAGTCGGGGCATAGGCGCGGAAGTCGCACGCCTCGCTGCCGACCAAGACTTTGCGGTTGCAGTGAACTATGCGCGATCTGAAGCTGAAGCTAACAAGGTTGTTGCCCAGATTGAAGCAAAAGGCGGCCGGGCACTTTCCGTTCAAGCGGATATTGCAGTAGAGCCGGAGGTTGAAGAGATGTTTCAGCAAATTGATCAGGCTCTGGGACCGGTGAATGCACTTGTGAATAACGCAGCAGTAAATGGTTCAGGCACCAGAGTCGATGAGCTTAATGTTGAGGGCGCTCAACGTCTGTTCGAAGTCAATATTCTTGGAAGTTTTCTTTGTGCCAAGCATGCGATTCGAAGGATGGCAAAGCGATACGGCGGTGACGGTGGCGTTATTGTCAATGTCTCTTCAGCCGCTTCCAAACATGGCGGCCCGTTTACCTATGTAGACTTTGCCGCTTCAAAGGGCGCTCTAGATACCTTCACTGTTGGGCTGGCCAAGGAACAAGCCGACCAGGGTATACGTGTTAATACCATCAGACCTGGTGCAACCATGACGGAACTAAGCTCTGACTGGGCGAAAAAAAATCCAGACTGGCTCGAGTGGGTCATGCAACAGGTCCCTCTGGGTCGCCCAGCCGAAGACAGCGAAATTACGAACGCGGTCTTGTTCCTGCTTTCGGAAAAATCGTCCTATATAACGGGCACCACTCTTGATGCCAACGGCGGTTGGGTCAATCCCTGAATCAACCGTACAAATCAAACTTTTTCTTCAACATATCCATCAGAAAATATGAAAATAGCGATTATTGGTGCCGGCGCCATGGGCTCGGTTTATGCCGGGCTGCTTGCTGACGCTGGTAATGAAGTGCATGTGGTAGATCTATGGCAAGAGCACGTCGACGCCATCAACAAAAACGGATTGCGTGTAGCCGGCGCGAGCGGTGACCGGGTTGTCGACAGTATCAGCGCCCATTCTTCCACCGATGGAATTGGTGTGTGTGACCTTGTGATTATTGCCACCAAAGCTTCCGGTGTCAGCGCTGCCGCTAATTCTGTGGCCCCGATCACTGATAAACACAGTATTTTACTAACCATTCAGAATGGACTTGGCGCGGGAGAACGAATCAAGGCCGCGATCCGCAATGACAATATTCTTCTCGGGGTCGCCGGGGGCTTCGGCGCCTCCATGAAAGCGCCAGGCTATGCCCATCACAACGGCATGGAGCTAATTCGGGTCGGAGAGATGGGAGGGGGCATTTCGGATCGAGTAACGAAAGTCGCCAAGGTGTGGCAGGATGCGGGCTTTAACGTGAAGGCATTTGAGGATATCAATCAGCTTATCTGGGAGAAGTTTATCTGCAACGTGACGTTCAGTGCACCTTGCACAGTGTTCGAAAAAAACATCGGGGAACTGATGGAAGACCCCCATGGCTGGCCTGTGGCAAAACAGTGCGCTAAGGAAGCCTACGACACCGCTGTCGCTAAAGGGATCAACCTGTCATTTGACGATCCTTTTGCATACATCACACGCTTTGGAGAAAACATGCCGAAAGCGCGTCCCTCTATGTATCTCGATCACCTTGAGCGACGACGCTCAGAGATCGATGCGATAAACGGCATGGTGCCCGTTGTGGCTAATGAAGTCGGAATAAAGGCGCCCTATAATGAGGTAATCAGTGCTGTCGTGCGATCAAGGGAGATGACTTTCTGATTGAGCCCAGACTCTTTTCAGATGCTCCGCATATAGACGGAGAACCTGGATCAAGTCCGGGATGACCTGCTTTCGAATACCGCCATCCTGACTACAGTGACTGCGTCATCTTGACCAAGTCAGGATCTCTCCAAGCTCACGGAGACTTTGGATTGGAACTCGGGCGACGTAGCTCTAAATCCTACCATTTACAAATCCATTCGTTATCAACTTCAGGCTGGGGTGGAAACTCCCGCCCTAAAATGTCTGATAGTTCACCTTTTATCGACTCAACAGCAGGCTCATGAAAAATATTCATCCGTTCGTTTGGATCTTTTTCCAGGTCATACAATTCGCCCCATTCCGGATGAGACGGATAAAGGGTCAGGCGCCATTTGTCAGTATTTATAGTCTGGTTATACAAATCTGGCTTTGCGGACGGATGGTATTCACCAAAATTCCACGTCCTGAAGCTGTCACGACTTTCAGAAAAAAGTGGCTTCATACTCACTCCATCAAACTGCCCCTCATTATATTTAGCCCCACACAAGTCAAGTAAGGTTGGCGCTATATCAATGTGATTTGTTAGCGCTTCAGTTGAGACACTTTCAGGTATACCCGGCCCCTGCATCAACATGGATACTTCGGTCAACTGTCGATACGGAGGTGGACCTTTATGCAAGAGCCCATGGTCTCCAAGCAACTCACCGTGATCGGAAGTAAAAACAATATAGGTGTTCTCAATCAGGTTCTGATGCGAAAGTGTTCTTAGAATTTTGCCGACACCATCGTCAATCATTTCGATCATGGCATAGGTATAAGCGATTGCCCTGCGCATCGAATCGTCACTAATGCCTTTAGTGGTGATCATAGAACCCGCTTCCAGGTCTGTCCTGCCAGCCCAGTAAAGCTCGCGAAAACCGTCTCCTTTGGGGTATAGCTCTGTGTAGTACGGGAGTTGACTTTTCAACTCTTCATCAGTAACCGCAGGTATTGGCACTGTTTGTGGATCATAGCGATCGGCATAGTGTCCTGGAGGATCGAACGGATGGTGCGGATCCGGATAAGACACGAATAAAAAAAACGGTTGTTGATCGCGCCCTGGCTGCGCCAGAAAATCCGCGGCGCGATCAGTAATCCAGGTGTTGTAATGTTGTTCGACGGGCATGGCCGAGCGCCAGATTTCATCGAGATCAGAAGGCGGTGCCTGTTCGGCACTGGTTGGCTCCAGTAGATGCAGGGAAGAGGGATGGTATTGACGCAGCCAGTTGGCATAGTGTCCGGCAAGAAACGCCGTGTCCGATTCCCCGAGCAATAAATCCAATGTCTGGTAACCGTAGTAGGGGCCCGACCAGCCTTCTGATTCCTGCGAATCCCAGAATGCCCGGGAATCTGGCATTGCATAACTTGCCGGTGCTAGTAATGGTTGCAGATGCTGTTTGCCCACACCATGGGTACAGTAACCCGCCGCCTGCAACATACTGGTCAGAGTGGGTACGGAATCAGGCAGCGCCATTCCGTTCATGGCTAGTCCGTGATGTCTAGGGTAGAGCCCTGTGAGTATGGTAGCGCGGCTTGGTGAACAAATCTGCATTGGGGTGATATGACGGGTAAAGCGCATGCCACGCTCTGCAATAGAGTCAATATTTGGCGTCCTGGCAATCTGATTGCCGGCACATCCGAGACTGTCCGAGCGCTGTTGATCGGTGCAGATAAAGACGAAATTTGGACCTGACATAAATTAAATCTCTGGTGGTTGATACCCGCCTGTAGGGGTCTCAATTTTTTTTGCAAGGGCAAGAACAATATCCTCTCTCCAGGGTGCGGCCACAACCTGAACGCCAACAGGTAGCTTGCCGGTATCACTTGTATCGGCACGAACCACCGACGCAGGCCAGCCTAGAAGATTGTGCAGCGTTAAATAACTCCAGTGTTCGTAATTGTCGTCAACGGATGCACCGTGCGGACGTGCAAGGGCATGGGAGGGAGGACATAGAATGGCGTCGTAATTTTGCATAAATGCCAGCGCATTGCTGCGTTCTTGATCGATCGATTCCATTAGTGAGGTATCCACTTTTGGGTTTGAGTCCAAACTGGAATTATCGAAGTATCGATTAAGATCCGGACCGGGCTGCGTAGTTCCATATTGCTTCAATAGTCGTCTTGCCGCAGCTCCGGTTGCCGCCTTTCGCAATTCGCCCAACAAATCGGCCATTCTGGGCATATTGGGCAAGGTGTTTGGTTCGATCCTCAATCCCTCCTGATCCAGCGTCGTCGCGGTGTGCAGTATCACCCGCTTAATCTCCTTATCCAAAGGCACAATGCCGTTTTCCGTGTAGTAAGCAATACGCAGATTGTTAAGATCAACTTCATCAGAATTAGTGGGCGGCATTGGAATGACTGATGAGTCACGTCCATCCGGACCACAAATTAGGTTAAGTGCGAGTTCAAGATCTTCAACATAACGTGCAATAGGCCCAATTTGTGTGAGCGAATCCAATACACCAGTGCCATAAGGAATAATATGACCGGTGCGCGGTGTTCTTCCCGATGTAGGTTTCATACCTGCCACTCCGCACAAGTGTGCAGGTTCTCGGATACTGCCGCCGGTATCAGAACCAAGTTCCAGCGCCGAGCCGCCTGCGGCCACCAGCGCGACCGAACCACCGCTGCTGCCTCCGGGACTCCGCTTAAGATCATATGGATTATTAGTTCGTCCATAAATCAGATTGTCAGTTTCTCCGCCGAGAGTGAGCTCGGGTGTATTGGTCTTGGCAACCAGCACCGCTCCGGCATCTCGTAATCGTTTGACAACAGGAGCGTCTTTTAAAGGTACAAAGGATTTCCGACCAAGTGTACCGCCTGTAGTGACTACACCCTCGGTGTCCAGTGAGTCTTTAATACTAATCGGTACACCATGTAATGGTCCTCTGAACCTTCCTTGTGCAGCCATTCGATCCAGATTCTCTGCCTCCTGACATGCACGCTCCGAAACAATCTGCACCGCCGCATTAATGATTGGATTTACCTCATGAATTCGGTCCAGACTGGCTTCAACTATTTCCATGCAGGTTATCTGACTCTGCCGTATCTCATGTGCGATGCGCGTTGCGGACCAAAGAAGACAGGGCGGGATATGCTTCAAAGGCTCACCCTATTGGTAAATAGCTGACCCAGCAATACCGCTGGTTCGGAAACAATCATAAAAACTATAACGTTGATAGATTGAATCGGATTCTAATTCACATTCTGCGACGATGGTGATTTGCCGCCCATGTTACTCGTCTGGCAAATCATCCCCCCGAGAACTAGAATCTGTTTCACCACACTCCAGCCAAGAAGTCGAAAATGTCCCAAAATAATCAATCAGGTCTGGGTTCCGCCCTATGGTCTACATGGGCATTACTATTGGGTTTTGGGATCCTGATGCTGGGCGATGGCCTGCAGGGAACGTTGTTGGCGGTGAGAGCAGACCAGGAAGGATACAGCACCACGACCACTGGTTTGATCATGTCATCTTTCTATGCTGGCTTCCTCAGCGGCTCAATCATGACGCCTCGAATTATGCAGCAGGTTGGACACATCAGAGTATTCGCCGCTCTTGCGGCGATGGCGTCTGCAGCAATTCTGGTTCACGCGGTGTTTCTAGATGTGGCGGTCTGGATCGGGCTTAGACTCATTAGTGGATTCTGTTTCGCCGGACTGTATGTGGTCGCAGAAAGCTGGCTCAACGAACGTGCCACCAATGAAACCCGAGGTAAGTTACTATCACTATACATGGTGGTCACCTATGCGGGCGTGGGACTAGGACAACTGCTGCTTAACCTGTCCGACCCGCAGGGCTATCCCTTGTTTGTGCTGACTTCTGTGCTGATTTCTATCGCGGTGGTGCCATTACTGCTGTCCGCGAGCGCTACCGTTCAACATGAGGAATCCGTCCACATCAAATTAGCGGACTTGTATCGATTGAGCCCTCTAGGGGTTGTCGGGATGTTTATCGAGGGCTTTGTGACCGCGACGTTTTTTGCACTGGGTCCGGTTTATGCGCAACGGCTCGGTCTGTCGTTAAAGGAAATATCTTATTTTATGGCGTCCGCAATGGTGGGCACTGTTATCCTCCAATGGCCCATTGGCGCCCTATCCGATTATTTCGACAGGAGAGTCATTCTAACGATCGTAGTGTTAATGACCGCCGCGGCAGCATTTGCCTGTGTGCCATTGTCTGGAGGATCGACAGCCACCTTACTCCTTGCAGTGGCTGTGTTCGCGGGTCTTGCACTGCCTCTGTACTCACTCTGCCTGGCACACACCAATGATCACCTACATCCGAGCCAAATGATCGCGGCCAGTGGCACACTGGTACTCATCAGCGGGTTGGGGGCAGTAGCGGGTCCGTTACTTGTTGCTTCGATAATGGATCAATTTGGGCATCAAGGTTTTTTCTGGAGCATCGGCGCCGCTTATCTATTGACCGGTATATTCGCTCTTTACCGTATGACGCGACGCACCGCAACGCCACGAAATAAACAGGGTGCAACTACTCCCGCTGCAGTCCACCCGTCAAGCGTGGTGATTGAAAGTATGCAGCAATATGCCAAACAAGAGGCGCTGTCGGAGAATTCCGTTTCTCCGGATGAAATAGATAACTGATTGCAGCGAGACGGCTGCCTGGTTAAAGCTTGTCCACCAGTGTCTTGATGTGGGCAATCCGAGCAGCAAAATCTTCCTCCAGATGCTTGATCTCCTCCGCCACCAGCTTTTGCAGTTCAACACTGCTGCCGCGCAAGTCCATAAGCTGGCCTAGTTCGGCGACCGCATTTCGAAATTCCGCAGAACTTTCGAAAATTACCTCGGTCTTGCGCGACCCACTGTCTACCATGGTACTTTTCTTGATCTGCGGAAAACGGTACTTACGAGACACGGGAAGAATCGAACCTTTCTTTCGGTCATAAATAATTCGCAGTACGTCTTCATGATCTACATCAACTGCATAGATTTCATAGCGTGCGATTTCAGCGGGATTCTTGACTCCCATTGCCTCCAGGGCGTTGTATTTACTCATATTTATGCTCTCTCTTGCCTTGGATTATGCGGGTTTCTGGGGTTTGTCGTCGCCAATTTTCTCAAATCCATGCAGGATTTTCTGAGTATGCGCCTCAGCCTCTTGAAGCTGATCAATGGTCAGGTGGCAGGAAATCTGATGCCCGCCTTTCAGTTCACGAATCGGGACGTCTTTTACATCGCAAGTGGCTTCGATCGCCATTGGGCACCGATTGTAAAATGGACAGCCTACTGCAGTGATCTCCACTCCTCTGGCGATTCCAACCGCCATCTCCCGTTTCTGCATCGTGTCTTCCAACCAACCGATCCGAAGTTCCGGTACCGAACTGATCAAAAGTCGCGTGTAGGGATGAAATGGTGGCTCTAAGACCTCATCAGTCGGGCCCTGCTCGACGACACGGCCGGCGTAAAGTACGACGATCTCATCCGCAAAGGAGGCGACAGTGGATAAATCATGGCTGATAAAAACAAAGGATACGCCTGTCTTATCCCGCAGATTAGTCAATAACTTAATCACGTTGGCGCCGACAATACTGTCAAGTGCAGAAGTTACCTCATCGCACAACATCACTTCCGGGTTGGCCGCAAGAGAGCGCGCCATATTGATACGCTGCTTCTGCCCCCCGGACAGCTCCGACGGATATCGGCTTGCAAATTCCGCAGGGAGCTCAACCATGTCCAGTATTTCAGCTACTTTCGCGTGTTTCTCTTTGCCTTTGATGCCATGGTAAAACTCCAGTGGCCGGCCGAGAATGTCCCCGATCACCTGCTTAGGATTGAGCGCAGTGTCGGCCATCTGGAAGACAAACTGGATTTTCTGTAACTCCGACAATTTACGGTCTTTGATGCCACCTTCCAGTTCCTCGCCTTCCAGTTTTACCTTTCCTTTTGCCTGGGGCAGCAGCCCTGCCATCACTCTAGCAAGAGTAGACTTACCACACCCGGACTCCCCTATTACTCCAACAACATGTGCATTATCAACTTTGACCGAGACATCACGTAAGATGGTTACTGCCGGTTCGCCATTGATAATTCCACCATAACCGGCGGTCATGTTTTCAACACTCATAGCGGGTATTTCGCGCTCGTGCTCCGAGCCTACGTCGGTTCCCATTCCGGCAACCGGCTTGGGTCGAACCGCATCCATCAGTCTTCGCGTATAGGCATGGGTCGGATTGTTAATGATCTCCTCTGCGGAGCCTTGCTCCATCACTTCGCCGCTATACAAGACAACAATATGATCGGCCACCTGAGCCACCACAGCCAGATCATGGGTCACATAAATTGCCGCCGCATTCTCTTCCCTGATTACTTTTTTAAACGCTTTCAACACTTCAATCTGGGTCGTGACGTCGAGTGCAGTGGTGGGCTCATCCAGCACCATCAAGTCAGGTTTACCGCATAATGCCATAGCGGCCATCAGACGCTGCAGCTGTCCACCAGACACCTGGTGTGGGTAGCGAAATCCGATACGATTCGGATCCGGCAGCTCCAGCGCGTGATAGAGTTCTACTGCGCGCTTGTTCGCTTCTTCCTGGCTCATGACGCCATGCAGAACCGGGGATTCGGTGACCTGTTCGTTAATAGTAATTGCCGGATTGAAAGTAGCCGCCGCACTTTGCGCAAGATAAGCGACATTTGCACCGCGGATCTCCCTTTGTCGCAATGGCGGCATCGTGATTACATCCTCCCCATTCAGCAGCACTTCGCCACCGGAGAATTCGAGACCAGGCTTGGTATATGACAATGATGCCAGCGAAATGGTGGTTTTTCCTGATCCGGATTCACCAATCAGCGCCACCACCTGCCCCTTGTAAATATCAAAACTGACGCCTTTGACAATTGGTATTTCTACCTTTTCGTCATTGTAGGCACTGATTCTAAGATCTTTAACTTCAAGTAATTTTTCTGCCATGGGTCTACACCATTTTCTTTGCGAGCATGCCGCCGGACTTGGCGGAAATATCATCCACGATCAGGTTGATAGCGATGGTAAATGTGGCGATGGAAAGCGCAGGCCAGATTGCCGCATAGGAACCGTACGTCAGGCCCTGCAGATTCTCTCGCACCATGCTGCCCCAATCCGATGCCGGCGGCTGAACGCCTAAACCGAGAAAGCTTAAGCTGGAAATAAACAGCACCACGAAGACCAGTCTCAAACCGAAGTCAGTAGCCAGTGGCATCGCTGCATTCGGCAGCACCTCGGATTTAATAATCCACCAGACCCCCTCGCCGCGGGCCTTGGCGGCTTCGACAAAATCCTGCACCATGATGTCCTGTCCCAGTGCGCGTGCGATTCGAAACACACTGGTGGCATAGATGACTGCGGCGGTGCCGATAAGGATGGGTATCGATGACCCCAGCGCCGCAATGACGATCAATCCCAGCATAATCGTCGGCAGCGCCAGAATGGCATCGTTGATCCGGCTGATCCCCATATCGATCCATCCTCCCTTGACCGCAGCCAAAATTCCGAGGGTAATGCCCATCAGATAGGCAAGCAGCGTGGCCAGCAGCGAGATGCCGATGGTGTTTCTGGCGCCGAACATTATCCTGGACAAGGTATCCCGCCCCAGGTAGTCGGTTCCCAGAAAGAAGGTTCCATATTCGTTAGTGTGCGCATTCAGAAAGCTGTCATCACCGTCCATATCCATTTCATGGAATGGCGCGATATACGGACCGATGACGACAATGACCAACCAGAACGCAACCACCGCCACCGATAATTTTCCTACCCAGGAAAGCTTGATTCTTCGTTTCGGCGGTGCGTCAGGTAACTCATCAAATGTATCCAGTTTGGCGAGAACTTCTTCTTCTTTGGTCTTAATTACTTCTTCAGTCATGTCAGTCGCCTATTTTGGGTTTCTGAGGCGTGGGTTGGATACGATCGAGCCAACGTCCGCCAAAAGGATAAGAATTACGTAGGTGCCACAGAAGATCATGGCACAGGCCTGAACCAGCGGCAGATCCCGGGTTTGTACGCCGTCAATCATCAGCTTTGCCAGGCCAGGGTAGGCAAAGATGGTCTCAACGATCACCACCCCGCTGACCAGGTAGGCCAGATTCAAAGCGATTACGTTAATAATGGGACCAATAGCGTTAAAGAATGCATGGCGAAGAATAATGCGACCGCGCGGAACACCCTTGAGAATTGCCATCTCGATATAGGGTGAGTTCATAACATTCAAGATGCCGGCACGGGTCATCCGAATCATCTGTGCTGACACCACGATGACTAGGGTAATCAATGGCATGGCCAGCGCCTTCATCAATTCGAGGAAAGACTCCTCGCCGGTCATATACGCAGTGGATGGCAGCCAGTGCAGTTGAACCGCGAGAATCAATACCAATACCGTGGCGATAAAAAATTCAGGTACTGAAATCAGGCTCAAGGTGCCAAAGGTCACGATGCGATCGAGCCAGGTACCCGGGTGCATGGCTGCCCACAGCCCCAGTGCGACTGAAATCGGGATAGATATGACCGCGACCCAGCCCGCCATCATCATGGTATTGCCGAGACGTCCGCCGATTAAGCTGGCTATGGTTGCGCCGCCTGCCTTTGAGATCCCTAGGTCACCACTCATCATATCGCCCAACCAGGAAAAATATCGAATGTAACCCGGTTGATCCATGCCCAGTTCAGCACGGAGCGCTGCAAGAGTTTCCGGCGTAGCGCTTTGACCGAGAATGATTTGTGCGACATCACCGGGAAGGATACTCGTCGCCAGGAACACGATAATCGATACTACGATAAGTGTAGCGAAACCGATCCCAATCCGGCGCAGAACCATTTGCATCATCATAAGCTATATCCTCTGTTGGTTATGTCCTTATCGTTTTAATTTGTCAGTCACGGAAAAAAGGCCTGCATCAGGATTAATGCAGGCCTTTGTTTTTACCAATCAGGCGTGAACGACTATGCCAGCCAGATGAATTCTGGCCATTCATTTCCGCCCAGTTGCCCAAGAGGCACCGTGGGCATACCCATGACGTTATTGGCGATACCATCGTTGATATTAGAGAAAGCGGGAATCACCATGCCGCTGCCTTCGTGAATGAGCGTTTGCATTTCACACATCATTGCGTGACGCTTCACCGGATCGAGCTCTCCTAATACCGAACTCAACAGTTCACCCATTCGATCGTTATTCCAGTAGGTATCGTTCCAGGCAGCGCCCGGCCCAAACTGGATCGCCATCTGCGATTGTGCCGTCGGGCGCATGTTCCAGGTAACCACGTTGAGCGGTTCATTCATCCACACTGCACCCCAGTATCCGTCAGTGGGCACTTTCTTGAGCTGGAGATCGAAACCAATCTTGGCAGCGTTAGCCTGAGCCAACAGGCACATATCCGGGACACCAGACGTGACCGGCGCCACGTACAACTCTGCAGACTTGAATCCGGATTTTTCGAAGTGGAATTTTGCTTTATCCAGATCAAACTCCCGTTGTGGAAGTTCGCTACAAAAGTCCGGGCCATGTGCAGAGGAGATCGGGGTGTCGTTGCCGACAGAGCCCTTGCCTTTAAGGATCTTTTTGACGATACGCTCGCGATCCTGGATGTACTGCATGCCCTTGACAAAGTCATCGTTGCTGCCTGGTTCGGTGTTTTTCAGAACGCAGATACCCATTTGCAGTGCAGCCGGTGTGGACAGCAAGGTCACATTGTCTGCTGATTCAACCTGCCTGAAAGCCTTGGGATCGATTTGAGTCACCATCTGCATGTCACCGGCGATCAGCGCGTTCACTCGTGCCACTTCATCGGTGATCGCGGTGATTTCGATGGCATCAAGGTTTGCCCCCTCGCGCCAGTAGTTTTCATTTCGCTTGTGAACTGACTTAACACCAGGCTCAAAAGACTCCATGGTAAATGGACCGGTGCCGATACCGTCGCCGGTGGTGCCATTCTTGACGATCTTGCTCTGGAACAGGCCAAGCAATGTCGGTAGATCTGCGTTCGGCGTATTCAGTACTGCCTTGACTTCATGGGAGCCGAGTTTCTTCCACTCCTGAATAGAAGCCAGCACGGACTTGATTACCGAGGTTGAATCCTCACCCATGTGACGATTCATGCTGTAGATGACATCATCAGCGGTAAACGGCGTACCGTCATGCCATTCGACGCCTTGACGGAGTTTCATGGTCCACTCGGTTGCATCCGCATTCGGCTCAATTGTCTCAGCCAGTTCAGGTTGTGGTGTCAGGTCATTGGCGTGCTGAATCAGGCTGTTATAGGTCGCACGGCCGCGGGTGTAATCGATGGTCGAGGTGAACAGAGGCGGATCAAGCTGATCGTCCGGCCCATGCAGGTTAGACGCCATGCGTACCGAACCACCTTTCTTAGGCGTCTGCGCGATAGCCTCGCTACCAGTACTGAGCAAGTTCTGTGCTGCGGCCATCGAGACGCCGGTTACCGCCATCAGTTTCATTACATCTCTGCGAGAGTAGCCATTTCGCACCGCTTTCTCCACCAGGGCTTTGTCGTAGGCCGACAGGTCAGAATACTTGACCTCACCCGGAGTAGATTTGGGGGAAAATTTATCTTTCATGTTTTATTGCTCCAATGGGAAAATAGTATTTTTATAGATAGAATTCAGAAAAAGCCGTATGCCCTGCTGGGGGATACTATCAACGCCTCTTCTACATATTTGTTGAAATTAATCACCAGCATTGATCAAAAATCATGCAAAGCGACGAGGCATACATACATTCTCATTATAAACAAAACTAACGGTTACGCAAATTAACCAGAGTTAATGCCTCTTAAGGTATCGAAGTACTTGATATGGGGAGACAAATTGCGACAAAACTGCACGCTAAAACGATATATTTTCAGTTGGGTTACAGACTATTACCCGTAATTCATTTAGATACGGGCCAGTTCTTCAATTGCCATGCATTTATTGACCGGACATTCGATGATACTTAACGGTAACCGGTTCCGTTGTTATCAGCTTTGGTGGGTTGTTCAAGCGAAGTCCGGAAGCTGGCAAACCGCAGCAGATCGACCATTACCATTCATCGGGTATCCGTGGTGGAGTAAGCATGAGCCTGGTACTGCGTTTTCGATTGACTCTTCTGGCCTGATCAAAGGCAACCTCAAACAAGACGAGCAATAAATATAGATACCTGGATTCTAATTGCTATCCTGGCCTTTCTTGCGGCTGGCACAATCAAAGGCACTCTGGGTGTCGGCCTGCCTATTACAGCAGTAGGTCTCATGAGCCTGTTTCTCGATCCGCGCTTGGCCATCACACTGATGGTTTTCCCGATAATATTTTCCAACATGTGGCAACTGTATAGATCGGGCAAAATTTTTCGGACTTTGCAAAGGTATAAAGTCTTTGCGGGCTTTTTACTGGTTGTGCTGTTTGTTACGACACTCTTCACTGCCAAAGTTTCTGCTGGGGCTCTGCTGATCTTCGTAGGGCTGGTGATTGCGCTGTTCTCATTGATCAATCTTGCGTTCACTCCGCCTGTGTTACCGGATCGTCTGGATCGAGCAGGGCAGATCTTTGGTGGAATCACCGCCGGGATCACTGGTGGATTGACGGCGATGTGGGCGCCCTCCATCGCCGTCTACCTTATTGCACGCAGAACTGACAAACAAGAATTTGTGCGCGCTACCGGCTTTTTATTTCTGATTGGAAGCATTCCTTTAGGAATTGGTTTCTGGCAGAACGGCATGATGTCAGGCACTTTAGCGCTGATCTCAGCGGGAATGATTTTACCGACACTCGCAGGTTATTTTGTCGGTGAGGCTGTGCGACAGAAGCTCCACCCGGAAAAGTTCCGAATCCTTATCCTGATTTTTTTCCTCCTGATGGGGCTAAACCTGATGCGCAAGGGCATTTGGGGTTAGTACGTTTACTAATTTCTTAGATTGAAACTGGAACGACCCTCGCCAGGTTTGTGCAGATCAAACAGCAAGCCTCAAGGCTACCTGCTACAGCCCGAAACGCATATAGAGTTTAAAGACTTAAGTTCCCAAGCCTGTTGTCTAGGGCACTTATCAGTTCCTGCGTCGCATTCTCGGTAACAGGCAGCAATGGCGGCCGAACATTTCTCCATCTCGGCTCTCTTCTGTGCTGTGCCAGAAGTCCTTTCATTGCCAGAATAGGCGCATAGCCCTCGACCATTTTACGCAGCGCTACCATGTCATGATTCACTTGATCGAGATCACCTTCTACGGTGCCCGTCGCAACGTCATATACCTTGCGTATTCCCAATGGATTAATATTACAGGTAGCCGAAATACATCCGACCCCACCATACTCTACCCCTTTGCGCAGAAACGTTTCGGAACCCGGAAACACCGCAATACTTGGAACTGCCGCAATCACTGCCTTTGTATTTTCAAAGTCGCCGGAGCTGTCTTTGTAAGCCACCACAACGTCTGGAAAATCCTGCGCGAGCTGTGCTGCAAGATTTGGAGAAAAACCAACTACCGCCATAGGTGGAATGTGATATAGACAGATCTTGAATCCAGGGTGATCCACCGCTTCGATTAATCTTTCGAAGTAAACATAAATCCCGTCGTCGGTCGCATTCTTAAAGAAGAACGGTGGCAGTGTCATCACAGCTGCGCAGCCGTGCTCTGCCGAGTGTCGGCAAAGCTTGATGGTTTCCGGCAGGTTACACAGTCCGGTGCCCGGCATCAGCACCCCTGGATCAATACCGCCATCGATCAGAGAATCCAGTGCGCTGAGCCTCTCTTCTACAGACAGACTAAGGGCTTCACCGGTAGTACCGAATGGTGAAATATAGTGAATCCCATTTTGCAACAACCACTGAGCATGCGGCAGGTAGAGGTCCGCGGCAAAACTCAGATCGTCATTAAAAGGGGTGAGAATCGGCGCAATCACGCCTGACATTTTTTCTTTGGTCATGGCTGAACCAGGAAAGCTTTGTGGTTAGAACGAATAGGCCGGAATGTACACCATAGTGTCGATGATTAGGTGCCTGCAATACCAATTCTTGGAAGCCAAAATTTGTCCGGGTAATCTTAACCATCAAGGCGCGCGACGGTCAACTATATGATAGTTAAAAGCGATCATCTCGATCGTAACAATCGATTTCATATATTACTGCCCTTGCACTAACATTCGCCTACCAACATTAATTTTTGCAATTCATTATCGAGGATCACATGATTTTAAGAGACAGACTTCCTGATGTCGTATTCAAGACACGCGTATATGACAAAACCGTTGACGGACCCAATCCTTATCGCTGGCAGGATCAATCCACCCAGCAAATCTTTGGCGGCAAGCGTGTGGTTTTATTTGCTCTTCCAGGGGCATTTACACCAACCTGTTCGTCAACTCATCTGCCGCGTTATGAAGAACTTTTCGAAGAGTTTAAGAAAGCCGGAATAGATGAAATCATCTGCCTCTCGGTCAACGATGCTTTTGTCATGTTTCAATGGGGCAAACACCTTGGGGCGAATAAGGTACGTATGTTGCCGGACGGTAATGCCGAGTTTACCCGTAAAATGGGCATGCTGGTTGAGAAGACCAATCTTGGTTTTGGTATGCGCTCCTGGCGTTATGCAATGATAGCCGATAACCTTGAAATCGAGAAGATGTTTATCGAACCCGACTTCGGTGATAACTGTCCGACAGACCCATATACAGTATCCGACGCCGATACAGTGCTGACGTATCTGACAGGCGCTGACTCCAGACTCAAAAAAGCGAGCTAGGGTGCGTGGGGCCTGCTAACGATCTGTTATCGGACGACGGTCACCGTGCATTCTGCATGGCGAGCAACACGAGCCGAATTGGGACCAAGCAGAAAATCGGCCAGGGAAGGGCGATGAGCACCCATAATGATCTGCTCAATATCTAAATCTTTAGCGGCTTCGACAATCTCTCGATAAACGGTGCCGTTCTCCACCACGACGCCCGCAAACATGTCCGCGGGAATGTGTTTATCAGCGATTTCTTTTAGGCTTACCGCAGCTTCGTCCTTCCATTTCTGCAACGGGTAGTCGGCCGAACCATGCATTTCCCCGCGCACCGCATAACGCTGGTCAATCCCCGGATGAATACCAGGAACCACGGTCATCAAATACATCCGGGCACCCTCGACACCAGTTGCTATTTTGACCGCACCGGCAATGATCTTTTCCATAGACTCTTCGTCTTCCAGGTCGATGGCAGCTAAATAGTTTGTCATTTTCTTTCTCCTTAGTGCTTTGAGTTATCAGCCTTCTGGCATCTTGAAATCACGAGGACTAGGCAAGCTGACCAGGTACAACACCCAAATGGTAAACACAATCATCAGGATATTGGCGATCGAAATATCAAGACTAAACGGTAGCGACTTATCTACTACTTCGATTTCAGGAAGTAGTGCGGCATGAATTGGCATCGCGGGATCAATAACTTCACCCGAATCAAGCGCCTCACTGATTGCATGCACCGCATCGGCACTGACCGGCACTGCGGAAGCTACTCCTGCAGTACCCGGACCGACTTCACCGGCCTCCTGCTGCTTCTCAATCGGGCTCGCAATCACGGTTTGAGTGCTGAGACTGGGGATCGGTCTGAACTGAGAAGGGTAAGTTCTTGCAGCAATATTTGCTGGCCGAATGAAGCTGTATTGTGCCGTATGTCCGCCCTGAGACCATTCCTCTATGCCGACCAGAGTAAGATTCGCGTTCTCGAGCACCTGTCGCATTGTTCGGTCACCCAGGGTTGTCATGATGAACACACCGTCGGCATTACCTTGCGCCAGAGACTCAGCTTGAGCAACTAGACTCTCACTGGACTGAATGACTTCAACCGACCCTGCCAAACCCATCGATTGCAGCACCATATCCAGCACTCGTGCTGAGCCGGTTCCTTCGGCACCAGTGATGATCTTAGACATCTCGGTTATGGACCCGGTGCCGCCCTGTTTCCTGGTCAGGAGATGTGCGGTCTTGTATCCAAGTACCGCAAATGCGTGGGCGTTTTGGCGAATTACAGGGCCCTCCTCCGACAGAGAGTAAAAAGACTCAGCACCTACTACCGCTACGCGCGCGTTGCCGTCAGCTATAGCCTGAAGCGGGTCCGCGGTGTTGTTGACTTCCAGGTCACTACCTGAAAATCCTGCCCTGATCGCCCTCAGTGCTTTAGCGGTCTCGCTGCTGCGCACAACGTCCGGATATGCAGCGATGGAGAGTTTCTCCACTTGTGACCCTTCGGCATCTTCCGGCAGCAAACCCTTGGAAACCAGAAATCCAGTGGCGACAGATCCAGGAGTTTGCGCATCAAGGTCCACAGATTTGTTCATCGCCTGCATATCTGCTGCGCTTATCTTACCGGACAAGCTATCGAGCACACTACCGAGATTGCCGAAATGCTCCAACGCAGAAGTGCGGACCAGTGGCGCTAGTTCGTATACAGGAAAGAAACCAAGATTATCCTCAAGCACAGTGAGTCCATATTCAGCGATCTGCCCATCGGTCATAAACAGCTCGCCCACATCAGCAGAGCCTTCTAGAAGTGCGAGCACTATTTTGTCTTTACCCTCTGTACCAAAAGGGAACGTGGAGACGTTAATATCGGTAATTCCATAACGCCGATTCATCTGTTGCAGACCGTCAGCGGGACGTTGAACGAAGTCCTCTTCGACCGCGAAGTTTATTGTTTGAGATAATCCAGCGAGATCACCAATAGTGGAGACCCCGAGTTCCTGAGCCCGCTCTGCGCTCATGACAATTGCATAGTCGTTGGAGAAACCGAGTTTTGGACCCATTTCAAGTCCGAGGGGTTTAAACAACTCTTGAACCGTCGCGGTGGACGCCGCGCCATCAGAAGTTGGCGCCTGACCCAGGAAAATCAGACTGGTTCCGTTGTATTCCGGATACACGTCTATCACATCCTGTTTGGTCGCCTCCATCAATTTTTGTGTCGGGCCGTAGGGAATCTGTCGTTCAACTGCGATCCCTTGGTTTTCTGCAAGTTGGGCGATCATCTCAGCAATAATCATGCTTTCAGAGAAGGGTTTGGCCCCAACTCGAAGAGTGCGTTTGTCATCCTGACAGGCAGAAACGGACATTCCAAATATAATGACCAACAGTAACTTCAGCATATTGATTTTCATCGTCATCCTCCTCAGGAGCTACCTGATTCCGTCGCCATATCAGAATCGCGCACTATGGTATGCGTTTTGCGCACCACTGGATCATCACGCACGACTCTGACAAATCCCGCCATCTGCAAAATAATTATGATTGTGAAGGGTATCGCACCGGTAATAGCCATGGCCTTGGCCACCGCGACGCTTTCAGTGAGGATGGTCGCAATAGTGATCCCCGTAATGACCAAACCCCAAATCAATTTTGTTTTGGTGGCAGGGTTCAAGCTTCCTTCACTGGTCATCATGCTGATAACAAAAGTTCCGGAGTCAGCACTGGTCACAAGAAAAATAAAGATCAGGCAGACTGAAAGAAAATTCAGTAATCCGGTGGCGGGAAAGTACTCGAAGAACGCGAACAGTGCTGAGGACACGTCAGCAAAAACTTTTTCAGAGAGCCCACCACCACCGAACATTTCAATATGGACTGCGGCACCGCCAAATGCAGCAAACCAGAGCATCGAAACGATTGTTGGCACGCCTACCACATAAATGACAAACTCTTTGATCGTGCGGCCACGACTAATGCGGGCAATGAATATGCCGACAAAGGGACCCCAGGCCAGCCACCAGATCAAATAGGTCAGGGTCCAACCATGGGTCCAGTTCCAGGTGGCTTCGGGCTGGTAACTGAAAATCTTGAATGAAATTGGAATGAACTGGAACAGATAGTCGCCAATAGAGTTTACGAACACCTGAAACAGATAAGCAGTAGGACCTCCAAACAAAACTACCAGCAGGATAATGATCGCAACAACCATGTTGATATTGCTAAGTATCTTGATCCCCTTGTCTACCCCGGTACAGGCCGAAAGCAGAAAGGCGACAGTCATGACTGCGATGATAGTCAGACTCATCGTGGTGGTCTGGCCAGTATCGAACACCGCGGTCATACCAGATCGCACCATGAGCGCACCCATAGCAAGAGAACCCGCCAGGCCAAAAATTACCGCAATCACTGCGAGAATATCTGCAGTTTTTCCAAGGGTTTGTAGTGGACCTTTTCTAAACACATTTTTGAATCCCACCAAAATAGGTGTGGAGATCATCGAAGGCAAGCCAAGCCGGAAAGTGAAATAGGCGATGACCAGGGCACAACAGCCATAGATTGACCAGGCATGAAACCCCCAATGAAAATTTGTAATCACAAACGCCTGTCTCGCAGCTTCGGATGTTTCACCTTCCATGCCGCCGGGCGGAGTCACGAAATGATAGATCGGTTCGGCCACACCCCAAAACAGCAAACCTGAACCCATTCCTGCAGCGAACAGCATCGCGATCCAGGACCCGGTGCTGAATTCGGGCTCCTCGTCGTCAGCGCCTAGCTTGATTTTGCCGTAACGTGAGAAACCAATTGCCACCATAAACACGACAAAAAACGTGCACAGCAGCAGAAAAAACCAGTCCAGGGCAGCCAGCGAATAGTTAACCAGCCCCTGGGCTGCACCGGTCATCGATTCAGGGCTTGCCACTCCCCAGATTGCAATCGCGGCGCATAACGCCAGCGATATAGACATGACAGCGTTCATCGACTTCTCCTCACTGATGTGTATGCTCTCGAGCCATTATCGGTTTATCCACAGAATGATCGACAGCAAATTCGTCAACAATCAAACTATCTGCAGAATTACCAATACAAGCTTTGGAGCTTGGTTAATCTCTATTGATATTAGTACGTCTATACCCAACCATAGCAGATAAAATAGTTGTTTTTCTACCACTAAAGATTTTTCGATCGTTACCTTTAATGTTGACGACGGATCAACACCGAACTGTCAGCGAACCCGCTTGGATATCGGGTTGACATTCAGCGCCTTATTATGGAATTCACATCCATCGGGTATACTTCTATGGCTTTAGATCGGTAAATCATACTATGCTGGAAGTCTGGGGCCGCAGAAACTCAAGTAATGTCATGGCCGTGACCTGGACTGTCGGCGAACTTGAGCTTGACCACATTAGACATAACGTTGGTGGTAGTTTTGGCGGATTGGATACAGCCGAATATTTCGATTTAAATCCTAACGCAAAGATACCGACCATAAGCGACAATGGTTGTATCTTGTGGGAATCCAACACCATCGTTCGGTATCTGAGTTCGCAATACGGCAGTGGAACTCTTTGCCCTGAAGACCCCTGCCTGAGGGCCCAAGCCGAACAATGGATGGACTGGGTGAAAACTACTTTTTACCCGGCGTTTCACTCGATTTTTTTCGGACTAATCAGAACGCCGGCAGACAAACGTAATCAGCAAGCGATCGACCAGGCTATTCCTGCCGCAGGCAAATTACTGGAAATTGTCGAGCACCATCTTAATAACCAGGACTATGTAATAGGCGATGATCTGACCATGGGGGATATTCCCCTGGGCGCCTGCATCTATCGCTATTTCAACCTTGATATTGAGCGGCCACCCTTACCCAATGTTGAAGCGTGGTATCAAAGATTGTGCAACCGAGCGGCCTACAAGGAGAACGTTATGATTCCGTTTGGCAGTTCCCTCGAACAATGGTTGCAGCTTGAGAAGGAAAGCACATCGCTTGATGCCGCAACCAATTCTTAAGTTGCGGAAAGTTTAGCCTATCGTGGACGTCATTCCTTAGTGGCTTTCTCGATGCCTTTGAGAAATTCGCCCACCGCCTCACCGGCCTCTTCCGGGGACATGTTTTCAAGCTGCTTGAACTGCTCGCCGTAACGCTCCATATGTTCCTCCCATTTTCGCGCAGCGCGTTCTGAAGAAATATTACCGAGCGCCATAAACAATCCAAGCACGCCAAGCACAAGCTGGGCTTTCTTGCGCTCAATACTATGCACTTCGGTGCTGGCGTTGATCATTAACCAGATAATTATCACCACCCCAGCAATAGAACCGAGATAGGGTATCCATTGCAGCACCATCATGATCGGAAACATCACCATGGAATAGGCCACGCAGCGCCAGCCGGTCTCAAAGGATTCGCCCGAGCCCATCAGTTTCCAGATCACGAACATTACAGTGCCACTGATGAAGCTACTGGCCACCGCCACGATAGGAAGCAGTATAACCGCGAACAAACCCGCACCCGCGCCAAATCGCATACCACCCCCCATTATGGACGTGAGTGTTGCCAACACGCCGGCCACAAATCCCATCACTACAACATAGATTAACGGCTCGGTGTATCCTCCTGCTTTCGACATATCATGATAAAAGTTAGCAGGCTGAAGCAAGACGCGTTTCGCGTCATTGATCACCGCATTGATATCAAATCCACTACTCTCATTCATATTTTTCTCCCTCGTTTGACCAGGCTACATTCAGTATAAACAAACTTGGTTACCTGCTCTATTTATTGGAACTGCTGCACCCATTCAGACGCGGCTCCTCGGTTTTTTTTCACCTCATCTCCAATCACGGAATGCGTCTCCAGGGCTGCCATCCAAATCGAAACCTTTTTGCTAAATATTACCTCGCTACCTAAGTGAGAGAATATATCTCCACCCATACGCAGTGTAGCGGGGAAACCACAGTCTGCAAGACATGGCTCAGTGCCGCCAATAAAAGGATTTGGTTCAATTACGGTTTCGAGCTTGCGCAGAGCGTCATTAAAGACCGCCAAAGCATCCTCAATGGCATAAAGCTTACGCTTTTCTGGCGCCACCTTCACTATCGGAAACAGCGCCCTAACAGCTGGCTCTAGTTTTGCATTATGAAACTGTGCCACCGCGCGTTGCCAAGCACAGAGCTGTGGATCATGATCGCGCATGGGTACCTCTGGGTATGCATCTTCAAGATATTCGACGATCGCCTCGGAATCAAACAGCTTAAATTCACCCTCTTCGATTGCAGGAATTGAACCGGGTGGCATGTGTTGCCGATAACTGTCGTTGGAGTAGTGGCCCCCGAGGGGCTTACACTCTTCAAACGGGACCTGCTTTATCCGCAGGACTGTGCGCACTTTGGTGCAGTATGCGCTCAGCGGCAGGGCATATAGTCGAATCATTGCGACGTATCGTAATACCCGACTGTATCTCCCTCTGTGGTCACTCCCAATCCGTTGAGTAAGCGGTTTGAATAGTTGAAATAAGCTACAACCTGATTGACTTCCAGGATTTCTCCATCATCACATCCGACCTGCTTCATCTGTTCATAATCGTCTTTCTCCATGGCATCGACCTGTGTCGTCAATTTTTCAGCATACTTCAGAAATGCCAGTTCCCTTCCGGAAAATACCTGCTCCGGCACGCGATCGCTAAACGCTTCGTATATACGATCTGATTTCTCGTCATCGTCGATCAGAATGCGGGCATTTGCGAAATGATGGATAAAGCTGTAGTCGCATTTATTAAGCATACTGGTGTAAGAAGCCACAACCTCGAGAAACCACAGAGGCAGCGTGTTATCCGGGTTGTGCAGCACGCTGCGGTACAGTGTTACATGGCCCTCCATAGTATGTGGGCGTAAGCTGTGAACGCGCATGACGTTATCCACCGTGCCATGAGGCGTTTTAACCAGTTCGTACATTGTCTTGACCTGGCCTTCTGCCTGGTCCACTTCTATCATCTTGATCCAAGCACTCATCGTTTATATCCCAGATTTGTTTCGATAGGAAAACGACCGGTCAAAGCGGCCTCGAATGTAATCTCCACATAATACGTCCTCATAATGTGGCGATTCCTCTGCCAACACCACCGGGCTGACTAGTGTGTCCCAGTCTGGATCCAACGCAATGGCAATAGAATAACGCTCCCGGCCGGAAGTATTGACCACGCTATGGGGCGTTGAGCGAAAACGGTCATTACTCCAGCGAGCAAGCAAGTCCCCCACATTCACCACAAGGGTGCCCTCTATCGGTTCCGCGGTCAGCCATTTACCATCCAATGCTTGGACTCTCAATCCACCGGTTGAGTCCTGTGCCAACAGAGTCATAGTGCCGTAATCGGTATGCGGCGATACCCCAAATTGCTCCTCTCCCATGACTGGGGGCTGCGGTGGATAGTGGATCAGTGTCCCTCGAGTAATGGGTTGATGGAAACTTCCAACAAAATAATCTCGATCAATACCGAGACTAGTAGCAATGGCTCGCAATAGTTGAATGCCACACCGGTGCGCTCCCTCCATATAAGAACCCAAAGTTTTGCGCATTTCTGGCATAAAGTCCGGCCAGCGATTTGGTGGCATCAGCTCATTTCCGGAAACAAATTCAGGATTATCGGGGGCAAAATCTATACCCCAGATAAAACTTTCCTTGAGATCGGATTTTACTTGCCCTTCCATCTTCGAATCTCCTAGAGGTAATAGACCTCGGTGAAATCCCGACGCGCGCACTGAACGTTTCTGCTCTTCAGGCGCCGCAAAGAATCTTTTCGAAAGATCGAATGTCTTTTCCATCAAATGCGATTCAATACAGTGTCCGGACACGTAGAAAAAACCCACACTTTCTGCGACCTGTTTAAGGGCGGCACCAATCGTTACATAGTCGGGATGATCACTGAACAAAATCGAGATATCGATAACTGGAATCTGATCTGGATTCAGTATTTCAACATCGGCGTAATTCATGTTCACCTGCTCTTAGACCGTTAATTTTCAGACATGCCGGATCCACCAAGGCGTTCATCCGCCCCCATGCGCTTTTCCAGTTTTCGCAATCCTGCGAACACCACCACATAGACACGATACACGCCTTGCAGGGGATGTTTATCCGATAATCCCATCAGACTCACCAAGAACCCAGCAACATTTGAAATCTCCACGCAGCAGATGGTGAGCATAATGGTCCATGGAATGCCTGCCAGCGCTAGCATACAGGGTCGATTCTAACTTGAAATATAGAATGGAAATTGTTTCACAGTGAAACATAAATCACCCGGTCCAGAAGGCTTCCAAGGTTACCACCGCCCGCTCGATGCTACTGAAGACCCTGAACTTACCCGTGTCGATCGGGGCAATCCATGCGGTGAGTACCTGCATCGGTATTGGCAACCCATCGCGATGACCAGCGAGCTTGGCACACTGCCATTGGTGGTGGAAATCTTGGGAGGGCCACTGGTGTTATCATGTAGTAAGCTATTATTTGTTTTCTGCACCCAATCACACACACGAAAAGAAGGAAAGCATAAGGCTCGGCTAGTTTACGGACCATTTACCCATGGAAGTTCAATCCATCCCATTACCAAATCTTGCGCTGGCATTTATTCCGGCACTGGCAATGGTGGGGGTGATGTTTTACTGGTCAATGCGAGCCGGCAACGCGCTGTATGCGATGGTCCGGATGCTGGGCCAATTGCTTCTGATTGGCTACTTTCTCACTTATATTTTTGAAACGGATCAAGCATGGGTAGTATTGTTTGTGCTTGGTATTATGGTTGTTGCTTCGAGCTGGATCGCACTAAGCAACGTCACCACTCAACGCAAACATCTTTTTCTATTCAGCCTGGTTTCCATCTTACTTGCAGGCGGAATTACGCTTGGGATCGTTTCCGCAGGCGTGCTTCAACTGGACCCCTGGTATCAACCACGATTCCTGATTCCCCTGGCGGGTATGATCTTTGCCAATTCAATGAATAGCGTAAGCTTGTGTGCTGAACGCCTGAGTGCGGAATTGCGACGTGGCGACAACTGGGTCACTGCGCGCACCACTGCTCTGCAGGCCGGCATGATCCCGATGGTTAACTCATTGTTTGCAGTAGGGCTGGTTTCGCTTCCAGGAATGATGACGGGCCAAATTCTGTCTGGAGTCTCACCACTCATTGCCGTCCGATATCAGATCATGGTGATGTGCATGATTTTTGGTTCCGGCGGGCTAGCCGCGGTCCTGTTTTTACAGTTTTCCCGCAAAGTTTTTGAGAACCGATTTAGAGAAAAAGAGTCGAATTAATCATCAAGGACCTGTCACCAGACTATATTGCCAACTATGAGCGCACATGTTTCATTTCTCAGCAGACCAGATCAACTGACTGTGATCGGTATAGGTGAATTGGTTATGTATGAGCGTCGAGTTGAAGGCCTAAGTTCTGACGCCGCTCGGAAGTGAGATCCCTGGCAATTCTGGTGATTGGGCTCATCGTAGGATGGGCATTGCACAGCGTCATATACAAACAACCTGACGTAGTCTCCGATATCGAGATTATTGCGCCAAGGACAGAGAATATACCTCAACAAAATACGTCCTTGTTAGCGGAAACGCTTGAAACAGAGCTGACCAAAAAGACTGCTCCTTCTGAAACAATGGCTGAAAAGCCAACGCAAAATAAGGCTGCCGATCACCAAGCAGACCTCATGCAACTCACGAACGCGCTTAAAAACAAGGATACGGATCTAGCCCTAGCAATATGCAATTCGCTATATCGTGCAGGCCAAATAGAGTGCAGATCAAAGTTACTTGCATTCAACTCGGCTGTCGAAACCGAAAACGGACTTGGAAGAGAATTGCTCCATATGTGGTTATTCGATCATCCGGACGATATAGAAGTTGCAATTATTCTGGTAAAGGAAGCGGTGCGCGAAGAAAGATTTATCGACGCGGCCAGACTGTTGGCATCGGCTCGAAGTTATCAAATCGAACCCGAAGCAATCGAATCTGTATCGCGGGAGATTCAACAGCTCGCAAGGGCTTCAATGATGAAACTGGATCTGCGGGAAGATTTTGTAACGCAGAAAGCGCTGCTTCGCATATTCGCAGAAATCGAACCGGAGCGCGCGGCCTGGCGTTTCTCTCTGGCCCGCGCTTCGATCAACCTAAATGATTACGACGGCGCGCTCGAAGCTTTGAGTTACATTCTTTTTGACCCAGATTATGGCGCGCGCGCAACTGTACTCTATGATCAGATAAGTCAGAGGATAAACCTTGCAAGCTACTCAGTCGCGTCGCTTCAGCGCACCGGCTCACAGTTTCTGGTCACCGCACGCCTTAATGGTGTCCATGAATTAGTACTGCTTCTTGACACCGGCGCATCATTGACTTCGATCAGAGCAGATAAACTGAGGGAATTCGGTCTCAAATCCGTCTCGGGTCAAGAAATTATATTGAATACCGCTGGAGGTCAAATCCGTTCAACCTTGGTGAAACTTAACTCTTTGAGCGTTGGCGGACAGCCAATTAGAAATCTTAATGTAGCAAGCCTCGATCACTTTAAAAGTGACGCAGACGGGTTACTGGGTATGGATTATTTGCGCCATTTCAAATTCGTCTTAGACCAAAGTAACCGATCATTGCACCTAACCCCAAAGTGATCTATTTTCAACCCTTCAGTAAAATGCGAGGTTGAGAACAGATCATCCCGAAGAAAGTCAGAATCTCCTGTTGCTTAATGAAATCCCGAATAAAGTTCGGGATGGCAAAGGTTGTGGATTGCGAAGTGAGACATTCTTCCCAGCCGATGAGAGTAGAGAAATATGTCATTCTGACAAAACTCATGGTGATCTCAGCTTGTAAACAAATCCAAGCCTTTGGTAGCCTCGATATAGTGGAACACTAATTTCAGACACTGACTTGGGTATGGAGTTTTCCACCATCAAATTCCGTTCAGGCACTTAACCACAAAACCGACTCGATGCCCCAGCCAGATTACCCAACAGTCATGCAGGCCGGTGATAGCGGTGTTATGGTGCTGTTTGGCGACAGCCTGGATATGGCGATCAACAATGCTGCCCATGCTTTTGATGCTGCTTTAAGGGTACAAAATTGGACCGGCGTTGAAGAGGTATCACCCGCTATTCGCAGCGTATTGGTTCGCTACGACCCACTTAGGATTGGTGCTGATGCACTAAAGGATAAGATAATCGACCTACTGTCCAGCAGATCCTGGCTCAAGGTCGAACCCGATCCAAACAGGCGTATTTGGAAATTACCCGCACACTATGGAGAAGGAAGTGGCCCAGATATCGAAAATGTTGCGAGACAGCTCGGAAAATCGGTCGAAGAAACCATCGAAGAACATAGTCAGTCGAAGCTTACAGTTCTAATGCTTGGTTTCGCACCGGGGTGTGCCTACCTTGGATCGCTCCCTAAGCGTTGGGACCTGCCCCGCCTTGATTTTGTAAAACCGGAGGTCCCCCCAGGTTCACTCTCAGTGGCGGTCAGGCAGACCGTGTTATTTGCAACACCTATTCCAACTGGTTGGCAAACAATCGCACGAACTCCGTTTCTTTCATTCTCTCGATGCACCGAGCCTTTTTTTTACCTGGCACCGGGAGACGAAATCACTTTTGAATCCATCGACTTTAAAACATTTAAAGATCTGGCAAGAGAGGTACAACGGGGTAAAAAGATCGTCAATCCAGAATCACCAAATTGAAAAGGTTTCTCGAAATCTTAAGCGTTGGCCCTGCGGTAACCATCCAGGACCGAGGAAGACAAGGCTATGCGCGTTTTGGTCTGTCGGCAGGTGGCGCCATGGATTGCTATGCGCTTGCCGAAGGCGCCGTGCTGGTAGGTAACCAAAAGAATGATGCGGTACTGGAAATGGCAGGCTATGGTGGCAAGTTCCGCACGCTTGAATATCCACTATGGATTGCCCTGACGGGGGCCGCAATGCAGTCGAGCGTGGATGGCAGAAATGTCGACTGGCGCTGCAGCCTGTTATTGGCCCCGGGCCAGGTTCTGGAGGTGGGCTCGGTTATCGAGGGCACCCGGGGAGGTACTTATGGATATCTTCATGTGGCGGGGGGAATTCGCATTGAGCCGGAGATTGGCTCTATGGGTACTCACCTTCGCGCAGGAGTTGGTGGCGTTGATGGCAAGGTCCTCAAAGCGGGAACCAGATTGGCGATCGGACCACCAAGTGAAGATTCCGATAGGAAGCCACCGCAAAAAGCGATGACGCTTCCCAATCCAGAATATTTAGGACACCGCAATATTCGGCTGCTTTGGGGGCCCCAGTCAGAGCGCTTTAGTCAGCGCACTCGACAGAGGTTGCTTGATGAGACATTTGCCCTATCCCATCGTCGAGATCGTATGGCAATGCGATTGCATCTGGAACCAGATCAACCTCCTTTTGAATCCCTGTTAACCGGACTATCTGATCCGGTTCAGGATGGGGATATTCAAATGACCGGAGATGGCGTGCCGACGATTTTAGTGCGAGAGCACCAACCTACCGGCGGGTATCCCCGAATCGCCACAGTGATCACCGCGGATCACGCCGCAGTTGCACAACTGCCAACTGGTGAGCCGTTTCGATTTGAACTGGTCACGCTGGATCAAGCGGTTGAAGCATTCAGATTGTGGCGCGCACAAATACAGACCCTGGCTCAGGCGGCCCAGCCTGTGATACGTTCTCCTGAAGATATCGACAATCTGCTGGACTACAACCTTATTGACGGTGTGATATCCGCAGGAGATCAAACACTATGAATCAAAGCGCCAATAACAGCATTGATCTGAATTCAGATCTTGGAGAGTCGTACGGTCCGTGGACTATGGGTAACGACAGCGCAATGTTGGATATTGTCAGTAGCGCCAATATTGCCTGTGGTTTCCATGCTGGTGGTCCCGAAGAAATGGTGCGCACCATAAAATTGTGCCAGCAGAAGTCTGTAGCAATTGGCGCACATCCAGGATTTGATGATCTGCGTGGATTCGGGCGACGTCGTCTGCCAGTCAGCGACACAGATGATCTGCAGGCGCAGCTTATTTATCAGGTGGGTGCATTTATGGGCATTGCACGGTCAGAGGGGGCAACGGTTGCCCACATTAAACTCCACGGTGCCTTGTCTAATATGGCCTGCGAGGATGACCAGCTGGCCAATATTTGCGCAACAGCGTTTCATAGAGTCGCACCGGATATTGCCATTCTTGCGCAAGCGGTTACCCCGCTTGAGGTGGCTGCACGGGCCAGCGGCTCACCGGTTATTCGAGAAGTATTTGCAGACCGTGAATACAATGCCGACGGCACCCTGGTCGCGAGAGGTTCGCCAGGGGCCGTAATCCATGACAGCGAACGCGCTGCGGACAGGGTATTAAAGATGATTGAGGAGCAGTCGATTAAAGCCATCGACGGTCAATCATTCAAGGTCAAACCGGAATCAATTTGCGTGCATGGCGATAATCCAGCGGCGGTAAAAATGGCAGGGCAAATCCGCCTGGCTTTAGAGAAAGCCGGTATCAGAATAGCCGCACCTGCCTTCTCAAATTAGCGCACCGCGGCAATAAAAAATTTGCCTCTCCACATAAGGTCGACCGCTAACAGATTTGCTCAACGGAGGTCGACGGAATTTCCGTATTGAGCAGACTGAATGATTGCCTCCAGTATTCGAGTAGCATGCTCAATTTCATCCGGACGAACAGGAAAATGCTCGTCCTTCGTTATGTCTAAGGCGAAAGCATCGAGAGCCGCGGTCATGGTCGCTAAAGCAGGGTATTCAAAACCGGGATAATGAATAGTCTCATGCGCCCCTTCAACTGGATTGATCATCAGGGTGTCGAGGTCACGCAGTTCGGCCCAACCTTTTGTGCCATAGAGCGTTACCTGCCAACGCATCGCAGTAGATGTCAACGTAGTAAGATGACCGCGGGCACCATTAGCAAAAACCATCGACGCTGTAGTGTTGTCATCGAAACTACAGTGGGGGGCAACACGCACGCTTCTGGCAGATAGTTCGGTTACCCGCCCCATGAGGTTGATGAACATGTCTACCACATGGATTCCCAACGAAGTCATGCCGCCAGCAGGACTCTCTTCTAAGCTGTCACGCCAGCGGCCCTTGGCCTGGTCCATACTGGCATTAAACACGCCATCGATATGCACTAGGTCACCGAACCAGCCAATCTGAATCATATTCCGTAGTGCAAGGGTGTTTGGCGCAAATCGACGATTGTGCCCAATTGCGACTTTACACCCCGCGCGACTTAACTCAATTAATGCCGCTGATGCTTGATCACCGGAAAGAGTAAACGGCTTCTCGCAATAGACGTGCTTGTTTGCGTGCGCAGCGGCGATGAGCTGATCATAATGTTGTGAATGTGGCGTCGCAATTACCAACGCATCGACCGCCGATGTACCCAGCATATGATCAAGATCGTCACCGAGCTTTAGACTATGCTCCTGACAATACTCATGTACTTTGTGTGGGCTTCGAGTCACGGCATGGGTCACTTCAAGGTGCCGGCAATCTAGACTGGCTTTATGCAATAACATCCCCCAGCGACCGAATCCAAGGATCGCGGTTTTTACTTTATCAGCCATGTTCTGTTGCGCTATCGATTGTGAGATTGGAAACGTTATACAACAGATATCTCTGACTGAGCCAGAAACTTGTCAATTTGCTTAAACAATATAGCCAGGATCACAACGGTCGGGTAATAATTGCTGTTTAAAGTACAGAGCTTCCGGAATTGGTTTCTATTCAGCTTTTCAACCAGCAGCGCCTCGATTCTCCGCAAATTGATCTGAGCGCGCTGCGTCAATATCGACTCCAGCGACTGCGCCAGGAGTTGATCGCACGGGATATTCCAGCCTGCATTCTGCTTAGTCCAATCAGTTTGAGATATGCGGTTGATTTCCGAGAATATCCGTTGTTTCAGTCACACATCCCAATGTTCTATTTGTTTATTGCAGCCCAGGGCCCGGTGGTAATGCATGGGTCGTCGCATCAAACCTGTGAACTTGTGAATGAGTATCGACCCAGTGTCGGGTTCAATCCGTTCGACAGTGGTCTTGAATTGAACACAGCCGCTTCAAGATTTGCACAGGATGTCAGAATTTTTCTTCAAGATTTGGGCGTGCATGACAGATCACCTCAAATCGCTGTCGAATCGATGCCGGCAGATGTTTTTGGCGCACTCAAATCCCAGGGTATGAAACTTATCAACGCAGAAGCCCTTGTGGAAAGCGCCAAGTCGATTAAATCTGAACAAGAAATCGCCTGCATGAAACATTCAATAGCAGTTGCGGAATTCGGAATTCATCACATGCGACAGGCAATGGTCCCCGGGGTCACCGAAAATCAGCTTTGGTCAATTCTGCATCAGGTCAATATCGCACACGACGGTGACTGGATGGAAGGACGCATGATGGCATCAGGACCGCGTACCAATCCATGGCTGCAGGAAGCCTCTGACCGTGTTATTCAGGATGGAGAGCTGGTTGCTTTCGACACAGATATGTTGGGTCCTTTTGGTTATTGTGCTGACATCTCTCGCACCTGGCTTTGTGGAGACAAGAAACCTACCGCCGCCCAGCGCGAGGTTTATCGCCATGCATACGAGGAAGTGCAGCACAACACTGCGCAAATACAGCCGGGCATGCGTTTTTCAGAACTGATCAGACGTATATATCCCAGAGGCGAGGAATTCATCGCTCACCGCTATCCTTGCGCCTTCCATGGCGTAGGCATGTCTGATGAATACCCGAAGCTGTATTATCCAGAAGATGCTGAACGACAGTATGAAGGCGTAATAGAGTCGAATATGGTTCTTTGCGTCGAGAGTTTTACTGGATCAGTGCACGGTGGAGAAGGCGTAAAACTTGAGCAAATGGTGAGGGTTACGGAAACTGGAACTGAAGTTTTATCCAGTTATCCATATGAATGTCAGCTGATCTAGTTTGCCGTTAATCGTCCGCCCACTGATCATATAAGGCGCGCAATATATCCTGTCGGCTGATCTGCCCGACCATGCGTCCGTTGGACATGACCGGAAACCGCCGGTAGCGAGACTGCACAAACTTATCCGCGGCCTGAATGATGTCAGTACCCGATTCAATAGTTTCAACATCCCGGCTCATATATTCATCTACTCGACCACCCCAGTCCTGGTGATAACTTGCGGTGTACACAACTTTCAAACAATCTTTTTTGGATAACATTCCAACAAGCTTCTCAGATTGATCAACTACCGGCGCACCGGACAGTCCTCTAGACATCAGCGTATGTGCTGCCGCACGGACGTTATCAGAGGGCATAAAGGTATAAAGCGTGGTCGCCATATAATCATCTACTATAGGAACTCTGGTCATTTCTATCTCCGCTCACACAAACATTTAGCACATCCACCACAACTTCCGGAAACCGGCGGGCGTCGAAACAACACGCCGATTCCAAGCCCGGCAACCGCCACTAAAAATACACAGATTGTTAAACTTAGAATTATCATGCACGCATTACCTCAGGTCATCGTCGCAACAGATTTAAAGCGAGGCGTTTGAAGCATTTTATATTCTGCAGCTTCTCTTTTAAGGAATACTGCTTTCATATCATGCTGAAGGGCAAACCTAAAGCCTTCATCGGGACCCATTACCATCAGTGCCGTAGCCCAGGCATCCGCGTCGATAGCAGAATCGGCGACGACACTCACCAACGCCAGCCGATCAGAGATAGGTTTGCCTGTCTTTGGATTCATTAAGTGAGAAATTCTGCGCCCATGATCGAGTGCAAAATGAACGTAATCGCCTGAAGTCGCTACCGCCTGTTGATCAACGCTTACTGCAGTAAGAATTCCGCCATCAGGATGTTCGATTCCAATCTGCCACCGGTCACCGCGTGGTCCCGAGCCACGAGCGTATAACTCACCACCAATTCCAACCATGAAATTTGGTATACCCCAACGCTCGAGCACCTGCGCCAGTTGATCGACGGCATCTCCTTTGGCGATGGCGTTCAAATTCAAAGCAGACTCTGCATGATTTTTACGAATTGCCTCATGATCAATGTCGAACGCTGAAGCACCGACGCTGTTCATAACCTCCAGCGGAATCTGTCGTTGCAAGGGAGGCGCAATCCTCATTTGACTGCCGAAACCCCAGTAGTCTACCAACGGTCCGGAAGCAGGATTATAAGCACCACCGCTCAACCGCATAGTCTTTAAACCGTGCTTGACCACACGCAACGTACTTGGTGACAGCACATGCCACACGCCGGGATCGGAACCATTGATCAACGATAGCTCGCTATCTGAGCGATATAACGACATGAGTGATTCGGTGTTTTCAAGCACGGATTCAATCTCTTTTTTTAGCGATGACAGACTGATCCGCTTTGGAATTTGTTCCAGCTGCACACTGTAGCGCGTCCCCATTGTGCGGCCAGACAGCAGCGGTACTTGTTTCGCTCGACACGCCGTCAACACGGGCGACAGCGTGAGCGCTCCGGCAAACTTCAAAATTTTTCGTCTCGACATTACCATCGTTATTGCCTAGCCTCCTCCAAAGTCATCATAGTGAATGCTTTCAAGATCAACACCAAGATCATCGAGCATCGACAGCACCGCTTTCACCATAAGCGGCGGTCCACACAGGTAGTACTCACAGTCTTCCGGAGCATTGTGGCTTGAGAGATAGCCCTCATAAATAGCGGTGTGAACGAATCCGGTCGGACCATCCCAATTGTCCTTCGGCTGCGGGTCAGACAGCACCACATGCCAGCCAAAATTATCGTGCTGTTTTTCAAGCTGCTCGAATTCTTCATGATAATACAGCTCTCTCTTGGAGCGAGCCCCATACCAATAACTGATCTTTCGGTCGCTCTTACGAGTGAGTAATAAGTCAAGAATTTGCGAATAGAGCGGCGCCATTCCCACACCTCCACCAATGAAAATCACTTCCCTTTTTGAATCCTCGACCATGAAATACCCATACGGACCGCTTGCTTCTACCTGGTCTCCAGGTTGAAGGGAAAATAGCCAACTGGAAACCACGCCTGGCGGAATATTCCATTTGCCAGGGGGCGGAACGGCAACTCTAATGTTCAAACGTATTACGTCATTTTCGCCAGGACGGTTGGCCATGGAATAAGCTCGGGTAACTGGCTTAGTTGTCCCCGCCTTGAGTGAATGCAGACCTGATTTACTCCACACATCCTGATATTCTGATTCCACCTTCAGATCGGCAAAATTAAATTTATATGGCGGACAAGTCACTTCTACGAATCCACCTGAATCGAAATCTATCAATTCTCCTTGCGGAAGCCGCAGCACAATTTCGCTGATCAGAGTAGAGACATGGCGCACACTCTCGACCGTACAATTCCAGACATTAATGCCGAAGTAGTTCTCATCGACTTTAACTGTCATCGGACCCAATACGGGTACCTGGCAAGCGAGTCTGGCACCAGCGTTCGTTTCAGCCCTGGGCAGTAATGCGATCTCCTGAGGAGTCGGTTCACCACCACCCTCGCTGACCCAAGCCTTGCACAAACCACAGGTCCCTGCACCACCGCATGCAGAGGGCAGGTGTATACCTTCCTGGTTTAGTACATCGAGCAGACGCTGTCCCACCGACGCGGTGCAGGTCAGACGCTGATTAATCCTGAGTTCGCATTGGCCTGAAGGCACCAGAAATCGCCTTGCTCCGAGTACAAATGTAGCCAGCAACAAGACGATCGAGGTAAATGACAAAACACCCAGAATGATTTCCGTCATAACCTATCCCAACCCCGCAAATCCCATGAAACCTAACGACATTAAGCCTGCCACCACAAACGTCATACCCAGTCCTTGTAGACCCTCTGGAATATCGGCATACCTGATTCTCTCGCGAATCGCAGCCAGCATTACTATTGCAAGGGCCCAACCGATGCCTGAGCCAAATCCATACACTACACTTTCCATCAGACCATAAGAGCGTTCAACCATAAACAAACTGCCTCCTAGAATGGCGCAATTCACCGTGATCAATGGTAGAAAAATACCGAGCGCCCGGTGCAGTTTGGGAATATGAAATTCAAGTGTCATTTCCAGCACTTGCACCATTGCCGCAATCACACCAATAAATGCAATCAGGCTTAGGAAAGATAGATCAACGTCTCCAAGACCGGCCCAGGAAAGAGCACCAGGCGCAAGCAGATATTGATAGATAAGGTTATTTACCGGCACTGTGACCGTCTGCACAACTATCATGGCAACCCCTACACCGAAGGCAGTTTCCACCCGCTTCGAAACCGCAAGAAATGTACACATGCCAAGAAAGAACGAGAGCGCCAGGTTCTCCACAAACATTGAACGGATAAAAAGATCGAGCAATCCGGTCATTTTTGCTCTCCCCGGGTTTGCAGTCGCACCTGAAATTCAGGTTTCTCAATTTGCTCTGGTCGTTTTCGCCGAATGAACCAAATAATACACGCGATAATGAAAAACGCACTGGGCGGCAGAAGCATAAGGTGCAGCGGTTCAAATCCACCCCCTTTGGAGACTGGAAGCAGGATCTGCATCCCGAACAAACTGCCATGTCCCAGCAATTCGCGTATCGCCCCCACGACCATCAAGACCAGGCCGTACCCAAGCCCATTACCTATGCCATCTAGCATGCTGTCAAGTGGTCCATTTCGCATGGCAAATCCCTCTGCACGACCAAGCACAATACAGTTGGTAACGATCAGGCCAACAAATACCGAGAGTCGCTTTCCGATTTCAAAGAAAAATGCCTTGAGCACGAGATCGACGATGATGACCAACGATGCAATGATTGTGATTTGCACGATGATACGAATCGAGCGTGGGAGATGTTTACGTAGCAGACTCACAGAAACGCCAGACATGCCAAGTACGCAGGTCACTGCAATCGTCATTACCAACGCCGTATCAAGCGAAGTAGTAACCGCCAGGGCGGAGCAAATACCCAGAATCTGCAGAGTCAAGGGATTATCCCCTATTAAGGGAACCACTAATGTTTGCCATCGCTTGCCGGCCATGTTCTATGCCTCCCCTCGTCTGATCCGCTCAAGAAACAGACCGAATCCGAATTCACCCAGCCAGAACTTCACTAGACCATCAACTCCCATGCTGGTTCTGGTGGCGCCGGATATGCCATCGATCTGAAATTCACGGTCTTCACCAGAACGCTTTCCCACCCCGATGGCGATTCTGCCAGTTTCGTCAAATATTTCTTTGTTTGTCCACAGAGACTCCCATTCTGGGTCCTGTATTCGACTCCCTAGTCCTGGAGTCTCCCCATGCTCATAGAACCTGAGCGCTACAACCTGATTGGCATTCCCAGCAAGCGCCAGGTATCCATAAAGCGCTGACTGATAGCCAACGCCCCAAACCGGTAACATCACGACCTCTATGGTCTGATCCGGATTACGTACCACATAAACTACCGCATGGTTTGCGCGGCGTTTTATTCCAGCCAGGTCGAGATCTGCTGGAACCGCTGTACTTTGGTTAGGGTCATTCGCTGCCTTGCGCTGGTTATACGTCGCCGCATCGATCACGTCGCTATAACCCCCTGTATCCAGATTCACCACCCTTGCTTCGACATCATTTATTGAGATTGGCCCGGTCTCCTCATCCAGTGCATCGAGGATAGCGCCCAGCCGGCTGAATCGTTCCGCTTCGAGATTAGCAACATAGTAAGGTCTCAGGCCTACCGCGGCGATAGACACCAATAGTGCGCATACCAGCGCAACACCAAGGGCAATACGAAGCGCTCGAAACGGATTTTCTGACAGTGCGTTATCCGCCATGACGCAATGCCCTTTGTCTGATGTTGAACCAGATCACTATGTGATCGATTAACGGTGACAACATTGATACCAGCAGCAGTACTGGAATCACACCGTCGGGATGCGACGGGTTGACCACTCTGAGAAGTACGATAAGTCCGCCCGCAATGATTCCCTGAGTCCACCGCCCGGAATTGGTGACGCAAGAGCTGGATGGATCGGTAGCAAGAAATATAACCCCAAACGCAAAGCTACCAAGCACCAGATGCCAGTACCACGGAAGATCCATGATCCCGCCAGTAACGGTATTGAACACAATGGAAGCCATCACCAGTCCGATAATATGACCGACTACTAAGCGCAATGAGGCGACTCTCGCGAAAACCAGAATCGCACCTCCGAGGATTGCCGCCGCAACCGACGTAGTCCCCATCAGGCCCGGGGTAATACCAACAAATGCGTCCCACCATTCAATTCCTGACCAGGTTAATCCGCTGAGCCCTTCCTGGTGATACGTCATCAAGCTGGTTGTTCCAGAGTAACCGGCTATATTGTTCCATATTGGATGGTCGGTTAGCGCCGCGGGAAATGAGATCTGCACCACAGCCACTCCAACCAGCACCGGGCTTAAAAACGATCTACCTTCACCGCCAAAAATTCCACGCGCGAATACCATGCCAAACGACATTCCGAAAACCACGTGAAACAGCGAAACCGAAGGATGCATAAAAAATGTAAACAGAACCGCCAAATAGATAAAGCCTGAGTCAAACTGACGTCCTCGGCCTGCGGCAAATACACGCTCCCAGATGCCCGCTGTCAGCAGCGCTGCCATCAAAACAGGGAAAACGTGCACTAGTCCTGCCGCCAGCGCCGTAAAAATGTCAGGTTCAAGGCCTTCCCCAACAAAATTTTCAATCATGCGGCTACGCCAGTCACCAGTCCCTGTGGTGTTATTCAGTGCGCGGGAAACCAGGTATTGATAACCGGTATTGAGCACCGCAACAATAAAAACCGGCACAATCGCAAGCAGACGCAGGCGCTGAATACGATCAATATGATTAAGTTTAAACAAGATTCCGTTAGTGCTATACATCCTCACACTGCCGCAGATTGCTCTTTCTGTAACTGACTCAATACATCCCTTAGCAATGCACCATAATCAGTCTTAGAAGGACAGACCAGACCCAGCATTGCCACATCTTCTTCCACCAGCTCCAATGCGCCGAGATCTCGAGCGCGTTCGGTATCCCCCACCAAAAGTGCCCGCATCATCGGTACCGGCAGTACACCCGGCGGCGCAGCGCGATCCAGATCGGTAGTCGGAATTAACGGAGTGATGTGGGAACCTGGACTGATCTCGAAAAATGAGCGGAGTTTCCAATCTGAAACTGGATTATTTCTTACTGGCAATACGGTTATCTGATTATGGCGTTGGCCTAAAAATCCCTCGTCTCCCAATGCATCATGACCATTCAACAGCGAGCCGGATATGACACGAATTTCTTCGTCCTCAACCTCCTCATTAATAATATCCTCGACGCTGGCGCCCTGCGAAACGCTTAGCATCTTTGTCTCGTGCAATGCTGGCCCTCCAATGGACACCACTTTCTGAGGGGCAGTGCGTCCAGTATTAACCAGGTGACCAAGCGATATCACGTCCTGGTAGCCGATATGCCAGGGTGAATTGGACCCAGAGCCAACGGGACACAGACGGTGAATGTGAACACCTGGCAGGCCAGCTGGATGCGGCCCGACGAATTCAGCGATTCTCACCTGACCTGATTTCACTTCTGGAAGATCAGTATCCGGTGACTTGCAGATATAAACCGGAACATCAACCATCTTAGCGAGCATCTCCGCACCCTTAGAGAACGCCTCTGGTTGCAATGCGATCACCTGTTCAGGATCTGGCGCTAACGGCTGGGTATCGATTGCCGTTATTAGGAATGCTGTTGGTCGATCATGCGGATCTGGAATTGTGCCAAAAGGCCGCTGCCTTAAAGTGGTCCATATCCCAGAGCGAAGCATCAGGTCACGAATCGAATCGGCGTCCAGTGAATCTTGCACATCAAGTACTGTCGCGACCGGTTCTGATCCGACTTCGACCTGCAAAGATACGACTGATCTTTTACGCCCCCGGGATAATACTGTCACTGTACCCGCAATCGGAGAAGTAAACAGAATGTCGGGGCGGCGGCGATCTCGCATGACAGGTTGCCCCATAAGCACAGGATCTCCAACCTGCACCAACACGTCAAACCTGGTACCAGGATAGTCTCTGCCAAGCAGTGCCGCTTTAGTAACTGTTTTATTCTTGATTTCCGGCATATCCGAACGCTATGAGGTAATACCAATCGGCATGTCGCGTTGCTTAAGTCGCCTATCGAATTGCCTTGGTATAACGAGGTTGCATCGAAGCCTGCACGGGTTTATTGATCTGGATCAATAGAGGATTTGTCGGCATAAAGATAAATGCGAAACCATATAAAGTCGCGATCACAATGTCTGTGATAATCCCTGGAATTCTTCATTAACCGGTAGCCATCGACACCATCCATGGGAGTTCTGACTGAGCTTTTACTCCTGCTCTTGCTTAGCCGGATTTTCGGCGTTGTAGCTGAGCGGCTAGGGCAGCCAGCTTCGAATTCGCAATTAAGTTAACTGGAGTGCTGCTACCGGAGCAAAACTGAATTGCAATCGATTACTTATGGGTGGATATCGATTCCAGAAGCCTATACGCGTGGGCGGCAGGTATGCCGAGATTCGAACCTCCAAAGTCTTTCATCACCGCGGTATTAACGCCGACCACTACACCATCGAGACTGAATACCGGACCGCCGCTTCCACCTATAGTGGTTTCCGCATCGTACACGATGTACTGGTCGGACAACTGACTTACGATACCGCGACTGGCCAGTGGTTTGATATATCCTTGGTCGGCCAGCCGATCCACCACCTCCCAGGCACTCATTTCGCTATCAGAATCAATATCATCAAGAAAACCTGGCCCGGCCCGTGCCAACATGCCAGAAATGCCGAGGGGATAACCCATCACCAGGACCTCTTCCCCAACGCCGGGAATGTTTTTACTAAGATCAAGAGATTTGACGTTTATTCCGTCGAAATCGACCATAAGAATTGCCAGATCGATCTGCGGATCTGATTGAAATAGAGAGGTTGCGAACGGAGCCTGCAATCCTGGCAAGAACGCTCTTAAGCCCAATAATTTTGGGTCCATGCCTTCTATATTAGGTGCATCTTCCCGATCCTTTATTAGCCAAGGCTCTGCAATATGCCTGTTAGTGAGCAGTAGCCCCTTATCAGATACCACAAACGCGGTGCCGCTGAAATTAATCTTAACCACCTCCCCCTCCTCTGCACCATCTTCCCCGGTGAAAAACAATATGCCGTGAGGGGTGACCAGATAGCGTAGCGGACTTCCTGTTTCTGGATCAATAAAACCGTATTGACCCTGTACAAAGGCAATTGAGTTGGTCGCATTATTGATGATGTTCCCAGTCGCATCCGAGCGTGCTTCCAGAGACTCAACTCGTTGAACAGCCTCGGTGAGTTGAGTACCCATTTCTTCACGAAGTTTAACCAGATCATCCCGGGTCATGGCTTCTGCACCGGTTTTCTCCAGCAGCTTTGCAATGCCTTCAAGGCGGAGAGATTCGGAAGAAAGCTGTTTTTGGAACCAATAGTTCTGCAACACCAGTACAACAATTGAAGCGATTACCAGGGTGATGAGAACCAGCATCCAAATTCTAAACCAGACTGTAGTCTGGGTGGCCAGGTCGTGAGTGAAACCGGTGAGGAATCTTCCCGCCTTGTCCATTCTGGAATGGCCCTCCGCCTTAGCGCTGTCGATGGAATCAGCCAATGCCTCGGCAAGGGTTTTCTTTGGTGTCGTGCCTTGAGGATACAGTCGAAACCTGACCACCGGTCCCGCATGCCCGAGTTCCAGCAGATCTCCTGACTCTAGCACGCGATTATCAACGACTCGCTCTCCGTTCACCCATACTTCCTGCCCAGGGTTGATCTCCACCTCATACGTCATTCCGTGTCGATGGAGGGTTGCGATCACTTGCGGTTCAGGTTGATGATCCGGTGCCACAATATTGACATCGTCGCGCCCAGCCTTAATGACAAAAAGTGTCTTCTGATCCAGGCTTTGAGCTAAACCCCGACGGGATCCTGAGATATATCTTATTACTGCATTTTTCGCTGTTGCTTCGCTGGGCATAGAGGGATTCCTGCTAAATCCGCGACTGTCTTTTTTCTAGCCTTTACTCTAGCAGCCAGGAGAGCGTTCTAAGCAAGAAAATCATAATTTTGCTGTTTGTCGTCGCTGGCTGAACAATATACCTGCCAGGCCGTGACCAGATCCTGGAATGCGAGGCCCACAGCGCCATAAACCGTTATTTGTTCGAGGTTTATACGACCTGGATGCTGACCAGCAAGCACCTCACCAAGTTCAGCATCGATCACCTCGGTTCCCATACCGACACCGCCTACAGCACCCATTTCAATCGCCAGGTCCCGGTCGTCGCAAACAAATAAATTGTTCTTAATGAGTTCTGCGTCGACCTCGGCCTCACCGGGACCATCTGCACCAAGAGTAGTAACATGGCATCCAACGGGAACCATTTCTGAAAACAACACCGGTTGTTTTGCCCAAGTTGCCATTAATACAATGTCGACTTCTTCCACAGCTGTTGCGAGGGTCCTACAAACCTCAAATTCTGTATCCATTTCAGCTCGCATTCGGGTGACATAGGCTTTCGCCCTCTGCAGAGAAACATCATAGACTTTCACACTATCGAGTTTGCGCAGCATTTCCAAGTAACCAAGCTGGTACACGCCCTGCACTCCCGCACCAATTACCGCAACCTTAGTGGCGTCGCTGCGTGCAAGCTTATCGGTTGCCATCGCAGCACTTAGGCCAGTCCTTATCGCGGTAACTTCGAAAGAATCCAATACCGCAAGTAGTGCACCGGTTTCAATATCATTGAGAAGTACCGCACCTCGGATTGCCGGTTCTTGACCCTCAAACTTGGCATTTACCTTTACGGTGTATGCAGGTATTTCCCGAGCCAGGCCTGGCATCAATACCATTGCCTCTCCGGGGCCAGGCAAATTTGAAAAAAAGCGCCGTGCAGGAATTTCTCTGTTTGTGGAGTAGTCGATAAACGCTGACTGCATCGATGCAAAGAGTGTGCCTGGATCAACCAGACGTGCAACATCAGAACGATTAAACAGCTGGGTGCTCATAAGATTACTCCTTAAGTGTCGTTATATTCTTGAGGCAAACACTGCCTATTTTTGCGGGTAGGTTGACCGGGATCAATGATGCATATCAAGTTCACAGCTATGGTTTTTATACAGTTTAACCAAGGGGTGTGCTGTGCAATCTTCCATCAGTTATGTCCACGGTGTCAGTGACGTCCCGCTGCTTGGCAGCACTATTGGTAGAATGTTCGATTCCACTGCAATTCGACTGGGTGAGAGTGAGGCGCTGGTGGTTCCTTATCAGAATATCCGCTGGAGTTGGTGGCAGCTCAAGCAAAAGGTTGAGGCCTACGCCGCCGGTCTGTTGTCGCTGGGATTAGAAAAAGGCGATCGAGTAGGGATCTGGGCGCCAAATAATTGGGAATGGGTAGTCACCCAGTTCGCTACCGCCAGGGTCGGTCTTATACTGGTAAATATCAATCCAGCTTATCGACCTGCAGAGCTCGCTTATGCAATTGAAAAGACAGGTTGCCGGGCGTTGATCACCGCACCAAACCTGAAAAGTAGTGACTATATTCAAATCCTTTACGAAATGTTGCCGAGTCTTTCCAGATCGACTCCTGGAGAGCTATCTGAAAGCGCGTTTCCAAAGCTTAAAACCCTGATCAGACTAGGCTTGGAAAAAAGCTCCGGCTTCATCAATTTCGAGGACATTCCAGAACGAGCCGGCAAAGACCAATTTCAGCAAGCCGCTACGTTATCGCAGTCGCTGCAGTTCGATGACCCGATCAATATCCAGTTTACATCCGGCACTACCGGCGCCCCTAAGGCTGCCACTTTGACGCATCACAACATTGTCAACAATGCCTATTTTGTCGGTCTGCAGATGCGAGTGGATCAACATGACAAGATGTGCATCCCGGTTCCGATGTATCACTGCTTCGGTATGGTGCTAGGGACTCTCTGTTGTGTCGCCACGGGCGCCACCATGGTGTTTGCTTCAGAGGGATTTGATCCCCACTCGGTACTGGATGTGATTCAAAATGAGCGCTGTACTGCACTGCACGGTGTGCCCACGATGTTCATCGCCGAGCTTGATCGTGAAGACTTTGGAAATTACGACCTCAGTTCTTTACGCACCGGTATTATGGCAGGAGCGCCGTGCCCGGTAGAGCTGATGAAGCGAGTGATCAATGATATGCATCTTAAGCAAATAACTATCGCCTACGGTATGACAGAAACCGGTCCGGTCAGTTTTCAGACCTCTGTCGACGATCCCGAGGAACGCCGCGTAACGACCGTAGGCAGAGTTTTGCCGCATATAGAAATAAAAGTCGTCGACGATGCTGGCAAGGTAGTACCAACCGGTCAGCCAGGGGAGTTAATGACTAGAGGCTATTGTGTAATGCCCGGATACTGGCGTGATCCGGATAAAACGTCAGCATCCATTGATCAGGCAGGCTGGATTGCCAGTGGCGACATCGCCACTATAGACCAGCAAGGTTATTGCCAGATTGTCGGTCGACTTAAAGATATGCTGATTCGCGGAGGGGAAAATATTTTTCCTCGCGAAATTGAGGAGTTTCTTTACACGCATTCTAAGATCGAGCAGGTCGAGGTTATCGGCGTACCCGATCAAAAATACGGCGAACAGGTTTGTGCATGGATCAAACTGCGTCAGGGAGAATCGTTATCTAAAAATGAGGTCACTGATTTTTGTCAGGATAAGATTGCTCACTTCAAGATTCCCCACTACATCAGATTTGTTGACGATTTTCCAATGACAGTAACCGGGAAAGTACAGAAGTTTCGAATGCGTGAAATGATGTGTGAAGAACTTAATCTTTAACCGTAAAAAATTAAATCTGCGCACAAAGTAAAAAACGCTGGTTTGATCTGATCTGACGACTTAACGGGTACTGGTCTTTCTCAATAGCAGACCTTTCTACTTTACGGTAAGAACCGAACATTCCGCGCGCTGAGAAACCTTGTGTGAAACACTGCCAGTTACGAAGCCTTTTAGATTACTAAGCCCTCGTCTTCCCATGACAATTATGTCGGCATCCACTTTTTTGGCGACTTCAAGAATATTATTTGCATAATCGCCGATAAGAATTTCGGAAGTAACATTTGCCACACCGGCCTTGATGGCGATTGCGGATGCATTATTTATTATTTGTTCTCCGAGTAAAGCAATAACCCTGGCTTCAGTAGAATCGTTTGGGCTTCCAAGGAATCGTGCAACAATAGAGTAGGTATTTTCCTTCTCACTTACCCGTGGCTGCCCGGAGTCAGACAGGTGCTCCACTTCAGCCATGCGCGCAAATTCTTTGGAGGGATGATCATGGGTCAGAACATGAACCAGAGTTAGCTGGGCGTCGTATTTAGAGGCCAGGTCTATGGCCACGGTCTGGGCGTGTTTGGCATGAACGGAGCCATCAATTGCTAGGACTATACTTTTTATCACGGATTAATCTCCAAATTTTTTACGGGAATAATTGATATTGAACCCGGAATGCTACCATTACAGAAGATCTCTTTGAAAGAGAAGAGTAAATGCTGAGTGTCCGTATATGGCCGATTGCGGGATCGTGTAGTGCAGCGCGGGAACGGCGACTCTGGAGCATTCTGATACATACAAAGCCATAAAGAGAATATCTACTCTTTACTGATTGACTATTGAGAGAGCGCTAACCCGGTTGACAATTTATGCTGTTAAAGTCCTAATTTATTAATCACTCGCTGAGCCCGCGTAGTTTGAACAACTTAATTGCAGATTCCGAAGCCAGTCTAAGACTGGGCGCATTTTTCACTATCTTCATGCTGTTGGTTTGTCTCGAATGGTTTTTCCCGCGGCGAAAGCTGTCTATTCCGCGCATGCGCAGGTGGATTAGCAATATCGGTATCAGCATGTTTAACACCGCGTTCGTTAAAGTAATTTTTCCTGTTGCCGGAATCGGCGCTGCGTTACTCGCTGAGGAAAAGCAATGGGGATTATTTAACCAAATCGAACTGCCATCCTGGCTCGGCATCATTTTGTTCCTGCTGATCTTTGATTTGACTATTTATCTGCAACATCGATTGTTTCATGCGGTGCCCTTTCTCTGGCGACTGCACCGGACGCACCATACAGACGTCGACTACGATGTCACCACTGGAAGCAGATTTCATCCCGTGTCAATCTTGTTGTCCAGCATAATAAAATTTCTGCTGGTTGTGGCTTTGGGTGCAGCTCCCATCGCTATACTGATTGCCGAGGTGTTGCTTAACGCAACCTCGATGTTTAACCACAGCAATCTTAAAATTCCCGTGGAGTTGGACCGCTATTTACGCAGATTCATCGTAACCCCGGATATGCACCGGGTTCACCATTCGGTGATACCCTCCGAACATAGTCATAATTTCGGATTCAACTTTTCGTGGTGGGACCGGTTGTTAGGAACTTATTTGGCACAACCCCGGAGCGGACACGAGGCAATGGAAATCGGCATTAACGGATTTCGAGACCGGAAATCCACAAATTTCTTTTGGCTATTGATTCAGCCTCTGACTAATCCCACGAGTAATAATCGCGTTACTAAAGACGCCTGAGCTAACCGACGCGGTCGACATAGGATAGATACCAAGCAATTTGAACAACCAGCAGTGATGATTCCTAAGACAACTTAGCCCCAGCGTCTTAGGCTCATTGCAGCTTTGACTCTCTCCTTCGCCAGCTCTTCAGCTGCACTCCTTGGCAGGATGCCGCGCGCTTTCGCCTTTGATAATACATCATGCGTATTTCGCTCAACTTTCTCACCGATCACATCCAACGCTACAGTTTGATTACCGCCATGGTATTCCACCGATGCACAAATCACGCCCCCTGCGTTGGCAATAAAGTCGGGAATGCATAAGATGCCTTTACGATGCATAATTTCCTCCGCCTCCAGCGTCGCTGGGATGTTAGCGCCCTGCACTACCAGTTTTGCCTTAAGCTCGTTTACGTTATCCTTATTCAGCACATCCGGCCTGGCGGCCGGAATCCAGATATCGCAGTCTACCCCCACAATCTCATCCCGACCGAGTATTTGACCAGGTTGCATCGCTGTCACCGGTTTGCCGTCTCGTTTCAGTTTCATCAAAGTCTCGACCTCGATGCCTTCTGGATCATAGATCGTTCCTGTCGAATCAGAGGCTGCCACCAAAATCGCACCGTAATGGGCTAAAAAACGAGCGGCGTGTTGACCTACGGCACCGAAACCCTGAACCGCAACCCTGGCGTTTTTGAGTTTAAGATCGCAGAACTGCTGGGCGACTTCAGCCGCCTTGGCCACGCCCAAACCAGTCGCCCCTATCTCATCTAAAGGAATTCCGCCGATCTCCCTGGGCAAACCCACCGCTCGACCGATCTCGTCATTCACCCAGGCCATTGCTCGCTCGTTAGTGCCCATATCCGGACCTGGAATATAGTCTTCGAGATGGCGAATTGCACAAGCAAAGCTCCGCATAGTTTCCTCCTTTGAACTATCCGTAACAGAAGGATCCTGGTAGATCACAGACTTGGCCCCACCGTGTGGTAATCCGGCTGCGGCATTTTTAAAGGTCATGGCACGCGCCAGGCGTGCACATTCCAGCAGCGATACATCCGGCGCCATCCGGGTACCGCCAATAGCCGGCCCACATGCCACATTGTCGATCACAACAATCGCCTTTAGACCGGACTGTGGGCGATAAATGTGAACGACCTGGAGCGGCCCCCACTGATCCGCAAGTTCAAATGGTGAGCTCATAAAAGAATTGCCTCAGCTTTTTTCGATCTGCAGCGACATCATCACAGCGGAAAGGAAGCGAGCAGCTTCACCTCCCGTCACTACCCGATGATCGAACGTTAATGACAGCGGTAAGAACCGATGAATTTTAATTTCCCCGTTCTCCATGACGGCTTGTGTCATGATTTTTCCTGCACCCAAAATTGCGACCTGTGGAGGGACCACCACCAGCACCGCATAACGCCCCCCTATCATGCCAAAATTTGAAAGGGATATGGTTTGACCTCGCAGTTCGTTTGGCGGAATAGATCTGGCTGCCACATCATGCCTCAGTTTTTCCAAACCCTTTCGCAACTCCTGATCGCTTCGAGATGCGATGCTTCGCAATACGGGTGCAAACAGGCCATCCGGAGTATCGACCGCGAGGCCAAGATCAATGTTCCGATGCACCCACCTTTCACCCTTGTCGGGATAGAACCAGGCATTTAGTCCGGGCTCAGCCGCAACGCCGACCTCGATGGCCCGCACCAGACGAATCGTGATATCCGCATTCTCAGGCCAGCGCTCTATATCTGCTTGGTCGGTGACGGTAGCAGGCACCACCTCCGCACCTGACTTTGACATAGAACGCACCATCGCACGTCTGACTCCGGTAATCCGCTCCACCTCGAAATCAGTGGCAAAAGAAGCAGTTTGCGACTTTACGTCTTGGGTCGTAATTGCGCCGTTTGGGCCACTTCCCTGGGTAGTCTTCAGATCAATACCACGCTCACGGGCAAGCTGCCGCACGGCCGGACTGGCATTAATTCGATCAGTCTCAAAGTGATTCGACAGATCCTGCTGAGGTCGACTGGATTCTGTTTCTTCAGGCCGTGACTTGGGGAGCGAACCGACAATAGCACCTGGATCACTTCGTGCTTCACTGTCAAATGCCACCAGATCCGAGCCTGTTTCGATCACATCACCGGTTTCAGCAAAAAGTTCGACGATATTTCCGGCCCACGGTGAAGGAATCTCAATCACAGCTTTATCGGTTTCCACCGAAACCAGTGGCTGGTCCACGACCACATGATCACCGGTAGACACGTGCCAGGATACTATCTCAGCATCTTTTAATCCCTCACCCAGATCAGGAAGTTTAAAGACCTTCATGAATACGCCATGAGGTCAGTAGCCGCCTGGACGATGGAATCGGCGCCAGGCATGAAACAACTTTCAAGTTTCGCCAAGGGCACTACCGTGTCAGGTGCAGTGACTCGCTTGACTGGCGCCAGCAAAGACATCAAACCATGTTCTGCAATAGTTGCTCCAATTTCTGAACCGAAACCTCCTGTTCTCACCGCTTCGTGGATAATTACGCAGCGACCTGTTTTTTCCACTGATGCAAGCACCTGCTCAGGATCAAATGGATTCAGGGTCGAAACGTCTATAATTTCCGCCTCAATGCCGCGAGTCGACAAGGTCGCTGCAGCCGCAAAAGACTCTTGCACCATCGCACCCCATGTCACAAGACTTACATCATCGCCTTCGCGTAATACAAAGCCGGTGTCCATCGGCAATGCGATGCCGTCGTCCTCGACATGCTCCGCATTGGCACGATAAAGCTTCTTTGGTTCGAGAAAGACAACTGGATCAGGGTCTCGAATTGCGGCAAGAAGTAAACCGTAGGCGCGGGATGGTGAGGAGGGAATTACGACTCTCAATCCAGGGATATGTGCCAGCATCGCCTCTCTGCTTTCTGAGTGATGTTCTGGCGCATGCACGCCACCACCATATGGCGCCCGTATCACCATTGGACATGACAGCCGGCCCCTAGTGCGGTTTCTCAAGCGCGATGCGTGGCATTCCAGCTGATCTATAGTGGGATAGATAAATCCCATAAACTGTATCTCTGACACTGGTCTCAGGCCCGCAGCCGCCATCCCCACGGACATTCCTGCGATAAGTGCTTCTGCGAGCGGTGTATCGAGAATACGATCCTGACCGAACCGGTTATACAATCCTTCAGTAGCACGAAATACCCCGCCGTTTATACCCACATCCTCTCCCAACACCACCACGCTCGGATCATCCTCTAGCGCCCGGGCAAGCGCCAGATTGACTGCCTGAACCATATTGATTTCAGCCATCGTCAGCGGCCCGGGTAACAATATGATCGCGTTGATTCGCTAGCGATTTGGGGGGATTCTTATACAGGTAGTCAAACATGCTGCCTGCTGCTGGAGCGTCAGAGTCCAGGTATGCCTGGATAGCCGTTTCGACCTCACTGGCAACTTGTTTCTGCAGCGCCTCTTCATCCGCAGAACTCCATGCATGATTGTTTTCCATAAATTGACGTAAGCGCCTTACAGGTTCGTATTGCCAGTGTTTTGAAACTTCCTCATCACTTCGATAGCGGCTCGCATCATCCGCTGTGGTATGGTCCGTCAAGCGATAGGTAACCGCCTCGACCACAGTTGCGACGCAGCTATGTCTGGCGCGTTCGAGGGCTTCACTCACCGTCTGCTTCACCGCAACAACATCATTACCATCCACCTGGAGTCCCAGAATGCCAGCCGCCACAGATTTTTGCGCCAGACTCCGAGCTGCAGTCTGCTTTGTACGTGACACAGAAATCGCCCACTGGTTGTTGTTGATCACAAACACAACAGGCAGTCGCCAGGCACCGGTAATATTCATTGCTTCATAAAAATCACCTTTAGACGTAGCACCGTCGCCAGCCACTGCTACCGCCGCTGCATCTACGCCCTGTTGCTTGAGCGCGAACGCTACCCCTGCTGCATGCGAGAATTGTGTGCCCACAGGGATACAAATCGGAAAATCTGATCGAGCCTTGGTAAAATCACTGCCCCTCTCGTCACCTCCCCAGTACAACAGCAACTCCTTCATACTCACACCACGCCAAAGCATCGCCCCTTGTTCGCGAAATGAGGGTAACAGTACGTCCTGATCGCGCATTGCTGCGGCGACGCCTACACCTACTGCTTCCTGTCCGAGAGAAGACGCATAGGTTCCAAGTCTGCCTGTTCGCTGCAAGCCAACCGCCCGCTCATCAAAAACCCGGGTTAGCATCATCGCGCGATAGAGGGGTACGAGATTCTGTGGATCGGTGGCAAATCCAGGAAGCTTTTGCACCACCTGACCGACTTCATCTATAAACCGATGGAAAGGTATTTCAAGCTCAGGTTCGCGGCTCACCATCCGGTTTCTCCAGTTTGGTCAGTTACTGCACAGATACGCAGAAATCTCAAATTATCCGCAGAGGAATAAAACGCCAGGAATTACCGTTCCGGGCACATGTTGAGATTCATTATGCTGTTTTCCTGGAAAGGGGTTCCTTGACCTGGATCAACAAGACGCATGTGCGTATCAAGTTTCATTAGGCTGGGTCCCAATATGAACTAGGCTATGAAACCCAAGCACCAACGAATACAGATGGTAGAACGACAGCTCGCTGCGCGAGATATAAGCGACCCTTTAGTGCTGTCTGCTATGGGTCGGATTCAGCGAGAGAAATTTGTGAGCGCTGATTACCGCAGCCAAGCCTATCATGACGGACCGCTGCCCATAGGTTACAGACAGACAATATCGCAACCGTATATCGTCGCTCTAATGACCCAGGCGCTGCGGCTTAAAGGCGGGGAAAATGTCCTGGAGATTGGCACCGGTTCGGGGTATGCGGCAGCGGTCCTGGCCGAAATTGCCGGTAAGGTCACAACGATAGAGTTTATCTCCGAGCTGGCACAACAAGCCGAGCGACTACTTTCTGATCTCGGATATGACAACATCAGCGTTATACATGGAGATGGTACCCTGGGATATTCACCGAACGCACCTTATGACGCCATTGTGGTTACCGCCGGTGGACCCGAAGTTCCTGAGTCGCTTAAGCAACAACTTAAAACTGGAGGCCGATTGGTGATTCCAGTGGGTGCTACGACCTCGATGCAGTCACTTTTACGGGTTACCAGAGAGGACAAGAATAACTTCAGTCACGAAGACCTTTGTGGAGTTCGCTTCGTGCCGCTGGTGGGAGAGGAGGGCTGGCCGGTAGAATAGACTGCGAAAGCCAGTACGGAAAAAGAATTGACTTAATATACCTCCCCATCCCGAACTTGGACCGGGTGCCGCGCACATTTGTCAGGATGACGCGTAGTTAAAATTCCTTCTTTAGAGACCCATATCAGGTTGACCCATTGGCATGGCCGGGGTTTCTTCCGGAATTTCAGTCATGGTCGCTTCGGTCAGCAGCAACACACTGGCAACGGATACAGCGTTTTCCAGCGCAATTCGAACCACTTTTGTGGGGTCTATGATACCGGCTTCGACAAGATCAACATATTCGTTTTTACTTGCGTCGAAGCCGTAGTTACCGCTGCCGTGCAACAAGCGATCTACCACCACACCCCCATCTACCGCTGAGTTTTCACCGATCTGGCGGGCTGGGGCGCTTAAGGCTCGGCGCAGTATCTGCAAGCCCGTCTTTTCGTCGCCCTCCGTTTTAGCTTCCTCCGCCGCGATAGGACCAGCGCAGCGAATCAGAGCCAGGCCTCCGCCCGGCACTATACCTTCCTCCACCGCTGCCTTGGTGGCACTGATAGCATCATCGAGGGCTTCCTTACTGCGTTTCATTTCGGACTCAGAAGGTGCACCCACCCTGATCACCGCTACTCCACCGCCTAGTTTAGCGAGCCTTTCCTCCATCTTCTCACGGTCGTAGTCACTAGTGGTGCTCTGTATCTGCACTCTAATCGATGCGCTACGCGCATCGATTGCAGCCTTATCGCCACTGCCGCCGACGATGGTTGTGCTGTCTTTATCACTCAACACTCGAGACGCCTGGCCCAACTGATCAAGCTGTACATTTTCAAGATTGAGTCCTACATCCTCAGAAATCACCTGACCACCGGTGAGAACAGCGATATCTTCCAGCATTGCCTTTCGCCGGTCTCCAAACCCGGGTGCCTTAACCGCCAGACTATGCAGCACGCCGCGAACCTGATTCACGACGAGCGTGGCGAGCGCCTCGCCCTCAATATCTTCAGCAATGATCACCAGTGGTTTTCCAGTCTTTGCGATCTGCTCAAGCAACGGCACAAGGTCATTCAAACGACCGATCTTCCGGTCGCAGATAAGAATATAAGGATCCTGATAAACCGCTTCCATCTTCTCAGTGTCGGTTACGAAATACGGCGACAGGTAGCCTCGATCGAATTGCATCCCCTCGACTACATCAAGCACAGTTTCTGTAGTATTCGACTCCTCCACAGTGATCACGCCTTCGTCACCAACCTGCTCCATGGCATCAGCAACCAAGTTACCGATCAGCTCAGAATGGTGTGCCGAAATAGTGGCGACCTGCATCTTCTCCTTTTGAGTCCGGACCGGCTCTGAGATTTTTTTTAAGGCGTCTACGGCCACTCCCAGTCCGCGGTCGAGACCCCGCTTGATATCGATACCGCTCGCTCCTGCCACTACATTCCGAATACCATCAGCGAAGATGGCGTGGGCCAGTAGCGTGGAAGTACTGGTCCCGTCACCGACGTTCTCACCAGTTTTCTCTGCAGCCTGGCGCAACATCTGAGCGCCAAGGTTTTCCTCGGGATCTTCGAGATCAACTTCCTTGGCAATAGTTACGCCATCATCACATATGATCGGCGCGCCCCATTTTTTCTGTATCAGAACAGATTTCGATTTCGGGCCCAAAGTGACACGCACAGCGTCAGCAAGCGCAGCAGTTCCGCGCAGTATCTTTTCCCTGGCGGCGGAATGAAACAGCATTCTTTTGTGTGGCATTTTTCGACCTCTGATTCATTTAAATATGTTGTTCAGACTACGTGCCATTCAAACGAAAAACACCCTTGAAGGCTTTGATCCGGGTCAAATACCGAGATGCTGATTGGACTCCTTTCGGGATATAAGAGAGGTTTAATCGCGCCGGAGTAATGGTTGAACAATAATCTCCCGCATAGATTCTTACTGTGCTGCTTCCATCATGAGCACCTTAGCTCCTCTTACCTTACCAGCCTTCAGATCACAAAGAGCCTGGTTGGCGTCGGAAAACTGATATTGTTCTACTGCGGGCTTAAGCGGAATTCTTGATGCGATCTCAAGACACTGTCGAATATCCTCAGCGGTGACGTTAGCAACGGTTTTAATCTCTTTCTCAAGCCAAAGGTGACGGCTGTAATCCAGGGTTTGCAGAATATCGAGATCACTATCCTCTTTACGTATTGCGTTAATGACCAGACGCCCCCCTGGGCGCAGGTTTTCCATTGCCGCCAACACCGGTTTCCATGCCGGCGTGGTATCGATTATTGCGTCTAGCGGTTGATTTGGACTGGCTTCGGTTGGCCCGGCCCAATGTGCTCCTAACTCGAGAGCATGCTGCTGCTGAACGGGATCACGAGCAAACACATAAATTTGAATAGTCGGATATAGAAATTGAGCCAACTGCAGAACAATGTGTGCGGATCCACCAAATCCAGTGAATCCTAGTTTCTGCCCATACCGCACACCAGCAAGCTTCAGTGCACGGTATCCCACACTCCCTGCACAAAGTAATGGAGCAGCCTCAGAGTCGCTAAACACACTTGGAATTGAGAACGCATAGTCCTGATGCGCGATCATATATTCAGCATAGCCGCCGTCGACATCGCGGCCGGTAGCCTGAAATTGTTCACTTATGTTCTCCGTATTGCCACCGCTCGACCAATGAATCCAGCCCACACCCACTCGATCCCCGACACAAAATCTGTTCACCCCTGATCCCCTCTTATCTACTACGCCGATTACTTCGTGTCCCGGCACAACCGGAAGCTGCGGGGGACGCGTTCTGCCCTCGATCTCATCCAGCTCTGTGTGGCACACGCCACATACAGAAACCCGGACCCGCACCTCACATTCACCAGGTTCTGGTAAAGATAGTTCTACTGGATCTAACGGTTGCCGGTCCTTATTCAGATCTACAATCCGAGAGATATGCATTGCTTTCATGGTTAACTATTTGTCGAAAATATCTAGATTGGTTAGTTGGTTCTCGATGCCACCATTCATATTTATTCCATTGATGAACAGTGCGCCCACTCTCCTAATAACGCTAACGGACTTCAAACTGTAAGATGTTGATCCAAATCATTTCTATATTGACCAGTGAAACTGGGTTAGCTCCGAAAGGATTACTTTTCAGATAAAATACAGTCGATAAAGAATCATGATGCCGACTAGGACAAGCAAGCCCGCAACGACTTTCTTAAGCAACCCCACTGGAAGCAGATGCGCTGACTTCGCACCGAGTAGCGAACCTACTCCTAGCAAAACACCAAGTAAAATTCCGAGTTTAAAATCAATCTCCCCGTGCAAAAAATTGCCTAGCGTTGCGGTTACGGAAATTGGTATCATGATCGATTGTGCCAAACCAATTGCTGTTAACACCGACACCTTGCGCCAAATCAGGATCGGGATTAACAGTAACGGGCCCCCGGTCCCGCTGAGAGCCGAGCCGACACCGGTCACGAAACCGATGAGCAGGTATTCAGCACCCGCATGTTGATTATCGTCCCTTATTTCAGTTTGCCTGGCGCGCAGAGCATCCATACCCGCGACCAGTATCAGCGCTCCGATAACAGTTTCAAGAATTAAAGGGGATACATAAGGCAACAGGAAAGAGCCAAGATAGGCGCCTGGCAGCGCACCCAGGCAGACACTGGCGGCGAGGGTCCAATTTATTGAACCATGTCTGGCGTAAATGGACGCGCCGACAACGCCGGTAACAAGATAACTCAACATACAAGCAGGAATGACCTGATGCAACGAAAATCCACCCAGATATTTTAGCGCGGGTAATAGTAAAACACCGCCAATACCAACCCCACCTATCAGCACACCAATTACAAGTACAAAAAAAGTTAGGAGCGGTGAAAGCAGCATCGGGATGACGTACTATTATAAGTTTTAGACAGAAGCTCAATTATGCCGGATCGTTCGAACAGAGTTGTGGTCGTGTACGCATAGAATTACTGCCTTATCGCACCAGCACCATATGGAGATGTTCTAACTCCTGTGGCATCTGGTTATTTGATTGCTTCCTGGAAAACGTTATTCTGCATACATCACCCTGAGAGGAAGTAACATGCAACCAACTCGTACCAACATTCTGCTGCTACAGGTAGATCAGCTCACTGCGTCAAAATTGAAATGTTATGGCGACCCGGTTTCTGTGTCACCAAATATTTCTCAGCTGGCCAATCAAGGAAGTGTGTTCGAACAGGCATACAGCAACTTTCCACTCTGCGCACCATCGAGGTTTTCCATGTTATCGGGGCGTCTTGCTTCGAATATTGGTGTCTATGACAATGGCTCTGAATTCTCCTCTTGCGTACCTACGATTCCGCACTTTCTTGCTTACTCCGGGTACCGGACATGTCTCGTGGGTAAAATGCACTTCGTCGGTGCTGACCAGTTACATGGATACGAAACTCGATTGACGACTGACATCTACCCGGCAGATTTTGGTTGGACCGGCGACTGGACTGAGATCCGACAGCGCCACTCTAATGATCTGCGTTCTTTCACCCAGGCCGGCGTCTGCCTCAGAAACCCCCAGATGGAGTATGACGAGGAGGTTACCCACAGAGCCCGTCGCAAACTATACGACCTGGCAAGAGAAAACGACGATCGCCCGTTTTTTCTGACCGTATCCTTCACTCACCCGCACGATCCCTATCAGTGCCCTCAAGAGTACTGGGATCTTTACCCACATCATGATATTCCAATGCCCACGACGGGTGCACTGCCCGATCAACTGCAAGATTCATACAGCATGCGTTTGATGCAGCAATATGGACTTGATAAGGAGCAACTCGGGGAAGAACTCGTCAGGACCGCACGTCACGCCTATTATGGATCAATCAGCTATATCGATCAGCAGATTGGCAGTCTGCTCGAGACTTTGGTGGAAACGGGCTTCGAGCGGGATACGACGATCATTCTCACCAGCGACCATGGAGATATGCTTGGAGAGCGCGGGCTCTGGTATAAGAAATCATTCTTCGAGGATTCAGTGCGAGTGCCACTAATTGTTCGTAAGCCTGGTGTTTCGCCTTCGAGAATTCATACGCCGGTGTCGCTGCTGGATCTGCTGCCAACCTTGGTCGAGATTGCTTCCACAAAGTCCGAAGCTCCTGGCATAGCAGATACTCTCGAGGGAAATTCCCTGGTCCAGCTAATGCATGGCCTGGAAGATAAAACCCAGAGAATCGTCTATTCAGAAAACCTGGCAGAAGGAGCAATGGCTCCGATACTTATGGTGCGAGACAATCGCTTTAAATATATTTATAGCTCCATTGATCCGGAGCAGCTGTTCGATTTGTCCAGTGACCCCACCGAACTAAACAATCTAGCAAGTGATCCAGAATATCAAACGATAAAGCAAGGACTTAAAAATCTAGTCGAAGAAAAATGGGATCTCGAATCATTGACAGATAATGTTTTGCATAGTCAAGATCAACGTCTCTTTATTCGATCAGTACTTGATCAGCAGCGCACCTGTAACTGGGATTTCAATCCTGATGACCAGGCTAGCGGACAATGCCTGAGGGCTGACAGAAGCTACAATGATTGGGCCTACAATGATGTAATCGGTTTAACCAATCCAGCGAGTAACTAATTCACTGGCGAGACTTCAATCAGGTTGATCTAATAGTGTTGAACGTAATAGCGCAGAAACCTGTGGATCAGCCACGGGGACAGGTACATTGGAATCTGCCAGACCCCGGCAAACAGGAAAAAATCTTGCGGCAGGTAAGGCCCTGAAATCGCAATGATCAATCCAATATTCCTGAACGCCGAAAGCAGCGCTGCCTCCATCCACACCCCTCGACCAAAGCTTCGGCTGAGCAACCAGGTCAATCCGAACAATCCAAAATGCAGCACAAATGCTAACAACGTTAGCCCAATAACCAGTGCTGGATCGATCAAAAAACGATCTGTGACACCGTCCATAATCGCGATGGCAAATATCACCAATCCTGTCACAGCGCCCACTTTCATTGATTCAGCTGCAGGCAGATTGAATCCGGCACGAATCAATCGGCGGTAAATCCACGCCAGTAAAGCGGGCACGCCGATATAAAGTATCAGTCTATATCCATATACGGCAACGTCCATCTGAAGTGGCTCCCCAGAATAAGCAATCCAGACCAGGGGCAGACTGAACGGCAGGAGCGCGGTCGAAACCAACACGCCAAACAATGTGAATCTCCCCGGCAGGCCCAACAGAACAGCAATAGACGGCGTACCAAACATACCCCCAGCGGCGGTTACTAATATCACCGGTACCGCATACATTGGATCAGGCGAGACAGAGCGAAATATCAATCCCAATAAGACTGGAAGTACTACCATCTGGATCCCGCAGAGCAACACAATCCTTAAGGTATCTCTACCGAATGTTTTAACAATTTGTGATATATCGATCTGGATCAAGGTGAATAACATGATCGCAAACAAACTTGGGTAAAGAAGTGGACGCAGAAATCGCGCTACATCCGGCAGTACCAGACCAATCACTATCGCCAACACCAGTAGCCGAGTCATCTGTTTTTTACGACTACTCGGGCAAAGCGATCGGAACCATCCAATATGGGCCTACAGGACAAGAAGACTTATTTACTAACTGAGCGAACCCATCTTTCGATATCCGCAGTACCCATTGCCCCGGCCTGGCGTGCCATTTCTTTGCCCTCTTGAAACATGATCATGGTAGGAATACTGCGAATCCCAAATTTAGCAGCTATAGATTGGGCGGCTTCGGTATCAAGTTTGGCAAATCGCACAGTCGGCTCCATACCCTTGGCCGTCTCGGCAAAAGCTGGCGCCATCGCCTTGCATGGCCCGCACCAACTGGCCCAAAAGTCTACTACCACCGGAACATCATTGCGATTTATGAAATCTTCAAAACTTTTTGTATCAAGCGAAACTGGTTCGCCAGATAAAACTTTCTGTTGGCATTTTCCACAAGTTGGATTGTCGCTAATCCGTTCAATTGGTACCCGATTAACCGCTCCACAGGCCGCACAAACAAGGTGAATTTTTTCACTCATATTTAAGTCTCTCAACAATTAAAATTAAATAAAGAAAAATTATGTAACACGGATTCTGTCGACGTGAGGCGGTGAAATTTTAGAATTAGTCTGAATTGAGTCCTTATATTTTTAACCGACCTATCGACAGTCGGCGTGGTGAGGCCTTACAGAGTGCCAAGGTTCAGAAGCTCAGATTCTCCGGGTAAAGGAATCAAACACATGGCCACCAATTATCCTACTCGCAATAGCCGCAGGATAGAATTGGTGAAAAGGAATTTTTTCCGGCGCATCAACAGTAAGATCGGGACGTTCTCCTTTACACAGGATTGCAAGCTGTTTACCCATCATGGTCGCCATTGCTACCCCCCTGCCGTTATAGCCAAGCCCGGCGAATACATTGTCTTCTAGCTTGAGCAGCATTGGTCGATGATGCGTTGTCATTGCCACGTAACCGCCCCAGTCATATTCCCATTTCGCGTCCATAAGCGCGGGAAATAGTTTAACTGCCATTTGTCGAAGCTTGCGCGTATCAAGGGCTCCTATTTTTCCAGTAATCGTGCCTCGACCACCAAACACCATCCGGTTTTCAGCATCCAGTCGATAGTAGTGTGGCACTCCGCCAGACTCTGACACTGCGTTCCGATTGGGAATAATCTGACTAGCCACTTCATCTGGAAGCGGAGTGGTAGAGGTAATGAGACTTGCCACGGGTACAATCGTCTTTTCGAGCCCTGGCCAGCAACGATCGGTGTATCCATTGGTACCAATAACAATAGAGCGACAGGAAACTTCGCCCTCGGGACAACTGATCACCCAGCCATCGTTATTTCGAGTTATGGATAGAGCCGGCGAATCGCCATAGATGCCCACTCCATTTTTAAGGCAGGCTCTGGCCAGGCCGCGGGCGTAAGACAGTGGTTGCACACTTCCCCCTCTTCGATCCAGCATTCCTCCATCATAGTGATCCGTGCCGAGCAGATCCTCGATAGCCTCTTTACCTAACCTCTCCACGTCGGCCCCCACGACCTGCCATTGTTCAGTCCATTTTTCTATAAAACTCATGCCGGCCCTGCCGACAATACCGAGCACATATCCAGGCCTGATCGCCTCGCACTCGATCTCATAGCGATCGACCAGATCAAACACCAGATCACAGGTCTGATTGACGACTTGGATCACGCGGTCGAACTCATCCTCACTATAGAATTTCTGAATATCCCGGGGAAGTACTTTCCAATTAGGATTGACTTGTCCGCCATTACGCCCCGAGCAACCCCATCCGGGCTGCTGTTTATCGATGACCACGGCTTTGAGGTCGGATTCCGCAAGATGAAGCGCTGTAGACAGGCCGGTGTATCCAGCGCCAATAACAGCAACGTTACAAACGATCCTGTCCTTTAGCGGGGGCATATTTTCCAGAGGTGTTGCAGTTGCCAGCCACAAACTGTCAGGCCATTTTGTTTGTTCCATGAGCCGTTCTTGTAAGTAAGAGTAAACCTTGGATTAAATATGTAAACTTATTGCAGAGAATACTATCTCTACCACAGACTAAGAAAGGTATTTCACAATTGCACAATAATTAAATTGTTTCGCACGCTTTACCGAGGCGCCAAAGCGTCTAGTCTATCGCCACCACGGATTCGCAGACTGCGACAGCTCTACACCAACCCTTGCGAAGTATTAAGGTTAGAATCCCTGTAAAATTTGAATTTACCTTTATATCCTGACTCAATGAAATACAAGACTTCTGATTTATGCGACCAGTATCGTGATGAGCTTCAGGTTGCCAACCCCGATTTTATTAACTTCGGTGCTAACCCTGCATTTCATGGCCAGATTGCCACGCTAAGCGTTCGGCAGGATTTTTTATTGATCAAACAGACGCTAGCGAAACCCGGGCAGGGTCGCGTCCTGGTCATCGATGGTGATGGGTTCATGGGATGTGCCCTGCTCGGTGATAGTCTCGCAGCAATGGCAATCAAGAATGAATGGGGTGGTGCTGTAATCAATGGCTGTATTCGAGATTCTTCAGAACTGGTCGGCCTCGAAATCGGGATTCTCGCTCTTGGAATCTGCCCTGTGCGCCCCGCACAGGTGGGGGCGGGAAAAGCCGATATCGACGTGACTTTTTCCGGCATTGTATTCAGACCTGGGGAATACCTGTACGCCGACCAGGATGGCGTTGTCACGAGCCCAAACCTTTACCAATAAGCAAAGTAAGTACCGAATTGACCTGAATACTAGCTGCTCTACTCCAGGCTCATTAAAGCTTTTCTATCATCACGCTCCGTTCCCCCAGATTCCAGAGTGTTTGGCTAATGCTGCTCGAAGTCTATGCGTTCGAAAACCGGAAGATTCAAGAGATAACGCCTGACGCAATCAAGGGCCAGCTCGGTTGTACCCAACAGCCTCCACTCGCGGCTTCCTGGCAGGCGCCCCTTCCGAGTTGCGGGATTTTTACCGTCGCTTATGGCAATAAGAAGATCGGTACTCGGTTCGTTCCCGCTGCCTGTATCAATTGGTTTGGTTAAAGCTACTAACGCGTGGGTGGTCCCAGCAAACTCCCTTAAAGAGCTCGCTAATCTTAACGCTGCGTCGACGGAAAAAGTGGCGTTCGCATCCTGATCAAGTCCTATCGCATTGACCAGTTCACTTAAATTGGTAGAAACAATTCCTGTTCCGATAATTGAATGGTCGCTTGCCACCTGCATCAGGCGTGAAATTACGTTGCCACTTGAATGCATCTCCATGACAGCAATTGAGCCGTTAATTCGATCAAGCGCTGCGACCACCTGACCCTCGAGAGTCAGATTATCTTCAGCCACGACAAAATTACCCAGCCTTTGGCGAACCTCTGCCTCGACGGGTAACAGTTTAGGTTTTATTTCCTCTAGACTTTCTCCCTGCACCGTCAATTTAGTTTCAAGCTGAGGGTAATGAGACTGAAAACCTAGCTTTACCGATCCATCGCCCACCATCTCTTCAACGCCATCCAGCATCTGGTCTGCGCGCGATTCTCCGATTCCAAAACTGTGAAATCGTTTGACCAATGTCACCTGATGGTAACCGCGCATTTCCTCCAGGCGTGGCACCAACTGCTCTTCAAGCATTCTACGCATCTCTCTTGGCACCCCTGGAGTAAAGAAGAACCGTGCTTGGTTTATCGTTATCGCAAAACCACACGCGGTCCCAATAGGATTATCAATAAACTCGGCGCCAGCAGGCAACTTCGCCTGTTTAAGATTATTACTCGGCATCTTTCTTCCCCTGGAGGCATACCAGGCTTCCATGCGATCAAACCAACTTTGATGTAATTCGAGTGCAACACCCGCCGCCTCTGCAGCTACCTCTTGAGACAGATCATCGACCGTTGGACCCAGCCCTCCATTGACGATCACCGCATCGGCGCGCTCTGACGCCTGCAAGAATGCGGACAACAAGCATGGACGATCATCCCCCACTGTGGTGCCCCAGTGCACCTTGAATCCACTTTCCACCAACCTTCGAGCGATATGGCTGTAATTGGTATTGATGGTCTTACCGGTGAGAATTTCATCTCCGGTACACAAGATCTCGATTTTCATTTTTCTTAGAAATAAAGCGTAAACCGGTCAGTATACGTGAACGGCTCAATTATCGGACTTTAAACGGCAATGTGAAACAAGCGCATTGGCTCGTGCAAGAAATATACTGTATTGTTCAGAGAGACAACAGTTCTGACACTTCTTCGTTGTCGAGCGTCTCTCTCTCCAGAAGCGCTTGCGCGAGCTGAGAAAGATTGTCAAAGTTACTTTGCAGTCGCTCGGTACAGGTCTGTTCGCAGCGACCTATTAGGGCGCTGATTTCCTCGTCGACCTGCTGTGCGGAATGTTCACTGAATTTCCTCGGTTCCGCCATTTCCCTGCCTAGAAACGGATGTTCCTCCCCCTGCTGCAAATTAACAGGCCCAATCCGTTCACTCATACCCCATTCACTCACCATCTTGCGGGCCAGCAGGGTCGCCTGCTTTAAATCGTCAGCGGCGCCCGAACTGATCTCGTCAAATTTAAGCTGTTCTGCGCAGCGGCCTCCGAGCATGATGCTGATTTTCTCTTCAAGATACGATTGGCTGTAGTTGCGTCTATCTTCAAGCGGCATCTGTTCGGTCATTCCCAAAGCGCGGCCACGGGGTACGATAGAGACTTTGTTTAGTGGATCGGTATTCGTAGATAGCAGGGTCGCTAAAGCATGCCCTGCCTCATGCCAAGCCACCCGAATTTTCTCATCGCCTGAGAGCACCTCTGTGCTCGGATTGCCCAACACCACCTTATCACGCGCCAGTTCGAAATCCTGGTGGCAGACCTTATCGCCACCCAGTCTCGCCGCTCGAAGTGCAGCTTCATTAACCAGGTTTTCCAGATCGGCGCCGGAAAAACCCACAGTTTCTGCTGCAATGGTGACGATATCGACATCATCAGTCATTGGCACTTCTCTGGAGTGCACACGTATAATTTCCTCTCTCGCCTTTCTACCTGGCAGTTCCAGCACCAGCTTACGATCGAAACGCCCCGGCCGCAGCAGTGCTGGATCGAGCACGTCAGGACGGTTGGTTGCGGCAATGACTACAACCGTCTGTTCTTTGGTAAAGCCATCCATCTCGGCAAGTATCTGATTCAGGGTCTGTTCCCGCTCATCATTACCGCCGCCCAAACCGGTTCCTCGGACCCGTCCGACGGAATCGATCTCATCAATAAAAATTAGTGACGGTGCCTGTTTTGCAGCGTTGGCAAACATATCTCGTACCCGTGACGCGCCGACACCGACAAACATCTCAATAAACTCCGAACCGCTGACACTGAAAAATGGCACTCCAGCCTCACCTGCAGTGGCCCTGGCAAGCAACGTCTTTCCGCATCCTGGTGGTCCCATCATCAGGATTCCGCGGGGTATCTTCGCACCCAGTCGATGATAACGATCCGGTTCACGCAGAAAATCAATGATCTCCTGCAAGTCCCGCTTGGCGTTTTCTAGACCCGCGACATCGGTAAATCGTGTAGTAATACCTTCTGCGCTGTGCTGTCGGGCACGGGACCGTCCAAATCCGAACGCACCCTTCCCTCCCAAATTCTGGCGCAACATCCGGCTGCTGTAATAAAAAAACCCTGCCAGGATTAACCACGGCGCAGTGTTCAACAATATCGTGATCCAAAGTGGTGAAGAGACTTCTTGAACATTCAGTTCGACGCCATTCTGTTCCAATAGGGGAAGCAGGTCTCGGTCATCAAAAGAAGGCAGTATTGTAGTGAAGTTTGCATACCTCTTATCGGCGCCGCCGTACTCAACTTCGTTGCGAAATTCCCCGAGCAAGGTTTGGTTTCGCTGAACAATTTTGGCCACGTTGTCCGCCCTCAATTCAGATTTGAAATGAGTGTACGGAATCGAAACCTCGTTTCTTTCCTGTAAATTAGATCCAAAATACAGTACAGAGGAGATCACCAGCAGCCACATCATCATTGTGGACAAAAGCTGAGCGTGCGTAGGCTGCGGACCGGACGGGTGGCCGGGTGGGTTGGGAACGTTCGGCTCCTGCTCAGGCGACATGCTCGTTTTTCTCTTCGGTTTGCCTGAATTGCCTAGGAAATTGATTCCGGGCATAGTTCAGTATCTGAAAGAAGCTTGTTTTTCATTTAAATCCGCCTGATCACTTCGGGAACACTGCCTTAGTTTATAGTCCTTGTATTCATTCTACGACTCGCATACTACTCTTTGCTTGATCGGGGTCAACAACGTTTGGTCCTTGCAATCCACCTTTTCTAACGGCCAATTTGTTACATGCATGCACCGCTGATCAATCCACAACAGAATAATCCGGGACAGGTCAAATACGCGGAAACCAAGCGTGTCACCATTATCGGTGCCGTGATAGATCTGATATTGGGGGTAGCCAAAATTGCTATTGGCATTGTTGGGCACTCCCAGGGACTGGTGGCAGACGGTATTCACTCGCTTTCAGATCTCGTTACCGACTTTCTTGTGCTCTGGGCAGCGAAATACGGCAGTCTAGAAGCTGATGCGGACCATCAATATGGTCATGAGCGAATCCAAACCGTAGCTACAGTGTTTCTTGGCGCGGCTTTGATTGCCGTTGCTCTCGGAATTGCCATTGATGCAATTGATCGGCTGATCAATCCAGAATCACTTCAAACTCCGGCCCGATTAACACTGCTGGTGGCGGCCATTTCAATTGTGGCCAAGGAATGGGTTTACCATTACACAATGCGGGTAGCGCGCAGAACCCGTTCTGCACTTCTAAAAGCCAACGCCTGGCACAGTCGATCAGATGCTCTGTCTTCCGGGGTTGTCCTGGTCGGCATTCTCGGAGCTATCGCCGGTCTTACCTACCTTGATTCAGTGGCTGCGGTGATTGTTGCCGCCATGATCATACGAGTAGGTTGGCATTTCGGTTGGGATAGCGTCCAAGAGCTTATCGACACCGGACTCGACAAAACCCGACTCGAAAAAATGCGCCGCTCAATGCTTGCGGTAGAGGGCGTCAGAGATCTACACCGATTGCGCACTCGCAGGATGGGTCACCAGGTCATTGCCGACGTCCATGTCATGGTTGAGCCGCTAATCAGCGTATCTGAAGGCCACCGAATCAGCGAGGAAGTAGAGCGAGTACTTGAAGGTGAACTGCAGGATGACACGGATATCACTGTTCATATAGATCCCGAAGAAGACGAGTCTGCACCTCCCGCTCTACTGCCACTGAGGGGAGAGATCGTGCCTCAGCTAGCCAGTCAGTGGTCGGAACTAAGTGAAACACCAATCGATCATGTTGTACTGCATTACCTTGACCGTAAAGTCGACGTAGAACTCCATCTAGCCGCCCAGCCAGGAACCGATGCGCGAGACCTGCGCCGAGCTATCGAACAACTGCGTGAACGCTACGCTGACGACTCTCGTACGGGCAAAATCAATGCCGTAGTACCAATACCCTAAGTGGCACTCCAAGGGCAATTTAATCAATGATCCGCTATGCCGACGGATCTTTATGCACTACCAATACGTCGCATTTAACCCTTTGCACGACCGCATTGGCAGTTGAGCCAAGCAGCCTCCCGATGCCGGTTTCACCATGGGTTCCCATTATCACCAGATCGACATTGTTCTCTTTCACAGCTTTAACTATCAGCTTCTTGGCTGGACCGGTTTGAACAATTTTCTTACAGTCGCTCAGCCCCAGTTCTTGGGCCCAATCGGTCAGATGTTTTTCCGCACGTTCGATCATTAGATCTTCGGAAGCATATATGGTAGGGATTTCTGCCGCGACATAAGGCGGTGGGACATAATCCACAATATGTATGAGAGTGAGCGAACCATGATTCATCCTGGTCAGATCAATCGCGTTTTTAAGCGCATATCGACTGGTTTTGGAGAAATCAACGGGAACCAGTATATTTTTGTATTGCAGCATAATCCACCTTAGATCAATGTTGATCAATTTTTGGCCGGATACCGGAAATATTCATGCCGACATCAACAACCACCTTTCAGACTAGTCTGTGCGAATCCAACCCGAAAGTTATTGACTTGCCTCAATTATCCCACAGGCCACAACTGTACATACTAAATCAGTCCTCTGCCGCCAGATCACGACGACCACCAATCGTTATTCCAAGGTCAGGCAACTCGGATTTATAGTTTACTCGCTGGAAGACGCTAAAAGAACCTGCTTAATCAGGTTGGCCGTGGTTCGTACGCTCATTTTCTCCAGCACGTGGGCTCGATGATTTTCGACCGTACGCTGGCTGATTCCAAGTTCCGAGGCAATAACCTTGTTTGGATGGCCGTTAACGACCCAATCCAGCACCTCTTTTTCACGTTCAGTCAAAGACTCTATGCGTTTAAGTGTTTGTTGACGCTTACTGTTTGAATGCTTTTCTTTTCCCGAATTTTCCAATGCGGAATTGATTGCATCAAGCAAGTCCTGATCTCTAAATGGCTTTTGAATAAACTCAAAAGCGCCTCTTTTCATTGCGTCAACAGCCATCGGCACATCCCCGTGACCGGTAATAAAAATGATTGGCAGGGAAGTATTTGATTCAAGCAAATGCTTCTGCAGTTCCAATCCACTCATTCCGGGCATACGGATGTCCAGCACCAGGCAACCATCCGATGCTGCATTGAAACCGGAAAGAAAGTCGCGAGCTGAGGCAAAGCCCACGCCCGTTATACCCACTGAATCAAGCAATTCAAGCAGGGAATCGCGCACCGCATCATCATCGTCTACTACGTAAACAATTTGCTGGTGTTTTTCCATCACCTTGCCCCCACAGCAATCGGGAGGATGAAAGAGAGCTTTGTTCCATGCTCAAAGTTTTCTGCCCAAATATCTCCGCCGTGCGCATCGACAATTGAACGGCTAATAGATAAGCCCAAACCAGTGCCTGACTTTTTATCTGTTACAAATGGTTCAAATAATTGATCACGAATTGCTACCGGCACACCAACACCAAAATCTCTCACTGAAATCTCCACATAATCTCCGGCAGGTGATACAGCGGTCTTGATGATTATACGCGGGCTTTCGGCGTAAGAGGCTTCAGTTGCATCAATAGCGTTTCTAATCAGATTCAAAATAACCTGCTGAATTTGAACACCATCAGCAATAATTTCACAAGGTCGCCCCAAATCCGCAACCTCCAGCGAAATTCCCCTACTGTTAGTATCGGCTCTCGCTAAAGTCATAGTATCTGCTACCAGTTGCCTGGCGTCGATGCGTTCCCGAAATCGTGCATGTGACTGGGTCAACGAGCGTATACGCTCGATGATAGTACTCGCCCGTAACGATTGATCCGTAATCTTCGTCAGCAGGTCACGCAACTTGTCTGTTTCTAAATTATTGGACTCCAAGCGCCGAATGCAGGCTTGCACATATGAACTGATCGCCGTAAGGGGCTGGTTCAGCTCATGAGCAATGCCGGTTGCCATTTCACCCATTGTGCTGATGCGGTCCACGTGCGCCAGCCGTTCCCGCGCATCTCCTGCATCTCGTTCCGCTTTAATTTTCTCCGTCTGATCTACAAGCTGCACTACAAATCGATCCGGTTTGTGGTCCGGACCGGGAACCAGTGCACAATGCAGCACAACGTATACACTCTCACCTCCTTTACGCATAAAGTGGCAGTTCTGAGCGAACCCGTTGCCCTCTCCAGCTAACATGTCCTGACGATGCTTTTTAGTAAGCGCGATACCATCCGGATCAAGGAGTTTGCTGCAGGACTTGTGCAGCAGTTCCTCTTCCGTGTAACCGGTCAATGCACAAGCAGCATCATTGGTGCTCAAAACATTTCCCTCCAGATCCATCGTCATAATGCCGATCGGTGCGTTTCTGAGAGTGACATCCAGTGCTTGTTCGCGCTCTCTTAGTCTTTCCTCACTCTGTCTGAGAGCTGTTTCGACACCTTCCCGATAGGTCAGATCTCGAATGATTCCTACAAAATACCTAATCTGTTCTTCAACATACTCTCCCACTGATAGTTCGATTGGGAACACCGTTCCGTCCTTACGCCGTGCCTCAACCCTCCTGCCGATACCAATTACTTTGGGCTTCCCGCTTTCCATGTAGTGGCTGAGGTATCCGTCGTGTTCATCCTTATACGGATCTGGCATCAATAGCTTTACATTCTGATTAAGTACCTCTTCTGCCTGGTATCCGAATAAACGCTCTGCCGCATGATTAAAATTTAAGATCTTCCCCTTATGGCTGATGATCACGATACCGTCAGCGGCAGCATCCAGCAATGCGGAAAACCCTCCTGAAGTGAGAACCTGATAGTCGGGAAATAGGGATAGCGGGGGATTCGACATGGGGCCGATTTTACTCCGTTATCCAACCGCATTTCGAGATTGGATATTCGCTAACGCTACCTGACTGCGGCCTGCAATTTAAGAATCTTGAAACAGGCACATAAAAAAGCCGCCAACTCTCAGGTTGGCGGCTTTTAATCGAAGCATCGTCGACTACTTTACCGCAACATCTATTTTCTGTGGCTTCGCCCCCTCCGACTTGGGCAATACCAGTTTCAGAATACCGTCCTTGTAGTCTGCCTTGACGTTCTTAACATCCACAGTATTATCAAGTGTCATGGTCCTGACGTAGGAACCATAGCGGGATTCACGGCGTATCACGCGACCTTTCTCATCCTTGCTTTCTTCTTCCATCCGTCTTTCTGCATTTATCGTCAATACGCCATTATTGATGGAAACATCGATATCTTTGCGCTTCACGCCCGGCAGCTCAGCTTTCACTATATATTGATTTTTTTCATCTATGACATCCACAGCAGGCATCATGCTGCCATTCTCATCACGGGGAAACCTGTTCATCGGACGAAAAAAGCCTTCAAACAGATTATCAAAGTCATCGCCAAAAAAGCCACGTCCGGGAAGGTTTTCAGAGGATTTGGTGAGTTCAGCCATCTTCATGTATCTCCATCAAGTTAAATTAGTAGGTCTTAATATGGCTTTATTTTGCTATCGACCAAGGGGCGAAAATTGATCAAGATCAAAAAAACAATTACCACCATATTGCTGCGCCTTTGGAATCGAGAGTCATTACAAATATGACATACCGATGTGCGCCCTATTGCTGGTGGGGGGCTATCTCTTAAAAGAGCAACTGGAAATGCTCTGGTGGCATTATCTTCTATTCGCCGCATTCTTGATCATTCATGCTTTAGGCATGTTCGACCTATACGAGACCTATCCTCTCGGTATTGAATATGACTATTGGGTGCACGGACTGTTTGGCACTGTTGCAGCGTTAATATTGATGAGGTTCATTTGTCACAGGTCTTTTTGCAGGAGTTTTATATTCCAAGCTGGACTGACATTACTCATTGTCATGGGCATCGCTGCCCTCCATGAACTGTATGAGTTTGCAGGCGCTTTACTCTTAGGCAAGGGCGAAGGCGTCCTTTTTATTGGCGCCGGCGACCTCGACCAGTGGGACACTCAGAAAGACATGCTGAATAATCTGATTGGTGCGCTGGCCGGGGTAACCTTGCACTTGATTCGGGACAATAGGTAGAAATACCTATACCGGGTTCATCAATTACGGATATTCCCCACGCGCCTGAAAAGATACAGTGGTGCTTAGCCACTATAGCCAGTTGAGGATCAACAAAATGAATAATGTCACCCAGCTTTCACCAGTAAAAATTCGCAGCCATCATGCATTCCAGACCCAGCATAAAAAAACCAACTCCAACGACTCACTGCTGCATCGCGGTGATTTCTTATATCGGATGGGAGATAAACTGAAAGGCATATACGTGGTCAATGCCGGAGCAATTAAATTATTTAGAATCACAGAAACCGGTGACGAACATATTACTGCTTTTCTGATGCCTGGCGATATTGTCGGCCTGGATGCGCTGGAAGATGGATACAGCCGCTCCACCGCAGTGGCTTTAGACACTACTTGTGTATCTTTAACTACAATTGAAAATGTACTAAAGGGTGGTGGCGGTATTAGCAGTGCTGAGCTGATCCAGCGCATGGGATCCACATTGAACCGGGACAACGATCTCATCATGATTCTGTCCCAGCGCACCGCGGAACGTCGTTTGGCATGGTTCCTTGTAGATTTTTCTGATCGTCTCGCCGCACGGGGAATTTCGCCAGCTGAATTTACCTTGCCAATGTCGCGCACTGACCTCGCGGTATTTTTAGGTCTGGCGCTTGAAACTGTTTGTAGAGAATTGGCGCGATTCCGCGAAAGTGGGCTAATTGACATTAATAGAAGGCGGTTCTACCTGCTGGATATTGAGGGCTTACGCCAGACAAGTAGTGGTTGTGATGAAATAGCACCTAAGACTGTCACCTGTGGAGTTAAACGCGCTGCAGCAGGAGGCTACGCATGAGTCTTGGTCCGGAAGAGTTGAAGAAGGTAAAGGCGGAGTTAAGCCAGCGCCTTACCACTCTGGAGGAGAACGTTCACACTCGGGTGACCAGCGTAAATTCCGAAGGTGAACTTGATCGCGGTGGTTCCGATCGTGGTGACGAGTCCAACCGGGAATTGGAACGTGATCTTGAGCTTACCAATGCCGATAGGGAAACCTATGAAATACAGCTGGTGCAAGGTGCTCTTCAACGAATCGAACGTGAAGAGTTTGGAGTTTGCCTTGATTGTGGGGAGGAAATTAACGGTAACAGGTTATTAGCTAATCCAATTGCAAAGCGCTGTCTTGACTGTCAAACCAAGCATGAAAACGACTTCGATGAGCGGGATGCCACGCCCAGTCTCTAGCCTGACCTAATCTTGATTTAGTACCAATGGCTCAAGCAGGCTTAGAATCTGTTTCTGGTTCAAGGTAGAGTCGATTTTGACCGCATGTTCAGACTCCATTGAATCAAGGGAATCGTAGTATAGACGTTGATTGTCAACAACGGCCATACCTGCCTCGGAAGCATCTGAACCGGATTGTTGACGCGCATCTATTCTGGATGCAAGAACATCGTAGGGGGCGTCTATATGCAAGATGGTAAACATCACTGCATGTTTTTCTGCCAGGGCCGCAAACTTATCGCGATGCTCTTTTCTAAGAAATGAGGCGTCTACCACCACCGAGTACCCTGCATCCAGAATCAGATCGACGAGCCTGCCTAATTCCTGATAAACATCTTGCGTGGCACTGCGTGTATAGATTCCCGAGTCAATCCCGCTTTCACTAGATTCAGCGAGTCCGAGACCATGCATTTGTTTGCGTACCACGTCAGATCGAACCCGGATCACTGTAGCACGTTCAACCAGGTGATTACTGATCCACGTTTTTCCACTACCCGAAAATCCACAGGTAATTATCAGTTTCAGCCCATACACGGGAGCAGTGATTCTTTCCGCAAAATCTAGATATCTAATAAAATCACCTTGCCTATCGTTTGACTCATTGTCTCCCGGGCGCTGTAGACAGGAGACTTTGGCTCGCACCATGGCGCGGTAAACCAGGTAGTGCTGAAGTAGCGTAACGAGTTCATAGTCGCCGCTTGACTCAAGGTAACGATCAAGCATCATCCGCCCGATTCTTTCATATTGGTTAACGAACAGATCCATAAGCAAAAAGGCCAGTTCACTCGCGACATCGATCCAGCGCAGTCCCGGATTGAATTCAAGGCAATCGAAGGGGATGATTTGATCGTTTAGGTACACCAGATTACCCAGATGCAGGTCACCATGACACTCCCGCACTCTGCCAGCAAGTTTCCTATGGTGGAAATTCTTCTCCAGATTGATTAATGATGTTTTTGTCCAAGCCTCGAGAGATTGCAAACGCGCTAAAAGTCCCGGTTCGTGAATAAATTTATTTATCACTTTAAAGTTATCCATCTCAACGCTGGCCAGAACATCAGGATTCGCAAACGAGCTTTGTTGATCCGCTATTGCAACCGAGTCATGAAAGACTGCAAGATCTGTAGCCAGTTGGTAAAACGCTTCTGGTGGTGGCAGCCTGGTCTTTATCATGTGACTCAGCTCCCGATCGGCAGGAAACCGACTCATCTTAACCGCATAATCCAACACTTCGCCCGGCCCTTCTAATTCAGGAGACTCAAGTGGCCCGGTAATCTTGACCACGCCAACGTATAAATCTGGTGCGAGTCTTCGATTCAGCCTGATTTCTTCTTCACAGTAATAGGCGCGTCGTTCTATGCTTGTAAAATTTACAAATCCAAGATCAACGGGTTTTTTGAACTTATAGGCATATTCTCCGGCCAGCACAACCCAGGAGATGTGGGTTTCAACGATCTCTACCTCTCCTTGATCGAAGAAAGCTCCCGACCCACAGAGGGCATTTATAATATCGCTTGACATTAAACCAGGCACTAATCAAAGGAAAAAAGTGAAGTTGATTTTCCTGTGCACTACAGAAATCAGCCTGCTGCTTATTCCCTCAGCCGTGTACGCAGAAAGTTTAGTTCAGATCTCAACCGGTTAATTTCGTCCAAAAGGTCTAGGGATAGCGCAACTCCTGGCAGATTAAGATCGAGGTCCCGCTGTAACCGACAGGCGCGCTTCAGCCTGGTGACAGTATAAAAAGCGAATGTCCACGTTGAAGGCTGTCCGCCAACCGGTTGCACCACACCAAGTTCAACCATGCTTTTGACCTGCTCTGGATCTACTTGGCAAATCTCGCAAACTTGCTCGAGGGAGAGCACATCCAGATTATCAACAATATCAGGGGTTTCGGAATTCACAGTATTAATCATGATCTTTACTCTCGTTATTTTCTCGGATCGAAATCCATTTGCTTTTGCATCTCCCTCAAAAGCGCTCTGTCCTGATCGCTACTTACAGGCGGCATTACCAGGCGTAACTCAACGAATAGGTCTCCAGGAGGGGTTCCAGGCAATCCTTTTCCCTGCAATCGCAGTTTCTGGTCAAGTCGTGCGTTTTCCCGGAGCTTGAGTTTTACTGGTCCGCCAGGAGTAGAAACCTCAATATTCGCGCCGAGAGCGAGCTCCCAGGGCGCAACCGGAAGGGTCATTGTCAGATTCCGAGCTTCAACAGCAAACCCCTCGTCATGCAATAATTCTATCTCGAGGTAAAGATCACCCGCCGGTCCATTACCCAGACCCGGGTTGCCTTTTCCGCGAAGCCGCAACTGCTGTCCGTTAGTAACGCCAGTGGGAATTTTTACATTGAGTGAATGGCGCTTTCGCCTGAAACCACCATGCGTGTCCGGCTCCAGGCCATCATATAGTATGTTACGGGTCGCACCATGAAACGCCTCGTGAAGAGTGACCTGTATTCGATAGTGAATATCATCCCCACGGGTTGCATATCCCCGCTGTTGTTCAAATCCTTGTGATCGGCCAAAAATCGCCTCAATAAAATCACTGAAGTCCTGGCTTTGATATTGCTCAAATTTCTCCTCCCCTCCGGGACCATGAAATTCCCATCCCGAAGGGGGTACAAAATCCCCCTGTGTGTTTCGATATTTTCGCAGATTGTCGTACTGTTCCTTTTTTTCCGGGCTTTTCAAGATTTCATACGCTTCGCCTAACTCCTTAAACCTCTCCTCCGCGTCGGCAGCCTTGCTCACGTCGGGATGATACTTACGCGCAAGACGGCGATAGGTCGATTTTATTTCGTCCTGCGTGGCGTTCTCTTCAAGCCCCATCACTTGGTAATAATCTGTAAATTTCATTTTCGTGTAGTCGCTTACCTCATGCTAATTATCACGCTAATTGTCACTTCAGTGTCCAGATTCGATTTTAGACTTGATACCGATCAACACCGAATCATATACCGCAGATAGGATGAAATTGGTAAATTGCTGGAGATTAAATGATGTCACTTGCAGATATACTGGTACATATCGATGGCAGCGACAAATGTGTCCACCGCATGAAAGCCGCACACGCGCTAGTTGAAAGTTTTGATGTGCACATTACTGGAGTCCATGCTTATCAGCTTTATTCTTACCCTACTCATTATGAGGTCGCAATACCTCCTTACGTCGTGGAACAGGCTGAAGCCCAGGCGAAGGAAGAGTCTATAGCGGCTAGAGCAGTGTTTGACCGGTTCAGTCAATCCTGGGAAAGTAAATTTACTTGGATCTCCGACGAAGGTGATCCAGCAACTGTGATCTCCAAATATGCCGGATGCCACGACCTTGTGGTAGTCAGCCAGTTCGACCCGCAGGCGCGAGAGGCCTATAGCCGGGAGCTACCTGATCGTATCGCATTCGAATCGGGTAGGCCGGTGCTGGTGATACCAAATTCTGGCCCCAAGGAGACAATTGGCCAATCCGTGTTGGTAGCGTGGGATGGGAGCAGGGAGGCCAGCCGTGCCATACACGACGCTCTGCCCTTTCTTAACAAGGCATCCAAAGTTGATATTGTATCGGTGACCACAGCGAAAGAAGTCGACCTACCCAGTGCAGACATAGCGTCACATCTGTCACGTCACGGTATTAGCGTTGAAACTCAGCAGACAGATGCCAAGGGTACCGACGTCGGCACTGTACTGACCTCACTTGCAAGTGAATCCGGCGCGGATTTGATTGTAATGGGGGCATACGGGCACTCCAGATTTCGTGAACTGATTCTGGGAGGAGTTACTCGTCACGTACTGGAATCAATGCCAGTACCTGTGTTGATGACGCATTGATAGTAATTAAAACCCGTCAATCCGAACCCCAATCCGCGATCTATGGCAGAATTATAAGATATGGAATCAATTGCGTGACAACCGGCGTCAGGACCAAAAGGAATCAAACAGCCTCGTAAATTCGTCTTTGACAGTTTGGTTTACACAGTCTAAAAAGCAAAAAACACACACATAGTCGCTACAGATTTACAGACCATGGCGTCACCGATCGCTCACTCCTTGGCCGGGCTCTCCATTTACTACGCAGTTTATAAACGAACTGGTGCTTCGTGGTGGGTGCTTATTGCGATCGTGATCGGAGCAAACCTGCCCGATTTCGATTTACTTCCAGGTCTACTGCTGGGAAATTCAGATATCTTCCATCGGACCTTTTCTCATTCAATATTTTCAGCCATATTTTCGGGAGCAGTTTTCTATCTTTGTTTACGAATCTTTTCCGTAAATTTGGCCTTGGCACGATCAATCGTGTGGACGATTGCAATATTGTCGCATCTGTTTATTGACTGGGCGACATTTGACCATGTCAGCCCAAGGGGAATCGCGGTTTTCTGGCCGTTAAGTGATGATTTCTATATGTCTAAATTCACTATATTTATGCACATCGAGCGTCACAATGTTTTTGAGCCCGCTACCATTATGCATAATATAAACGCAGGCCTGCTTGAACTGATAATATTTTTACCCATAGTGTTGATTATCCGGAAAACTCTCTATAGACCAGTGTTTGGTATATGAGATGGATGACTTTAATATTTGGCGATCGACTGCCATACGGTTTGAGCTCTTTAGTTTTAGACGAATACCATATTCTCCAGCTCTTCTTTCATCCACTGGTGATGCTAAAAATATAAATACAACAGGCCGCAACGTAAGATAGATGAAAATGCGAAAAGTTGGTCGCACGGATCTTCGTCTTCCCGCCCTTGTACTGGGCGCAATGGCCAGACGTCAGAGCTCCGACAAGGAAAGGATCAAGCTGTTTGAGGCGGCAATCGATCAGGGATTTAACGCGATCGATACGGCACCCTTATACGGATTTGGTCGGGCGGAACAGCAGCTTGGAACAGTTCTCAAGCACGTGTCTCGAAATCAAGTGCAAATTCTCACTAAGGTTGGGCTGCGCTGGCATGGCGAAAAGCATGGTGAGGTGTTGTTTGAATTCACTGATGGCAACGGCAGATTGCGCCAGGTGCGCAAGGATTCACGACCAGAGTCTGTCCGCCTCGAAGTGCTTCAGAGTCTCGAACGGCTCGGTGTGGAGACTTTAGACCTGGTGCAAATTCACCACCCTGATTTACACACACCTTTCGCTGACACAATGGGTACCCTTTTGGACATGCGTAGAGAGGGTAAATTGCGCCATATAGGCGTTTCAAACTTCTCAGCTGAGCAGGTCCGAGCCGCGCAAATAGCGTTGGGAGAGGTCCCGCTTTGCAGCGTGCAACCAGACTATAGTTTGGTGAGAAGGCGCGCGGAACTAGAGCTGTTGCCACTTTGCCGGGAGCTCGATATCGGAGTACTGGTATTTTCCCCGCTGGCTGAAGGCCTGCTGGCTGGCAAAAAATTAAAAGTGTCTAACCCGGCTGTCCAAAAAATCGAAATGGTCATTCACGAGGTTTTGTTTCCAATAGCACAGGATCACGGCGTTAGCCCGGCGGCAGTCGTGCTGGCCTGGGTAATCGCTCAACCAGGCGTGACTTCGGCCATCACTGGCGCCAGCACTATAGAGCAGCTTAATCAGCAGACTCAGGCAACTAAGCTGCAGCTTTCTAAATCAGAAATACAGCTGCTTGGAACTGCATTTTCCGAAGTCCAGTTGCCTTATTCATGGGAACATCGTGAAGTAGGATTGCGCAAGATAGTGCGGCGCGGGCGAGCGTTCCTGGGCAGAGCCGCGAGACGGATTGGTATTGATCCCTCAAAACTACGGCGACGAAGGTAGTTAAAATGGGAAGAAAGCAAACAACTTAATATAAGCTTATTCTCCACCCCCCAGAGCATACGCCAATTTAGTAAGAATTATTCTATGTCAAAAAGATAGATTTATTCTTTGGATGGGATGACTTTCTGAAATCCTGTTTTTACCTGTGAAGCAGAAATTTCGATAGACTTTTCATTAATGAGTCTTTACTGGATTTTTCCCCGGGTCTGGAGCCCCAAATAGTTCCATGAAATTTGCCCTCCCATTCGGGTGGGGCAGTATCAGTGTAGTAGAAAGAAGCGAACGTATTTCTCGATCGATCAGATTCACAGGTCACCGGTAGAACGCCATGAAAACTTCCTGGAACGGTGTTAAAAATTACTGCACGATTGAAGATCGGAGGCACGACATGCATACAAGTCTTCATTTCAGGATCCCAGATTTCGAGAGCACCGCCCCAACCTTCCTCCCAATCCTCGTTAAGATAAAGAATAACGTTCAGTCGGCGATACATTCGCTCCTCAATATGATTGAAATCGACATGAGGGCTTAACCATGCACCGGTCTGCATAAGATGCATACCAGCCCCGCGGAATTTATTATCCGCAGCAAGGTCTTCTATTCCAGTTATCTCGCTGAGGACATGGCAAAAATGGTCCGAGCACAGCTCCTGAGCCAGAGTTTGCACTGGGCCGGGGAATAAATCGGCACTGGTAATCTGTATCTTCCGATATTCATCTGCTTTTTTAAACTCTTGTTGCCCGATTTTCTGGGCCTCCTTGTAAGAGGGATACGCCTGACAGACAGCGTGGCAGAACTCTGGCTTTAGAAAGTTATCGACAACTATAAATCTGTATGGTCTAGCTTCAATAAAGCTGGAGGAATATTGTTTGATATTTAGAGGATTGATGTATTCCTCAATAACTTCATTCATACATCACCTTCGATGAAATATTCTTTAGTTTATTAAAATATATAAACAGGTATATACCCAGATTGATCTCAATCAATATTTTTGGACGCCTAACACTCAAACGAAACAAGTTGAACTAGATTTCTTCTGTCACCCCGTTTCACACTGACCTTCCAATATCACAACGCCGCCGCAAACCAATTATTTATCTGAAGCACAGTTATTCGGCACCACCTTCACCAAGCGTAGAGCCTGGACGAAATGTGAGCCTAATAATCGTGTTTAGCTAATGCGCTCTGAATGGAAATATTTTGTAAGTAAAAGATAGCCTGAACTTCCTTTCTTGAGTGGCTTCTCGGAGAAAACTGGATCCTTATCAGAAGGAGCCTGTGCAATAATCGCCTTCCAGTCGTTTAACGTGAGCTTCTGCTCGATCAGCGGAAAAACAGCCAGCTCTTCATGGCGCATATGGCTTATTTGCATATCACTGTATCCATGAGCCTGCTGATGTAGCGCGTCTATCGTCTCTAACTTCCCTGCTTCCGCTGATTCAAGCGCGTCATGAAGTTGCCTGCTATGGATAAACAAATCTATATGTTCCTGGTGCAAGTTGCCTACCTGAACCTCAACCTTTGGTTCCCTGTTTAACAACATTTCAAACATCAAGTCTTCTCGCGGGTGATGGACGTTATCGGGATATTCACACAGATATTTGATGCATTCTCTTGCTCGTTCGAATTCTTTGCTATCCAGCTTGCCGTTAAGGTTTGAAAGAGAACGTTTCATCAACCGCAACACGCGCAGAATATTATGATGATCTGTTCGTAAATCACGGATCATTGTGTTCACCGTTTACGCACGCTCTGATATCAAATTTGCACTTTAACTCTAACTGCATTACTCAGCCCCCTAACCTGTACTAGCGATCCAGGATTTACACCATCCGCTTGCATTCACCATCTTGTTTGGAAAAATAGAACATCGCCCCCACTCGTCGCCGGTCTCTCCTTGATATAGCCCACAGTTAACGCAAGTCTTTTCCTTAGTGTCCGAAATATGTGTATACCCCAGCGCCTTCGCCATTGGATCGCTCTCACTCAAAGGAGGAAACTCCCCGCCACTTGCCTTATCAGGCAGCATGACCTCAAAGGGTGCCAATACAAGTGCTGAAAGGAACACCCTCCGAGCGGTATTTTCCTCTTCAAATTCCTCAATTCGTGACTGATACATAGGGAATTGATCTTGACTATTCCTCCACAAACCCAACCATAAGGTAGCTCATCGGCTGTTCCTATCATTGACCTGAATCAAGAGAGGTCGGAAATTCTCTTTGTCAAATGGCTCTGCTTGAATCAGCTAAAAAATATTAAGACGAGCTGTTTATCGCGTAACAGATTAGGTGCGTTACGTTTTGCGCCTGGTCAACGCGCACCATGGATTATCTCAGGTCCTCGGCTGTACTAAGCTTCCATGCTCCAACACATCATTCGGATATAGGATCACGTTTTCATCCACCAGCAGACCATCCAGGACCTCTGCATGGGTTTGGTTCATCTGCCCGATATTTACCTTTTTCATAAAGGCCGAGTCACCCTGCACCACAAAAACCGACCAGCTCCCGCCATTGCGAAACAATGCGCCAATCGGCACCTGTAAGGCATCTTCTTTTGACCACACGGTAACTCGAACGACCACGCGATAACCGTGTCCCAACTCTTCTGGAGTATGTTCGATATCAAGCAGTGTATTCACTCTCTGTTCCTCAATTCCCAGTGCCGACACTTTAGTAAATGCACTTGGTTCAACCCTGCGCACCACAGCATCCAGATCGACATCTCCTCCCCACTCCGTCAATATCGCAGTATCTCCAGGCCGTATTTTGGTAGCGTCACTTGAAAGCAGATCTACAACCACCTCAAGTAATCTTGGATCGCCTACCCTGGCAATCAACGTACCAGCAGAGACAGCCTGCTCGCTTCGTGTTATCACTTCAAGCACCACACCGTCTATCGGCGCTGTTATATGCACACAACAATCCTCAGCATGGGGATTCGCCTGCAGTTCCCTGGGTTGAATCATTCGTGCTTTTGCGCTCGCAAGTTCCGCCTCACGCAAACGTATGACCGCTCGCGCACTTGCGACCTCCGCCTGTCTGAGTTGCACATCGCTGGAATACTTATCTAATTCACTTTCCGTAATTAGAAGTGTTTTGCCAAGTTTTGCAGCCCGCGCATACTCAGATTGTGACAGCGTAAGTGCGGTGCGCGCTTGTTCGAGCGACATCTCAGCTACCACCACACTGGAACGCGCCGCCTCGATAGCCGCGGCTAGTTCCGAAGTTGTACGTTGATCAAGAAGCGGTGGATCCATAGGGTGAATTGAAGCGACGATGGTCTCCCAAGCATTCACTGCTTGACCTTCCTCAAGGAGATTGCGATCGAGATGACCGGCGATCGGAGACGAGATGGCGTAGACGTCTCGCACCTGGGTAATCCCCTCTTCGTCGATGGTGACTTCCATCGGACCAGAATGCACCTGAGCAATATCCACTAAAACCGGCTTTTCTCGCATCGCCAGGTAAAACCCTGCCACTAGCAAAGCTATCAGCGCTAACAATCCCGCTCGTTTCCAATTAATATTCATCTCAATTATTCTCTTGTCTTCAATACCCGCACCAGATCAAAACGATCTATTCTTCGTCGCACGATAAGCGCAGAAACTACCGCAGCAACGATCACCACCAGACTAGCGTTTGCGAAAGTTTCTGAATTGACGACGAACGGTATCCGGTATAGATCACTTTCAAATCCTTTCACCACCATCCACGCAAACAGATACCCAAGCAACCAACCAAGTGGCTGAGCCAATAACGTAATGATCCCTAGCTCCGCAAGCAGCACACTTGAAACCTCACCTCGGGTAAAGCCGAAAACCCGCAGGCTCGCCAGTTCCCGCGCCCGTTCAGAAAGCTGTATTCTGGCAGAGTTGTAGATTACTCCAAATGTAATGATTACAGCCAGAACCACGTACAACGTGGTCATGGTCGTAATATTTTCCCGAATAGTTTCACGAAACTTTTGCAGAGAAACATCGAGTAACGCGATAGAAGTAATCACAGGTGTCTGCTTGATCTCTTGATACAAATCCGGCAGAGAGTTTGCGTCAATACGAATCCGCGCACCGTTCATCCTGTCCCCTTCACGCAAAAGTCTGTTTAAACTTTTAAGACTCATATAACTGGTGAGGCCAACATAACTCGACACAAGACCGACAACCGGAACTGATACAACTCGATTGTTATGTTCCAACAGTTCGACCTTGACTTGATCACCGGGGCGCAGCTTCAGTTGCTTTGCCAGCATCTCGGGCACCATCAAGCCAGTAATAGGCGGTTTCACCGGATTCTGTTCAACATCCAGTATTTGCAGAAGACGTGAATCATTTGAGATGCCGACAATGGGCACGCGTTTTTCAGTTTCGCCATGTCGGAACTTGGTCAATGTGGCGCGGAAGGGCTCTACCCGCTTCACTCCAGGCAGTCCGCGCAAGCTATATTGTGCATCGAGAGGTAACGCCTCAACCAGACTGATCGAAGCGTCCTGCCGTTCGGTGCGAAAGAAAATGTTGTCGATCATGTAGTCAATCGAATCGAATGCAAACACGGCAGTGACCAACAGAGTGACCGAAAGCGAGGTACCAAGAGTTGTCAGAAAAGTACGCAGCGGCCATCGCAACAGGTGCCTGGTTGACATAATCGTGCGACGGGAAATCCGCTGGAACCGCCTTTTGCTTCGATCAAACAAGCTTCGATATTGAGTGGGTGCTGGGGGCTGCATCGCTACTGCTGGAGGCAGTCTAACAGTTGAATACACTGCCCTGGCCGCGCCTGCTATGGCTGCCAGCATGGTGACTCCGGTTGCAAGCAGGAACAAATCCAGGCTGTGTCGAAAAATCAGGAACGGAAATGTGAAGAATCTTCCGTAAAGTCTGGTCAATCCCAGGCCCAACCATTGACCCGCGATCACGCCAATCACCATACCTACCAGGCCGATGGCCAGCACCAGTTTGGTGTAGTGCCAGCCAACCGCGACATCGGTGTAACCAATTGCCTTCAATAATCCGACCTGCTCACGCTCAAGCTCGATCAACCTCGACAGAATCATGTTAACCAGGAAGGCTGAAACAAACAGGAATATCGGTGGAATGATCATGGCCATGGCTCTGAGTTCCTTAAGCTCGTTATCCAGGAACGCATGGGAAAGTTGATCTTCTCTGGACCTTGCTCCTGAACCTCCATAGGGCTTCAAGATATTGTCCAGCCCCTCCATGATCCTCTTGAGATCAGCATTTCGAAGCGTGGTCAGCGATAAATCGTCGAAAGCGCCCTCCATATCATAGAGCCCACGCAATACTGAGGCGGACATGTAGAAAACACCAAACCTTTTCTGGTCGGGAACCATGTCACCAGGTCCGATTGCGTAGACGAACTCGGGTGAAAGAACAGTGCCGACAATGGTCAGCTTTCTTTTTTTGCCATTAATGATTGCCTCAAACGAATCACCGGGGGTAAATCTGTGCGCGTCGGCAAAAGTTTCAAGAACTGCAACTTCATCCGGGCGTCCACTCTCTGGAAGCCTGCCTTGCCTGATATAAACCTTGTTTACCAATGCTTCACGATGATCGGGGATCGACACCACAATGCCTGTTGCCGGTTCAACCATCAGGGGCACATCCAACAGTACGGGTTGCATGATGCGCAGTTCAACTGCCGATACGCCTGGCAATGACGCAATCCTTTCCTTGAGGGTCAACGGGGCACGAACTGCGGAGGCGAAAACAGACCCGAATCGGTAACGCTCGTAAAAAGCACTTCGGGTTTCTTCCAGTGACCGGTAAGACCCTATTGAAAGAATAATGGTCGCTACACCGCAGGCCATCACCAAAGCGATCGCTAGCGCTTGTGCCCAGATTCGACGAAGATCGTAAACCAGTTTTTTATCCAACGCGCGCATTACTACCAACTGACCTTAGACGGGCTAACCGGATGATCATTGACCTGCATATTTTCAATTTTGCCATCCTTGAAATAAAACACCCTATTAGCTATTTCGCGAATTTCGACGTTGTGGGTGATGATGGCTGCCGTGGTGCCAAGTTCTCGATTGATAGTTGACAGGGCTTCTAGCACCAGTATCCCGGTTTTTGAATCCAGCGCGCCGGTAGGCTCGTCACATAGCAATACTTCAGGCCTTTTGGCTATCGCCCGTGCAATGGCGATACGCTGCTGTTCCCCGCCAGAAAGCTGGGCCGGAAAGTGGGTCGCGCGATCTGACAAGTTCACCATTGCCAACGCCTCATCTGGAGACATTGGCGCACGCGCAATCTCCGTTACCAGCGCTACATTCTCGCGAGCCGTGAGACTAGGAATCAGGTTATAAAACTGAAACACGAATCCGACGTGTTCGCGCCGGTATCGGGTCAGATCTCTTTCATTAAGCGCTGTCAAAGAACGGCCATCAAACAGCACCTTTCCACTGGTGGCCTGATCTAAGCCTCCAACGATATTCAACAAAGTAGATTTACCGCTACCCGATGGGCCCAGCAATACTGCCATCTCTCCCTCATAGAGCGTCATATCGACTCCATTCAGGGCACGAACCTCCACTTCGCCGGACCCGTATATTTTGGTTAAACCGCTGATTTCGAAAATGGGTTTCTGCATTTGGACAGCCTAGATATAACCCGTCACCTTATCCAAACTTAAAAAAGTCGGGTTGATATCAATCAACCCATCAACACGATGAATTCAGCCTGGAAGGCTCTGGCAGTTAGGACAAAAGTAGATATGTCTCCCTCCTGAATCGATTCGCTCGATCTTATAGCTGCAGAAATAACAATGTTTACCTTCTCGTGCATAGACACTGAAACGATACTGTTCTTTGTCGGTCTTGCCTTGCGCCTTTAAGCTTCTAACAAGTGATGGTGGATTGACCACACCACGGGTTTTGTAAGATCGACGGGTAAGCCTAATCATTTCCGTTGCCAACCGTTCAAGGTCACCACGGCAACAATCTACCGGTCGCAGACGGGGATGCAGTCTGGAACGAAACAATATTTCTGCACGAAGGTAATTCCCCAGACCCGCAACAAATCCCTGGTCCAAAAGCAGATTGCCGAGCTGTCGGTTTCTGTATTTTACAGACTCCAGACGTTCAAGCAGTTCGCCGACCGTGGGATTCTGTGAGAGTAAATCCGGACCCAGTTTTGATAAAAATTTATGCTTCAGCAACTGACCGGCTTCCAGCACCTCGATATCAGAGGCGCTATAGAGAAAAGCGCTGTATCCGCGATTATGAATTGCAAGACGGAGCTGACGGTGGGTATCGGGTAATTCATCGCTTCTCACAACATACCAACGGCCATACAGCTGATTGTGGCTATAGATCACCAGATCATTGTCAAAGGCCGTCAGGATCGCCTTACCCCTTGATTCAACGTTTACAACTTTTTTACCCGTTAACTTTTTTTCAAATTTCTTTAGATGTGGATAGGCAAAAAACACTTTAGTGGTTTTTCTACTTACCAGCGCTTTGGCTATCGAATCAGCGGCGAGTCGTATTTCAGGACCTTCTGGCATAGAGGATTACTCTTTAAGAGGACGACTAGTGCAGCCGAATTGACCGCAAACTAACGTCAAGGTGGAGCGTATGAGCCCATTAACGAGCAGCACTGCCGCGGGGACGCTACTATGTCATTAAGTTAAAAACATTCTGATCCCAAAACGAGGATATTTACCGAACTCGTAACATAACCCGAAGGGGATAGCGAATAGACTCTACTATCCTGACAATGGGATAGCGAACTCCATGATTCGGCTCAATAGGATATATTTGGCAAATTGGTCATGGTCTGCATCTTATCCGTTTTCTGGCTCGCGACTGATATATTATTTCCATTAGTATTAATAACGGAGACTCCGCCAATGAAATTTGTTAACAGATTTACCCTAGGCTTATCGATCCTGGGATTATTGCTACCGTTAAGTGCAAATGCGACCAACGGACTTTATCAACATGGATATGGTGTCAGAGCTAACGCCATGGCGGGTGCAGGCGTAGCACTTCCACTTGATGCCCTGGCTGCCGCAACCAATCCAGCTGGAACTGTAATGATAGGAAATCGCAAGGATATCGGTCTTGCACTGTTTTCCCCGCAACGAAGCTACACGGCCACGGGGGCACCATCCGGCGGCTTTCCACCTTTACCAGGCCCCGAGGTCGATAGCGAATCCACCCTGTTTGCCATTCCAAGCTTTGGCTGGAGTAAATCCATAAACGATGTGTCTGCATTCAGTCTCAGCGTCTACGGTAACGGCGGAATGAATACTGACTGGAAGGCTTCGGATACGCCCACTATAACCACCCCAATGGGACCTGCTGCTGGCACCTTTCTCGCTGGAGATGCTGGGGTAGATTATTCCCAGCTCTTTATCAATCTTAACTATGCCGGGAAAATATCAGAAGGCAGCTCGATCGGCATCAGTGGCATTATCAACTATTCGCAATTAGAGCTGAAAGGTCTTCAGGGCTTCTCAGGTTTTTCCGTTGATCCCACTAAGCTGACCAACAATGGCAAAGAAGATGATATCAGCTTCGGAATAAAGATCGGCGGACTGTTTGCCCTCACGGACAAATTAGACCTGGGCGTTTCTTATCAGAGTGAAATCCGCAATAACCTTAATGACTACGGTGGACTGTTCGCTAACCGCGGCGACCTCAACATCCCGGCCACTGCGACCATAGGGCTGGGATTTGAGATCAACGAGCGCTCCTCGATCGCGTTCGATGTTCAACAGATTTTTTATGGCAATGCCGATGCGATCGGAAATCCAGGCACACTCAATCCCACATCCGGGCTGTTTGCTTGCGCCGGGGGAGATTTTACAAGCTGTCTTGGGGGCAGTAACGGTGCAGGCTTCGGTTGGGAAGACATGACGATTGTCAAACTTGGTTACCAGATTCAAACAAGTGATGACATGATCTGGCGCTTCGGCGTCAGCCATGGTGACCAGCCGATACCGAACAACGAGGTGACGCTTAATATTATCGCGCCGGGTGTAGTAGAAACTCACGTCACAGCGGGCTTCTCAAAGACCCTGGCAAATGGAAACGATCTGTCGCTCGCTCTGATGTATGCACCGGAGAAATGCGTTAATGGTCCTTCAGCCTTCAATCCCGGTCAGACCATCGAGCTGTGCATGAATCAGTTCCAGCTCGAATTAGGATATAGCTGGTAACTAGCTACTTAACCTTTCGGTGGAGTCAATTTGCTGGCTCCACCGCGCCGCCTGCTTCACGCCATGCGGCAAAACCTCCAGCAATATGGGCTGTTTTTTCAAATCCCATCTCAACCAGGGTCCGAGTGGCAAGAGTTGAACGTCCCCCCGTAGCGCAGAAAAGCAAGAACCGCTTATCCTGCACAAAGGCCTGGTGATGCATGGGGCCTTGTGGATCAACGATAAATTCAAGGAACCCTCGCGGCGCATGGACAGCACCAGGTACTGTGCCATTCTTCTGAAGCTCAACGGTTTCCCTAATATCGACTAGCACCACGTTGGGGTCATTTACCATCTCAAGTGCGTCATGCACCGACACGGTATCAATGACGGCGTTGGCTTCAGCCATCATTTTTTTAAGGGTATGAACGGTCATATAAATATCTCAATCTAAGTGATTATCATTTTATCGCCAATCAATTGACGAAGCCAATGCAGTAATCTCCACACGACGCTTGTAAGCGCATTCACGGATTGGTTTTGCTATTCCATCTACCTATCGTTTGATCAGGATCAGTATTCGAGTCAGCGTGCTCAGCGATCCTACTTATCGGCTTCTAAGGAGTGAAATACAGTGCGGAAGAAGAATCTATCAAAAATCCTGCTAATGGCAGCCACGCTGCTGACATCCTATGGTCTGCCGGCGCAACAGGCATCAGAAATCATCAATATCCAGGAACCCGTGGACGAGGATATCTACCTTGCAGGGCGCAGTATCAATATTCTCAGCGCTGTCACAGGTGACGCAGTGCTGGCCGGCCAACGCGTCACTGTGGCGCAGTCTGTCACAGAGGATCTGATTGCTGTTGGGGAACGCATAATCCTTCGCGCCAAAATTGGAGACGATGTGCGCGCCGCCGGAAGGATCATTAATATCGATGCAGAAGTCGGCGATGATGTGATCCTGGCCGCTGAGACCATTGCACTAGGTCCGAACGCAACGATCTCTGGCAGGACCTGGGCAGCGGCGCGAAGCATTGACGTTGCCGGTCAGCTCGGCGCTGAGCTCCGAGCTGCAGCCCAGGAAGTCACGATCAGCGGCCAGATTACGGGTAACGTCTATTTGATTGCGGAGAATATAGAGGTCTTACCCGGAGCGATGATTACCGGCGATTTTTCTTACAGAAGCTCAACTGAGGCAAACATCGCATCAGGAGCGAACATTTCCGGCAAAGTGATTCGATTGGAAATGGAGCTTCCAGAAGAACCGGACGCACCCATATTTCTGATCATTTCAGGTTTTTTTCTAACATTGCTGTTAAGCGTAAGCGTGATGTCATGGCTGTTTTCCCGACTCATAGTTGATGCAGGCACGTCGATCACGCAGGAAGGATTTAAATCCATTGGACTTGGCGTGGTTCTTTTCTTATTGACACCTCCTATCATTCTGATTTTGGTAGTTACCGTAATTGGCATTCCACTGGGTTTAGCATTGCTAGCGCTTTACTTCATCATCCTGTTTCTGGGATTGGTAGTTGGTATCAACTTTATTGGAGATCTGTTTCTAAAGCTTATTGGAAAGAGAGAGGATGGCGGTAATGGCTGGCGTTTACTTGGGATCGCCCTGGCCATTATATTGATCATGGTGACGCAGCTCATTCCACTATTGGGAGGGCTCGCCTTTATCATATTATTCCTTCTCGGCCTGGGTGCGGCGGCGATGCAACTTTTCAAGCGCTACCGCGTCGAATATAGGTAATATTTGTTATTCACATCAACCGAGCGATTGATAGCATCTGCCCTGATCTTGCTAAACTGTGAAAGCAGGACTCGCTCGAAACAAATGGTTAAAGGGGTATAGATTTGCTTAACTCCCACGAAGTTAACGAGATTTATAGATACGCCAAGGCGAGGCCGGGAGAAGACTGGGCCAGTACAACCGTCTACGGCATGGCATTTAACACGCGGTTTGAAAATGAGCGAATTGAAGAGCAACGCAGCCATATTCTGTGTCTGCTTGACGAGTTGCCCGACTGTTATCATGAGCACAACGGAGCGGGCTGGCGTTTTCTTGAAATGGATCGCGATAAATATGGCCACCAATGGGCTGACAATCACATCACGTTAGACCGGTTTCTCCAATTGGGTATTGGTACCGGCAAAGTAACCCTCGTCAAACCCCGCGGCCAGCTGTTGGACTACATGCCTAACGTGCTCATTTTCGACCACCCTGTGCTGGTTGCGTAAGTCAGGACTCCAACACTTTAAAACTGTTCAGCCATCAACTGAGAAAACAAGAGCGGCTTTATATCTGCTTGCCGTCTGCTCTCGGCCTTAGCAGAATAGGCAGGTAGGTGAGTGCAAATATTGCAAAAGCGGCAATCCATAGTAACTGAGAAACTGCGATCCATAGCGCGTAATGACCATTATAGATCAAAGGTAACAGCACTCTGACTATAGCCCCAAGTAAGATCATCGAGAGTGAATATTTAACCGCTTTTGGCGGATCTATAACGCTCCGTCCAGTATGACCCAACGATACCCTGGCCATCATTCCCATGGTCACTAATCCGATACCGCCGAAGGCGAACGCATGAATCGCTATATTTTTCGGTACACCAGCAAAATGAATCAGGCCAACCAGCAGGAATCCCAGGCAGATAAACCACATAGAAAGGTAAAGACTCCACAACATGCAGTTGTTCCAAATACCCGGGGTATGCCACCCAACCAGTCTGACGCCGTTGACACAGAACAGGCAAATCGCCAGTACCGATGCAAGCCACTGCGTTTGCAGGAATACCTCCACTACGAAAAAGCCAAGGAATAAAACTAAACTCGAGATATCAAGCCACCTCGAATTTACTAGTTTCACCTTATAGTCAACCCCGCGCTCTATGAAGGATGGAATGACTCGCCTTCCGAGGGTCATGATTAATCCAATCACCATATAGACTCCACCGTATATGCCGATTCGAATTCCTTCATCCAGCAAATTGACAACGCCTAAATAGAAACATGCGTTAAATGCAGCGATCACTATCAACTTTGATAGTACCGCCATCTGTTTCCATTGACGGCTCTTCACTACCGGATAGGTCACGCCGACAATCAGTGAGAAGGAAAAAATCATGTCCAGGCTCGCCGCGGCAACAACATATTGCTCTCCAAACAGGAATACAACTCTTGCCAGCGCCCACAATCCAAATATTATCGACAATGCCCAGCCATTGGCGGTACGAATCCCGGTCCAGTTATTTACCGCGGTCAAAAGAAATCCAGCGATAACCGCCATGCAGTAACCGTAAATCATCTCGTGAGCGTGCCACTGAAAACCAGAAATCGAATTCCAACCAAACGACAATCCGCCGAAATAGCCCGCAAACCATATGCTTATAGAAGCAAGTGCGAACACCGCAGCACCTAGAAAAAAAGGCCTGAAGCCCAGATCAAAAAGTGCGAATTCTGGTTTGTCCTGTTGAATAGATTGACTCGGCATACGATAACTAATTAACCACTTGTACAGATCCGAATAATGCTCTCCAGAAGAATCAGGCAGCAGCATGGAAAATGCACGGACAATCTTTACGTTTGTTGGACCCGTGCGGATTGACAAAAGTCAAGGTGCGCATATTCAAGACTGACCTACCATGCCATTGCCGCGATCCATTCAATCAGCAACCAGTTTTCATTCGGCTGAATCCAGCCAGGAGTATTACAATGAAAAGTCGCTTTACAGCAGTGAGTCTGTTCGTACTTTTTTACTTTATGTTTCTTTTCGGGTCAGTTCTGGCCCAAAGTGGGTCAGCCTCGGTCAAGGGAAGCGAAGCCGAGGCCGCTTACGAGGGTGCGCCAACTGCTATGAGCGGTTCTGGTGCCAAGGACCTGATATCGGGAGACGGCCCGCCAATGACCGCCGAAGAATTTGGTCATGCCAAGCAGATCTTCTTCGAGCGCTGCGCAGGCTGCCATGGTGTATTGCGCAAAGGCGCCACCGGCAAGCCGTTGACTACTGATATCACTCAAAAGTTGTCACTCGACTACCTCAAGGTGTTTATTAACTTTGGTTCCCCCGCGGGCATGCCCAATTGGGGCACCTCAGGTGAATTGACCCCGGAAGAAGTGGACATGATGGCTCGCTATATCCAGCATGAGCCTCCATTGCCGCCTGAATACAGTATGGAGGACATGAAGGCTACCTGGGTGGTTAATATTCCGCCCGAAAAGCGCCCAACCAAACAGATGAACGACCTCGATCTGGAAAATATCTTTGCTGTCACTTTGCGGGACAGCGGCCAGGTCGCGCTCATTGATGGTCACAGCAAGGAGATCACTAAAATTCTCGAAACCGGTTACGCGGTCCATATTTCCCGGATGTCAGCGTCCGGCCGTTATCTGTTTACTATCGGGCGGGATGCCAAGCTTAACCTGGTCGATCTTTGGATGGAGAATCCGGATACCGTGGCCACCATCAAGGTCGGTCTCGAGGCTCGTTCAGTAGAAACTTCAAAATATAAGGGATGGGAAGACAAATACGCCATCGCTGGCACATACTGGCCGCCGCAGTATGTCATTATGGATGGGGACACGCTTGAACCGCTTAAGGTAGTGTCTACCCGAGGAATGACTGTAGACACCCAAGAGTACCATCCAGAGCCTCGTGTCGCCGCGATCGTAGCCTCCCACGAACACCCCGAATTCATCGTTAACGTTAAAGAAACCGGCAAGGTTCTTATGGTCAACTATGAGGATATCGACAACCTCAAGGTTACCAGTATCAATGCTGCGCGGTTTCTTCATGACGGTGGCTGGGACTCAAAAAAGCGCTACTTCATGACTGCTGCAAACAAATCCAACAAGATAGCGGTGGTTGATTCAAGGGAAGACAAGCTGGCAGCGCTGGTAGACGTTGGGAAGATTCCGCACCCTGGTCGAGGCGCCAATTTTAACGATCCTGAATTTGGCCCTGTATGGGCAACCAGCCACCTGGGAGACGACACTATTTCGGTAATTGGAACCGACCCGGAAGGACATGCGGATCATGCCTGGAAAGTTGTGCGCACGCTGAAGGGCCAGGGCGGCGGATCGCTCTTTATAAAAACCCACCCTAACTCCACTAACCTTTACGTCGACACCGCGCTTAATCCAGACACTAAAATCAGCCAGTCAGTGGCGGTGTTCGATCTGAAAAATATCGATGCACCATTCAAGGTACTTCCGATCGCCGACTGGGCGGAGCTGGGAGAGGGACCTAAAAGGGTAGTTCAACCCGAGTACAACAAACAAGGTGACGAAGTCTGGTTCTCGGTTTGGAGCGGTAAGGAAGAGGAATCGGCCATAGTGGTGGTAGACGATAAGACTCTTGAGCTGAAACACGTGATTAAAGATAAAAGAATAGTCACGCCTACCGGGAAGTTCAACGTCTACAACACTATGCACGACGTTTACTAACCGACTGGGGACAATGTCAGTAGCTGGAGAGAAATGTGGACCGTGTGGCAAGGTCTACCTTGTAGGGGCAGGTCCGGGTGATCCGGATCTGCTCACGGTTCGTGCCATGCGCCTGCTCTCCACCGCTGACGTGGTGGTTTACGACCGCCTGATCAGCCGTGAAATTCTTAATCTGGTGCCGGTTGGTGTAAGCCGAATTGCAGTGGGCAAATACTCCGGCTACCATAGCGTTTGCCAGGATGAAACCAACAAGATGCTGGTCGCACTGGCGAAGAGCAACCGCTGCGTGATCAGGCTGAAAGGTGGTGACCCATTTGTGTTTGGACGTGGCGGTGAGGAAGCCTTGTACATGCGGCGATCCGGCATCGCATTCGAGGTCGTACCCGGCATTACCGCTGCAGTAGCTTGCTCTGCCTATGCCGGAATTCCGCTCACTCACCGTGGCGTCAGTAAGGGCTTCAGAGTGGTTACCGGCCATCTTCAAGAAAATGGCAGCCTGGAACTCGACTGGGATGCAATGATCGATCCAGAAAGCACATTAGTGATCTACATGGGCCTTGGCAGTCTGGCCCACGTCGCACAGCGCCTTCAGGAGGCTGGGCTTGATCCAGAAACCCCAGCCGCAGCGATCCAGGACGGCACCACCTCAAAGCAAAAGGCGGTATACGGCACCCTCGCTTCATTGGGGGCCCTGGTCCAACAACACAATTTGCAACCACCCACCCTGATCGTGATCGGTCACAGTGCGGCCCTTGGCGCCAAACTTGCCTGGTTCGATCCATTGTTAGAGCAGGAAGATGAATACGCGCCTTCGGCTGTGTGGGCTGGCTGCTAGCCTCTTCATTACTCCAGCGTGGGGTATCGATATCGATCCGGATCGGGAACGGTATCTGACTAATCTTGTTATCCATGACTGTGGCTCGTGCCACGGTACGCGACTAAAGGGCGGACTTGGACCACCCCTAACTACTCATGCCTTGGAAAAATATACCGAGGAATGGATTGAGCTCGTCATATTGGACGGTCAAAGCGGTACAGCAATGCCGCCATGGCGGGATCTTCTTAGTCCGAATGATGCAGCCTGGCTTGCAAAGGCACTTAAATATGGAGAAATCGAATGATCGCTATATGGCCAAAGCTCGTAACGATTGCCGTGAGCATGCTGACCTATGTTTCGCTGACTTATGTTTCAGCGTTCTCTGCGGAGGCTGCTGCTGAAATCCGCGGAAGCGGTGATCTGGGACTGGTTGTGGAACGTACCGATGGCTCAGTAAAAATTCTTGAAACCAGCACTAACCGCTTTCTCGGCACAGTTGAGGGCTTAGGCGACCTGTCCCACGCCTCGGTTGTGTACTCCCGCGATCAACGCTATGCCTATGTTTTCGGTCGAGATGGTGGCCTGACCCGTGTCGATATGCTTAAAGGGGAAATTTCACTCAGGATACTACAGGCGGGCAACAGCATTGGCGGCGCCATTTCACAAGATGGGCGCCTGGTTGCGGTATCAAATTACACGCCTGGCGGCGTGAGAGTGTTTGACAGCGAGACGCTGGAGCTGATCGCTGATATCCCCGCCACATACAAAGATGGCCTGACATCTAAAGTGGTTGGATTGGTAGACGCACCGGGCAATCGATTTGTATTTAGCCTGTGGGATGCCGGGGAGATCTGGATTGCGGATATGTCAGCGCCAGACTCGCCTGTAGTGACACGATTTCAGAATGTTGGGGTAAACCCCTATGATGCGTTGATCACCTCTGATGGACGCTACTATATCGCCGGTCTGTTCGGAGAAGACGGCCTTGCGCTACTTGATCTGTGGCACCTCGAACAAGGTGTGCGCAGAATCATTCCGGGTTATGGCAAGGGGAAACAAAAACTGCCTGTTTACAAGATGCCGCATCTTGAGGGATGGGCAATTGCGGGCAATCACGCATTTGTACCGGCGGTTGGTGCGCATCAGGTTCTGGTTATTGACATGAACTCCTGGTCCGAAGCCGGCCGTATCGAAGTCAAGGGCCAGCCGATTTTTGTCATGGCCCAGCCAGACGGTCGCAGGGTCTGGGTTAATTTTGCGCTACCGGATAACGACACCATTCAGGTCATTGACACCGAATCTCTAGAGGTGATTGCAAGTCGCCAACCGGGCACCGGTGTCTTGCACATGGAGTTTGAACCCCGTGGAGAGGAAGTCTGGATGTCAGTCCGCGATCTCGATCAAGTGCAGATATATAACACGCAGAATATAGAGCAGATCGCGACATTACCCGCAAGCAAACCCAGTGGGATCTTCTTTTCCGCTCGGGCTCATCGCACTGGTCTCTAGGCTGAATAGGCAATGAATCAGGAAACCATCAAACTAAGCAAGACCGAACAAAGATTGCTGAACGACTTCCAGCGCGACCTCCCGCTTGACCCACGACCGTTCAACCATATTGCTGAACAACTTGGCGTGACGGAGAGCGAAGTGATCGAAATGTTGCGCCGCCTCAAGGCGGGCGGACTGGTGAGCCGTGTAGGGCCGGTCTTTACCGCTAACCGAGTTGGGGTGAGCACCCTGGCCGCGGTGGCCGTCGAGCCGAGCGAGATTGTCGAAATTGCCGGAATGATTAATCGCTACCCGGAGGTTAACCATAACTATGAACGAGAGCACAAATTTAATTTATGGTTCGTTGTGACTGCCTCGACTACCAGTCAATTACGTCAAGTCATAGAAGATATCGAACTTAAGACCGGGATTGAAGTGCTGGTACTGCCAATGTTGAATGACTTTTACATTGATCTCGGATTTCCAATCGAGTGGAGGGACCAGGTTGAACACTGAAAAGCTTTCTTCACAACAGCTGCAGACACTGTTAATCGGTGAGGTTGAGGCTGGACTTCCGTTAGTGCCTAAACCTTACGCAGAAATCGCAAATCGTCTGGGCGTCACAGAATCACAGGTTATAGACGCTCTCGAAGAGCTTAAAGCAGATGGCTGCATTAAGAGATTTGGCGTTATCGTCCGGCATCGGGAACTTGGTTACCTGGCAAATGCGATGGTGGTTTGGGATGTGCCGGACCAATCAGTTAATAAAATAGGAGAACTGTTCGGTCACGCCCCTTTCGTGACTCTCTGTTATCGACGACCTCGTCGAATGCCAAATTGGCCATACAACCTGTTTACAATGATTCATGGATTCGACCGCAATCATGTTCTGGAACAGGTGGGCCGTTTGCGAGACCTGGTTCCAGAGTCAGAGTTTCCGTCAGCAACACTGTTTAGCGGTCGTCGCTTCAAACAGCGTGGTGCTCGCTATAGCAGCACCTTCCTGAATCCGGAAGCCCCTAAGACACGAATATCGTCTGACATTAAACCGAACCTAATAACATGAACACGAGCAAGGTACAGCTCACTGCAGGGGCTCGAAAGCTCATTAACCAGTTTCAGGGCGGATTCCCAATCGTCAAGCGACCATTTCTTCAGGTCGCGGCAATGCTTGGCATGAAGGAATCCGCTCTGATCTCATTGATTGAGGGGTTGGTAGCAGAGGGCGTATTGAGTCGCTTCGGGCCAATGTTCAATGCTTCCAGAATGGGCGGCGAACAAATTCTCGCTGCCCTTGAAGTTCCGGAAAAGCGGTTTACCGATGTATCTGAATTTATTAACGGTCTGGACCAGGTCGCGCATAACTATCAACGTGAACACCGGTTAAACATGTGGTGTGTCATAGCAACCGAGAGAGCCGATCAGATTGGCGAAACAGTCAAATCAATACAAGCAGCAACCGGGCTGCACGTCTACGAGTTTCCCAAGCTGCAGGAGTTCTTTATCGGGCTTTTCTTGCACATCGATGGGGATGGGGGTGTCGACACCATTCGACCGCCTGAAACAGACGCATACTCGGAGTATGAAACAAATGAACTTGACAGAGACCTGATGCTAGCCACGCAGGCGGGGCTTCCTCTTCAACCAGAGCCCTACTCGGTACTGGCGGAAACCCTGAGCGTCAAGGCCAGTCTGGTGCGATCCAGATTAAGATGTATGCTTTCGAGCGGGGTCATTCGCAGGATAGGAGCCGTGCCAAATCACTACCGACTTGGGTTACGCGCCAATGGAATGACGGTATGGGATATCAAAGATGAGCATGCACAGATCGCGGGTACTGCGGTCGGGCTTCTGCCGTTTGTCAGTCACTGCTACTTAAGGCCAAGGCATGATGGAATCTGGCCATACAATTTGTTTGCGATGGTGCATGGAGAAAGCAGAGAACAGGTGCATCACAAGGCGCATCTGATCCAAGAAGTGCTCGGCGATCGGCACAACGATCATGAAATACTTTTTTCAAGCGCCGTATTAAAAAAGACAGGCCTGCGACTTGCAGCTTGAATATGCCGCTAGTCCTGATTAATCAATTAACCTGTTTCCATACACTGTACCTAAGGGTATTTATCGAGGAATACCGATGTTTCGACTGAGCCAATACCTGAGGGCAATCACTGTTGGGAGCAACACCCGCAAACCAAGACAATCGAATACTCAAATGGGCCCGGTTGTTATATGGAACCTGATTCGACGTTGCAATCTCACCTGTAAGCACTGCTACGCCACTTCAGCAGATATTGATTTTGCCGGAGAGCTATCCACAGAGGAAATCTACCGTGTCATGGATGAACTCAAGGCGTTTAATGTTCCGGTGCTGATTCTCTCGGGCGGCGAACCTATGCTGCATCCCGACATCCTGAAAATCGCCGGCCGAGCTAAGGAAAAAGGATTCTACGTCGGCCTGTCTTCCAACGGAACGCTGATAGATAACACCAACATTAATAGTCTGGTGAATCTGGATCTTGATTATGTGGGGATCAGCATAGATGGAATGAAGGAAACACACGACAAATTTCGCCGACGCGACGGAGCGTTTGATGAAGCTGTTCATGGTGTCGAACTGTGCCAGTCTCACGGCATTCGGGTTGGACTGCGCTTTACCCTGACCCAGGATAACTATAGAGATCTACCGCAACTGCTGCAACTGATGCGTGAACTGGACATCGATAAATTCTATCTGTCCCATCTCAACTATGCAGGCCGCGGAAATAAGAATCGGACTGACGATGCCCACCACGCTATCACGCGTGATGCAGTCACACTTCTAATTGAGCATTGCCTGCAAGACATACAGGCAGGCCGTCACACCGAGTTTGTAACCGGCAATAACGACGCTGATGGGGTATTTCTGAATCAATGGGTAAAGCGAAACATGCCTGATAAAGCGGAGCAAATGGGTAAGATGCTGGTGAACTGGGGCGGCAACTCTTCGGGCATCAACATCGCTAACATCGACAATCTCGGTAACGTACACCCGGACACCATGTGGTGGGACTACACCCTTGGAAATATTCGCGAACGATCCTTTGCTGACATCTGGAATGATACCAGCGAACCGCTGATGCACGGGCTCAAGAAACATCCTCGGCCGCTGAAAGGCCGTTGTGCGGCCTGTGCGCATCAAAATATTTGCGGAGGAAACAGCCGTACCCGTGCGTGGCAGCTAACAGGGGATCCCTGGTCGGAGGATCCAGGGTGTTATCTGACAGATGAAGAGATCGGCGTCAGCGGACTGCCGCCAAGGATTCCCATAACACCCCGGCACAGAAACAACGGGCACCGGGCAAAGGTAAAGCTGACGCTGGCATGAGATCTACGCTGTGCGCCGTTGCGGTGCTCATACTATTCGCCAATGACCTGGTTGAGGCGGGCGACACGACAGCCCTGTACAGTGAGCATTGCGCCGCTTGTCACGGAGAATCGCGACTCGGAGGAATGGGACCTGCACTCCTGCCCGAGAATCTCGGCAGATTGAAAAAGAAAGCGGCAGTAGAAGTCATATTAAGCGGTCGTGCCGCTAGCCAAATGCCAGCATTTTCAGAGCATTTGGATCATCAACAAGCTGAATCTTTGGTTGAGATGATCTACACGCCTCTACCTCGGGTACCGGAGTGGGGTCTTGAGGAGATATCCAACACCCACCGCATCCTGGCCGACACTCCGGTCCTCGATGGACCGGTGTTTGATGCTGATCCGCTCAATTTATTTATCGTAGTGGAACTCGGTGATCATCATGCGACAGTGTTGAATGGCGACAAAATGGAACCGATACATCGGTTTAAAACCCATTTTGCGCTTCACGGCGGACCTAAGTACAGCTCTGACGGCCGCTTCGTGTTCTTTGCGTCCCGGGACGGATGGATCAGCAAGTTTGATCTATGGAATCTCAAGACGGTTACAGAAGTACGTGCCGGTATTAATACCCGCAATCTTGCCGTATCTGCTGATGACCGCTTTGTGATGGTGGCCAATTATTTGCCACACACCCTGGTGCTGCTTGACGCAACAGACCTTTCACCAATAAGAGTAATAAACATAACAGGTGAAAATAATGCGACTTCCAGGGCTAGTGCGGTTTACACCGCTGCGCCAAGACAGAGTTTTGTAGTTGCGCTTAAGGATATTCCAGAGATCTGGGAAATACAGTACCGCGATGACCCACTGCCAGTATACAACGGACTCATGCATGATTATCGCCTGGGTGAAGGTCTTTCGCAGGAAACCGGACTATTTCCTGTGCGCCGTATTGGACTGGATGATCATCTCGATGACTTTTTTTTCAGCCAGGACTACAGCCTTCTATTTGGTACTTCCAGAGACACCAAAGGCGGACAGGTTGTGCAAATGGATCTCGGTCGGAAGATAGCCGATATCAATCTGGACGGCATGCCTCATCTGGGCTCCGGGATTACCTGGGAATACCAGGGCAAGCAGATACTCGCTACCCCGAACCTCGGCGTCGGACAGGTTAGCATCATCGACCTGGAGACCTATAAGGTAATCAAACAGATTCCGACTCTTGGACCCGGCTTTTTTATGCGCAGTCATGAAAACAGCCCGTTTGCCTGGGTGGATGTGTTCTTCGGGCCTAATCGAGACGCCGTGCACGTGATCGACAAACAGACTCTCGAAGTGGTTGAGACTCTGCGTCCAGCCCCGGGCAAGACCGCGGCCCATGTGGAATTTGATCGGCAGGGAAAACACGCCCTTCTTAGTATCTGGGACATGGATGGCGCTGTGGTGATTTACGACGCGCTGACGCTGAAGGAAGTTAAACGCATACCAATGGTCAAACCGTCAGGCAAATACAATGTGTTCAATAAAATTACCCGGTCCGCCGGTACCAGTCATTGATCGAAGGGACTGCGGACAGGAATAGCGCGGTCAGTTGTGAATTTGTCGACTAGATGTCTGCAGATTCCGCAGGTCCGAGGTATTCACGGGCGGTGGTAAAAAGTGGACAACAAAGAGGTCTCCCCAGACGAGCATACGTCCGCCAGATCTCCGAGATGGCTGCGGTCCAGGATTGTGATCTTGTTTCCGCTGATTTCTATTAGACCTGCATTGGTCAAGCTCCGAAAAATTCTTGAAAGCGTTTCAGGTTTAATTGAAAGACGTGAAGCCAATATTTGCTTAGGAAGATCCAGATCAAACTGATCAGCACTGTCTGATGGCTGCTGCAAGAAGTAAGTTGCGACACGACAAGTGCCAGTATGCAGGCTTAGATCGTTCAGTTCCCTGATCAAACCATGTAATCTCTGGCTTAAATCCGCGGCCAGCATCAGTAAAGTATCCACTGACTGGCGCAACATCGAGACAAAGTCCCGGGCGTCGATGCTGACTAGTTCGGAGGCCTTTAAAGCTTGAGCGCCAACCGGAAAGCTGGGCTTTTCCAAGAACATCAACGCTTCGGCGAATGTAGCGCCAGGATTGATGACCTCGATAACTTTTTCGCTCCCATCCGCAGACAAACGAAACAGTTTGATCTGACCAGACACAAGAAGGTAAAAGCGTTCAGCGGAATCCTGCTGCTCGAACAAAGACTCCCCCTCACTGAGCCGCACTGCAGCAGCCAAACGTGCAACCCTTTCAAGCTGATCCTGGGTCAACCGTTGAAACAGCATGACTTTGCCCAGTACTTCGAGAATGCTCTGCTGATTCACGCCAATGTCTTGTTTGTTATTCTGCTTAAAACCCGGCGTAGAAGATCAATGGCCAGGAGAGATTGAAAATAGGCAAGAAGACAAATCGATCACCATGTGGTCAGACAATCTTTAATTACATCTCGATTGCCGTGTCGACTTTGCCGTCTGCAAGACTCACCGCCTAGGTCGCGTATTGTGACAGCGGCTGTGTTTACATTCTACTTTCCTCTGGCCCTGCCTTCAACACGCCCTTAAGTATCCACCCCCCTGGGGCAGATAACAACGAACTTGCGGTGAATCTACAACTTAATCCGTTCTAACTCATTGTCATGTACGAGAGTCTCGGCAGAAAACCACTGTCTTTCTCTACATAGTCAACACCCACTCCACAATCGTTTTAGCATCTTCATCAGAGACTCCAGGGTTTGGGGGCATCGGGATCTGGCCCCAGACGCCGCCGCCGCCGTTTTTGACTTTGTCAACCAAAGTATCGACCGCAGCCGCGTCGTCGCGGTATTTTTCAGCGATATCCTTGAAAGAAGGGCCTATTAGCTTCTGATCGACATTATGGCAGGCAAGACAATTATTACTCTGTGCCAGTTCTTCGCTTGCCGAAACGACACCGGTTCCGATCAGCGCTGTTGTTATTATTGCCAGTTTGGCAAACTTAGTGGGTTTCATGGCCTATCTCCGGCTTATGTTGTGGAAAAAAAACAGAATTATATAGTGTATAACACTTAAGAACCGGTGAAATCCTAGGTCCAGTCACATTACGAATCCTTGATTCATGTCAATTTATCCCGCCACAACTAGTGAGGAAAGTTGCTGAGGTTGTGCTGGATTAAAAGGGGTGTAATGATCTTCGCCTCGGAAACGCGCGAATCATTGTAGTTCAGACTAAACGTTTATTTAATTAAAGGATGAATCTCCCTGAAAAAATGTCTTTGTCACCTCATAGTTTAATTCGCATCTGCTTCTCTCTATTAGGATTTTTAGCGCTAGGAGTATTGCTGGTCTCAGGTTGCACCGCACAGATCGATCAAGATGCAGTGCTCTACGAAAAATCTGAACAGGCTAATTTTTCACTGAAAGAGATTGTGAACGGCTTGGATCATCCCTGGTCAATGGCCTTTATGCCCGATGGAGGCATCCTGATTACCGAACGTTCTGGAAAACTTCGCATCGTAAAAAACGCAGCTCTTGATCCCACTCCGATACCTGGACTCCCGAAAATATACAGCAGCGGTCAAGGTGGTCTGCTCGATATCGTCCTGCACCCGGACTTTTCCTCTAACAGGTTGGTTTATTTCTCTTACTCGGCGAGCGACAACAGTGGAGCAGGTACAGAAGTCGCTCGTGCAAAATTCGAGCATGGCGCTCTGACGCAAGTCCAGTCGATTTTCTCGGTCGAGCCCAAGACCAGCGGTCGCAATCACTATGGGTCGCGACTTGCCTTCGCCCATGACGGCACCCTTTTGGTGACTGTTGGGGAACGCTTCAGCTTCATGCTCGAAGCACAAAATACCGCTAATCATCTCGGAACTATTGTTCGCATTAATGACGACGGCTCGGTGCCTGCGGATAATCCTTTCGTCGGCGACCATAGCAGCAAACCGGAGATTTATTCCTTCGGTCATCGCAATCCACAAGGCCTGACTATTCGGCCTGGAAGCGATCAAATCTGGTCACACGAGCATGGGCCGCGCGGAGGTGATGAAGTAAATATTATTCGACCCGGAGTCAACTATGGGTGGCCCGCCATCACCTATGGCATTGATTACAGTGGCGCAATAATCTCTGAGTTGACCGAAGCACCCGGAATGGAACAGCCGGTCATCTACTGGGACCCTTCAATCGCTCCCAGCGGCATGACGTTTTATTCCGGTTCATTATTTCCACAATGGGATGGCGATCTGTTTGTCGGCGCTTTGAAAGGCGCACACTTGCGGCGACTGGAATTGGATGGAGACACTATAGTGGCCCAGGAAGCACTGCTTAACGAACTTGGTGAGCGCATTCGCGATGTTCGACAGGGGCCCGATGGTTATCTTTACATCCTGACTGATCTCGCCAGGCCAAACGGCAAGCTATTACGACTTGAGCCGGCAGACTAACTGATGCCTGTTATGACAAACTCGGCAGTCGTTATCATCAGTTCTGATTCAGACGCTCGATAACCACTGCTATCCCCTGCCCGACGCCAATACACATCGATAGTACGGCGTATCGGCCGCCACTTTTTTCGAGTTGCCTAACCGCGGTCAAGGCAATTCTAGCGCCCGAAGCGCCTAGTGGATGGCCGATGGCAATAGCCCCACCGTTAGGATTTAATCTTGAATCCTGCGGATCAATTTGCATGATTTTCAAGCAACCCAGGACCTGGGCAGCAAAAGCTTCATTGATCTCAATCAGATCGATCTGCTGCAATGACAAGCCCGCGCGATCAAGCGCCTTGGGAATAGCGTAGGCCGGGCCGATCCCCATCATTTTTGGCGGGACTCCCACAATCGCCCCGGACAATATGCGCGCCCGAGGCATTTGAGCATGTCTTTCACCGATTTCATGTGAGCCCACCACAATCGCCGCTGCACCATCGTTTATTCCGGAGGCATTGGCGGCTGTAGTCACTCCGCCTTCGAACAAGGGGCTAAGCGACCGCATTTTCTCCAGTGAGGCTTCAGGGCGCGGATGCTCGTCATTGTCGACACTAACCGTTGGGGGTTTTTTTCCCTGCGGCACCTCCACCGACACAATTTCCTCTTTAAAATACCCATTTTCGAATGCGGACTTGTAACGGCTCTGGGAGTAGAAGGCATACTGATCGGCCTGCTCCCGACTAATTCCATACTCCTTTGCGACGTTATCAGCAGTCTCCGGCATACTTTCGATTCCGAATATCCTTGCGAATTCCGGATTTGGGAAGCGCGTGCCGATAGCCGTATCGAATATGGCCGCATCTCTCTGATAAGGCATCACAGACTTGGCTAAGGCAAATGGCGCGCGTGTCATGCTCTCCACTCCTCCCGCCATATAGAGCTCCGATTCACCGACGCTGATACATCGAGCTGCATCCAGCAATGCAGCAAGTCCCGACCCACATAGACGATTCACCGTCAGACCTCCTGTTGCCACAGGCAACCCGGCCAGCAACGCTGAAAAACGCGCAATATTCCGACTGTCTTCACCGCTCTGACATACACAGCCCACGATAACGTCTTCGTAGTGATCGGGAGTAAAAACGTTGCGCTCTACCAGCGTCTTCAGAACTCCAGCAAGCAGATCGTCAGGACGAACCGGTGCTAGAGCGCCGGCATGCCGGCCAAACGGGGTACGCACACCATCGTAAATATAAGCATCAAGCATAAGCTGAAATCAATTTTCTGGTGAAGTTCAGTTGGGATCCAGGCGTAGTAATTTGACAGCAGCTACGAACAGAATCTAATAATAACAATCTTATATTCGCTGACGATAGTTTATATGCTGAGCCCGTGCTTTAGAATCTAAGATCTAACGAAATCTCAACCAGGCCGCATTAAATCTGATTACCACTCATGACTGTCATCAACATAGAAAAAAACGGAAACGTGGGATTGATCAAGATTGATTACCCGCCTGTAAACGCGGCTGGTTTTAAAGTCCGTTCCGGCCTGATGCAGGCAGTCTCTGAGCTTGATCAGGATAGAGACATCGCGGCGATTGCGCTCTACGCAGCTGGACGAACGTTTGTTGCCGGCGCTGACATTCGGGAATTTGGTAAACCATCTCAGCCCCCTGTTTTACCTGACGTTATCAACACTATTGAGAATCTTGAAAAGCCGGTGATCGCTTGTATTCATGGTACCGCACTGGGAGGCGGTTTGGAGATCGCACTCGGATGTCACTATCGGGTCATCATCGAAAGCGGAAAGGTTGGCCTGCCTGAAGTCACCCTCGGGATACTGCCTGGTGCGGGCGGCACCCAGCGCACGCCCCGCCTGATTGGTATCGAAGCGGCGCTCGAGATGATTGTCTACGGTAGCCCAGTCAGCTCGAAGCGCGCACTGGAATTAGGGCTTGTGGATAAAGTCAGCCGGGAGCAAGACCCGCGCCAGGTTGCCCTGGAGTTTGCCAAAGAAATCATTGCGTCTGGTGCAAAAGTTCGTCGCACCTGCGATATCGCTGACAAACTGGTTAAAAATCCTGAAAATATCTCAGCCATATCGCAATATCGAGATAAGCTCGTGGGATCTTCCAAACACCTGTTCTCACCCCATAAATGTGTGGAAGCTATAGAAGCATGTCTCGAACTTCCGTTTGAACAAGGACTTAAAAAAGAGCGCGCGCTTTTTCTTGAATGTATGGAATCCCCCCAGCGACAAGGGCTGATTCACGCCTTTTTTGCCCAGCGGAAGGCAGCCAAGATACCCGAATCATCGATTGCCCATCCCCGCGATATCGAAAATGTTTGTGTCATCGGGGGCGGCACCATGGGCGCAGGGATAACTGCTTCACTTTTGTTTGGCGGGCTTACCGTGACCATGATCGAACGAGATCAGGATTGTGCCGACCGGGGTAAAGCTAATGTCAACCGGATCCTTAAAGGAGCCGTCGAGCGCGGCAAGCTGGATCAAGCGAACTACGCTGAAATACTGGCACACAGGTTCAGCACAGCGGCAGATTATCATCCAGCGAGTAGCGCAGATCTTGCTATTGAAGCCGTGTTCGAAAATCTTGAGTTAAAACAAAAAGTATTCGCAGCGCTCGACAAAGAGATGCCTCCTGGCGCCATTATGGCAACCAACACCTCCTATCTCGATATTAATCAGATAGCGGCCGCTACGGATCGACCCGCTGATGTCATTGGACTGCATTTCTTTTCGCCTGCACACATCATGAAACTGCTCGAAATAGTGGTGCCCGATACCACCTCCCCCGATGTGACCGCCACCGCATTTGCCCTGGCCAAACGACTTGGCAAGGTAGCTGTCAGAGCCGGGATCTGCGATGGTTTTATTGGTAATCGAATCATGGCCGCTTACCGCAAGGCAGCAGACTACATGGTGGAAGACGGTGCGTCACCATATCAGGTCGACACAGTGCTCAGAGAGTTCGGATTTGCAATGGGGCCATACCAGACCGCCGATCTTGCCGGACTCGACATCGGTTGGGCTAATCGAAAACGTTTGGCGCCATCACGCCCCCCGGAGGAGCGATACGTCAACATCGCAGACCAGATCTGCGAACTTGGCTGGCTCGGTCGCAAAACGGGGCGAGGGTACTATCGTTACGAGGAAGACCCCAAGGGACTACCTGACCCGGAAATTGAGCAGCTCATAAGCGACGCCAGATCTGCAAAAGGAATACATGCACGTCGGTTCGACAACGACGAAATTGTTTCGCGCTATCTCGCAGCTATGATCAATGAAGCCTCTAAAGTGGTTGAAGAAGGCATTGCCCTGCGTCCACTCGATGTGGATATCACATTGCTATTTGGTTATGGATTTCCGCGATGGCGAGGCGGTCCTATGAAGTTCGCAGACATGCAAGGTGTGGATTCGATTTTAAAACAAATCGAACAATATAGATTGGAGGATGGTTATTTTTGGAAGCCAGCCGATCTTCTTATTGAGCTATCCGCCCACCAATCATCATTTGAACAGCTAAACAATAGCGACTGAATTGTCTATTGGTTTTCCCCTAGATTTGTCGTGATCACGTCCTGGTTCATAACATAACTCTCGAACATTACTTTTTATTCAGACTTGATTCAGCGATAGTTCATGATTGCAGGTACAAACTCAGTGCAAGATTAATAACTGCTGAGGGCATAACACGATGAAAATTAAAAATCTAAAACTTGGAACAACTGCAGTACTTGCTGCATTAATGATCTCTACCGCGCATGCGGATCAAAATTATTATGGGCAAAAGTTCTTTACTAATGAAAACGTAGGCAGAATCGTTGGCACCGGAGTGGGCGCTTTGCTTGGCTCACAAATCGGAAAAGGAACTGGCAATGATATGGCCATCGCGGCCGGCGCTGTGGGGGGATATATCTTTGGTGGAAAAGTGGGACGAAACTGGAACTCAGGTCGCCAATACACCAGTAATTCGCCAACCAAAGGCTACCTGTACCCAGTTCAGGCAACACCTGAACTCGAGCATATTGACTCCGTATACAGCGCAACTCGAACGAGTAATGTGCGCGGCGGTCCCGGCACAAAATACGTCGTGGTAGGCGGGCTCCAACCCGGAGAGCAGGTGCATGTGCTGGGTCGCGTGGTGGAAAAAAACTGGTATATGGTTGCCCAGGACGACATTGTGAAAGGGTTTGTCCACATGTCTCTGCTGCAGCCGGCAAATGAATACTACAGCTACAACAGCAATTGATCCGGTGACTGGGTACCGCTATATTTGCCAGGCAGATGTTCTTTGTTTAGTTTGATCTGCCTCAGGTTTTGCGAGATGCTGTAAAGATAATATTTGTTCTGTCACCCAGAAATCCCGCAGGGTTGTCGATCGCGGCGCATCCTGCCACGCTTCGAATAATGTTAGAACCAAAATGAATAAGTCCAGATGTAGGAGCGCGCGCGGCTTGATCTGGGCAGGGGTTCTGCTTTTATTGGGTACATTTACACTGCCCGTCCTGCCATACTTATGGGCTTCCGCCAGCAACGACATCGCTTCCTTAGACACTGTTCAGAACAATCCAAGGGCAAACTTCTGGCGCAATGTGCGAACCGGTACCGCGGGTTACTCCGCCGTCGGCGGGCCAGAAGCTAATGTACTGATCAACAATGACGGGCAAAACTGGCGACAGTTCAGAATGCGCCTGTTGGCGCCTTATGGCAGTTATTTGATGGGGGCGGTACTTTTTACCATAGCGATCTTTTATGCATTGCGGGGACCCGTTCAGCACCTATCCAATGAGCCAAAAGAGTTGCTGCTGCGATTTTCCGTATACCAGCGTGTGGTGCACTGGTTTACAGCAATTCTGTTTTGGATTTTGGCCCTCACTGGACTGATACTGCTGTACGGCCGCTTTGTTTTAATTCCTCTTTTCGGATCGAGTGGCTTCGCGCTGACCGCGTCCGCCAGCAAGGAGGCGCATAACCTGTTCGGTCCAATATTTATCGTCGCATTGTTTTTGTTGGTGATTGAATATGCTCGAGACAATTTTTATCGCAAAGGAGACCTGTCCTGGCTGATCAAGGGCGGCGGCATGCTGGGCAAACATGCCAGTGCCGGTCGATTTAACTTTGGTGAAAAGATATGGTTCTGGCTGGTCTTATTGCTCGGTACCATAATTTCCTTTTCGGGCATCATTTTGGATTTTGCAAACCTGAACTTCGATCGCAATACCCTGGAATTGGCTCATGTATTGCATGGCATTGCAGCCATCCTGTTTATCTCAGTTTCCTTTGGCCATATCTACCTCGGCACGATCGGCACTAAAGGCACGCTTCGCGGCATGACAACAGGCTATGTCGAACAAGCCTGGGCCGAGTTGCATCATGACAAATGGCGCCCCGATGACGGCGCGACTCCAGAGGCCAGTCGGGTACCAGGCGCGCCAAATGAGTGACTTTATTCTAGGTCCCTTTTGGAATTTTGCAGTGATCGTGTTTACTGCGGGCGTGGTCGGCAGAATCGCCATGATATTGATGTGCGGGCTGAGTAAGGACCTCGCAGCAGCACGTGGGTCGTCAGTTAAAGGCGCAGCGGGAACCATTGCAAGAAGATTTTTCCCAAGAAAAGAAACGATCAGATCAAACCGTTTTCATATTATTGCTGGATACATGTTCCATATTGGGTTGCTGGCGTTGCTGTTCTTCGCTGCGCCGCATGTCCAGTTCCTGAAAAATCATTTGCTTGGTTTCGGATGGCCAGCGATGCCGCACTGGGCCTTTATTTTATCCGCTGAAATTGCCTTCGCCGGTCTGATATTGCTGTGGCTGCGCAGAGTAATGCATCCCGTTACTCGTCTGCTTACCCGTCTCGACGACCATCTCGCCGCCTGGCTGACTTTCTTTGCAATGGTGACGGGTTGCCTGGCTCTATTTGAATCCTTTGCCGGCTTGAGGGTGCTGCACGTACTGGGGGTAGAGCTGTTGATGATCTACTTCCCTTTCAGCAACCTGATGCATGCCTTCACCTTCTTCCTGAGCAGAGGCGCCAGCGGTGCGAGGGCGGGCAGGCATGGCGTGAAAGCTTGAACTGCTGACAATGAATAATTAATGTTCTCGACCTCCACCTCCGACCCAGAGCCCGACTTCGAAAAAGGCGCGGTCGCGCTGAAACAGCAGATCGACTGGCGCATTGCCTCTTATTTCTCGAGCTGTGTGCACTGCGGATTATGTGCAGAAGCTTGCCAGTTTTATGTTGAAACTGGCGACCCACGCTACACCCCGATCTATAAGCTGGAGCCACTTAAGAAAGTGTGGCGACAGGAATACACTTTTTTCGGAAAAATGGCAAAAGCGCTAGGCATCACGAAACCGCTGAGCGAGGAGGACTTTATCGATTGGGAAGACCTGGTTTATGACTCGTGCACACTGTGCGGGCGCTGCAGTATGGTATGCCCGGTAGGAAATGACATTTCCTATATGATTAGAAAGGAACGAGAAGGATTCTGCGCCGCGGGTTATGCCCCGGACGGTTTAAAAGAGGCGACCAAAAGGGCTGTGGATACCGGCAGCCCAATGGGCGTTACCTGGAAAGCTCTGAGTGCACAGATTAAACATATCGAAAAGGAAACCGGTCTGCCTGTGCCGGTAGATATTAAGGGAGCGGAATATCTGGGCCTGCTCTCTTCACTGGAAATAATGGGATTCCCTGAATACATTTCGAGCCTCACCAGGATTCTGCATCAGGCAGGCGTGTCCTGGACTTTGAGCAGCGAAACTTTTGAAGCAACCAATAGCGGCATCCAGATAGGCGACTCCAGGGTCGCTGCGGAACTGGTAGAGCGTGTGCTCAAAGTTGCCACCGACCTGGAAGTCAGCAACATCATCAGCCCGGAGTGCGGGCACGCCTATACCGCAATACGCTGGGAAAGTGCCAATCTGATTGGTAAGCCAATACCGTTTCGGGTCGTGCATATCGTCGAATTGCTGGATGAACTGCAGCGGAATGGTCGGATTTCCACAACCGGAAAAACTGACGTAAAGGTCACATTCCACGACCCCTGCAATTTAGTGCGCAAGGGTGGCGTAGTAGAAGAACCGCGAAGACTTTTGAATAGTGTTGCTTCTAACTTTGTCGAAATGAAGCAACATGGCGTCATGAACTGGTGCTGCGGCGGAGGGGGTGGAGTCAGCGCAAACGATCGGGCGTCAGATTTACGTCTTGCGGCATTCAATATAAAAAAGCGTCAGTTGGATGAGCTGGGGGTTAAAACCCTGGTCACCGCGTGCGCCAACTGCCGCAACATTCTCGAAGAAGGTATCGAGCATAATGAAATGGATGTTGAAGTGGTCGGCCTCACGGAACTGGTTGCTGAATATCTTGACCCGCCAGAGGCTGAAGAGTCTGGCGGCGCACCATAAGATTCTTCGGCGCCCGTTTAACCTCTGACGATCGGTTCAGCTTAGCGGAGGTGCAGTCTGGAGCATGCAGGAAACTCTTTCACACGCGACTTCCAGTTCATACTGACCCGCTTGCAAGAATTCTGACGTGCAACCTTCGGGGTTTCGCACATAACCATAGGCAATATTCGCGCCCATGGTATATCCCCAACCGGCGGAAGTGACATAACCAACCGGTTCACCGTTACGAATGATGGTCTCTCGGCCGTGCAGCACGACATTGGCATCCTCTATGGTAAAGCAACATAGCTGTTTTTTCAGAGGATTAGATGCAATGGTCTCGGTCGCTTCACGGCCGAGAAACGGTGTATCCGTTTTCAGTTTTACTGCCCATGATAATCCCGCCTCGAGAGGGGAGTCGTTGGGTGTAATGTCTGTACTCCAGGCGCGGTACCCTTTTTCAAGTCTGAGACTTTCGATAGCTCTATACCCTGCGTTGGCAATACCATGGGCCTTGCCAGCCTGCATCAGCGCGTCGTAAACATCTCCCGACGACTCAATCGGCATATGAATTTCCCAACCCAGTTCGCCCATATAGGTAATTCGTAGCGCACGAACCGCCCGGCCTGCGATTTCAATTTCCTGGACGGCTGCGAATGGAAATCCATCAGAAGATATATCCGCATCCGTTACTGCCTGCAGTACGTCACGTGCACGGGGCCCCATCAATGAAAGCGTTCCCCAATGTTCGGTCACATCGCGCACTTCAATCTCGAATTTGGCGGGAAGGTTCTGCCTGATCCATGCGAGGTCATGGGTCCTGAACCCAGTTCCTGTGACGATATACCATAGGTTTTCGGAAATCCTCGACACGGTCAGATCACACTCGATACCGCCACGGGTATTCAGCATTTGTGTATAGGTCACGCTGCTAACCGGCTTATTGATATTGTTGGCGCAAATCCAGTCCAAGCCATGAATCGCTGCCGCACCAGACACTTCAAATTTGGCGAATGAACTCTGATCAAATAGTGCTACTCGCTCGCGACAGGCTTTATGCTCTTGCCCCACATATTCGAACCAGTTGGCTCTTTCAAATGAGAACGTATCCAAGGGTTCGACTCCTGGCGGTGCAAACCAGTTGGGGCGTTCCCAACCAAGCTTTGAGCCAAAGCAAGCGCGCTGCTGCTTCAATCTCTGGTACAACGGCGAGGTATATACCGGGCGGCCGCTCTGATATTCCTCGTTTGGCCAGGCCATGGCGTAGTGCCTTGAACACGCCTCTATTGTGCGTGTTCTGACCCAGGACTGGTCCTTGTGCAGTTCCGAAAATCGACGTACATCTACCGCCCACAGATCCATTGGCTGCTCCCCCCGGACCACCCAGGCGGCTAGCGCGTAGCCCGCACCACCGGCGGAAGCAATACCAAAGGCGTTAAATCCCGCACCGACAAAGTAGTTTTTAATCTCCGGCGTTTCACCGAGGATAAAGTTACCGTCCACGGTAAAAGATTCCGGCCCGTTCACAAGGGTTTTAACTCCGGCATTTTCCAATGCAGGCACACGGATAATCGCCTGCTGCATCAACTGTTCGAAGTGGTCCCAGTCTTCATCCAGCAGGGAAAATCTGAAATTGTCGGGAATTGGCGAAACATCCCAGGCCTTGGGGTTTGGTTCGTATCCACCCATTACCAGCCCGCCGACTTCCTCTTTGAAATAAATCAAACGATCGGGGTCCCGCAGCGTAGGCAGGTCTTTTGAAACGCCGTCGATCGCCTCGGTCACCATATACTGGTGCTGCATGGACTGAAGCGGAATGCTGACACCATGATCTTTCCCAACCTGGCTGCTCCATTGCCCTGTACAGTTCACCAGTTTTTCGCATTGGATGTCCCCATGCCTGGTTCGCACTGCGACAACTTCGCCATTGCGGGTCAACACTTGCTCGACCTCCACCCCCTCATAAATCCTGGCACCATGCAGGCGTGCACCCTTGGCAAGTGATTGGGTGATATCACTTGGATTAGCCTGCCCGTCGGTGGGTAACAGCGCGGCCCCAAGCAGATCCTTGGTTTGCATAATCGGCCAGATTTCTCCGGCTTCCCTGGGCGATAGCAAGTGCATCTCAAGACCAAACGAACGTGCGGTGGTGGCCTGCCTCTTTATTTCCGTCCACCTTTCCTGGTTGTTGGCGAGTCGCAGGCCGCCATTCTGTTTCCAGCCCGTGGCAAGGCCGGTTTCCTGCTCCAGGGACTGATACAGTTCAACGCTGTATTTCAATAACCGGGTAATTGATGCGCTGGAACGAAGCTGACCCACCAGACCAGCCGCGTGAAAGGTTGAACCGCATGTCACCTCTCCCCTTTCCAGTAAAATCACATCCACGCCATGATCCTTTGCCAGATGATATGCGGTTGAGCAGCCGATGATGCCGCCACCGATGATCACCACCTCTGCGCTTGAAGGAAGGTCAGCACTCATAACTTGAGGTCCTCGCGGACTGCCATCTCAGATTGATCATTCGAGGCCAAGCCGTTCTCTGGACCGGGCAACCCCGGCATGTATCAGTCGGTCGGTAATGATTGCAATGAAGGCCACGCAAAGCCCGGCGACAATTCCCCGCCCCGTATCTGCTTTGGTTAGCGCAATATAGACTTCCTGTCCCAGCTCCCGGGTACCGACCAGGGCGGTGATCACCAGCATGGATAATGCCAGCATTACCGTCTGATTGATCCCGAGCATAATTTCCGGCATCGCCAGACGTAGCTTGATCTTGGTGAGTAACTGCCATTGGGTGCAGCCATTCGCCACTCCCGCTTCCACCAGGTGAGGATCCACCTGTCTGATCCCATGCAAGGTGTAACGGATTGCCGGCGCAATCGAATAGGCGATGACCGCGATCATGGCGGAAAAATCCCCCACTCTGAACAGCATTACCACAGGCATCAAATATACAAAAGAAGGCAGGGTCTGCAGCGTGTCAATGACAGTTTCAAGAAAACGACCTAGAGCTGGTCTCTCGGCACCAAGTATGCCTAGCGGAATACCGAGCACCGCTGCAAACACTACCGAGATTCCACACAGGTATACTGTAACCATGGCCTTATCCCAAAGGCCTACCAGCGCACAGAACAGTGCCAAAAGAAATGTCAGTAACGCCAGACGCCACCCTCCCAGCTGGTACCCGAGTAGACCGACGCCAAACACGACCACCGGCCACGGCAGCATCAACAGAAACCGTTTGAATGGCAGCAGGATAGTCGTCAGTATGAACACTTTGACCGCCTCGATCTGGTCAAAGTAGTTGACGTTAATGTATTTGACCAGGTTGCTCCAGAAATCCCCTGTCGTGATGGTCATGGACTCTGGGTAAGATTGAACCCAACTGGCAAACAGCGCAACCACTGAAATCAGTATCAACATCACGACGGTAAACAAGGTATAGGGATATCTGCCCGTCATGCCTTTGAGACTGGATTTCTGGTGACTTACTTCGGTTCGTTTGGCAAAAGCCTGACTTAACCTGTCGAGGGCAATCGCCAGTACTACAATGGCCACACCGGATTCGAAGCCCGCACCAATATCAAGCCTGCGAAGCGCAGTCAATACATCGTAACCTAGCCCACCGGCACCGATCATTGACGCGATAATCACCATGTTCAACGACAACATGATCACCTGGTTGACCCCGATCATCAGCGACGGAGCGGATGCTGGTATCAACACCTTTTGTAACATTTGTAAGAAAGTACAACCCGTCACTTTGCCCAGGTCTGTCAATTCTTCAGGGACCTGGCGAAACGCAAGAATAGTGACTCGAACCATAGGCGGCATGGCATAAATCATTGTAGCGATCATTGCAGCTACCGGACCAAATCCAAACAGGAACAGAATCGGTACCAGATAAGCAAACACCGGTACGGTCTGCATAAGATCGAGCAGTGGAGTGATTATCTTCTCCACCCACCTATAGCGATACGCCACGATCCCGAGCAACACCCCACCGGCCACACCGATCGGCACTGCGATCAGCACCGATGACAGCGTCACCATGGCGCTGTGCCACTGTCCGAAGACAGCCAGATAACCAAAACAGGCGCCTACAAACAATGAAAGTTTCCAGCCATTTGCATAGTGCCCGATCACCATCACCAGCAGGATTACCGCAATCCATGCAAGCGGCTGGGTCAGCTGCACCGCCGCGGACCCCTCGCCAGACAAAATGCCGGTGGCAAAGATTCCGGTCGCGAGATCCAACGGTTTTTCCAGCACCCAAGCTAGCCCACGGGTGAATTCGTAAAAAGTAAAAAATCCCAGATCAGCTTTGTTGACCAACCAGTCCATGAGTTCACTGATCTGATTTTTGAGAGGCAGGCGCCAATCCCTTGGAACTTTAAATGCCCACTTGATGTTGGATTTGCCAAGGTAAATCATTACCCCGGCAACTAAGGCCAGACATGCCCAGCTCAATCGGATCGATGTTGATCTACTCACGTTCAACATCGCTGAGCGCATGACGACAAATTATAAAGACCGCAAAAAAATGCACTCACTGTGGTCACAGCTTGCGCCACAGTGAGTGCACCCGAGAGAGCAATCAGTTCAACCAGGCTTTCCAGCGAGATTCATTTGCCGCGAGCCAGTCCGCGACCACCGCATTAAGATCTTTACCCTCCAGATCTACCGCGGTGATCATCTCCCCCATTTCGTCATTCTCGAGGCGAAAGTTCTTGATCGCACTGTAGGCACCAGGCCATTTGTCTTTAACACCCGACCACGCTACCTTCCAGATCGGTCCACTCGGCTTACCACAATCGTAGGCTAAATCGGGATTAATCCCGACCGATGGGTCGTTGTAACACTCTGGCGAATACTCAGGAAACTGCACCCATTCGCCCTCGTACTTTGAGGGCGCCCAATGTGGCGCATATACCCACAAAAGTATCGGCGCCTTTCGCTGATATGCGGATTCCAGTTCGGCAAACAGTGCCGCATCGGTACCGGCATGGATGACTTCATAATCGAGTTCCAACGCCTCGACTCGCTCATCGTCAAATCCCTCCCATGTTACGGGAGCCCCAACGTAGCGTCCCTTGGGCGCGGTTTCTGGTATTGAAAATGCCTCGGCACAATCGTTTAACGCTTCCCAGTTAGGCAGTCCCGGACATTTCTCTTTCATGTAAAGTGGATACCACCACTCCTCGATACCCATCATACCGGTCTCGCCGATGTTTTCTACTTTGCCGGTGGCAGTGGCTTCATCCATCGCATCGCGCCCAGTGGTCTCCCACATCTCCATCGCAACGTGAAGGTCTCCAGTTTTCAGACCGGCAAATTGGGCAAGGTAGTCGGCCTGCACCAGATCAACGTTGTAACCTGCCGATTTAAGCACTTCGGCCATAATGTTTGTGGTGATGAGCTGACCGGTCCAATCATGCAGTGTAAGCTTGATCGGATCAGTAGACTCGGCCGCCTGGGCGGCAACAGAAAACGCTAGAGCTCCGGCCAGAAAAGTACTGGTCAACAGCTTTCGCGGGGCATTGAGTGGTGACATAAAGGGTTCCTCTATCTGGGTTAAGCAATTACCCTGCTCTTAAGAGCAAGGAATGAAGTTTGTACCTGATTTTCGTCGAATGTCAAACTTATCAATACATTGACAGATATAAATGTTGATATATGTTGATTTAGAGTGAATTTGGTGTTGATGTGTGGAGCGAAAATCAGATGGATCTCACACGCCGATCCCAGCAGAAAAAAATCGAATCATGAACCGCTCTGCCCGTCAGCACGAATTCTGACCCGCAAACTACGGGAAGCCAGGGTCGAATTGGTGATCGCGTAATACCCTATTTTCAAATCCAAAGAAGGATGGTTGCAGTGCGCACTCCTTTCGATTTGAATATTCATTGGGATTTGAATCACATTCATTAGGTAGCAGCTGATTATCAAGTGTAAACTGCACAGGTTGCCCATCGATTACAATGAAAAATTTATGCAGGAACTCTGGAAGTGGTCGGCATGTAAAGTAGTAGAAGGATTACGAAGCGGTCGGATTCAGATTGAAGACACCCTGCAATGCCTGGAAGAACGGATCAAGGCGGTGGATCCCATCATTAACGCCTTACCCACTCTTTGCTTTGATCGCGCCAGGGAACGGGCGGAGAGACTGCAGTCGCTGCCCATGGAAAGAAGGGGACTGCTAGCAGGGTTGCCAGTCGCAATTAAAGACCTCACAGAGGTATCCGGTGTGCGCACAACATTCGGATCGCGCATTTTCGAAAACTTCGTTCCGACTCACTCTGATCAGCTGGTGATGCGACTCGAGCGGCAGGGGGGAGTTATCTACGCCAAATCCAACACACCGGAGTTCGGTACTGGGGGCATTACTTTTAACGACGTGTTTGGAATTACTCGAAGCCCTCGCAATTTAGACTTTTCCTCGGGTGGCTCGTCGGGCGGCGCCGCGGCCTCCCTTGCTGCTGGATGCGCCTGGCTGTCTCATGGTTCGGATATGGCAGGTTCCCTGCGCACCCCGGCCGCTTTTTGTGGCGTGACCAGCTTGCGGCCATCGCCTGGCAGAGTTCGATCGGACTCGGAGTATCGGCCATTCGCAATTCTTGGCGCTGAAGGGCCCATGGCGCGATCCCTGGAAGATCTTGGCTTGTTCGCCGACGCGCTATTCGCCGATTCACCAGAATCGATGCTGGCAGCAGCTCGTGATCCGATCAAACCACATCGCATAGCATTCAGTGCCGACCTCGGCGTCACTACAATCGACGATCAGGTGCGGCATCAATTTGAAAGTTTCATTAAAAGGTTGCGTCGCGAGAGCATTAACTCGAAAGATACGGCCCCTTCCCTGCCAAATGTCCATAGTGCATTCGATGATTTGCGCGCCCACGAGTACGCCATTGGGTTTGAACAAACTCTCGCCGATCATCCGGGCACCATGAAACCCGAGGTGCAATGGAACATTCGACAAGGACTGGCATTGAGTGCCAGCGCGATCAGATCGGCACAACGAAGCCAGGGCCAGATCATCAACCAGGCTGCAGAATTCATGCACGACTATGATCTATTGATCTGTCCGGCAACGTCGGTGTTATCCGTTCCGGCTGAACTCCGATATCCCGGCTCTGATCAGGGTGTTCCCTATTCGGAGTACTACCGCTGGCTCGGCATTGCCTATGCCACT